>JAICTZ010000052.1 GCA_025936115.1 Polyangiaceae bacterium
GGGAGGCACTAGGCACGCGCGAAGCGCGTGAGGGGGCGCGCCGGCAAAGCCGGCGCGGGGGCGGGACGCCCCCAGAAACAAGCTAGTGCGAGCGCTGCGAAGCAGCGCTGCGTGGCGCAGCCACGCTCCCAACGATTGCACCGCAATTCCTGGGACACAGCACTAGGAAGCCCCGAAACGTGAGGGTTTGCGCGGCGAGCGACGCTTGGTTTTTTAGACTGGGGCAAACTGGCGGCTAGTGCTAGCGTCGCCCGCCGAATCGCAAAATGCTGAGGCATAATTCGGAAGGCAGCGTGCTCGGGCCCGCCACCCGCATCACCGGTAGGATCAGCGGCGACGGGGCGATCCGCGTCGAAGGCGGAGTCAAAGGCGACGTGAACGTGAGCGGCCCCGCGGAAATCGCCGAGGGCGCGAGCGTCGAAGGCACCGTCCACGCCGAAAGCCTCGAGATCGCGGGCTCGCTGCTCGGCGACGCCGTGACGCGCGGCCCGATCGCCGTGCGCGCCGGTGCCCTCGTGCGCGGTGACCTCCGCGGCAGCGAAATCTCCATCGAGCCGGGTTCGCGCGTGTCGGTGCGACTCGACACGCAGGTCGAGCTCGATCTCGGCGCGCCCCGACGGCGCTAAGCCACCCACGCAAAGCAAAGAGGATTTTTCATGGCAGGCACGGTGATCGGCGAAGGGCTCAACATCGAAGGCGATGTGAGCAGCGAAGAAGAGGTGGTGGTGCAGGGCAACCTGCGCGGCAAGCTCACGACGACGGACGCCGTGTCCGTCGGTAGCTCCGCCGTGATCGAAGCGGACGTGAGCGCCCAGAGCCTCACGATCGCCGGGCAAGTGACCGGTGACGTGACGGCGGCCGAACGGGTCGATCTGCAGGCCGGCGGCCGGCTCATCGGCGACGTGAAAGCCTCGCGCCTGACCATCGCCGACGGAGCCTCGTTCAAGGGCAACGTCGATATGGACGTGTGAGCGGAGCAGCGATGAACGGCTCCGTCATCGGGCGTGGAACGGTCGTGCGCGGCAACGTGCGCGGCAGCGGCAGTCTCGAAATCTTGGGCCGCGTCGAAGGCGACGTGAGCGTCACGGGCGAGCTCGTGCTCGGCGAGGAGAGCGCGGTGCGCGGAAGTGTGACAGGGTCACACATCACCGTCTCGGGAGCCGTGCAGGGCGACGTGCGCGGCAGTGAAGCGGTGCTGCTCGAGCGCGGGGCCCGTGTGGTCGGTGACCTCACGGCGCCGCGCATCGGCGTGGCGACCGGAGCGCTCGTCAAAGGCCTCGTGCGCACGGACGGCGAGCCGGCGCTCGGCGCGCCACGGCGCCCGGCGACAGCAATGGGTGCGCGATCTCCCGCGTTTCCGGCCCGGCCTCCGGCCGCACCCCCAGCGCCTCCACCCACGAAATCGGAGCCGCGCGAGCCAGAGGGAGCGCCCGAGGAAGAACTCGAGTCCGAGCCTCCCGCGCCTCCGAAAGACGCGAAACCTGCGCGCGAAGCTCCGCCGCCCCCGGTCGTGCCCGCCCTCGCCAAGGGCGCCAAAGCCAAAAAGAAGAAGCGCGAAGATTGAGTCGCAGCGCCGGACGGACGGCGCGCGGAATCGAACGACAGCGCGCATCGGGGCGTGTACGCTGGCGGGTGATGCGCGTGGCACGGCTCGCGATGGGCGGTGGACTCCTCGGGGTGCTTCTCCTCGTGTCATCGGCGCGAGCAGCGAACGAGAACAAAGAGCGCCCGCTCTCGACCAGTGAAATCGAGGGCTGGCTCGAGGCAGAACCAGGCGGAGCGCCCGCCGACCAGGGCACGACGCCCGGCGCCGAGCAACCGCTGCCCGCCCCGCGCCGCCACGGCTTCGTCGTGGAGAGCGGGCTCGGGTTCGTCACGCAAATCGGCTCGCTCAAGCACATTGCGCCGACTGCGCCCGACTTCCAGCTGCGCCTCGGCTACGAGGTGCTCCATTGGCTGATGCCGTTCGTCGAGGGCGACGTGGCGTTCGCTTCGACGGCCTACGCGAGCGAGCCGCCGCCGCCGCGCTCCTACTATCATTACGGAGCGGGCGCGGGCGTCCGCTTCACCCTGCCCGTGAGCCGTATCTTCGCGCTGCTCGCCCAGGGCAGCGTCGGTTTCGCGCGTGTCTCGGAGCAAAATGTGCTCTCCGTCTACGGCTTCCCGCACGCGGACGACCCCAACCTCTACTACGGCGGCGAGCTCGGCCTCGAATGGTACCAGGTGAGCCCGCACCTGGCGCTCGCGGTGCACGCGGGTGTGAAAAGCTACGGGCAAGGCCTCACGCGGGATCGCGGCGGGGAGCCGCCGCTGGCCGTCGTAGCGAGCGCGGCGCTGCGCTACGCCTTCTGAGCAAAGCCGAAGCGCCAAGGCCGAAACCGGCCGTCCGTTTGGTGGCCTTTCGTATAAAACGTCGCCGAGCGGCTTGCTTCCGGAGCGGACGGCAGTAAGAAGTTGGCTTCTTTCCGAATGGTTATCCGGTGCCACCGGCGCCGGACGCCCCTGAAGGTCCCGGCGAAGTGGATAGCGATCTCGCCGAAGCGTTACAAGCCCTGAAAGCCGCCTTCGAGCGGCGCGTGTTACCGGCGCAGTTCGGCAAGGCCGAACAGGCGCGCGTCGACCTGTTACGCAGCCGTCTGCGGGTGCCGCGACGCTTCCGCGAGTTCTTGCTCGCGGCCGATCCCATCGACGTGGAGACACGCACACCGGCCGAACGAGTGCGGCTCGTGCCGTCCGCAAAGTTACTCGAGGAGCAACATGGCTTGTCGCTCGCGGAGGACGGCAGCGCGCGCTCGGGGCCGAGTCCGTCGGGTTGGCGGCCCTCGTGGGTGGTGATCGCGCATAGCGCGCTGCTGGGCGATCCGTACTTTTTGGACGTCGCGAGCCCCGACGCGGAGGGCGACTGCCAGGTCTTCACGGCCATGAGCGGCACGGACAACTGGAAGCCGCGGCTCTGCGCCTCGAGCTTTGCGACCTTCTTGCGCATCCTAGCGATCGGCATGGAAGTTGCGAAGAACTTCCCCGACCGCGACGTCGACATGGATGACGAGCAGGTCTTCCGCGAACAACTCGGACCGCGCATTCGCGAGCACGACCCCGCCGCGGCCAAAGCGGGACACTGGACGTGAGCGCGCCAGCCGAGCTGTTCCGGGCAGTCGTCGAAGGCACGCCCGAGTTCGACGCGCTGCTCGCCAAACTGCGGCGCCGCGGCGAATCCGATCTCGCGCGCGTCGAGCCCGCCGTGCGCGAGATCCTCGAAGCCGTGCGGCATGACGGCGACCGCGCTCTCACGACGCTCGTCGAGCGCTTCGAGGGCCGGCGTCCGGAGCGCTTCTTCGTGCGGGATTACGGCGGTGCTGCGGCGCTCGCCGCGCTGCCCGTCGCGGTGCGCGACGCGCTCGAACGTGCGACCGCGCGCATTCGCCGCTACCACGAGCGCCAGCTCGAAGGGCTGCTCGGGTTCGAATACGAGGAGGACGGCGTGCGGCTCGGCAGCCGCGTGCTGCCGATCGAGCGCGTCGGCGTGTACGTGCCGGGCGGCAAGGCGCGTTATCCTTCGAGCGTCCTGATGTCGGCGATCCCCGCCGCCGTCGCCGGTGTGAAGGACATCATCGTCGCGTCGCCGGACACGAGCGTCGAGGTGCGCGCGGCCTGTCACCTCGCCGGCGTGCACGGACTGCTCGACGCGGGCGGCGCGCAAGCGATCGGAGCGCTCGCCTACGGCACGGAGAGCGTGCCCAGGGTCGCTAAAATCGTGGGCCCCGGCAACATCTACGTCGCCGCGGCCAAGCGACTCGTGTTCGGCGAGGTATCGATCGACAGCATCGCCGGACCAAGCGAGATCCTCGTGGTCGCCGACGACAGCGCCGACCCGGCGATTATCGCCGCCGATCTCTTGTCCCAAGCCGAGCACGACGAGGCAGCCTATGCGCTGCTCGTCACGACCAGCCGCGCGCTCGTCGACGCCGTCCGGAGCGAGCTCTCGCGCCAGCTCGCGACGCAGCCGCGCCGGGCCATCGCTGAAATTTCGTTGCGGGAGCACGGCGCCGCGCTCGTCGTGCACTCGGCCGAGCGGCTCTCGGCCGTCGCGCACGAGCTCGCCGCCGAGCACGTCGCGGTGCAGACGCGGGAGCCGCGGCGCACCGCAGACGCCATTCGTGCGGCGGGAGCCTTGTTCGTCGGCTCGAACACGCCCGAAGCCGCGGGCGACTACCTGGCGGGCCCGTCGCACGTTCTGCCGACGGGTGGGGCAGCGCGGTACGCCTCGCCGCTCGGCGTCTACGACTTCGTCGCGCGGAGCTCGATAATTGAATACACACGCGAGGCGCTTGCCGCTCAGGGGGAAGCGATTGCCACCTTCGCCCGCGCCGAAGGGCTCGAGGCGCACGCTCGCGCCGTCGAGATCCGGACCTCGAAGTCATAGCGTCGGCGAGGGCTCTCCGAGACCCGCCTAAATTCGTTCTCGAGGCTTGGAGTAGCGACAGGGCCGATCGGCGGCTATCGTTCCGATCCCCTTTTTGGAGGAGCCATGAAGCTTTCCTCGCGTCTCGCTCGGTCGGCCGTCGCGTCCATGTTCGCGTTAGTGGGAGCGACGAGCTGCGCCCAGGAGCGCGCCCCCATCAACCGCGTGCAGCCGGACGCGCTCGATAAATCCTTCTTCGTCGGCAAGCTCGACGACGAGAGCGATGATCCCGAGTTTTACAAGCGCGGTACGGTAGTCAGCGTCGACTACGGCGCGGCACAGGACGGTCTGTTCACGGCGACGTACGGACAGCCGCTCTCGCGAATCCGCTGGGAAATCACCGAGACGGCGCTCAACGCCCGGCTCTCGTACGAGCGGGTCTCGGGCACCGACGCCACGGGGAAATCGATGAACGGCGCGGGCTTGCCCACGCGCGCGGGGCAAATCGTCGCGAGTTACGCCATCACGAGCCACTTCGACATCAAGCGTGATTACAACCCGCAGACCGGGGAGCCGCTCAACGTCGTCGTCGAGAATTCGACGGACAAGCCCTGGTACGCGCGAGAGTTCATGCGCGTCGACTGGTCCAAGAATCTGATCACGGACGCGTACGACTACGACACGCTCGCGCAGACGGGTATCTACGGCGGCGTCGAGTACGAGCCCACGAGCTACACCGTGCTCGATCCATCCGATCCGGACGCGCCGATGTTCGCTCCGGGCGAAGGTTACTTCGACGTGACGAACAAGGTGTACGCGACACCGCAGAGCGTCGACGTGTCGAGCCTCGGCATCGGGCTCGACACGATACCCGCCTGCTGGCTCGGCGGCGAGTTTCACGGCGGCACGTCACCCTCCGGTAACTGCAACCCCGTGCAGCTCACGATTCGCGAGTCCTTCCGCAAGATCGTCGACCACGACTACGAGCCGACCGACGAGGACGGCTATCGCTTCCAGACGCTCGGCGCGTTCAACGTCGAACGACAGGGTTACGATCGGAGCTACGGACAGATCGACACGAACTGGCACCGCTTCATCTCGCGCTACAACATCTGGCAGCGCAGCCACTTTTACGCCGATCCCGAGCGCATGAGCGGACCTATCGCGTGCGCGACCAAGCAGACGACCGAGGACCCGACCGGCGACCCCAACGCCGATCCCAACCGCGATCTCGACGGTGACGGCACGGCCGACGAGTGCCAAGCCGCCGGCCCCGGCTCGCGCTGCGACATCTTCTCGCACAAGTGCACGCTGCCGTTCAGCCAGCGCCAGACAGTCACCATCCCCTGGTATTTGGCGGGCGACGCGAGCTACTTCGATCCGACCGATTGGGGCGTCGAGGAGTGGGATCTGGCGCTGAAGACGGCCGTGCAGACGGCGCGCCTCACCGAGTGCCGGCGTGCAGGCGGCGGCAACTGTGACGCCGACTACCCGATGTGGCGCGGCCAGCAAGACGACAACGAAGAAGCCGTCGCTATCTCGCGTGAGTTCAACGCTTGCCAGCGCGCTCGCGGCTGGGGCGAAAAGAGCTGCGCCGACGACGCGCGCGCCGCCGCCCGAGCGCTCGCGGCCGCGCGCGGCAACGCCGACGACCCGAGCACGCTCGCCATCGGCGAAATCGTGAGCATGCCGCCCGTGCTCACGCTCTGCCACGACCCCGTGCAGACGAGTGATCACCCGGACTGCGGCCCGCGCGGTCTCGCGCCGCGCCTCGGCGACATCCGCTACCACATCGTCGACGCCATCGAGAATCCACAGACGCCGAGCCCCTGGGGGATCATGGTCGACGCCGACGACCCGCTCACGGGTGAAAAAGTCGCGGGGTCGATGAACATCTGGACGTACGTGACGGACACGGCCGCCCAAACGCTCGTCGATCTCGTGCGCTACGTGAACGGGGAGCTTTCGACGGCGGCGATCACGAACGGCCAGTACGTCGATAATTATGCCGGCGCCGTCAAGCTCGCTGGCGCAGGCGGCCTGCCGACGCTCACGAGGACGCAAATCAACGAGCGTCTCGCTGCGGCGACGTCGCTCGACGTGAAGGCGTTCAGCGCGATCGCGAAGACACCGCCGAGCGACGACGTGCAGCGGCTCCTGAGCGCCGCCAAGGCACGCGTGCTCGACGTGGCCGCGAGCTCGGACGTAGCCTCTCCCGCCCTTGCGCGAGCCGCTACGACGCTCGGCTCGGCGCGCGGGACGCCGCTCGAGTCCGCGCTCTTGAACGCGCCGATGCTGCAACTGGCCGGGCTCGGCGGCAACGTGCCGGCCGGCGGCAGCCTGATGAACGTCGTGTCGCCGCTCGCGCTCAATAACCCCATGATGCGCGCTCGCCTGTCCGAGATGCGCGAAAATGCGCTCGCCGAACGCGGCGCGTGCATCGTGAGCGAAGCGCCCGAACCGTCGTCGCTGTCGGGTCTCGCGGACATCATGGCGCGCAAGTTCCCGCGCGGTGACAACGAGACGGCCACCGACACGAAGGATCGTAATCAGCGCATGCTCGACTACGTCAAGCGCCGCTATCATTACGGCGTGCTGGCGCACGAGATGGGCCACTCGATTGGCCTGCGCCACAACTTCGTGAGCAGCGCGGCTCCCCTCTTCTACCGGCCGCAGTACTGGCAGCTGCGCACGAAGAACGGCAGCGTCTCGAGCGCGTGCAAGGACGCCGTCACGGACGGCTCGACGTGCGTGGGCCCGCGCTACTTCGACCCCGTGACGGACGAAGAGCAGTCTCAGCTGATCTGGATGTTCATGCAGTCCACGGTGATGGACTACCCGGGCGAGGTCGCTCAAGACATGCTCGGCCTCGGCGTGACGGATTTTGCCGCCGCGCGCTTCTTCTACGCCGACACGAGCTCCGTCTACACGGACTCGCGCTACCTCGCCGGCAGTGCGGTCGGCACCGGAATTTCGGCGGCCACCGACACCTTCGGTGGGCTCATCGGCGTCCGCTATGGCGTGCGCGCCGGGGGCCTCGGGTCGAACGGCGTGAACGAGTTCCACTACTCGGCGCTGCAGAAGAACTACGGGCTGATCCACGACTGCTACGACGTGTCACCCGAAGCGCCCGCGAGCTGGAACGAGGCGGTAGACGGCGTGTGGGATCCGGTGCTCGACGGCCACACGGTGGCCATCGACGGGCAGCCGACCAAGTGCCGCGAGCAGCAGGTCGACTACGTGCCGTACGCGAATCTGCGCATGCCGAGCACGTCCGAGCTCAACGGCGCGTTTTATCGCGGCGGACCGAGCGTCGAGGACGCGACCAAACGCTTGCGCGTGCCCTACTCGTTCGCGACCGACACTTGGGCCGACCTCGGCAACGTCTCCGTGTTCCGGCACGACAACGGCGCCGATCCCTACGAACAGGCGAACTTCCTCATCACGACGCAGGAGACACGTCACATCCTCGACAACTTCCGGCGCGATCGGACCACCTTCAGCGTCCTCGCCGCCGCGGATCGTTCGTACAGCCGCTACAACGAGAAGCTCATGCACATGGGCGCGGCTCTCGGGTTCTTGCGCTCCATTTATCAGGACCTCTCGACCAACCAGGGCTACAGCTTCGAGGGCGTTTGGCCGCAGGTCGTGGCGTCCCAAGCGCCAGAAAATATGGTCGCCGCGACGCTCGCCTTCGACCACTTCACGCGCGAGCTCACGCGACCGGAGCCCGGCCAGCACTACTTCCGCGCGAGCGCCTTCCAGGATCCGGTACTGCACTCGGCGAGCGACCCGGACGACTACGGCCCGCCGTCGAGTAAGCCCGACGTCGTGATCCCGAACGGCACGACCGGCTTCTTGAAGGACGTGGGCTTCGGCGGCCACCCCCTCGAAAACGCGCTCTCGGACAACCACGGCGAATTCGACGTCGACTACACGCAGAACGCGGGCTCGTACTACGACAAGGTCAACGTCGCGCTCCTGCTCGCCGAGTCCGAGGATCGGTTCATCAGCCAGTCGCGGCGCGACTTCTACGACGCGCGCTTCCGTGCCGTCGGTATGGCGGATGTCCTGCCGGACGGCTTCCGCCGCGCCATTGCCAACGCGCTCACGGGCGACCGTCGCATCCTCGCGCCTCAGGTCGCGACGGACTCGCGCGGGCTGCCCCTGCTCGACACGAGCGGCAACGTCGCGCTCGATCCGCAGGCGCAGCTCTACCCCGCACAGCCGCTCGGCTGGGCGAGCCTCTGGCCCGCGAGTGGGCCCGAGATCTGCTTCGCCTCACTCGGTCGCAACGCCTGCACGAATCCACTCGACGACAGTTCCCTCGCGGCGGTCGCGCCCGCGCACACCGCGCCCATCGATCCTCAAATCGGCTGGGAGGTGCAGAAGTTCCTCGTGGCGTGGACCGTCGGGTACATCAAAGCGAACGAAAAGAGCCAGTGGCTCGATCAGCTGCGCATGTACCGCGTCGGCGCGAACCCCGATCCGGGGCTCGCCGAGCAGGTCGAGTGGGAGGACCCGGTGTCCGGCACGGTGTACCACGCGGCCTCCTACGGCAAGGAGTGCTTCTACGGCACGGGCGACGACTGCAAGGGCGGCGAGCTCGTGGAGAAGGGCATCGCCGCGCGTGTGCTCGAGTACGCGAACGAGCTCACGGCCAAAGGCTACGTGCTCGACGAAGCGAACTACCCCGCGAGCGACGGCAGCGACGGCTCGCCCGCGCACCCCGCCGGCTACACGCAGTACGGTCACGCCGTCGTGTTGCACCAACCGGATGGGACGCCCATCGTGCGCGCCGATGCGGCGGTGCGGGGCTTGGTGGGCGGCAGTCTCGTCGCGAACGAGACGTGCGACCAGAACGAGGATCCGAGCTGCACGCCGCTGGCCGCGACCGACAATCACTACGCCTACGAGCTCCAGAGCTACAAATCCGTGCCGGATTTCCTCTGGCTCGCCTCCGATGTGTACGGCCTGCTCGGCACGCCGAGCGAGAAGGGCACTTACTGAGTCAAGGCTGCTCCGACAGCGAGAGCACGTTGCCGTCGGGGTCTTCGAACCAGGCGACGCGAGCTCCGCTCGGCGCGCGCCAGATCCCCGCGGCGTCCTGGTCCATCCCGGGGTAGCGCCGAAATTCGACGCCGGCTTGCGCGAGCCGCGCGACGACCGCGTCGATATCCGCGACTTGCCAGCCGAGCACGGTGAACGGCTGCGGCGCGAGCTCCGCCACGCGCGTGATGCGGATCGGCACGTCCGCGTTCACGGCGAGCGCGAACTCGTCGCGCGACACGCGGGTCAGCCCCAGCCGCCCGACGTAAAACGCCTCCGCGCGATCGAGATCACGCGCCGGCACGAACGCCATCGTCTGACCTTGAAATAGCATCTGAGTCTCCTCGTGACCCGGCTCAGAAGCTAGCATGGGCGACGGGCACGTCGTCGGTTAGCGTTCAACGGCATGAGCGATGTGAAGCGTCACTACGCCGAGCTCCTCGGCCCGATTTACACTTGGTACACGTCCGTAGACGGCGATCCCGTCGCGCGTGCGGCCGGCTGGCTCGAGCGCCACGGCCTCCTCACGCACGCACACTACCTCGATCTCGGCGCGGGCTCCGGCGCGCACGCGCTCGCGCTGTTGCGCGCCGGCAAACGCGTGACGGCGGTGGACTTCGACACGGCGCTGCTCGAGGAGCTGCGCAGCGCCGCGGCCCCGTACGGCGAGCGCCTCACGCTGCACGCGGGCGATTTACTCGCCTACGTCCGCGCGGCGACGCCCGCGAGCTTCGACGTGATTTTGTGCGCGGGCGACACGCTGACGCACTTGCCGGCGCTCGCCGACGTCGACGAGCTCGTGCGCGAAAGCGCGAGCTGCCTTGCGCCGGGCGGGCGCCTGGCGTTTGCGTATCGCGACTCGACGCGCTTCGCGGCTGAAGGCGTCGAGCGCTTCATCGAGGTCGCGCGCGACGCCACGCGCAGCATGCACTGCTTACTCGAGCCGCTCGACGCCGAGCACCTGCGCGTCACCGACATCGTCACCGAAATCGGCCCCGAGGGCCCGCGCACCCGGCTCGGCGACTACGTGAAGCTCCGGATCGCACCGGAACGCTTGCTCACGGCAGCAAGCGACGTGGGGCTCGAGCTCGCCGCGCGTACCGACGAGCGCGGCATGACGACGCTTTGCTTCCGTAAAGCATGAACGCGGCGCTCACGCCCGCCGGCGCTCACTCGGCCGCCGAATGACCGAGCTCGCGCTCCGAGTCGAGCGGAACAGGTCGGACGAAGGTGTCCGCGGGCGGCGGGAGCAACGATTCGTGCGCACCGTCGCGTGACGCCGCGACGAGCACGCGATTGCGACCCGCGCGCTTGGCGGCATAAAGACCGAGATCCGCGCGCGCGATGAGCTCAGCCATGCTCTCGTGCGGCTCGCGCGCGGCGATCCCGGCGCTCAGCGTGACGCGGCCCGGCAAGCCGAGGATGCTCGCGCCGGCAATCGACTGCCGGATACGCTCGGCCACACGCCGCGCGGCATCCGCGCTCGCGTCACGCAGCACCACGACGAACTCTTCGCCGCCGTAACGACCCACCACGTCGCTCGGCCGGACCTGATCGCGCAGGAGCCGTCCGAGCGCCGCGAGCACGCGGTCACCGACGGCGTGACCGAAGCCGTCGTTGACGCGCTTGAAGTGATCCACGTCGAGAAAAATCAAGCTGAGCTCGCGCGTTTCGTGCTCGAGCTGATGCAGCGCGCGTTCGAGCGCCCGCCGCGTGAGCACGCTCGTCAACCCGTCGAGACTCGCGTCGAAGCGCAGGGTGTCCCGTTCGGCACGCAAGCGTTTCAGCGTGTCCATGCGGCGCTTGTGGCGTAGTTGGTTGTTGAGCCGCGCGCGGAGCTCCTCGGTATGGGTAGGCGTACCGACGTACTCGTCGGCTCCGGCCTCGAGCGCCGCGACCGCGGCCGGTTCACCGCCGTCCTCCCAGTCCACGACCACGATGGGCACCGCGTGGCGCGTCCCACTCTTGAGCACGCGGCAGAGCACCGGCCATTCTTGCATCGCGCGATCGAGCACGAGCACGTCCGGAGCCGCGAGCGCGACCAAGCGCTCGACTTCTTCGACATTTTGGGGGTGGATGAGCTCCGCCGCGTTGCCCGTGAGAGCGAGCGCGATGAAGCGTTCACGCTCGGGCGTGCTTTGGAGCACGAGGAAGGCGCCGCCGCTCGGCCCCGGTCCCGAGGGAGGCAACGTATCCAAGATGGCGGAGGGGTGGTGGGTCGAGCTCGATTTCACGCTGGGTCTCCGCTCTCGGGGCCGTACGCCCTTCGTTGAGCAAGCGACATGCCACGCCGGCTCGCGTCCCGTTCCGAGGACGTGCCGAGAATCACCGCGCGCGAGGCTCGCCTCGCGGACGGCAATTTGACCGCGGCCGTCAAAGTCTTGACGCGCTCCGGTGAAATGGATCCCACGTTTCAGATTTCTGCCCGTGTGCCGATCAGGAGCTCAGGATGGCCCTGCCCGCAACCACGTCTTCACGCGCCCCGTTGTCGGTGGCTGCGCTGCAGATCGTGCAGGCGTCGCTGCGCGAGAACGTCGCGCTTTCGACGCTGGCGGGGCTCGCCGAGAGCGACCCGGCGTTTGCGATTCGCGTGCTTTCGCTCGTCAATAGCGCGGCGTTCGGCGGCGGACGCAAGATCGCCGACGTGAAACAGGCGACGAGCCTGCTCGGCGTGCGGGGCCTGCGCAATATCGGTCTGAATCTCGCCCTCACCGACATGGTGCCCTGGGGTGAGAGCGGTAGTCTGTTGCTCATCGCATGCTTGCGCCGCGCGACGGCCTGCCGGCTGCTCGCGCAAGCGGCGGGCGCTCGCGACCTCGACGGCTATTTCACGACGGGACTCTTCCTCGACGTGGGCCTTTTGAGCCGCGCGCGTGCCGACGTCACCGGCACGGAACAGGTCGCGCGTTTGCCCGCGCAGCACCGCGCGATTTTCGAGCGTTCGCTCGGCTTGGTGGACCATGCCGAGCTCGGCTCCGGGCTCGCCTCGGAGTTCTACCTCTCGCACGAAGTGACGGAGGCCATCGCGAGCCACCACGACGCGAGTCCCCCCGAAGCCGATCTCGCGCGCATGGCCTGGGTCGCCGAACGCGTCGCGGCGCGCTTCGAAGCGGGCAACGCCGCACAGCTCGTCGACGAGGCGCGCGCCGCCGCCGCGCTGCTCGGCTTGAGCGGGGCGCAAGTGGACGAAGTCATGAAGCAGGTGCCGGCGCTGGCCGCGGCGGCGGCGCAGGGGCTCGGCTGCGACAACATCGACGAAAAGGTCGTGGGCGCGACGCTCGTCGATGTGAACCGAGGCCTGGCGGAGCTGAACCAGAGCTACGAAGTCATGGTGCGCCGGCTCGAGGCGCTGATCGCCGAGAAGGAAGAGCTCGCGAAGAACCTGGCGGAAGCCAATCGCCGGCTCGAGACGATGGCGATGAGCGACCCGCTCACCGGTCTCGCCAATCGCCGCGCGCTGGAAACGGCGCTCACGCGCGATCTCGCACGCGCCGATCGCGACGGCCGCTGGATTTCGATCGTCGCGCTCGACGTCGATCACTTCAAGCGCGTCAACGACACGCACGGCCACAGCGGCGGCGATCAGGTGCTCGTCGTGCTCGGCAATATCTTGCGCACGGCGCTGCGCGCGGGCGATCTCGCGGGCCGCACCGGCGGCGAGGAATTCTTGACGATTTTGCCCGACACCGACCCCGACGGCGCGCTCGTGGCGGCGGAGCGGCTGCGCAAGTGCATCGAGGCCGAACGGGTCGTGCTCCCGAGCGGCGAGCTCAAGTTCACGTCGAGCCTTGGTGTCGCGTCGATCAAGGGGCCCGGCTGCCTGCGCGCGGCGACCGCCCTCGTCGAGAAGGCGGACGCAGCGCTCTACGAGGCGAAGCGCAGCGGGCGCAATCGCGTCGTACGCGCGGCGTAGCGGGGACTCAGCCGGCGGCGAGCCAGCCGCGTTCCATCAAGCCGAGCAGCGCGCGAGCCGTCTCGAGGTCCGTGCCCGACGCGGCGTCGAGCGCGCCCCCGAACGTGCGGCCGCGAAAGGCGATTTCGATCCAGTCGAGATCCTCGGGGGGTAAATCGCGCAGGTGTCCCGGCAGCGTCTTCGGCAGGCTCAAAACGGCGTCGTGCGGCGGCAGCCGTTCGCGGAGGGTGCCGAGCTCGTCGAGCTGGCGGAAGCCTTCCATCAGAACTTCCGTCGCGCTCAGGTCGAGCGGCTCCTCGAAAGCGCGATCCTCGGGCGGATCGAGCGCGAACTGGCCGCGCGTGAAGTTCAGCAGGCGGTACACGGCTTTCGCGGGAGTGAGATCGGGGCTCGTGTTGATCTCGGCGTGCCGGATGCGACCGAGGTCGAGGTACAGCCGGCCGGTGCTCTCGGCGTTGCGCAGCACGAGCACGCCGCTCTTCTTCGAAGTGGAGAAGAGTTGCATCAGGTCCGGGAGCGGGATCTCCTCCAGGCTGCCGCTCATCCGCGGCGGCTCCTGGCTCGCGGGTAGTTCGTTGGTGCGCGGGCGCACCGCCTTCTGCGTCGCGTTGTCGAGGAGTGAGCGCCGGCCCTCCACGGGTGAGGTGGCGTCCGATCCGACCACACGCAAAATACTCGTTCCGATGAGAACGCGGTCGCCTTCGTTGAGGTTCGCCTTCTCGATGCGCTCGCCGTTGACGAAAGTTCCGTTCGTCGAGCCCTGGTCCTCGACCGAGAGCACGCCGCCCGACAGGCGGAAGATGGCGTGCTTTCTCGAGACCATCTCCTCGACCAAAACCATGTCGAGATCGCTCGAGCGGCCGACCACGACCTCCTCGCCCTCGCTCAGGGGAAACTCGCCCCCTTGGTACTTGCCCGAGACGAAACGGAGTGCGTAGCGGCGGCCGTGCTCGCCCGACTTTTCGGTCTTACGGGGACTCACCATGCTGGGTCGCTCGACGTGGCTCCTCAGACGCAGCCTATCGCGGCACGCGTCGCAACGCGAGTAGTCAGTCCCGGGGCCGCCCGTTCGTGCTCCCGCCCGCGGCCCCGAACGCCTCGCCGGCAGTACGGTTGGCCGGTGAGTCGAGCGCCGAAGACGCGCCGAGCGCGGCGGACAGCAGCCCGCCGGCGGAATCAATCACGGGCTCGGCGGCCGCATCGGGCGCAACCGGTAGAATGACGGTGAAGGTCGAGCCCAGGCCGGGGCGGGTTGCAACGTCGATACGGCCGCCCACTTCGGCGACGACACGCTGGCTGATGGCGAGTCCGAGCCCAGTTCCCTTGTCCTTGGTGGTGACGAAGGGGACAAATAAGTTCTTCATCACCTGGGGAGCAATGCCCGGTCCTTCGTCCCGGACGGCGATTTCGACGAAAGTAGCCGGCTCACGGCCGCCGGAATGGCGCTCTTCCCGCTTGCGACTGCTCACGTAGACGGTCCCCCCGAGCCCCATCGCCTGCGACGCGTTGCGGATGAGGTTGATCAAGACTTGGCGTAGCTGCTCGGCGTCTGCCCGGACGCGGGGCAAATCGGGCGCAAGATCCATGTGTGCGTCCGGTACCTCGGCGCGATCGGAGGCGAGCAGCTTCAGCGTACCTTTGACTACCGCGTTCACGTCGATGGCGCCCACATCGCCCTTCGACGGCCGCGCGTAATCGAGCACCGAGCCGACGACCCGGTCGAGCCGCTCCACCTCCTCGAGGATGATGCCGAGAAATTCGCGCTCGGGCGCGCCGAGGTGCTCGGCGCTCTGTGCGTCACCGAGTAGCTGGGCGGCGCCCTTGATGGCACCGAGCGGATTTTTGATCTCGTGCGCGAGACCTGCGGCCATCTGCCCCAGGACCGCCAGCCGATCGCGCTCCTGCATGCGCCGATACTGCTTGGAGTTCTCCATCACGACGCCAATCTGAACGGCGAGTGGCTCGAGCACGGCCAAGTCGTCGGGCGGGAACGCGTCGCGCGCGCGATCGTCGATCACGAGCAAGAGCCCGCGGAGCTCGCGATCCTCACCGCGAATCGCGAGCACGGCCCCTTGCTTGAACGGGCCGAACACGTCCGACGCGGCGACCAAGCGCTCGTCGGCCGCGGCTTCTCTCCGCTGGCCCGAGCGGCGGCGTTCCACGATGCGCAGCGCCACTTCCTCGAGCGAGACGCTCGGCGTGTGCTCGAGCCGCTCGAGCAGCGGCCCTGCCGTCGCGACCTCGATGCGGGCCGGCGCCGGCGGACCGAACGAAGCCGCGAGCGCGAAATCGGAGCCGCCCGGGTCGCGCAGGTAGAGGGCGGCGCCGGTCGCGCGCCGTGAGCCCTCGAGCGCCGCCATCACGATCTCCTGCATTTCACCGGGCTGAAGCACGTGCAAGAGGCGAGCGCGCGCGCGCGACACCGAGCGCTCGAGATCGACGCGCTCGCGCAGAAAAACGCGACTCACGTAACCCTCGGCGCGCTCGCGCAGCGGCTCGAACAGCACCAAAATCACGATCGCCGCGAGGATGGCGCCGAGGTACATCACCTCGAAGCCGCCGAAGAGCACGACGAAGACGTAGAAGATGCCGGCGAGCGAAAACGCGAGCGCCGTCGAGACGAGCAGCTTCACGAGCACGTCGTAGAGATCGACGAGCCGTTCGCGGATCAGCGACTCGGAGAGCACGAACAGGAACACGATCGCGAGCACGGCGCTCACGGGCGGCAGCGGCGCGCCGATGAACCACAAGAAGTCGGCGAGGCTGAAGGAAGCGGCGAGCGCTCCGATCAGCACGAGGAAGCGAATGCGGCGCTGCACTGCGCGCGAACCGCTGCGCTCGCCACGACGCCACAAAGACCAAAGCCCCGCCGCGATGAAGCCGAAGACGTAAATGAAGACGGCACTTCGCACGATGCCGTTCGAGTGCTGCGTGAGCACGAAGACGAGCATCGGGATGCCGACGCCGAGCGTCACGCGCGGCAAAGACGACGGCCGCTCCGTCTCCGGCAAAATGGCGCCGAAGAATTGCACCGCGAACTGCGGCAAGAGCACGGCGAGCACCGACGTGAAGCGAGCCCACAGGTCGCTCCGCACGACGTGATAGAGCCACTGCGCGAGGTACCAGAGCCCGATGTCCGCCGCGAGGCCTGCAAAGTAAACCTGCGGCCGCCGCACGCGGCCGCGCAGCAAAATCGAAACGGCGATCGTCAGCGCGAGCACGCCGCAGAAGAGCGACGTGCGCGTGCGCAGATCCATGCGGCGAGATTACCACCACGCGCGCGAACGCGCCGAGGGATCGGCGCTGGGCGAGCGTCGACGGCTCCCGCCCTCGGACTGCCGTCAGGCGCCGTACAGGCCGCGCTCGGAAATACGCGCCCGCACGCGCTCGGGCACGAGCCAGGCGAGCTCGCGCTCGGCGTCCGGATCGCCGCGGCGGGCGAGGAGCTCGCGCACGTGCGTCGAGGAAACCTCGGGCAGGAGCGCTGGGCCGAGACCCGGGCGTTCGAAGCCACGGCGCGTGAGCACGAACGGAGGCGCGAGCTCGCTCACGCGGGCAAAGTCGTGCCAGCGCGCCGTCTCCGGCAGCACGTCGCTGCCGATGACGAGACGCAGCGGCTCGTCGGGGCGGTCGCTCCGAAGCCGCTCGAGCAAGCGCACGGTGTAGTTCGGGCGCGGCAGCTCGGCTTCGAGCGGCGAAACCTCCACGCGCGGTAGCTCGGCAAAGCACGCGCGGCAGAGCTCGACGCGCTCCTCGAAGTCGCTCAGAGGCTTCGCGAAGGCGTGGGCGTAGACGGGCGCGACGACGAGGCGCTCGAAGCCGCCGACCCCGAGCACGTACGCCGCGGCGAGCAGGTGCGCGACGTGCGGTGGATCGAAGCTGCCGCCGAAGACCGCCGTCGTCATGAGACCCGGAGGTTCATCGTTAGCGCAAAGCTCAGCGCTCGACCAACGTGCCGAAGAGCGCCACGCCGCCCGCGGTGAAAATGACGTCGAACACCGCCATCAAGCGAAAGAAATCGCCGAGCTCGCCGAGCGGCGTGCCGCCCAAGAGCTCGCGCGTGGCGGCGACGGCCGCGAGCAGCGTCGGCGAAATCAGGGGAAACAGCACGATGGCGAGCAAGAGGTCGCGCGCCGCCGTGCGCACCGTCATCGAGCCGAAGAGCGTGCCGGCAGCCGCGACGCCAGGCAGCGCCGTGAGCGCGATGCAAGCGAGCCCGAGCCCGTACCGATCGAGGTCGAGCGAGAAGAAGAGCGCCGTGAGTGGGATCACGACCGCGCTGATGAGCAGAAGAAAAATCAGAATGCCGAGCAGCTTCCCGACGAACAAGGCGCTGCGCGAGAGCGGCGCCACGAGCAAGCCGTCGAGCGCCCCTTCCTCCCGCTCGCGCTGCCAGGTGCGACCGAGCGCGAGCACGGCGGCGAACGTGATCGACAGCCAAATCACCCCGGAACCCACGATGCGCGCGGAGTTCGGCCCGCCGAAAAGCGAGAGCGAAGCGAGCACGACCAGGAGCAAAGCAAAAAAGCTGCTCGTGACGACGACCTCGCCCGTGCGCGCCTCGATGCGCAGGTCCTTGGAGAGCACCAACAGGGCTTGGGACGTCCAACCGGGCAGCCGCCGCGCCTCACCGGCCGGGCCGCGGCCGCGGGCAGCTTCCTGCATGCCGGGCATCGTACTATGGTCCGGCCGGCCATGCCTAGCTTCCGTGTCGAGAACGTCTTCGAGTGCAGTGAGTCGACGTTCTGGGAAAAAGTGTTCTTCGATGCGGAGTACAACCGCCGCCTTTTTTACGACGAATTGCACTTCAGCGAGTGGCGCGAGCTCGAGCACAAGGACGAGGGCGAGCGCGTGCACCGTTTCGTCAAAGCACAGCCGCCGATGGGCGATCTGCCGGGGCCGCTCAAGGCCGCGATCGGCGACGGCGCGGGCTACGAGGAGCGCGGCGTGTTCGTGCGCGCGACGCGTCGCTACGATGCGAACGTGCAGCCGAATCGACTCAGCGACAAAGTCACCGTGACGCTCATCTTCCGCACCGAACCGCTCGAGGGGCAGCGCTGCCGGCGCATCGTCGACGGTACCGTCGTCGCTCGCGTCTTCCTCATCGGCAGTATGCTCGAGCAACGCATGGTCGAGGATTTACGGCGCTCCTACGAGAAGAGCGCCGCCTTCACGAACCGTTTCCTGTCCGAAAAGGGCTGGCAGTAAGCCGGCTGGCAGTAAGCCCTAGCCGCGCGGGCGCTCGAGGGCCTGGAGCCGCTGCTCGTGATTGGAGACGGTCTCGCGGAGCAGCCGATCGCCAAGAAAAGCGTCACGCAGCTCGTGGACGGCACCGACGACGTCGACGAGCGCCGTGCTCACGCGCACCTCTGCCTCCACCTGCCGCCGCTCGAGGCGGTCCAGGCGGGTGTTCGACTCGTCGAGCCGCGTGTTCGTCTTGTCGATGCGGCTATTCAGGCCCGACGCGACTTGGTCGAGGCGCTGGTTGGTCGCGCGGATCTCGTCGCGGATTTCGATGAGGATCTGAGTCGTGAGATCGGCCATGGGCGTGGGTCGGCCGGCGAGCGAACCGGTTGCTCGATTCTAACCCGCTCGGCCGGGCTCGACCACGCACCCCGTGGGTGCGGCGCGACTCACGCCTTCTTGGCGGCGGTCTTCTTCGGCGCCTTGGCCTTTTCGGCGGCGGGCGCTTTGGCCTTCTCGGCCTTGGCTGCGGGCGGCTTCTCGGCCTTCACGGCAGCCGACTTCTTCGTCTTGGGAGCGCTCGTTTTCGGCGCCTTCGTCGCCGCGGCGGCCGCGCGCTTGCTCGAACGCGAGAGCGACCGGTGCATGTCGAGCAGTCGCGGCAGCGGGTACTCGCCGAGGCGCGACGCGTAACCCGAGTCCTTCGTCCGCTTGGCGAGCTCGACGATGGAGGCGACGAGCTTGTCACGCGTACCGAAGCTCTCCTTGGCTTGCGTGAGGAGGGTGTGGAGGCGAATCAGCTTCGCGTTGGATACCTTGGCCAGGCCCTTGCCGGAGCTCACGCGATCGACCCACAGGTCCTTCGTGGCGAGCTTCTCGACGGCGGCAACTAGCTTTTCTTTGCTCTCGAAGCGCTCCTTGACGGAGGCTAAAGGCGACTTGCTCATGATGTTCCTCGACCGGGCGGGCGGCGCCGGGGAGGCCGCTTGTAGCAGCCAGGGAGGGCCGTCGCAAATGCCAGAATGCTGGGCGCGTGGCGCCGGGGGCGCGCGGGGCCGTTCGGGCGGCCCGAAACACGTCGGGAGGTGACGCTTCGCGCGGCCGGTGGTACTCGGCCGCGCCATGAAGCCGCGCCTGCGCTTCGCTCCGTCGCCGAGCGGGTATTTGCACATTGGTGGAGCGCGTACAGCGCTTTTCAACTGGCTCTGGGCCAAAAGCCAGGGCGGAGTCTTCGTGCTCCGCGTCGAGGACACCGACCAGGAGCGCTCGAGCATCGAGAGCGTGCGCGCGATCCTCGACGCCTTCGTCTGGCTCGGCATGGACTGGGACGAGGGCCCCGAGGTTGGCGGGCCTCACGGCCCCTACTTCCAAAGCGAGCGCAAGGCGATCTACCGCGAGCTCGTCGAGGGCCTCATCTCGAAGGGGCACGCGTACCGCTGCTACTGCACCAAAGAGGAGCTCGACCGCGCGCGCGAGGAGCTCAAGCAGCGAAACCCGAAGGCACAGTTCGTGTATCCCGGGACCTGCCGCAACCGCACGGATCAACCCGACTTGCCTCACGTCGTGCGCTTCAAATCGCCGCGCGACGGCGTCACCGAGTTCGTCGACAAGGTCTTCGGCCCCATCTCGACACCGAACGCCGCGCAGCAGGATTTCGTGCTCGTCCGCACCGACGGCTACCCGCTCTATAACCTCGCGGCGACCATCGACGACCACCTGATGGACATCACGCTCGTCGCGCGCGCCCGCGATCACATCGGCAACACGCCCCAGCAACTCCTGATCTACCGCGCGCTCGGCTGGGATCCGCCCGAGTTCGCGCACCTGCCGATGATGCTGTCGCCCAAGGGCGAAAAGCTCAGCAAACGCCACACCTCCGTCTCAGTTCAGGACTACCGAGACCGCGGCTACCCCGCCGCGGCCGTCTTGAACTACATCGTGCGCTTCGGCTGGTCCTCGGGTGACCAGGAAATTTTCAGTCGCGACGAGCTCGTGCGGCTCTTCTCCTGGGACCGCGTCAACAAGAGCGACGGCAAATTCGACGACAAGAAGTTCGCCGACGTGGCGTTCGAGCATCTGAAGCGCGCCGAGCTCACGCCCCTCGAGGAGTACGCGAAGAACGTGCAGCCGTTCCTCGCCGAGCGCGGCCTGACGGCGCCGGGACCCAGGACGCTCGCAGCCGCCATCCCGGGTATCCGCGAGCGAGCGCGTACGTACCGGGACGCCGCGGCTGACCTCGACTTTTATTTCCGGGAGCCGCCCGAGCTCGACGTGAAGGCGCGCGACAAGCTGCTCAACGCCGAGGGCGCCGCCCGACTGGTCGAGCTCGCCGAAACGCTCGCAGGGCGGGAAGGCTGGAACGCGACGGACCTCGAAGCGGCCGTCCGGGAGTGGTCGGAGGCGCGTGGCTTGGCCGTCAAGGACGTGGCTCAGCCGGCGCGGGTAGCGCTCACGGGACGCTCGGCGAGCCCGCCGCTCTTCGAGGTCATGGTGGTACTCGGCAAGGAGCGCTCCCTCGCTCGGCTCCGGCGCGCGCCGAGCCTCGTGTAGGCTCGCCACCCCGCCGATGACGAGCCCCGTGGTCCCTGCCGCGCTCCCACTCACTCGGCTTGCCGAGCCGTCTTACTTCCAGTCGATTCTCGCCTTCACGCCCGTGAAGGCGCTCGTGCCGCTGCCCATTCTCGCGGCGCTCGCGCCCGCGGTGTGGTGGTTCTTTCGTGACACCTGGCGCGTGCTCGACGCCGAAGCCGCCGAAACGCGCTCGCTCGCGGGCGACCGACCCGACTACCGCCCCGCGGTCGCGCTCGTGATCGTCGCCGTCGTGCTCACTCTTCAGGAGTATTACGGCGGGCGCCAGGTGTACGACACCCTGCTCCGTCCCTGGCTCCACGAGCTCGAGGCTGCTGGACGCCCCTGGCTCAAGACGGCCCAATACGACGAGCTCTACAGCTACGCCTGGTGGGCGCTCGCGCGCATCATCGGCTACGTGCTCGTCCCGCTGCCGCTCTGGAAACTGATTTTTCCCCAGGACAGCTTGCTCGACATGGGCCTGCGCGGCCGCGGGTTTCTGAGCCACCTCTGGATCTACGGGCTCTGTCTCAGCGTCGTGCTGCCCGCCATGCTGCTCGTCGCGAGCCAACCCGATTTCGGGACCTACTACCCCTTCTACAAGTCGAGCTCGCGTAGCGTCTCCGACCTCTTGATGTGGGAGGCGATGTACGGCGCGCAGTTCTTCGCGCTGGAGCTATTTTTCAGGGGATTTTTGCTCGGCGCGCTCCGACGCACCCTGGGGTCGGCGGCGATCTTCGCGATGGCGGTGCCCTACTGCATGATCCACTACGGCAAGCCCTACCTCGAGACGAACGGGGCCATCGTGGCGGGCATCGTGCTCGGTTCACTCGCGATGCGAACGCGCAGCATCTACGCCGGGTTTCTCGTGCACATCACCGTCGCGTTTTCCATGGATTTCCTGGCGCTCTGGCGTCGCGACGCTTTGCCTCACGTCTTCTGGCCGAGCGGGTGACGGGACGAACGGGTGACGACGTGACGAAGAGAGGCGCCGCCGCGCCTCACGCCTGGCGCCGCCCCGAGCGGCGACGAACCCGTCCTCGGCGCGCGTCGGATCGGCGTCGCCTCGCGCCCGAGATCCGCTATAGTCCGTCCGCGCATTCGCGCGTCCCTCCGATACCGGCGAGCGCACCCAGGCGTCTGCCATTTCTAGCGAACGACTAGGACCCTCTTTGACGATTCACGGCGGCAAACTCATGGCTTCCGCATTGGATGCAGCTCTCGACGTTTCGCGGCGCGTGCCGAACGGGGTCTCCGAGCAACCGCTCGGCTGGACGCCTGATCGCAGCGCGCAGCGCTATCAGATCACTGGCTGGGGCTCGCCCTACTTCCAGGTCAACGCGCGCGGCCAGATCGAGGTCACGCCGAACCCCGACCGCCAGCAGTGCATCAACCTGTACGAGCTCACGCAGGAGCTCCGCGCGCGCGGCCTCGAGCTGCCGCTCTTGATTCGCTTCTCGGACATCGTCGCCGATCGCATCAAGCGCCTGAACGAAGCGTTCGGCAAAGCGATCACCGAGTACGAGTACCCCGGCAGCTACCGCGGCGTGTACCCGGTCAAAGTCAACCAGCAGCGTCACCTGGTCGAAGAGATCGTGCGTTACGGGCGCGCCTGGAATTTCGGGCTCGAAGCCGGCAGCAAACCGGAGCTCTTGATCGCCCTCGCCGCGATGCAGGACGTGGGCGGCCTCATCATCTGCAACGGCTACAAAGACCAGAAGTACATCGAGACCGCGCTCGTCGCGCAGAAGTTCGACAAGACGGTGATGGTCGTGCTCGAGCGCATCGAGGAGCTCGACGTCGTCTTCCGCGCGTCCGAGAAGGTGGGCATTCGTCCCATGCTCGGCGTGCGCGCCAAGCTCACGACGCGCGGCGTCGGGCGCTGGGCTGACTCGGCGGGCGACCGCGCCAAGTTCGGTCTCACGACGTCCGAGATGGTCGAGGTCGTGGACCGTCTCGCCGAGCGCGGCATGCTCGATTGCCTGCAGCTCCTCCACTTCCATATCGGCAGCCAAATCTCGAGCATCATCCCGATCAAGAACGCGATGCAGGAGGCGTCGAACATCTACGTCGAGCTCGCGAAGATGGGCGCCAAGATGGGCTTCCTCGACGTGGGCGGCGGCCTCGCCGTCGACTACGACGGGTCCAAGACGGACTTTCACGCGTCCAAGAACTACCAGCTCGAGGAGTACGCGGCCGACGTCGTCTCGCACATCCAAGCCGCCTGCAACAAAGCCGACCTACCCGTGCCGACCCTCGTGAGCGAGAGCGGCCGCGCCATCGCTGCGCATCACTCCGTGCTCGTGCTCGAAGTCGTCGGGCGCAGCCACGTGCAATTCGGCGAACCGGTCGAGCCGCGACCGGACGCGCACCGCCTGCTCAAGGAGCTCTTCGAGACGCACAGCGGCATCCAGCCGAAGAACGTGCAGGAGAGCTACCACGACGCCTCGCAAGCCAAGGAAGAAGCGCAGAGCCTCTTCAAGTACGGCTACCTCTCCTTGCGCGAGCGCGCGCAGGTCGAGCGCCTATTTTGGAATTGCTGCGAGAAGATCCACCAGACGCTCAAGCGACTCAAGTTCGTGCCCGAGGAGCTCCAGCACCTCGATAAGAACCTGAGCGCGATCTACTACTGCAACTTCTCGCTGTTCCAGTCGGCGCCCGACATCTGGGCCATCGATCACCTGTTCCCGATCATGCCGATTCACCGGCTCGACGAAGAGCCGACGGTATCGGCCACGCTCGCGGATCTCACGTGCGACTCCGACGGCATGATCGACCACTTCATCGACGTCGAGGACGTGAAGAGCACGCTCGCCGTGCACACGCTGAAGGAGAACGAGAGCTACTTCCTCGGCATGTTCCTGAACGGCGCCTACCAGGAGATCCTCGGCGATCTACACAACCTGTTCGGCGACACCAACGCCGTGCACGTCGAGCTCACCGACACGGGCTACCAGATCGGTCACGTGATCAAGGGCGACAGCGTGTCGGAGGTGCTCCGCTACGTCGAGTACGTCCCCGAAAACATGATCGAGGCCGTGCGGCGCCAGGCCGAGCGCGCCGTGAGCCAAGGCCGCATCACGAACGAACAGATGCGCACGCTCATGCACCACTACGAAGAATCGCTGCGGAGCTACACGTACCTCACGGACGACTGAGCCTCCGGCGACGAGCGACGAATCCGCGGAATAGGCCGCGGCGAACGGGCGTTTCCCCGGGCGATCGCGTGGGTTACTTGCACCCACACGGCCCTGTCTCGGTATTATGGAAAGGCTGATGCCTGCTTCGCCCACGACTGCTCCGCTCAAGCTCGGTCGCAAGCGCTGGGTGCTATTCGGCGCCCTTCCGGCTGCCGCCCTCACCTTCGCCGCGCCGAGCCAGGCCGACATCTACAAGACGGTCGGCGCCGACGGCGTGATCAGCTTCACCAATTCGCCGAGTCGCAGCGGCAAGCTCGTGCTCCGCACGGAAACGTCGCGGCCGCCCGTGCACATGCCGTCCGACAGCTCTCCGGCGCGCTACGGCCGCTACGACGAGCACATCCGGCAGGCCGCAGCGCTCTACCAGATCCCCGAGGATCTCGTGCGCGCCGTGATCCAAGTCGAGAGCGACTTCGATCCGCGCGCCGTCTCGCCGGCGAACGCCCGCGGCCTGATGCAGCTCATGCCGGAGACAGCCGAACGCATGCTCGTCACCGACATCTTCGATCCGCGGCAGAACATCTTCGGCGGCGTGCGTTACCTGCGCGTGCTCGCGAATCTGTTCAACGGCGACATCGAGCTCACCATCGCCGGCTACAACGCCGGTGAAGGCGCCGTGATGCGCTACGGCGGCATCCCTCCGTTTCCCGAGACGCAAGAATACGTGAAGCGCGTGCTCGGCCAGTATCGCGCGAACCGTACGGCGCATTGAGCCAGCGCGGCGGCCACGTCCGTCAGCGCGGCGTGCGTTTGGGCGCGGCCTTCTTGTCGTCCCGGTAGTGCTCGAGCGCGGCTTCGAGCTCGGCTTTGACGCGTTCGATGAGCTCGGGCGGCTCGATCACGCGTGCGCGGCCGCCCCACTCGAGGACCCAGCTCACGACTGGCAAGAGGTTACCGACGGTCATCGTGAGGCGCAGGCCGCCACCCGCGATGCTCTGGAGCTTCTGCGACGCGTGCACCGTGCGCATGCGCACGTAGTCGGCCGCGTAAGCGTCGAACTCGACGACGACTTTGTGCGGCGTCGAGTCGCGCCAGATCCCGAACTCTCCTTGAAAATACTGATCGACGACGAAGTCGGCAGGCAGCTCGAAGCGCTCGCTCACGGCGCACTGCGTGTCGCGCATGCGATCGAGCACGAAGGTGCGGATCTCCTGGCGGCCCACGTGGTAGCCGACGCAATAAATCGAGTCGCGGTGCAAGACGAGGGCGTACGGATGGATCGTGATGCGCTCCTCGTCGGCGCGCGTGGCGCTGCGGTAGAGCAGCGAGAGCGGGCGCAAATCGGAGACGGACTGGAAGAGATCGTCGAGCTCTTCGGTCTTTTGCGCGTAATTTTTGGGGGCGTGCGGCAGGTACAAGAAGCGCTGCTCGAGCTGCGCGTCGGCGAGGCCCGCGTTCGGCCCGCGTCCCGGACGCTGCGCGAAGGCGAGCAGCTTGGTGATGGCGAGGTCGATCTCCTCGAACAGCGTCGAACCGCGCATGGGCTCGAACACGCGGCGCGCAGCCAGTAAGGCGTAGGCCTGCGTGCGCCTGAGCTCGAGCTTGCGCGGGATCTCGCCCGAGCGAATGCGCCAGAGCAGCTGCCCGCCCGCCTTGACGGGCGCGCTGTCGAGCTCGAACTCGCGCTCGATCTCGACCATGTAGCGGCGCATCGTGCGCACGGTCACGCCGAGCGCGTCCGCGAGCTCGTAGAGCGACAAGCCCTTGGGGTGGCGGCCGAGGATCTCGCGCAAGCGGTCGACGCGCCGGTGCTGGGTGAATTTTCCTGCGGGGCGCCCGCGCTGCCGGCGTTCCACGATGACCGGAGCCTAGACGAGGCGGGGCGGCGTGAGGAGGTTCCGTTGTCCCGCCCTGCGGAGTAGCTTCGGCGACCGGCCATGCGAGCGCGTGCCCTCGAAAATCCCGTCGAGCTGATCCTCAAGAAACGCGACGGCAAGCAGCTCTCGGACGCCGAAATCCAAGGGCTAATCGCGGGCTACCTCGACGGGCGCGTCGCGGATTACCAGATGAGCGCCTGGCTCATGGCCGCTCTCCTCCGCGGCCTCGACGAACGAGAGACCGCCGCGCTCACCCGCGCGATGCTGCGCTCGGGCAAGGTGCTCGGCCTGAAGTCGGTGACCGCACCCAAAATCGACAAGCACTCGACGGGGGGCGTGGGCGACAAAATTAGTCTTTGCCTCGCGCCGCTCGTCGCTGCCTGCGGCGTCGTGGCACCGATGATCGCCGGCCGGGGGCTAGGGCACACCGGCGGCACGCTCGACAAGCTCGAGGCCATCCCCGGCTACCGTGTCGAGCTCGACCCGCGTCGCTTCGAACGCGTCCTGCGCGAGGTCGGCGCGTCGATCATCGGCCAGTCGAGCGACATCGCGCCCGCCGATCGGCGCCTGTACGCGCTCCGTGACGTGACGGGCACGGTCGAGTCGGTGCCGCTCATCGTCGCGAGCATCCTCTCGAAGAAGCTCGCTACGGGCAGCGACGGCCTCGTGCTCGACGTGAAGGTGGGACGCGGCGCCTTCATGCAGGATCTCGCGAGCGCGCGCGAGCTCGGCCGCGCGCTCGTACGTACGGCGCGGCGCGCGGGGCTCGCGACGGTGGCGCTCATTACGGACATGAACGCTCCCATCGGACGCAGCATCGGCAACGCGCTCGAGACGCGCGAAGCCATCGACGTCTTGCACGATCAGGGGCCGAGCGACACGCGCGAGCTCACGCTCGTACTCGGCGAGGAGATGCTCGTGCTCGCACGCCGCACGAGCTCACGCCGCGCGGCGCGTGCCCTGCTCGAACGCGCGCTCGCCGACGGCTCGGCGCTCGAACGCTTCGCGCGCATGGTACGAGCACACGGTGGCGACGCGCGCGTCGCCGAGCACCCGGAGCGCCTCCCCCGCGCGCGCGTGCGTGTGCCGCTCTTGGCGAAACACAGCGGCACGCTCTCGCACGTCGACGCCTGGGAGCTCGGCTGGGTTTCGGTCGCGCTCGGCGCCGGGCGCACTCGCGCGGAGCAAGCCGTCGATCCGGGTGCCGGCATCGAGCTCTGCCGGAGCGCGGGCGAACGCGTCGGGCGCGGCGAGCCGCTGGCTTTTCTGTGTGCGGCCAAGCGTTCGCTCATCGACGCGCAGCTCGGTCGCGCGCAGGCGGCCTTTCGCGTCGGCGGCCGCCTGACGCCGCACGAGCTCGTGCTCGAACGTCTGACGCACTGAGCCGGGACTCGCCCAAACGCCCAAACGCGGGCGCCGGCTATGTCAGCGACAAGCGACGACGACCTCGGCGATCGGCATCGGGTCGTCCGACTCGATACCGGGTCCGTACGGCGCGATGCCGCCGGGAATGGTCGTGCCGTAACTCGTCGTGTGCCGGAACGTGTTCGCTTGCGACTGTGAGTTCAGGCCGGGCAGCTCGCTCTCCGGGATGGTGTTGACGTTTTCCCGGGTGCTCACGGTGTCGAACTTGCCGTTGCAGGTCCGGTTCGCTTCCGCCATGCACTCGGCGACGTGGACACACTCGATCTTGTAGGAGGGGGCGCCGGACACGGGCGAAACGGCGGTTTTCGTCGCCATCGTCGGCGCGCAGGCGCCCGCGAGCAGCAGCACCGCGCTACCGCGAAGCGACTTCACCAACCAACGCACGGGTGCTTGCCACATGGCCAAGTACGAGAATACCACGCCCTCCGCTTCCCGCTACTTGAACGGATATCCACCTGCGTCCAGAAAGGCTTTGACGTGGGTATTGAAGAACGGCTGATTGTCCTTCCAGAGGTCGTTCGTCGGCTGCACGCCGTCGTTGCTGAAGCCGAACAGCATGGCGATAACGCCCGCATTGGCGAACTGGCCGACGTGCGCCGTGCGCGTGTCCGCTGACGCCGGGTCCTCGTACTGGAACAGGTACTCGACGAGGATGTCCTTGTAGCCCGAGCGCGACTTGCTCTTGTCCCACGCCGTGTCGGTCATCTGGCTGTTGCCGATGGGCACCTGGTGCAGCACCCACGGGCGTCCCGAGGTCACGTGGTAGAGGCGCAGCCACTCGGCGTAGCGGTTGATGCTCGGCTTGTTCACCGACGCCGTGTCGCTCGGGTCCCACTTGTCGCGCCCGTCCATTTCGTAGTCCTGGTCGGCGTCGCGCGGACAGCTCGCGGAAAAGTCGAAGCGATCGCCCGTGGCGTTCTCCCCGACGCCGAGCGCACCGAAGAACGACCACTGATAATCCACGTGCGGTTGGAGCGGGTCGGTGTCCTGCGGCCCGAAATTCATGATGTCGCCGTTCGCCGCGTAATACGGCGTGTCCGGCCCCATCGCGACGTTCGGCACGCCGACGCTCTTGCGAAGCGCGAGGAACGCCTGGCCGAAGCCGGCAATCGTGTTCGGCAGCCCGGCGAGCTCGGGCAGCCCGCTCGAGGCAACGGCGGCCTTGGTGCTCGGATCGTTTTTCGTGAGCAGGCTCAGCATACCGAAGCTGTCGCCCTCGAGCACGATGATCACCGGTTTACCGAAGCTCTTGATCTTTTGCAGCATGACCTTGAACTCGGTGAAGTAGTTCTTGGTCCAAGTCGCATCCTGCACCTCGGTGAGCAAGCCCGAGTCGCCGCCGTCGTGGCCGTAACCCATGTTGTAAAGATGGATGCCGGGGATCATGCCGAGGCCGTCGATGGTCGAGAGCATCCCATCCAAGAAGGAGCCGTCGGACGCGCCGCCACCCCAGGTATTGTACCAATTCTGCCCGTGTTGACCGGATAGGTAGGACCACTGCACGTCGTACTTCGTGCCGCTGTTCTTCGCCCAAGTGTCGTCGTAGCTGCCCACGCCCCAACCGACCATGAAGTGGTTCGGCAACCCGGCCGGCACTGCGACGTTGCCGCCGCCGCTCGTGCCCGCTCCGCTACCGCCGGAGCCGCCCTTGCCGCTGGTTCCGCCCGAGCCTTTGCCCGCCAGGCCGGTGCCGCCCGTGCCACCCATCCCGGTGCCGCCGCTGCCGCTCTGCGAGCCGCCCATGCCCGCGGAACCGCCCGTGCCCTTGCCGGCACGTCCGCCGCTGCCGCCCTGCGCACCGGCACCGGTTCCTCCCATGGCGCTGCCGCCGCTGCCAGCTTGCGAGCCGCCGCCGGTCGCGCTGCCGCCGGCCGCGCTGCCGCCCGAGGCGCTTGCGCCGCCCGTGCCACTATCACCACCACTTCCGGTCGCATTCGTTCCGCCCGCCCCGCTGCCGCTCGCGCTACCGCCACTCCCGCTGATGCCGCCCGTGAGCTTCGTGCCGTCGTCGTCGCCTCCGCACGCGGTCGCGCTCACCCCGAACGCCAAGAGCGCTAGCGACAGCGAACAAGTCCAAGTCGTCGGCCCCCGCCGCTCGGCAGTCTCGATTTGATGCTCCCGGTTCATCATGGCGGAGAGTGTACGGTCTGTTCGGAGTGCACGTTACCCCGTCTCGTTGATAGACTCGCACCCCCTCCTACCCGGGCCTTCACTCCGCGGGGAGAAGCTCGCTCGCGCTCAGTGCACGCGTTGCCCTGGTTTCGCGCCGGAATCGGGGCTCAAGACGAAGATGTCTTTTTCGCCGGGACCCGCGGCGATCACCATACCTTCACTTACACCGAACTTCATTTTGCGCGGCGCGAGATTGGCGACGACCACGACCAAACGCCCCACGAGCGCCTCGGGCGCGTACGCGCTCTTGATACCGGCGAAGACGGTGCGACGGTGCTCGCCACCGAGACTCACGCTCAGTTTGATGAGCTTCTTCGCTTCCGGCACGGGCTCGGCCGCGACGACGCGCGCGACACGCAGATCGATCTTCGCGAAGTCGTCGATCGAGCATTCCGCGGCGAGCGGCTCCGCCAGGAGCGCCGCCTCGTCGTCAGTCTCGTTCCCGGCCGCGGCAGCGACTTCGTCATTGCGCGACGCCGTCGCGGCTGCTGCGGGCGACGGTGCGGCCGCGCTCGGCTGCGCGGCCACGAGCGCCGCCACCTTCTTCGGATCGACGCGCGCGAGCAGGTGCTGAAATTTGCCGATTTTGCTGCCGACGGCCGGTCGCTTCGTTTCGTCCCAAGCGGCGAGCGGCGCGGCCAAGAGCTCGGCGCTCGAGGTGGCGAGGCGCGGCAAGACCGGCGCGAGGTAGATCGCGAGCTGACGGTAGAGGTTCAGGATCACCGTGCACGCGTCGCGAAGCTCACCCGCGCGCTCGGGCGCCTTGGCAAGCTTCCACGGCTCCTTGCGATCGACGAACTCGTTGGCGCGATCGGCAAGCTGCATGATGCTGCGCATGGCGCGCGCGTAGTCGCACGCTTCGTAGGCTTTGGCGATCTCGTCGCCGGCGGCGGCCGCTTGCTCGAAGAGCCCGCCGTCGTCGGGATAACGTTCGGACAGACCCGTCGCCTCCACGAAGCGCGCGCTCCGGCTCGCGAGGTTCACGACCTTGCCGACCAAATCCGCGTTCACGCGCGCCGTGAACTCCTCGAGATTCAAATCCAGGTCTTCGATGCCGGGGCCGAGCTTGCTCGCGAGGTAATAGCGCAGGTACGCCGGATCGAGGTGCTCGAGGTACGTGCTCGCGAGCACGAACGTGCCGCGCGATTTGGACATCTTCTCGCCGTCGACGGTCAGAAAGCCGTGCACGTGGATGCGCGAGGGCAGCGACAAGCCCGAGGCCTTGAGCATCGCGGGCCAAAACAGCGTGTGAAAGTAGATGATGTCCTTGCCGATGAAGTGGACGATCTCGGTGTCGTCGGAGCGCCAATAGCGATCGAAGCTCCCGCCCGTCCGTTCGCACCACTCGGCCGTCGCGGCCATGTAGCCGATGGGCGCGTCGAACCAGACGTACCAGTAGTGGCCGGGAGCGTCGGGGATCTCGAAACCGAAGTACGGCGCGGGACGCGAGACGTCCCAATCGCGCAGCGGCTCCCCGAGGAAGTGCCCCTTCACGTAGTTGGCGACTTCGGTCTGCAGGTGACCGCCCGCTTGCGTCCACTCCGTCAGAAAATCGTGGAAGTGCTCGATCTGCACGAAGTACTGCGGCGAGCTCCGGAGCTCTGGCCGCGCGCCCGACAGCGTGCTCACCGGATCCTTGAGCTCGCTCGCCGCGTAAGTGCTCCCGCAGGATTCACAGTTGTCGCCGTACTGGCCCGGCGTGCCGCAGCGCGGGCAGGTTCCCTTGACGAAGCGGTCGGCGAGAAACACCTTCGCCTCCGGATCGAAGAGGCGCGAAACCTCGCGCTCGACGACGCGTCCCTGGGCGCGCAAGGCTGCCCAGACTTGCGCGCAAAGCTCGCGGTTTTTGGGCGAGTGCGTGCTGCCGTAGTGATCGAAGCGCACGTCGAAGCCCGCAAAATCCTTTTGGTGCGCGAGGTTCATCTCCCCGATCAGAGTCTCCTCGCTGCGGCCTTCTTGGCGCGCGCGCATCATCGTGGCCGTGCCGTGCGTGTCGTCGGCGCAAACGTAGAGAACGTCGTTACCGCGCAGGCGCTGGAAACGGACCCAGACGTCCGTCTGCACGTGCTCGAGCATGTGTCCGAGGTGAATCGCGCCGTTCGCATACGGCAGCGCGCTCGTGACGAGAAAGCGGCGGCTCATGGGGCGCGGAGCCTACCATCGTTCATGCAGCTCGAGTCCAAGCCTCGACACGGGACGCGCCACGGCGTACGAGTCCCCCGAGCATGGGACTATTGGACGGAAAATCGGCGGTCGTCACCGGCGCCGGGCACGGGATCGGACGTGCCACGGCGCTGCTCTTCGCGCGCGAAGGTGCGCGCGTCGTCGTCAACGACGTGGGCGCAAGCCGCACGGGCGAAGGCGGCGAGCACGCGGCGGCCGACGCCGTCGTCGCCGAGATCCGCGCCGCGGGCGGCACCGCGCTCGCAAGCTACGACAGCGTCGCGACGCCCGCGGGCGCCAAGGCCATCATCGACGCCGCGGTGCGCGCCCACGGCAGCGTCGACGTCCTCGTCAACAACGCGGGCATCTTGCGTGACAAGACGTTGCTCAAGCTCGAGCCCGCCGACTGGCAAGCCGTGCTCGACGTGCACCTCACCGGCTCGTTCCTGTGCACGCAGGCCGCGGCAGTGCACATGAAGGAGCAAAAGAGCGGCCGCATCGTCAACACGACGAGCGTGTCGGGCTTGCTCGGCAATTTCGGCCAGTCGAACTACGCGGCCGCCAAAGCCGGCATCTACGGTCTCACCCGCACGGCCTCGATCGAGCTGCAGCGTTACGGCATCACGGTGAACGCCGTGGCCCCCATCGCCAAGACGCGTATGACGGACGACCTGCCGATGTTCGCGAAAATCGCGGACACCTTGTCGCCCGAGCACGTGGCCCCCGCACATTTGTTTCTGGCGAGCGAGCTCTGTGGCGAAAGGACGGGCATCGTGCTCGCCGTGGCGGGAGCGCGCATGAGCGTTTACAAGGTCGTAGAGAGCGCGGGGCGATTCAAAGAAACGGACGGCGGCATTTGGACCGCCGAGGAGATCGAGCAGCACTTCGACGCGATCGCGAAGGGGTGATACTCTCCGGAGACCGCCGGTCGGCCGGCTCGCAGGATGACTCGGGACGCGCAGATACCTCTATTCCTCTGGGTCGCGACCGCCGTCGTGGTGCACGCGCTCTGGGGCGGAGGTGCGGACCGAGCTGCAAAGGTGATCGAGGAGAAGATCGAGATCCGCGAGTTCGCAGCGTCCGTGAGGCGCTTCGTGCGTGGCGAGAACAAGCCGCTCGAAGTCGCGCTGCTCGACGAGACGAGCGAGCCGAAGCCGCCCGAACCGCCTCCCCTGCCCGAGCCCGACAAGAGCGAGCCCGAACGGACCGACGAGAAGAGCGCCGCCAAGGACGAAGACAAGCCGGAGAAGCCGAAGACTCCGCCGCCCGAGCCGAAGAAAGAGCCGGAGAAGAAGCCCGAGCCGAAGAAGCCGGAAGAAGAAAAGAAGCCGGAGGAAGAGAAGAAGGCGCCAGCCATTGCGGCTCCCGAACCGCAGTCCGCGCCGGAAAAGCGCGTGGCCGTCCAGCAACACGTCCAGCCGAATCAACAAGACAATCCGAACGCTCGCTTCATCGCCAACGAGGCCAATCACGTCGACGAGGAGACGCACGCGCGCATCACCTCGAACGATCAAGACGATCCGAAGCCGACGCCCGGCGGCGCCGCGCAGAGCAGCAAGGACCCGAACGATCCGGGCGACGCTGACGAAACCAAGATCCTACAGAGCGACGAGCACAAAGGCGCTCGCGATCACGCTCCCGCCGAACATCAAGCCGCTCCGCAGCCCAAGGTCGCCGAGCAGCCCGCACACTCGGCGCCTTCCACCGCACCGGCGCAAGCTCGCATCGAGGGCGCGCAGGGCGGCTCGCAAAAGTCGACGAGCGCCTCGAAGTTGCCGGCGGAAGCCGGCCAAACGCCGCAACCAGCCATGCACGCCGCCGACCAGACGCCCGAGACCGTCGACTCGACGCACGGCGGCTGGGAAATCGCCGGCCAACGCGCAGGCGCCGTCGAGCAAGCGGGCCGGCAAGCACGCAAACGGCGCGAGCTGCCGCCGATGCGCGTTTCGGGCCTCGGCGGGCTGCTCGGCCTCGGCGCGACGGGCACGACACCGGGCGGCATGAACCTGAACCTCACGCCCCAAGTGGCGGTCGCGGCAATCGGTCAAGACACCCTCAAGCGCGAACGCATCGCCGACGGCGAGCGGCGCAGGAGTCAGCACGCGGGACACTGGCGGCCCGTCGGCATCGAGCGCTGGCGCTCGGCCATCGAAAATTACGTGCCTTCGGTCAAGCCCGGTAACCAGACGGCGCTCAACACGGCAGCGGTCCCCTTCGCGAGCTACCTGGCTCAAATCCACAACCGCATTCACCCGATCTTCGCCGACACGTTCCTCGCGTCGCTCGATCAGCTGCCGGCCTCCGATCCCATGAACCGGCCCGAGATCTTCACGGCGCTCGAGATCGTCGTGGGTCACAACGACGGGCGGATCCAGCGCATGGGCGTGACCCGCACGAGCGGCGTGACGGCGTTCGACGTAGCGGCGCTGGAAGCCGTGAACCGCGCGCAGCCCTTCGGCACGCCGCCGCAAGAGATCGTGTCGCCCGACGGCAACGTGTACCTCCACTGGGAATTTCACCGCGGCGTCGAAGCCTGCGGCACGGCGAACGCGCATCCCTTCATGCTCAAAGTGGCGCCGAAGACCGCGCCGCCGCCGAGCGAACCGGCCGCTCCGCCCGAAAATAAGGAGGAGGAGCGCCACGGGCAGGCCGAGCCCCGAAAATCTGCCCCGGACGGCGCCGGACCGTCCCGAAGGCCGCTCGCTTACGCCAAGACCGCGGAGTGACAAGGCCGCGGAGTAACGTACTCTCCGTCCAATGCCCGCGAGCGAGCCCCACCCGCCGACGAAGACCGCGGAGTCGGCGTGGGATCGCGGCGGCTTGACGCTCACGCTCTTCGCCCTGGCCGCGCTCGTCGCGAGCACCGTGGGACGCACGATCTTTCCGGCGATGTTCGGCGCCGCGACGGGCCTGGCCGCCTGGATCGATCGCACGCAGCACGTCGCGAGTCTTTTGAGTCAGCTCGTCGCCGCGGGCGGCGTGGCTTTCGTGCTGCGCGCGGTCGCGACCACGTTCACGCAAAACTCGCTCGGTATCGGCTACCGCATGCTCGTGATCCCGGCGGGCACCGCAGCGAGCGTGCTCACCATGGCGGCCACGGGACGCGCGCTCGAGCCGGAGCTCGGCTGCTCGCTCACGATTGCCGCACTGACCGCCGCGGCCGCGAGCGCGGCCGTCGCCATGCTCTCGCCCACGACGCGTGCGCTCGGGCTCGCGCTCGCCATTTCGGCTCTCGCCGGGGCCTTCGACCTCGGCGGCATTCGGCTCGCGCAGTCGGCGCTCGAGAACGCCTCGGCCAGCGCCTACAAGCTCGCGTCAGTGCTCGTGACGGTCGGCTTCGTGCTCGAGGCGGTGCTCGTGGTGCTCGCGTTCGGCTGGCTTTCGCGGCGGCGCGGCGGGCGCGCTCTTTTGCTCACGTTCTTGACCTTCGTGCTCGTGATGATTTGGGGGCTCGCGCTGCGGGGCGCGGCACAGAGCGGCGCGCCGGCGTGGCAGATCGTCATCGCGCGCGCCGTCACGTCGTGGCTGCGCGCGCCGGCGCCGCTCGTTCCGCCCGCCGCGCGGCTCATGCTCGAGGCGGCGAGCACCGTCGCGACCATCACGGCGCTCATCGTGAGCCGCCGCGCGCCGCTCGCCGCGCTGCTTGCCCTGTGTCTGCTCGCGCGCGGCGCGACCGACATTCCGCTGCCCGCCCTCCTGCTGCTCGTCGCCGCGCTCGCCGTGCCCGCTTCGGCGCGCCTGGCTTTTCCGCCGAGCGGCGCCCCCGGCATGCGCCGGCTTGCCCCGACCCCCACGCGATGAGCTCCAAACGCCCTCCACCCACGAGCTCGCGGCGTCCGCCGCCGAAACCTTCGAGACCCTCGGACGCGAAGAGCTCGCTCGTCAGCACGAAGCAAGGCATGTTCGAGCTGCCGCCCGTTCCGAGCGCGCCCGCCTCACGCAAGCGCTTCGACTCGGAGCCGCCGACACGCCAAAAGAACGTGACGGCGTCGGTGTATCAGAGTCTGATCTCGGTGTTCGACGCGATGACTCCGGCGCAGCGCATGGAGTTCATCGACATGGCCGCGCACTATGGCCTGCTCGACGCCAACGCGCGGCGCGATTTCGTCGCGCTCGTCGCGCTGTATCCGCAACTTTGGGCCGCGGATCGCACCCAGGTGCACGAGCTCGTCGAACGGCTCGCAGCCAAGAGCACGAAGAAGCGCTGAGCGCCCGCGCGCCCACGTCGCGCCGCCGTGCGCACCGACGCACGCCGTGCGGCCTCGCGAGCTACTCCCACCACTTCGAAAGTAGCGGCCCCGGGCGGCGCGGCGTCGCCGCGTAGTGCGACACGTCGTTGAACAGCATGAGCCGCGCGCGCACCGGATCTTTGAACTCGAGCAGGTTCAAGCACGCCGGCGCCTGATCGAGCCGGTCGCGATAGCCACGCGCGTCGATGCCGAGAACGGCGCACAAGAGCAGGCGAATCGTCGCTTTGTGGGACACCACGGCGACGAAGCCGCCCGTGTGCGCGAGCACGATTTCGCGCAAGGCGGGCAGCGCGCGAGCCATCACGCTCACGCCCGACTCGCCCCCGGGCGGCGCGAAGGTGAACGGGTCCGTCTCCCACGCGGCGTACTCGACGCCGTAACGCTGCTCGACTTCCGCCCGCGTGAGTGTCTCCCAATGCCCGTGGTCGATTTCGCGCAGGGCGTCGCGCGGCAGCGGGGTCAAGCCGTGCGGCGCGCCGACGAGTGACGCGGTCTCGACGGTGCGGCGGAGAGGGCTTGCGTAAATCGCGGCGACCGGTTCGTTCGCGAGCCGCTCGGCGAGCGCTCGTGCTTGGGCGCGCCCTAGATCGGAGAGCTCGACGTTCGTTGCACCGGCGAAGCGATCTTCGGCCGACAGCGTCGTGGCGCCGTGTCGAATCAGCGCAACGCGGGTGCTCATTGCCCGCTCGCCTTTCACGCCGCGGCGACGAACGCCGCGTACACGACCACGAGGTAAGGCATCGACGCGAAGAACACGCGCCGCGCCCAGCGCACGCGCGTGAGCTCGGCGGGCTTTACGAAAACGAGGCCGAGGAAGGCGAGTCCCGCCGGCACCACCACGCCGAAGTAGCCGAGGTGCACGGCGCCGCCGAAGGCGGGCAAGAGGGTGATGAGGACGAGCGCGAGGGTCCAATACCGAGCGGCGCGTACCGTCGCTCGTTCGCCGCGCGCCACCGAGTAGACGCGCATGCCGCCGCGGCGGTAGTCCTCCTGCAGAAACAAAGAAATCGCCAAGAAGTGCGGCATCTGCCACACGAACAGCACCGCGAAGAGAAAGCGCGCGGGCCAGCCGAGCGTCCCGCGCACGGCCGCATACCCGATGAGCGGCGGGAGCGCGCCAGGTAGCGCGCCGACGACGAGAGCGTGCGGCGTGATGCGCTTGAGCGGCGTGTAGACGAAGACGTAACTCGCAAAAGCGAGCAACGTGAGCGCGCAGGCGAGGCCGCCGGCGACCACGCCGAGCACGTTGAGCCCGATACTGGCCGCCAGCAGGCCGAAACCGAGCGCGATCTCGGCGCTCAGACGTCCGGACGGCAGCGGACGCTGGAGCGTTCGTCGCATCAGGGCGTCCGAATCGCGCTCGGCGTACATATTGAGCGCGTTCGCGGCACCCACGACGAGCGTCGTGGCGACGAGAGCCACGAGCAGCTTGGCGAGCGGTAAAGAGCCGTGCGCCACGAGCGCACCGCACGTCGCCGTCACCATCACGAGCGCCACGATGCTCGGTTTCGTGAGCTCGACGAGCAGACCGGCCAGGCGCAGGGGACTCGCGCTCGATGGCGACTCGAGGGTTTTGGCGAGCGGGGGGTTCACGTCGTCTCCGCGCCGGTGTTAGCACTCTTGTCCTCGTCTCGGCTCGGAGGCCGCGTTTTTTTCCGCAGATGCCCGCGCTTTCGGCCGATTGACCGGGAGTGTCGGACTGCCACACCGCTATTTTCGATGATACGAGCGCGGATCTGAAGGCGTTCTCGGTGTTATCCTCCCCCGCGGGTAACGGAGAAAACCAATGCGCTTCGTAGGGATGCTTCTTGGGGCCGCGCCACTCGCGCTTGCAGTGACACTCGTCACGGGGACCGCAGCGGCGGCCGATGTCGGTAAGACGGAAGCGTCCGCGACGGGTAAAGGGATTACCGGTGGCGCCCTACTCGGCGCCGAGCTCGTCTGCGGCGTGGAGGCCGTGGCCGGCGTGAAGTCACCGTGGGCTTATCTTGGTGGCGGCGTGCTCGGCGCGGCCGCCGGTGGCGTCGGCGGCTACTTCGTCGAGCAAAAGGGGAGCCCGCGCGCGTCTCTCTTGTTGCTCGCCGGCGGCATGACGCTCGTCATTCCCACCATCGTCGGCGTGCTCAGCGCAACGGCGTATCGCCCCCCTTCGGACTACCTGACCGATCGTCCCCCCGCGGACGAGCCCATCGCGAACCCGCCGCAACCCACGAGCCCCGTGCCGCCTGCGGCGACACCGGAACCAGCTCCCGCGACGGCGCCCACCGAAAGCAATCCGGCAACGCCGCCGACGATGGTGCCGCCCACGACGCCGCCCGCGCCCTCGCCCCCCGCGTCTCCGTCGGGGCCCGGCAGCGGCGCCGGTCCGAGCTCGGAGCGCCCGCACGTGCGCCATCACCTCGCTGGGCGTGATCGCGTGTTGCCGCCTCTCGTGCTGACGCCGCCCGCGCTCGTCGCGCTCACGCCGAGCGCGCTCGCGCTACGCGTTCCCGCCGTCGAAATTCAGAACACCTACACCCGCGCCGAATTGGCGATGTACGGGGTCAAGCAGACTACAGAAGTACACATTCCGGTCGTGAATGTCGTGTTCTGAGACGCGCGGCGCGCCACGTAAAAGCGCCTTCGTCTTTGCTTCCGTGAACGCCTGCCGCTAGCATGGGTGTCTCGAGCGCCTGCGGCTCGCAGCGTCACTCGATACAATATCTATGGCTCAGGCAGCGCCTCAAAGGACGGGCCTTCCGCGTACGCGCAAGGGGGACGATCCTTCCCTCGGTCGCGTTATCGCCGGCCGCTATCGACTGGAATCACGCATCGGCGAGGGAGGGATGGGCATCGTGTACCGAGCCCGTCACGTCCTCATCGATCGCGTCGTCGCGGTGAAGTTGATTCGCCCCGACTTGCGTGGTGAGACGCATTTGCGCGCGTGGATGCTGCGCGAAGCGCGCGCTGCCAACCGCGTCGATCACGCCCACATCATCGACATCCACGATATCGGGGAGACCGACGACGGCGAGCTCTACCTCGTCATGGAGTACCTCGTGGGCACGCCGCTCTCGAACGAGCTCGCCAAAGGGCCGCTCGCCGTGGCGCGCGCCGTGGACGTGCTCGAGCAGATGGGTGCGGCGCTCTCGCGCGCTCACGACCTCGGCGTCGTGCACCGCGACTTGAAGAGCGACAACATCCTGCTCACGGCGCGCGGCGGTCGCAAAGACTTCGTGAAGATCTTGGACTTCGGGCTCGCGGCGCTCGCGCACGACCCGAGGCTCGCGCCCAAGGGCGCGGTGTTCGGCACGCCGGAGTACATGTCGCCCGAACAAGCGCGCGGCGAACAAGCCGGACCCCAGTCGGACCTCTACGCGCTCGGCGTCTTGTTCTTCGAGATGCTCACCGGACAGCTGCCCTTCAAAGCCTCCGACCGCGAGACCCTGCTCGAGATGCAGCGCACGGCGCCGGCGCCGCGCCCGAGCAGCGTGAAGAAGGACACGAGCCCGGTCGCCGAAAAGATCGTGCTCCGCCTGCTCGAGAAGGACGCCCGCAAGCGTTACCGCGACGGCCACCATCTGCTCGAGGAGCTCAAGGCGCTCCAGCGCTCCTTGCCGAGCACCTCTTGGGAGAAGGAGGGCGCGCAGCCCGAGGCCCAGCAGGCCGCGCCACCGCCGCCGCCCCAACCGCGTTCGCCGGGGGTCGCCGAATGGGCGGGCCGCGCCGGACTCTTCTCGCGCATGCTGAGCCGCGCGTACCCCGCCGGCAACGCGCCGCCCGAGATCAAGCAGGCGCTGGCGGCAATCTGGGATGTCGCTGCCAAGGCGACCGCGCTCGAAGGCGAGATCGCCAGTCACACGCGCAAGCTCGAGGCGCTCGAACGCCGCGGCCGCGCGCTGCGCGCCGAAATCGGCCGTAAGGTGGAGGAGCTCGCGCACGAGGAATCCCGCGTGCTCCGCGAGGCCTCCGCCTACGCCGAGGAAGAGACGACCGCGCGGCAAGAGCTCACGCGCGCCGAGCAAAACGCCCGCGAGCGCGTCGCCATCGCCGAGCAGGCGGAACGTAACGGCCAGGGCACCCGCGCGATCTACGAAGCAGCCGGCGCGGCGACCGCCATGGTCGAAGCCCAACGGCAGTGGCTCAAGACGCGCGGGGACCGCCGCGGCGGGCGCGAGGCGACGGCCGCCGACTTGCGACGTCAGATCGAGGAACTGCGCGCGCAGCTCGCGCGCTACGCCGAGGCGCTCGAAGAGGACCTGAATTCCGGCCGCGAGAAGGTCGCGATACGCACGCGCGAGGGGCTCAAATTCGAGAAGACCTTCGTCGATGCGTTCTCGCTGCTCACCGGGCACCTGAAGGGCCGCCCCGAGTGCCGCGATTTGATGACCGAGCTCCAGTCGGGCTCGGGCGAGGCGCCGGAGAACACACCGAACGCTACGGCGGTCGACGGCGACGTGCCCGTCAGCCCCGGCGTCCTCGAGCGACCGCCCGAAGCCGTCTGAGCAGGTCGAGGAGGTTCGATGCCGGAGCCGTCGGGGCCGAGCGTGCGGATTCCGGGCGCCGCGAGTCTCGCCCAAGGGGAGGCCCGCACTTTCAGCTTCAGCCGCGCCGGCAAGACTTACGAAGGCTTCATCCTGCGGCACCGCCTCGGTTTTTTTGCCTACGCCAATGCCTGCCCGCACTGGAACGTCGATTTGGACCTCGGTTTCGGCGACTTCTACGACCCCGAGCTCGACGCGATCTTCTGCCGCAATCACGGCGCGCTGTTCCGGCCGGATACGGGGCTCTGCAGCGCGGGCCCCTGCGCGGGGCTCTATCTCGAAAAATTCGAGCTCGGCTGGGACGGGGGAGACGCCCTGGTCGAGGTGGGGTCGCTCACGCTGATCGGCGCGGAAAATTTGGGTTAATTGCCCGGGCTGCGGCTATGTCGCAGGGCGCATGCCCCGCCTGTCGTCGCACCCCCTGCCCGTGGAGGCCCTGCGTTGCTCGGCGCTGCGTTATATCTATGAGACGACGCCTCCCGCCCCCGTGACCGCCCCGCGTCCCCGCACTCCCCTGGCCTACCCCACCCCTCCGAGCGAAGTCAGAGCCGCAGCCGTTCCCCGTCGCATCGTCGGCGGGCGCTACGAGCTCGAGCAAGCCATCGACGCCGGCGGAACGGCCGTGATCCACCGCGCGCGCGATCTCGCGACGGGCGAGGAGCGCGCCGTCAAGCTGCTCAAGGATCACGCGGCGAGCGATCCGATCCTGCGCGACTGCTTCCTCGCGGGCGCGCGAGCCGCGATGGGCGTGAATCATCCTAACGTGGTGCGCGTGCTCGCCGTGAGCGCCCCCGACGACGAGCCTCCGTTCGCCGTGATGGAGCTGCTCCGCGGTGAGCCGCTCGATCAGATGCTCGCGCGCGAACGCCGGCTCCTGCCCGACATCGTCGTACGGCTCGCGCGCGACGCCGCGCACGGCCTCGCCGCCGCGCATGCCGCCGGCATCGTGCACCTCGACGTGAAACCCGAAAATCTATTTTGGGTGCACGATGACCGCGGCGGCAGCCTGAAGATCCTCGACTTCGATCTCGCCTGGGTGCCCGGCGTCGAGGATCCAGCTGAACGCCACGGCCGCCTGATGCTGCGCGGCACGGCGAAGTACATGGCGCCCGAACAGATCCTGGGCGACCCCGTCGACGCGCGCACCGACGTCTACGCGCTCGGCGTCGTGCTCTTCCGATTGCTCACCGGCCAGCTTCCGTTCGACCTCGAGCTCGGGACGACGCTCTTGCGCCACCACGTTTCGTCGCCCGTGCCGCCGCCCTCTTGGCTCGTCGACGGTCTCGATCCGCGGCTCGATGCGCTGGTCGTGCGCGCGACCAAGAAGGATCCGAGCAATCGCTACTCGAGCATGGCGGCACTGCTCGCCGACCTCGACGCGGTCGGCCTCGAGCTCGCGGCGCCCCCGCCCAGTGAGCCGGCGAGCGCCGACCGTTACGCGCCGCGCAGCGACCGCGCCCGTGAGGCGGCCCGCGCGCTCGAAAGCGCGGCCTGATAGCGGCTTATTTGAGCTTCGCTCCCAGAAACGAGCGCAGCTTGACCAGGTTCTTGTCGTCCCGCAGAAACGACGGCGGCTGATAGCCGTCCGCCCAGGCACGCGCCTCGCGCACGAACTCACCCCGCACGTCCGGGTTGGACAGGATTTCCCCCACCACGCGGCCGCGGACCTTGGCTTTCTCGAGCTCGGCGACGTACGCGTCCAGGCGCGGGTACACGTCGCCGAGAAATTCTTGGACCAGCGTGGTTTCGGCGCGCAGGCGCGTCACGATTCCGCTCGCGTCGTCACCGATATCGCTCTCCGGCACGCGCAGCGCTGCGACTCGAAAGACGAACGCGTCGTCGAGGAAGCCGATGTCTTCGAGGCCGTCGGGGATTAGATCGAGTGACTTGAACAAGTAGTTGAGCGACGTCGCCGCCGCTCGGCGCACGCTCTCGGAAGCGCTGTCGTGCTCGACGAGCTCGCTCAGGCTGCGGGCGTCGGCGGCGAGCCCCTTGAGCCAGGCGGGGAAAGCGTCGAGAAAGCTCTGTTCGGCGGGAGTCATGCGGGTGCCGGAGTCTTCCTATCGGCCGCGCCGAGCGTCAATCGTCGTGTCCCGTGGTCGCTTCGGAGCTCGCGCGGCAGAGCACACGCAGCGCATTGCGCGAGAAAATCCGCGCAATATCGCCCCGGCTCATGCCGTCCTGCGCGAGCGCAGCGGCGAGACGCTGGTAGCCGCTCACGTCGGCGAGCTCGGGCGGCGGCCGAATGTCCCCTTCGAAATCGGAGCCGAGCGCGACGTGCGCGACGCCCATGACACGCGTGAGGTAGCGCACCTGGCGCACGACGTCCGCGAGTGTCGCGGGGTGACCGACGGCGAGGAACGGCGCGTGAAAGTTGACGCCCACGACGCCGCCCGACGCGGCAATCGCGCGGAGCTCGCCGTCGGCCAGGTTTCGCGGGTGATTGGCGAGAGCGCGCGCGTTCGAATGCGTGGCGACCACGGGCGCGTGCGTTTCGGCCGCAATGGCGAGTAGATCGCGCGCCGCACGGTCGGACGCGTGCGACACGTCGAGCACGATCCCGGCGCGCTCCGCGGCGCGCGCGAAGACTTTGCCCCGCTCCGTGAGGCCGAACGGCGCGGGCGTGCGGTCGCCGGAAGACGACGCAAGCTCGTTTTGACGCGTGTGCACGGGCGCGAGCACGCGGAGCCCCCGCGCCGCCCAGCCAACGAGCGCCGCGGGCGTCGAAGCGAGGGGGCCGATACCTTCGAATGAAAACCACGTGCGTACACCGCCGTCGCCGGGCAAACAGCCCGGCAGCCGAAACGGCGGCGTACGCGCCAGCTCGCCGTACACCCGCGCGTACGAGCTCTCGAAGTCCTCGACTCTCGGGCCCGCAGGCGCAACGTCGCGCGGCACGAACAGCGGCAGCACCACGCCGACGACGCCGGCGCGCGCGAGCTCCGCGGCTGGAAACTGACCGCTGCCCGTCGCGAACGGCCGGTGCTCGTAATTGGTCTGGTACGAAAGATCGACGTGGAGATCGACGACGGCGACGGGCCGCTCGGCGGGCTCCGCGCCGCGCAGCGGCAGCGCGACGAGCAGCAACGCGACGGCGCCGAGCACGAGCGCGGCGCCGCTCGTCTCGCTCAACCTGCTTTCCACTTGATGCTGCAGCCGATCGACGGCTTCTGATCAGGGCTCGGCGCGCGGCCTGCAAGCAGTGCGTCGACGGCGGCACGAACGTCGGCGCCCGTGACGGGCACGTCATTTTTCGGCCGCGCCTCGTCGAACTGACCGCGATAGGCGAGCTTGCCGTGCGCGTCGAACACGTAAAATTCCGGCGTGCACGCGGCGTCGAACGCGCGCGCGACACTTTGCGATTCGTCGTAAAGATACGGAAAGGTGTAGCCCTGCGTCTTTGCTTCGAGGGCCATCTTGTCGGGCGCATCGTCGGGATACGCGTGCGTGTCGTTCGAGCTCACGGCCACGAACCCGACGCGCTTCTCCTGGCAATAGCGACCGAACGCGGCGAGCCCTGCGCGCAGGTGCTTCACGTACGGGCAGTGATTGCAAATGAACGCGACGACGCTCGGACGCCCGCGGAGCTCGTCGGAGGCGACGAGCCGTCCGGACACCGTGTCCTTGAGACTGAAGCGCGGCAAGAGCGTGCCGAGGGGCAGCATGTTGGAGGGAACGGCCATGCCCGAAGGTGTTTCACGAGGCCGCGGGGCCTGGCAAGGCGGCCGCGGAATCGAGCAAATTCGCGCGAGTTCGCGCGGCTGGAACGGGGCACTCGGTCCGACACGGCTCGGCGCGTCGGGATGGCGCTACATGCGCCACGACGACCCAGCATGCGCCACGACTTGGCGCAACTTGCTCGTCGTCGAGCGACAAAGGGCGCGCAGTGCTGACGGAATGCCGGGCGCGCTTTCTGCAGGGCGACGCGGCGCCAACGGAAAGGAACTACGCATGAGAACAGCATTCAACACGAGCTTGGGTTTAGCGATGTGGGCACTGTGCGGGTGCGCCGGTGCGAAAGATGACACCACTACGACGGAGGCGTCAACCGGCAAGGACTTGGAAGCGAGCACGCTTGTCGGGGTACCTCAAGGTTATCGCGGCGACTTCAACAATGATGGGATTGAGGACATCATCGTCGTCACCACGAGTGGCACCAACGAATACCTTGGCCTCGCGAACAGCGGCTTCAGCACCAGCAAATGGTCGCGCACGGATTTGAAGCTCGACGGCGTGCTCTTCACGGTCGGTGACTTCAACCGGGATGGTTATTCCGACATCATCATCACCACGACGGCGAACGGCTCACGAGAGTGGCTCGGCAAGTCAGGAGGAGGGTTCACCTATTCGGGTTGGTCGCGCTCCGACTTGACCCTCAACAACGTCGCCTTCCACACCGGTGATTTCACCGGCGACGGCGCGACGGATCTCTTCGTCACCACGGCGCAGGGCTCCTTTGAATACTCTGGGGTCCCAGGCGGGACTTTCAGCAACAGCATATGGTCCGCGAACTGGTCGCTCGGCTCCTACGATTTCAAGGTGGGCGACTTCAACAATGACACCCGCTCGGACCTGATCGTGACCAACACCTCCGGATCGTATGAATATCTCGGCACCCTCGGCGGCGGCTTCTATCAAGCTACCTGGCCTGCCGGCTTGAGCTACCTCCTCAACCAATCGCTACTCGTCCCCGGCGACTTCAACGGCGACAAAAGCTGGGACCTCCTCGCGCAGAACAACACTGCGGCCTACGAGGTCCACGGCCAGAGCGGCGTCGACGGCGGCTTCACCGCAGCCGTTTGGAGCAGCACCGCCTTCTCGCGCATCAACCGCGTGAATCTCACTTCCGGCGGCGACTTCAACGGCGACGGCAAGTGGGACGCCATCATCAGCACCGGTGACACCTCCTACCTCTATCTCGGCCGAGCGAATAGCGCAGGCATCACGCCGAGTGCCTGGCACGCAAACCTTCCTTCCTATTCCACCCACTTCTACGCTGGACAGTTCAGGGGCAAGGCCACGACGGACCTCATCGTCACTAGCGTGAACGGCCCGACGGCGAACGGCACCGACGAGTACCTCGGACTGACGACCGGCGGCTTCACCACGGGCGCGTGGCTGCAACCGAGCTTGGTCGACGTCGGGTTCTTCTGAGCGGCGTCGCGGAGGCGATGACTCTCAGCGATTCGCACGCTACCTCGAGAGAGAGAGAGAGAGAGAGAGAGAGAGAGAGAGAGAGAGAGAGAGAGAGAGAGAGAGAGAGA
>JAICTZ010000021.1 GCA_025936115.1 Polyangiaceae bacterium
GCTCGGCGATCTCACGAGCACGACGTTCGGCCGCGTCGCCGCGCAGAAACTCCGTGCGACACTCACCTCCCGCGCGGAGGGCCCCGGCTCCGTGCTGCGCGCCATCGCCGAGCGCTCGCTGCGCCTGCTCGACGGCGAGGTGGACGACGACGACGACTTGGTCGGCGCGCTCCGGCGCGCCATGATGGCGTTCGAGAACGTCGGAGCGCGCGCGGCGCACGAGCTCGCGCAGAAAGCCGCCTCCAAGCTCCACCACACGCTCGACTTCCTCGAAAACCAGGACGCGCACGATCCGCAAGTCCAGCCGTACCTGCTCGGCGCGTTGAGCGACGTCGATGCCTGTGCGCTCGAGCGACCGCGCCTCGCCCACCTCTTGCAGCTCGGCCGCCGCCCGGGCGACACCGATCAAAGCGTCCCCGAGCTCGATCGCTTGTGTGAACGGCTCGGACGCTGGCTCGTCGGCGCCGAAGCGAGCGCCGAGCGCGCCCAGGGCTCCAAATCCGCCGGCCTGGCCGAGCAGCGGCATTTGAAGGCGTTGCTCCACCTGGTCGACGTCGAATCCGCGCGTAGCGAGGACGATGCGAGCATGCGCGATCGCATCAAGCGCACCGTGCAGGTCATGCTGCGCCGGGTCGTCGAAAGCCCGGGGCAAATCGTGCACCGCATCGCGTGCGCCACGCTCGCCCGCTCGTGCGACGCCGCCGTGCGCGAAAGCGTGTGCGAACCGAGCGATCTCTTGCTGACGCTCATGAGCAGCGTGAGCGATCCGACGAGCTTCGACGCGCTCGCCGAAGCCTCGACCAATCTCGATGTTTCCTCGGCCATCGGTGCTTACGCGAAATTCGTCGGCGCGCACGAGTCGTCCGAAAATACGACGACACCGCACGACGTCGCGCTGTCCGCGGCCGAGCGCGTGATCGACCTGAGCCACGGGGTCGGCGCGGGTGGCAGCTACCGCAGCGAAGCGTTGCGCCGACTGCTGCTCAAGCTCGGCCGCTGTCTCGAAGCCGTCGCGCAGGCGCGTGGGCAGTCCGAGCTCGTCGATGTGGCGGGCTCCGGTGTCCAGACGCTCGACGAGCTCCAAAACGCGGCGAGCGCGCTCCGGCGCCTGATCGCGAGCGCGCGGCGGCGCGTGCTCGGGCCCGATCCGGACGAAATTGCCATCGACGCCGACGTGCCGCCCCTCGCGGCGTTGATCGAGCGCGCGGTGAGCTCGGGCGTGCCGCCGAACGCGAACCAGCTCAGCATGGCCGTCTCCGAGATCACCGCCGACCTGCCGGCGGCGCTCGGTGAAGCCTTCAGGCTTGCGCTTACCGGCATCGAAACCCTGCCGATTGCCGCGGCTTCGGACGTGCACGCGATCCCACTCGGCCGGCGGCGCGAAAACCTGCCGGATTGGCTCTTGCCGAGCCGGACGATCGGCGCGTTTTACGTCGTGCGCGCGCTCGGCAGCGGCGGCGCCGCGTCCGTCTTCGTCGCGCGCCGCCTGGAGGAACGGTCGAACACCGAGGCCCAGGGCTTCGCGCTCAAGGTGCCCGACTACGATCCCACCACGGCGCGCAGCCTCTCCGACCAAGAATTCTTGCAGCTGTTTCGCGAGGAAGCCGGCGCGCTCTTGTCCTTGCCTCACCACCCGAACCTCGCGCGCTTCGTCACGTTCGATCTCGCCGCGCGGCCGAAGCCGATCCTCGTGATGGAGCTCATCACGGGGCTGTCGATGGATCGCTTGATCCGCAGCCGCTCGCTGACGATGGATCGCGCGTTCCGCTACCTCGACGGCATCGCCGCCGGTCTCGAGACGATGCACGGCGTCGGAGTCGGCCACCTCGACATCAAGCCGTCGAACGTCATCATGCGCGACGGCGAGACCCCTGTGCTCGTGGACTTCGGTCTGAGCGGGCGTCATCTGCGACCAGGCTGCGGCACGCTCGAGTTCTGTGCGCCCGAGGTGCTCGGCGTTCACGACCCGTCGTTCCAGCCGGCGCCGCAAGGCGCCGACATTTATGCCTTCGGGTGCCTGGCCTACGAGCTGCTCGCCGCCGAGACGCTGTTTCAGGCGGAAGGCGAAACCGCCATCCTGTCGCTCCACGTGCAGCACGACGGTTGGCCGGAACGAGTGGCCCGACTCGGCCGTGACAGCGTCCTCGCCGATCTCGGAAAATTCATTGCATCTTGCCTGCGCCGCGATCCAAGACAGCGTCCGACCGCAGCGCAAACACGTGCCGCGCTCGGCCCGCTCGCGAAGAAGTACAAGAACGTCCCATGGCCCTTGCCGCTGCCTGCCGCGCGCGCTCAACGCGCGGGTTGACCGTCGCCTGCTCCCTCTTCCTCGCGGCTTGCCGCGCCGGCAACGCGGGCACCGGCGTGGATCTACTCATCCCCGACGGGGTCGGCCGCCGCGTCGAGCTCGTCCCGCAGACCGCGTTCGCCGAATACGTGGAGCTGCCCGAGCTCCGGCGCGAGCTTCGCATCACGCTCGCGAGCTACTCGCTCTCGTGCGACCACTACGTAGCGCCCGGACCGGACGACGTCCTGTTCGTGTTGACACTGACGGCCCCCGCCGCCGAGCCCTTTCATCCAGGCACCTACCCACTCGAGAGCGCGGAGATGCCGGACGCCGGGCCCACCAAGCGCGCCAAGGGCTTTGCCGTGGCACGCCAGGGCGGTCGCGGCTTCGATTTCCCGAGCGGCGGCGCAGTCGAGCTCCGCAGCGTGGAATTTACGCCAGGGGGCCTCGTGAGCGGCATGCTGGCACTCGAGTTTCCCGGTGATGGCAGTCGTCCGCCGGCAGGCGCGCACGGCAAGTTCGAGGCGCACCTGTGTCGCGGGGAATAAGTCGTGATAGCACCCTGCCCTCATGCGCTCCGCTCTTCCGCTCTCGCTTGCTTGTCTGTGCTCACTCGCGGCGTGCAGTAACGACGACTCCGACGCGCCCGTGAGCCCCGGCAACGTGGTCCTCGAGATCACGGCCCTTCATCCGCGGGGCAGCGACACCTGGCTGCCGCCTCGTGCCCCCGATCCCACCAATCCAAGTGACCAGGGCTATCCGGGCGATCCCGAACCCATCGTCATCGGCTGCGATCGCCGCCTCGGCGTCGACACCTATCTCGACAATTTCTACCTGCGCGCGCCGGACGCGTGCGGCAGCAACGTGCAGTGCGGCTATCTCGTGCTCGAAATCGATCCTTCGGACGCCGGGGCTGCCGCGAGCGCGTACGCCGTGGCGCCGAGCCTCTTCGTCGATCTCGGAGCTCTCGAGCGGGCGGGCAAGCTCGAAGGTGCCCACGTCATCCGTCCACGCCTCTCGGAACCGAGCGGCAAGCCCTTCACCCACCCGTACGCCTCGACGCCCGAAGATCTCACGGTGACCTTCGCCTCCGATACGTGCGCGCTCGACGGGGCGGGCGGTGGATCGGGCGAGCCGCCGTCATCGAACGCGGGCGCCGCGCCTTGAGTCCGCGAGCAGCGCGCGCGGGCTTCCCGTTCACGCGTGGATGAAGACAACGGTGCCCGTGAGCGCCTTCATCACACCGTGCCAACCGGGCGGGAGCGCGGGCTCGGTGAAGAAGAAGAGGCGCCGGGCGTCCTCGGGCGACAGATTCAGGCAGCCGTGACTCTTGGGCGTGCCGAAACGATCGTGCCAGTAAGCGCCGTGCAACGCATAACCTTGCTCGAAGTACTGCACGTACGGGACGTCCCGCAGCTCGAAGTCCTCGCCCACTTCGTCCGAGCTCATGGTGGTGGAGACGTGCTTCGTGTGGATGCGGAAGATGCCGCGCTTGGTCGCCGTGGTTTTGTCGGCGTCGTCGAGACCCGCTTCGCCGCTCGAGACGAGCGTCGCGAACACGGGCCGTTCGCCGTCGTAGGCGACGAGCGTCTGTTTAGTCAGATTCACGTCGAGCCAACGCTCGCCGTTCTTGCCCCAGGCCGGCATGCGCCGCGCTGGATCGATGCGTGAAGCGTCCTGATCGCTGAGCCAGCGACCGTCGGTGGTCTCGTTGTGCAGGCGACCATGGAAAAACTGCCGCTTGCCCGTGAGCGCAATCGCCGCGCGAAACGGCGCCTCACCATCGTCCTCGAGGCGCTTGCCCTGACGCACGAAGCGCCAGAAGTGGGCCCCTTCACGCCGCACGAACGCAAAGGGGAGCTTCACGTCGCGACCAATCTCGACACCGTGGAAATCGGAGCCGCGGATGGGACGCAGGCGGTCGGTCGGCAGCACGCTCAGATCGGTGGCGAGCCCGTAGCGGCGGCCCTCGAAGAGCTCCGTCGTGAGAAACGAGTAACCGACCTTCGGCCGCATCTTGCCGACGACGAGCTCGGACCCGGCGTCCGTGCCTGTCTCCGTCAAGCGCACGATTCCGCCGTGGAGCAAAAGGTCGGGAGCGGGATCGCTCTGGCGCGCGGCCCACGCTAGAGCTGGATCGACGAGCGTACCCGCGCCACCGAGCCAGAGTTCCTGCCCATATGCCGCACCGATTTCGCCACCGGCGGATAGCCACGCCGGCATGCGCTCCTTGAGATCCGGCTCGGCCGCGGCGAGCTCGAGAGCGGGCGGCAGGCGCGCGTAGATCGGGCCGGGGTTTCGCACCGTCCCGTAAATGAAGGGCAATTTCCGGCCGAAGTCGGCTGGATGCGGCGCGCTCAGCCTCACGACGGGGTCGCGCGCATCGAGTGTCGCCGTCGGACCGACGCAGACGAAGCCCTCTGGCTCGACGGGGTAAAAGCCCCCCGGGCAGCCCTCCCCCGGAACGGGGCGGGCGGTTGTCGGTGACGAGCTGCCGGCGCGCAAATAGCCGAGCCGCTCGGCGCCGAGCGATGGTTGCGCGAAGATCCACGCCCGGAGCGCTCTCGCGTACACCCGCGGCTTGCCGTCGACGGGGGTAGGCGCGAGGGCGTGATAGGCGCCGTCCAGGGTGACGCGATCGAGCGCGCGCTGCGGCGCTGCGCGTGAAAGCGGCGTGGCCAGCGCAAGTTGTGCGCTGGCGAGCGGCTCGAGCCTGACGGCGGGAGCAGTTCGATCCGCACCTCTACCGCAGCCGGCGGCGAGGGAGACCGCAAGAACCCTTAATACGACACGCAACGCCACGACGAGTTACCTGATTGCTCCCACTAGTACTACTTCGCCAGTCTTGAATGGCCAGATCACGATCGGCGCGGGTGGAGACGGGCTACGAAAAAATCCGGCGAGGCCGGTAGACGGCCGTCCGTCCGTACGCTCCAGCCGCCACGCCTTATCAGCCGTCGTCTGCGGGCGGCCCGCCGACGACTCGCGATTTTCGCGAACTCACCCCAGCGCGTCCGCCGGTCTCGCCGGTTTCTTCTGTGGCCCATCGCCACTCACGCCGATCGAGATCTGCTCCTGCCAAGACTGGCGAAGTAGTGCTAGTGGCCAAGAAAGCGCCGCGTGCCCAAATTCTGGTGGTAGGGTCCGCGCCATTCCGCGGAGCTTCCGGATGTTGATGCTCGATCCAAAGGAGCGGCCGCTGGCCGTGCTCGAGCAACGAGGCTTCGAGCCATCGTTCCTGGCGGGCCTCCTGTTCGCCGCACTCGGTGTCGTCCCACTTTCGTCCTCTGGCCCGTTCACGCTCCTGCGCGCGTTGGGCTTGGTGATCCTCGGCGCGGCATCCGTGCTGCTCCTCACGCTCGGCAGTCCGCGCACGCGCGCGCGTGCGCTCGCCCGCCTCGCGGCCCATCCGGCGCGTCCGGCGGAGCGCGGCGTCGCGCTCGAGCTCGACGGCGACGCGTTGCCCCCCACGTATCGAGCCGTGATGGTTTTCGGAGACGGCGTGCGCCGCACGTTGCTCGAGCGCGCCGAACCGGCAGGTGTGCTCGAAGATGCCGTGTTGCTTGCGCGCGAGCTCGGGGTGCCGCTCGTCGCGGGCTGGGGGATCGACGACCGCACGGTGGAAGCGCTCTTACGTCCGATTGATCCGTCGCGCCGGCTCGACAGCGACACGACGATCACTTTCGATTCGCCGCCGTTCGCGGGTCAGCGCAACGCGGCATGGACGACGCTCTGGGCGTCGGCCTTCGTCGTCGTGGCGACGATCCTGATGTCGGAGTCGGCGCGAGCCAAAGTGACGCCGAGCGCGCTCTCACTCGTGCTACCGGGCCTCGGCGCGTTCATCGTGCTCCTGCTCGGCACTTGGCTCATCGGCGCGCGCGGCACGTTGGTGCTCGGCGCGACCGGTGTCATTCGGCGTCGGTTCTGGTTCGGTGTGGAGCTCGGTGAGGCCCGTTCCGTAAAGCTCGACGTGGCCGCCGCCGCCGTCGCCTTACCGCCAGGAGGCTCGGTCGGTCATCTCGTGGTCTCGAACGGGCACGACCTGATTGCGTTCCCCGTGCGAGGCGGAACGCCCCAGCTACGCCTGTTACACGCGGCTTTTTCGCCGCAGCGAGCAAACCGCGCCGCGGAATGATCGTCCGGACGGGATCGCTTCTGATAGCGTCTGCGTACGATGAAGTACAGAGGGATGCTCGGTATCACGACTTCCGCACTGCTCGGTTTCGCGCTCGTCGCTCAAGCCGAGCCGCATAAGCCACCGCCCGGCGAGCACATGGGACCGCCCGGCGAGCACACGGGACCGCCCGGCGACCGCACGGGACCGCCCGGCGCGCACATGGGGCACGGCCCCGGTCCGGCCCCGTCCGGTTCCGCCCCCGCCCCCGGCCGGGACGCGAAGAAGAACCAAGGCGATCAAGGCGACCTCGCGGAACAGTTTCGCCATCATCGGCCCAAGCCCGAAGAAGCAGAAGCGAAGCTCGGCGAGCTCCGCTCGACGTTCGCTGCACGACGCCAAGCCCACCGCGAGCGCATGCGCGCTGAGTTCGGGCCTGCCGCGCTGAGCCACCCCGACGTGTTCGCCGAGCTCAGAAAGCACGCACGGCGCATGGCGTTCTTGAACCGCGCCAAGCTGGTCGCGACGACCGAGCTCGACGAGCCGAAGCGCACCGCCGCGCTCAGCCGCATCGACAAGCTCCTCGCGTCCGAGCAGGCGCGTCATCAGAAGGCCGTGCAAAAACTCAAAGCAGAGAGCCCACCGACTCCGTCGGCCTCCGCCGCCGCGTCCGCCGTCCCGGCGCCCGCCGTCCCGGCCCCCGCAGGGAGCACGCCATGAACAAGCGGTTTGCAACGTTCGTTCTCGTCGCCACCATGTTTGCTTGCTCGAAGCAAGAGCCGCCGGCGCCCGCGGACACGGCCGCGCCGAGCGCCACCGCACCGGCCGCGAGCGCCGAACCCGCGGCGTCGAGCGCCACGACGCCCGCACCGAGCGCCTCGGCCGCAACCGCCGAGCCGCCGACCGAAGAGGACTTCGAGCACGAAGCGACCGACCAGGTCACCGCCAAGACGCTCGACGCGCAGCTCGACGCGCTCGAAAAGGAAATCAAGGCGGACTGACGGGAGCTTCGCCTTTGGACGCCGCGGGCCCGGTCGTTATTTCACGACGCTCGCGGCGTCCTGCTCGACCTGCTCGCCGGCGGAAGCGAGCACTTTGACGAACCAGCGGCTGTTCTCGGTGCGCACGTAGTAGTCGCTGCCTTTTTCGCCGGGCAGCTTGTAGAGCTCGAGGAAGCCGAGCGTCTTGTTGCCGCCGAAGTAGTCGATACGAACGATTGCGCTTTCGGGCGTGAGGGGTGACGGAGTGTTCTCGACGTACTCCGTCACGTGTAGACGCGAGACCTTGGCGAGCCAATTACCGATGGTTTCGTCGAGCTTGCTCGGCGACGCAGCGTCCGCCCAGGCGCCCTTCTTGTCGGGAATGGCCACGACTTCGCGCGTTTTTCCAGCGCGCGCGATGCGCAAGCGCGTCACGTCGGTCTCGGGGAACGCGTGCAGCTCGCGTTCGAGGAGCCGCGATTCGGCCCCAAGCATGCTCTGAACGATATCGCCCGAGACGGCGTAAACGATGCCGCTGCGCTCGTCCTTGGCGTAGCGCTCCTGACCGCCCGGCGTCGAGCTGCCGATCACGAGCGCGTGCTCGGTACCGGCGATTTTGACCTTCAGCGTCCCCTCGGGCTTGTCGAGGCCAAACTCCTCGGCTCTGCCACCGGCGAGCGGACCGAGCTGCCTCAGCGCCGTGAGAGGCGCAAGTTTGGTCGCGAGCTCGTCTGCGTCCTTCACGCCGATGAAATGGGTGGTCACGCGCTTCGGCGGTTCGCTCGCCTCGGCGCCCGCATCGGGCGCGGCGGGGTGCGGCTTCGGCCCCTCCTCTTTGTCGAGCGTCGCGACGTAGTAGCGGCCGATCGAATCCTTGCGTGCTTCGAGCGTCACCGTGCGCTTGGGCGATTCGAACCGAATGCGCTCGAGGTGCTCGGGGCTCCCGCTCCAGACCTCGATCTTTTCGGCAGCATCGAGCTCGATCGGCTTGTCGCCGTGCGACCAGACCCCGAGCGCCAGCGCGGCGGCCACGAGCAACGCGACCAGGTGCGGCAAAAGTCCCTTCATCGCCGAGCTCCCTTGGCGCGCGAACGGCGGCTCAACGTGAGGCCGAGCGCGAGCACGAGGCCCGGCGCACCGAAGATGGTCGCGTAAAACCAGCTCAAATCCTGCTGTTTCGTGTGCTGGATGCGTTGGTCCTCTTCCGTGTTCGGGGGACCTGCAAAGCTCTCCTCACCGACGAGCCAGCGCACGGCGTCGATGAAGAGGAGCTGGTTGTACGGATCCTGCGCCATCACGAAATCACCGAGCGCGTCCGAGTCAGCGAGCACGAAAGCGCGCATCTCGTCGGGGGCGTTCTTCTTTTTGTTCTTGTCGTCGGGCTTTTGAGCCTTGGGGGCGTCCTTCTTGTCCCCTTCGTTCACCGCGACGGCCAGATTGAACGTGACTTGCTTCTCGCCGTCCTTGTCGAACTGGTAGTTGCGATTCTTGTCGGCGAAGGTGCCTGCCGGCGCGCGCACGGCAAAATCCATGCGCTCGCTCGAGCCACGCGCCCTTTCGAGGTTGCCCGCACCGAAGAACGCGACGCCCGCCCGCGATGCGGAGCGACTCAAGGTCGAGACGGAGGCGTGGGACGAGAAGCTCTGCGTGACGAGCAACGTGCGATCGGAGTCATCGTTGCGCAGGCGCACGTGCATGCGTTCGTTGGCGAGCACGTCCGTGCCGTACGTGAGTCCGACGAGCCCGGCGAGATCCTGTAGCGGGCCCGTGGGCACGGCGTTCAAATCGACCACGTTCGCGCTGCCCGCCGGCTTCGCCGACGCCGAGGGAGCGGCTTTCTCCGCGTCGGGACGCACGAGCTCCTTGGTCGAAAACGCGTCGGCGTCGAGCGCCATGAAGAGCTTGCCGTGGCGCGCGAGGTAGCGCCGGAGGCTCTCGATTTCACTCGACGAAAACGGCTCGGTCGGCCCGATCACGAGCACGAGATCGGCGTCGTCGGGCACTTCGCGCCCGAGGCCCTGCGCCAAGCCGAGCTCCTTGACGTTGTAATTCTGGCGCTGGAGCAAGGTGCGCAGGATCGTGCCGCTCCGCGCGTTCGGATCGTCCATGCCCGAGGTCTTGGACTCGTTGAGCTCGCCGTGACCGACGGTGAGGTACGCAGTGTGGCGGGACTTGGCGAGCTTCGTGAGCTGCTCCTGAAAGTCACGGTCGAGGACCTTGAGCTTGGCCTTCGAGGCTTCGAGCTCGGTGCCGATGACGATGGTTTGTGTCGTCGAACCGCGCGCCAAGATCAGGACGCCGTCTTGGGTCGCTCGGAGCTCTTTGGCGAGCTTCGGCGCGAGCAGGCGGTCCTGGACCTCGATCTGGAGCTTGGGTGCCGCGGGTTTGAGCTCGTTCAGGTAGCGTTCGACCTGCGTGCGCACCTCACTCACTTGCGGGAAGAAGGCGACGACGCGCACCGGCTCGGTCAAGCTCTGCGCAAGCTTCTTGGTCGAGTCACTGGGGCGGGAGGTCTTGAAGTACGAGAAATCGACATCGACCTTCACGCCGGACGCGGCGTAGACGAAGAGCGCTCCGTACACGGCCGCGAGCGCGAGCGTGAGGCCCGCCGCTGCCGCGGAGCGGACGCGACGGCTCTCGGGCCGCTCGGCGCTGCGCATCGGCCGCATCGCCGTCTCGACGAAGATCATCGGCAAGGTCGCAAGCAGGATCAAAATGATCCAAAGAACGGTGAGTAGCTCCGTCGCTCGCACGCGTCCGGATGTCGCAACCTTGCCGAGGAAGTGCTCGACGCCCCACGGCGTCGTCAAGAAGTAGAGCACGAGCCCCAAGAGGCCGACGCCGGAGAGCACGGCGAGCAGCGACTCGATCGAGCGCCGATCTCCGCCGGCCCTGAAGCGCGGTGAAAGCCGGAGTCCCGTCGCGATCACGACCAGGAGCACGCCGACAGCAGTCACCGCGGCGGGCCCTTTTTCGAGACCGGAGAGCACGTGCTCACCCGTGTAAACGAGCGCCAGCCCGCCCAGGTACATCCCGAGTACCCAGCCCGGCGCGCTCGGAGTCGCGACCGCGGGCCGGACGCCCGCTGCAGTTTTCGTCGTGGTGCTCACCGCCAACGCCTCGCTTCCAGGGTCTTCGTCGCAGCGAGCAAGAAGAAGTAGGTAACGGCAACGTAGTAGGCGACGCGCCGGAGCTCGAGAATGCCTTGCTGGAAAGGCCGGAAATTCTCGTGATGAATCGCGAGGGCCGAGAAGAACTCGTTCAGCGGCGGCTCGACCGCGCGCGCAACGAGCCACATCAAGACCAGCACCCCGAGCAGGGCCGCTCCGATCACGGCGGCGATCACCTGGGAGCGAGCCAGCGCCGAGGCGAACAAGCCGATCGCCGTGGCGGCCGAGCCGAGCAGCAAGAGCCCGAGGTATCCGACGGCGACGTGACCCCAGCTCACCTTGCCGTTTACGAAGATGAGCAGCGGCATGTAGAGCGACAGCGCGGTCATGAGCGTGATCACCGCGAAAGCCGATAGAAACTTGCCGACGACGATCTCGCTGTCGCGCACCGGCGACGTATTGAGGAGCGTGAACGTGCCGGTCTGGCGCTCTTCGGCGAGCAGGCGCATCGAAAGCACGATGCCGGCAATCATGGTCGTGCCGCTCGCGCCGTAGAAAAATTGTTGCAGCACTTCGGCCGAAAGCAGGGGGCGCGACATGCCCTCGAAGTGAAACCAGAGGCCGTCGATGAGCAGCACCGCCGCGATCAGCGCCGAACCGAGCGGCGAGCGCAGGTATGCGTAAAACTCGCGGCGGGCGATGAGGAGAGCAGCGTTCACGACGGGGCTCCTTCCTCGAGCAAGGCCCGGAAGGTGGTTTCGAGGTCGCGCAGGCGCGAGACTTCGAGCACACCGACCTCGCCGCTGACGAGCGCACGGCAGAGTGCGTCGCGCGCGTCGGATTCCGAGACGACTTCGAGACTGGCGATGCCGTCACCCGACTCGGTCGGCTCGCGCGATTCGATGCTGCGCACCCCTGCGATGCCGGTCACGAGCCCTCGGGCACGCTCGAGCGCGGCTTCGGGACTGGCTCCCGCGACACGCACCGTGAGCCGGATGCGCATGCCGTGCTCGACCTCGGACGACAGGTCCGCTTCCTTGCCGGACCACAGGATCTCACCGTGCTGGATCACGAAGATGCGATCACAGGTCTCGCTGATTTCGTGCAGGATGTGGCTCGAAACCACGACCGTGTGCTCGCCCCGCAAGCCGCGCACGAGGCCGCGCATTTCCACGATCTGCAGCGGATCGAGCCCGCCAATCGGCTCGTCGAGCACCACGAAGTCCGGGCGGTGCACGATGGCCTGCGCGATGCCGAGCCGCTGCCGGTAGCCGTGGGAGAGCGTGCCGACGAGCTGCCTTCTCACGTCGCCGAGCTCGGTCATGCCGAGCACCTCGTCCACGCGCCGCGCGAGATCCTTGGATTCGACGCGCTTGAGTCGCGCCGCGTAGCTCAAGTATTCGTCGACGCTCATGTCGTCGTAGAGCGGCGGGCGATCCGGCAAATAGCCGACTTTGCCGCGCACCTCGTGCGGGCGCTCGACGACGTCGAAGCCGCCGACGCGCACCGTGCCGCTCGTCGGCAACAGGTCGCAGGCGAGCACGCGCAGCGTCGTGGTCTTGCCGGCGCCGTTCAGCCCGAGCAGTCCCACGATTTCTCCCTTTTCGATGCGCGCGGAGAGCGGGCCGACGGCTCGGCGCTCCCCGTAGTACTTATAGAGCTCCTCAATCTCAATCACGATGGGCTCCGCCCGTTACCACAGTCCTCGCGCCCCTGGACCAGTGAAGGAGATGGAGTATTCCCACGCTGCGGCTCCCGATGAGCGAACACGACAATTCCGGCCCGCCGACCCAGAGGTTGGTCGCAGAGCAGATCGCGGCGGCCGCCCTCGAGCTCGGCTTTGCGCGGGTGGGTTTTGCGCCCGTCACGCCGTTCGACGAGGCAGCGTCACGGCTCCGGACCTGGCTCGCGAGCGGCTACCACGGCGAGCTTTCGTATCTCGAAGACGGTGAGGCCCGGGCCGATCCGCGAGCGCTCTTGCCGGAGGCGAAGACGCTCGTCGCCGTCGCGCTGTCCTACGCCGAGCCGCCGAAACCCGTGCCGCTGCGCGCCGATCGCGAAGGTCCCGCGCTCGCCGGCAGCATCGCGCGCTATGCGCGCGGCGAGGACTACCACCTCGTGATGAAAGAAAAGCTCGCGGCTCTTGCCGAACGCTGCGCGAGCATCATCGGCCGGCCGCTCGCAACACGCGCCTGCGTCGACACGGCGCCGCTCCTCGAGCACGAGGTGGCACGCCGCGCCGGCATCGGCTTTTCGGCAAAATCGACGCTCACGATCGTCCCGGGCCTCGGCAGCTACGTGGTGCTCGGCGAGCTCTTGCTCGACCTGGAGCTACCGGCGAGCGAGCCGCTCAAGGCCGGCTGCGGCGGCTGCCGGGCGTGCCTCGACGCGTGTCCGACCGGTGCGTTCGTCTCGGCGCACGTCCTCGACGCGCGGCGCTGCATTGCGTATCTGACGATTGAAAACGCAGGGCCCATCCCCCGTGAGCTCCGCGCGCGGATTGGTACGCGCGTCTTTGGTTGCGACGTGTGCCAGGAGGTGTGCCCCTTCAACGCCTCGAGCGCGCCGCGCCCGCGCGCGCCGGAGCTGCTGCCGCGAACGCCCCTCGCCGTCGTCGATCTCGTCGCGCTGCTCGAGCTCGGCGCGGCGGGTTACCGAAAGCTCGTGCGCCGCAGTGCCCTCCGGCGCGTGACGCGCGACACGCTGGCTCGCAACGCCGCCGTCGCCCTGGGCAACACGCGGGACGCGCGCGCCGTGGCGCCGCTCGAGCGCGCACTCGGGACGCACCGGAGCGCGTTAGTTCGTGCCCACGCTGCCTGGGCGCTCGGTGCGCTCGGCGAGTTGGCAGCGAGCGCCCGCCCCCGACTCGAACGCGCCGCCGAAGCCGACCTCGATGCTGACGTTCGCGAAGAGGCGCGCCTGGCGCTAGGCTCGAGTTGAGCGGTGCTGGAAGGCAAAGACCGACCAAGTGGTAGCCAACGCTGGACAGCCTCGCCGTTCTGCTAGATTCCGCGCGTGAGCACCTCGAGCATCGGCCGGGCAAGCCTGCGTCAGTTCGGCGTCGTCATCCTCATGGCGTCGATGACCGTGCTCTTCACGGCGACCATCATCGCTTACGTCTGGACACGCGTCGTCAATCCCGTGTGGAAGACACCGGACATGCCGGAGCTCCCGCTCGGCTTGTTCGCGAGCACGGCGATGATCGTCGGATTGAGCGTCGCCATGCATCGAGCCGTCCGCGACGTGCAACAGAATCGCACCGAGTCGCTCTTGCGAGATCTTTGGCTCGCGCTCGCGTTCGGCGTCGGCTTCATCGCGGGGCAAATCATGAACTGGCACACGATGGCGCCGGGGTTGTACGCGAACGTGCCGCACCCGCTCTACCCCTTCACGTTTTACATGCTGACGGGCCTGCACGCCGCGCACGTCGTCGGCGGCTTCATTCCGCTCGGCATCGTCATCGCCCGAGCGCAGCAGCGCCGCTACACGAGCTCGGAGTACGAAGGCGTGCGGCTCGTGCGGCAGTATTGGGACTACCTCGGCGTCGTGTGGCTCGTCTTGCTCGCGACGCTCTGGCTCGTCACCTGACGCAAGTTACGGCATCAGGCGCTGCACGCGCCAACCTGCGCCGTCGCGCTCGTAAAGAAAGCGGTCGTGCAGACGGTGTGGCCCGCTGCACCAGAGCTCGACGCGCTCGGGAGTGAAATGCAGCACGCCCCAATGCGGCGGGCGCTCGACCGGGCGTCCCTCGAAACGCTCACGCACGCGCACGAGCGCGGCTTCGAGCTCGGCGCGCGACGCAATCGGACGGCTCTGCTGCGACGCCCAGGCGCCGATCTGGCTCTCGCGATCGCGTCCCGCGAAGTAAGCGTCCGACTCGTCCTCGGAGGCGCGCGCGACGGTTCCCTCCATCCGCACCTGCCGCTCGAGCGCCGGCCAGAAAAACATGAGCGCAGCGTGCGGATTGTGCAAGAGCTCGACGCCTTTGCGACTCTCGTAATTGGTCACGAGCCGCACGGCGCCGTTCCGCATGCCCTTGTACAGTACGGTCCGCACCGAGGGCCGGCCGTCGGGAGTCGCCGTCGCGAGGGCAAACGCGTCGGGCGCGGGCAGGCGTCGTTCGACGGCGCTCCGCTGCCATGCTTCGAACACGACCAGCGGATCCGGACCTGGAATTTCACTGGAAAATTCGGCTGACTGCATGGCGGGAAGAACCGGCGCTGCCCGAGCGTAGCATCGTCGGACCGTGTAGGATGGCTAACATGCTCGACCCCACCCGCACTCGAGGACCGCGCAGAAGCACGCTCCTCGTGTTGTCGTTGGCAATCGCTGCCGCGTTCGTTTCGGGCGCCGCGTGGGCCGGCGACACACGACTCGACGACGCCAACGCGAGCACGGCCAAGGCGATCGCCCTGCTGAAAGCCGTGCCGTCGCCTGTCGCGGAGCTCGACGCTCATCGCAAGAAAGCGATTGATCTGTTGACTCGCGCGCAAGGTGAGATTCTCAAGGCCAAAGGCGAGTGAGCTTGGGTCGGATCCGCGCGCTCGGCGCGGACTTCGAGTTCGGCGCCGCGCTAGCGCTGCTGCTCACGGCCTGCACGAGCACGCACCCCGTCCGGGCGGTCGCCCCTGCGCCGGCGCCGGCCGCCGCTTCGGCAGTGGTGCCCGATTCCGAGTCGTCCGAGGCGCCGGACAGTGCCGACACGCCTGCCGCCGAGGCGAGTGACGACAGCGAGGAGCCCGACGACGAACCGGAGGAGACCGAGCACGAGCCGGTCGCGGGCGAGCATCGCCCCCACCCGCTCGACGGCTGGACCGAAGAACAAATCGCGCGCGCCGTCCGCTCGGACCTGAGCTCGCTCGGCTCGATGTCCGTCGGCAATCCCAACGCGGGCTTGCTCGTGAACGGCCGCCAAGCGCAGGCGAGCGAGCTTTACACGCCCATCGCGCCCGCGACTGCGTGGGGCACCGAGGAGACACTCGCTTACCTCGACGCCGCCCTGCGCAAAGTGCACGCGACGGTGCCCGACACGCCGGCGCTCGCGCTCGGCGACATCAGTGCGCAAACCGGCGGCCCCATCTCGCCGCACCTGAGCCATCAGGCCGGACGCGACGTGGACATCTCGTACTTTTACGTCGGCGAGCAGCGCTGGTACCGCCGAGGCAACGCGCGAAACCTCGACTTGAAGCGCAATTGGGCCTTCATTCGCGCCCTGGTCACGGAGACGGACGTCGACCTCATTTTCATGGATAACTCGATCCAAGCGCTCGTCCGCGACTATGCGCTCTCGATCGGCGAGGACCGCTCCTGGGTCGAGGGACTCTTCGGCCACGGCCGCGAACGCGCGATCATTCGCTATGCGCGCGGACACGCGACGCACCTTCACGTTCGCTTCTACAATCCCATCGCGCAAGAAACGGCGCGGCGCAGTTACGCCGCGCTCGTGGCGCGCGGCGTGGTGCCCCCAGTCCAAAACTACGCGCAACACCTGGTCAAAAAGCGCGAGACGCTCGGCAAGATCGCGAAAAAGTACGGCGTCAGCGTCGAGGCGATCAAGCGCGCCAACCACTTGAAAAAGAGCCTCATTCACGAAAATCGGCCCATCCTCATCCCCGTCGCGCACCCGCGTCCCGCGCCGCCCGCGGCGAAGCTCGCCTTCCCCCCGCGCCGGCTGCCGCCAAGCGATCCCGACGGGCGCGCCGCAAGCCGCGAGCACTGATCACGTTCTCACGCACGCTGCCGTCTGCTACACGCAAAGCTCGCATGTCCTCTCAGGGCTCACGTCCGGGTCGTCTCCTCGCCTCGCTCGTGCTCGCCTGCGCGTGTGAGGGGCCGCCGCCCGAGCAGGTGCGGCTCGAATTGCCGGAGCTCGTGAGCTCACCCGATCCCGTGCACGCCACGGTGCACGCGCGCCGCGGCGGCGCGTCGAGCGAAGTGAATCAGAAGGTGGACTTTGCCGTCACACCTCCGGACGTCGCCGTGGTCGGCAAGGGCATGAACCTGTCGTGTCGAAAGTCCGGAGACGCCACGATCACGGCGAGCGTTCAGGGCGTGAAAGCCACGGCCGGCATCAAATGCCGGCTCGTCGAGCGGCTCGACACCTCGAACCTGCCGCTCATCGATCTCAGCGAGCCGCCCGTCACGTTGCAGGTGCACCCGCTCGGCAAGTCCGGCGCGCCGCTCGACGACGTGCCGGTGACGCTCAGCACCGATAGTCCTCGTATCGTGAGCGTCTCGGGCACGACGCTCACGCCGCTCGCCGTGGGCGAAACTCACGTGACCGTGAGCGCCGGCAATCGCAGCACGAAAATCCCCGTGCGCGTCGTACGCAGCCTTCATCCGGAGGCGCTCCCGCTCGATGGCGGCCGTCGCATCTACTTCGGGCTACCGGGCGGCAAATACGAAGTCGCCGTCGAGCTCCCGCTCGAAAAGACGCTGAGCGTCGAGTGGCGTGGCGCGCCCTACTGCGCGTACAAAGGCACGGGCAAGAGCCATGTTTCGAGCTGCGTGCTGCAGAACAAGGGCGGCGCCGTGGTCGACAACCCGGGTTATCTCGTGACGGGCAGCACCGAGGTGAGCGCCGCGGGGATCAGCATTCGTGAGGTGCCGTAGGCACGAGCGCGTGCGCGGGAACGGCTCAGCTTGCGCCTTCGAGCTTTTCTTCGACGAGCGCGTAGAGCACCGCCATGCTCGTCCATAGCCGATTTTCCGCCTGATCGAAGATCGCCGATTGCGGGCCGTCGGCGACCTCGGCCGTCACTTCTTCGCCGCGGTGAGCCGGCAGGCAGTGCAAGAACAGCGCGTCGCGTTTCGCTTTGCGCATCGCGGCCGCGTTTACCTGATAGGGCATGAGCACGCGGTGTCGCTCGGCGCGCTCGTGGTCCGAATGGCCCATGGACAACCAAACGTCGGTGTAGACGACGTCGGCGTCTTTCACGGCCTCGTCAGGATCGCGCGTTACGAGCACGCTGCCGCCCTGCTTGTCGGCGACTGCGCGCGCGGCTTGCACGATGGCGTCCGGCAGCGTGTAGCCGTCGGGGCTCGCGACGGCTACGTGCGCGCCCGCAAGCGCCGCCGCTTGCACGAGGCTCACGGCCACGTTGTTGCCGTCGCCCAGGTAGGCGATCTTCTGCCCGGCGACCTTGCCGCGCTGCTGCTGAATCGTCAGCAGATCCGCGAGGCTCTGGCACGGGTGGTGACCGTCGGTGAGCGCGTTGATGACCGGGATCGTGGCGGCCGCGGCGAGCCGCTCGACTTCGGCGTCCTCGAACGTGCGGATGACGAGCGCGCGCGAGTAGCGGCTCATGACACGGGCCGTGTCCTCGAGCGTCTCGCCCCGCCCGAGCTGCAGGTCCTTGGCGCCCATGAAGAGCGGCGTACCGCCGAGGTGCGCGACCGCCGTCTCGAACGAGATGCGCGTCCGCGTCGAGGGCTTCGCGAAATAGCAGCACACCGTCTCGCCCGCGAGGACGCTGCGCCGGCCGAACGGCTTCGCTTTGAACTTGGCGGAACGCCGCAAGAGGTAAGCGAGATCGGCCGCGGAAAGATCGGAGGTCTTGAGCAGGTGCATCATCAGCGGGAAGCGCGTGACGCTAGCTCATTTCCCTGCCTTCGTCGCCCCCAGGAGCATCTGAGATTGCGGGTCCCTCCGGAGACGCGTTAATGTGGCGCCCACGATGACGAACCCCACCGCCACCTTCTCCACGTCACTCGGTGATTTCACGGCTGAAATCTACGCCGACCAGATGCCCGCCACGGCGCAGAACTTCATCAAGCTCGCCAAGAGCGGCTTTTACGACGGCCTCCATTTTCACCGCGTCATCGACGGGTTCATGATCCAGTTCGGCTGTCCGCACAGCAAGGATCCGTCGAGCCCCCGTGCCGGCACGGGCAACGGTCCGGACGGCACGATCCCGGACGAGCACCCTGCGAACGCCAAGCTCTCGAACGAGCCCGGCACGCTCGCCATGGCGAACACGGGGCGCCCCAACAGCGGCAGCTGCCAGTTCTTCATCAACACCGTGCACAACGCCTACCTCGATTGGTTCACGCCGGGCCCCTCGAAGCACCCCGTGTTCGGCAAGATCACGCAGGGTCTCGACGTCGTGAAGAAGATCGAGAAGACCGCGACCGACGAGCGCGATCGCCCCGCGAAGCCCGTGCAGATGGTCAAAGTCACCATCAACGAATGACCATGGCCGGACGCACGAGCTTGGAGCTACTCGCGCCCAAGCTCGTGGTGCGAGGGTCGCGCTAGGGTGTGGGTTGGAACGCCGCGAGCGCGTAAATCAGCGGGGCGTTCCAATTGATCGCCACCTCGTTCGAGGTGTAATCGGCGGAGTCGTCTTGCCACACGGTCGCGGGCGCAGGATCGCTCTTCGACGGGCCTCCGACGAGAAGTCCCGGCCAGGGCTGCTCGACGCTGTCGGCGATCGAGGGTCGATGGTGCGGGTGGAGCGGGGGCTTCGCGCCGACGCCGGTCATGAACGAGCGGCCGTAGTAATTGCGACCGAATAGGTGGCCGAGCTGCGTGCTCGCGGCGTCGAGGTAACGCCGTGAGTTGTCGGGATCGACGCGTGAGGCCGTCACGAACACGAGCGTCGTGCGCGCGATGGTACCGTTGACGCCCCAGTTGTAATACGCGCCGAGGCTCCGTCCATAGGGATGCGTCTCGGCAGTCATCGCGAGGTTCGCGGCGCTGTTCTCGAGCGCGAGCGTGAGACGCGTCACGACGGCGTCGTCGCGCCCGTCTTGTGTCGAGGCAAGGTAGGTGAAAATGCCGAGGTTCGCGACGTTGTCCCAATCCCAATTGGCCGCCACGTTGAACGTTTTGCTCGCGTTCTCGAATGCGGCGAGCGCGTCCTTGTCGCCCGTCGTTTCGAAGATTTCGGCAGCGGCCCAGAAGCGATCATCGAGGTCCGAATCCCCGCTGTAGCTGCCCGTGAAGCCGCTCGCCGGCGGCTGAATCGGTGCCGTGTTGGCGAGGAGGAACTGCCAGGCCTTCACGGCCGCTCCTTCGGCGCGCTGCGCCAGATCGGGATCGAACTCGCGGAAGACGCGCGCAGCATGCGCGGCGACCGCCGCGAAATCCGCCGTCGCTTTCGTGCTCGCGCTCGACATGCTGCGGAGCGCGGTCGAAGCCTCGGGCATGGTCGTGAGCGGATCGAAATTCGCCGCGGTGAGGCGATCGGAGACGCTGCCGTCGTCGTACTGCATGCCGAGCAGCCAGCCGAGCTGGTACGAACATTCGTCGAGGTAGTCGGGAATGCCGTTGTCCTGTTCCGGCACGGCGAGCACGACGTCTTCCAGCCGATCGCGGAAATGATCCCAGGCGAGCAGCATCATGCCGAGCGCGAACGAGCCGTTGTTGGTGTACTTGCCGTAATCGCCCGCGTCGTGCCAGCCGCCGAGCGCCGGGTCGTCGTGCAAGTGACAGGCGCCGTGGGCGAAGGTTTGGTCCTGCCAATCGAAGGAGACGGCCGTGCCACAGCGCCAGCCGTACATGCCCAGCATCGCAGCGTGGAACGGCTCGACGAAGACGTCGCTGCCGATCCGGAAGTGCTCCGAGGTGCCCACCCCGTCGACCGCGACGTAGTACTCGCCCGGGACGTTCAAGTCGCTGAAGTCCACGACGTGCACCTCGGGCTCGCCCGAGTCGCTCGCGCTGAGCGCGGGACCTACGTCGCCCGGCATGTCGGGAAACACGACGGGATCGTCCTCCGGCTTTTTACCGCCGTCCGCCCGGCGAATCACGAACGTCGAGGCCGGCCCCGCGTACGTCGCCTGCTTGGGCGTGCCGGGTAAAAAGCCGACGCTGTTGACCCGCACCACGACGCCGCCGGCCTTCGGCGTCGCCGTGCAAACGCCGGGCTGTAGCTCTGCAGAACCAAGAGGACAGTGCGGTGATTCAGCCGTGTCACACGCGAGCAGTAAGCAGCTTCCCAAGATAATGGTGCGTAAGGGCATGGAACCGGTTCCCGGTGTAGCTCCGGCGCGCCAGCTGCGCAATCGCCCGCGTGGCAAAATCGTTCGGTTCAGTATCAATCGGGCCCCGGACGCGTCACGTCCGTTGCACTAGTATTTTCGCAAACCGTTTCAGGCGCGCCGTTGTCGCGATGCGCGCCCACGAAATCCTGGAATATTTCGGGCTCGAAGCAATCAGCCGTGAGCGTGAAGCCCCAGCTCGACGCGGCCCAGCGCGTCGGAAGGCCGGGATCGGGAGTCATGAGTAGCTGGTTCGTCGCGGTGCTCGGGCAGCCCTCGGCGCTACAGCAAGCGGGCGCCGGCTCCGTTTCCACGACGATCGCCTCGGCTTGGCTGACTTCGTCCTCGCAGTCCGCACACGAGTACGTGAAGACGACCCCGCCGTGCTCCAGCGAGTGCACCCAGAAGCCGCTCGGAATCGCGTCGTCGTACACGCGGTACTCGGGAAATACTGGGTAATGGTGACCGGAGGACGGCGGGTTCGTGCTGTACTCGACGGGGTCACACACCGGAACGTGAGAGTGATCCTCGATCGGGTAGGAGCGTTCCACCGCGTTGCAGGCACTGGCGTCGATCGGCTGCTCGGTGAGCGGGGCAGCCGGATCGGTCGGGTCGCCCGTGGCAGCGATGAGCGCCGGGGTCTGGTCGCGGCAATAGCCGAGCCGTCGCTGCGTCGGGGTGAGCGTGTGCCTTCCGGAGCAAGCTAGCGTAACGAGCGCGGCGGAAACCAAGGCCGACGAGCCAAGCAAAGAGCGCATTCCATGGCAGGATAGCGCATCCGCCACTCGGCGCTCCGACGCTGAAACCGGCCCGAAGGCCTCGAACTTTGGCTATCGTCTGCGGTCGAACGTCGATCTGATGCGTATCCCCGCCCCCGATTTACTGCACCCTGAGGGACGTCTGTGGCTCGCAGCCGACGAGCTCCGGCAAGTCATCACGTTCGCGTTCGCGTCCGGCATCGGCTCGGACGCGTTCGAGCGCGCGCTCGCGAAGACCGCCGCCGCACCGAGCCCGCTCTTGCCCGAAGCCTTCGCCAAGGACCTGTTCGTGGACGACTTCGTGGCGCGCTGCTTGCCGTTTCGCGCGGGGCCGCGGCCGAGCAAACAGCGACAACGGGCGCTCGTGGCTCTCCTCACGCAACCGCCGGCTGACGCGGGCACGGTGCCGCTCCGGCACGCCGTGCTCGCCGAGCTGGTCGAGAAACCGGCGTACCGCGCCGCCCTCGAGCAGGCGCTCGGCGCGCTCGCCGAGGTCTTTGCGCAGCTCGAAAGCGTGCCGCGCACGAAAGACCCTTCGAACACTTACCGCCGCGTCGAGATCCTGCGGAGCCTGCGGCAGGCCTTCGACGCAGTGGCAGACGCGGTACCGGGCGCGAGTTCGGCGCTCGGCCGGCTCGGCGATTTCGGGCGCAGCTTGCGCGAAAGCGAAGGCTACCGCCACCTCGTCGAGCTACTCGATCACGAAAGCCACCTCGCCACGGTCGACGTGCGCTTGCGGCTCGCACGCGACGGACACGTGCGCGGCTTCGAGATCCTGCGAGCGAGCGAAAACACTGCGAACCGCTACTACGGCGGACCGATCGGCCGCTTTTTCATGCGCGTCCGGCTGATGCTCCGAGGCTATCGCGTCGGGCAAGACGAGCTACTCGGCCGGCTGCTACAAACCGTATTCGACGGCATCGAGGAGCCGCTGATCCAGCTCTTCCAAATCCGCCGCGACATCGAATTTTATCTGGCCGCACTTGCGCTCCGCGACTTTGCCGCGAGCAAGGGCCTACCGGTCTGCCTGCCGACGCTCGCGCGCCCGGCGGGGCCGAGGGAGCCGCTGCCCGACAGTCACTTCGAAAGTCTCTATAACCCGCTGCTCTTGCTCGAACCGTCACCGCCGCGCCCGACCGATCTCCAGATCGGCGGCCGCTCGCAGCTCGTGGTGACAGGCCCGAATTCCGGGGGCAAAACCAGACTGCTTCAAGCCGTGGGTCTCGCGCAGCTGCTCGCCCAAGCCGGGTTCTTCGTGCCCGCCAAACGGGCCACGCTCGCGCTGCGGCCCGGCCTGTTCGTGTCCGTCGTGCACGAAGCGACGGCCGACGCGCGCGAAGGACGTCTCGGCACCGAGCTCATGCGCATCCGTACGCTGTTCGAGCGGCTGCGCTGGGGTAGTCTCGTGATCGTCGACGAGCTCTGCTCCGGTACGAACCCGTCCGAAGCCGAAGAGATCTTCCAGCTCGTGCTCTCCGAGCTCTCCGAGCTCGAACCGCAAACCGTCGTGACGACTCACTTCCTACATTTTGCCGCCGCGCTTGCCACCGAGCGTTCACTGCCGCATCTCGAGTTTCTGCAGGTCGAGCTCGACGCGACACAGACACCGACTTTCGGCTTCGTTCCGGGGGTTGCCACGACTTCCCTCGCCCGGAAGACCGCCGAGCGGCTCGGCGTGACGCGCGAAGCACTCAAGGGGTTGGTAGACGACGCGCGGCGCGCGCACGCCGGCGCAGAATGACGTCCAAGCTCTTCGGCTTGCTCGGAGCGGCCGGCTACATCGCGCCGCGCCATCTCGACGCCATTCAAGCGACGGGCAACGAGCTCGTCGTCGCCTGCGATCCGTGCGACTCGGTCGGCGTGCTCGATCGCTACAGCCTGAGCACGCAGTTTCTGCCGAACGAGACCGCGTTTTCGGCTTTTCTACGACGGCGCCAGCGCGACGCGAGCGTGCGACCCATCGAATACGTCTCGATCTGCACCCCCAACCACCTGCACCCCGAACATTGCCGGCTCGCGATGCGCGAGCACGCCCACGTCATTTGCGAGAAGCCCCTCGCTCTCACGCCTGCCGCGCTCGACGAGCTCGCCATGCTCGAGCTTCGCACCGAACGCCGCATCTACACGATTTTGCAGCTGCGTGTGGACGAGCGCCTGCTCGCGCTGCGGGAACGGCTGCTCACCGAGCGCGGGGGCCCGCGCGAGCATGACGTCGTGCTCACCTACCTCACCGGGCGCGGCCCCTGGTACCAAGCCTCGTGGAAGGGGGATCCGGAAAAGAGCGGCGGCATCGCGACGAACATCGGGATCCACCTGTTCGATCTCTTGCTCTGGCTCTTCGGTCCGGCGCGGCGCGAGCGCGTTTACCTCTCCGATCAGAAGCGCATGTCGGGGATGCTCGAGCTCGAGCGCGCCAAAGTACGTTGGTTTCTGTCGGTGGATCCCGCCGACGTCGCGCGCTCGTCGGGCGAGATGCGCGGCTTCACGCACCGCTCGCTCGTGGTCGACGGCGAAAGTCTCGATTTTTCGGACGGCTTCGGAGGCCTTCACGCGAGCGTCTACGGCTCGATCCTCGCTGGGCGCGGCCTCGGCATCGACGACGCGCGCCCGAGCGTCGAGCTCACGCATCGCTTGAAGCGCCTGCCGCTCGCGGCGCTGGACGGCGACGCGCACGACATGTGCCGCCGCGCCTGATCGGCTCAGGTCGTCCTGGGTCGGCCGCGCGTACCGGCAGCACCAGCGTCCCGGGCGCAAATGCTCGCGACGCGCTCGCGCTCGAGGCGTTCGGCTAGGAACGCCGGCACGGGCTCGAGCGCGCTCGCGGGCACCCAAAAGCGCGCGTCGCCCGGCGCAAGCTCGATCCAAGCGTGACTGGTCCCGCGCGAAAGGATACGGGCGATGAGCCGCTTCTTGTCCGGAGTAAGCACGAAGACGAGTGCCCCCGCCGGGAGCTCCGCCGTTCGCTTGCGCCGAGCCGCCCGGCGTAGCAGCAGGACGACAGCAAGTAGCCCTACCGAAACCGTAACTGCCGCCGTCCAGAGCTCGGTCATGTCCTGCTCAGTCCACGGGCGCGTCGCTCACGCGAGCCCGCTCTATTGATCCATATAGCATACCGGCTACTAGACTTTTCGGATCATGGGCGAGGCTCGGGGCTTCCTCTAAAAGGCGGCCAGCATGCGTGCGATCCCGCTCCTTTCCGGCTTCGGAGCGGCGGTCCGCGAACGGCGCAAAGAGCGAGGCCTGACGCAGGCGCAAGTAGCCGAATCTGCGGGGATTGCGGTCGAGACCGTCTCACGGATCGAGGGAGGCCGCCTCGCTTCGCTGAGCCTCGTCCTGGCGGCCCGCGTGGCGGCGACGCTCGGCTCGACGCTCCAGGCCCTGCTCGCCGGGGTGCGAAGTCCGCCGCCGGCCGATGCGCTCCGCGCCGAGGAACGCCGCATCGTCGGACTATTGCAAACGGTCGACGACGCCGAGCTCGGACGAGTTCGGCGCGGCCTACAGAGTCTGCTCTCCGTGAATGATTCGCGCCGCGCGCCGACGAGCTCGCGCAAACGCAAGCGCTGAGCTTGCCTCGCGCGCCGCTCGCGTGACACAGCCGAGCCGTCTTGCCTCACGGGCTCGTGTGGTTTCACGCCCAAAACGCGGCCGCTGGCTCGCGCGGGAGACGAGACGCGCTGGTCCGCCGCTTGCGGACGTGCCTCGCATGCCGACGCATTGCCGAGCCGTAGGTTTCGAAATCTCGCTCACGCAGCCCCCGGATCCGAGCCCACCCGCCAAACCACCAGTACCGACGCCCGATCCCACCCCGCCCGCCATGCCACCCTCACCGGCGCCCGAGGTGCCGCCGCCGTTCGACCCACCCGCGCCGCCCGGCCCCGTCCCCGCGCCGCGCCCGATCGAGCCGGGTTTTCCCGGCGCGCCGCCGACGCCGATCGATGGGCGATGAACCCAGCATCTTCACGCGAAAACGTGGGGACGCTCGCCACGCCGCGCTCGGGAAAAGCCGCAGGCTCGTGCTAGGTTTGTACCTCGTACGACGGCACGGCTCGGCGTGGACGCAGTACGAGCTGCGATCTGATGGCGGACTCTCCTTGGCAGGTTCAAGTCGCCGCGCTCCTCGAGCAGGCGGCGCAAGCACTGCGCACCGGCAGTAGGCGTCGCGCGATCGTCGCGCTCGGGACAGCCGTCGCGTACGTCCAACGCGCGCGCGATCAGGGCGATCGCTTCGCCCAGGAGCTCATCGCGCACACGCTCGAGAGCCCCAAAGACGATCCCACCGAGCGCTTCACCTTCAAACCCGGCGAGCTCGAAGCGCTCACGTCGCCGAATAGCAAGAAATAGCGGCGTCGGTTGCACCGCTGCGGGCCACTAGCGCGGCAAGCGCAGCGCGAGCATGGCATCGACGGCCGAACGCGCGAGGGTGCCCGGTAACGCGGGCAGGAGCGGCGCGGCCGCGCCCGGAGCTCTGTCTCCGAGCAGTCGCGACAGAGCGATGAGACTAGCTCACGCGTCCGGATAGCCGTGTCGGGCCGTCGCTCACAGGAGCAAAGTCGCTTCGAGCATTAGGCTGCCGAAGGGGCCGCCGTAGCTCGCAAGCAGGTGGCTGGTCTCGTACGCCAGAGCGCCCATTGCATAGCCAAGCTCGAATTGAGCACCGAAACGAAAAGGCGGCAGCGTGGCCCAGAGCTCACAGAACTGGGCCACCTCCGCGTAGATATCGGTGGTACTCGCCCCGGTTGAAGTAGGAGTCGGAATCGGCATGAGCGACACGAGCCCGAGTCCGAGACGGGGACCGAAGGTGAACCACGGGCGGTCGGGACGTCCGAGCTCTTGAATGCGCCATTCCCAGTACCCGTACGTGATCGCCGCGGTGACGCTGCCGTCATAGCCGGCCGCCCTGCCCCGCAGAACCCCTAGGCCAAGCACGAAGCGATTGAATTCATAACCGGCCCTGATGCCGGGCACGATTGGCTCGAGGGCAAAGGAGCGAATTTCACCTTGGAGCGTGAGTGCGTGCCGAGTGCGCCCTGAGTTACCTGCGCTCGGGCCTTCACGTCCGCCGTCGTTGCTGCCGGGCGCAAGCTCGGCCCGGGACTTGGTGGTGGTGTTCTCGGGACGTGCGGTGGGCGCGGGCCGAGACTCGCGAACGGGAGCGACCTCTTTCGCCGGCACGGGATCTTCGGCTAGCTCGACCTCGATCGCGGCGGGCTGCTCTTCGGGCCTGACCGCCGCCAAGAGCTCGGCGAGCGCAAGTGCCACGGCGCGCGGTCGAGACGTCACCGGCAGCTCTTTGAGCTTCAACGCGCGGCTGCCCTCGTTCGGGCCCCACAGCGCGTGCAGTTCGAGCACGCCGTCTTCGGCGCAAGTCGCGTCGATGCTCGCCTCGATGTCGCCAGGGCTCCGCGGGTCGCCTTCCGAAAGCAGTGACAGCCCGGACGTGTTGAGCTCGAGAGCGGCCGCCGCCCTCAGCTCGTCGGACGCTAGCTTCGGGAGCTCGCAGCTCGGTAGCGATAGATGGACACGTGCCTCCGGCTCGGCCGCTCGGGCACGCCCGCACGCGAGCACGAGAACGGCAACGGCCGCGGCGCACGAAGGACTTACTCGCCGGACCAGCGTTTCACCTCACTCGAACGCTGCCCCGCCGGAAATCGTCGCGTGTATTCTTCCGCGAGACGCGCCGCCTCGTCACGCCGGCCGGAGCGACCCTCGGCTTCGACACGTCGAGCCAGCGCGTCTTCGAGCAGATCCGCGGGCATGGCGCCGAAGGCGTCGCGCAGGACGCGCGCTGCCCGCGCCGGGTCGTTCCGCACCACCAAGCGTGCGAGGCTCAACGCGGCGAGACCGCGACGTTTGTCGTTCGGACGTGCCGCCGTGAGCGCGCCCTCGAGCGCCTGAGCAGCTTCGGTGCTGTCGCCGCGCCGCCGGGCCGCATCGGCCGTCGCGAGCGCCCGGTCGACCGCATCGGGAACGTCGCGCACGGCGGCGTTTGCTTCGGCGGGCGACGGCGACGTTGCCGGAAGCGCGGGTAACGCCGAGAGCGCAATCGGCGCGGCGTTCGACGCAGCGGGCGGCGCCGTATTCGAGCGCGCGACCGGCTCGGCAATCGACGGCGCGGGCGCCCTCGGCGTGGAAACGGCATTTTTCGTCACGAGCACGCTCTGTCCGGCCGTGAGCCTCACACTGCCGCCCGCAAGCGTCTCACTGCGCACGAGCACGATGCCTCGCTCCACCTCGACACGTACCGTGCCGTCGTCACGCCCCACCGTGAAGCGAGTGCCCACGACTTCGACCACGGCAGGCCCTGCCTCGACGAGCCAGCGTCGAGGTCCACCCGGCCGCACGTCGAAGGTGGTACGGCCACGCGCGAGCGCCGTCACGAGCGTGTGGGCGTCGTTTTTGACCACGCGAAGCTCAGTTCGAGGCGCAACCTCGAGGTGTGAGCCATCCGTGAACGCAAACGTGCCCGCGAGTGTGTCGGCGCGCAGGACCGTCGGTGCAGCGCCACCTTCGAGCGCCAAACCTGCGGCGACGGGCGCGCGGTGCAGCCACGAGCGGGTGAGGAGCAGGAGCAGAAAGCTAGCGGCTACCAGCCACAGGATCGGCGCGCGCCGCGCGCGGACTCCCTCTTTGAAGCTGAGCCGCGCGTCGATGCGATGCCAGATTTCCGGGACGCTCGCTTCCGGGAGCTCTGTGTCGAGCACGGTCGCGAGCGGCGCACGCTCCGGTTCGCGCAGCGCTCGCGCCACGACGCCAGGTGCGGTGTGGCGCGAGCTCATCGGGCGTCCTCGTGGCCGAGCGCGCTCAGCACGAAGCCGTTCACGCGCTGCAGCCGGCGCTTCGCCGTCGCAAGGGAGCAGTCGGAGAGCACGGCGACTTCTTCGAGCGTGTGGCCCTCGACATGCCGCAAAATCCAGGTGAAGCGCTCCGCAACCGAAACGCTCTGCAGCGCGCGATCGACACACGACAGCTCGGCGCAGAGCTCCGGCGACGCCGCCGGATCAATGAGGGCGGCGAGCGACGGATCGTCGTCGGCCGCGCCGAAGCCGAGCCGCCGCAGCAGGTTGCGCCGCCGAAACCGCCGTTGCGCCTGATGAACGGCGATACGCAACAGCCAGGGTCGGAGCGCCTGCAGGCTACGAAGGGCCGTCACGTCCCGCAAAGCCTCGACGAAGGTATCCTGGACGATATCATCGGCGTCGGCACGGCTTCCGACCAGGCGCATCGCCAAGCTCCAAACGCTGCTCACATAACGCCGGAACAGCGCTTCCTTGGCCCAGCGATCGCCCTCGAGCAGGCGCGTCACGAGCTCCTGATCGGTGAGCCGCGATTCGATCTGCGTAGCGCGTGGCAGCGGCGCAGCGCCGGACGGCTCGGACTCGGCGAACAGCGGGCGCATGGCGAAGGGGCGAGCCAATGGAGCTTGCCGTAGATCGGGGCCACGAGGAGACGATTTCGGCTCAGCCGCCCTTACGGTTTGCGGATCTCGGGCGGCTGGGTTCGAGTCTTGAGCCGATCGGTGGCATTCTGAGGCCCTGGGTCGCATGTGTGGAGGGTATTTGCAGAGAAAACGAGCGGTCGCGTCCCGCAGCCGAATGGGCGTCGCCATCGTGCTGGTGCTGCTCGCTCAGTGCAGCCCGGAGCGGCAGGTGCTCTTCAGTGACGTGCCACCGGGAACGACCGCCTACGGGATCGGTGGCGTCGGCGGCGGCCCAGCCGTCGGAATCGCGACGGGTGGGTCGAACATTGGCGCGGGGCCCTCGGTCGGGGGTACAGGCGGCAATCCTTGCCCCGAGCCTGACCCGCCTCCGACAACTTGCGCCCACGGCTTCGAGGTCGTGATGCACGTGCATGGCGGGTGCGGGGTCTGGGAATGCGCGCCGGTGAATGAGTGCACCCCAGACCGCGATTGCCCCAGCGGCTCGGTGTGTTTTGCAGGCCTTCAATGCGACGACGGTTGCGCGAGTCCGGAGTGCTGCTCCGGCAATCATTGTGCAAGTGCCAGCTGTCCAGCGCCGGCGAACGTGACGTGCCTCGCCGTCGGGTGTCCCGCGGGCGACGTGTGCATGGCGGCGTGTGACAGCGCGCGCTGCACCTGCGACGGAGCGAGCTGGAATTGCACGTACGACGCCGGCGCAACGACGAACTGCGCGTTTGCCTGCACGCTGCCGTAACGCTGCGGCTCAGCGCGGCGGCGGGTCGGCCGAGGGCACGCCGCCGGCGCCTGCCGTATTACTGCCGCCCGTCGCGAAGCCACCGCAAGCGCCGCTTCCAGGCGGACAACTACCGCCGACGCCGGTGCCTCCGGCGCCTGACGCGTCGCTTCCCCCGTAGCCACCGGAGCCTGCGGCTTCGTCGGCGTGGCACTGGTCCTCCATTTGAGCGCAAACCTGGACGATGGCGTCGCAGTCGGACCAGGGCGCGTTTTCGAAGCAAGCCTCGGCGGCATCGAAACAGCGCGCCACATCGTTCGAGCAAAGATTCGGTTCTACTCCGCCGTCCTCAGCCCCCCCCGAGCCGGCGCCACCGATGGCTCCGGACCCGGCGATACCTCCCGAACCGCCGACCGCGTCGGAGCCGCCGACCGCGTCGGAGCCGCCGACCGCGTCGGAGCCGCCGACCGCGTCGGAGCCGCCCGTCGTGAAGCTGCCACCAACCGCCGTACTACCGCCTCCCGTTCCATAACCACCGCTGTCCGCGGTGCCCGCAGTGCCTCCGACCCCTCCGACCGCCACAGAACCGCCGGCACCTAGCCCGGCCGAGCCTCCCGCACCTAGCCCCGCCGAGCCTCCCGTCGTCGGATAACAGTTAGCGCCGCGATAGTCGCACCGGGGGACACCGGGTGACGACGTTGCGTCGACCTGATCGGGATTCATCGCGCAGGCCGTTACGCCGCACCCCAACAACACCGGTATCGCCATCCACGTCTTCATTTGCGCTGACTCCCGTCCGCTCGCCATCGCGAGGCTCGACCATCCACGTGCCCACCAAGGGCGGTTCTACGTGCAGGGCCACGAGCGAACGGGATCGGCTCACGCAACCAAAGGCGAGGTCATCTCGGCGCGCAAAGCCGCAGGCGCTGTTACAAGCCGAGCTCTGCCGCCGGGATCGAGAAGTACATCGTCGCCAAGCACATCTCGTTGCGCGTGCCCCAGCCGGGTAGCACCGGGGCGGTGTCGCCCGTGGTGTCGTAGTCGCAGGTGACTTCGAGGTTCGAGCTCGACGTGATCGGAAGCGGCTGCGAGTAGAAGTACATGCGTTGCCAGTGGAAGTCCCACGACTGCACGTCCATCGCGCAGCCAAGGTCGCTGCCGGTGCCGAGGTTCATGCGATACTTGCGGCCGCGTTGATGCATGTGCGGCATCATGCCGAGGAGCTGCACGTTCGGTGTGTCGCCGAAATAGTCCTTCAACTTGCGCTGCCACGTGAACTTGACGGACGGTTGGCCCGGCTCGAGCGTGTGGGGGACAGCGTCGTTGAGGCTGTAGAGCAACGGATCGTCGAGAACGAAGACGCCGACATTCTCGACGCTCGACGCGAGGCGCAGGCGCACCGTGGTCGTGTCCGTGATCGCGCCAGGATTGTCCGCCAGGTTGTAATGCACTTGCACGACGATGCGATGGCCCGGAACGAGGGGCACGCCGGTTCCGCCGGGATACTCGACTACACCTTGGCCGGGCGCCCAGATGACCGGCACCGACTCGACCGCCACGCCGTCGCCGGCCATGCCGAAGCAGGGCCAACCGTCGCGATCGGGTGACTCAGCATCGAGCGCCGTCATCAATTCGCCGTTGGTCTGACCGTCGATGTCCGCGGGAGCATCGGGATCGACCACCATGGCGAGCACGTGGTGAATCACCGCGGGCGTGCCGGGAGCAACGTCATAACCCGTGATGAACTCTAGGTCCTTCACGCCGGAGTCGAGGAGAAAGCAGCGGTACTCGTCGAATTGCGTGAGGTCGCCGCCTTGCGCCACGGGCGAAAACGCCGGCGTCGAAAGCTCGAGCGCATCGCCGAGCGTCGGCAGCTCCGGTACCTCGGCGCTGCGCGGAGTTCCTTCGCGCGCTCCGCCGTCTACCCAGCCTTTGATCGCCGCCAGCTGGTCGTCGCTCAGCGCCAAGCTGTGAGAGAACTGCTGACAGCTGCCGTCCGAGGTCGCCGACCAGGGCGGCATCACGCGCTGCGACGTTTCGTCCAAGATTTCGCCCGCGTGCTCCTTCGCCGGTCCGTATTGGTCCAACCGAAACGGCGCGATGCCGCCGTCCTGATGGCACTGCAGGCAGTGCTGCTCGAAGATGGGCAGCATGTCCTGATAGTAGGTAATGGAGGCGGAGGTTTGGCTCTGGGGTGGGTCGCTGCTCTTGTCATTGCCACAAGCGAGCGGCAGCACGGCCGTGAAGAGTGCCCAGAAAATCGCTGTTCGACGCATGCTCGTGTCCTCTGCCCGCGCGGCCAAGCCGGCGCGTTCCAAATTCTTTTCGTTGGTCCCCGGTCTGCTCCCCCTCGCGGGGAAACCCTTCCCTAGCGCACGAGCCGCGTAGCGCCAGCCCCCAGTTACCGATCGTTCGACTGCTCGACCGTCCTGCCGCTCGGCCGCCGGCCTTCCTATTCGTCTTCGCTCTCGGCGGCCTCACGCAACCACGCATCAATCGCGGCAAATCGCCCGTCGACCTCTCCCTGCAGGCGACGGAACGCCGTCGGGTCGCCCGCAAGCGCCGCGATGCGCGCGTCCGGGTACGTCTCTGCAAATATCTCCGCGAGATTTCGGTAGTCCGGAATTACCTTGGAGCTGACTCCCCAGTGGTCGATGGCGTCGAACATCGCGACGAGCTTCGGACGTGTCGACGCGAAAGCGCGCTGGGCGTTCGACACTCCTTGCCGCGTGCCGGCCGCATCGTAGCCGCGACGGGTGTCCTGCAGGATCTTGAGCACGCGGCGGTGCTCGGGGAGCCTCTGGCGGTCGTAGCTGAGACGACGTTCGTGTTCCTCCCGTTCCAAATGCTGGCGCCACTCGGCGACCGATTTTGCTCCGGCTACCGGATCTTCGGGCAGCTTGCCCGAGCTCTCGGGTGCGACTTCGGGGAACGCTGCGTCGCGCGCCGAAGCCGAAGGCGGCGCGCGCTCGCTGTCGCTCATCGAGGGTCGCGCTCGGCACGCCGTCGGAATGACGGACGCGACGAAGCAGAGTACGACGACGGACCGGACTCGGAGTCTCACAGCCCGCTTCCGAGGCCGGCCAAGGCGACGACACCGAAACGCGTGTCGCCGGCCTCGGGCTGAACCGCCGAAAATCCGGCGTGCACACCGAGCACGACTGGCCCGAGCACCAGATTCATGACGGGTCCGAGGTCGACGTCGAGCGCGGGCTCGTCGTGCTCGCGCAGCTCGGCAGTGTCCGAACCAAGGTCGACACGGCAGCGCCCATCGAGCCCGACGTAGTAGCCGGTGCCGAAGCGGTGGAGCGCCGCGGCACGGAACTCACCGTCGCGTTCGCGACCTTCGGGATCCTGCCCGTAGGCGAAGTTGGCGAGCAGGCGCCAGGTGCCGATGGTCTTGCCGAACGCGAGCGCGGCTTCGATTTCGCCCTCGAATTCGCTGAAGCCCTCGGCGTTGTATGCGACTGAAAAAGCGGCGTCGAGCCCGAGCGTCGCCTCGGAGAGAAACTGAAGTCGAGCGGCGGCGCTCGGGGCCACTCTGTCGCTCGCGCCCGCCGATTGCGCTCCCAGGCGGAACGCGACCGGACCATACAGACGAGCATCCGCGAACGCGAGCAAGCGGCTAGCGCGCGCCGCGCTGTCGTAGCCGGCGTAGGCAGCCGCCAAGACGCGAGCGCGACCCACGTCCGCGGGCAGCGTCAAAGGCAGGAAATGGCCGAGCTGTGCGGCATCGGCAACGGGACTCATGGGCGCAGCCGGCGCATCGTCCTGCTCTGCGCGTGCGAGGCGCGGCGCCGCGAGCACGAACAACGCGCCCACGCTCGTCGCCAAGAGACGCGTCGCTACACCGCGGGAACCGCTCACGGCGCTGCTGCTCCGACCGCGCGGGAGAAGTAGATGTCGCCGCCGTCGCGGCGCGTGTCGGTCCATGTCATGAGCACGTCGGAGCCGAGGACCGCGACGCCCTTGAAGTCGCCGATGAAATCCGACGTGGCCGCGCCGCTGCCGTCGGTCACTTGAACGTTCGGCTCGAAGCCCTGCGTGGGATCGGCCGAACGCGCGTACCACACCTCGTTCTTGCCGTTTCGAAGGTCAGTCCAACCGACGTGGACGCGGTTGCACGCATCGACCGCGACCCACGACTGGAACTGCCGCGCCGGCGCGGTGTTGTCGTTCACGCGCAGCGGCTTGCTCCACGTGTCGCCACCGTCCTTCGAGAACAGGATCCAGACGTCGTCGTCGCCCTCGCCGCCGGGCATGGTGCTCGTCCAAGTGATCGCCACGATCTTGCCGCTGGGATCGGCAGCGGCGCCGACGATGGGATGCTGTCGGGGGCTGCACTCGAAGCAGAAACGACCCATGTCGGCCACGAGATCGCGCGTTTTTTCCCACGTCATGCCGCCGTCCGTGCTGCGCAGGTAACGGAGTTGATTACGGTCGGAATCGAGGTTGTAGGGCACATGGACGAGGCCGCTCGTCGACGTGACGATGGCGGTTCCGTGAATGATGTTACCGAGCGACTGCGTCGCGCCCCACGTCATCCCGTGATCGAGCGAGCGCTTGATGCCAGCCGTGGTGCCGAGCCAGGAGACGAAGACGGTGCCGTCCGTGACGCCGCCGCCGAGCCACGGTTTGTCGGGCGCGCTCTGAATGCTCTGCACCGCCGACCAAGTCTTGCCTTGGTCCGTGGAGGTCATGAGACGGATGCTGCCCGTGCCGGCGTTCAGGTCGATGTACTCCTGACAGCCTGCGTAGAGCGTACCGCCGGCGTCGATCGCGACCGTCGGATCACCCACGAATTGCCCGCCTGAATTGGGGATGGAGACGTTCTTGCTCCAGGTCGCGCCCGCGTCGGTCGATACCGAATAGGCGCACACGCGCTCGGCGCGGTTATCCATCCAGCCCGCGAAGGCGAGGCCGTTCGCACCCGTTGCGAGCGCGACCTCGTTCTGATCGGCTCTGCCCGTGTCGTCGTTCAGACGAACGTTCTTACTGAACGTCACGGCTGCGCCCGCGCCGCAGCTCAGCGCGCCGCCGGCACCTGCCGCGATAGCGCCACCAGCACCGCCTGCACCGAAGCCCGACTGCCCGCCACCACCACGACCCCCTGCCCCGGCGACGTGCGGTGTTCCGGCAGCGCCGGCGCCGTTCAGGACCCCGCCATTCGAGACTCCGCCGTTGGCTGCGCCGCCTGCTGACGACGCTGCGCCCGCAACCGCAGGGGCACCGCCGACGCCCCCGCGACCGCCCAGTGAAGCGCCTGCTCCGCCCCCCGTGCCGGAAACGGCGTGCGCCCCTGCCGTGCCCGTACCCGCGACGCCTCCGCTCGACGCTCCGGCGCTATCCGAACCCGTGGCTCCAGTTCCATCTGTCTTTTCGCTGCTGGAACAGCCCCAAGGCGCGGTGGTGAGCGCCAGCCAACCGACGACGGACAGAGCTCGTGCACGGCGGCAAGGCGGAAGTATGAGCATGGTAAAGGGCACCGTTGTTCGAATCCGAAGCCGAGAAGCGCGGCGTTAATTGCGGGGCCTCGGTGAGAAGCCGCAGGCGCCGAGGACAAAACAGTCAGACAGCTGCGAGCGAAACTTCTAATTTCATTGGATCTGCCCAGGCTAACGAGTGCTTCGGCTCGCCGTTGCTCAGCATACAGTCGCTCGAGCACCGAGAAGCCGTTCGGCAAAGTGCATCGCCGCACGGTGACAGGGGCACGGCCGTTCGAGCAACTGGAGGAGGACCGGGCCATTTCCGCATGCGCGTCCTCGTCCGTGTTGGCTTTTTGTCGTGCGTGGCCGCGCTCCCGCTCGGCGCCTGCGCGAGCAGCGCCGAGGCGCCGTCACTGGGCTCGGGCGGAGAGAGCGGGCTGCCGAGCGGCACCGCAGGCGGCGCCATGCCGAGTGGCACAGCGGGCCGAGCAGCCGGGGGAAGCCCGACCACAGGCGGCGGTGCTGGGAGCAGCGGAGCGAGCGCCTCACTCGGCGGCAGCCCGGCAGGCCGCGGAAACGACGGCGAGGGCGGCGCCGCAGGGATCACGACGCCTGCTGGAGCCGGCTCGCCAAACGCGGGCAGACCGTCGAGCGGCGGTGCCGACTCGGGGCGTGGGTCGGGCGGCTCAGGCGGGGTGAGCGCTGCGGGCCGAACGAACGCCGCGGCCGGCACGGGAAGCGCGGGCCGCGCGGGGGGCGGCGCCGGGAACGGCGGCGCAGCGGGGCGCGCTGCGGCCGGCAACAGCGGCTCGGCGGGCGGCGGCGCGAGCAGCGGAGTCTGCGCAGCGCCGGTCGCGAGCCTGGCGAGCCGACCGCAACTGTCGGATTCCGAGGCGGCCAAGTACACGCTCGCAACCTATTTCGCCAAGACCGGCCCGTTCAACTCACTCACGACGGACAACTGGGATCCGACGCCCGGCCTCGGCGACGCGAGCGCGTTCACGCCCGACTACACCGTGGCCGCGGACTCGAGCGGCACGCACACCAGCGTGCAGGCGGCGCTCGACGCCGTGTCAGGCTCCGCGCGCCGCTACATCCTCGTGAAGCCCGGCACTTACCGCGGCCAGGTCGCGTACACCGGCTCGACGCCAGTCACGCTCTACGGCGCGAGCAGCGACGCAACGAAGGTCACCATCGTCAACGACAAATCGCAGCAAGACGGCACCAGCGAGACGTTGGGCGTCAAATCGAGTGCGTTCCAGATCATGAACCTCACGCTCTCGAACGACTTCCCGACTCCGGCGAGCGGCAGCAACCTTCAAGCCCTCGCGCTCAAGACCACGGGCGACAAGATCGTACTCCAGAACGTACGCCTGCACGGCTTCCAGGACACCGTGCAGCTGGCCGCGCTGAACGCGACGACCGTCTCGCGCGTCTACGTCAAGGACAGCTTCATCGAGGGTGACACGGACTTCATCTACGGCAACGCCACGGTCGTGCTCGAAAACACCGAGGTCCATTACCTGTCATCGCGGCGTGGCTCGAGCAGCGGAGTCATCATGGCGCCGAGCACTTCCGTCGACAACACGGTCGGCTTCTTGTTCATCCACTGCAACTTCACGGCCGACGCCGGCGCTCCCTCCGACAAGATTTCGCTCGGCCGCTCCTGGGACGCGAGCAGCACGACGCCCACGCCGAACGGCATGGGCGTCATCCGCGATTCGACGCTAGGCGGCTTCGTGCATCCCACGGCCCCGTGGGCCGCCGCCGCCACCTCGGGTCGCGCCTACAGCCCGAGCGGCAACCGCTTCTACGAATATTGCAACAGCGGTCCCGGCGCGAAACCTTAGCTGAGATCGTTCGAGTCGGGTTCCGGCCCTGATTGCACGCAGCGAAGCTCTGATTGCACTTGCGCCGTGCCAGCACACGCACTAGATACTGAACCACATGGTTCAGCATTCGAGAATCCGCCTGGACGGCTCGTTCGGCGCTCTTTCGGACGCCACGCGACGCGGCGTTCTGGAGCAGCTCGGACGTGCGGACGCTTCGATCACGGATCTTGCCGACAAGTTCCACATGACCCTCACGGGCATGAAGAAGCACGTCCACGTTTTGGAGCACGCCGGACTCGTGACGACGGAAAAAGTCGGGCGCGTGCGCACCTGCAAGCTCGGTCCCCGCCGGCTGGAGGAAGAGTCGGCGTGGCTCGAGCGGTACCGCCTGCTCTGGGACGCCCGCTTCGACGAGCTCGACAACGTCGTCGAGGCACTGAAACGCAAGGAAAAATAGATGGACGCAAGAAGAGAGAGTGAGCCCACCCCCATGAAGAACCGCGCTACCGTCGAACGAAAGTCCGAGCGTGAGCTCGTCGTCACGCGAACCGTCAACGGTCCGGCGCGCCTCGTGTTCGAGGCATGGACCAAGCCCGAGCTCTTCAAGCGCTGGTGGGTGCCGAAGTCGTTTGGGCTGTCGCTAGTTTCCTACGAGGCCGACATTCGTGTCGGAGGCAAGTACCGCTTGGTGTTCAGCCACGATGGCTCGACGACCATGGCGTTCTTCGGCACGTACCTCGAAGTGACGCCTCACTCGCGTCTCGTTTGGACCAATGAGGAGGGTGACGGTCAGGTCGTCACCACCGTGACGTTCGAGGAAAAGGACGGCAAGACGCTGCTGGTCGTGCACGATCTCTATCCCTCGAAGGAAGCCCTCGACGAGGCCGTCGCCTCCGGATCGACCTCCGGAATGCCCGAAACGCTCGATCAACTGGACGAGCTCGTCCTGACTCTGGGCGCTCAGCCCTGACATCACTGCGCCGCTCGGCCCGGCCGGCCGTCGCGCACGCGGCGGGCGGCCAGGAAACGACAACCACACCGCAAAGATCTTCCGCGAACGATCGTCGGAATGGAAACCTTGCTGTCGTGGGCATTCGGGCGATACTGCATTGATGAGCGCAATCCGAGACAACGTCTGCTGCATCGGTTGCGTCGTGTTCGCGCTCGCGTGTGCGAAAGTGGGCGATGACGATGCCGCGCTGAGCTCGGGCGGAGCGAAAGGCATGGATGGAGGCGCGGGCAGCGGCGTCTCCGGCCAGCCGTTTACTAGCTCCGGCGGCGCGACTGCAGGCAGCGCGGCAATGGCACTCGGCGGACGCGCCGGCGCTGGCGTCTCCGGTATGAGCGGTCTGCCGGGCTCCGGGCAGACCAGCGGCGGAGGAACGACGAGTGGCGGCACGAGCGCCGGCGCTCCGAACGCCGGCGCTCCGAACGCGGCCTTCGGCGGCAGGCCAGCAGCGGGCGGCGGCTCGAACAGCGGTGGGGTCTTTTCCCGCGGAGGCTTCGGCGCTGGAGGGCGCAGTCGCGGAGGGGCTGCTGGTGCTGCAGCGGGCTCGTCGCCGGGCGGCACCACCTCCGCTGGCGGCTCATCCGTCGGCGGAGCGGGCTCCTGCGTGCCCGATCTGGCGTGTAAGCCGACTGCTGCCCCGCTCAGCACAGACCTCCACCAGGACTGCGTCGATCGCGTCAATCAGTTTCGGACGCAGTGCGGATGTCTACCAGCGCTCGAGCGCTGGACGGAGGGGGAAGCCTGTGCCGATCAAATGGCCGAGTACGACGCGATGCAGGACACCGCTCACGCGGGCTTCTCGGACGCCATCTGCGACAGTGGCAGAGGCGGACAGAACGAGTGCCCCGGCTATTCGTCCGACACGCAAGTGATCTCACTTTGCTTGCAGCAGATGTGGAGCGAAGGCCCAGGGACAGAGAACCCCTGTAATGGCCAGTGCTTCGAAGATCACGGGCACTACATCAACATGACGAGCACGACGATGACCAAGATCGCGTGCGGCTTCTATACGACCTCGTCCGGCAAAGTCTGGGCGGTGCAGAACTTCACGCGCTAGGCGCGAACGTTCGCGTCGCTAGCCGCTCCGTCTCGGCATCGTGTAGCCGTTCCAGTGCACGCCCTCGGGCACGGCCGAGAGCAGCTCGTCGCACCACGCGCACGCCGCGACCGGCTCACCGCGTAACTGAGCATCGAGGCATGAGGGCGGCTGCCGGCACTGAGCGCGCCCTCGAGTAAGCGCTCGGCGGACGCCACTCTCGTGCCGAACCCGCTTCTTCATCAGCCGCCTATGTTAGCGGCTCGACGAACGGAGACCAGCTCTTCCTCACGCGAGGATTCCGTCGAGGCTCACCACCTGCGCCCTCTGGGTGCGTGTCGGGCCCACATCGGCGCGCCAAGCGAGCAGCGCCGCGCGGGATGCGGCCGGCAGATAAGGCCGAAGGCCTGCTCAGAGCTGCGAGATGAACTGCCAGGCGAGCGGTGGAATGAAGGCTTTCAGCCCATCGTCTCCCGTCGAGCTTCCATCATCCACGGACGACGGGGTGTGCGGGCCATCGAACGTGCACACTTTGACGGGATAACCAGCCTTGCAGCCTTCGAAGTCGTAGCAGAGGTACTTCTTGCTGCCGACCGTCGTCGTCGGGATGCTCGCGGGGATCGTGCAACCATTGTCCTTGGCGTGCTGCAGGACGCAGGCCTTTCCGCCCATCGTGTCCGTGCCCCACGGACAGGTGGTGTCGCTCATACCGGTCGTCCCCATGTACGCGAGAGGCCCAGAATTCGAATCGGTCGGCTCGCCGGGAAGATTGTAGTTGGCCGCGGCCATGGCCACCACCCCGCGCAGCTTCCCTTGGCGCGTGATCGACAAGGCATAACTCATCATCGCGCCGAAGCTGAAGCCCGTGGAAAAGACGCGGCTGTCGTCGATGCACAGGCTTGCGTCGACTTTGGCGAGCAGGTCGTCGAAGAAAGGAGCGTCGCGGGTGAAATCCCAGGGCAGGTTGCCCGAACCCGCGGGCGCTACGAAGATGACTGGATCCTTCGCCGCCATCGCTTCGCGCCAGAGCCCGAAATAAGCGTAGTGCTGGGCATCGAAGTTCGGGCCATCGTTCGCGGGGTGTAGGCCAGTCGCATTGCCGGTATCCGAACCATACGCCTGGTACCAGGAAAAGATCAGGCGATACGGGTGTGTCGGATCGTAGTCCGCCGGAATGTCGATGATGTATTCGCGACTCATTCCGCCGCTCGTGATCTTCAGTCGGGTCGACGTGGGCAGACCGCCCATGACCGACGAGCCGCCGGTGGTCAGCGTTTTCGCGCCATCCATGACGCCACAGCCTTTGCTCGGAACCGGCGCACCGCTGCCGCCAGCACCACCCCCGCCCGCGCTGCCGCCGGCACCGGAGCTTCCGCCGGTCGAAGCGCCACCGCGACCGGCGCTTCCGCCAGTTGACATGCCGCCCGAGCCCCGCCCGCCAGTTCCGCCGGTCGCAGTTCCGCCCGTCGCACTTGCACCACCCGAACCCCGGCCGCCGGTCGCAGTTCCGCCGGTCGCGGTTCCGCCCGTCGGACTTGCGCCACCCGAGCCCCGGCCCCCGGTCGCGGTTCCGCCGGTTGCGGTTCCACCGGTCCCAGTTCCACCGGTCGCGGTTCCACCGGTTCCAGTTCCGCCGGTCGCGGTTCCACCGGTCCCAGTTCCGCCGGTTGCGGTTCCGCCCGTCCCCGTTCCACCGGTCGCCGTCCCACCGCCCGCGCCGCCGCTCGTGGCCGAGCCACCCGTCGACGAGCCGCCGGTGGTGCTGCCTCCCGTGCCGCCCACGGATTGGCCCGGACCGGGCGAACTCGAACAGCCAACGATTCCTAACGACATCCCGAAAATCAGCGGCGACAGCGACTTCATAGACATGCGGTGCTCCGTGGAACGTCCAAGCGCGTGAGTACGTGCGCCGTGCGGCGCGCGCTTCATTCGGGACGCAAAGCTCTTCGAGTGCGAGGGCGCCCTTCGCGATTTCTCAGTTCGTCGCGCATGGGCCAACCTGGCCGCCCGAGGTGCAGGACACGACGGGCAGTGGCGCGAGGCCACCGTTTCCGTCCGCTACGAGCGCAAGTGATGGCACGGCGCCCAGGCGCGACCATTTTGCTAACTCGGAGGCATCTTCGCAACGTAGCGGTCCCAGTCATCTCGCGGCTGCTGGTACCTGCTCCGCGCAGCTGCGGATTGCAGAACTTTCTGAGCTGATTCAGGCTCAATGTTCTACTCGAGACCGCCCGCATGAAACTTTGCGACCTCTTACGAATCGTTCTCGTCCTTCCTGCCGCAGGATTCGCTTGCTCCGATCCTGCTGCGCCGAGCCACGGATCCGGCGGCTCAGGCGCCCCTGCGTCAGCCGGTAGCACCAATGGCGGCGTGAACGCCGCTGGCGGCAACGGCGCGGCGACCGGCGGCGTCGGTGGCGCTGCGGCCGTCGGCGGCACGAATGGGGGCAGCGCGACGGCGGGTCGCGCGAATGCTTCCGGCGGGGCGACCAACGGGGGCGGCAGTGCCGGCATGGCGGCGCCGATCGGGGGCGCGGGCGTCGGCGGCGCGGGCGTCGGCGGCGCGGGCGCGGGTGGCGTAGGTGCCGCAGGCGGAGCGAGCAGCGGCGGTGCAGGAGCGGGCGGGCAAAGCGCCGCCGGTGGGTTCACCGCGGCGGCTGGCGCGGGCGCTGGTGGTCAGAACGCGGTTGGCGGCGCAGGAGCTGGCGGCGCGTCGAGTGACTGTCCAGCCGCAGCGACCTTCTGCTCCGGTTTCGAAACCGACGGACTACCCGTGGGAGCGATCTACATGGTCAACGCGGCGCCCGGCGAATGGAGCCGCGACTTTGCGATCGATACGACGCAGCACCACGCGGGAAATTCGTCCCTGCTCGTGAAGAATCAGAGCGCTGCCGGCTCGTCCGGTAGCGCTTACCGAATGCTGGCGGTCCCCGCGACGGCCGGAAAATTCTGGGTCCGCTTTTGGATCCGCAGCGACATGCCGATCGGCGGTACCGACCACAACGCGTTTGCGGGCGGATCCATCGGTAGCGGGCCGAACGATCTCATGATCGAGTTCGCCGAGGACGTAGGCGTCGCTTTCAACACGTCGGACAGCGACCAATGGCCGACGGGCTACGGTCGAACCTCGAGCGGTGGCACCATGCCGTACACGTTGCCGGCGGCGACCTGGGAATGCATCGAGATCTCCTACGACGGTACCGGTCGCGAGCAGCAGCTCTTCATCAACAACGTCCAGCTGATCGACGCAATGAACTATCCAGCCGCCTCTGAGGCGCTCGCGTTTTTCAAATTCGGGTTCGACGCTTTCCACGGTCCAGCGCGCCAAGTCTGGTTCGACGACGTGGCGGTCGCGCCGTCGCGAATTGGCGGTTGTCCGACCGTCGCGATGAGCAACCAATGAGCGCGCGCGGGCTCTGCACGGCGCGGTGAGGCTGCGCGAGCCCGTGTACCATCGCTTGGATTCGCACCGTATCGCTGCCCTGCTTCGCTCTGGTCGTCGCCGGCTGCACCGAGCCTCCCTCCCCGCCCACCTTCGTGCCCCCGCCGGTCACCGAGGTCGAGGACTGCGCGACCGCGCACTTCAAGGTGACGACCAGCAGGCTAGCCCTGCAAGCGCGATGCGTTCATCATGGAGCGGATCGAACGCCCCGCCACGCACAGGAAATTTCATGAATCGAACCTCCCTTTTCGGACAAGTCCTCCTGCTGGCCGTCGCGCTTGGCGGCAATGCCTGCTCTTCGGACGGTGCCACTCCTGAAGGTGGAAGCGGGCACCAGGGCGTCGGCGGCCTGACCGTGAGCGGTGGCTCGAGCAGCGGAGGCGCGGGCTCCGGTGGCACGGGTGGTCACGGTCCGGGCAGTGGGGGCGCGCTCGGGACCAGCGGCGCAGGGACGGGCGGAACCGTAGGGACGGGCGGCGCCTCGGGTCAGCCGGGCGCCGGGATGGGCGGTGCCGCGGCGACTGCTGGCGGTATGGGCGGGCTGATGGGTGGATCGGGCGGACCCACTGGCGGGAGTGCAACGAGCGGCGGTGCGAGCAGCGACGCGGGAGCGACCGGCGCTGGTCGAGGAGGTCTTGGCTCGGGAGGCAGCGCGAGTGGCGGTGGGGGACGGGGAGCTGCGGGCGGCAGAGCCGCCGGTGGCGCCGCGGGCCAGATGGGAGGGGCGGCCGGCACTTCCTCGACGGGCGGTACCTCTGGATTCAACCCCTGCAAGGCCAGCCCCTGCGTGGTGCTGCCGCTCGGTGATTCGATCACCCACGGATACAACTCGACCGACGACGCCGGCTACCGCTCGGCGCTGTTCAAGCTCGCCGTCACCGCTAACCAAAAGGTGACGTTCATCGGCTCGCTGAGCAATGGTCCGAGCAGCGTCTCGGGGCAGACGTTCCCGAAGAACCACGAAGGTCACGACGGCATCACGGTTACGGGCATTACCGCCTACGTTCCACCCGCGAAAGCGTTCACGACCGCGCCGCATGTCGTGCTGCTGCATATCGGCACGAACGACATGACGAGCAACGCCAATCCGACGACAACCGCCAATCAGCTCGACACCCTGGTGACGAACCTCGTCCAGGCTGCGCCCGACGCCCTCATCGTGGTCGCGAAGATCGTGCCGCTCGGCTACAGCAACACGAACTACGACCAGTACATCGCGAAGATCCCGGACGTCGTGAAGGCGCATGCGTCCAAGAACGAGCACGTCGTCATGGTCGACATGAGCACCCTGCCGGGCTCCGACATTCGCGGTAACGGCAACGTGCATCCGACCGACAAGGGCTACGCCGACATGGCGGACCTCTGGTACGGCGTGATCAAAGGCTATTTGCCGAACTGACGGCGCGCCCCCTCGGCGATCTACCGCGCGGGCGCGCTCGAGCTACGGCACAGACAGCCGCCGGCGCAGCGCTCGGGTCCTTCCGCGATCATCTCGTCTTGCAACGGAAGTGGAGCGCCTGCACGCCGGACTCGAACCGCTGCGTTCTTCGCGAGGCGGATAGCTCGCGGGCGTTTTAAGCCCATGGGCTTCGGGCGCTCGCGCGCAGAAATCCCCGTGCGGCGAGCTTCCCGCGGCAGGTGGAGCAGAGGTCGCGCTCGGCGTCGGTCGTGAGCACCGTCCCCTCGCCGTCGTGCATCAAGCAGCCGCGGGTCGGGCAATGCTCGAGACCGAAGGTATGACCGAGCTCGTGGACGGCCGTCTTGCCGAGACGCTCGGCGGCGTGACGAGAATCGCGCGCGCTCCGACGACAGCGAAACGACGAGAGAACACACGCGCGCCCGTCGAGGCTGGCGAGCCCGAGGACGCCCCAGTCGAACACGTTACCCTTGGTGGTGGAGATGTCCGAGGCGGTGACGCCGAGCACGCGGAACGCGCTCTCGTGCAGCGCCGTCAGCCGCTCGAGGAGCTTCTCGGCCCGGTAGCGACCCCGCGCCGGGTACAAGGCAGCGGCAGGGAGCGGCTCAACCTTCGCGACACGCACGTCAACGTCGTACAGCGCAGAGAGCGAACCTCCTACCGACGCGGCCGGCGTCGTGCTCCCCGGACCGAGGGGCTGCACCACGACGCTTCGCGTCCCCGCCGCGAGCAGCACCGGCGTTTCAGCCAAGAGCCCCGCGCTCGCAACCAGCATCACGAACGACCGGCGCTGCATCACCTCCTTCGACACGACCAGCGCCGCGGGGCTTGGATTTCGAGAAGGCGCTAGTCGATTCGTTGGACGATTCGGGCGGCGCGGGAGGCTCCCCTCGAGTTCCGTGTCAGGCCGATTCTTGGTGGCGCCGTCACCAGCGTGAAAATGGATCCTGCGGCGCTGATCGCGGACCAGCTCACCTCCGCCATTCTCCGGTACACGCGAGTTTGGATTTCAGAGGACGGCCGCTCGCAGATCGCCGGTGGCTACATGAGTATCGTCCCGTGAAGGAGCCGCACTCGACAAGAGCTCCGAGTGACCGGCGAGGCCCGGCTTGGAAGCGCGTCAGCGCGTCAGCACCTCGAGCGTCCACGAGCTTTCCCCGGCGCCCGTATCCGCCACGTAACGGACGGCGTAGAGGGACCGGCAGTCTTCCGAGATCAACGGCGAGTTCCAGCTGGTCACGGGCCTCTCGTCCGCGGCGTCGATCGCCGGTCCCTGCGTCGCAAAGGGCTCGTCAACGCTGTTGCGCGTCGCGAGCATCACGCCGGAGTCGGAGCCGAAGACCAGGTTGAGGCCGTCCGCGCTGACGTCGGGGGATGTCGCCGGCGAAAGGACGCCTTCGATCGGCAATCCCTCGCCGAACTGCTGGTCGGTCGCGGCACGCTGGAACACGAGCGGGTACGCCGTACCCCCTTCGAATCCGCCACTGTAGAGCGTGAGCTCCCCGGCATCGAGCGACGGGCTCGCTCCGACGGTCCCGTAACTCTCTGCATCGAGCACGAACGAGGAGCCAGGCGCCGAGCGGCGCGCGACACGGAGCGCGCCACCGAACGAAACAGTGGGATCGTAGCAAACCAGGTATGCGCGGAGGCCGTCGGGAGTCAGATCGAGCGTGCGGTCCTCGAGCGCGAGGCAGGCCGCGTCGAGTTCCGCCACGAGTTCCCCGGGCTCGAACGCCTCGAGCTTCGAGGCGCGCGTGGAGCGCCTGAGCTCTTTGATCATGCCGGTCACGTCCGTCGAGCCGTAGAACAGCTCGAGCTCGTCGGCGCTCAGGGTGGGCGAGTAAATCCTGACCTCGGGGCCCGGATCGAGCACCACGCGTGGCCCACCAAACGTCCCGCCGCAGTCCGCGCTTGGCGTGCCCGCTGAGCCGCCCGCGGCGTTGCCGGCGCGACTGGCATTGCCAGCGTCGCCCGGACTCTCCCCAGCGGCTCCCGCCAGGGCGCCATCGCCTGCGTGACCACCACCGGTACCCGTAACACCCTCGCCGCCGCGGCCGGCACTGCCCGCGTCCCCGCTCGTGCCCAAACCGCCGCTGCCACCGCGCCCGCTCTCTCTACCGGATCCGCCGCTCGCTCCTGGACTCCCGCTCGCGCCCACTGTGCCCTCACCGCCGTGACCGCCTCCCGTGGGGCGCCCGGCTGCGGGCTGCGTCCCGCCCTCACCGCGCGAGTCGCCGCACCCGGAAGCCGCGACCGTCAGACAGGCGAGCAAACCGAGCGAAGTGACTGGAAGGTCGCGGGTGCGCAAGCCGGACCCAGAGTAGCGGATCCGCGTGGCCGACCAAAGCCGGTCTCCGGGCGGCTCTCCGTGCTGCCGTTCCGGTGTGAGGCCGTCTGGACGCGCAGAGTGTTCGAGCCCCCCCCTCTTACTGCCCGCTAGCCGGCTCGAACGCTCGCAGCTCTAGACAAGCCTCACGTTCTCGGCTCTCGGACCCTTGGGCCCTTGACCCTCGTCATAGGTAACCCGCTGTCCCGGCTGCAGGTCTTCGAACCGAGCCCCTTCTATCGCCGACATGTGGAAAAAGATGTCAGACCCCTTCCCCGTGTCGATGAATCCGAAACCTTTGTCAGTAACGCGCTTGATGGTGCCTTCGCTCATGCGCGCACCCTAGCAGGTCGCGTCCCGCCCACCCACGGCGACGCTCACCTTTCTGCGGTACATGGTTGACGCAGGTGGACCGCCATGTGCTTCTGGTCGGGTGCCGAACACTCCCGTCCCCCCTGCAGTAGATGCACCGCCGGGTGAACCCAAAGATCGAGCACGGATCAACGTCAACGACGCCTCGGAACGTGCCTTCTGGTGTCACAAGTTCGGGTGTTCCGAGACACAGCTCCGCAACGCCGTGAAGATGGTCGGCGTCACGCCGAACAAGGTGCGGACGCAATTGGCCCGGCTCAAGTAGCCGCGCGAGCCAAGGGTGCCGTTGGCGCGGCATTTGGACTCCGATCTTCGCGATCTGCTTGTCACGCTCCACGATGCCGGCGCCGAGTATGTCGTGCTCGGTGGCCATGCGGTTGCGTTCTACGGCCACCCGCCTGCCACGACGGATCTCGACGCATCAGACACGGCTTGGGTCTGATGTTCGCCGGCTTCTCTTGGTTGGCCTGCGCCGCCGCAAGCGGGCAGCTGACAGGCCGACCATGCCGAGCAGAAGGCCGAGCCGGCCAGCGTCCTCTCCTGGAGTAGCCCGCTCGACTGAGCACGAGCACCCGGGGCTCCCTCCCGGGGCTGCCGTCGACGGCTCGGCGGAGCTCGAATCACCCGTGCCCCCGCTGCCGGCCGCGGTTGAGCCTCCAGTGCCTCCATTGGCGTCGCTCGCCCCAGCGATTCCGCTGCCGCTGGTCCCGCCGCCGGCACCACCGATTCCACGGCTCCCGCCGCTGATGCCACCGCTGGCTCGGCCTGCGCCACCCGGGGTTCCACCCGCCCCGCTACCGGCACGCCCGCTGGCTGCGCCTCCTTCGCCGGTGCCTCCGAGGCCGCCCGACATTGCGACGGCGCCGCCTCGACCGCCGCTTGCACCGGCGACGCCTGAGCTTCCTCCCGCACCCGACGCGCCGCGACCCCCCGCCCCGGCGCCCGGTCCGCTGCCGGCGATCCCGCCAGCACCGCCGGTCGGCGCCGGACCGGTCCATGCGTTCTGAAGCTGCGCCAAGCCGGACTGGTTCGGAACGGAGAGCAGCAGTTCGGCGCCGGTTCCGCTCCGGATAGTCATGCTGTACCAGTCTCCGTCCCTTAGACCGGGCCAGTAGAAGCTTCCCATCTTCCAGCTGCGCAGCTGCCTGCTGATGCCGCGAACGTACGCCTCGAAGTAATTCGTCGGAGGCATGCTGTAGTCGAGAGAGGCGTAGCTGACCCCGTTCTTGCTGCCGGGACTCATCGGCCCTCCCCATTCCGTGCAGACGGTGCGATCGGCGTAGCTACCGACTTCGCCCTTGATGTGGTCCATCCATTGAGACTCGCTGGTCCAAGTGTCAGAACCGAAGAAACTGTAGTCGTGAACGGCCAGGAGACAGCCGTCCAGCGAGCTGGCCGAGCCTATGTCGGAGACATTTTGGGCGTTGCCGGTTCCGTCGAGCAAGACCCTGCCGCGCGGAACCGTCGGGAAACGGGAGAGCCAGCTGCCGTACAAGGAAACCAGCTCGTCCTTGGCGTACATGTTCGGTTCGTTGAAGATTTCGAAATAGGCGCTCTCGTTGTCGCCGTACTTGTCGACGACGGTCTTCCACATGTCCCAGAATGCATTCATGTCCGGGGGCTTATTGCTCTTGGCACTGTCCCAGTAGCCAAAGACGATCGAGCCCTTGGAAAGCACGCCATCGATCGCGCCCGTGTAAACGCCCCAGAACGTGGAGACGGTCGCCTCGTTGACGGGTATTCGGACCGCGTTCGCGCCGAGCTTCGACACGAGCTGAGTCATGACGCTGCTCCCCGTCGCGAAAGCCGAGTCATAGGTGTCGGACGCGGAGAGCCCGGAGACGTAGAGGACGCCGGACTGGAAGTTGTCCCTCGCGTCGCCCCAATTGACACCCCTGAATTGACTGGTGTCCGCCCATGCATTCGATGCAGCCAAGAGCGGGATGCTGGACAGCAGCGCGCAACCCAGCGTCCGCGACAGCGTGCTCCGCATCGAGGGGCACGACAGCAGGCGACGGGGATCGGTAGGAGTGGGCTTCATCACGGGACGCGCCGAGGCGCTCGAAGGTTCGACTCGCGGGCCGACACGGGCAGGGCGCGCCGTGCACCTGGCAGCTGCTGAGATCTGTCCGAGCTCGGTCGTTTTGTGCAACGCTTTTCGCAGCCAAGGACATGCCATCGGCACGCTAGCGGCGGAGCTCCGCGCGTTGGGGGAGCAACTCGAATGACCCGACCACCGACGACCTGGTGAGATCCTCCGTGACGAATATCTCGCCCCTCTCGAAATGAGTCAGAAGGATTTGGCCGACCATATCCGACAGGACGTGAAAATGATCAACCGCATCGTGAATGGACGGTCGGCGGTCACGGCGGAGGTCGCTTTGAAACTAGCGGCCACCTTCCGCACGACGCCCGAGTTCTGGTTGAACGCCCAAAAAGCAGTTGACCTGTTCGCGGCACGAGCGAAGCTCCGCCGGCTTCCGAAGCCCGTCATCGCGGGCAAGCGACCCGCGGCTTAGTTGCGTCCCCAACTTGGCTTTGCGGAGAACGAGCAGGCCGCAGCAGACCGCGACGATCGCCGCGGTCCACCAGACAGCGCGGCCGCCTCCGCCCGGTCGGCCACTCGAGACGGACGCGACGGCGCAGCCGGTGTCCGACGACGGTGAGCGGCTGCGCGAACCACCGCCGGAGCCGCCCATACCTCCAGTCGTCACCGCTCCCGACCCGCCGCTGCCGGCGGAGGGCGAGCCCGCCCCGCCTCCGAGCCCGCCCACACCTCCGGTCGTCACCGCTCCCGACCCGCCGCTGCCGGCGGAGGGCGAGCCCGCCCCGCCTCCGAGCCCGCCCGCGCCGCTTCCGCTGGGCGCCACGCACTGCGTCCCCGCGCAGACCATGCCGCTCGGACACGCGCCGTTGTCGAGCTCGCCGTCGCAGTCGTCGTCGAAGGAGTTGCAGGACTCTTCCGCAGGAGGTCCGGGAACGCAATCCGCTGGATCGCAGCTCCGGCTGTAGCGCGCGCACCACCCGACACCACAGGTCGGGCGAACCAGCTCGTCGATCCGAGTGTCGCAGTTGTCGTCCTTGAGGTTGCAGATCTCCGTGGCGCCGGGATGAACCGCGGGGTCCCGGTCGTCGCAGTCGCCTGCGCGCGCCGCGTATCCGGGCAGGTTCCCGCAGCTCATCTTGGGCGTGCCCGTCTGAAAGGTGTAGTAGCCGTCGCCGTCGCCGTCGGGCCACATCTGGACGGGCGGCGCGTTCTCGTCGATCTGGCCGTCGCAGTCGTCGTCCTTCATGTTGCAGACCTCGGTCGCGCCGGGGTGGACCGTCTGGTCGTTCTCGTCGCAGTCGCCGTCCGCCGCCGCGAAACCCGCCGGGGGTGTGTCGCCCGCGCAACCGAGCAGGGTCCCCCAGGCCTTGGAGCCGAACCCGTCTCGATCGAGATCCACGTAGAAGGTGGTCGCCGTGCAGCCGAAGACCCACTGAAAGTCCCCGAGGCCCGGGGAGTCGCCCGAGGGCATGTTGTTGCCGTTCGCTGCCATGACGGCCACGTGAACGTTCACCGCACCCGGCTTCGCCGGCGCCTGCCAGCCGAACCGGAACGTCACGGCTCCGTTGGACGCGGGCTTGGGCGCCGTGTGCGTGAGACCCTGGGAATTGACGGCGAGGCCCTCGCCCGGAAGCGCCTGGAGCGTGCCGATGCCGCCGGTCGTGACGTAAGCGCCGCCGACCTTGATGGTGGGCGACCGGATGGTCAGCGTGAAGGTGATCGAATCGCCCGGGTTCAGCGTCTCCGGATCAGCGGCGAGCGCGACGTCGGGCGGTGTGGCGGCGGACCCGTGACATCCTTCGCAGCTGTCCGCGACGATCCCGTTCGCGTGCGCCGCGGCCGCCGGCGGCCGCGCGAGCACACCGGCGAGCGTCAGAGCCGCGATCCGGAGGGCCTTTCCGATCGGCAGGTGCGCAGCCCGCGTGCCACGGAACTGTTCGATGTTCATTGCGGGGCGCACTGCACCTTGCGGGTGGCAGGCGCATCTCCTCGCAGGGTACTGTCATCCGGGCCCGCGAATTGTCATTTCGCGGCGGCGCCGCCAGCGTTGCGGACGCCTCAAGCTTCGACGAACCACTTCTGGGCGTCATCGGCGTGTGTTGCTGCGTGCGCTGACACGCAGCCCGTTCCACGGAATAACGTCCGGGCTCCCGCGGCCCTTCGCAACCTGGCGACGGGGCTCACGATTCAGGGCGTCCCCAAGGGGACCCTTCCATGCTCATCTGCAAACGGAAACGCGGCCTCCGCACCACTACACTTCACATGCGTACGAAGTCGCTGGTGGCGGCGAAGGCGCGCGGAGAGACGGTATCCGTTTCGACACAGCGTGATCCGTGGAGGCGGCTGGCGGTGGGCTGCGCGCTCGTGTGCGTTCTTCTGGCCGTGGTGGGATGCTCCGGCGAGCGCACGGTCCGGCATGGCGTGGACGGTCGCCCGGGCGGCGCCGGAGCCGGGGGAGCGCCGTCGGCCATCGCCGGAACGGGCGGGGACGCGACCGGAATGGGCGGATTGGCGCCGGCCGGGGGAGCTCGAGGTGGTCCGGGCGGCCTCGGCGGCGCCGTGCAGAACGGGGGGCACGACGGCGGTATGGCGGGCGCTGCAGCGGGCCGGGGTGGGGCCGCGGGTCTGCCGATGCAGGCGGGCCACGGCGGGGACGGTGGCGAGAGCGCCGACCCGATGGGCAACGGTGGCGAGAGCGCCGACCCGACGGGCAACGGTGGCGAGAGCGCCGACCCGACGGGAAGCGGTGGCGCGGGAATCGCTGGTCAGAACGGCGGCGGTGCCGGTGGTGCGGACCCGGTCCACGATCGCTGCGCCGATCCGCTGTACCTCGACTTCGTGAACGGTGAGGCCACGGTGTCGGACGATACCAAGCGGGCGACCGACGAGTTCCCGAGCTTGCTCTGCGGCGGAGCTGACGCGTCGGGGCCGCTCGAGGGCGGGCAGATTTACTACCGGTTCGCGGCTCGCCCGGGCAGGGAGTACGCCTTTCTCTTGGACGCGCCCGGCTTCGCGACGGCCACGTTCTACGTCTTTCCGGCCGGCGCCCCTTGCACCGCGGATGCGATCCAGAGCGCGTGTCAGAGCGACGGCGTGACCGGCACGCGGCCAACGAGTACGAGCCTCGCAACTCTGACACCGTTTGCGCCGGCCGACCCCGGCGATTACATCGTGGGCGTCGACACCGCGCTCCCCTTCGGTTCAAAGTTCACCCTCACGATCTTCGAGTACTGCGGCACCTCTGGCGCTACCGATTGCAAGGTCAAAGGCTGTGACGTCGGCCTCGGGCCAGCTTGCAGCGGCAACACGCTCTCCGACTGCACCACCGACGGCACCGCCACCGTCACGACGGATTGCGCGATGACCGGCAAGACCTGTGCGCGAGGCACTTGCGTGGCGACGGTGGAGGACCTCGTCGGCAACACGGGATGGACGACCCAGACGGCCGATGCGGGCGCGGACGGCGTCACCTTGCTCGACTTCTACGAGGCGACCGTGAGCCGAACGATCACGGAGCTCGAAATGTACCTGGTCGAGCCGGAAGTCTTCGTCCTCGACTGGCGTATCCTGGAGGCGACGAACCGCGCCGGCCCGTATCAGACCATCTTCTCCACGACGAGCATGTCGGGTGGCGCCAACGAAACGTCGGACGAAACGACCGGGCCCATCCATGTCCCCATCGTCGCTGGTCGCTTCTACGCCATGGGGGTGGCATTGCCGGCAAGCGCGCGATACTTTGTCGAGCAGCAGGCCGAGAAAAGCCTTCCGCTGGATGTCTTCTTCGGACACCTGACCTCGGCAGCGGTGCTGCCGACAGCGTCCCCCGGCGCGGTCAGCTATCCGGAGCCCGGCACGTTCGTGATCGCCGAGTACGTGACGACCGCGCTGTGAGCCGTCCACAGCAGTGAACCTCGCTGAGAGATGAGTCAGGAGTATTTGGCGGACCACATTGCTGAAGCGCGAGCAGCACACGGTCGTGCTGGTCGACTTTCTAGTCTTCGAAGCCCTCTCCGTACTTTGCCGGCGCGCGACTGAGCGCAAGACGCGCCGGCCTGACCTAAAAGCGGCGCTCGCGATCATCCGGGGCTGGTTCGACGGCGGTGAGGTTCGGTTCCGGTTGGGCGTGATGGTGAGCGCCTTGTCTCCGCAACGCCGACCGACGTGATCGGCATAAACGCCTTGCAGGCGATCAACGCGACCCGGCTGCTTTTCGACAGCACTGTCGTGATGCCAATAGATCTGATCGCGCGTTGAGCATTAGGACTCAGGTTCGATCACAGCATGGCCCGGGCGCTTCCGTTGAGGCCCGCCGGCATTCCACTGAGCTTCCTTCGCGTGACCGATCAGGATCCCTATGAAGTATGGGACATGCTCATGATGCCCTGCCAGCCAGGAGCCAAGACCTCGTCGGTTATCCGCGAGGACACTAAGCAGTAGAGGCGAGGTGGCGTTCGTCGTGGTGCCGCGCGGACATCAGACGCGGACGGCCTTGCGGGAACTCCGCTCGAAGTCCTCGTCGCGTCGAGGGCGGGCCAAGGGTGGGATCGCGAATCGATGGAGTTTTTCAGCGTCCCCAACGGGATTCGGACGGTAGTGAACATTGCTGGGTTTAGCGAGATTTCGGCCTATTGTCGTCCGAATCGTCGCGTGAGGCGTCCGGAGACGCTCGACCCGGATCCTGGGTAGTAAAATACCTGGGCTTCTGCTTTACTAAGCGTCGTGGCAGCACCGCGATCCTTTACTACCCGCCCGAATCCCGTGAAGGGGTCATCTCGGGCGGGAGCGTGGGTACCAGAAGCAATCGGCTCGAGAGCATTTCGCGCCTTCGTTCCTCGACCGTTGCCGCCGGAACCTCCTTTGGTGCTCGACGCGCCCCTCCAGCGCCGTCTGGAAGCGGCGGGGTTGGCCCTTGGGCGACTGGATGGCATCGGAAGGCTTCTCCCTGGCCCGGACGAGCTCCTCTACAGCTACATCAGGAAGGAAGCAGTGCTGTCGAGTCAGATCGAAGGGACACAGTCCTCGCTGGCCGACCTGCTGCTCCACGAAAATAGCGCGGCGCCCGGCGTCCCCCTGGAGGACGTCCAGGAGGTGTCCAACTACATCGCGGCCATGAACCACGGCTCGAAGCTCCTCGAAAAGCTTCCGCTGAGTCTTCGGCTGCTGCGCGAAGTCCACGAAGTCTTGGTGACGGGAACGCGTGGAACGCACAAGCGCCCTGGCGAGTTTCGCAAGACGCAGAATTGGATCGGCGGCGAAGAACCCAGCGCAGCGACCTTCGTTCCCCCTCCGCCGAGCCAGGTCCCGGCCGCGCTGAACGCTCTCGAGAAGTACCTGCACGCGGACCAGATGCCGACGCTCGTGAAGGTCGGGCTGGTTCACGCTCAGTTCGAGACCATCCATCCGTTCCTCGACGGCAATGGCCGCGTCGGGCGGATGTTGATCCCTCTAATGCTCGTCAGCGAAGGCATTTTGGAGCGCCCGTGGCTCTACGTCAGCCTTCACCTCAAGCGCCACCGCTCCACCTATTACGACCTGCTTCAGCGTGTTCGCACGCACGGCGCATGGGAGGACTGGCTGGATTTCTTTCTAGACGGAGTGACCGCCGTTGCCGACAGCGCTGTCGCCAAGATTCGTCAACTCCTGCAGCTCTTCGAAACCGATCGCGAAGCAGTCGCATCGACGCGGGGAGGATCCATCTACGGTCGCGCGGCCCTCCAGATGAACGTCGCCGTCTACGAGTACCTTCGGCGCCAGGTCGCAATTCGGATCCCCGAGACAGCAGCGGCCTGCGGCACGACGAAGCCGACCGTCGCCCGTGTTCTTCAGGACCTCGAAAAGCTCGGGATCGTCCACGAGGTGACCGGAAAGCCGAAGGGCCGCCTGTACGTCTACCGGCGTTACGTAGACATCCTGAACCGCGATCCGAGCTGAGGACTCAGCGCGATCGCGGGGATTTCAGCGTCCCAACGGGATTCGAGGGCGAGATTTTCGGACAAGACGGAACCGGACGTGAGGATTTCTCGAGAAACCGAAGCAAGAGCGACCACGAATGCGCACGACGAGCGCGCTCTGGGTCCAGGTTTTGGATCCAACGGATCGAGCTATCGAGGCCGCGCTCGGGGAAGCGCTCTTGCGGGCGAGCCGAGACGGGGACCGCGACTTGGCCCTCGCCTGTGTCTCGGAACTGCGAGCTCGCCGGCGCGACTGCCAGAGCGGTCGCGCCGCCGAGGTCGTCGACTTGGACGCCGAGCGCGACCGGCGACGTTAAAGCCCTCGGATCTGTTCGGAGCGCGGGCCCGTCGATGACGAAATCGTCAAGCCGGACGGGAATTAGATAGGCATTGCCTCCGTCTCGTGCCTCCCGTTGGAGCGTTTCCTCCAGCTCGTTCAAGACTCCTGGACGCTGAAGCGAACTCTTCGAGCAAACGAGGATCACCCGATCATGGCCATTCACACCCACACGATTCGGGGCGTCCCCAACGGGATTCGAACGGTACTGAACATCGCCGAGGTGGCGGAATTTCTGCCAGTTGCGGTGAGGATCGTGGCCTGAGGCGGCGCTCCCAGTCGTCCCGCACATCGGCTAGGATTCCCGAGAGATGAGCGACTTCGAGACCCGAGCCAAGGCGCGCGCAGAGCGGATGACGCTTCGGAAAGGTCGCGTCGGCGAGCCAGAGGTCGATCTGAACCCTGTCTTCGGCGCGGAGGCCATCTCACTCGTGCAGCGGCTTACCCGCGCGAGCTACGCGCTCGGGAACGTGAGTTCCCCCGGGTACACCCGCGCCACCATCCCGTGCCGCTTCGTGCGCTGGCCCGGCGCGTGATCGACCTTCCCGAAGACTTTCGCGACCTGCTTCTGGCGCTCCACGATGCCGGCGCGGAGTTCGTCGTTCTCGGTGGCCATGCGGTTGCATTTCACGGCTACCCGCGCGCCACAAAGGATCTCGACGTCCTCGTGCGCGCCGATGCGGAGAACGCGAAACGGGTTTACCGAGCTCTGGCCGCATTCGGGGCACCCCTGTCCGCGTTCGAGGTCGGCGAAGCGGACTTCGCGACCTACGACGGCATCCTTCAGATGGGAGTCCCGCCGCTGCGCATGGACATTCTCAATCGCGCTGACGGAATCACGTTCGACGACGCCGTTGCAGACGGACAGTCGTTCGAGCTCGACGGGCGTCGCATCCCCGTGATCGGCAAGACTGCCTTGCTCAAGAACAAGCGCGCCGCCGCCCGCGAGCAGGACATTGCCGACGTGAAGGCGCTCGAGCAAATCAAGTAGCGCGCAGCCAAGCCGCTACAGCCAAGGCGATACAGTCGAGGAAGCGCTGGCCAACGCCCGGGACGCGACGGTGCTGACGATTGAAGATCTGCGTGAGCGCGGCGAACCCATCCCCATTCGGCTCCGCCATCCGACGGCAGAGAGGATCCCGCCGTCGAGGAGTTCGAGCTGGCACTGAAATAGCTCGTCATCGAAACCGTGACCTGTCGGGGAATTTGTCGTCATCCTCCCAGAAGCCCTTCTCGACTCGAACATGCCGGTGCCACTGGCCACCCTCGACCGCGTAGCGCGTGGGCCGGACCGAGAACGCTACGCCTGCATCCAAGCTCGATCGCTCGAAGTTTGGTCGGCAAGCCACCTCGAAGATTTCTCGATCCCCGTTAACGGCCGGCGCGAGTTTCCCCCCAAGTGCTCCGCGCCAAGTGTGCCAGACCGTGTCACCGCGTTCGGTTCAGCTGACCGGCATTTCGTGATAGTCGCGCAATTTTGGATGCAGCGCGCATGGCCTGTCTCTTGCCTACTCGCGAGGATGCACGAGCGCACGGATCGCGCCAAGGGTTTCAGGAGCGCGGGGCAAAGATTCTTTCGCGGGAACATTGAGCACGTCGCGGGCCGACATCACGAGGATGCGAGCGCGCACCGGCACGCCGTCGAGCGAACGCTTCTCACCCTGGGCATGCTCGCTCAATTCGTGGTTGGGTGCTCCGGTCACGAGACGCGACGTGAAGAAGGCGGCGGCACTGGCGGCATGGCGGCAACCGCCAACGGGGGCGGCGGCGGCGTGGGAGGCATCCGCGACGGCCAATCGGGCGCCACGGGCAGCGGCGGAGCACTGAGCACGGGAGGAGCGGGAAGCGGCGGCACATCGGGCCTCGGCGGTGAAGCGGGCGTCCACTCTTCGAGCGGAGGCGCGCCGCAAGCGGCTGCTACCGGCGGCGGTAGCAATGCGAGCAGCGGGGCTGCTGGAAGCAACGCGGAAGACAGGGGCGCCGGAGCAGCTGACGGCGGTGCCCCGGCGGCGCCGGGCTTCACTTGGAGGACTCTTCCGAGCTTGAACAAGAAGCGCCAGAACGCGATGGGCGTCGCCGTCGGTGAGGCAATGTATGTGCTCGGCGGCTTCGATGAAAGTGGATTGCTCGATGACGTCGAGCGACTCGAACTGGGAGACACTGACTGGACCACCGCGCCGTCACTCCCCACTCCCCAATGCTGCGCGGCGGCGGGGTTGATCGGCACGGTGGTCGCGATAGCCGGCGGGTACCAGGCCGACGGTCATACTCCGACAGACGCCTTGCTGCTCTTCGACACCGCGACGGGCGCATGGCAATCCGGTCCGCCCATGCCGACCGCGCGCGCGAACGCGATGGCCGCGGTCTGGGATGGAAAGCTCGTCGTGATCGGCGGCGGCACCCAATACGGAGCTGTGCAAGCGACGGGTGTGATCGAAAGCTTCGATCCTATGTCCAACAGCTGGTCCACCTCGCCCCTCGCCGTGACCCCGCGCTCGGCCGGCATCGCGGTGACCGATTCCCATCGGGTGTACGTGATCGGAGGCGCAAGCCAGAACTCCCTTTACGGTGACCCGATCGTCGAAATCCTGACTGCTGAGGGCGTCACGTCCGCTCCGTCGTTGGGCCTCGCCCGGGTGCAAGTCGCGGGCGGTCTGTTGCCCGCGGGCCTCGTGGTCGCTGGCGGTTGGACAGCGAATCTCGATACAGCAGCGGCCGAAGGTCTCTTAGGTGCGCAAACGATGTGGCAATCTTTACCGCCCATGCCAACGAGCCGCGCCGGCGCGGCCGCAGCGGTGGTCAACGGCAGCTTGATCGTCGCAGGCGGCGGCCAATTCCTCCAGAGCGAGTGGGTGCAGCAAGACGTGGTCGAGGCTCTCGAAGCCGACTAGTGGGCATACCCGCCGTGAGACAGGGAGAAGCCGCTTACGAAAACCCTTCGACACTCTCGCGAAGATGCGAGGATCCGAAGGATGCCGTCCCCAACGGGATTCGAACGGTACTGAACATCGCCGGCGTGCCGGGATTTGCGCCCATTCCGGTTCGCATCGTCGCCTGATCGGCTGCCGAGGCCTACCTTCCCGCGTTGGCCCTCTGGCGCTATGCTTCCGTCATGGCTTCGCCCTCGAATGCCCCCGAGCAGCACGCACAACTAGTGCGCGAGCTCGCCGGGCTTCCCGACAGCGAGCGCCGTGCCGTCGTTGCCGCCGCGGAGAGAGCAGCTGCTCACGCTCATCGCGAGGTGGTCGCATCCTGGCAGACGATCCGCGCGGCGATCGGTGTCGTGAAGGGCCAGACTGCCGACGCGATCGAGGACACGGCACGCCTCTACGATGGCTGACGTCGTTCTCGACGCGAACGTTATCGTCGCGCTCCTGTACGCCGCTGATGCGCAGCACCAGCGTGCTCACGTGCTCGTCGATCGGCTGGAACGCGAGCAGCACACGGTCGTGCTGGTTGATTTTCTCATCTTCGAAGCGCTGTCCGTGCTGTGCAGACGCGCGACGGAGCGCAAGACGAGCCCTCCCGATCTTCAAGCGGCCATCGCGCTCATACGAGGCTGGTTTGACGGCGGCGAAGTTCGTTTCCTGGCGCGCGAATCCGAGCGGTTCGCCGCAGACGTGCTCGATGTGATCGCCAAGACCGGCGGCGCGCTAAACGCGAACGACGCTCTCCTGGTCGTCTTAGAGCGCGAGGGCGCAATCGACAACTTTGCGAGTTTCGACTCGGGCTTCGACAACGTCGAAGGCTTCCGGCGAATCTCCTAGGCCTTCGTTGGACGAGAAAGAACTGACCGGTGCATCTCGCGATGCACCGATAAGACTTGCGTCCACAACGGGATTCGAAGGCCAGAAATGCGGACGCCGTCGAGCACGGCCCGCAGATCTCTCGAGAAAACGACGCGTCACCGAGCACGACCGAGCACGATGGGCGCACGGTGGATCCACGAACGGATCCAATCGAGGTCGCGCTCGGCGAGGCCCTCCTACGCGCGAGCCGCAACGGCGATCGGGACCTGACGATCGAGATCGTACGCGAGCTCCGGGCGCGACGGCTCGCCCGAGAGAGCGGCGGGTCGGCCGTCGTGATCGATCTGGACGCTCGGCGACCGCGTTAGACCGAAAGCGCGCGACGAACGTACGCGCACGTGCGAGACCGGCCCGGGGGACATTCGACCGGCGAGGGGTTGCACTTACGTGTCGCTAGAGTCACGTTGATTAGTGTGCTCCGTCACTAGCGGGCGGCGCGCACATTGAAACGTCAACCGTGACCCGTCGCTAGCCAGCGACGGGAACCCGCATGCAAGGCACCCGCGGGACGCGAGCACAGGCGCGATCGACTTAGGGGAAAGGCCCCCTGGCGTAACTCGAAAGAGGGTCGGTCGCGACGGACGAAGGCGAGCGCACAGGCACCAGCGCCCGAGATTTCTCGGGAGTCCAGGTGACCCGTGTCCGTCCAACAAATCGTCCAGAATCGAAAGCTGTGCATCAAAATTGGAGCGCTCGCCGGAGTCGATGAGCGCACCGTCCGCGCGCTCCTGACGGGAAGTAAGCGCACCCTCCCGCCCGTCGAAGACGCGATCCGCCGCGTCATGCGCGAGCTCGGGATCGAGGTGCGGCTGTGATCGCGCATCTCGACGACGACGACGTTCAGCGCATAGCGCGGGCTGTCGTCGCCGCGCTTCGGAGCGGCGACAACATGGTTTCGCAAGCCGCGTCGCCCCTCGGTCGCAAACGTCACGCCGCGGCCGTGCGCCGCCGAATAGCGACGGGCCTGCCCGGCGCGTCGCACGTCGGACGCAACTTCTTCCTGAGCCGTGAAGCCCTCGACGAAGAGCTCGCGGCGCAAAGCAAGCGGCCCCGCACACCGAAGCCCGCGCCCGTCGACGAAGTCGCCGCGCTCGCTCAGCGGTTCGGACTTCGGAGGGCCGGGTAGTGCTCGCGAATGCGCACCCCTAAAACGACTTCGGCCCGCGTTACGAGCGCGAGCCGAGCCAGACCGACAGATCGTGGAAACAGAAACGAACGAACATGAGTACTGTATCACATAATAAGCCCGAATCAAGTGCCGAAGACGAGGCAAGCGGCGTGCACGACGCTCGGCGCTTTTGGATCACTACGTACCTAGGCCCCGTCACTAACCAAGAGCCCCACGAAGGGGCGCCGCTTACTTGGGACGATTTTTGCGAAGCGATCCTTTATCTCGTCGCGCAGGAGCACCCCCAAAAAGAAGATCTGCCGTTGTGGGCTCCACACCGGCTCACCCACCCGCACCGCAATAACCTGAACGTCGACCATGTCTCCGCGATCGCGCTCGACGTGGAGCACGTATCAGACGACGAGATCCACGAAGCGGGGTCGCGGTTAGAGCAACTTGGCTGGGCCGCGCTCATTTACGAGTCGCCGAGCGACGGGCTTCACGCGTTGCCCGACGGGCGACCCGAGCGACGGATGCGGATCGTCGTGCCGACAGACCGCGATATCAAACCGAGCGAGTGCAAGGCGACGCGGATCGCGCTCGCGACGCTGCTCGGCTTCGACCCTGAGAAGCACGGGATCACGGGTGAGACGACCGACCCCGCTCGTTGGTTCTACGCTGGCAGAGTCGCCGGTACGCCCGGGCGTGACTGGGGGCGATCGCCCGGTGTGTTTGCTCCCGTCGATCTGCTAGTCGAAAACGCTCCCACGACGGAGCCGGCACCCAAAACCGGCGCCGCAAGCGGCAACGGCACGCCCGCTTCCGACGGCAAGGTGGCCGCTATCGCGGCGCTTATTCGAGACGAGTATGCGACCGGCCGCCGTCACGAGTTAGACCGTGCGATCGGTTGCTGGCTCGCTGAGCAATTCGAGAGCGACGCGACTATTGAGGCTGTGATTCGCGCGCTGCCCTGCGAACTGAAAAACAAGAAGAAGCGAATTGCCCAAGCGAAAGAGGCAGCTCAACAGGCGCGCGACTACCGACGCAAGCCCGACCCTAGTAAGAAAAAGCCCGCCGGGTGGAGTACGTTGGTAGAACGGCTCGGAATCGAACGCTGCAACGCGCTGCAAGCCATCGTTGGATTCAAGAAAACACCGCCGGGCGGCGCGGCGCCGGCACCGGAGCCTCAAGCCGTCCCGATCGACCCAAGCGCGGCACACGCCGGCCACGACCCCGCCGTCGATCACGTGGTCATGCATCTCGCGGTCCCGGGTCTCAGAGTCTTCCAGCGCTCGGGGAAGCTCGTGACGGTCACTCACGACGCGAGCGACGAAGGGGGCGTCATTCGCCCAGCGGGCACGCCAACGATCCGCGAGCTCACCGTGCCTCGGCTCAAAGAAATCATCCGCATGACCGCCGGCCCGCGCGAGGCGAACCTGGCGTCCGAAGTCGTCGCGCGCGGTGAGTGGAATCACATTCGTCCTCTCGACGCGATCGTCTCGTACCCCGTCATGCGGCGCGACGGGACCTTGCTCACGGAGAGCGGTTACGACGCGGCGACGCGGACGCTCGCTGAAATCACGGTTACCGTTGACGTACCCCAAGCGCCAACGCTCGACGACGCGCGAGCCGCCCTGGCGACGCTTTGCGACCTCGTCAGCGACTTCCCGTTCGCCGACGAGACGCAACGCGCGGCGTGGCTTGCCATGCTGCTCACGATACCCGCGCGTCCGGCGATCGATGGGCCGACGCCCCTCGGGCTATTCGAAGCGTCGATGCGATCGAGCGGCAAGTCAAAACTCGCGGACGTGATTTCTAACATCGCCACCGGCCGAGACGCCCCGCGGCGCGTCGTTCCCAAGACGAAAGAGGAGTGGGACAAGACGATGCTTTCGATCCTGAGCGCGGGCGACCCCCTGGTGCTCTTCGACAACGTGACGGTCATGCTAGCGAGCGACGCGCTCGACGCCGTGCTCACGGGTACGACCTACGAGCAACGCGTGCTCGGTGTGAGCGAGGACCGTCGGGTTGCCATTCGTACCGTGTTCCTCGCCAGCGCGAACAACGCTCGACTGTCCACCGACCTCGTGCGGCGTTCGCTCGGGTGCCGTCTCGACCCCGCCGAAGAGGACCCCGCGCAACGCACCGGATTCAAGCATCAGGACCTGCTCGGCCACGTTCGAGAGGAGCGCTCGCGTTACCTGAGCGCGGCGCTCACCGTCGTTCGAGCGTACGCCGTCGCGGGTCGCCCGCGCGTCACGACTCGCCCAATGGGGTCGTACGAATCATGGTGCCGGGTGGTGCGTGACGCACTCGTTTGGGCCGGCGCGGCGGACCCTGCCACGACGCAAGAGGCGCTCCGAGAGTCGGCGGACGTGGAGCGCGACGAAATCGGGGCTCTGTTCACCGCGTGGCACACGCTGCTCGGGGACAAGCCGGTGACAGTGCAGGAGGCGATCGACGCGACGAAGCGCCAACCGACCGCCCTTGGGTTCAGCGGACCGCCGACCGAAGAGCAGCGCGCCCTACTCGACGCGCTATGGGGCGTGATTCCGAACGCGTCCGAGACCCGCGATCCGAAGGCGACGCCGACGGCGAAGACGCTCGGCAACCGCTTGCGGGTGCTGCGAGATCAGAAGGTCGGCGGACTCGTGCTGCGGGATCAGAAGCCTGACCGTAACGGCGTCAAGAAGTGGCGCGTCGTCCCCAACGTCTGACGTGCGGGGTCTGCCGGGTCTGCGGGGTCCGTTCTACCCTATTCGATCATCATCTCAGTTCGGCCTGTACAGACCCCGCATGACCCCGCAGACCCCGCACCTGGCTCCCCGACCGGCCGCGCCGTCGTCGTCCCGGAGCTCGCCGCGCGCGCTAGCCGGACGCACTCCCCTCCCCGCCGGCCTAGCAAGGCGCCCGGCTGACGTGAATTCGGCTGCGCCGCGCGCGGGACGGATCCGAATCCGGATCCGGCGATAGTTGCGCTCTATCGAATCGTCGCACAAGCTGTCCAATGGCTATCAGAACCGCACACGGCGACGCGCGAGCGAACGGCCGCACCGTCGTTATCGAGACGGCCCCCGCCTCAGAGCTCCCCGCGTATGTGCCGCGTGACCCCACGGTGACGCCGCCCGCCGGCTCAGGGGCGCGCCTCGCGCGTGGGGGCGACGCCGCCGTCGCGCGGGTCATGCAACGCGCGTCGGCGCTCGCTCAGGCCGCCAAGCGCCAGGCGTCCCTACGCCTGCTCGATGGCTTCGGCCTGGACCCGTCGAGCGTCCCGCCCGCGCTCGCCGTCCACATCGAGCACGCCCGCGAGTGGTGCGACGCCGAGGTCACCCGCGTCGCCCGCGAAGTCGGCGGGGGCGTCGCGTCGCCGGCCGTCGCCGCGCTGATCCAGAGCGCCGCGCTCGCCATGGCCATGCAACGGCACGCCGTCGCCGACGGCCGCGCCAGCGACGCCGCGAGGTTCGGTGGCGAGGTTCGGGCAAACGTCCTAGCCGCGCATGAGCTCGCCGCACGTGAGGCAAAGGCACGGGCCGCCAACGCGCCCGCGGAGCCCTGGTGATGAACGCGCTCGGCTGGTCGTTCACGACTTGGACACGGTTCGGGCTACCCGCGGCGCTATTCGTCGGCGCCGACGAGCGTGCATGGCGGGATGACCGGCTCGGTGTCTGCTCGGGTTCGAGTGACGCCAGCGCCTATTGGGCTCGCGTCGCATCGTACACGGCCCCGAACACGAACGCGCACCGCGCCGCGCTTGCGGCCGCTGCCCTGACTGGGATTGCACAATGACCACGCCGACGTTCGTCGAGTTCTGCAAAGATCGCATCAAAGTCCCGCTCACACCGGGGCAAGAGATTCTCGCCGCGTGCTGCTTCGACGGCGAAGACGTACCGATCGAGGCGTCCGAGTTGTTCGGTGGATTTCACGGCGCCGTGCCATCCGAAGCACGCAAGACGATCGCGTGGCTCTGTGGTCGCGCGTCGGGCAAGACGAGACTCGCCGCGTATTACATCCTCTACCGGCTGCTATACGCGGACCTCTCGCGACTCGCGAAGGGTGAGATCGCATTCGGCGCCGTGTTCTCGCCTAACAAGGAGCTCTCCGAACAGATGATCCGCTTCGCTCGGGGCGTGCTCACCGGAACGCGATTCGAGCGCGCCGTGGTCAAAGAAGATCGCACCTCATTCACGATCAAGCGACCCGACGGCGTGCTCGTGCGCTTCGTCGTGCTCGCGGCCGCGAAGAAGGGCGTGACGGGTCGTGGCAAAACGCTCGTCGCCGCGGCGCTTGACGAGTGCTGCTTCTTCGCACCGGAGACGGCGGGCGCCGTCAACGATCAAGACGTGTTCGACGCGTTACCCGCGCGCCTCATGCCCGGCGGATCGATCGTGCTTTGCTCGACGCCGTGGTCGCAAGCGGGGCTCTTGTTCGACCTTTGGTCCGCCGAGCTCGGCAAGCCGAAGACCGCGCTCGTCGCGGTGGCGCCCACCGAAAACATGCGCCCCGACAATCCCGACTTGCTCGCAACCATCGCGTCGCTTCGGGAACGCGACCCCGACAACTACGCCCGCGAGTATTGTTGCGAGTGGGTCGCGACGGGCTCCGCGGACGCGTTCGATCGCGATGCGTTGCACCGGTCCCGCGTCGAGGCTCTTCCCGAGGCACAGCCGCACGAATCGATCTGTGTCGGCGGCGACATCGGCTTGTCGAACGACCCGAGCGCGTTCGTCGCCGCTCGACTCAAAGACGGCGTGATCGAAGTCACGGACGTGCTGCAACTCAAAGCGCGCAAGGGCGAGCCGCTCAATCTGGCGCGCGTGCTCGACGAGGCCGCAGTGTTCTGCGATCGCAATTTCGCGAATCCCAAAGTGCGCGTCGATGGCCACGTATTCGAGCCGGCCAGGCAAGCGGCGGAAGCGGCGGCGCTCGGTATTACGCTCGATCGGTGTAACGATTCCGTCGGCGCGCGCGAGGCTCGGTTTGCGAACCTGGCCGATCTTTTCAACGCCGGCCGGATACGTGTGCCGCTGAAGTTCGCCGGCTTGCTGGACCAGCTCGCCTTGATCGCGAAGCAACCTCGGAACGGCGGCGGGTACACGTTCCTAATCCCGCGTCGTGACGGGCATCACTGCGACGCCGCGATGGCGCTGCTCCTTGCCGTCGAAGCGTTGTGGCTCGGACGTAGCCCGAGCGACGAGCAATGGCGCGCCATCGCCCCTGATCTGATCGTGCGCGATCTCGACGACCCGGGGACGATCTGGGATCGCCTCGAGTCGGACGAGCACGAGTATTTCGACGACCTCGCGGACCGCGTGCGCGCGCATTACTCGGCCAAGTTCAAGCCCGACCCCGATCCAATCGCCGTCGACTTCACCGACGACCCGAAGGTCGCGACCGCGGCGATGCGGGGCATCCTCGCACCCCGAAGGAAATAAATCGGCACGCCGTTCCGGCATCAATTCGGCTTGATTCGCCGTGACAAAACTTTGGAATTTGTTCCCATAGTTTGACATCAGCAAAACCCGCGGTACACCTGTGGGTTACCGTGTCACGTCCGATTTCACGAGTTGATTACCCTCTGAGTGTGCAGATAAACGTGCGCACTTATGAGGCGCTGCGCCGGTTCGCGGCCCGCGAGCGGACCACGCTATTCGCGGCGCTCGATCGCCTAGTGCACTACGCCGCAGCCCGGCTCGAGTCGATACCGACCGATCGCCTCACGGTGGACTACTCGGGCGCCGGTTACGTCTGCTCTTTTCGTGCACGAGAATCCAAACCGCCGAGCACCGAGCTCGTCGCGGCGATCGATAAATTGTTAGGAGCTCGAAACAAATGACCGAAGATTACAAGCGACGCATCGACGCCATGGTGGCGTCGTGGGATCAGCGAGACGCGACGGACCCGATGTTCAGCGCGAGTATGAGCGCCGCGGAGGCGAAGGCGCTTGCCGGCGAATCATGGGATCAGCGCGCTCAGAAAGGTTTGAGCAAAAAGGCTCCGAGCCAAGACGACGTGACGAACGCTCTTGTCGCGACCTCCGGACTCCCCGACGATCACCCCGACCGCAAGAAGGCGCTCGCGGATCTCGCGGCGCTTCAGCGCGGCGATTCGCGTGACGACGTGCGGACGGACGCTCGCGTGTCGCGTACCGACGCGACGCTCCCGCACCCCATGGCAGGCTGCGCCTTTCGCATCGACGGTAGCGTCGATCGCACCCCGCCGCGTGCCCCCGACGGAATGCGCGCCGTTCCTAATACGCGCGACGGTGGCTGGTCCTTCGTCCCGCTCAACGGCCAGCGCGCCGACTCGAGCGGCGAACGCGTGGAGCGCCGCACATGAACGTCGTCGAGCAGGTAAAAGCGGAGCTCGCTCGCGCCTACAGCGAAATCCCGGGCGCGCCGTCAGTCACGGCTCAACGCGCTTTGGCTGGGGCCGAGCGTGCACTCACCGAATTTGAGTCGCACCGCGAGCTCATTAATTGGGAGTGCCAGCGCGTGCGCCGTGTAAACGCCGAACGCGCCGAGCGCGAACGCGCCGAGACCGAGCGCCGCGCCGAATACCTGAAAGCGGTCGCGAAGGTGGAAACACCGAAGGGACGGAAGGTCAAATGACGATCAACGGAAGCACTGGACGAACGATCCAAGAAATCGCGCAAAAGGAGCGTCTCCGCACCGCAACCGACGAAGAGCGCGCTCGCATCCGAGACGCCGAGATCGAAGCGGCGCGCGCCCGGCAAGTCGAAGCCGCGCGCAAACGTGAGCTCGGCGAGGCACATCAGCGCGCCGAGATCGCTAGGGAAGCGGCGTGGCTCGAAAATGAAAAGGCCCGTCGTGCCGCACAGATCGCCACGTACCAAGCCGAAGTGCGCGAGCTCGCCGGATTCCTAGCGCCCGTGTGGAACGCCATCGAGGCGGGCGAGGACGACTTAGGGGTGACACCCGAGGCGAGGATGGCAGCGGTCAAGCAACTGTTGCAAATCTGTCGCGCGGCCGCGGAGCAAGCTGAAACCGCCGAGCGTCGCTTGCAGGACTCCCGCCCGCGAGCGCTTCTTACGGTCCCGTGCCACGAGCCCTCCGACGGCGCCTTCGTCGTCTTCCGACACGCGAAAGAACCTGGGACGCAAGACATCGTCATTGGTCGCGAGCGGTACCGCCTCGCGCCGGGTCCGAACTTTCTAAGCCCGACACTCGAGGATCTGAGCGCGCTCGATCACTTCGTCACGCGAGGCGTGCTTTCGCTGCACCCGCCGGGAACGGCCGTGCCTCAAATGACCGCCGACGAGCGATCGGCCCGCGCGGCGACGCTGGCTGAGCTTGGGCTCGAAAGCGAGCTGTGAAGTCTATGGTCGGTGCCGAACGCGTAGCGCTTATGGTGAGCGCGCGGGTTTCTCTGGCGCGTTCGGCACGGCCGCCCTCTTTCGACCGTTTGACCTCAAAGGATTCCGAAACCATGACCCGCAAGTACAAGCTCGCACATCACGGTGATTCGATTACGTTGACCGCGGCCACGGGGCCCGGTGTAGCCGCAATCAAGTTGCGCGCGTCGGGGCCCAAGCGGTTCCGCGTGGTCGAGGTGAGCGACGAGCTCGCCGAAAAGTTCGGTGACGGCCTCGCCGAGCTCGTCGGACGCGGTCACCTGATCCCGGTGCCGTGAATGCGCGATGGCCCGTCCGCCGTTTGAAGCCTACGTCGCGAGCGTCAAAGCTCGGTATGACTCGGGCGAGCAGAACGAAGACGCGCGGGGGCAAATGCGGCGCTCAGTCCGACGGCGTTGCGAACTCGAGGGCGTCGCCCCGCCCGAGTGGGCGAAAGCGCGCCCGCTGGGTCGGCCGTGGCCGAAGGCACTCACGACCCCGTCACTCGACCCCGGGCCGCCGGTTTCGTTCGATCCTCGGCTGAGTGCGTGGCGTGCGGCGGGCGTCGGCCGCGTCGTTCAGGTCGCGCGCCACGGTGTGACCTTGTTCGAGTACGGCGCCCCGCCCCGGCGCTTCCCGAGCATCGAAGCCGCGGTCGCTTACGCGCGCACCTGAACGAGCGCTCTCCATTGTCCGGGGCGTCGAGGGTGCGTACCTTGATCGGAATCGCCCGACGCGAGCCCTGGCAGGCCCGCGCCGAGCTGACCACCGAAAGGACTAGCTTCCGATGGCTACTCGAATTCTACCCATGAACCCGCTCGCACGTGCGAGCGCCGAGCGCGAGGCGCGCAAATGAGCGCGCTCACCGAACGCCGGGGGCAGGCCGCACGCGCGGCCGCGCTCTTGCGTAGCGCCGCCGACCGCGTCGATGCGACCAACCCCGATGAAGGGCCCGAAGACGAGGCCGCCCGCTACCGGGGCGCCGCCGTGCTCGCCCACACCGCAGGCTTGGAGCTCGCCTTCGTGGCTGGCACGGTCGCCGCACACGAGGTCGACGCGTGAGCCGCGCACACGCCCACGCGCGGGATTCGATCTGTTCACTTCTCCGGCTCGCCCTTCTCGCTCTGCAAACGTCTCCAATTCCTGATGTACTTCCAAACATCTTCGATCTCTTTGCCGTGGCGTTGCGCGACGTGATCTTGCGCGCGCTCGAATACGAGATCCGCAAGAGCCTTGCCGCTTGTCGGCCAGTCGAGAAAAACCTGTCTCGTTAGCTCGATGTCGCCGCCGAAGGTTCCGCTTACGTATGCTCTCACGCGATCCATGATTCGGGCGCCAGGCGAGCCGTCGGACACTAGGCGACCGTTAACGATGGCCGTTTCGGTCAAACTCAGCACACGATTCGTGACCGATTGGTAGCGCGCGAGGTTTCGGGCCAATTGCCATTTGAGCTCCTCGCCGGACAGAAAGAGTCCCTTGTCTGCATTGGCCCGAACGAGGATGCCGCCGAGCGCCAACTTGCGACCCCGCATAACAAACATGGGCGAACCGCTCATCCCGTCCGGATCCCCCATATCCGAAACGAAGGAAATCTCACCCAATCGGATCGGCGTCCATTCCTTGGTGCAGAGTCCGCCAACGGTGGCCGAGTCCCAGTAGAATACGTGCCCGACCGGGGCACCGTCTAATGCACCAAGAACCTCGCTTACGCTGTCTGGCACGTTGTAGAAGACGCGGCTTTTTGCCTTGGGGTACCCAATCACGAACGCTCGTTCGCCGTCTTCGGGTGAGACCAACTCGACGTTCAAAAGGTTCAGCGCTCCCTCGCCGCGGTCTCCGAGGTGCGCGATCGCGAGGTCGGCGAGGTGGTCGTAGTCTCCACAGCTGTACCAATAGATGTCTTCGGGCGCGATTAGATCCATGCGCCCGTTCTCTTTGGACGCTGGGATGCGTAAATTTGCCGGCGTGTCGGACCCGAGGACGTGTCTCGCGGTTATTGCGAAGTTGATTCCGAAAGCGTTGACGAGGAAGCATGTTCCTGCGAATCCCGGGTACTCGGGGTGATCCCAAACCACGCCCCTAACGGCACGTGCGGCGATCGCGCCCGGATGGCCAGGGCGTAGGACTCTCGCGATCTTTTGAAGATGGGAAAACCGAAGCTGTTTCGTGATCGCGGCAGCGAACGCCAAAAACTGCCATCGCGCGTGAAGGAGTTCGCGCCACTCGGGACGGTCCGGTTGTTGTCCCCGCGAAGGGCTCGGTTGTTGGGCTGGGAGCGACGGTGCCTTCGACGCCAGCAGGAGCGCCGCGCAAAACTCAACGAGATGCTCATCGACGCCTGGTTTGCGGCCCACGCGAGGGTGTGTGGCCGCTCCTCAGGCGGGGGTCAAGCGTCCGGCGGACGTTGTTAGACCATCCGCCACGCGGCGGATTTCGGGCTTCATGCGCCCACTTGGCAGACCTTTTTGGGTCCTCGCCCGTAGATGCATGGATTCCAATTCGCGCTCCGCACCGGTACCTTCAAGCGTCATGCCCGAAATCCGCCCCCGCCTGCTCGGCAAACGTCCCCGCATCGTCGTTGCGGACAAGGATCGCGCAGCCGTAATTCACGCGCTCGCGTCGACACTGACCGACGCGGCCGCCGAGTACGACCTCGCGCTAAAGCTGGTCGCGAAGGCCGCCGACGCGGCGCCGGCTGAACTCGAGGCGATTCGGGGGCTCGTCGAACAAATGGCGGGCGGGAAGTGGGAAGCGCCGTCGGCCCCGGGCGCCGTCTCGGAGACGTTTGACGCGTACGCCTCGCGATGGTTCGACGACCGCGAGCGGCGGGGGCTCTCGAGCGTCGACACCGATCGCGGGCGTATTACGAAGCACGTGAGCCCGACGCTCGGCGCTCTTCAGATCCGCGCCGTGAGTCGCGACAACTTGCGCGCCCTCGTGGAAAAGCTCGACGACTCCGTCCGCGCGAAGGCGATCAACTGGTCAACGGCGGGCAAAGTGTGGGGCCTCGTGACGAAGCTCTTCGACGACGCGTGCCGCGGCAAGGTCGCCGCGCTCCGCGTCCGCGACGACAACCCCGCTCGCGATGTGCGCGGCCCCGACGACGGCGAGCCGACGGCGAAGCAGTGGCTTTACCCCGACGAAGCGACGGCGCTCCTCGCGTCTACGGATGTCCCCGAGCGCTGGCGCCGGTTGTACGCGCTCGCGATCTATCTCTACGTCCGGCCGGGCGAGCTCGCGGCGCTCGAATGGTCGGACATTGATTTGCAGCGCGGGATCGTCCACATCCACCGGGCGCTCGATCTCCGCACGGGCAAGCTCAAAGCGACAAAGACGGGCATCACGCGCAAGGTACCGATCCACCCTTCGCTCGCGCCGCTGCTCGCGGCCATGCGGCCCGACGACGGCAAGGGCCGGGTCCTCACGAGCGACCACGCGAACCGCAAAGCCGAAGGCGGCATGCCCCCGACGGAGGACCTGGCGGCGACGCTCCGCGACCATCTCTGGCGGGCGGGGCAACGACGGGCAGAGCTTCACGAGGACCGCGAGACGACGAAGCGCGTGACCTTCTACGACCTTCGCTCGACGGGCATCACGTGGGAGGTCCTCGCCGGCACCGAGCCGCTACGCGTTCAGCAACGCGCGGGGCATAAGAACTTCGGCACGACGCAAGGCTACATCCGCACGGCCGAAGAGCTCGGGGTGAGCGTCGGCGAGCCCTTCCCTACGTTGCCCGCGTCGCTCGTGGATCCACTTTTGGATCCAGTCAGCGAGGAGCCCTCGCAAGTTTGCGAAGTGGCTCGCGATTCAGGGCGTCCCCAACGGGATTCGAACCCGTGTTACAGCCTTGAAAGGGCCGTGTCCTGGGCCGGCTAGACGATGGGGACCGGACGAAGGGCGCGGAAGATAGTCCGAGGCGCGCGCTCTGACAACGGCGAAGCGACGGAAAATTCGACGGGCGTTAGACCGACGAGCCGGAGCCAGGCGAGGCTCGATCCGGGGCACGCCCGTGCTGTAGGGTGCGGCGCGATGACGATCGGCTCGGCGTCCGAGAGCGACGGGGACCGCGATGCGGGGGCCGATTCGGCACGCAGCGCCGCGGCGTTGCCGTTCGCCGCGACGCTGGCGCTGTTCGTGGGGTCCGGCGCCGCGGGGCTAGTCGATCAGGTTTGCTTCTCGAAGTACCTCTCGTACGTGGTGGGGGCGACGGCTTACGCGGTGAGCGCAGTGCTCGCGGCGTTCATGACGGGGCTCGCGCTCGGCGCGCACTTCGGCGGGAAGGTGTCGCTCAGGGTCGCGCGGCCCGTGGTGGTGTACGGCTGGCTCGAGCTCGTGGTGGCGCTGGCCGTCGCGATCGCGCCGCGTGAGTTCGAGGCGCTCGGAACGCTGTATGCGAGTCTGGCGCGGAGAGCGCCTGAGTCGCTCGCGGTGCTGTCGGCGCTGCGCTGGTGCGTGGCGCTCGTGATTGTGGTGGTGCCGACGACGGCAATGGGCGCGACGTTGCCGATCCTCACGCGCGCGCTCCGAGACGGTGAAGGAGCACTTTCGCGCGACCGTCAGCTCGGTGCGCTGTATGCCGCCAATACGTGTGGCGGCGCGGGCGGAGCGCTGCTCGCGGCGTACGTCGCGCTGCCGCTCTTCGGGCTGAAAGGGACGGTATGGGCCGCCGCCGCGTTGAGCGCGCTCGTCGGCGTCGCCGCGCTGAGACTCGGCCGTGAGGTGGGCCCGGCGTCGCTCGGCACGGAACGGGAGGCTTCGACGCTCACGACGCGTGAGCTGTTCGAGCCGACCGAGCGTGAAGTTGCGGTGCTCATCGCGCTAGGGTTTGCGTCGGGGTGTCTGGCGTTCGCGGCGGAGGTGATTTTCACGCACTTGCTCGCGCTCTTGATCGGCAATAGCGCGTACGCCTTTGGCCTGATTTTAGCGGTATTTTTGTGTTGTCTGTTCGTGGGAGCGGCCCGCGCGGCGGCGTTTCGAGCTCGCTTCGGCGACGCGGCGCTCGGCATCGGCTTGGCGGCGACGGCGCTCGCGCTCGGGCTCACTCTACCGATTTGGGACCAGTTGCCGCGCTTGTTCGCGGCGCTCGGGCCGGTGGTCGTGACGTTCAGCGGTCGTGAAATCGTGCGCGCTCTCGCTGCATTCTTGGCCTTGTGCGTACCGACGACGCTGATGGGGCTCACCTTCCCGCTGCTCCTGCAGCAGGTCGCGCGCACGAGCACGCCGAGTCACTGGGTAGGACGCCTCACGGCAGTGAACACGCTCGGCGCCGTGTTCGGTGCCCTCGTCACAGGCTACGGCGTTTTGCCGTGGCTCGGCTCGCAGCGTTCACTCGAGCTCGTGGTGGTGCTGTTTGCGCTTGCTGCGCTCGCGGCGGCGTCCCTGGCGCTACCCAAGTTTCGACGCAGGATCCTTGGGTTCGCAGCCGTGGCAGGCGTGCTCGCACCGCTCCTGCCACGTTGGGATCTCGCCCGGCTCACCGGTGGCTCGAACGTCTACTTCGAGCGCTGGAGTGAGCCCGAGTCGATCCCGTTTCTGCGCGAGGACGTGCATGGCGGGGTGACGACGGTGACGCGCAATCACGGCGTGCTCACGTTGCTGACGAACGGCAAATTCCAGGGGAATACAGGGTGGGAGATGAGCGCGCAGCGTTTTTTTGCGCACTACCCTTCCCTGTTCGTTTCGCATTTCGACCACGCGCTCGTGATTGGGCTCGGCACCGGTACGACGCTCGGCACGCTCGCGGCGTACCCGTGGCGGAAGCTCGAGGTCGCAGAGATTTCGCCGTCGATCGTGGAGGCCGCGCGTGCGTATTTCCGCGCGGGCAATCTGGGCGCCATCGACGATCCGCGCGTGACGGTGCATCACGCCGACGGGCGCAACTTCGCGCTCGTCGACGACGGACGGTACGACCTCATCGGCATGGAGCTCTCGAGCATTTGGTTCGCGGGGGCATCGAGTCTCTACAGCCGCGAGTTTTACGCGCTCGTGCGCTCGCGGCTCGCGCCGGGCGGCGTGTTCCAGCAATGGGTGCAGCTCCACCACGTCTACCGGCGCGATCTCGCAACGGTCATCGGCACACTCCGGAGCGAGTTTGCGCACGTGGCGCTCTTTTACGGCGGCGGACAAGGCATTCTCGTCGCCTCTGAAGCTCCCTTCCGTGTTTCGAGTACTCGACTCGACGAGCTCGAAGCGCGCCCGGCCATGCAGCGCGTGCTCCCCGATCGACGGCATCTGCGCGAGCTCACGGGCGATATCCTGGCGCTCGACGCGGGGCTCGACGCCTTCCTCGACGAGAGCGCAACGCTCGCCGGGCTCGAGCGCTCGGAGCTGGTCTCGACCGATCAGAGCCTCTATCTCGAGTACGCGACCCCGCGCGGCAACGTGCTGCCGTGGGCGACGCGCGAGGCGCTCGTGCGCGATATTTCGCGCTTTCGTGACGAAACGGCGATTGCGAACTTGCTCGCGCCCTGAGCGAGGCGCGCACGCACGCCAGTCGCCCGCCGACGCATGCGAGCAGCCGCGACGTACGCGGCGTTCAGGCGCTCTGCGCGCGCTGCCGCTTCGGGGCCATCGCGACGAGCGCCGGTTCTTCGGCTCCGGCCGGCGAGAGCTCGATGTACGACGACTCCGCTTGGCGCGCGTGGCGGGGAATGCCGGTGTGCAGGCGCGCTCGCTCGAGCATGGCGGCGCAGAGCGCGTCGAAGTCGAAACCAGCCGCCGCGGCGATTTTCGGCAAGAGGCTCGTCTCCGTCATGCCGGGCAGCGTGTTCACTTCGAGCACGTATTCGTTCTGGCCCTCGGTGACGAGGAGGTCGACGCGAACGGCGCCGGACGTATCGAGCGCCTGCGCCGCGCGCTCGGCCAAGTTCAAAATGCCGCGATAGCGAGCAGTCGGCAGTCGCGCGGGCATGAAGTACTCCGTGAGGCCCGGCGTGTACTTCGCCTGGTAGTCGTAGACCCCGCCGGCCGGCGCGATTTCGATGGCGCCGAGCACGCGGCCGTCGAGGATGCCGACGGCAATTTCTTTACCGCTCACGAAGCGCTCGACCAGCAGCGAGGAATCGTAGGTGAGCGCGTCGAGTACGGCGTTCCGCAGCTCGCTCGGACCGTCCGCGCGCGCGACGCCGAGGCTCGAGCCCTCACGCCGCGGCTTGACGATCACGGGGAAACCGAACGAGCCGTGCACCTCGTCGAGGTCGTCGAGCTGCGACGCCTCGAACGTGTAGTACGGCGGCGTCGGCACGTTGTGCAGGCGAAACATCTCTTTCGCCTTGAGCTTGTCCATGGCGAGCGCGCTCGAGAGGACGCTCGAGCCCGTGTAGGGGATGCCGATGAGCTCGAGCAGGCCTTGCACGCAGCCGTCTTCACCGAGCCGGCCGTGAAGAGCCAGGAAGGCCACGTCGAGATCCGCGGCGGCGATGGCCGAGTAGGCGTCCGTCTCCTCGCTCAGAATGACGGGCACGACCTCGTGGCCGAGGCGCTCGATCGCTTCGGCGACGGCGAGCCCGGAACGCAGGGAAATCTCGCGCTCCGCAGAAGTCCCCCCCATCACCACACCGACACGTCTCACGCTCGTCATGCTCTGGCCTCCAAGGCGGGTCTAGGACCCTCACCGTTCGGTAGCCAAAGGCGCCCTTTAGGGCCAAGAATCGCGCAAGCTCAGCAGACTTCGACGACGATGGCGGTGATGTTGTCTTTGCCTCCACGGCCGTTCGCCAGATCGATCAGACGATTGACGGCTAAAGCTCCACCTTCCGCGAGGATAGCGGGGATCTCCTCGAGCTTTAGGTAGCCGTGCAAGCCGTCGCTACAGACGAGGTAGGCGTCGCCGACCGCGGCCTCCCAGATGCTCGTGTCGACCTGCACGTACTCGCGGCTGCCGACCGCGCGCGTGATGACGTTGCGCTGCCCGCTGACCTTGGCTTGCTCGGGCGTAATGAGACCCTGCTTGAGCTGCCACGCGATGAGTGTGTGATCTTCCGTCAGTTGTTCGGCCTCTTGGGCGCGCACGCGGTAGATGCGGCTGTCGCCCACCTGGCCGACGACGAGGTGATTGCCGAAACGCATCATGGCGCTGATGGTCGTGCCCATGCCGGCCATGCCGCGGTCGAGCTCGGCCATGGCATACAAGAGGTACGTCGCCGCTTGCACGCCCCCCTCGAGCATGCGCGACGCGGCGCGGCCCTTTTCCTCGGTGAAGGGGAGCGCCTGGCCGAGCATGTCTTTGCCGCGACGCACCATGCCGTTGATGCTGTCGATGGCTTCCCGGCTCGCGACTTCCCCGGCGGCGTGACCACCCATGCCGTCGGCGACGACCCAGAGCCCGAGCTCGTCGTCACGCAGGAAGGCGTCTTCGTTGGCTTCGCGCCGCCTACCCACGTCGGTCGCGCCGTACGACCGCATTACCAACGTTCCTGAGTCCACTCGGGGAAAACCTTTAGAGAAGCTCTAGCCGACTCTAAACCCTTTGGCACTCGGTTTGCGATGTGCTGAGAAGTAGTCGAGGGTCTTGCCGAAGTGTACGCGCTGCCCTTACGCTCGGTCGTGGCCGGATCGGCGGTCAGTTTCGTCCAGCGTGGCGCAAGCTCGGTGCGGGCAGCATCCGGGCTCGTCGAGGGCTTTCGAGGCGTGAGCCAAGCCAGCGCTGGGCTTGTCTTTCTCGCCGGCAGCCTCGGCGAACGGGTCGAGGAGGTCGCCGGCGCTATCGCCGGCGCGGGACTCGGTTTTCCAGTGCTCGTCGCAAGCGGTGCCGGTGTCCTCACCGAACGGGCCGAGCTCGAGGGGGAACCTGCGGCCGTCGCACTGGCGCTCCGGACGGGCAAGCCGGAAGCCATCGTCACACAAGCGCAGAACGCAGGCGATGCCACCTCGGCGCTCGCGACCCGCCTGGCCGCACTCGGCCGCGGCCAGGCAGCGACGGCGCTCGTCTTCGCCAAGGCGGACGGCTTCGGCGTGGACGCGATCGAGCCGCTCTACGCGTCGCGTACGGCGAACATCATCGGCGCGGGCACACCCGGCTCGGCGCCGATCGCAGCGGTGGATCGAGAGGGCCGACTCGGGCTCGGCATGTGCGGGGCGCTCCTCGTGCGTGGGGTCACGCCCGCGCGCGTGCGCTCGTCGCCGGCTTGTCGGCTGCTCATGCCGCTGCGGCCCATCACGGGCGCACGGGGGCCGCTCCTCACCGAGATCGCTGGTGAGCCCGCGCTCGAGGTCTTGCAGAGCGCGGCGCGCGGACTCGCCGGACAACCCTTGATTTTGGCCGTGATCGCTCCGGAGACGCACGAAGAAGAGAGCGCGCGCCCCGAGTTCGTCGTGCGCGGCATTCAAGGCGTCGATCCGGCGCGTGGCGCGCTCGCGCTCGGCGGAGAGCTGAAGGCCGGGTGGCGGATTGCCTTTGCCGTGCGCGATGCGGCGGCGGCCCGCGTCGATCTCGAGCTCTGCACGCGCGATCTCGCACGGGAAGCCGCTGGCGCGGCGCCGCTCTTCGGCGTGTACGTGAGCTGCGCCGGGCGTGGCTCGCAGCTCTACGAAAACCCTGACGTCGATCTGCGCGTCGTGCGCTCACGTTTTCCCGACGTGCCGTTCGTGGGTCTGCATTCGGCCTTCGAGATCGCGCCGTTCGACGGGCGCGCCGCCGTGCACTTCTATACGGGCGTTCTCGGGCTCTTTACGGCGCCGAGCTGAAGCGCTTTCGTGAGGCCGGGCCCAGGTGTAGGCTCGCGCGCGTTGGCGGAGATCGGGACAGCCAGAGCGACCGCGCCGGCGAGCGCCGCGGCGGCTTTGCGACTCGCGCAGCCGAAACGCGGGCTCGGCGCCGCCGATGCCGCGCTCGCAGCCCTCGTCGTGGGCGTCGTCGGCTTGATGATCGTGCCGCTACCGACGCGGCTGCTCGACCTTCTGATCGCGTCGAACCTCTCGTTCTCGGTGGTGCTCTTGCTCGTGGCGCTCTACGCGTCGGACGCGCTCAAAATCGCCGCCTTCCCGACGGTGCTGCTGATCACGACGCTGACGCGGCTCGCGCTCAACGTGTCGGCGACGCGGCTCATCTTGCTGCAAGCGGACGCTGGCGAAGTCATCCGCGCCTTCGGCAATTTCGTCGTGCGCGGCAACTACGTCGTCGGCGCCGTCATCTTCGCCATTCTGACGATCATTCAATTCGTCGTGATCGCCAAGGGCGGTGAGCGAGTGGCCGAAGTCGGCGCGCGTTTCACGCTCGACGCCATGCCCGGCAAGCAAATGGCCATCGACGCCGAGCTCCGCTCCGGCGCGATCGACGGGACCCAGGCCCGCGCGCGGCGGCACGCCCTCGCGCGCGAAAGCCAATTTTACGGCGCGATGGACGGCGCCATGAAGTTCGTGAAGGGCGACGTGATCGCGTCGCTCTTGATCACGGTCGTGAACATCGGCGCGGGGCTCGCCGTGGGCGTACTGCAGCGCGATATGGAACCCGCCGCGGCGCTCCGCCGTTACGGCTTGCTCACGATCGGCGACGGCCTCGTGTCGCAAATCCCGTCGCTCGTCATCGCGACGGCAGCCGGCGTCCTCGTCACACGCGTGGCAAGCGAAGAGAGCGAGCAGTCGCTCGGCTCCGAGCTCGCGCGCCAGCTCTTTGCGCAGCCGCAGGCGCTCAGGGTCGCGGCCGGGTTCGCGTGCTTGCTCGGCGCAGTGCCGGGGCTGCCCGCCCTACCCTTCTTCGTGATCGGCGGGCTCCTGTTCGCGGCGTCGCGCGTGAAGCGCGCGAGCGCACGGGCCAGGGCCGAAACACAAGCCACCGAGCCGGTGCAGCGACCGGGCGGGGACGCGGTACCGGCGCGCTTCGTGCCCATGATCGTCCCCTGGTCGCTCGACGTGAGTGAGGATCTCGCGCACCTGTTCGACGATGATTCGCGCGGCGCGACGCTCAAACGTCCAGGTTTGCGCTCGGCGGCCGCGGCGCTGCGCGAGCTCCTGTTCCGGGAGCTCGGCGTGCCGCTCCCGCCCGCTCGCCTCGCCGTCGCGCGCGAGCTCCCGCCGCGTCACGTCGTGCTCTCGCTCCAGGAGCTCCCCGCGCGCGTCATGGAGCTTTCGGCGACGATCGGCGACGCCGAAACGGCGGAGTTCGTCGTCGGCCAGGCCCTGCCCGTCCTACGCCAGCGGGCGGCGGACTTTCTCGGCATTGCCGAGACGCAAGCCCTGCTCGACCAGCTCGAACAAGTGGCGCCCGCGACCGTGCGCCAGGTCGTGCCGAAACCGATCGCCGTGACACAGCTCGCGGACGTGCTGCGCCGGCTCGTAGAAGAGCGGCAGAGTGTCCGCGACCTCAAGGGCATTCTCGAGGCGCTCGCCCTCGTTGGCCATGCCGAGCGGGATGCCTTGAATCTCGCCGAATTCGTGCGTTCGCAGCAGCGCCGCAGCATCACGCACGCGCTCACGCGTGGCCGCGCCGAGCTCGGCGTGCTCTTGCTCGACGCCGCGCTCGAAGACACGATTCGAGGCGCCGTGTCGCGCACGGCCGCCGGCAGCTTCCTGACGCTTGCTCCTGCCGCGGGTCGCGACATCGTGACGGCGGTGCGGCGCGCGCTCGCGCCGCTCGGCACCGACCTCCCGCCGCTCCTCACCCAGCCCGACATTCGGCGTTTCGTGCGCAAGCTCCTCGAGGTCGATTTCCCGGAGCTGCGCGTCGTATCGTACGCCGAGCTCCTGCCCGAGCTCGCGATCAAGCCGCTCGCGACGGCTCGCGTGACGGATCTCTGATAGAGTCCCGCGCTTGGTGCGGGTCGGCATGGTGGAATCGAGCAAGCGCGTTCGGCGCTTCGTCACGAGTGAGGTGCCGGCTTGGCTCGCTGCGACGATTTCAGCGGCGGCCGTCCTGCTTTCGCTCGCGCGCAGCTTTTCGCGCCAGGTACATCCCTACGCCCTGAGCCAATACCAGTACACCTACGCGCACGGCTTTCTGATTCGTGGGCTACCGGGCGAGCTCGCGGAATTCGCCTGTGGCCGTTCGAGCGACTGCCTCGTCTCGCTCGTCGAAGTCGTGGGCACGGCGTCGGTGCTCGCGTTCGCGCTCGTGCTCTGGCTCGTCGTGCAGGCGCAGAGCCGCTTTGCGCCTGCGGCGAATCTCACGCTCGCGGCGTTCGCGTCGGGGCCGCTGCTCGTGCAGATCGGCGCGGGACGTGGCTACCACGACGCGCTCACCCTCACGCTCGGACTCGCCGCATATCACGCGTTCGTCCGACGTCGCTTCGTGGCGAGCGTGCTCCTGTTCAGCCTCGGGCTGCTCGTCCATGAGCTCGTTGCCGTCTACATTTTGCCGCTCTTTGCGCTGCGTCTGACGCTTTCCCTCGAGCAGCGACCGCTCTTGTTTCGCCAACTCGGCGTCATCGTCGTACTCAGCGTCGCCGCGGTGGCGGTCGTGAAGCTCGGGCACGCGAGCCCCAAACAGCAGCGCGAAATCGCGAGTCGTCTGGCGGACTCCGAGCACCTGAGCCGGGGCTGGCGCCAATATCGTGCGGCCGGCATCGCAGCCGCGCGCACAGAGCCCGGCGATTTGAACGGCGCGCGCTTCCGCGAGCTGGCGCGGCCGCCGCACCCTCGCTATCTCGTACCGCTTGCCCTCGGGCTCGTGCTGATCTTTCTGCTCTTCGCCTTACACCGCGCGCTGCTCTGGTTTCCACTGTACGCGGCGGCACTGATCGCGCCGCTCGCGATCCTACTCGTCGCCTGGGACATCGAACGCCTCCTGAGCCTCGCCGGTCTCACCGCGCTCTTCGTCTGCCTGGCGGCGCTGGAGCGAACGGCGGTGCGCCACGCGCCGCTTTACGTCCTCGCCGCGACACTCGTCCTGGCTGCGGCGAGCATTCAGACGCACTACAACGTGAGGGGCCGTTACGCGTACAACGGCACGTTGTTCGGCCCCGAGCGTCAGCGGCCCGTACGTCAGCGGCCCGTGCGTCAGCGCCCCGTGCGTCAGCGCCCGCGCTGAACCATCATCTTGCGCGGGACCTGGCCGCTCTGCTCGAGCAGCTTCTTCGCTTCTCGTTGCAAGAGCGGGTGCGTGCGCTTGGTCAAAAAACCTCCGAGCAGGCGCGCGTCGATCGCAACGAGCTTCTTCAGCATGCGCTTCATGCCGTTGATGTCGTTCGTGTTGGCGTAGGCGAACGCGTAGGCACGGTAGAGCTGGGGCCGCAGCTGCTCGTAGATGTCGTCCTCAGGGTCGAACAGGCCGAGCGTCTCGAGCGCTTTCTTGGCGTCGCCGCCGCGCGCCCACGCTTCCGCCGAAACGGACGCGAGCATGGCGCGTGTGCGCGGCTCCTGGTGACGCTTGAGATCGATGTTGCTCACGAGCGTACGAGCCTCGCTCACGTCGCCCAGCATGAGGTGGATGAGGGCCCGCTGCCCCCGCGCTTCGTCGGCGACCGGGGCCATCACTTTGGTCAGATCGATGCGCTCGAGCGTCGCGAGCGCTTGTTTGGGATCGGACTGCAGCTCGAGCTGCGCCTTGGCGAAAATCGCGGCCGGATCTTTCTTCTTCGAAGCGAGCTCGAGCTCGGCGATAGCCGCCTTGCGGTCGTCGTCCGTCTCGACCTTGCCGAGGATGCTGGCGACGCCGCGCGCCTTCTTGGCCTGATTGAGGGCGAACACCAGGAGTCCCACGCAGAGCAGCGTGATGACGGTCGGGATCCCGAGCAGGATCCACCTCCAGGTGCTCGAGTACACGAACGCCGCGATCGAGCCGCAGATCACCCACCCGCCGACGACCGGAATCGCCAGGCGCCCGAGGAGCTGGCGGACCTGCGCGCTCGCGTCGGGCATGCCGGCGCCAGGCTTGGGCAGGCTCGGCTTGTCGGGCGCGCTGCCCGAGTCGGTGGCGCGTGCCTGGGCGCGTTGGAGCTTGCGTGCTTCTTTGGCCATGTCTAGTTCTCGTCGTCAGGCTCGTGGAGTGATGCGTGCGGGGACCAGGCTGTCGGGCGGCAGGTCGGGCATCGACTCGAACCGGAAGTGATTGAATACGCTCTGTGCCACGGAAAGCGTCGGTACGCCCAAGAGCGCGCCCCAGAGGCCGAAAAAGTGCTCGCCGATGATCAGCGCCAGCACGACGAGCACGGGGTGGATCTTGGCGGCGACCCCGATGATCTTCGGATTCAAGAGGTTTGCCTCGATTTGATGCACGCCGACGATCCAGAGCAAGACCCAGAGCGCGACCCAAAACCCTTGCGTGAGGCCGATGAGCACGACGGGCACCGAGCTCATGATCGACCCGAAGATCGGCACGATACTCATCACGGCCGCCACGATCGCGAGGATCGGCCAGTATTTGAGGCCGAAGAGTCCGAAACCGATCGCGCTCACGACGCCGTTGACGAGGCAGATCAAGAGCTGCCCGCGAATGACACCCGAAAGTCCCCGGTCGATACGCGTGAGCAAGTGATCGAAGCCGAGCCGCGCGTTCGGCGGCACGAGCGAGCGGAAGAAGCCGATGATGGCCTCGCGCGTGTGCATGATGTAGCCCGCCACCATCAGCGTCATGAAGAGCAGGAAAATGCCGCGCGCTACTTGGCGCAGGATGGTATGGCCGAGCTGAACGATCTGGAACGCGTTCGCCTTCACGTAGCCGAGCGCCTCGGCGATGCCCTTGCCCGCGAGCTCCGAGACGCGAAATTGGTCGTTCCCGCGCGCGCCTGCCGCTCCGATGCGCCAGTGCCCGGGGCCGTGCTGGACCACGTCGATGCCGGCGCCGATATCGACGCGTAAGGAACCGTCCGGCTGCCGCGCGATTTCGATGGCGGGCGGGGGCTGGCCGGCGGGCGCGGGCGGCGGCGTGATGTGGGCGCGATCGAGCATGCCCTGGACCCAGAGCTCGGCCTTCGGCGCCCACGTGGTCGAGAGCTCGGAAGCGAGCGTCGGGGCGTCGTTCACGAGCTTCTGCACTTCGGCCTGAATGCGCGGCGCGATAAGCGCGACGCTCGAATAAATGCCGGTCAACGTGACCGCGTAGACGAGGAGAATCGCCGCGGCCCTCGGCACTCGTGCCCGCTCGGCGAGCGCCACGAGCGGTGTGAGCACGTACGCGACGATGAGCGCGATCAGGAACGGCAGCAGGACCTCGCGCGCCCACACGAGCAGCGCGAGGACGAGTAGCCCGCTCACGGCGAGGAATATGACGCGACCGCGAGTCCAACCTCCGACGCTGCGGAGGACGTACTCGCGGCCGCTGGTGGGCGTCGTCACTGAACGATCTCGCCCTGTCTCAGCTCAGGCGATCACTCTTCGTCGGCCTTATCGGCAGGCGGAGGCGGCGGCATGGAGGGGCTCTTCTTCATGCTCTCGAGCTTCTCTTTGAGCACGTCGCCGAGCGTCGCGCCCTTGCCCTGCTGCTCGCGCTTGAGCGCCGACACCTGATCGGCCTCGGGACTCTCGCCAGGGTTACGCATCGTGAGCGTGATCCGGCGATCGATCGAATCGACGTTCGAGATCTCGGCGCGCACCTTGTCGCCGATCGAGACGTTGGCGTTGCCGGGGATCTCGTTGCTCGGCACGAGCCCTTCGATGCCCTCGGCGATGCGCACGAAGATGCCGTAGTCCGCGATGCTGAGCACGGTGGCGTCTTCGACGACGGTGCCCGGCTTGTACTTGTCCATCGCGCCGGCCCAGGGATCGTCCCAGAGCTGCTTCACGCCGAGGCTCACCTTCTTCTCGTCGTGGTTGATCGAGAGGATGATGGCTTCTACGTCGTCGCCCTTGTTGTAGAGGTCGGCGGGGTTGTTGATCTTGGCCGTCCACGAGAGGTCGGTCTTGTGGACCATGCCGTCCACGCCGTCTTCGATGCCGACGAACACGCCGTAATCGGTGATCGAGCGGACCTTGCCGGAGATCTTGTCGCCCGGCTTGTACTTCTCGGTGAAGAGCGTCCACGGATCGGGCTCGAGCTGCTTGAGACCGAGGCTGATGCGCTTGGAGCGCGCGTCGACCTCGAGCACCTGGCATTCAATCTCATTGCCGATCTCGAGCATCTTCGACGGGTGCTTGACCTTCTTGGTCCAGCTCATCTCGCTCACGTGGATGAGGCCCTCGACGCCCGGCTCGAGCTCCACGAACGCGCCGTACTCGGTGAGGCTCATGACCTTGCCGCGCACGCGCTTGCCGACGGGGTACGCCTCGTCGACGTGGTTCCAGGGGTCTTCCTGGGTCTGCTTGAGGCCGAGGCTCACGCGCTCGGTCTCGGGATTGTACTTGAGCACCTTCACGGTGACTTCGTCGCCGACCTTGAACACCTCGCCCGGGTGCGCGACGCGACCCCAGGACATGTCGGTGATGTGCAAGAGGCCGTCGATACCGCCGAGATCGACGAACGCGCCGTACTCGGTGAGGTTCTTGATCGTGCCCGTGACGACCATGCCCTCTTCCAGGGTCTGGAGCGTCTTGGCCTTCATCTCGTCACGCTCGCGCTCGAGCAGGACGCGGCGCGAAAGCACGATGTTGCCGCGCTTCTTGTTGAACTTGATGACCTTGAACTCGTAGGTCTGACCGATGAGCTTCTCGAGGTTGCGGATCGGCCGGAGGTCGACCTGCGAGCCCGGCAAGAACGCTTTCACGCCGCCGCGGATCGTGACCGAGAGCCCGCCCTTCACCCGCTGGCTGATGGTGCCTTCGATGATCTCGTCGCGCTCGCACGCGGCCGAGATCTCGTCCCACACCTTCATCTTGTCGGCCTTCTCCTTGGACAAGGAGATGAGGCCGTCGTCGCTCTCGCGACTCTCGATGAAGACATCGACGCGATCGCCCGCCTTGATGGCGATGGCGCCGTTCGCGTCGGCGAACTCGCTCTTCGAGATCACGCCCTCGCTCTTGCCGCCGATGTCGACGACGACCGAGTCGCGATTGACCTGAATGATCACGCCGGAGACGATCTGCCCTTCACCGCCGAGCGCAGCGCTGGGTCCGCTCGCTGTGGCCTCGAACATCGCTGCAAAACTCGAGGGATCATTGGGCGGCGCGGCGGTCATTTGGGTTTGGGTCATGGATCGAACGAGTGGCTCCGGTTTATGGGTGGGGTAGCAGTCCGCGTGACGCGGGCGAGAACAGGGCGTCCTCTCCTCGGGGGACCGCTCGGGGACGCGTCACGTAGCGCACGAGCCGCCCCTCGTCAAACGCAAACTGATGGACTATTTGGCCAAATCTTGGGTTACGGGCGTTCCGAAGGCCTGCGCCACGGCCTGAGCGACACGATTTGCGGCGTGCTCGAGCGCAAAATCGTCGAGCAGCACGGTCACGCGCACGTCCTGATTACCGGCTGACTGCACGCTGACGGGGGCTTCGCGCCGCTCGATTCTTTGGAGATCTTCGCCGAGTAGGAGCTCGAGTGCCCGGTGAACGCGCTCTTTGATGTCGGCAGGCGGCTGGCCGTCGAAGTGCAGGACCACGTGAACCGGCAGCGGACTCCCCCACTCCGCGTCCCCGCTGACTTCCGCCGGGCGACCCAGGGTCTCCAGCAAGGGCGCCGTTGCTACGGGTGAGTCCGTAGTACTCGGCACGAGGCGCAAGGAGCCAGCGCCGACGCGCGGCACTTCACGCAGCGCCGGGCGCCGTACGAGGACCGCGTCGAGCCGCGCGGCGTTCGACGCAAGGACGAGTGCGCCGTCCGCCGTCCGCCCGAGCGCTGCTCCCTCGGGCGATACCAACCGATCGGCCGCAATCCTGCGCCATGGCCAGTCTTCCTGCTGGAAGGTCTGCGCGGCCGCTTCGAGCAAGTCGACCTGCGAGAACGCGCCCGCGAGGATCACCGCCCAATCGTGCGCGCCGGGGCCGAAGAGCGCGACGGCCTCGCGTAGATCACGGCTCATCAGCGTCCCGCTCTCGTGTGCGAAACGCTCGCGGCGGGCCCCGAGGGCCGTACCCGTCGCCGTCATCGCGCTGTTCGGCGCTCCCGTGCGTGGTGCATCGAGCAGCGGCAACAGAAACCGACGAGTCGGCTCGAACAGCGCGATCTTGTCGACGTCCCAGCGCACGACCAGCGTCGTGTCGGGGGGCACGTGCTGCGCCGCGACGCGATCGAACCCCACGTAACGACGATGGATCGTCACCCCGAGTGTCACCCCGAGCACGAGCAACAGGCTGAAAACAGCCATGACCACGGGAAACGACAGCGCCCCGCCCCGATCGGTACGCGCCATGGGCCCGCCCGCGAGCGGCGGCGTTTCGAGGCGCTCGAGGCTCACAGCATTCCCCGCTCGAGCGCCACACGCACCACGGCGAAGCGCCCGACGGCTTGAATGTTCGCGCTCTGCGCCATGACCGCCATCTTACCCGCGCTCGAGGCGAGCGCTTGCCGAATGCGACCGAGCGCCTCGCCGGTGCGCTCCGCGCTCGCTTCACTCGGCAGCTCGAGCGCCACCTCGAGCCCGAGGCCCGTCGCCGTCGAATCCACCACGCCTTGCACGGCCCCGGCCGGGCCGATCGCGTCGGCGAGCTCCGGGTAACGGTCGACGAGCGTCGTGCCGAGGGTCCGTAGCCTGGCGGCGAACGCGAGCACGCCGCGCGCTTGTGGCTTGAGTGAGCTCGGCGCGCGGTGGCGTTCGAGCACGGCTTCGACGCTGTCGATCTCCGCCGCGGACACGAAGACGAGTCGTTCGTTCGCGAAGGCGTACACGCGCGCCGGCGAGCTCCGGCTGATCTTCCCTGCGCGGTCGAAGCGTCGCACGTCGCCGCCCAGATCGACCGGTGCCGACCACCCGCTAGCTCGGAGCGCGCGATCCACGCCGAGCGCGCCGAAATGCCCGGCGAGCACGAGCACGTTGTCGGTTTCGTGCGGCAAAAGCTCGGGACGAAGGGCCAAAATCGCCGTATCACTCGCTTCGAGCGCCCGCTCGACGAGCGCATCGCGCGTCTCGGCGACGGCGTCGCCCGCCTCGCCGCGCAGCGAGGCGAACCCCTCGGGCCCAAGCGCCGAACGCACCTTCGCGAGGTCTACGCGCAGGACGAGATCGAGATCGGATGGCACGGCGTCGGCGGGAGTCGCGAGCGCGGGCGCGCGCGGGGGCGCGGGCCGCGAACCGCCGCACGCCGCGCCGAGCGACAAGAGCATGCCGAGGCAGAGCGCCCGCGCGCGTCCCGGCGCAGCGCCGTGTCGGGGCCCGTGCAGTCTCATTGCGCGGCGAGCTCGACCGCGACTTCGCGCACGCGCGTGACGATGCGGGCGACCACCTGATCGATCGACAGCACGGAGCTGTCGACGACGAGCGCGTCGGGCGCTTTGCGGAGCGGCGCGATCGGACGCGAGCTGTCGCGCTGGTCGCGCTCTTCGACTTCGCGTTTGACCGCCTCGATGTCCGCGTCGACTCCGGCCGCGCGGAGCTGCTCGAAGCGGCGCCGCGCGCGTTCCTCGACGCTCGCCGTGAGAAACACCTTCACTTCGGCGTCGGGAAACACGACCGTCCCGATGTCGCGGCCTTCGAGCACGACGCCGCCGGAACGGCCTGCCGAACGCTGCAGCTCGAGCAACGCGGCGCGCACGCGCGGCTGCGCCGACACCTTGCTCGCGCCCTGACTCAGCGTTTGCGTGCGGATGGCTCCGCTCACGTCCTTGCCGTCGAGCAGCACGCGCGAGCCGCCCCGCGCGTCGCCCTCGATGCTCACGGCTTGCTTGGCCACCAGCGCTTCGGCCAGCGTCCCCACGCGCTCGAAGTCGTCGAAGTCGATACCGGCGAGCTCGCAGGCGAGCGCGATCGCACGGTAGAGCGCGCCCGTGTCGACCACGAAGTAACCGAGCGCTGTCGCGACCCGCAACGTCACCGTGGACTTCCCTGCCCCGGCGGGTCCGTCGATCGCGACGACGGGGCGGCTACGCGTCATCGCGCCACCTCGATTTCGGCGCCCAGCGAGCGCAGCGTACCGACGAAACGCGGAAAGCTCACGGCGAGACAATCGGCGTCCTCGACGACCGTCTCACCGTCGGCGACCAGGCCGAGCACGGCGGCGCACATCGCGATGCGGTGGTCACCGCCGCTCGAGACGTGCGCGGCCGTGAGCGGCTGTTCGGGGCGTCCCTCGATCACGAGCCCGTCGGGCCGTTCACTCGCCCCGACGCCGAACGCTCGGAGCAGCCCAGCGATGGCCGCAATGCGATCCGGTCGGTCGAGGCGCAGCTCGGCGACGTCGGTCACGTGCGTGACGCCACGCGCGCGCGCAGCGAGCACGCAAGCCGCCGGAATTTCGTCCATGCCGCGCAGCGCGAGCTCGCCGCCGATCGAAATGCCGCGCAGCACGGAGCCTCGCGACGTGACCTCGCCGAACGGCTCGCCGAGCGAGTTCCCGGCGGGCGTGATGCCCATGCGACCGCCCGCAAGCCGGATGATCTCGAGGATCCCCGAGCGCGTCGGGTTCAAGCCCGTGCGGCGCGTCGTGACGTGGCTGTCGGGGACGATCTGGGCCGCCACGGCGAGAAACGCGGCGGCCGAAATGTCGCCGGGCACGTCGAAGTCGAAGCCGCGGATCGCCAGCGGATCGGCCGGCGGATGCAGGCTCAAGACGGAAGCGGCCGCGCGGATCGGCATACCGAGCGCGGAGAGCAGCCGCTCGGTGTGATCGCGCGAGACCACCGGTTCCTCGACGATGGTCGGACCGGACGCGAAGAGCCCGGAGAGCAGGAGCGCGCCTTTGGCGTGATCGCTGCCGTGCTGGAGCGCGTACGTGAGCGGCTTCAGGCGCTCGCCGGGTGTCACGCCGAGGACGTCGATCGGCGCCGTCTCTTCGCCGGCGTGCGTGGGGTCGGGACGTGCCGAGAGTCGCGCGCCGCGTGCGCGCAGCGGCTCGAGCACGCCGTGCATGCGCAAGTGCTCGAGCGCGCCGTGCCCTTCGAGCCGCGACGCGAACGGCTGCGCAGCGAGCACGCCCGTGAGGAGCCGCAAGCACGTCGGCGAGCGACCACAATCGATGGGCGCACTCGGCGCGACGAGGCCGCCGAGTCCGACACCCCGTAGCTTCAGGGTGCCCCGGCCGTCGTCCTCGTAACGCACGCCGAGCGCCGCGAGCGCGCCGAGCATTCGCAAATTGTCGCTGCCGTAACCGAAGCCACGCAGCTCACACGGGCCGTTCGAGAGCGCCGCGAGGATGAGCGCGCGGTGCGTGATGCTGCGATCGCTCGGCACGGGCACGCTGCCGTGCAGCGGCTTCTTTTGGGTGCGAACGACGAGGCGCGACGCGGTCATCGGAGACGAAGGCAGCTTCAGTGGGAGAGAAACATAGCTTGCGCCCGGTCGAGCAACGCAGCCACTGCCGCGCCGTCGACCGCCAGCACGAACGCCACGTCTTTGTCTTTCGGCTCTGCCTCGAGCCGGCGGACGGGCTGCGCGATACCGAGCAGCGCGAGGAACGGCGCGTAGCGTTCGACGAGCTGACGGAGCGCGATCAGGTTCTGGGCGCCGCGCTGCGCCGCGTCGGCGTCCTCGTACGTCAGTGTCCCGGCGAGGTTCAAGCCCGGCTCGTCGAAGTTACCGACCAGCGCGAGCGTCTTGACCCCCTTCAAAAACGCGAGCTCTTGACGCGTCGCATCGGGCAAGGGGCTCGAGGTGAAATCGAAGCCGCCGACGATGGGCGCTTTCGTCGAGGCCAGGAGCTTCTCCATGTACTCCGGCAGTTGCCGGCGCGCCCTGCCTTCTTGAATGCGGTCGAGCGCCCGGCGCATGCCCGTGTCGTTGCCGACGAGCGCCGTCTTCGCCGTGAGCACGCTGAAGCCCACCGTGCCGGCCGTGTAGAGCGTGCGTCCGGCGTAGCTCGTCTTCACGACGGGAACGCCGAGCGCCGTCGGTTGCGTGCCGTCCGCGGCCGCTTCGATTTTTTTCCGGTCGAAGTGACCGACTGCGACCCCGGCGATGTCGGCGCCCTGCATCGAATAAAAGCCGATCCAGGCGTGATCGAGATCGCGCTTCGGGTCGAACCCGGCCGAAGGCGGCAGCGGCAAACGTTTTTCCACGACGGCGCGCACGCGATCGCCGAACTGTGAATTGTAGAGGGCTTGCGCGTCGATCGACAGCACTCCAATCGCATCACCCGGCAAGAGCGGCACGGGATCGGCGTCGATCTGCGCCTCGCCGAGCTTCTTGTCCTCACCCGTTTTGACGACGACGTCTTGCTTGTGCGCGCACGCGAGCGCGCCGAGCGTTCCCAGGCCCGCGCCGAGCAGGCGGCGCCGTGACCAGCCCGACATCAGACCAGCACCTCGGCGAGCGCGGCGAGGAAGCGGTCGTTTTCACGCGGCAGCCCGCAAGTGACACGCAGACTGGTCGGCAAATTCCCGAACGGTCGCACGATGACACCACGCTCGAGCAAGCCGTCGTAAACGGGCCGCGCCGGGCGCGCGAGATCCACCAGGATGAAGTTTGCCTGACTGGGCGCCACGGCCAGCCCCATGCCCTCGAGCGCTTGGGTGAGCCGCACGCGCTCGGCGCTGTTCATGCGCCGGCTCTCCTCCACGTGAGCTTGATCGTCGAGCGCCGCCACGGCAGCTGCCTGCCCGGGAACGCTCGTGTTGAACGGCGCCCGCACGCGGTTCATGTAGTCGATGAGCGGAGCCGGACCGATGGTGTATCCCACGCGCAGCCCCGCGAGCCCGTACGCCTTCGAGAACGTGCGCATCACGAGCAGCCGGTCGCGCAAGTGCCGGAGCGCCAGCGAGCTCGGGTAATCGGGCGCGTCCGCGTACTCGAAGTACGCCTCGTCCATCACGACGATCACCTCGGGCGGCACCGCGCGTAAGAACTGCTCGACGGCGGCGCGCCCGACGTACGTCCCCGTGGGGTTATTCGGATTCGCCACGAACACGACGCGCGTCTTCGGCGTCACGGCTGCCGCCATCGCCGGCAAGTCGTGCACCAGGTTCTCGAGCGGCACGGCCGTGAACGGCACGCCGTAAACGAGCGACGCCAGGCGATACACGACGAACGCCGGCTCGCCGAAGACGACGTGGTGCTCACGCGTCGCGAACGTGCGCACGACGAGATCCAAGAGCTCGTTCGAGCCCGCGCCCTGCAGCACTTCGTCGCGACGTACGCCGTGGAAACGCGCAATGGCCTCACGCAAGCCGAACGCAACGCCGTCCGGGTAGCGATGGATCTGAGCGAGGGTCGCGCGCGCCGCTTCGAGCGCGCGCGGACTCGGACCGAGAGGATTTTCGTTCGAGGCGAGCTTGACCGCGCCCGTGATACCGAGCTCGCGCTCGAGCTCTTCGACGGGCTTGCCGCCTTCGTACGGCACGAGCGCTTCGATGGAGGGGATGACGAGAGACATGGCAAGTGATGGCGGCGTCGGCGCGCCCGACCTCCGCGGCCGGCTAGCCTTGCCCGCCGCGCGGGTCGGGGTCAACCCGCACGCGCGCGTGCGCCAGCGCGTCTCGACCGATCGACTCAGGCCGAAGCGACCGGGAACGAGCCCAAGACTTTCAGGTACTTCGTCGTGCGCTTCAGGGCTTCCAGTGCGGTCGTGACCGGACGTTCGGTGACGTGCGCGCCGAGCTCGACGTAGAAAACGTAGTCCCAGCTCCCGTGGGGGACGGGCCGGGATTGGAGTTTTCGCAGATTGACGCCGCGCTCGGCAAAATGCCGGAGCACGCCGAAGAGGGAGCCTGGCTGATCGTCGACGCTGAAGAGCAGGCACGTCACGTCATTGCCGGAACGCATGGCGGGGCGCGCGCTCGCGAAGCCGTAACGCAGCTTCAAATCAGGTTCATCGCCGACGTTGGCCCGCACGGTTTCGAGCGCGGCGGCGCGCCCGACGCGTTCGGTCACGAGCGCTGCAGCGTTCGGCTCCTCGCGCGCAAGCTCCGCCGCGACGAGGGGCGAGCGCACGTCGATGACGCTTGCCCGCGGCAGCTCGGCGTCCAAGAACCGCTGGCAAGCGGCTTGTCCGAGCGGCGTGGCGTACACGTGCTCGATGGCGCCGAGGTCGCTGCCCTTGGCCATCAAATCGTACGAGGCGGAGAGCACCCGCTCGCCGACGAGCATCAGATCCGTTTCGGCGAGAGCCGTCACCGAAGGCTGCACGAGGCCGTCGACCGACGACTCGAACGGGAACACGGCGACAGCGACCCGGCCCCGCACGACCTCCTCCAGCGCTTCGACGATGCCGGGAGTCGGCACGAAGCGCGCGGAAGCCCCGAAATGGGCCAGCGCAGCTTCGTGGCAGAAGGCACCCTCGGGCCCGACGTACGCGATGGCCGTCGGCCGCTCGAGCGCGCGCGCCGCCGCGCGGATCTGCCCGAAAATCGAGCGTACGCTTTCGGGCGGCATCTCGCCCGAGCCCGCGCGCACGAGCGCTTCGAGCCATTCCCGCTCGCCGACGTCGGGCAGCGGCTCCGCGCCCGCTGCAAGGGCACGCGACACACGCGCCCGAGCGTCCAAGCGCTCCAAGATCGCTCGATCGATCTCCGCGAGCTGGTCGCGCAATTCGGAGTGATCGCGACGCTCGTCAGACATCGGTTGCCTTTCTTCAGGCGCCGGAAGAGGCGCTCGTTGCCTTGGACCCGGAGGGCGTGCTCGAGCTTGGCGTGCCGGACGAGCTCGACGAAGAACCGCCGGAGCTACCCGACGAGCCGTCCTTCTTCGAGCCGCTGTCTTGCTTGGCGCCGCTGCTCTCGCTCTTGGACTCGGACTTGGTTTCCGCTTTCGTTTCCGCGGCGCCCGACTTCTTCGGCGCGCTGCCGTAGAGGTCGGCGTACCAGCCGCCGCCCTTCAAGATGAAGCCGGCGCCACCGGAGATTTGACGGCGCGCCGTCTGTTCGTGGCAGTTCGGACACGTCTTGAGTGGTGCCTCGCTGATCGACTGCTCGGCTTCCCAAGCATGGCCGCAGGCGGTGCACACGTATTCATAGGTCATCGCTAGAAGAACCCTTCAACAGCTAGGGACCAATGCGTCTCCCGTGACCGACTGTCAACCCACTTCGCACTGAACAGCCGAGCATGTGAGCTCTCGGCGACGCGATCCGAGCGTCGACATCCGCTGGAATGCGCGCGAAAACCCTTGTGCGCATCTGTTCAGCGGAGTACAAGACCGGTGACGCCGCGTGACGCTACATGGCGCTACGTTGCGTGCCGCTCGAGTGAGCGAGCGGCCGGAGAGCCCAGGCTGCTATAACCAGGCTCAGGTACCCGGCGCGAGGGAAGTTTTTAGCGATGCACATCAAGAAGCTCGAGATCGCGGGGTTCAAGTCGTTCGTAGACCGGACCGTGATCCATTTCGACCACGACGTCGTCGGCATCGTAGGGCCGAACGGCTGCGGTAAGTCGAACATCGTCGATGCAATTCGCTGGTGCCTGGGCGAGCAAAGCGCCAAGCACCTCCGCGGCCGAGCGATGGAAGACGTGATCTTCAACGGCTCCGAGTCGCGTGGGCCGAGCGGCCTGTCGGAGGTGACGATCACCTTCGACAACACCAATCCGGAATACGCCGCGAGTCTGCCGCCGGAGTTCCGCGACTACCCCGAGATCGGCGTGACACGCCGCCTCTTCCGTGACGGAACGAGCGAGTACCTCATCAACAAGACGCACGTCCGCTTGCGCGACGTGACGGAGCTCTTTCTCGGCACCGGCGTCGGCACCAAGGCGTACTCGATCGTCGAACAGGGGCGCATCGGACAGATCGTCAGCGCCCGGCCGGAGGATCGCCGGCTGTTCATCGACGAAGCGGCCGGCATCACCAAGTACAAGCAGCGCCGCAAGATGGCGGAGCGCAAGATGGAGCTCACGCGCCAGAACCTCCTGCGCGTGACCGACATCATCAGCGAGATCGACCGCAACCGCGCGTCGCTCAAGCGTCAGGTCGCCAAGGCGGAGCGCTTCCTCGATTACCGGCGGGAGCTCGAGGACTTGGTGCTCCTCGACGCGTCGCACAAGCTGCTCGAGCTCATCGTGACGCAGCGCGTGGCCGAGGAAGGCCATGAAGCGGCGCGCCAGACGCTCGCCGACGAACGAACGAGGCTCCGCGAGGCCGAAGCCGTGCTCGACGCCGAGCGCGCGCAGTCCGCCGCCATCGAGGCGAGCGCCGACGAAGCCGCACGTTCCGCCTTCGACGCGGACAATCACGTGAGTAGCCTGCAGGCCGAGATCGAGCGCGCCAAGGAGCGCCTCACCTACCTCGATCACCGCTTGATGGGCGGCAACCTCGAGCTCGAGAGCATCCTCGGCAAGGTCCGCGAGCTCAGCGCGGAGAAAGAACAGATCGCCGTCAAGGTCGAAGAGCTCGGCAGCGACGAGCGGGCGCGCGAAGTGGACGCGCTGCAAGAGACCGAAGCGCTCACGGCCCTGCAAGCCGAAGAGGCGCGCGCCAGCGCCGACGTGCTCGAGATCAGGAAGAGCACGGGTGAGCTCTCGGCGCGCACGGCCGCGCAAGGCGCACGCCTCGACGGTATCGCGCAGCGCCGCGACGAAGGCCGCGTGCGCCGCGACAAGCTCGCCACCGAAAAGGAACAGCTCGAGGGCGAGCACGGCGACGCCATCGCGCGCAAGCAAGCGCTCGAGCGCTCCGTCGCCGAGCTCGCCGAGGGCAAGAAGCTCACCGCCTCCGAACGCGAGAGCCTCGAGCACGAAAACGAAGCGCTCCGTTCGCGCCAGCTCGAGAGCGAGCGCGCCGTGGACGTCGCGAAGAACGAGCTCTCGATCAAGCGTAACCGCCTGCGCGCGCTCGAGGACTTGCATCGACGTCTCGAAGGCGTCGGTGCGGGCGCCAGGGCGCTGCTCGGCAAGGGCGATGCGCGCGTGCACGGGCTCGTCGCTGACCGCATCGACACGCCCGAGGAGCTCACGGCCGCGGTCGCCGGCCTGCTCGGCAGCCGTCTGCAGTGCGTCGTCGTGGCCGACCGCGAAGCCGGGCTCGAGCTACTCGACGATCTGCGCCGGAGCGAACGCGGCCGCGCCGAGGTCATGCCCGCCCGCCCGCCGTACGTGGCCGGCGCGCCCGCCGAGCTCGCGGCGCCCGGGGTGCTCGGCCGCCTCATCGAGCGGCTCGGTTACGCCGAAGCCGACGAGCCGCTCGTCCGCAGCCTGATCGGCGATGCACTCCTCGTGAGCACGGCGGAAGACGCCGTGCGTGTCGCGTCGAGCATACCGGGCGTCACGGCCGTCGCGCTCGACGGTACGGTCGCGCACCCGGACGGCATCGTGGCCGGCGGCAGCGGCGACGGCGTCGCGAGCGCCATGCTCGAGCAGAAGCGGGAAATGCATCTGCTCACCGACGAGGTCGCGCGCCTCGAGACGGAAGCCGCGCGCACGAGCGCCGAGCACAATGCCCTGCGCGCCCGCCTCTCCGAGGTCGGCACCGCGCTCGAACGCGCACGTCAATTCGCGCACGAAGGCGAGCTCGCGCACGTCACGGCCGAGAAGGACCTCTCGCGCACGGCGGGCGACATCGATCGCATCGAAGCGCGCCGGACCACCGTGGGCATCGAGCTCGACGAGCTCGATCGCGCCATCGTCGCGGGCACGCAGGCCGCGGCCGAGTGCCGCGCCGAGCTCGACGCCGCCACGGCGGAGCTCGCGCACGTGAGCCAAGCGCTCACTCGCGCCGAGGAGACGGCGGCGAGCTGGCGCGAACGCGTGGCGGCACAGAGCGCGCTCGTCACCGAGCGTCGCGTGCGCCTCGCGCAGGTACGCGAGCAGTCCGGCGCCGCCCGTCAATCCGCGCAGCGCATCGAGTCCTCGCTCGCCGAGCTCGAGCAGAGGAGCGCTGCCCTCCAGCAAGAGCTCACGGAAGCCGCCGCCACGTACGGCGAGACCGCGGCCACGATCGTGCTCACGCGCGAAGCTCGCGCCGAAGCCGCCGAGCGCGCGCGCGAAGTGCACGCCGCCCTCGAACGCTCGCGCGCCGAGCTCGAACAGGCGCGCCAGAGCCTCGGGACGCTCGAAGCGAGCCTGCGCACCGTGCGCGAGAGCCTCGAGCAGCACGACGAAATCGTGCGTGCCCAGGAGCTCACGCTCCAGCGCATCGCCATCGAGCGCCAGCACCTCCTCGCCACGATCCGCGAGAAGTTCCGCGGCCTCGAGCTCACGCGCGTCGTGGGCGACTACCACGCGCGGCCGATGCCCGACGACGAGCAGCGCCGCCGCATCGACGAGCTCACCCAGCTCATCGACCGCATGGGCCCCGTGAACCTCGACGCGCGCGCCGAGCACGAGCAAGCCGAAAAGCGTTTCCACGAGCTCAACGACCAAAAGGTCGACATCGACAAGGCGCTCGAGGAGCTCGAACGCGCGATCCGGCACATGAACAAGGAATCGCGGCGCATGTTCCGCGAGACGTTCGACTCCGTGAACGCGCTCTTCAAGAAGACGTTCTCGCGCTTGTTCCGCGGCGGCCGCGCCGAGCTCGTGCTCACCGACAGCGAGGATCTGCTAGGCGCCGGCGTCGAGATCCACGCGCAGCCCCCGGGCAAGAAGCTCGGCAACATCGAGCTCATGAGCGGCGGCGAGAAGGCGCTCACGGCCGTCTCGCTCATCTTCGCCATCTTCCAGCACCGCCCCTCGCCCTTCTGCATCCTGGACGAGGTCGACGCGCCGCTCGACGAGGCCAACGTCACTCGTTACAACGAAATGATTCGCGCGCTCACCTCGCAGTCGCAGTTCGTGCTCATCACGCACATCAAAAAGACGATGCAGAGCACCGACGTGCTCTACGGCGTGACGATGGGTGAGCCGGGCGTTTCGCGCATCGTGAGCGTCAAGGTGAACGAGAACGCCGCCGCCCGCAGCGACAACCTCGCTCAGGCCACGCGTGAAGCCGCTGTCAGCGCGGATTCGGGCGCTCAGGTCGCTTAGCGCACGGCTCGGCGAGCTCGGCGCGCGGCGTCCCGCGTTCGTTGCGCTCGCCGTCTACGCGCTGGTCGTCGCCTGCTTCACGTGGCCCGTGTTGCCGAACCTGGGCGAGAGCCCCGTCGGCCGCATCGGTGATCAATCGATCGCGCTCTGGGACAATTGGTGGCTCGCCAAGGCCTTCTCGTCGCACGTCTCGCCCTTCTACACGCGCGAGCTTTTTTATCCGACGGGCGTGAGCCTCGTCTATCACAGCATCAGCTGGCTCACGTCCCTCGTCGCGCTCCCCCTCCGCGCACTCTTCGGCGCGGTCGCGGGTTACAACCTGACGTTCCTACTCGAGACGCTGCTCTGCGCCGGCAGTATGTTCGCGCTCGCGCGCTACCTCACGAAGAACACGCTCGCGGCGTGGATCTCGGGTTTCGTGTTCGCGTTCGATCCGTATCGCATGACGCGCGCGATGCAGCATCCGAACCTCGCGAACACCGGCTTCATTCCGCTGGTCTTCCTGGGGCTCTTGGTCGCCTGGCGCGAAAAGCCGCGCGCGGTGTGGCTCGCGGCGGCGGCGCTCGCGTGCGTGCTGCTCACGGGCGTCCACCTCTTTTTGATGACGAGCGTCGCGCTGCTCGTGCTCGTGCCGTTCGAAGCGTGGCAGACGCGTCGCTTCAAGGACGTGCGCTTTTGGAAGACGACGCTCTACTTCGGCGCTGCCTGTCTCGTCCTGGTCGGGCCCTTGGTCGTTCCCTACGTCCAGTCGCGGAGCGCGCTCGGCGAAGCGATGGCCACCGTGACGACGGACTGGTCGACGGATGCGCTCGCGCTCGTCGTGCCGATGCCGCATCACGTATTCGGCGCGCACCACGGCTACGTTCTGTACGGCGAGGCCGGCTCCGTGGCGTACCTCGGTGTCGTCGCGCTCGCGCTCGCGTTCGCGCTCTGGTTCACGCCCGAGACGCGGCGCGCCGGCCTCGTCTGGTGGGTCGGGTTCGCGCTGTTCTTAGTCTTGAGTCTCGGGCCGCGCCTCACGTTCGACGCGCGCGACTACGACGTCTGGATGCCGTATCGGCTGGTGGAGCGCATCCCGATCTTTCGAGCCGTGCGCGCGCCCGAGCGGCTGAACTTGCTCGCGCGGGTCTTCTTTGCCGTCGCCGTTGCGTGGGGCGTCGTGGCGCTCGAGCGGCTCGTCCCGAAGCGCCTGCTCGCCGCGCTCCTCGCGCTGCCGCTCCTGCTCTTCGACTACTACGACGGCCCTTGCCCGACTCGCGCCATCGATCAAAGTCAATTTTACAACGAGCTCGGGCAGCGCGGCGGCACGGGCGCCATTCTCCCGTTGCCGCTCGACCGCCAGTCGAGCAAACGCGCCATGATGGCGCAAACCATCCACGGCCGTCCCATCCTCGGCGGCATGGTCGCGCGCACCCCGAACAGGGCGCACCGTTACATCCACGGCCTATCGCTGTTGCGCGCGCTCGCCGCCAATCGACCGCTCGACTGCCGCAAGATCACGCTGCGCGAGGACCTCGCGCGACTCGAGCACGACAACGTCGAATTCATCGTGGTGCGCTACCCGCACGTGAACGGCCACCTCACGCCTGCCTACCGTTCGTACCTCGTCGACGAGCCGTACTTCACCGATCGGCACCTCGAGGTGCATCGCATCGACCATCTCTTGGCCGCGCACTTACCGTGCGACGCGTCCGAGTAGGATTGGTGGGCGACCGCTGGAGCACAGCGTTGCGGCGCCGGCCCGCGTCGTTCCACCGCGCTCAGCCGCACGTGCCGTCACCCAGGCCGTCGACGCTGTCGACCGGCAAAGCGACCCATTGATCGACTGGGTCGAACACATCGCTGCCGTCGGAGTCGCCGCTCGTCACGCCGCAGCGGCGGCGCAAGGTTCGGTTCGCGGTGCTCGCGTCGCCGTCCGTCCAGGCGTCACCAGGATCAACGCCGATTTGCCCGATGACGTCGAGCAGCGCGTCGTTGCACACGAGCGCGACCGCATCGTTGCCGTTGAAGAGCAGGTTCGTCGACCGGTCGCAGTGCACGCTCGCCAAGTCCGCGAGCGACGACGAGCAGAGGACGTACGTCTCCGTATCGGTGACGAGCGCGTCGAGCGTGAGCGTATTCGGCGAGAGCGAGCCGTCGCGGTACGTTTCGATCCTGCAGCCGCTCAATGACGTTCCCGCAGGCCCGCGGATCTCGAGCGCTTTGTACTTGCTCGAACCTTCGACGTACTCGCTGAACCAAAGCGCACTCTCGGCCACGCCGCCCGAGCCCGCACGGCCCGCGTCGGCGCCGGACCCGCCCGTGGTCGCGTCCGTTCGGCCGCCGGCGCCGCCGCTCGTGCTGCCGCCACTTCCACCCGCCGCCGCGCGCCCACCCGACGAGACCGCGCCGCCATGCCCTCCACCCGGCGACGTCCCGGCGTGCGAGCCAGCGGCGCCCGTCGTCGCGCCCGCGTGCCCGGCAGCTCCCGAACCCAGGGCGCCGCGCCCGCCCGAGCTCGAACCACCGCGCGCGCTCGCTCCGCCATTGGCTCGCGTCGCGGCGCCGCCCATCTCGACACCGTCGGCTCCGCTCACACCGGACGCCCCGCCGTCGCCATCCGCCGACGCAGATCCGCCTGCGCCCGCAACATCGCTGCCCGGCATGGCACGGCTCACGTCGTCGGTCGTCGTTTCCGCACTGGGGCGTGGGCCGGTCTGGGAGGAGCCGTTGCTCGCACCGCTGCCGCCGCGACCGGCCCCGCCTCGACCCGCATGAGCGCTCGCGTCGGCGTCATAGCTCCAGCCCGCGGAGCCCACGTCGTCTCCGTCGGCAGCCGGTGGAAAGAGCTTACTCGTATCGAAACCCGAGCACGCCGCGAGCGCCCAGCTCGTCGCTAGCGCACCCCCAAGGAGCCGCAATTTTCGCATGAGCAGCTATCGGACGGACGCGCCGCGAGTTGCGTCGCTTCACGCCGCACGTCCACCACGCCCGCGCGTCACTGCTCGCGAGGCGCGACCGCTCGCCGCCCGATGCGCGCGACGGCCGTGCCGCTCGTCGCCCGAGCTCAGAACCCGGCGTGGCCGGCCACGCTCGACGAACCCGCAGCTGCAAAGGCAGCGGTGCCACCCGCAACGCCAGTAGCTTGACCGGCCGCGGCCGGTGCACTGCCGCCGACACCTGGCATACCGCCAGCGCTCGCTGCATTCAGCGCGCCGCCGTGAGCCGCTCCGCCCGTGCCCGGCGCGCCGCCGGCGCCGGTGGAACCAGTGCCACCGCTACCGCTTTGAGGCTGCGACTGCGGGCGCGTCGGATTCTGTCCGGGTTTGCAGTGCGACGTATCCGAGCCGCAGATGAGCCCCTCACCTTCGCAGTCGGCATTGCTGGAGCACTGCAGGCGACAGACACCGTCGAGGCAAGTCTCATTGGCGCGACAGCCGCTACCGCAGCCGACGTACCCGACGCACACGCCCTTGCTGCACTCGTGCCCGCCGGGGCAATCGGAGTTCGAGTAACACTCTGGACCGTCGTTGGTTCCGCCGTCCGATCCGCCGCTCACACAGGCAACTGCCCAAGCGAGAGTACCGATGAGAAGCAGGAAGCGTCCCGTACGTCGATGCTGCGTTACGACCATTCCTCTTTTCCCAAGGCTAAAGTGATTCGGGGATCCGTAGCGGATCCTGCGGGGTGCGGCAACCCGTCACGTCGAGAGTGAAATCTTCCGCGCACCGGATGCAATGCCAGGCGCCGCGCCTCCGTATTTCCACTCGTCGTGGTCGCGTCAAGGAGCATGCAGATAAAACCGGCCGAAATGACATCAAAAAGACATATTCCGCGCCGGACGCACCGGGGCTTCTTGCCTCTAGTAACGCTTCCCTCTCATAGAGAGGCAGCTGCGGTGCGATGCGCAGATGCTTTTCTTCTGTCGCGCGCGCAACGAAGGGCGCCTGCGGAAATGCGCCATCCCTCGGGTAGATGACCGACGGATGCAGAAATTGAGAGACGGCCCGCAACCGGAAACTTACATCGTGACGGCGAGAATTTGCGCGACCGTTCGTGATCGGCTTACGGGCACGCTGGGAATTGTGCGGTCCCGTCGACGGTCTTGCCGGGGCTCATCATGATCGTGTCCGTAATGACGTGGTTGTAGATGTCCGTGAGCCGCAGCGTGACCGAGCCGCTGAACGGCCCTCCGGTGCCTTCGAACATATTCGAATTGTTCCGCGCCATCGCCGCGAACGCCGTCCCCTTCTTGACCTCCATCTTTGCGACCGGGTTCTTGATGTCCATCGGCGAGACAGCGAGATAGTCCGTTTTGGAGGCTGAATCGATGTAGTATTTGATTTTTGCGGGCGGCGTGCAGCTCACGAATTTCCACGTCACGGCGGGGTTGCTGTTCGAGGCCCCGAGCGCGCCGGCTGCGGAAGGATTCAAATCGATGTGGTGGCTGCCTTGGAAGCACCACTGCTCGTTGCCTTTGTATGGACACTGGTCGACGATTTCGACGACGACTTTACTGCCGCCGTTGGTAATTTCGACACAGGCCCCGCACACGGCGGCGGCGTTCCAGTCGTACTCGTTCATCGCGCCGTAGTTCGTCGGCAAGGTGCTGGTCTGGTAGTGGCAGGCAACCATCGACGTCGCGAGTGAGTAGTGCGTGACGTGGCCACTGCGGGTCATCGTGTCCGGATTGCACATCGGATTGACGCATTTGCCGTCGACGCACGCGCCCGCGCTGTCGCACTTGGTGCCGCACATGCCGCAGTTGTTTGCGTCGGCGGTGGTGTCGATGCAGCTGCCGGAACAGAGCGTCCCCGTCATGCACATGCACGTGCCGTTGCTGCAGGTTTGGCCTGTGCCGCACGTCACGGTCGCGCACGGATCGGAGACGGTACCGCCCGTCGCGCCTTGTCCGCCGCTCGCGCCGCCGCCGCCGGTGCCGGACATCGCGCCGCTGCCGCCAGTGCCGCCGCCCGTACCGCCCGTACTCAGCGCGGTACCGCCGGAGCCGCTCATTGCACTAGAGCCGCCGGTCGCCGAGCCAGCTGTGCCGCCCGTGGCTGCGCCACCGGTTCCAGTCGAGCCGCCGGTGGTCGCTATGCTGCCGCCAACGCCGCTCGACGTACCGCCGCTGCCGACAGCGCCGGAGCTGCCGCCAGTCGCCGTTTCCCCGCCCTTGGGGGCGCCCGCCGAACCGGCATTGGGCCTTCCCGCAGAGCCGGAACTGCTGCCACCAGCGCCGTGCCCAGCCCCGGAAGCGTCACTGCCGGGAGGTACGTCGGTACCCGAGACACAGGCGAGCGGAAGAAACGGTAGCAGCGCGAAGAAAAAACGAGTGCGGTGCCAGGAAGAATGCGTCGGCATCATCGAGCTTGGTGACACGCTAGCATGGCGTCAGGGAGCGGCTCTGATGCTCTCGGCGTGATTTTTCCACATCATCGAAAATCACGTGACAGGTGCGGAAGCTCTCGACCGGGTACGGCGAGGCGCTCGAGCTTCCTCACCATGAGATGAACGACCGCGACCTCGGCACCGGGCGCGATCGGCGCGCGCTCCACGGTGCCGTACGCGAGCAAGAGCGTCGAATGCAGCACCGTCCAGAGCTCGGCTTCGAAGACGTCGCGAAATAAAATCAAATTGGCGAAGCCCGTTTCGTCTTCGAGCGTGACGAAGACGACGCCGCGCGCGGTGCCCGGTTGTTGGCGCGTGATGACGAGGCCGGCGACGCTCACCGCTCGGCCGTGCGGCGCTTCGGCGAGCTCCGCCGCCGTGATCACGCGGCGGGCCGTCAAATCGACGCGCAAATGACGGAGCGGGTGATCGGCGACGCTCAATTTTTTGCGCCGGTAATCGAAGAGCAGCTGCTCGGCGGCCTTGAGCGGGGGCAGCACGATCGCGGGCTCACTGAAGCGCGCGTTTTCGAACAGACCGCCGACGCGTGGCGCGCGCGCGCTGAAGAGCGCCTGCCGTCTGCCGGGCACGAGCGTCTCGAAGGCGCCCGCTTCGGCGAGTGCGTCGATCTCACCTTCGTGCAAGCGCGTGCGGCGCAAGCAATCGGCGAGGTCGACGAACGGCCGCTCGCGTTCGATGGCACGCGCGCTTTCTTCGCGCACCGATGCGACCTGACGGAGTCCGAGCCGGAGCGCGGGACCGCTCGGCGCGTCGTATTCGAGCGTCGAGTCCCAATCGCTCCGCGTCACGTCGACGTCCCTCACCTCCACGCCGTGATGACGCGCGTCGTTCACGAGCGTCGACGCCGAGTAGAAGCCCATCGGCTGGGAGTTCAGGAGTGCACAGGCAAAATGCGCCGGATAGTGCGCCTTTTGCCAGGCCGACAAATACACGAGCAGCGCAAACGACGCCGCGTGCGACTCGGGAAAACCGTAATCGCCGAAGCCTTTGATCTGCTCGAACAAGGCCTCGCCGAACGTGCGCGCGATGCCGTGCTCCGCGAAGCCTGCGAGCAGTCGTTCGCGATGGCGCATGAGCTTGCCGTTCCGCTTCCACGCCGCCATGTCGCGCCGCAGTTGATCGGCTTCGCCCGCGCTGTAGCCTGCACCCGTGATCGCGATTTGCATCACCTGCTCTTGAAAGAGCGGCACGCCGAGCGTGCGTTCGAGAATAGGTTCGAGGCTCGGGTGTGGGAACGTCACCTTTTCTTCGTCTGCGCGGCGCTTCAAATACGGATGCACCATGCCGCCTTGGATCGGACCCGGCCGCACGATCGCGACCTCGATCACGAGATCGTAGAAGCGGCGAGGCCTCAATCGCGGCAGCATCGCCATTTGGGCGCGGCTCTCGATCTGGAAGACGCCGACGGTGTCGGCTCGGCTCACCATGTCGTAGACGCTCGCGTCCTCGGCGGGCACGCGCGCGACGACGTCGAGCGGGTCGAACGGCTCGTCGTTCCCGCGACGAAGCGCGCCTTCCGCGTGAATCAGCGCGAGCGCTTTGCGAATGGCCGTCAGCATGCCGAGCCCGAGCACGTCGATTTTGAAAAAGCCGAGCACTTCGATGTCGTCCTTGTCCCAAGGCACGACCGTGCGATTCGGCATGCGCCCGGGCTCGACGGGCGTCACGGCGTCGAGCGGATCGGCGGAGAGCACGAACCCGCCCACGTGAATCGAGAGGTGTCGCGGGAAACCCTCGAGCTCGCGCGCAAGCGCCACCACTTGCCCTAGCGTGTGGCTTTGCGGATCGAAGCCGAGATCGGCGAGCCGCCGTTCACTCGCTTCGCTGCTGCCTTCCCAGTGAATGATGCTGCCGCTCAAGCGCTCGATTTGTTCGGGGGAGAGCCCGAACACCTTGCCCACTTCGCGCAGCGCGCTCTTGCCACGATAGGAAATCACCTCCGAGACCATGGCGGCGCGCTCGCGGCCCCAGCGCTCGTAAAGCTCCTGAATCACTTCCTCCCGCCGTTCGTGCTCGAAATCGACGTCGATGTCCGGCGGTTCGCGGCGCTCCGCGCTCAAAAAACGTTCGAAGAGCAAGCTCGAGCGCGCCGGATCGACCGCCGTGATGCCCAGCGCGTAACAGACGGCGCTGTTCGCGGCGCTGCCGCGCCCTTGACACAAGATGCGGCGCCGGCGCGCGATCTCGACCACCTCGAGCGTCGATAAAAAATAGGGGGCTACGTCTATCTCCGCGATGAGCGCGAGCTCTTTTTCGATCTGCGCGCGCACGGCGTCACTCACGCCGTCGGGATAACGGCGAGCGAGCCCTTCGTCGGTGAGGCGCCGGAGCCGTTCGTCGGCGCTCTCCCCCGGCTCGAGCGTGCACGGAAAGCGATAGCGGAGCTCCGAGAGCGAGAACCGGAGCTCCTCACCGAGCTCACCCGCCGCATCGACGAGCTCCGGACGTTCGGCAAAAAGCCGTCGCATCTCGAGCTCGGAGCGCAGGTACGCTTCGGCGTTGCCGTCGAGCGCCGTACCGGCCGTTTCGAGCGTCGTTCCGAGTCGAATGCAGTGCATCACGTCGGCGAGCGGTTTGCGTTCGGGCGCGTGAAAGCTCGGCCGCGCGCTCGCGACGAGCCGCAAACCGTGACGGTGCGCCCAGGAACGCGCCGCCATGAAGCGCTCGCGTTCGAAACGATCGAGGTGACGGTGCACGGCGATGGCGGCGTTCTCACCGAAGGCGTCTTTGACGGCAGCGAGCAAACCGTCGGAAGGCGTGCTCGCGTCACCCGGACGACGCGGACACGGAACCACCGCGACGAGACCGCGCGCGTGCTCGGCGAGCCACGCAGGCTCGAGCGCGCTCTGACCTTTCTCCAAATCGGCATGTGCGCGCGTGAGCAGGCGACACAGATTCGTGTAGCCCTCGTGATCGCGCACGAGCAGCGCCACGACGGGCAGCTCCGGCGCCGCCTTTTCGCGCTTCGGCGTCCGCCACGAACCACGCCGCTCGATCCCCGTGGCGACGCCGAGCTCGGCGCCCACGATCACGCGCTGCTCGAGCTCTTGTCCCGCGGCGTGCGCGCGAACCGAACCGTAGAGCCCGTCACGATCGCAGAGCGCGATGGCTGGGAGCTCGAGTTCTTTGGCACGTTCGACGAGCTCCTCGGGCCGTGACGCTCCTCGCAAAAATGAGAAGGCGGAGCGCGCGAGCAGCTCGATGAAGGCAGGCACGACGACCTGAACAGATAATCAGCATCGCTGCGGCGGCAAGAATTTATGATTTTTGTTGATTGATTTCAAGTGATTGCGCGCTGAGTCAGCCAGGGGTCGCGCCTGGCATCCGCACGAGCTGGTTACGAACTAGCAACCACCCGAGGAGGCCCGTCACATGCCGCGCCCGAGTGAAGTCGATGTCGAAGAGCTCGCCGACGGCGAGGCGAGTGAGGTCGCTCCGAGGAGCCGCTTCGAAAATCATTTCGAGCCCGAGCCGGACTCGATGCTGCGGGGGCCGCTCGAATCGCGGCGGCTCGGCGTGCGCGCGCCGGTGTCCTTCAGCGTGTTCTTGACGCGGCAGGGCAAGCGCGTGCGCGCGCGCGCCAGCGAAGTATCGACGACCGGCGTGCTCGTCGATTTTCGTCACTCCGAACCGTGCGTCTTCGACGGACTCGTCACGCTCGAGCTCGCCGTGCCCGCGCTGCCGAAACCGATCCGCTGCGCAGCACGCCTCGTGCGCGAAGTCGGGCGCCAGCAGGCGTTCGAATTCATGATCATCGGCCGTGACGATCGCTTGAGCCTCGCCGAATACATCGATCGCGTCGCGCGCCGCGAAATTTAGGCTCCACGCACGCGGCCGCCGGTGTCATCTCCGAGCAACACGGCGAGCGCGCCGGGAGCCGCAAGCGAGGGGAACACGTGCGTCGCGCCGCATTCGCGCAGCGCTTCCACCGCGTACGTCCCTGTGGCGACGCCGATGCATTCAGCCCCGATGCCCCGCGCCGCGCTGACGTCCTTCGGCGTATCGCCGATCACGACCACACGACAGTCGGCAAGCGGCGCCCCGAGGTGACGCGCGCCGCGCTCGGCGCCGTGCCGCAAGAGCTCGGTGCGATCCTCGGCGTCCGAGCCGAAGCCACCGAACGCGAACTCTTCGTACACGCCCACGCGTGAAAGCTTGATGCGCGCTCCTTCGACGAGGTTGCCCGTGCCGAGCCCGATGCCGAGCTCGCGTTCACGCGCCGCGCGCAGCGCCTCGACGACGCCGTCGTGCAGCCGATAGTCCGCCGCGGCCGTGCGCTGCACCTCTTCTTCCAAGAGCTCGAGGTACGTCGCGAGGCTCGCCATGATCGCGGACTCCGTCGGCTCGATGCCGAGCGTCGTGAGCGCTTGGCGCGCGATCTGTTTGTCGGTCAGACCGTCGAAACGAAAGCTGCACGCGTCGGCGCTGCCGTAGCGCGCGAACGTGCGTTCCATCGCGCGGCGACCCGCGTGACCGGTGGTGAGCAGCGTGCCGTCGATGTCGAAGAGGAGGACGGTGGGGCGCATCGAAGCGACGAGCCTAGCGCGGAACGCTCAGTTTGCTTTCGAGGCGGACGAATGGGCGCTCAGCGACGCGGACGCGAGAGGATTTGCGTTCATGACGGCCATGGCCAGCGCGGACGTCTGGCTCGAAGTCATGGCACCCGAGAGCGTTGCGACGGGCAGCGCGTAAACGGTGAACTTATAGACGTGGTCCATTCCGCTCGGGCACGGGCCCGCGTAGCCATTGCCTTGAAATGATTTCTGCTTTGCTCCGGCAGGCATGGCGGGCATGGCCATGTCGTCTAACGCAGCCGGCAAGGACGTGTCCGTCGCTGGAATGTCCCAAATAACCCAATGAACGTACGAGATTGACGTATCGAGCAGGATCACGGCGTAGCTCATCGTGCCAGTCGGCCCGGCCGTCCAAGTAAGATCGGGCGAATCGTCGGCCGTCGTTGCACAAGTGTTCTGAGCCGGAAACATCCCGCCCTCCGTGATCACGCTGCTCGTCAGCGTCATCGCTCCAACTCCACCGGTTCCACCATTTCCCCCAGCGCTCCTGCCGCCCGAAGCGGCGCCACCCGCGCCCATCCCGCTCGTGCCGGATCCGGCGCTGCCGCTCGCGCCGCTCACGCCTCCGCTGCCCCGCCCTGCTGAACCAGTCCCAGCTCCGCCCGCGGTGCCGCGACCGCTCGCACCCGCCATGCTGCCGGCGTGGCCGCCTTGGCCGCCGGTGGATCCGCCGCTGCCGCCCTGGCCTGCAGTCGGCATTGTGCCGCCGCTACCGCCCGTCGCGATGCTGCCACCGGATCCGCCCGTACCCGCCGCGCTGCTCGCCATGCCGGCGGAGCCGCTCGTCGTGCCACCTGTGCCTGCCGCAGTGCTCGGCTGGCCGGCGGAGCCGCCCGCGCCTGCCTGATTGCCGGAGTCATCGTCGCCACTCGAGCAGTGAACGAGAAAAACAGACGACGTAACGAGCAGAGGGATTACGAAGCTTCGAGCGTGCATGCGCGTCGAGGATAGCTTCAGAATTTTTGAATTCAATCGGCAACGGCTTGGAGATAGCGCTTACCGTTTGCACGGTCGACGTAGACTACGGCTTCAATCAGGCTCTCGGTCGAGCGGAGCCAGACGCGGATGTAGTCGCGTGTCACCGGTGCACCATTCCACCATTCGACGGCATGGAGGCGGTGCTCGAAACGCAGCGCTTCGATCGTGAAGAGTTGTCGCTCGAATGCCACGGTGGCGCCAATCCGCAACGCCCCTTCGAAACGCACCGGGGCGGGTAAAAGCCGAGTGAGCGGCGCGCGGGCGTCGAAGGGACTCATGCCCTCCACCACTTCGAGTGGTGTTCCGGAAACGTGCACGGAAAGCGGTGTTGCCGAACGAGGGCCGGGGCCGCGCCGTGTCGCGCCGCGTCCCGCCGAGCGCGGCTTCGGGGGGAGCGCGGGAACGAGCGTGCTGCGCGCCTCGAGCCGGTGCGCGTCGAGGATCTTGAGCACGCCCACTTTCGTTTCTCCCACGTCGGCCGCGAGCTCGGCGATGACGAGCGGGAGCTCTTTTTCGACGTCGGTTTTGCCGGCGAGCGTGTCGCCGAGCTCGAGCTGGCGCGCCGTAGCGGAAACGACGCTCGGCGCGACGAGCCGGAGCGCGACCGTGGGCGCAGGCAGTCGCGCGCGTTCGAGCCGCGACGAAACGACGCGGCGGAGCTCGTCTTCCCGTGTGAGCGGCGACGAGAGCGCGAAGACGAGCTTCGTGCGGTCTTTGCCGGCGCGGAGGCGCGCGATCGAACGGTCGTGCTCGAGCTCGAGCACGAGCTTTTCAGCCGCGACGCCGCGTCCCGCGAGCCGCGCGGCGAGTCGCGCAGCAATGCCGCGGAGCGCGAACAAGAGCGGCTCGATACCGTCCAAGCCGTACTCGAAGCTCACCTCCTCGACGATAAGCTCCGGCAATTGATAGGGCACGAGCGGCGTCGGATCGATCCCGCGCGCAAGATCGAGCGCCCGCCCCACTTCACCCGCCAAACGACTGGCAATCGTCGTGCGAGGCAGCGCGGCCAAATCGCCGAGCGTCAGCACGCCGAGCCGCACCAAAAATTCTTGGCACTCGTCGCTGAGCGGCAGAGAAAGGACGGGCAGCGAGCTCACGGCTTCAGCCGCCGATTCTGTGGGGACACAGTGAAAAGCTTTGCCGTTTGCGTTCGGCAGCGCCCAGCGCGCGACGGCGCCTGCGAGCGCGGGTCCTTCCGCCACGGCGACGCGCACCGTGTGGCCGAGCGCGCGCACGCGTTCCGCGAGCTCCTCCGTGAGCGCGGCCTCCCCACCAAAAAGATGTGCGGAGGCGCTCACGTCGACCCACACCGTGTCGGGCAAACCGACCGAAACCGTCGCGCCGAAGCCGAGCGCCACTTCCGCGATCGCGGCGAGCGCGCGTTCCACGGCGATCGGCTGCAACTTTTCGACGGTGAAGCCCGCAATCAACGCGCGCGCTTCCGCGATCGTCTGCCCTGCTCGCACGCCGCAACGCCGCGCCGAGGCGCTCACCGCGTCGAGCCGTGCGTTCGGTCGCAGTGCTTCGTCACTCGTGCCTTTTACTTCCGCCGGCTCGGCGAGCACGACACCCCACGGCCCACGAGCGTGTCCGGCGACGGCCGCATTCACGAGCTCGATCAAGAGCTCCGGCATGACGAGCGCGACGATGCGCCGGCTCGATGCTGCTGGCACCTGGTCCGTCAGCGGTAGTTCGCGCGGATGCGGCTCAGCTGCCGAGCTCGAAAAAACATCAGGCAAGCTTGCGGACATCGGCTGTTCCCTCGCTCGCCGCGGGCGCGAGCACGGCAGAGCCACGCGTCCACACGAGCGGACGCTGTGCCGAGACGCGACCCCGTCGATCTTTGGCGACGCGCGCCGACAAGCGGTCAATCGCCGAACGCGTGAGCTCGATCCGTTGCGCGACGGGTAGTGGCAAAGCGCGTTCGACGCGAACGTCCGTGAGCAGGAGCACGCTCTTGTTCGTGCCGTCGACGGCCATCGAGAGCCGTCTGACCACGCGACCGAAACGCGCGAGTGGAAAATCGAGCGGCTGCCCGAGCGTACCCAGGAGATCCACGACGACGAGCTCGAACACACCCGACTCGGCCAGCTTGAGCGCCACTCGACCCACGGCTTCCGCGGGTGGACGCACGACGAGCAACCTTTCGAGTGCGACACCGGAGGCGGCAACGCCCGGTGCGTAGAGCGTGCTCGAGGCATCCACGAAGGCGCACCAGGGTTTGACGCGCGTGCCGAAGCTCGCTGCTTCTCGCTGCTGGAACGCTCGCACGGCGGCGAGTCCGAGCGTGGTGCCGAGCCCGCTACCTGCTATCGCGAGCTCCACGACGCCGCCACGCATGAGGCCGCCGTCCGGCAGCATTCGATCGAGCTCTTCGAAGCCGAAAGGCACCGCCTGAGCCGGCCCACCGGACAACCCCGGCTCGAGGCTGCCAACCTGGACGAGACGCGGAGATAAATGGGCTAAAGCTGCAGGAAGCGCCACGACACTGAACATAATGACAGCTACGGAAAAGGCAAGCGTTCGACGGGTGCTTCTGGACAGAAAATGTCCCACCGGCGCGCGTCTTCTCCACCCATTTCCTCAGGTTCCAGACGCGGCTTGCTCTGCGCCGTGGTGCTAGAAATGCCGAAGTTGGCCACTTCCACGACACTCGAGCAAAAACTCGACCACGCCCGCGACCTCTTCCGGCAATGGGGTTCGGTGCTCGTCTGCTTCTCGGGCGGCATCGACAGCACGCTCGTCTTGTCGCTCGCGCAACGCGCGCTCGGTGAACACGCCGTCGGTCTCACCGCCGTGAGCCCGAGCCTGCCCGCGAGCGAGCGCGCCGACGCGGAACGACTGGCGACCGCGCTCGGTGCACGTCACCTGTTCGTGGATTCCCACGAGATCGAGCGCCCCGGTTACGTCCAAAACGGACCCGACCGCTGCTTCCACTGCAAGAGCGAGCTCTACGTCATCGCGCAACGGAAGGCCGAAGAGCTCGGGCTCGCCGTCATCGCGAACGGCACGAACCTCGACGACCTCGGTGATTACCGGCCCGGGCTCGAAGCAGCGCGTCAAGCCGGCGTCAAAAGCCCACTCGTCGAGGCCGGCTTCGGTAAGCAAGACGTGCGCGACGCCGCGCGCGTGCTCGGCATCGCCGCATGGGACAAACCCGCGGCAGCTTGTCTTTCGAGCCGTATCCCCTACGGCACGAGCGTCACGCCCGAGCGGCTCGCCCGCATCGGCGGGTTCGAGGCGGAGCTCAAGGCGCTCGGATTCAGACAGGTACGCGTGCGCTTCCACGAGGAGATCGCGCGCATCGAAGTCGCGCTCGACGAGCTTCCGCGCTTGCTCGAGCCGGGCATCCGCGACCGCGCGCTCGAAGCGGGCAAACGCCATGGGTTTCGCTACGTGACGCTCGATCTCGGCGGCTACCGGCAAGGCTCGCACAACGAAGTGCTCGCGGGGCGTTCGCTGCGCTTGGTATGAGCGTGGGCGCGCTCGTTCGCGCCCGCACGTGTTGCTTCGCGTGTGCGCTAGCGTTCACGGCGTGCGGTGGCCCCGCTGCACCCGTGAGTCCCGGCGGGCCCGCTGCGACACCGCGCGAGCCGCAGAGTAACGTTCGCCGTACCGATTACGTGGGCTCAGCGAGCTGCGCCCCGTGTCATACCGAGGAGTACGACGCTTGGCAGCGTTCGCCCATGCGGCGCATGACGCGCTCGCTCGCTCAAACCGACGTGCATGCGCCCTTCGACGGGACGAGCTTCGCGTTCAAAGGCGATCAAGCGAGGCTCGAACGGAACGGGCAAGAGCGCTTTCTGCGGCTCGACACCCCGGACGGCGAACGACTCTTCCACGTGACGAAGGTCATCGGCGGTCGTTATCGCGAAGACTTCGTGGGAGCCCAAGTCAGCCCGAGCGATCCGTTCGGACGCGCGCTCGACGAGGAACGCGTGTTGCCGCTCTCGTGGCTCATCACACGCGGCGAACCCCGCTACAAAGGGTACTCGGTGATGGTGCCGGAGCGGCCGCGCCTCGAAGCCGGCGTCGTGTGGCGGCAAGGCTGCATTTTTTGTCACAACACCACTTCGGGGCTGTCGATTCTCTACGACGACCTCTACGGCGCGAAGGCGCCGAGCTACCAAGGTTCGGCCAGCAACGAACTGCCGCCCGACAAGGCATTTCATTACGCGATCACGGACGCCAAGCGACTCCGCAGCGCGCTCGCGGGCGAGCTTGCCGCGATCGGCTCACCGACGCCGCTCCCGACCGACGCCCACGACGCGCTCGGCGTCGCGGCCGACGTGACACTCGAGCATTTCCAGCAGTCGCATCTCGTCGAGCTCGGCGTCGGCTGCGAGGCGTGTCACGGCGGCGCGCGCGAACACGTGGAAAACCCGCGCGCCGTGCGCCCGAGCTTCGCGCTGAAGAGCGACTTTCTCGAGGTGACGACACCCGAGGGTCAACCCCCGACGCGCGCCGAGGACATCAACCGCACCTGCGCGAAGTGCCACACCGTGCTCTTTTCCCGCTATCCCTTCACCTGGGAGGGCCACACCCGCAAACACGAGCCCGGCGGCAGCAGCACCAATTCCGGCGAAGCGCGCGATTTCTTGCTCGGCGCCTGCAGTCACGAGCTCACCTGCACGCGCTGCCACGATCCTCACACCGAAGACGCACCCGCAGCGCTCGCTCGTTTCGCCGAGCCCGCTGCCAACGCCGTCTGCACGAGCTGCCACACGCGTTACGCGACGAACGCCGCGTCGAGCGCGCACAGCCATCACGCCGCGAGCAGCGACGGCAACGCGTGCGTCGCGTGCCACATGCCGAAAAAGAACATGGGCCTCGACTACGAGCTCGTGCGCTATCACCGCATCGGCTCGCCGACGGATCGCGAACGCGTCGAGGGTGATCGTCCGCTCGAATGCGCGCTCTGCCACGCCGATCGGAGCGTCGATCAAATCGTGTCCACGATGGAACGCTGGTGGAACAAGCGCTACGATCGCGCCGCCATCAATCGCTTGTACGGCGCAGATTGGCGTCGAAATCCACTGCTCATGACGCTCCTCGCCGGCAGGCCGCACGAGCGCGCGGTCGCGGCGAACGTGCTCGCCCACGCGGGCCGGCGCGATCAAGTGACGGCCATCGCCGGCATTTTGGACGACGCGTATCCGCTCGTGCGTTACTTCGGCAAGGCGGCGATCGAGCGGCTCACGGGCGTGCCGTTGCCCGTCGACATGAACGCGAGCGGCGCCGAAACGCGAGCGGCGGCCGAACGCTGGCTCGCCGAACGGGCGAGCGGCGCCGTCACGCGAGCGGCGCCGTGATTCGGAACGACGGCGCCGTGACGGCTCCGTGCGGCGCCGTCACGCTGCCGTTCGTGCCTCAATTCTGCGTCATCGAGATGTCGTCGAGATACACGTCGATCCCTGCCGCCATGCCCTCGAGATAGAGGTTGACGCCACTGATCGTGTCACCCGAGCAATGGCCGCTCGCGTAGCTGAAAGTGCCCGTAATCTGCGTCCAACCGCTGTTGCCGAAGTTCACTGCGTTTTCGACCCAAACGAACTCATCGGCGATGCTGGCGCAGTCGAATTGCACCGTAAAATGCCCGCTCGTCGCGGCGCTCGCGCGCACCCAGGCCGTCACCGTGTAACTCTGGCCGGCCGAGACCACCGAAGTGATATTCGTGAGGATGTTCGGATTGCCGCCGCTCCGTCCCGTCACGAGCATGCTGTAGTTGCCGGCGTGAGCCGTCGATGACACCTGGAAGGTGGCTGGGCTCCACGATGACCATCCCGTCGTGACGCCGAGCTCGAAGTCACCGTTCGAGATCAGATTCGTGCCGCCGCCGCTGCTGCCGCCCGCACCGGCGCGACCTGCAGCGCCGCTCACTCCACCGGCACCGCTCGTACTACCGCCGACTCCGCTGGTGCCACTCATGCCGCCGCCGCCGCTTCCACTGGCGCCGCCGCCAGTGCCGCTCATGCCGCCACTGCTCGTTCCGGATGTGCCGCCCGCACCGCTCGAACCGCTCGTGCCTGAGCCGCTCGAGCCCCCGGTGCCGCCGCCGCTCGTGCCGCCCGTTCCGCTTCCGCCGCTGCCTTGGTCGACTCCACCTTCGCCGCCCAGCGCGCCGCCTTCGCCGGCCGCGCCGCCTTCGGTGCCGCTCGTGCCGCCCGTCGCGGAGATGCCGCCCATGCCGCCAGTCGCCGACATGCCGCCCATGCCGCCGGTGCCGTTCTCGATTTGGCAGATGCCGGCGCTCACCGCCGAACCAGCGACGGGGTTATTGTATGTGTTGACGGCGAGCACGTTGACGCCATCGTTGAAGTTCAAATCGGCGCTCGCGCCGTCGGAGAACGTGATCGAGTCGACGTAAATGGTCGCAGGCTGGAAGTTCGCGCCGTCGAAGGTGGTACCGGCGTTCACGTTGATGCCGACGTACCGAATCGCGTGGATGTCGAAGCCCGTTCCGCCCGTGGCCGCCGAGAGATCGTAAGTCAGCGTCGTGAAGTTCGTGAGATCGGTGAGATTGTTCCAGCCGAGGTACGCCGCCGCGAAGTTTTGTGCGGTGCCGTTCTTCACGTAGACCTGCACGCCGCCCGCGTTGCCCGCCGTCTCGGCGCGCAGACGCACGGAGAGCGTCGTCGCCGACAGATCGACGGCGCCGGCATCCCCGTAGTCCGCCTCGAAATCGACTTGATCGTCCTCCATCGCGATGGGGGCGTACAGGGTCTCGTAGCAGTAAGACGGCGCGCCACCCGTGCCGCCCGCGCCTGCCGACGCGACGTTGCCCGCCATGCCGCCGAGTGAAGTGCCACCGCTCGTTCCGCCCACGCCGGCCGTGCCGCCAGTCGCGAGTCCGCCGCTGCCGCCGGTCGTACTCACGCTGCCGCCCGTGCCGGCCGTGCCTGCGAACGAGCCGCCGGTGCCGCCGGTGCCGCCGGTGCCGCCGGTCGCGACGGAGCCTCCCGTCGAAACAGAGCCGCCTCTGCCGCTCGTGCCGCTCGTACCGCTCGTACCGCCCCTACCCGCTCGGCCGCCTTTCGCGGAATGTCCGCCGCTTCCGCCGGTCGTGTCGTCGTCGCTGCCGCAGCCATTCAGGGCCGCGCCGAGTGCCGTCGCCAGCACCACGCTCGAGAAGACCCGTAGTCGTCCGATCATCATCTCGTTACCTCGTCCGCTGTTGTTGGGTCCGGGGCACCGGAGCCGCGACGAGACTAGAAGACGCGTTTTCGATAAACAACGCCTGTTCGACGGCGCCAAGGTAGGCAAATCAGCGCGTACGTGCGAAAGCGCCGTGACCGACTTGCAGTTTCTTGCAAGTTGGATCACGGCGCTCGCCCTTTTGTGTGTGCACGTCACACGTGCACACACTCGCGGCAACGGCCGCGCTCTTACGTTCAGTGACGCGGACCGCGATCGCGACGCGGACCACGATCGCGATCACGTCCGCCACCACCGCCGCCCGGACGCGGACCACGACCACCGCCGGGACCCGCTTCACGCGCGCGCGCCATGCGCTCCTTCGCGGCTTCGCCTTCTTCCCCTTCGGGGAACGGCAAGAGCTCGCGGCGCGAGAGCCGCACCTTGCCGTCGCGCTCGACGCTGATCACCTTCACCTCGACCTCTTCACCCTCCTTGAGCACGTCGCCCGGCGATTCCACGCGCGTGTGCGCGATCTCCGAAACGTGCAGGAGCGCCTCCGAGTTCGGCAGGATCTCGACGAAGGCGCCGAAATCGACGAGCCGCGTGATCTTGCCGCGGTAAATGCGACCGACCTCGGGCTCGGCGACGAGGCCTTCGATGATTTGGAGCGCGCGCTGCACCGCCGCGGAATCGGCGCTCGCGATCGCGACCGTGCCGTCGTCCTCGACGTCGACGCTGCAGCCCGTCTGATCGACGATGCCTTTGATGGTCTTGCCGCCGGGTCCGATGATGATGCGGATCTGATCGGGCTTGACCTTGATCGTCGTGATGCGCGGCGCCCAGCGGTTGATCTCCGTGCGCGCCGTGGCGAGCGTCGCCATCATGCGACCCAGGATGTGCAGGCGTGCCTCCCGGGCTTGATCGAGGGCGCGCTCGAGCGTCGCGCGATCGAGCCCGGCGATCTTGATGTCCATCTGAATCGCCGTGACGCCACGCTCGGTGCCGCAGACCTTGAAGTCCATGTCGCCCAAGTGATCCTCGTCGCCGAGGATGTCGCTCAGGATCGCGACGCGCTGATCTTCCTTGATCAAACCCATCGCGATGCCGGCCACGGGGCGCCGCATGGGCACGCCGCAGTCCATCAGACTCAAGGTGCCGCCGCACACGCTCGCCATCGAGCTCGAGCCGTTCGACTCGAGGATCTCGCTCACGATACGGATCGTGTAGGGGAACTCCTCGTGACCGGGCAGCATGCGCGCGAGCGCACGCTCGGCGAGCGCGCCGTGCCCGACTTCGCGCCGGCCGGGGCCGCGCATCGGCTTGGTCTCGCCCGTGGAGAAGGGCGGGAAGTTGTAGTGGAGCATGAAGCGCTTCCACGACTCCCCCGTGAGCGCGTCGATCTTCTGCTCGTCGCTCGCCGTGCCGAGCGTGGTCGTGACGATGGCTTGCGTCTCGCCGCGTTGGAACAACGCCGAGCCGTGCACGCGCGGCAAGAGCCCGACCTCGCAGCTGATCGGCCGCACCGTCTTGGTGTCGCGGCCGTCGATGCGCTTGCCTTCGTCGAGCACCATGTTGCGCACGACGACGGCTTTGCGGTTCTCCAGCTCTTCCTTGACGAGCTTCTCCGTGGCGACGAACGCCTCGGGACCGAGCTCGTCCAAGAGCTTGGCGAACACGCCCTTCTTGATCTCGCCGTAGCGGGCGTAGCGCGCCTGCTTCTCCTTGATCACGCACGCGACCTTGAGGTCGTTGTCCGCGAGCTCGGCGACGCGCTTCTGCACGCCTTCGTCGAGCTTGGGCGGCGTGAACGAGCGCTTCTCTTTACCGACCGCGGCGCGCATGCGCTCGATCAGGCCGATGATGAGGCGCGCCTGCTCTTGCGCGTAAATCAGCGCGTCGATGATGTCTCGTTCGCTCGCCTCGTCGGCGCCGCCCTCGACCATCACGATCGCGTCTTTGCTCGCCGCGACCACGAGATCGATGTCCGCCTTCGCGCTCTGCTCGAAGGTCGGCAGCGTGATGAGCTCGCCGTCGACGCGCGCGAGCCGAATGCCCGCGATCGGGCCGTCCCAGGGGACGTTCGAGATGTGGAGCGCGGCGCTCGCAGCGGAGAGCGCGATCACGTCGGTCGGGTTCTCCTTGTCGGCGGAGAGCACGGTGGCGATGACCTGCGTGTCCTTCTTGTAGCCGTCCGGGAAGAGCGGCCGCAGCGGCCGATCCATGACGCGCGAGGCGAGCACCTCGTAGTCGCGCAAGCGGCCTTCGCGCTTGAAGAAGCCGCCCGGGATCTTGCCGGCGGCGTACGTCTTCTCGACGTACTCACAAGTGAGGGGGAAAAAGTCGAGCCCGGGCCGCTCTTCGCTCGACACCACGGTGACGAGCACGACGCTCTCCCCGTAAGTAGCGAGAACGGCACCGTCGGCGAGCTTCGCCAAGCGACCGGTCTCGAGCGTGAGCGGACGACCGCCGATATTAACGGATTCTCTAACGAACATAGGTTTTAGCGCTCCTTCTGGCGCGAACGAGCCGCTCCGTGCGGCAGTGACGCCGGAGGCGAGCGCCTGATTCTTCAGCCTCGATGCGTACCGCGTACGTCACCCCGTTCGGATGGTGCGCGGCACGAAGCGAAGTTGAAGCGGCCGCCCGCTCCGGAAACGAATTCGAAAAAGCCCCTGCTACTTACGCAGGTTCAAAGACGCGACGATCTTGCGGTAGCGATCGACGTTCGTACGCTTCAAGTAATCGAGCAGCTGGCGACGCTGGGCCACCATGCGCAAAAGACCACGTCGTGAATGGTGATCTTTCGAGTGCACCTTGAAATGGTCGGTCAGGGTATCGATGCGCTGGCTCAAGAGGGCAACTTGCACCTCCGGTGAACCGGTGTCGGTCTCATGAAGACGATGACGAGAGACGACTGCCGTTTTAGCGCCGGGTTCGAGTGGCATGCTTCAGCTTTCCTAGGGTCTGTGGTCTGTTGGAGGGGCGCGAGTATACGCGGGTTCAGGGGTCGGTCAACCAGGACCGGCCGACGAGCCAACGTCTGTCGTACGACTCCTATCGCGAGCTTGACGAAGTGCCAAGAGGGCGCATGCAGGCCAGGCGAGAAAAGCGACGGGCAAGGCCCGCGCGAGCGCGGCCGGGACCGCCGAGCCACGCGCCGTTTCCCCGCCACGTCCGACCACGGCGACGCTGCCCTGCTCCGCCTCCGACCCGGGGAGCTCTTCGATGCGAAAGCGGGCGAACCAATCGAACACGCGCACGAAGGTTCGGGCGGCGCGGCCGAGCGTCGTTCGCACATCCACGCGCAGCGTGCGTTCGTGGAGCTCCGGCGTGACGAACGCGATGTAGGCGACGCCCATGAGCCAGCTGAAGAGCTCCACCCGAGCCGAAGCCTGAATCAGCAAATGGAAGATGGCGCCCGCCCAGAGCGCGATGACGCGTGTCGTCGGCACCCAAAGCGCGAACGCCAGACTGAGCTCGAGTGAAATGGCCGCCTTCGAGCCGAGACTCGCGAGCGCCGGCGTGCCGAGAAAATGCACGACCCAATCCGGCAGTGGCGTGCCGGCGCGCGCCGCTTCCTCGAGGCCCTGCTGAAATCGAAGCAGCATGGTTTGTCCGCCGCGCCAATCCGGATCGAGCAGCTTGCTTCCGCCCGACGACAGATAAAGGAGCGACACTTGAACTTGCATCACTCGCCGCGGCAGCGTCGGGCCCAGGCGCAGCGCCTCCGGCAGCGCGTGCGAGCGGCCGCGGTAGAGCAAGAACGAGCGATCGCTCGGACAGAAGGCACACAGAAAACAGAAGAGCAGCAGCGAGAAGCGATTGTTGTGATACTGCAGGCGATCACACAGCATCAAAAAGATGCCGATGCTCGAGCCCACCAAGAGCCCCTCGCGGCCGAACCAGCCGAGCACACCCAAAAGCGCACCTGCGAGCTCGAGCCCGAGCAGCACGCGGTACGTCGCAAACGAGGGCACCCAGGCCTCGGGCACGAACGGCAAGTGAAAATTCGCGCCGAAGTAGCCCCAGTATTCGAGCTCGTCGAAGCGCGCCCACACCTGCACGCAGAGCAGCACGCCGAGCAGGAGCCGCATCAAGCCGAGCAGGTAGCCGTCGCGCTCTTCAGTCAGCCACTTCATCGACGCTCGGCTTTCAATCGCACGACGCGCGGGTCACGACCGTTCTTCAGTGTCTCGACCACGGCGACGAGACCGAGCGTGTCGGAGCCCTCCGGCAGACGCCCGACGAAGTCGTCGAGGGCGAGCTGGAGTCGAAAGAGCTGGCCTTCGAGGCCGTATTTGGCGTGCGTCGGCGTATCGAGCTTACTGAGCACCGGATCGTGCACCCGCTCGAGCCAGCTCAGCGTGCGCACGGCACCTTGCGAACGGTCGACGAAGCTGCCGTTCGGCAGCGGCTCGAGGGCGCGGCGCCCGCGCACGCGCCGAAACAAGTGGATGTTCACGGTCGAGCTCTCGTTGAACATTTGAAAGCCGAACACGTGATCGGGGCGCCGCTGTGCGCTCACGACCACCGCGACCATCACGAGCACGTAAACGAGCGCGAACACGACGCGCGCAGGCGGGCCGAGCTCGAGCACCGATCGCCGCACTCGGGGCGTACCTTCGCGTTCGCTGACCACGCGCGCTGTGACTACCACACGGCGCGCGCCGCGACGCCGTAACCCAAGCGATCCGGCGCGCGAAAGCCGCGCGCGAGCGCGCCGCCGTCGGCGGCGACGAGGCGCGTGTGGTTGAAGTCGCGGCGATACTGCACCCAGAGCAGCGCTTGCAGCAAGCGCGAGATGCGCGCGTCGAAGCCTGGACGCACCTCGAAGACCGGTACGGGCGCCGCGCCGGGCGGCAGCGACTCCACGTCATTGGGCGCATGCAGGACGAGCGTCGCGCCCGTCGGCTGACCCAGGGCGTCGACGGCCTGCGTCGTAACGAAAGCGGGGCGGAGCACGCCCACACCGACGCTCGGCCGTAAGTAGCGCGCGAACGTCAAGGCGACACCGACGGCGGCGCCCACCTCGTTCCCTTGCTGCGCGGCGCCCGGCAACGTCTGTCCGGGGAATGCGCCGGAACCGTTGCGGAGCACGAACTCGGGGTTCCTGAGCGTAACGAGCGCGCGCACGTCGACGAGCGACCAACGCGCTTCGGCGACGACCGCCACGGCCCGGGCGCTCGCGAGCGCCGCCGCGCCGGGATGATCGAAGTCCCAGAGCCGCTCGAGCAGGTGTGCGGTTTCGACGGCAACGGCGACGCCGTGCGGGGCGTGGCCCGCCGTGTTCGGCTGCTTCGGCGCGTTCGGGTGGCTGGGTACGTTCGGCTGGTCCGCCTCCGCGTCTGGGTCCGCGGCGAACGGCGCGCTCGTGTCGAACGGCGAGCGCTCCATACCGAACCCGGTCGGAGGCTCCGGCTCGACGAGGCCAACCCCCCCGCGGACACGGAGGGACGCACCCGTCGTGGTCGCACGCGGCGCATTCACCCCGCCCGGTAAACGACCGTACTCGAAGTGTCCCACGTCGAGCGCGACGCCGAGCGGTGCCGCCCGGCGCGAAGCCACCCCGCCGAACGCACCGTAACTCGTCTCCGCGACGGCGGGACCCCTCACCACGGGTTCCACGAAGCTCGCAGTCTTGAGCGCCGCGTAGAGCCGGAACCAACCGGCCTCGAGCTCGAGGCGCGCGGCGCGCACCGGCCCGCTCGCGGTCGCGTACGGTGATTGCCAGTTCGGTCCAACGGCGCCGCCCCAACCGAGCGCCTCGAGCCGCCCGATGCGCTCCCGATCCGCGTTGAGCGGAAAGACCCTGAGCGTGAGGGCGTCGGAACGCTCTCCATCGCCACGACCGAACCTCCACGCCACCTCGACGAAGCTCCCCACGTCCTCGATCACGACGGGAGCGGAGCGCACGCCGAGCGACGACGCGTCGAGCGCCAACGCGAGCCTCGCCCGCGTCGTGAGGCCGCGAACGAAGCCGGGGGCCGCACCGTCGAGATCGAGCTCGCTCCAATTTTCTCGCCCCGTGTAGCGCGACGCATAGCCTTCGAAGAGCGCGTCGTACCCAGGCCGATCGCCGGCTCCGCTCGCCGGCGACACGGGCACGGTGTCACCGGGCGCGTGAAGCACGTCGTCGTCACCGTAAATGAAGACGAGGCTCGTCTTGAGCGAAGCCCGATTGGACGGCTCTTCGGCACGCGCCGCGGGAGCAACGAGCGCCGTCGACAATGTGAGCGCTGCTCGCAGCGTGCGCGCGCAGCGCAGGCTTCGCCGTCCGTTCATGGTGTCTCCATCCGGATCCGGCCGTCCCGCTCGGCGCCGAGCCGCCCGTCGAGGCACGGCACGTACCGGCAGGCTTCCGCGGCACGCGCGCAGAGCGACGCCTGATCGGTGCACGCGGCCGTGCGGCCTTCGGCCGCGCACGTCGCGTTCGCGCGCCGCA
>JAICTZ010000008.1 GCA_025936115.1 Polyangiaceae bacterium
CGCCGACCCACGCGACAACGGCCCCGCCGACCCACGCGACAACGGCCCCGCCGACCCACGCGACAACGGCCCCGCCGACCCACGCGACAACGGCCCCGCCGACCCACGCGACAACGGCCGAAAACCCGAGGGGGACAAAAAGCGCTCGCACGAGCCCGGACCCGGCACTAGGCTCCCGCCCGCTAAAAAGGACCCCTAATGGCAACGTTGACCGAGCAACTGGGCACTGGTGAAGCACGCAAAAAGGTCGTCGACGACGCGTGCAAGGTTTTGGACGCGGAGGTCGCCGACAAGGGCGGACTGAGCGGCATCGCCATCAAAGGCGCTTACAAGGTGGTCCAGGGCATCAAGCCTGGCTTCGTGCCCGAAGTCGTGGACGCCTTGCTCGACGATTTCCTCGTGGCGCTCGATCCGCTCTACCAAGAAGCGGCCGCCAAGAAGCGCCCAGCCGGGCCCTACTTGCGCGAGAATGCCCCCCGCGTGGCCGACGCCCTGCTCGAGGTGACCGACCAGCGCTCGACCCAGGCCAAACGCCAAGTCGTGCGCTCGGCGTACGAGAAGCTACGGCCGATGGCGAAAAAGCAGGTCGAAGCAGCGGCCCCACGCCTGGCCGACCTGCTCGAAAAGCACGCCGCTCCGACCGGCTGAAGCCTCCCCCTCGGGCGGCGCCGCCGCCCGGTCAAATTTGACATCCCGCGAGGGGGGTCAAACCTTACCGCGTTTCGGCATCTCCATGAACGAAGCTCCATCCAGCACGTCCCCCCACGATTTCCCCCGCGAGGTGATTCGCGGCGCCGTCGTTCGCTTCGCGGGCGACTCCGGCGACGGCATGCAAGTGACCGGCGACCAATTCACCGCGGCCGCGGCGCTCGCCCGAAATGATCTCGCAACGTTTCCGGATTTCCCGGCGGAAATTCGGGCGCCCACCGGCACGACGTACGGCGTGTCGGGCTTCCAGGTTCACTTCTCTTCGCAAGACGTGTTCACACCGGGCGACGCCCCGGACGTGCTCGTCGCCATGAACCCCGCCGCGCTCAAGACGAACCTCCGCGACCTGAAAAAGGGCGGCGTCCTGATCCTGAACAGCGGCACCTTCAACGCGACGAACTTGAAGAAGGCCGGCTACGACGTGAACCCGCTCGAGGACAATTCCCTCGAGGGCTACACGGTGCTCTCGATCGACATCACCAAGCAGACCGTCGCCGCCGTGAAGGACACGGGCCTCTCCAACAAGGAGGCGCACCGCTGCAAGAACTTCTGGACGCTCGGGCTGATGTTCTGGATCTACAGCCGCCCGCTCGAGCCGACGCTGCAGTGGATCGAGAGCAAGTTCGGCAAGCGCTCGGATCTCGTGGCCGCCAATATCGCCGCGCTCAAAGCGGGGCACGCATTCGGCGAAACGGCCGAGGTTTTTCAGCACCGCTACGAGGTGCCGCCTGCGCCCGTGGAGAAGGGCGAATACCGCAATATCGGCGGCAACACGGCGACCGCCCTCGGCTTGGTAGCGGCTGCGCAGCTCGCGGGCCTGCCGCTCGTGCTCGGCGCCTACCCGATCACGCCCGCGAGCGACGTGCTGCACGAGCTCAGCAAGTACAAGCAATTCGGCGTCACCACGGTGCAGGCCGAGGACGAGATTGCTGCCGTGTGCTTGGCGCTCGGCGCCTCTTACGCCGGTAACCTCGGAGTCACGAGCACGAGCGGCCCGGGCATGGCGCTCAAGATGGAAGGCATCGGACTTGCGCTCTCCGTCGAGCTGCCGCTCGTCATCGTAGACATTCAGCGCGGCGGACCGAGCACGGGCCTGCCCACGAAGACCGAGCAGGCCGATTTGCTGCAAGCGGTGTACGGCCGAAACAGCGAAGGCCCGGTGTGCGTCATCGCAGCGTCGACGCCCGGCAACTGCTTCACGATGGCCATCGAAGCCGTGCGGCTCGCGCTCAAGTACATGACGCCGGTCATCCTGCTCACCGACGGCTACCTCGCGAACGGCGCCGAACCCTGGAAGATCCCGAATGTCGCCGACTTGCCGAAGATCGACGTGAAATTTCGGACCGATCCGGCGGGATTTCACCCGTTCCTGCGCGACCCCGCCACGCTCGCTCGTAACTGGGCCATCCCGGGAACGCCCGAGCTCATGCATCGCGTCGGCGGGCTCGAGAAGGACTACGACTCGGGTCACATCTCGTACGCGCCGGACAACCACGAGCGCATGGTCAAGGCTCGCGCCGCAAAAATCGCCGGCATCGCGAGCGACATCCCTCCCCTCACGATGGAGGTCGGCGACGACAGTGGGAAGCTCCTCGTGCTCGGCTGGGGCTCCACCTACGGCGCCATCCGCGAAGCCGTTCAGCGTTGCCGCGACCGCGGGCTCAGCGTCTCGCACGCGCACCTCCGCTACCTGAACCCCTTCCCCCAAAACCTGGGCGAAGTCTTGAAGCGCTTCGAGCGCGTGCTCGTGCCCGAGCTGAACCTGGGCCAGCTCGTGAAGATGCTGCGCAGCGCTTACCTCGTCCCCGCCGAAAGCCTCGCCAAAGTCCAAGGCCAACCCTTCAAGATCACCGAGCTGGAAGAAAAGATCCGCCAGGTGCTCGAAAGTTGAACAGCGTCAACGTCGACCTTGATGGCAACTCCGATAGAGGGTTCGTCGTGCAAACGCGGGCGCAGCCCGCTGCGACGACCTCGAAGTCTTGGAAGACCAGATCACGATCGAAACCAGCCGCCATCACCCCCACGAGAAGCCGGCGCGACCGGCGCTAGGGCCCTGCCAGCAGGGCGAATTCGACCAAAGGTTCAGGTCAATCCGACCTAAACACCACGCTCCCGGACACCACCCCATGTCAGATCTGATCTCGCCTACCAAGCTGACCAAAAAAGACTTCGAGACCGACCAGGACGTGCGCTGGTGCCCGGGCTGCGGGGACTATTCGATTCTCGCGAACGTGCAGCGGGTGATGCCGGAGTTCGGCATCGCGCGCGAGAACATCGTGTGGGTGAGCGGCATCGGCTGCAGCAGCCGGTTCCCGTACTACATGAACACTTACGGGTTTCACACGATCCACGGCCGCGCTCCCGCAGTCGCGCTCGGCATCAAGGTGGCCAACCCCGAGCTCTCGGTCTGGCTCGCCACGGGCGACGGGGACGGCCTGAGCATCGGCGGCAATCACCTGATGCACTGCCTGCGTCGTAACCTCGACGTGAAGATCCTGATGTTCAACAACAGGATCTACGGACTTACCAAGGGGCAATACTCGCCGACGAGCGAGCTCGGCAAGGTCACGAAAAGCACCCCGGCGGGCTCCGTGGATCAGCCGGTCGATCCCGCAAGCTTCGCCCTCGGTGTGAACGCAAGCTTCGTGGCGCGCTCGATCGATACGGAGGCGCAACACTTGAGCGACGTCCTCCGCCGCGCCGCCGCGCACGTCGGGACGGCCTTCACGGAAATTTACCAGAACTGCAACGTCTTCAACGACGGCGCCTTCGACGCCTTCACGGACAAGGCCGTCCGTGCCGAGCGTCAGGTCCGCGTCGAGCACGGCAAGCCCCTCCTCTTCGGGGCGAACAACGACAAGGGCCTGCGCCTGAATCCCCGCACGCTTGCGCTCGAAGTCGTCACCGTCGGGGACGGCGGCGTGGCGCTCTCCGAGGTGCTCGTCCACGACGAGACGAACCCCGCCTTCGGCCAGCTGCTCGCTCGCATGCCCTTCCCGGAGTTTCCGGTGGCCATCGGCGTGCTTCACGCGAGCCAACGACCGACCTACGACGGCACCCTCAGAGCCCAACAAAAGGCCGCTCGGGAGAAGCTCGGACAGGGCGACCTCGCAAAGCTCTTGCGCGGCGGCAGCACCTGGACCATCTAAGCGCCCTTCGCGGCGCGTAGCTGCGCCACACGACACGAAAAACGACATGGGAACTCCGCAAGATCCACGCACCCGCCGCCGCCAGCGCCTGCGCCGCGCCAAGAAGAACCTCGCCTGGGAAGCCGCCCGCGCTCATGAGAACGCGGAAGCCGCCAAGCCAAAGACTCCCGCGAAAAAAGCGACCTAGCGCCTCCGTCGAGCGAAAGCTCCTCACGAGCACGTGCCCTCACGCGAGGGTGAACGCGAAGGAGCGTCTCCTCACCCAAACGCGCGTCGCGAAAAGTCGCGCCCTTCGCGCAGGCTCGGGCGCGGTCGCGCCTTGGGGGTCGACAAACCGACCCGCCGTGCTCAAGATTTAGCCTGGCATGGCAACGGACAAGCCGAAGACTCGACCCGACACCCAGGGTGACCTGGGTGTTCAGGAGAGACCAAAGGTCGAGCGGCCTCGTAAGTATGTCGTGGTGCTCCACAACGACGACTACACGACGATGGAATTCGTCGTGCACGTGCTCATGAAGTTTTTCCACCTGGACGAGACCGAGTCCACCCAGGTCATGCTGCACGTGCATCACCGCGGCTTCGGAATCGTGGGCACGTTCACGCGCGACGTGGCGGAGACCAAGGCGGCAACCGTCATGGCCTACGCCAAGGAGCACCAGCACCCGCTCAGGTGCACGGCCGAGCCGGAGGGTTTCGGGGATACGCCATGAAAGTCAGCGCTGAAGTCGAAGTTGCCTGCTCCTTCGCCCTGCGCGAAGCGGTCGCCCGTCGTCACGACGTGATGGCGGTCGAGCACCTGCTTTACGCCCTGCTCCACGACGAAGCGACGGCGCGCGTCGTGCGCCGCTCGGGCGGCAAGGTGGATAAGCTCAAGCGCTCGCTCGATCGCATCTTGAACGAGGAGTTCAAGCCGATTTCCGGCGACGCGCCGGTACAGCCGACGCCGACACGCGGCTTTCAGCGCGTACTGCAGCGCGCAGCCATCCACGTGCAATCGAGCGGCAAAGACGAGCTCAAAGGGCAAAACGTGCTCGTCGCGATCTTCGCCGAAGCGGACTCTCCCGCCGTCCAGGCGATGAACGACTCGGGGCTCACGCGCTACGACGTTGCAAGCTTCATCTCGCACGGCGTCGCCAAAGACGGCGCCGACGACGACGCGCTCGAGGTCAGTCCCGGCGCGGGCGGCAACGAGTCCGAGGACGAAGAGGGCGAGCCCACGGGCGATCCGCTCGAACGCTTCGCCGTCAACTTGAACGAGCGAGCGGCCGCGGGCGAAATCGAGACGCTCGTCGGGCGCGAGAAGGAGCTCCGCCGCGCGATCCAGGTCTTGAGCCGCCGCAAGAAGAACAATCCGCTCTTCGTGGGCGACGCGGGCGTCGGCAAGACCGCCATCGTCGAGGGACTCGCCGATCGCATCGTCAAAAAGCAGGTGCCCAAGCCGCTGCTCGACGCCACGATTTTCGCGCTCGACATGGGCGCGCTCGTCGCCGGCACGCGCTTCCGCGGCGATTTCGAAAACCGCGTCAAGGCCGTGCTGAAGAAGCTGGACGAGAAGCCGGGCGCGATCCTGTTCGTCGACGAGATCCACACCGTGGTCGGCGCAGGCGCGGCGAGCGGCGGCACGCTCGACGCGGCGAACCTCTTGAAGCCGGCGCTCTCGAGCGGAAAGCTGCGTTGTATCGGCGCGACGACGTTCGAGGAGTACCGCACGCACGTCGAGCGCGATCGCGCCCTCGCCCGCCGTTTCCAGAAGATCGAGGTGCTCGAGCCGAGCCTCGAGGAGACGATGCAGATCCTGCGCGGTCTCTTGCCGCGTTACGCCGAGTTCCACGGCGTGACCTACGATCCGGACGCGGTCGACGCGGCCGCCAAGCTCGCCGATCGGCACCTGCACGATCGCAAGATGCCGGACAAAGCGATCGATCTGGTCGACGAGGCCGGCGCTGACGCCAAGCTCGAGGACGGCGAGAACGCTCAGGTCGGTGTCGAGCGCATCGAGGCCGTGGTGGCGCGCATGGCGCAGATCCCGCCGAAGCAGGTGAGCTCGAGCGACAAGAGCGCCCTCTTGAACCTCGAGCGCGATCTGGAGCTCGTGGTCTTCGGCCAGAACCGCGCCCTGCGCGAGCTCGCGACGGCGATCAAGCTCTCGCGCGCCGGCCTGCGCCCGCGCGAAAAGCCGATCGGCTCGTACCTGTTCACGGGGCCGACCGGCGTCGGTAAGACCGAAGCCGCGCGCCAGCTCGCCAAGACGCTCGGCATCGAGCTGATTCGTTTCGACATGAGCGAGTACATGGAGCGCCACACGGTGTCGCGCCTGATCGGCGCGCCACCCGGCTACGTCGGCTACGATCGGGGCGGCCTCTTGACCGAAGCGATCGCTAAGACGCCGCACGCCGTGCTCCTGCTCGACGAAATCGAGAAGGCGCACCCCGACGTGTTCAACGTGCTCTTGCAGGTGATGGACCACGGCACGTTGACGGACAACAACGGCAAAAAGGCGGATTTCAGGCACGTCGTCCTGATCATGACGAGCAACGTCGGGGCGCAGGATCTCGCGCGCGGCCTCGTGGGTTTCGGCACGCGCGACACGCGCGGCAAAGAAGACGTCGCCTTGCGCAATACGTTCAGCCCCGAGTTCAGGAACCGCCTCGACGCGCGCATTCAGTTCGACGCGCTCGCGCCCGAAGTGATGGAAAAGGTCGTCGACAAGTTCATGAAGGAGCTCGGGGACCAGCTCGCCGAGCGCGAGGTGACGCTCTCGCTCACCCCCGCCGCGCGGACGTACCTCGCGGAAAAGGGCTACGACAAGGAGCAGGGCGCGCGTCCGCTCGGTCGTTTGATTCAGGACGAAGTGAAGCGTCCGCTCGGCGATCAGCTGCTCTTCGGCGACCTGGAGCACGGCGGCCACGTGACGGTCGATTTCGACGGTCAGGCGCTGAAATTCGACGCGCAGGGCCGGCCCCCCAAGGCCGCGACCTCGGGTGGCCCGAAGCTCCTGAACTAACGTTCGTCGTGGCCGAGGGCTGCGCGCACGGCGAGCGCGAGCGTGCAGCCGTTCACCTGGCGCGCTTCGGCCGCCAGAATTTCGGGCGGTTGCGCCTTGCGCCGGCCCATGGCCACGAAGTCACCCGCCGCGTCCGAACGCAGGCGCAAGACTTGATGCCCGTCGGACAGGTCCCAAATACCCACGCGCGCCGGGTGCCCCACGCGCTGCACGCGTTCCTCGGGCGTCTCGCCCGCGTCGGGCAGCTCCTTCGGCAGGCCGTCCGCCGGCTCCTGGTCGAGCACGAGCGTGAAGTACTTCGAGCGCGCGAGGATTTCGGCCGCGATCCGCACGTCGTAGCGCGTGACGCTGTCGAGGTCGCGATCGTAGGCGCTCACGGCAAGCTCGCTCGTCGCGCCGTGAAGCTCGTCCGTCCAATCGTTCGAGAGCACGCGCAGCGTGCGGTAGGCGAGCCGCATGTTGTACGGGATCGGCGGATCGGCGCAGACGTTCCACTCGTTGCACAGCTTGCCCGGCGAGCACTGGGAGGTCGTGCGGCACGCGGGGCCCTGCGTCGGATCGCCGGCGTCCTTGTGCAGGAACATGCACGACGTGAACCCGTCGTGGAGTGAGGCGCGTGCCGCCTTGCGGATGTCTTTGGCCGTCTTCGCGTTCGCGAGGCGAAGCCGCAGGTACACGCCGGGGCTCTGGCGGATCTCCTCGTATGGCGCGCCCGGCGTCACGCGATCGCCCAGGTACGGCCCAGCGAGCTCCGTGGTCCACCCCTCGATCTTGTCGCGAAACGGCAAAATCGAGGGACCGATCGTGCGGGCGACGGCGCGCTGCTTGGCCATCACCTGCGCCTTGAGGCTCTCGAGGTGTCCCTCGGCGATGCGCCAATAGACGACCATGAAGAGCCCGATCGCCGTGAGCGACCAGAGCCAGAAGTGCGGGGGCACGCCGCTCAGGCGTACCCGACCGAACACGACCGCGCGGCGCTGCTCCGCCTTGGCCTGGTTGACCGATGGCAGCCCGCGCTCGCGGACGCCTACGTCTCTGCGCGGAGTCGCCACTCCGGCTACTGCCGCAATGCCGGCACTTATTGCTTGCCGAGCCGCCCGACCATGAAGCTCACGTTCGGGTAACCGGCGAAGGCGGCCGTCTGGAACACGCTCTTCACGACGAGCGCCTGAACCTTACGGTCGACCTGGAGCACGATCACACCCGGGAAATCCTTACCGGGGTTCAGTTGCTTCCAGAGCTCGCGCTTGTTCTTGAGAATGTTGAAGAGCTCTTCCACGCGCTGGAGGCGGTTGGCCTCTTCGATGACGCGCGTGCTGCCTGCGGGCGAGCCGTCGACCAAGATCTGCGTGCCGGTGATGGCGCACATCGGCGCGTCCGTCATGTCGATGACGTTCTCGGCGTTCGGCAGCTTGATGGTCTTGTCGATCGGTAGCTCACCGCTCGCCGAGAAGCTCGCGAGCAGGAACAGCACGATGCAGAGCAAGAAGTCGATGAACGGGATCAGCGGGATCTCGGAGTTGACCGAGCGACCGCCGCCGCCTGCGACCTTCTTGCGCACGAACGCGAGCGGAATGTGGTGCAAGAGCCGGCGGCCGGGCACGGCGATCGGCTGGACGAAGCGAGAGAGGGCTTTTTCCGACATGAATCCTCAGTTGACCGCGAACGTCACGTTGAAGGCCGGCAGCTTTTCCGTCTTGCCGCCCCACGTGAGATCGCGCTTGGGCGTGTAGATCGCGTCGATGACGGCGATCACGTCCGAAAACGGCGTCGAGTTGTCGGTGTGGAGCACGGCTTGGTCGAGCTTGGCGTCGCTCGCCGCGCGATGGGCGCCGTTGGCGTTCCACTCGTCGCTGATCTTCTTCGCGAGATCGGGGAAGCGATAGTCGCCCTGGTTGCCGACGGGCACCGCCTTGCGATCGAGGTCGATCGTGTTGACGACGGTGTTGCCTTCCTTCCACACGAGCTGAAACTTGGTGTCGCCCTTCATCTCGACGTGGAGCTGCTTCTCCTTCGGCGGATCCTTGGGCTCGTCCGGCTGCGGCGGACCGGGGACGCGCGCGTCGGCGTTGATGCGCGCCATCTGCGACCACACGGCCGTGACGAGCAGGAACGCGACGAGGCAGAGGAGGAAGTCGATGAACGGGATCAGGGGAATTTCGTGGTTCGTGGAACGCTTTCCGCCGTGACCACCTACATCAATGCCAGCCATGGAACGCCTTCCTCTTCTTCTTCAAAAAACAATCAGGAACAGGGGCACCGGACCCGAATCTCGCGGAGTGGAGGTTCGGGCCGGTGCTCGGGTGTCGACCGAAGCTCGGTCGGATCAGCCCTCCAGACCCTGGAGGTTCACCTTCTGGCGGTTCGCCACGACGAGGTTCAGCACGGTGACCGACGCCTCGTTGATGTCGTCTTCCATGCCCTGGGTCTTGCCGTTCAAGAACGCGAAGCCGACGAGCGCCGTGATCGCGGAGATCAGGCCGAACGCCGTGCAGTTCATCGCTTCCGAGATGCCTTCGGCGAGGATGCGTGCCTTCTGGCTCGGATCGACCGATTCGCCACCGACGGCGCCGAACGCCTTGATCAGGCCGACGATCGTACCGAAGAGGCCGCAGAGCATCGCGAGGTTCGCGAAGAGCGCGAGGAAGCCCGTGCGCTTGGTGATCTTCGGCATCTCGCGGAGAGCGCCTTCGTCCATCGCCGCCTGCACTTCTTCGTCGGGGCGGTTCACTTTGACGAGACCGGCCTGGACGATGCGCGCGAGGGGCGCGTTGGCTGCCGAACACATCTTGACGGCCTTGGCGACGTCGCCCGCGAGGATGCATTTCTGCATCGTCGCCAGGAACACGTCCTTATTGATGGACGCGCCGAAGAGGAAGACGCTGCGTTCGGCGATGGTCGCGATCGAGCAAACCAGCCAGAACAGAATGAGCCACATGGCCCAGCCACCCGCTTGATAGTGATGCCACAGATCAGACATTTCTCGTTTACCTTCCGCCCGCCCGGCTCATCTGAGCGTCCACGCATGCCGTTCGGGCTCTCGGGACACTATTTGAGACTGGCGGCTTCTTGTTGAGCCTCGGACACCCGTTCCCGCGTTACGGCGGTACTGGACGGCGCCATCTTGCTGAGTGGAACCCAGCCAGTCAAGAGAGATTGGGTCCGGAACGCATTCGCGATTGAAATCGAACGCGAGCACAAATTTCCAAGCCCTTCTTCGACGCGAAACCAAGCCGCTCGCGCGACGCGCAAGCCGACGGCCGGCAGCGACGACGCGCCACGACGGCACGTCACTTCGATAACCGCGCGGGCGAGGCGAAAGCGACGCGTGTGGGGCAAGCTCCGACGCACGACCACCCGCGCGTGCGTCCGGCCTCCCATCCGCAAAAAACCTCAGAGCGACGCGCTCTTGCTTGCTGAAAGCACGGGCGGCTATAGTGCCCTCGTCGTAGCGGGAGATGCTCTCGCTAACGCAAATGACCGAAGAAAATCGTCCTCGAGGAAAGGGACACGGGGAATGCAGCTTTTGCTCCTAGCGGCCGAAGGCACCGGTGGTTCAAGCCAACTAGTCGAAGCGTTTCGGCACAATCCGACTTTCATGGTGCTGAACCTATGCACCTCGGCAGTCGTGCTCACGCTGGTGATCGAGCGGTTTGCCTTCCAGCTCACGCGCTACCGCGTCAACTCGAAGGAATTCTTCGCCCAGGTCAAAAAGCTCGTTCAGGCGGGCAACATCGACCGGGCGATCAAGCTCTGCGAGGCGAGCGACTACCCCATTCTCCAGCTCGTCAAGTCGGGTCTCACCCACGCGAACAAGGGTCCCGACGAGATTGACGCCGCCTTGAGCGAGCGTCTGTCCGAGCTCAAACCTCAGGCCGAGAAGCGCGTCGGCGCCCTCTGGTCTCTCGCCAACATCGCGACCCTCATCGGCCTGCTCGGCACGGTGAGCGGCCTCATCGCGACCTTCAGCGCGATCTCTCAGGCAGGGTTATCGCAAGCCGACAAGCAGCGCTTGCTGTCGAACGGCATCGCGGAAGCCATGTACAACACGGCGCTCGGTCTGGGCATCGCCGTGTTTTGCATGATCACGCACATCATCCTGCACACGCGCGCCAAGGCGATTCAGCACGACCTCGAATCGACGATGGAACGCACCTTCAATCTGTTGACCATCGGTCAGCGTCCGAGCTGAAGCACGTACGCTGACGGCGATGTCCGACCAGCTCACAGCGGCCCAGCGCGGCAAGATTCGGCGGCTGAGCCAGCCGCGCGAGCTCGATCCCGACGAGGAGGGAGGCGAGCTCAACATCGTGCCGTTCCTCGACATCATCGTGAACATCCTGATCTTCGTGCTCGCGACCGTCGCCGTGACGTTCACGTCGAGCATCGAGACCACGCCCCCTTCCGGTAAGTCGTCTGGCGTCCGCAGCCAGATCCAGTCGGAGGCGCTGAACCTCACCGTCTTCATCGTGAACGACGGCTTCTCGCTCAAGGCGTCGGGCGGCAACATCGCGCCCGGGTGCTCCGGTCCCGGGCCCGGCATCGCGATACCCATGAGCAGCGGCAAGTACGACTACGCCGCGCTCACCGCCTGCGCGACCAAGCTCAAGGAAAAGTTCGAGGACGAGGATCAGGCCTACATCACCGCAAACCCCGGTACGGAGTACCAGATCCTCATCAACGTGATCGACGCGCTCCGTCGCACGGCGACGGGCGTGCCGCTCTTCGAGAACGTCAATTTCAAGGTGCCGCGATGACGAGGTGGGCGTGACACAACCAGTGACCGCAGGTGGCGCCGCAGGCGGCGGAGGAAGCACGATCGTCCGCTACAAGGCGGAGCTCCGGAAAGCGATTCGCCGAAACGCGAATGAGCCGGAGGTAAACTTCCTCAACATCACGGCCATGCTCGACATCATGACGATCATCCTCGTCTTTTTGTTGAAGAGCTTGGGTGAGTCGAGCAACGCCATCCCGCAGAGCGACGATCTGCGCTTGCCGACTTCCGTGGCGCGCACGGATCCGCATCAAGAAGGCGTCACCGTCACGCTTTCCAAGACGCAGATCCTCGTCGGCGATCAGAAGATTTTGGCGCTCCCGGGCCGGGAATCGCAGGCGCAAACGGGCGTGGGCGCGCAAAACAAGCGCGGTGGTCCGAACGATCTCTACATCGTGCCGCTCGGCAACGTGCTGCAGACGGCGCGCCGTACGGACGTGGCGCTCCGGCGCGCCAAGGGTCTCGACCCCTCCACCTCCGAAGCGATCATCATCGCCGATAAGGGCACCCCCTACCGCTTGTTCATCGAGGTGCTCTTCACGCTCGGTCAGAGCGAATTCGGCAAGTATCACCTGATGGTGATGCAGTCGAAGACGCTCGGCAGCTGAGTCGCTCGTCCCTCGCGGGCGGCTCGCGCACCCGCCCTCGGCGTGGCCGGTCGTTAAGGCCTAGCCCTTCGGTACTCGCCTCGGGTACTGAACGCGGGGTCTTTCGATGGAGCTGGCGCTCATTTTCTTGCTGGAGCTCGGCGGGCTCCTGCTCGGCTCTGCCCTCGCGCGCGCGGCGTTCGGCGCGCCGAGCACGCCGCAGGTCGTGCGCGTCGTCAGGGCGCTCGAGCGGGCGGCGCGCGCATTCTTGCTGCGCGCGCTCGCCCGGTTCGGCGCTTTCTTCGGCGTGCTGCTCGGCCTGTTGCTGGCTGGAGGCGCCGCAGCGGGGCACGCGGCGGCCGGCGTCGCTGGAGCGGCCGGCATGGTGCTCGGCGCCGCGCTCGCCATGGCGACGGCGCTCGCAGCCACGTGGCTCGGCGGTCGCGCGATCACCGCGGCGGTCACTCGCGCGGGAACGCAGTTCGATCTGGCGCTCACGACGGGACTGCGCAGCGCTGGAGCGACGGGCGTCACCGCGCAAGCGCTCGGCGTGCTCGGTGCGCTCGGTCTGCTCGGTGTCGGCTATTGGATTCACCACGGCGACGTGGGCGCGAGCGCGGGTGAGATCGCGCAGCGCTCGGCGCTGTGCCTGCCGGGCTACGCGGTCGGCGCCGTCCTGGTCGCGCTCTGGCTGCACGTGACGTGCGGTGCGTACGCCACGTCGGCGCGCGCCGGCGAGCTTCGCGGCGAGCTCCTCGACGCGAACGTGGCGCGACACATCACGCACAACCCCGCGCTCGTCGCGAGCCTCGTCGGGGAACGCCTCGAGCACGGCGCGCTGAGTGCGCGTCTTTTCGGCGCCGCGTCGCTTGCGACGGTAGCGAGCCTTTGGCTCGCGCTCGGCTCGGGCACGAGCGAGCCCGCCGAGCTGCGCTTCGTAGCGTTTCCGCTGCTGCTCTGGGGTTTCGGGCTCGTCGCCAACGGCGCGGGGTTGTTCGTCGCGCGCGCGCTCGAAGCTCAAGGCGCGCTGCCGGCGCTCGTGCGTGGGCAGGCATGCGCGGCGGGTGTGTGGCTCGTCGGGCTGCTCGGTGCCGGCTACTGGCTTTATCCAGAGTCGTGGTTAGGTTGGTGTTTGCCAGGCGTGGCGGGTTTCGTCGGCGGAGCGGCGGCAGCTTCGGCGACTGCGCGTGCGTTCGCGCGGCGGCGCGGCGCGTTGCGCGAGGCGCTCGACGGATTCGGCGTGGGCGCGTTCGCGCCGCAGGCCGCTGCGCTCGGCTTCGGCCTCGGCCTTTCGGCGCTGGTGCTCGTGCTCGTCGGCGGCACCGCGCTCGTCGCGCAAACCGCCGGAACCGCGAGCAACGTACCCGGCGGAGCTCGGCTCGCGCTCTCGCTCTCACTCTTTGCGGCCATGGTTTGGTCCCCCTACGCTCTCGCCGTCGACGCGGCCGCGGGCCTGCTCGAAACGGCGCGAGCCGTCGCGCAGATGGCAGGTGTCGAGGGCGAAACGGCGGCTCGTCTGCAGCGTGTCGCCGAGTCGATCAAGCTACCGAGCGCTGTCGGCCGTGGCGCCCTCACGCTCACCCAAGGACTCGCGGCACTCGCGGCTGCACTGACCCTCACCCCCCCACCCGCTGCGGGCGCCGATACGAATAGCGACGCCTGGGCGACGCTGTTCGGCGTAGGGCTCGTGCTTTTCGCGGCCGGTTTGGCGGCGCGCCGTTCGGCCCGGGCATCACGCGAAGTCGCGGTCGAAGTCGAGCGACAGCTGGGAACGAAAACCCCCGAATCGCCCGCGGAGGACCGCCTACCGAGTTATCGGACTTGCGAAGAGCTCGCGGGGCGGCTAGGAATCGGAGGCGCGGCGTCGGGAGCTGCCTCGGTCCTTTTGGGACCGGTTCTGCTTGGCATCGCTCTCCGGCTCGTGTATCGAGATGCAGGCCCTCGGCTGGCGGCCGGGACTCTCGCAGCGTTCGTTGCGGGGGCCGCGGTGACTGCCCTGGGGGTCGCGCTCGCGGTGGACGGAGCGCGTGCGGTTTTGGCCGGCGCGCGCCGCGCCAACCGTCCCGAGGGAGATCCCGTCACCCATGCGGCCTCGGTCACCGGTAGCGCGTTAGCCGAAATCCTAGGCAGCGCTGTCGAACCGGCAGCCTGCATTGCAGCAGCGATCGCTGCTTCATTCGCTCTCCTTGCAAGAACCTTCTTCCTATGAAAACGCCGCCCGTCCGGGCTCGGCATTCATCGACCGGCAACGAGCCTTGTCCTCACTAGCTGACGCTCTTTCTACGCTCTCGGATCGCGGCCTGCGCCGCCTACTGGGGGCCCGCACCTTCCTGCGCGGCCTCGACTACGAGAAGCGCAAAGTCGTCGAAGACGTCGATGTGAACGAGGCCCAAGCCGCCGGCAAGGTCCGCGGCTCTGACCCCGATCCCTACGCCGTCACCATTCGCCTCGGTGGCGAAGGCATCACTTCGCACTGCACGTGTCCCGCGTTCCAGAAGACGGGTCAGCACTGCAAGCACGTCGCCGCGCTCCTCATCACGGTGCGCAACCGCGCTCGTTCGGCGCTGCCGCGCAACCCCGCCGTACAAGGCGGCGGCGGCGGCGGCCCGGCGCACCCGCCGCACGTGCACCAACCCATGCACTCTCCCCAACAGCACAACGGGGCCAACGGCCTCGACGGCAGCAAAGCAAGCCGCCGCCGCGATCGCCGCCGGCGCGTTCAAACTCAACAACTGCCTCCGACGACGAATCACTACGTCCCGCCGCCGCCCGATGCGACGGCACGTCCTACGGGCATCGGCGCCTGGCTCGCGCCGGACGGCAGCACGCGCCAGCTCCAGCTCGAATTCCGCGTCCACGTGCGCCAAGGCGGGCTCACCGTCACGGTGCTCGACGTCGACAACCGGCGCCCGCTCTTGCCGAGCGACGCGCTCGGCTGGCAAGCGCTCACGCCGACCGCCGATCGCGCGGCGCTCCGCGTGCTTTCACGCTTCGAGAGCGGCAATCCGCGTCACCCTGCGGTCGACATCCGCGGTGAAGACGCGGCCGAGCTCTTGCCGCTCGTGCGCGAGCGGCGCGTGCTGCTCGAGCCGGCGCTGATGCAGCTCCGCTTCGTCGACGAACCGCTGCGGCCGCGCTTCGATCTCGAGCTCGTGGGCGCCGAGACCATCGTCGCCAAGGTGACGTTCGAGCGCAGCGACGGGCGTCGCTTCCAGCTCACGAGCGGCGGTTGGTTCGAAGGCGCTCCCGGCTGGCACATCGACACGAGCGACGGCGTGGCGCGCCCGCTCGATCCGCGCGTTTCACCCGCCGCCCTACGCCGCTTGCTGCGCAGCCCGACGATCGCCGAGCCCGCGTCGGAGCTCGTGGGCATGATCACGTACGGGCTGCCGAAGGTCGCCATCGAAATCGGCGCGCAGCTGCCGGACTTGTCGCAGGTCGCCGACGTGGCCGACATGGAGCCGACGTTCCGCATGCGCGCGGGCGGCTCGCTCACCGAGGTCGAGGTCGAGCTCAAGGCCGTTTACGGCGATCTCGAAGTGGAGGTGCGCGCCGACGGCATCTCGCCGCCCGTCATGATCCTGCCGCCGCGCGAGGGGCAGAAGCGCGCGCGCTGCATCCGCTGCGACATCGTCGCGCAGCAGAGCGCCGTCGAGAAGCTGCTCGAGCTCGGCCTCGAGCCCGACGAGAGCGGCCAGCATTTCGTCGCGCACGGCGACTCCGCGATCGCGTTCTGGTCGGAGGGCGTCGGCGCGCTGCCCGAGGAATGGGACCTCTACGTGCCGGAGGAGTTCGTCGGCACGCAGGTGCGCGGCAAGCCCATCATGATGAACGCGCGCGTCTCGAGCGGCGTCGACTGGCTCAGCGTCAAGGTCGCCTACGAGAGCGAGGGCGTGGGCGTCGACCGCGACGAGCTCGAACGCTGTCTGCGCGAGGGCAAAAAATACGTGCGGCTCTCGGACAACTCGTTTGCGCCCATCGACGCGGCGCGCGTGCAGAGCATGCTCGATCGCGAGATCGAGCTCATCACCGCCGCAGGCAAGTCCGGCAAGATCCCGCTCTCTCAAGCCGGCCGCGTGCAGGAGCTGCTCGAGCACGTCAACGCCTCGCAGATCACGGCCGGCGCCAAGGAGCTGTTCAAGAAGCTCGAGTCGATCGACGAGATCAAACCCGTCAAGAAGCCGAAGAGCCTCAAGGCGACGCTGCGTCCCTATCAGGAGCAGGGCCTCTCTTGGCTCCGCTTCATCCACGACCTCGGCTCGGGCGGCGTGCTCGCCGACGACATGGGTCTCGGCAAGACCATCGAAACGATTGCGCTCTTGCTCTCGCTCAAGGCGGAAAAGAAGGACGAGGCGTTGCGAGCGCTCATCGTCGCGCCGACGAGCGTCGTGTCGAACTGGATGCGCGAGATCGAACGTTTCGGTCCCTCGCTCACGACCGCGCTCTGGCACGGCGCGGGCCGCAAGGAGCAGGCCGACGAGCTCGAGAGCTCGAACGTCATCATCACGAGCTACGCGCTCCTGCGCCGCGACATCGACCTCTTGAAAGAGCTCCGCCTCGACTACGCGATCCTCGACGAGGCGCAGGGCATCAAGAATCCGATGAGCGCGACGGCGCAAGCCGCCAAGGAGCTCAACGCCCAGCATCGCCTGGCCCTCACGGGCACGCCCATCGAAAATCGCCTCTCCGAAATCTGGTCGATCTTCGATTTCGTGAGTCCCAACATGCTCGGCAGCCTGCAGAAGTTCGAAGAGCGCTACGCGCGTCCCATCGAACAGGGCAACTCCGAGCGCGCCGCGCGCCTGCGGGCCGTGATTCACCCGTTCATTCTTCGCCGCACCAAGACCGAGGTCGCAAAGGATCTGCCGCCAAAACTCGAAGTCGACAAGCTCATCGACATGGTGCCCGACCAGAAGGCCATCTACCTTCAGGTCTTGCGGGAAGTGCGCGCGCAGGTCATGGGCGAGGTCGAGCGCCAGGGCTTGGCAAAGAGCCAGCTCCACATCCTCGCCGGCCTCACGAAGCTACGTCAGGCAGCTTGCGATCCGCGCCTGCTCGGCCTACCGCGCGAGTTCAGTCACGACGACAGCGGCAAGCTCTCGGCTCTGCGCGAGCTCGTCGAAGAGGTCGAGTCCGGCGGCCACAAGGTGCTCATCTTCAGCCAATTCGTCACGATGCTGAAGCTCATCGCGCAGTCGCTCGACGAGGACAAGATCCGCTACGAGTACCTCGACGGCAGCACGATGGACCGTCAGGACCGTATCGATCGCTTCCAAGCCGATCCGACGATCCCCGTCTTTTTGATCAGCCTGAAGGCAGGCGGCTCTGGCCTGAATTTGACGGCGGCCGACACGGTCATTCACTTCGACCCATGGTGGAACCCGGCCGTGGAAGATCAGGCCTCCGATCGCGCGCACCGCATCGGGCAGAAGAAGGTCGTCACCGTCTATCGCTTGGTCGCCGCGGGGACGATCGAAGAGAAGATCCTGCAGCTCAAGCAGCGGAAGAAGGACCTCGTGAGCTCCGTCCTGAGCGAAGACGCGGGCGGCGAGAAAATGCTCACCAAAGAGGACTTGGACGACCTATTCAAGGTCGACTGAGGGCGCTCCTGGCCGCTCCCGGCGCGCGGGCTCAGAGCTGGTAGACTCCGCGCGGAGTCTGCGATGAGCCACCCGCAAGCGCCGACCACACCCGAGCGTGCCCTCACGGGCGACGCGCTGATCGACGAAACACTGGCCGAGTCCTTTCCGGCGAGTGACCCGCCGTCCTGGACCCTCGGCATCGACGCCGAGGAGCGAGCGAACCTCGAGCCGGCCATCGAGCTCGTGATCCCCGCGCGCGAACGTGACCTCGGCGGCTTCGCCGTCCGACGCGTGTTGCCATGGCGGACACGCCGCGAGCTCGGGCCGTTCACCTTTCTCGACCACATGGGGCCGCGCACGCTCTCGCCGGGCGCCGGCATCGACGTGCGGCCGCATCCGCACATCGGGCTCGCCACGCTTTCGTACCTGTTCGACGGCGAGATCGTGCACCGTGACAGCTTGGGATCCGAGCAGGTGATTCGTCCTGGGGACGTCAACTGGATGATCGCGGGGCGCGGCGTGGTCCACTCCGAACGCAGCACCCCCGCTAGCCGGCAAGCGGGGGCGCGCGTGCACGGCGTCCAGATTTGGTCCGCGCTCGCGCCCGAGCACGCCGAGCGCGAGCCGAGCTTCGAGCATCACCCGCAGGCGACGATCCCGCGCGTGACGAAGCCGGGCATCACGCTCGACGTGCTCGCCGGCTCCGCCTTCGGCGTCCGCGCGCCCACCGCGGTTCTTTCGCCGACGCTGTGCGTACACGGGCGGCTCGAGGCGCAGCGTACCCTGCGGCTCGACGCCGAACACGAAGAGCGCGGTGTTTACGTGCTCGAAGGCGCGCTCGCGTGCGAGGGCTCGGTGGTGACGGCCGGGCAGCTCGCCGTCATCCATCGCGGAGCGTTGCCGCAGCTTACGGCGCTCGAACCGACGCGCTTGCTGCTGCTCGGCGGCCAAAAGCTGCCCGGCACGCGGCTTCTGTACTGGAACTTCGTCGCGAGCTCCCCGGAGCGGCTCGAACGCGCCAAACGTGACTGGCGCGAAGAGCGCTTCCCCGTGATCCCGACCGACGCGAACGAACGCATCCCGCTGCCGGAATGAGTGGACGGCGAGTGACGCGTCGTCACGGCTTACCTTCGATGGCGTGCGGCGCGACGGGATTCAGGGCCTTACCTGCCCACTCCGAATACACGATGAAGCGGAAAGGATTGGTCTGTGCGTACGTCTCGCGCAGCGTCTTCAACGCGCGAGCTCGGCTCCGCTCGAGGCGAGGGCTCGCCGGGTAGCGGCTGAGTCCGAGCTCGGCCATTTCGAGCGCGAGCGCGGCGTCACCGCGACGCTCGAGCTCTTCGGCGCTCTGCGCGAATCCGCCATCGCCGCCACCGCCCATGAGCTCGAGCGCGCTCGCCCATTCGGCGCGCGTGAAGTGCTCGATCCCGTCGCCGTTCGAGGCCCAATAGCCCGCGTGCTCGGCGTAGACACGTTGAATGAACGTATCGCGCGCGACCAAATACGGCTGCACGGCGGTTGGCGCGTCGCGCAACGTGTCCGGCAAGAAGTCGTCGTGCAAGAGCTCGGCCAGCGGCCGCGCCGCGCGCGCCGCGGCGACACTCCGCTCGTAGAGCGCGCCCATGGCGTCGCGTAAGCCCGGCATGGCCGCGAGCGTGAAGATTGCCGTCAGCGGGATATGACCGTGGAGCAACCGCCGCGGGTGAAGCTCGAGCACTCGCGAGATTGCCGCGAGGTAGCCCTCGGGCGATCCCTCGGCGACGAAAGGCGCGCCCACGTAGGGCATGAAAGCGTCACCCACGAACAAGAGTCCGTGTTTCCTGTCTTCCACGAACAGCGCGTCCGACGTTTCGCCGCTCGGCGCCGGCGATATGACCAAATCGAGACCGTCCTCCGCGAGCGATTCAGGGGCCGTGACGATGCGATCGGGTTTCACGTCGAGCTTCGTCGTGCCCGTGCCGAAGAAGTAACGAAACGGCGGGTGATAGCTGCGCGCACGCGCGAGCTCCGCCTCGAACCCCGAGCTCGCGATGACGGTGCTGCCCGGCTCGCGCACCGCGGCGAGCCCACCGACGTGATCCCAGTGTCCGTGCGTCAAGATCACGTATTTGATGGGCGCGCGCGTCACTTGGCGCAGCGCCAGCACGGCCTCGCGCGCCGTTTCCTCGGTCGTGCCGGCGTCGATCGCGACGACGAAGGACGGCGCGATCACGAAGCCGATATTCGCGAAATCGAAGCCTTCGGCGACGTAGACGTTCTCCGCCTCCCGCACGAGTCGTTTCTGTCCGAAGCGAAAACCGCGTGTGCCGTCGACCGAGAGATCACCGAGTACGCGCGGCGCCGTTGGATCGTCGAGCGATTCGAGCCCGGCGCGCGCGAGCATGGCTTTCGAGCGTATGTCGTCGCCGGCCGTGCGATACGCGGCGGCTAGGCCACGGTAAAGCCCGCGCTCTAACCCGAGCGGCAGCGCGAGCGGGTGCTCGAGACAGGCTTCGAGATCCCGGATCGCTTGCTCGGTCTTGTGGAAGCGCGCGGGCAACTCCGCCAAGACGAGGCCCCGCGCGAAGCGGCCGAGCGACGGGTCGGCTGCGGCGCCCTCGTCGAGCTTGGCGATCGCGTCTTGTACCCACGCGACGCGCCGCCAAATCGGAATGTCGCCGGCGACACGCGCTTGCATCGTGCCTTCGAGCGCGCGAAAGAAAGCCCGCCGTGCCGGCTGCTCCGCCGCGAGCCGGCCGAAGTAGCGATAGCCCTCCCATTCGCGGTGCAGGGCCATCAGCTGCTGCATCGTGACGAGCACGAGCAAGGAGTCGGAGTTCGGATACGCCGCGGCGCGCAGCAGCGACGACAGCGGACGCTGATCCGTGAGCGGCGGCTTCGGTGGCGGCGTGCCACAGCCGGCGACCACGGCGAAGAGAGCGCCGATCGTGGCCAGGCGCGACAAGTGTTTGAATATGCTCATGTTCTCTCCTCAGTGCTGCCCGCAATCCAGGGATATCCAATCTGGGCACCGACCAGATTGGGCCGATGTGGACAGCGTCAAGATCTAATCTTTGCCGCCAGCCAGCTGCGCCCGACGTAAAAGCCCCGGGGGATGGCGAAGCGCGACCGCTACCACCATGGTGATCTGCGCCGGGCCTTGATCGCGGCGAGCCTTTCACTCATCGAGGAGCAAGGCGTCGGCGGCTTGAGCCTGCGCGCCGTCGCTCGACGCGCCGGCGTGAGTCACAGCGCGCCCTACCATCACTTTGCGGACCGGGGGAGCCTGCTCGCAGCCATCGCCGAAGACGGCTTCGCTGAGCTCGCCCGCGACATGACGGAAGCGCGTGCCAGAGCGACCGACGCACGCGCGCGCCTCGAGGCGTGTGGACTCGCTTACGTCCGCTTCGCGCTGAAGTCGCCGGCGCGCTTCAAGCTCATGTTCCGGCCGGAGCTCGCCGCGCAGAGCGAAGCGGGCAAGGTCGCCAGGTCGTCCGCTCCCGCGCTCGACGCGCTCACAACGTCCATCCTCGAGGCTCAAGCGGCAGGGTTGGCTCCGTCGGGCGATCCCAAGCCGCTCGTGCTCACGGCCTGGTCGGCGGTACACGGACTGACCTCGCTCTGGCTCGACGGTCCGCTTCCGCGCGCAGGCCACGTCTTCGGCACGTCGGCGAACGAGCTCGGCGCGACGCTCACCTCGACGCTGGCGAACTTGTTCACCGGGGCGGCGCAGGCGCAAAAAAAGCGCCGCCGCTGAGGCAGCGGTCAGCGCCGCATGCTGACGTTCATCAGGAGCCCGAGGCCGACCATCATCGTGACGACGCTCGAGCCGCCGTAGGAAAATAGCGGCAGCGTCACGCCCACGACCGGCAATAGGCCGACCGCCATGCCCACGTTGAGCACGACGTGCCAAAACAGGTTCGCCCCGACGCCGATCGCGAGCGCGGCGCCGAAGCGGTCTTTTGCTTGCGATGCCACGTGGATCGCCCAAATACACGCAAAGCAATAGAGGCCGAGCAGTAGGACCGCGCCCGCGAAGCCCCAATCTTCGCAAAAGACGGCGAAGGGAAAATCCGAGAACTGGTCGGGCAAGAGACGAAACTGGTTCTGCGTGCCCTGCATGAACCCCTCGCCGAAGAGCTGGCCGTTGCCGATGGCCGTTTGCGACTGGAAGGCGTGCCAGCCGGAGCCCGTCGTGTCGTTTTCGGGGTTCAGAAAGCTCGTGATGCGGTCCTTCTGGTAGCGGAGCAGCACGAAATTCCAGGCGAGTGGGACGGAGACGCCCGCCATCGCGACCAGCGTGAGGACGCTGCGCGTGCGAATGCGCGTCATCGCGATCATCGAGCCGGCGGTGAGCATGTAGATGAGCGCCGTGCCGAGGTCCGGCTGCGCCATCACGAACACGACGGGCACGGCCGTGATGAGCGCCGGTCGCACGAGATCCACGAGCGTGCGCGGTTCGACCTTGGAGTCGTTGTGCAGGTAGCGCGCGAGCACGAGGATCAGCACGATCTTCATGAACTCGCTGGGCTGGAAATTGAAGCTACCGATGGCGATCCAGCGCGACGCGCCGCGGATACTGCGCGAGACGACGAACACGAGGCCGAGCGCGACCAGACCGCCGAAATACGCGACCATCGCGAGCCGATCGAGGCTGCGGTAGTCGATCGAGGCGACGAGAATGGCCAGCAGCGTGCCGACGACGATCCAATAGATTTGCGACACGTAGATGTCGGCGAGCGTCGCGCGCTGAGCATCGTCGGCATAAACGCTGGTCGCGCTGTACAGATTGACGAGGCCGAGCGTGATGATCGCCATGATGGCGAGCAAGAGCGGCATGTCGATGCTCGGGCCGCCGCGTGCCGTGATGTGATCGCGGGCCATCAGAGACTGCCCTTGCCCGAGCCAGCGGGCGTCGTGGCCGACCCCGTCCCGCGCGCCGCTAGCCGATCTTCCTTGAGCTTTTGCCAGTCACGGACCACGCGCATGGCGACGGGCACGGCGTTCTTGCCGCCGCCGCCACCGTGCTCGATGAGGACGACGATGGCGATCTCGGGCGAGGCCGCCGGAGAGTAGCCCGCAAACCAGGCGTGATCTCGGTTGAAGTACCACTCGCGTTGGGGGTCGACGCTGCGCGGCGTGACGTGGCTCACCTGCGCCGTGCCGGTCTTGCCGGCGAGATCGACGCCCGGGATGCGGCCGCCGTAACCCGTGCCGTGCTTCTCGCTCGTCACGCCCTGCATGGCGTTCTTCACCATGCCGAGGTGCGCCGGATCGAGCTTGACCATGCGCCGGACGCGCGGCGGAAATTCTTGAATCACCGTGCCGTCGCTGGTCTCGATGCTGCGGACGACCTGCGGCTGGTACACGGTGCCGCCGTTGGCGAGCGCGGCGTACGCGAGCGCGAGCTGCAGCACCGTCACCGTGGTCGCGCCCTGACCGATCGCGGAGAGCACGGTGAAGCCGCCGCGGAAGGCCTCCTTGTAGCGGCGCGTGTACCAGCCGCGCGTCGGCATGCGGCCGCGCGCTTCGGGATTCACGCCGATGCCCGTACGGACACCGAAGCCGAAATCGAGGCCGATCGAGGCCAGGCGATCGATGCTGATGCGCGAGCCGAGCTCGTAAAAGTACGTGTTGCACGACTGGACGATGGCGCTGCGCAGGTTCACGCGCCGGTGCACGCCGGTACAGCGAAAGTAGCGCTTGCCGTACTCGAACCCGCCGTGACAATCGATTTCTGCCTTGGGATCGACCAGGCCCTCGGCGAGACCGGCGAGCGCGGTGAACGGCTTGTACGTGGAGCCTGGCGGGTAGGCCGCGGAGATGGTCTTGTCGAGCGTCGGTTTGAGCGGGTCGGCGTAGAGCCGTGTGTACGCGTCGCTCACCGCCTTGATGCCCTGCCCGCCCGATACGACGTTCGGATCGAAGCTCGGCTTCGAGAGCAACGCGAGGATGCGGCCCGTGCGCACGTCGACGACGACGGCCGCGCCCGCGAGCTGCCCGTGCATGGCGCGCTCGATCGACTCGATGAGCTCGATGTCGAGCGTGAGCGAGATGTCGCGCCCCGGGATGGGCTCGACGCGCCGCGGCTCTTCGAGGTACTTGGCCTCGAGCTGCGCGGGGTCCAGCCGCCGTCCCGCGCCGCGCACGGTCTTGCGCATGCCGCGCTGGCCGCGCAGATAGCTTTCCCAGCGCCGCTCGATGCCGATCGCGCCCGTGCGATCGCCCGCGCGGTAGCCGCGGTCGCCGAGCCAGGCGAGCTCTTCGCGATTCACCTCCCGCATGGTGCCGATCACGTGAGCGCCCAGGGCGCCGTACGGGTAGTAGCGCACGGGCGAGGGCGCGACTTCGACGCCGTCGAGCTCTCGTTCGTGCGTCTCGAGGTACGCGACCGCGTCGCGATCGATGTCCACCTTGACGAGGATTTGCTGCTGGCGGCGGCGATCCTTGGCGTCGAGCCCGCGCCGTTCCTTGATCTTTAGCTCGAGCGCCGTCTTCTCGGCTTCGTCGAGGTGCATCAGCCGCGCGAGGAGCGGCCATGCCTTTTCCATCTCGAGACGCGAGGGCGTGACGTAAACGTTGTAAGCCGGACGGTTGGCGGCGAGCACGCGGCCGAGTGAATCGCGAATCACGCCGCGTGTCGTCGCGAGAAAACCCTCACGCACGATGTTGCGGCGTGCCTGTGCGCGATGCACGTCGCCCTCCATGAGCTGGAGCAGCACGAGCCGGCCGATGAGCGTGATGAAGGCGCCCACGACGACCAGCACCATCCAGCGGTAGCGGCGGCGAAACTCCCCGACATCGGAGCGCTGGACGAAGAGTCTCACGACACTCAGCCCTCGGCCGGGCGCGCTTGCGTGACGCCCGAACGCAATCGTTGCGCAATTCTGAACACCGGCGGCGAGAACAGCGCTGTCGCGAGCGAGCGCGGGATCACGATGCTCGCGACCTCGACGGGTCGCCGGTTGTCACCGCCGAAGACGGCGAGCAAAATCAGCACCATGGCGCCTTCGACCAGCGAAAAGGCGAGCGCGAGCGACATGCGCGGCAGCGCGGTCTGCGCCGTGAGCCGCACGCCCGCGACGCGCGCGAGCCACCAAATCGCCACCGAAATGAAGGTGAAGAGCCCCACGGGCGCGCCGCTCATGAGGTCCTCGGCGTAGCCGATGCCGAACGCGAGCAGCGCGCCGCGCGAAGTCGACGGCTCGTGCACACCGAGAAAAATGACGAGCGGGAGCACGAGACTCGGCGTGACGCCGTGGATCCAACGCGCGCCCACGAGCGCGCCGAGCGGACCGATGAGCCGAAACAGATTGCTCTGCACGAGCAGGAGCAACACCGCGACGCCGAAGTAAGCCGTGCTGCGCATGGCTAGCGCTGAGCGCGCGGACGGCGCGCCTGCGGTTCGCGTTGATCGCACTCGCTCGTGTCGGTCAAGACGACGAGCACTTCCTCGAGGCGCGAGAAGTCGACGGACGGCTCGGCCTCGACCGTTTGATAGATGCCGTAGTCGCGGCGCAGGACCTTGCTCACGCGCGCGACGGGGACGCCTTTCGGGAAGCGACAGCCGACGCCGCTCGTCACGAGCAAGTCGCCTACTTCGACGAGATCGGTGCGCGGGACGTACTCGACGCGTACGGCGTATTTGGAGCGGTCTCCCGAGCCGCGCACGAAACCTCGCGCCCCCGTGCGCTCGACCACGACGTCGACGCCGAAGCCGCTCTCGACCGTGAGCTCTACGTCGGCGTCGTGACCCGCGACGCGCAGCACGGTGCCGACCGCGCCGTCGAGCGAAATGACGGGCATGTTCGGGCGAATTTCGGCGTGCGGCGAGTCGATCGTGAGGTGCCAGACCCTGAAGTACTCGGTCGTGTCCTTGGCGACGACGAGCGCGCTCACGGTTTCGTGTTGAATCGTATCGCGCAAGCCGAGCAGTCGCCGCAAGCGCCGGTTCTCGGCTTGCGCTTCGGCGAGCTCACGCTGCGAAGCGCGCAGACGCGCGTTCTCGTACACGAGCCTGTCGTTGTCGGACTTCACGTCGACCAGGTAGACGTATTGCCCGAGGATGCCCGAGATCCCGCGCGAGAGCGCCGCGGCCGCGTACTGGAACGGCGCGGCCACGCGCAGGACGATGCGGTCGACGGCGTTGAGCTCTTCGGGCCGTCGAATGCTCGAGCGCAAGAAGAAGAACGGCAGGGCGAGCAGCAGCACGACCAGCCCGGTATCGCGCAGGCGTTTGAACAGCGACATGCGTCAGGCCGTTCCGCCGTCGGTAAATGCTCGCGCCGGTGGCGCGGGCATCACCCGATGGCCACTTCCTTCAAGAGCTCGATGTGATCGAGCGTCTTGCCGCTACCGAGCACGACGGCGCTGATCGGGTCGTCGGCAACCATGACGGGCAAGCCCGTCTCCTCGCGCAAGAGCACGTCGAGGTTCTTGAGCAGGGCTCCGCCGCCCGTGAGCACGATGCCCTTGTCGACGATGTCGGCGGCAAGCTCGGGCGGCGTCCGCTCGAGCGCGAGCAGCACCGCCTCGACGATGGCGTTGATGGGCTCGGCGAGCGCCTCCCGGATCTCCTCCGAGCTCACGAGCACCGTTTTCGGCACGCCGGCGACCATGTCGCGGCCCTTGACCTCCATCGTGAGCTCTTGGTCGAGCGGGTGCGCGTTGCCGATCGTCATCTTGATGCGCTCGGCCGTCTGCTCGCCGATGGCCATGTTGTACTTGCGCTTCATGTACGCGACGATCGCGTCGTCCATCTTGTCGCCGCCGACACGCACGCTCTGCGAGTAGACGATGCCGGCGAGCGATATCACCGCGACCTCGGTCGTGCCGCCGCCGATGTCGACCACCATGTTGCCGCTCGGCTCCGTGATGGGGAGTCCGGCGCCGATGGCCGCCGCCATGGGCTCTTCGATCAGATACACCTCGCGCGCGCCGGCGCTCTCGGCGCTTTCGCGCACGGCGCGCTTTTCCACCTCGGTGATGCCGAAGGGCACGCAGATGATGATGCGCGGCTTCACGAGCGTGCGGCGGCTCGGCGCGCGCGTGATGAAGTAGCGCAGCATCGCCTCCGTGATCTCGAAGTCGGCGATGACGCCGTCACGCAGCGGCCGAATCGCGACGATGTTGCCGGGCGTGCGTCCCAACATGTCCTTGGCTTCGCGACCGACGGCGAGCACATTTTGCTCCCCGCGAGCGTCGCGCTGCACGGCGACGACGGACGGCTCGCAGCTGACGATGCCCTTGCCCTTCACGTAGATGAGGGTCGTGGCGGTTCCAAGGTCGACGGCCAGGTCGTTGGAGAACAGGCCGTATAGCCAATCGAAAATCATCGACGGAAGGTTTCGTGCTCGGGACCTCGAGTCGGCGCTGGGGCACCGTGCCCCCTTGCCGACGCCAGCACCACTGATGGTGCCGGACTCGGTTGGGCCAACCGGCTGAGACGCGAGCGCCCCGTCGTAGCACGCGCTTCCGGTCGGCGGCAATCGGCGCGCGGCGCTTTTTGCCGCTCGACCAGCCGTCCGATCAGTACAGGCGCGGCGCCACGCGCGAAGGGGCTATCGAGGCGATATGTTTATTGATTCACCGGAAAGAAAGCATCGACCTGTGGACCGAAAACCGCATGCGCGTTCAGTCCTCGTCGTCGCGATTCCATGAGCGCCAATTGCCGCCGCCACCCCGTTCGGGCGGTGCCGCGCGACCTTTGCTCACGGCCCCACGCTTCTTTTTCTTGCGAGCGTCGCCTTCTTCGCCGCCCTCGGCGGGTCCACCGGCGCCGCGGCGTCGACCTTCGGGACGACTGCCGGGAGGCGCGTCCGGTGGTGGCGCCGGATATCCGCCTCCCCCACCACCACCGCCGCCGGCCCAACCGCCGCCGCCGTCTTCGCGCGGCGGCCTCGGACCCATGCCGCGCCCGCCGGCACCGCCGCCGGGGGCCGCGCCGCGAGGATGCGCGATGTTGACGAGCAAGCGACGACCACGCACGTCCACACCGCGCAGCGCGATGATCGCTTCGTTCGCAGCGTCGGCAGTCTGCAGCGTGACGAAGCCGAAGCCGCGCGGACGACCGTCGGGTCCCGCGGGCAAGTGCACGCGCGCGATCTGCGTGACGCCGTGCTCACCGAGAAACCCGATGACCTCTTGCTGGGAAGCGTCGTACGGCAAATTCCCGACGTAGAGCGTGCGATCCTCCGTCGAGCCGGAGGCGCCGGGCGCGGCTTCATTTCCGCGCGATTCACCACGCCGCGGTGGCTCGGATGAAAACGGTCGCACCGAAATCGAGCGGCCCGCTTGGAGCGAGCCGTCGAGTGATTGCCGCGCGTTGTTTGCTTCGTCCGGGGTCGAGAAAGTCACGAACCCAAAACCGCGCGGCCGTCCTGTCGCGCGATCGCGCGGGAGCGAGACATCGACCACCGTGCCGCCCACGGCCTCGAACACCTCGCGCAGGACGTCCTCCGTCACGGAGTCCGGCAAGCCCGCCACGAAGAGCTTGCATGCGTCCTCTGTAGCCATCGTCGTCTGATTCTTTTGAAAAACTGGACCAGGCGCGAAGCGCGCCATCAAGCCCAAAGTCCGAAGACCGTAACGCCACCGCATTCAGTGTTCAAGTGCTCGCTCACGACGAGCCTCCCTCAAGGGCCGCTCAGAGGTCCAAATCGGGTCACGGCCGGGCCCGGCATACCCTTCGCGTCCCGCGTCGCCTCTCCCCCTCGTCGATGCCAGGAATGTGCGATTCTCGGCGTGCTTGAAAGTCGCCCTCATCGTCAATCCGACTGCCGGCAGCGGTTCCGCGGGCAGGGCAGCCCCCACGGTTCAACGAGCACTCGAGCGGCGGGGACTCGCCGTGACGCTCGGCGCCACGAAACAGCCTGGAGACGCCACCCGCCTCGCGCACGAGGCTCGGCGGGCCGCGCTCGACTGCATCATCGTGATGGGCGGTGACGGAACGCTCAATGAAGTCTGCCAAGCGTACCTCGACGAGCGTGGGCAGCCGCTGGCCGGGCCGCCCCTCGGACTCGTGCCCGCTGGCACGGGCGGTGACTTCCGGAAGACGCTCGAGCTCGGAACGGATCTCGAAGCGAGCATCGAGCACTTGGTGGCGCACGAACCGCGCCCGTTCGATCTCGGTATCCTGCAAGCCGTCGCGGAAGACGGGCGGCCGGTGACACGCGCCTTCGTCAACATCACGAGCTTCGGTCTCGGCGGTCTCACCGATCGCATCGTGAACGCGGGGCCCAAATGGCTCGGCGGCAAATCTGCGTTCCTTCTCGGCACGGTGCGGGCGCTGCTCGCCTATCGCAACGCCGCGGTGCGCGTGAAGGTCGACGGGAACACGTGGCTCGAATCGCCCGTGGTCAACGTCGCGCTCGCCAACGGGCGCTACTTCGGCGGGGGTATGCAAATTGCTCCCGACGCCGATCCGACGGACGGCCTTTTCGACGTCGTCGCACTCGGCGACCTCACGCGTTTACAAACCGTCAGCCTCACGCAGCGCGTCTACGCGGGGACGCACCTCGGTCAGCCCGCCATCACGACCACGCGCGGAGCGCTCGTCGAAGCGGAGGCATTGGCGCCCGGTACCGAGGTCTTGATCGACATGGACGGCGAGACGCCCGGGCGACTGCCGCTCACGGCGCGCGTCGCACCTGGCGCTCTACTGTTCCGCAGCTGACGGACTCGCGGTCGGCACGGCGAAGCGTGGGGGCGCGGGTGGCGGCGCGGTCCCGGTGTGCCGCGCACGCACGAGCAGCGCCACACCGAGCACGAAGAGCGGCACGCAGCCCCACTGGGCCGGCGTTAGCCCGAGATAACGCGCGTCTCCGCCCGCCGCATAACCAGCGATCACGGCGCCGGCACGTTCACGCAGGAAATCGAGGCCGAAACGGAGCGGCGCGTAGTACGCGCACATCGTGCCAGCGTAAAAACCCCAGGGCCGCGGCCGCCGCATGAGCCACAGGAACGCGAGCATGAGCGGCACGGTGATCGCGAGCTCCATGAGGCCGAGGTCGATACGACCTCCGTCCGGGTAGCGCACCGCGAACCAGAGGTCGCTGTGCACGCCAGGATGATCGTGCGCGATCGAGCAGCCGAGCCTGCCGAACGTCCAACTTATCGGGAAGCAACTCGTGACCACGTCGGTGTACGGGAGGACGGGCGTCCGGTACCAGAGCCGCCAAGCGAGCCCGCCGATGATGCTGCCCGTGAAGCCGCCGAAGCTCGAGAGTCCTTCCCACAGCCTGAGGAGCGACCACGGATCGCGCAGGGCTTCGCGCGGGTAATACGAAAGCGTGTCGAGCACGTGCCCGAAGAAGAAGCTCGAGAGCACGACCCAAGTCAGGAAAGAAACGAGCGCTCGTTCGTTCAAGCCGCGTTTGCGTGCAGCGTGGATCGCCGCGCGAGAGCCGAAGTAGAGCCCGAGCGCGACCAGCGTACCGAAGGGCTTGAGCGCGATCGCAGCGGGCGGGAAACCACCGAACGCGTGCGCGGGCACGAGCGTGAGCTCGGGGATCTGAATGTAGGGAATGCTCGGGGCCATCGGGTGCAGCCAGCAGCGTCAGCGTTTCGGCCGCTTGCCCTGGCCTCGGGGTGCGACCGGCGTCGCCGGCGGCTTCGTTTCGGGACCGAACGCGATCGCGTCGTCGGCGCCGGGGTCGACGGCGGCGGTGACCGTCACGTGGACACCGTCACAATCGCGCTCGAGCACCACGGGGCTGACGGCGGGCCGCTCGCAGGCGGCTGCGGCAAGCGGAGTCCCGAGAGCGTTTTGGATCACGAGCAGCGTACGACCGATGGCTTCGGCGCGTGACTGCGGGTCGCTGAACGAGACCGGGCGCAGATCGAGCGCCTCGCCGACGCGGCTGAAGAGCTCGCGACCGTGCAGGCGCATGCCCGCGACCGCACCCGACGTGACGACGAGCTCCACCGTGTACGCCGCCTCGCGCGGGATGAGCTGCGTCGAAGCGTTCGGAATCGCAAAGCGCGGCGCAACGGTCCGGGCGCAAACGTCGAGCGGGCAGCTCGGCCCGGGCTCAGCGAGGGCCAAGCGCTCCCGCAGGTCCGGCGGCAGCGCGGCGAGTGGTTGCCCGTAGCTTCGCACCGCCGCGAGCGCGCCGATCCACCCCGTGAGCTCGGCGACGAACGTCCTTCTCTGCCCGGCCGCGCGCTCGAGCCCGGCTTGGAGCGATTCGACGCGCTCCTCGTGCGCGCTCGCTCGCCGCGCTACGAAGCGCCTCGCGGTTTCGAGCTCTTCGATGCGCTCGTGCACCGCACCGATGCTGGGACCGTCGGGGAGCGCCTTGGCGTAGGCGAGTAAGAGCGGCAGCTTGTCATGAGCCTTCGCGACGTAGGCGCGCTCGGCGCTGCCGAACCAGGCGCGGAGCTCGGGGGCGTAGGCGCCGTTCGGCGAGACGTGCAGGTAACGATTGGCGGCGCCGAGCCGCGCTTCGACCGTGGGCGCGACCCGCGTCTCACGATAGAGCCGATACCCCGCGCGCGGCGTCACGATTTGCCGGCCGGCGGCGCAGCCAGCGGCGAGCGCTGCGACGGCGAAGAGCGCGCGGCGCGTCACGGGGACGACTCCGGGCAAAACTGGCACTCCGACGGCAGCACGCGACCTTCGTCCTTCACGTAGTCGCGATACTCGCTGCAGCCCGCGGCTTCGAGGGCGTCGAGACACACCTCGCCGTCATGGACGAGCGGCACGCAGCCTTCCGGCAGCATCGGCGCTTCATAGTCCGGCGAGCAGACGTCGGCGCAATAGTTCGAGGAAAATGCGCACTCGGTGCACTTTTGGCAATCGCGCTCGCGCTTGAGCTCGAAGAACGCCACGGGGTCGAGCGTCTCGGCGTGTTGACCGCAGCCGCCGACGTCGCCCGGCGTCGGCGCGAGCGAGAGCGCCGCGAGTGCCAACACGACGCTCAGCCGGAAGCCGCCGCTGCGCCTGAACGAGCTCATGGAAGCACTTCGTAGTCGAACCACGCGCCGAGCTGGAGCGCGAACACGGGGATCGCCGTTTTGGCGCGGTCGGGCGTGGCGCCGCCGTAAAACAAGCTGCCCACGAACTCGGCGCTCACACCGACGCCGCCCAGAAACAGCCACGCGCCGCCGAGCGCAGCCTCGAGACCCATCGTGGCGTCCGGTCGGAGCACGACGGGCACCCCCGCGCGCCCACGAAAAATGGCGTGCTCGCCGAGCGGATAGAGCGCCGCATAATAGAACCCGAGCACCTGCTGCGCGATGCCGTCCGTCGCCGTCAGCAGTGACAGCTGCATGCCGTGCTGGAGCCCGTCCGGCGGACCGAAGGCGACGCCGAGGCTCAGATCGAGGTAGGTCGCCGTGAAGCCGAAGGCGTCGGACGACCCCAAGCGATAGGGGTTATTCGTGTGAACACCCTTGCCGAGCGCGAGTTCGCCGAAGGTGTGCACGTAGGGCCCGCCGGGCGGCGCCGGCGTGCGGGCGGTCTCGTGCGAAAGATCGAGACGTGAAAGGTCCTCGCCATCTTGCGCGATCGCGGGCGACGCCCCGAGCATCACGGCGAGTGCCGCGAAGAGAACGGGCACGGGCCTCGCATGGACTGCCGACAACGAACTAACCTCTACACGCCTGCTCGACGGAATCGATCGTCTTCGGAATCGCCTCGGAAAGCACACGCGCACCGGTCTCGGTCACGAGCACGTCGTCCTCGATGCGGATCCCGATACCGCGAAATTCCGGCCCGACACGCTCGTCCGTGGCGGTGAAATAGAGACCGGGCTCCACCGTGAGCACCATGCCCGGCGCGAGCGGGCGCGCTTTGCGCTCCACGTAGTACGCGCCCACATCGTGCACGTCCATGCCGAGCCAGTGACTCGTGCCGTGCATGAACCACGGCTTGTAGCGCTTGGCCTCGACCGCCTCGTCGAGCGGGCCTTCCACGAGACCGAGCTCCATGAGTCCCTCGGTGAGGACGCGCGCCGCGGCGAGATGGACGCTCTCGAGCGTCGCCCCGGGACGCACGGCGGCGATGGCGGCGAGCTCGGCTGCGAGCACGAGCTCGTAACTGCGGCGTTGCGCCGGCGTGAACCTGCCGTTCACCGGAAAGGTGCGGGTGACATCGCTCGCGTAGTACTCGTATTCGGATCCGGCATCCACGAGCAGCAAATCGCCGTCCTGCATACGACGGTCGTTCTTGCGGTAGTGCAGGATGGTGCTGTTCGGACCCGAACCGACGATGGGTGGGTATGCTTGCCGCTCCGAACCTTGCCGGCGGAAGACGCCACGCAGGAGCGCCTCGGCCTCGTACTCGAACATGCCGGGCTTGGACGCCGCCATCACGGCGCGGTGACCGTCGGCCGTGATCGCGAGCGCCTGCTGCATGCAGGCAATCTCCTCGGGCGCTTTGATGAGCCGCTCCTCGTGGAGCACGCTCGAGGGATCGACGATCGCGCGCGGGACGCTCGCCGTTCCGCGCCGCGCGAGCCGGCGCACCGCCTCGAGTGCCTGCAGTACGACGTCGTCGTTCGCGCGGGCGCGACCGAGCGCGTAATGGATGCTGGCCACGTTGGCGAGCAACGCGGGGAGCTCCTTACCGAGCTCCTCGAGCGGGAAGGCGGCGTCCGCCCCGTACTCGGCGACGGCACCTTCTACCCCGGCACGGGGACCGTCCCAGGCCTCGCGTTCGGGATCACGGGGCCGCACGAAGAGCACGAAGCGCGGCTCGGCGCCTCCGCGCAAGACGAGCACGCTGTCGGGCTCGTCGAAGCCCGAGAGATAGTGAAAGTCCGACTCCTGGCGCCACTCGTGCTCCACGTCGTTGTTGCGGATGAGGTACGGGGCAGCAAACACGACGAGCACGGCGTCACCCATGGCTTCGAAGACGCGCTTGCGCCGGCGCTGGAAGTCGATGGACATCGGCCCAAAGTGTTACACGGCGGCTCCGCGCGCACAGCCGCATTTGACGAGCGGAGCACCTGGCGGTACGCGTTGCGCGTGCCGAGTGAGCCTGCTGGCGGGCCGGACGTCCCCCCCGAATCCGAGGTCGACCGGCGCAAGCTCGAGCGCCTCATCCCGGACATCATCAAGCGCGTTCTCGAAGCCGGCCTCGAGCGCTTGAGCGAGGGTCCCGACAGCGTGCGGCGCGTGATGGGCGACTTACGCCTCCCGCGCGAAGCGCTCGGCGCGATCTGGTCGCAAATCGACGAGACCAAGACGGGGCTCTACCGCGTCGTCGCCAAAGAGGTGCGCGACTTTCTCGAGCAGACGAGCTTTGCCGAGGAGCTCACGCGCGCGCTCACCGCGCTCTCGTTCGAGATCCGAACCGAGGTGCGCTTCGTCCCGAACGACGCGAAAGGCAGACCGAGCCCGGACGTCCGCTCGAAGGTGAGCGTGAAGCGTCGCTCGTCGTCGCCCGCTGCGCCCGAAGACGATACGATGAAGGACCCCGGCGACACCGCGCGCGCCGGCGAATCGAACGAGGAAACGAAATGAAACCGCTTAGCGCCGGCTCGGAAATCGACGCCTGGTGCACCAAATGTCGTATGGATCTCGGCCATCGCATCGTGGCGCTCGTCGCTGGCGCTCCGAAACGCGTGATCTGTCTTACTTGCGGCGGCGAACACGCCTATCACGCGCCGCGCAGCGCGCCCGCCAAAGCGGGCGTCTTCATCCGTAAGAACGGCGCCGCAGCGCCGGCCGAAAAGAAGGCTCCCGCCGGCGTGCGCGCAGCGGCGCGCGCCCGCGTCGAACAAGAGCGTTACGACGCCTGGGCCCAGCGCACGCTCGGGCGCACGGTCGACGCTTTCAAGCGCTACTCGATGGAGCTCACGCTCGCGCAGGGTGAGCTCGTCCTGCACCCGAAGTTCGGCGAGGGCTACGTGGAGGCCGTGCGCGAGGACGGCAAAGTCTCCGTCATGTTCCGCGACGGCGCGCGCACGCTCGCGCATCGGGCGCGGTAGCTAAGTAACGACGGCGGAGACGTCCGTTCCGAGACGGAACCGCCGTCGCATTAGCGACGACTTCGCCCGTCGCGTCGCGGCTTGGGCGCACCTTCATGCGGCCGGGATGCGCCCGCACGGCGTGGGCCAGCAGCGTCACGGTGCTCGGCACGCGGGCGCGCTCCGTCACGCGCCTGCACGTTCCCGCGCGCAAACGGGTGCGCTTCCGGACGCGCCGGGCCACGCGGACGCGCGGCGTCGCGCGGTCCGGCCGGGCGCTGAGGTCGCGTGTCCTCGTAACCGCGCGCACCTCGCGGTCCGGCGGGACGCTGTGGTCGCGTGTCCTCGTAACCGCGCGCACCTCGCGGTCCGGCGGGACGCTGTGGTCGCGTGTCCTCGTAACCGCGCGCGTCGCTGCGCGGCCGTCGTTCGGCTCCGGAAAAACCCGAGACGCGCCCGCGTGCTGGCGGCGGGCCGGCATGCGAGCGCCCTTCGGCGCGTGGCCGCTCGTCGGCGAAGACGCGCTCGTCGCGAGAACGTCCCGTCGCGTGCGGCCGTTCCTGCGCGCGACGCGTGTCCTGACGCGGCTGCCGCAAGGCGACGTGGCCGCCGCGTTGCTGATCCATGCGCGGATCGACGGCATGGATCCGCCGCGGCACGCCGAACTCCTTTTTGAGGTCCTTGAGCTCGTCGAGCGTTAGCCTTCGCCATTCGCCGGGGCGCAGCCCCTCCGCCGTGATCCCGGCGTGTCCGACGCGGACGAGACGCATGACAGGCACGCCCGCATGCTCCCCCAGACGCCGCACCTGGCGATTGCGTCCCTCACCCAGCTTCACACCGAGCCAGCTCTTGCCGTCCTCGACGCGCAAGAGCCGCACGTCGGCGGGCCGCGTTTCGCGCCCGTCGATCACGATCCGCTCCCGCAGCTTCTCGAGCGTGCGCTCGTCGACCACGCCGCTCACCTTCGCCACGTACTCCTTCTCGGCGTGGTGACTCGGGTGCATGAGCTTGCTGGCGAGCTCGCCGTCGTTCGTGCAGATGAGGGCGCCGCTCGTATGGAAATCGAGCCGTCCGACGGGCACGACGCGCGCGCCAACGTCCTTCAGGTACTCGGCGACGGTCGGCCGCCCCTCGGGATCCTTCAGCGTGCAAACGACGCCACGCGGCTTGTGCAGCACGACGTAGACCAGGGGCTCCGCCACGACGATACGCCCGTCGACCTCGACGCGCGCCCGCGCATCCACGCGCGTGCCGAGCTCGCTCACGATGCGTCCGTCGACGCGCACGCGCCGCGCGGTGATGAGTGCCTCCGCCGCGCGGCGGGATGCGATGCCCGCGCGCGCGAGCACCTTTTGCAGGCGTTCTTGCGCCAAGTTACTGCGAGCCTTCCATGTTCGGTACGTCCGTCGAGGGCGTCTACTCCCCCGAGTGTGGCAGACCGAGGCAGCGGGCGCCCCGGTTCTTTCCGTCTAGCCTCGAGTTGGGCGGTCTTGGGAGGAAAGATCTGGTCTTCCCCAGATCGCCCAACTCGAGTCTAGCGACGCGCAGCGCTCACTGGCGGCGCCGAGCGCTCACGCGGGCGTCGGTGACGCCGCCGTCGAGCGCTTCTTCTTTTTGGCGCTTTTCCTGGTCGGCCGCCTTCTTTTCTGCGGCTTCCTCGTCGCGCTTTTCCTTTTCGTTGATCTCGCGCAGTGCGATTTCGTCGCGATCCCAACGATCGACGCGGCCGTCGTGGTCGATGTCCACGCCTTGGCGCTGGAGCTTGCCGTCGTCGTAGATCTCCCAGATGTCGGGCTTACCGTCGCGGTTCGTGTCGCGCTGCACGCGGCTGAGCTTGCCGTTCATGTAGACGCTCGTCTCGTCCGGCTTGCCGGCGCCGGTGTGATCGACTTCCACCTTGACGATCTTGCCGCGCGCAAAGGTCACCCAGGTATCGACCTTGCCGTCGAAGTCGCTGTCGGCGGTCTCCTTGAGCGCCTCGCCACGTTCGTTGTAGGTGCGAACGACGTCTTTGATGCCGTCGAGGTTCGTATCGACCTCACGGCAGATGAGCACGCGCCGTCGCTCCTCGCCCTCGCCGAGCAACGCGTACACACGCCGAATATTTGGCACCAGCGACCCGGGGCCTACGGTCTCCGAGACTTCACGATCCGCGCGGCCCTTGTAGTCGCAGCGCGACTGGTCTTCGATCGCGAGGCCGTTCGGGTGCCCTTCGCGCTGCACGGTCGCCTTCGGCGGAGGAGCCGACTGCGAGCTGCCACCGCACGCGAAACCCAGCATGCCCCCCGCCGACGCCACGGCCACGACGGCGAGCGCTCGATCCCAAGGCAACGGTCGCTTGAAAGTGCTCACTTGCTCTCCGGTTTGGCGGGTGCCGCAGGTTGAGCCGGTGCGGGCGCCGCGGCGCCCGGCTCGGCAGGCTTGTTTTCGATCTCGGTCGGAGTGCCCGTCGGCTGCTGGAAATCCGGACCCGTCGCCTGGCGGTAGTACTGGCGCTCCGGCGGCACGTAGCCCGTCTCCTTGCAGTAGTCGATGGTCGTGCCGGGATCGGGCTTGCCGTCGTGATTGGCGTCGGTGTGGATCAGGGGGCAGCCGGGCTTGGCGTATTCCCACCACTGATCGACGACGGCGTCGGAATCCGAGTCACGCTCCGAGCGGGCGAGCATGCCGTTCTGGTACGTGTCCCACGTGTCGAGCCGATTCGCGAGCAACGTCGCGCGCTCGCTGCGTACCGGCAGGCCGCCGCGATACTCCACGATCTCGTCGATGGCGCCGTCGTGGTCGAAGTCGTATTCACGCCGGCGGAGCGCACCCGAGTCGTCGAAGTAGGCGTAGACGTCGACCTTGCCGTCGAGGTTCAGATCCGCTGCCTGGCAGGCGGGACGACCGCCCTTCTTCACGATCGTGACCTCGCTCTTGCCGTCACCGTTAGCGTCGAGACGCTCGGCGCTCGCGGAGGTCACGTCGCAGGCTTCGTGCACGACGCGAACGTCTCGCTCTCCTCCTGCTTCCGCGGCGGATTTTGTCTGCACCTGACCGTTACAGCCGAAGCACAAAACTACCAGCGAACCGATCTCGAGCCAGCTCCCGAACCCGCGCGGACGCATGCGCCGTGATGTACTCCGCCTGAAGTCAGGATTCCAGGGCCGAGCGAGCTCCCTCCTCGCTAATTTTTCGACGAAGCTACGCCCGAGCATTCTTGTAAATATGCGTTACGACTTGGAAAACGCGCAAAGCTGCCTCACATACTGCATTGACAATGCACGTATGGGAATCTATTGTAACGGCTCGCTATTCGAGCGCCCGCGCGTCGATGTCCCGCAAGAAGATCTCCACGACCATCTACATCACCCCCGAACAGAATGAGCTTCTGCATCTGCTTCATTCGCGGACGAAGGTGCCGGTCGCGGTCTACATTCGGGAAGGGATCGACCTAGTTCTCAAGAAATATGAGGACTCGCTGCCCGGCCAGCGCACGCTCGAGGCGGCTCAGGTAAAAGAAGCCGCGCGTCCCGCCAAGAAGTAAGGGCCGAGCCCCGCGGGACCCCGCTCAGGCCCTGGCTAGTGCTATCCAGCGGCGCCGCGTTCGCCCGGCGCTCACGTTCATGCCGACTGATCCCAGCCGCATCCGGAATTTTTCGATCATCGCACACGTCGACCACGGGAAATCGACGCTCGCCGATCGAATCCTGGACGTCACGGGCGCGATCACCGAACGCGAGAAGGTCAACCAGTTCCTCGACAAGCTCGAGCTCGAACGCGAGCGTGGCATCACCATCAAGGCGCAGTCCGTGCGCCTCAAGTACCGCGCGCTCGACGGCAAGGACTACCAGCTCCAGCTCATCGACACGCCCGGTCACGTCGATTTCAACTACGAGGTGTCGAGCAGCCTGCGCGCTTGTGAAGGCGCGCTCCTCGTCGTCGACGCGACGCAAGGCGTCCAGGCGCAGACCGTTGCGAACGCCTACCTCGCGATCTCCAATTCGCTCGAGATCATCCCCGTTCTCAACAAGGTCGATCTGCCTTCGTCGGACGTGGATCACGCGGCCGAACAGATCGAAGAGGTCATCGGCATCGACTGCAGCGGCGCCCTCTTCGCGAGCGGCAAGACCGGCCAAGGCGTGCGTGAGGTGCTCGAGGCCGTCGTCGCGCGCGTCCCCCCGCCCAAAGGCGACGCAGACGCGCCGCTCCGCGCGTTGCTCTTCGACAGCTGGTACGACAGCTACCGCGGCGCCGTCGTCATGCTGCGCGTGATGGATGGCACGCTCAAGAAGGGCGAAAAGATCAAGTTCATGGCCACGGGGCGCGTCTACGAGGTGACCGAGATCGGCGCCTTCACCCCGCACGCCGCCTCGCTCGAAGAGCTCGGGCCCGGTGAAGTCGGCTTCGTCGCCTGCAACGTGAAGAGCACCGAAGACACGAAGATCGGCGACACCGTCACGCACGCGAGTCGCCCGGCCACGGAGCCCCTGCCCGGCTTTCGCGAAGTGAAACCGATGGTGTTCGCGGGTATCTACCCGACGGACTCGGCGGAGTACGAGAATCTGCGCGACGCACTCGCCAAGCTGCGCCTGAACGACGCGTCGTTCCAGTTCGAGCCCGACACGTCCGACGCGCTCGGCTTCGGCTTCCGCTGCGGCTTCCTTGGCTTGCTCCACATGGAAATCATCCAGGAGCGGCTCGAGCGCGAATACAACCTGGACCTCATCACGACGGCGCCGAGCGTCGTCTACTTCGCGCACAAGAAGGACGGCACCGTCGTGCGCGTCGACAACCCGTCGAAGATGCCGGCCGTCGGCGAGCTCGAGAGCATCGAGGAGCCCATGTTGAAGCTCACGGTGCACGTGCCGGCCGAGCACGTGGGCGCGGTCGTCTCGCTGTGCGAAGAGCGACGCGGCGTGCAGCTCGGCATTCACTACGCCACGAAAGACCACGTCGTCGTCACCTACGAGCTACCGCTCGCGGAAGTGATCCTCGACTTTCACGACAAGCTGAAGAGCGTGTCACGCGGCTACGCGAGCATGGACTACGAGCTCACGGGCTACAAAGCCGACGATCTCGTCAAGCTCGACTTGCTGCTCAACGGCGAACCGCTCGACGCACTCAGCGTGATCGTCCATCGCGCGAACTCCTACTCGCGGGGGCGCGCGCTCGCGGCAAAGTTGAAGGAGCTCGTGCCGCGCCAGCAGTACGAGGTCGCCATTCAGGCAGCCATCGGCTCCAAAGTGATCAGCCGCGAGACCGTGCGGGCCATGCGCAAGGACGTGACCGCCAAGTGCTACGGCGGCGACATCTCGCGCAAGCGAAAGCTCCTCGAAAAGCAAAAAGAGGGCAAAAAGCGCATGAAGGCCGTCGGCAACGTCGAGGTGCCGCAAGAGGCCTTCCTCGCGATCCTGAAGCTCGACGACGGCTGAGTCCCGGCGCGCCGACCGACCATAGGCCGACGGCAGCGGCTTCTTCGGGTGAGCTCGCGCGCGGTCTGCGCTAAGGTCGCTCTCATGGCGTCGAATCGGGCCGCACGGCTCGCCCAGCTGAACGCAAAAGCCCTCGAATGGGGCACGGTCACGCACGTCGAGACGGTGCCGTTCGGCGGCCGCCTCAAAATCGAGCGCTTCCGACTCAAAAACGGCCTCGAGCTACTCACGTGTGAAGATCGCTCGGCGCCCGTCGTCGCCTACCACACGTGGTTTCGCGTGGGTTCCCGCCACGAACGCGAGGGCAAGACGGGACTTGCGCACCTGTTCGAGCATCTCATGTTCAACGAGGTCGAGGGGCGCGCTTCCGGTGAATTCGATCGCCTGCTCGAAGAAGCCGGCGCCGAGAGCAACGCGTCCACGTGGCTCGATTGGACGCAGTACAACATCGCCATTCCCAAGGAAAAACTCGGACTCGTCATCGGGCTCGAGGCGGAGCGCATGTCGCGGCTCGTCTTACGCGAGCCGCAAGTGACGAGCGAAAAAGAGGTCGTCGCGAACGAACGCCGCTTCCGCGTCGACGATGACGTCGAAGGCGCCGTGAGCGAGCTCTTGTGGGCGACGGCCTTCGATCGCCACGCCTACCGCTGGCCGACCATCGGCTGGATGAAGGACATCGAAGGCTTCACGACCGACGACTGCGCGGAGTTTTATCGGACGTACTACGCGCCGAACAACGCGACCGTCATCGTGACGGGCGACTACAACGAAGCGTCGCTACTCGAAAGGATCGCCGCCGCTTACGGCAAGATCCCGCCGAGCACGCTGCCCGTCGAAAATTACCAAGCCGAACCGCCGCAAACGAGCGAGCGGCGGCGCGAGGTGAAGAAGCCGACGCCGACGGAAAAGCTCGCGATTGGGTATCACGCCCCCGCGCTCGGCGACTTCGACCACCTCTCGTTGTCTTTGCTCGTGGACGTGCTTTTCGGCGGCCGCGCGAGCCGCATGCACCAGAACCTGGTGCGAAAACAGGAGCTTGCGGCCGACGTCCGCGCGTCGGTCGGTCCTTTCCGCGATCCGGGGCTGTTCGAGGTTTTCGCCTCCGCGCGCGACGGTCACCGCGCCGAGGAGCTGCTCGTGGCGATCGATCAGGAGCTCTCGCGCGCGCGTCAAGAACCGATCTCCGAGGAAGAGATCGAGCGTGCACGGGCGCGCACCGAGCTCGGTCTCATCGCCGGACTCGAGACGGCCGAGGGCAAAGCGTCGACGATCGGCTTTTACGAAACGGTGCTCGGTCGCCCGGCGGCCGCGTTCGAGCGGCTCGACGCCATTCGAAGACTCGGACCGAGCGATCTCCTACGCGCAGCGCGCCGCTACTTTTCGGACGACTCGCGCAGCATCATCTTCGTGCGCGCCGAGCTCGCGGGCGCAGCCCAGAAGGCAGCAGAATGAGCCAAGCCAACGTCGTCGTCACGCCCGAGCCCAACGTGCTGGTCGAGACCAGCCACGACTTGCCGCTCGTCGCCGTCAGCGTCGCGCTTCGCATGGGTGCGCTCGAGGATCCGCCGGACGCCGAGGGTTCGGTGCGCTTGCTCGGGCGACTGATGCGGCGGAGCGCGGGCGGGCGCTCGGCCGAGGCGAACGACGCGCTGATCGAGGGCATGGGTGCCGCGCTCGGCGCCGACGTGACGCAGAGCACGGTCTCCTTCCACGGCAGCGTCATCACGCGCTCGCTCGATCGCTTCGGCGAGTTCTTGATCGACGCGCTCGCGCGGCCGGCGCTGCCCGAAGACGAGCTCGCGCGCCTCAAGCGCGAGACGTTCGCGGAGCTGATGGAGACGCTCGACGACGATCGGAGCCTCGCGCGCCGTTGGTTCAGAAAGACGATCTTCGCAGGGCACCCGTACGGCCGCTCGGCGGGGGGCACCAAAGCGGGCATCGAGCACGCGACGCTCGACGGCTTGCGCGCGCTCTACCGGCGCTTGGTCGTGCCGGAAAATTTGGTGATCGCCCTGGCAGGCGACGTGACGCCCGAGCGGGCCGCGCGTTTTGCGACCGATCTCGCGAGCGCGCTACAGCGCGGCGAGCGCCTCGTCGATCGCACGCCCGAGCCCACGGTGCGCCCTGGACGCCACTTGGTCGTGGTCGACAAGCCGGAACGCACCCAAACGCAAATCATCATCGGCGGCCTCGGTAGCCACGCTGCCGATCCGGACCATTTCGCGCTCTCGGTCGCCAACACGGCGTTCGGCGGCACGTTCACGGCGCGCCTCATGCACGAGGTGCGCGTCAAGCGCGGCTGGTCGTACGGTGCCTACTCGAGCTTGCCCTTCGATCGACGGCGCCAAGCCTTCAGCATGTGGACGTTTCCGAAGGCTTCCGACGCGGCCGCGTGCATCACGCTCGAGCTCGAAATGCTCGAGAAGCTCCGGCGCGACGGACTCACGAAGAGCGAGCTTTCGTGGGCAAAACGCTACCTGATCCGTTCGCACGCGTTCGCGATCGACACGGCGGCCAAGCGTGTGGGCCTGAAGCTCGACTCGACGCTTTACGATTTGCCCGCCGGTTACTTCGAGAACTACACGGAGAACCTGCGGGCCGTGACGCTCGAGCAAGCGAACCAGGCGCTGCGCGAGCGCCTCTCGGACGAGAACCTGCTCGTCACGTTGGTGGGCACCGAAGCGGTCGTCGGCAAAGACGTGCGCGAGGCCATCCCACGGCTCGCGAGCAGCGACGTCGTACGTTACGACGCGGAGTGATGCTCGAGGCGCGTGACGCCGGCGTCGCTCACGCGAGTCCGAGCTTCTCGACGAGCTCGCGAGCGAGCGCCGTGGCTTCGTGCTCCAGCGTCCGTTCGACCGCACCCGCCGTCGTCGCCTGCGCAAGCTCGGCACGCAGGTCGACGTAGAACTTGAGCTTCGGCTCGGTGCCGCTCGGCCGGAGCAAGATGCGCCCGCCCTGGAGCTCGAGCTCGACGAGCGGCGCAGCGCCGAGCCAGCGCGGCTGATCGGCCGGCACGCGCCGGTAGTCGCGCACGGCGAGGACGCGGCGCGCGCCGAGCACACTCGGCGGCGTAGACGCTGCCCGGTCGAGCACGCCGCTCACCGCTTCGGCGACGGGCCGGCCGCTCACGGCGACGTTGTGCTGCGCGCTCGCCCACACACCGAACTCGGCCGCGAGCGCGTGCAGTCGATCGAGCAGATTTTGACCCTGCGCGCGACAGCGCGCGGCGAGATCGGCGAGCGCAACGGCAGCGGAAATCCCGTCTTTGTCGCGCACGAGCGGCGTGAGCGCATAGCCGAGGGCTTCTTCGCACGCGAACGCGAAACGCCCCTCCCCCGCCCGCTCGAGCGCGAGCGCCGCCGTCCACAGCCACTTGAAGCCGGTCAGCGTGCGCTCGAAGCGCGCGCCGCGGGCACGGGCGATGGCTTCGATCAGCGGCGAGCTGACGATGCTCGTGAGCGCGAGCGCGCGAGCGCTCGGCGGCGCGCCCGGCGGCGTGAGCGGAATGCGAGCGTCCGCGAGTAACGCGCCGACTTGATTGCCGCTGAGTCGCTGCCAGCGGCCGCTCGGCGTGGGGACGGCGACGGCCACGCGATCGGCGTCCGGATCGTTCGCGATGAGTACGTCCGCCTGCTCGGCCGCAGCGAACTCGAGCGCGAGCTCGAGCGTCGCGGGCTCCTCGGGGTTCGGGAATGGCGTCGTCGGAAACGCGCCGTCCGGCTCCGCCTGCTCCGGCACGACGCGAACGTCGGCGTAGCCCGCGCATTCGAGCGCCCGGCGCGCGAAGCGCCAGCCGACCCCGTGCACGGGCGTGTACGCGATGCGCAGCGGAAGCGCCGGCCGCGGGCCGAGGCTCGCGAGCACCTCGCTCAGATAGCGCTCGAACCAGGTGTTCACGTCGAGTGCTTCGATTTCGCTCCGCCAGGGGGCCGGAACGGCGCCGTGCGTCGCGAGCTCGACGCGCGGCACGCTCGCGGCGGGGCCCACGCGTTCGATCGCGCGCTCGACCGCTTCGTCGTAAGGCGCCGTGAGCTGGACGGCATCGTGCAAGTAGAGCTTGTAGCCGTTGTCGGCGCGCGGGTTGTGACTCGCCGTCACGACGATCGCAGCCGAGGCCTCGAGAGCACGCGCGGTGTACGCCACGAGCGGGGTCGGCACCGGCTCGGCGAAGTAGCGCACGGGCAGCTTGGCGGCAGCGAGCACCGCGCACGCGTCGTTCGCGAACGCTTCACTCGAGGTGCGCGCGTCACGGCCGACGACCACGGGCAGCGAACGCGCTCCGCTTTGGTTTGCCAAAAAATCCGCCACACCGCGCGTCGTTCGAATCACGGTCGCCCGATTCATGCGCGCCTGGCCGGCACCGACGGCCCCTCGGAGCCCCGCCGTCCCGAACACGAGCGGCGGCGTCATGCGCGTGCGGAGCTCGTCCCAAGCACCGGCATTCAACAGCTCTTGAAGCTCGGCGCGCGTGTCCGGATCGGGATCACCGGCGATCCAGGCCACGACGGCCGTCGCGAGCGCGGCGTCGTCCATCAGCGCGCACCTCGCTCGGTTACCACGTGCCGAGCCACGTCGTGATCCGAAAATTCGCGCGCTACACCGCCCGACGTTTGAGTGCGCTCGTGGCCCTTGCCCGCAATCACGACCACGTCCGCGACGGCCGCCTCGAGCACGGCCTGCCGAATGGCGCGCTCGCGGTCGAGCTCGACGAGCACCGAGAAGGACGCCGGCATGCCCGCGCGGATCGCGGCGGCGATCTCGGCGGGATCTTCTTCACGAGGATTGTCGCTCGTGAGGATCGCGCGATCGGCGCGCGCCACCGCGGCGCCCATGGCTGGGCGTTTGTCGCGATCACGATGGCCGCCCGCGCCGAAAACGAGCGTGACTCGAGCGTTTCCCGCGATGTGGCGCGCGGTCGCAACGGTGCGTTCGAGCGCGTCCGGCGTGTGCGCGTAGTCGATCACGACGACCGGATTTTCGGCGACGACCTCGAAGCGGCCCGTGGGCGTCGGCAGCACGGCGATGCGTTCGAGCACGTCCGCACGCGGGGCGCCGAGCGCGAGCGCGACCACGCAGGCGCCGAGCGCGTTTTCGAGAAATATCTCGCCAATGGCTCGCGTGGCGAGCCGCACGCTGCCCCCGCCGAGCTCCGGAGCGAGCGCGATTTCCGCAGAAGTGCCCCGGAGCGTCAGATCCACCGGCCCCGCGCACGCCGTGAGCGCCAGCTTGGCGGCTCCGCGCGATGCCACGCCGTACGTCAGCCTTCGCACGCCCGGCGGCGTCACCTCGAGCAAGAGCTCGCTCACTTCATCGCAGCCGTTGACGACGGCAACGCCGCTTACGGCGGGCAGCGCGTGGAACAGCTGCGCTTTGCTCGCAAAGTAGTGTTCGGCGCTGCCGTGAGCGTCGAGGTGGTCGCGCGTGAGGTTCGTGAAGACGGCGGCTCGAAACGGCCAGGTGCGGGCAAAGCCGCGCGCGAGGACCTCACTCGTCACCTCCAGCGCGGCGTAGCGGGCACCACGCTCGAGCGCGGTGCGGAGCGCAGCGAGCATGCCGCTACGCGTGAGCGCCGTGGCGAAGCGTTCGTCGTCGATGAAAGCGCCGATGGTGGTGATGCTCGGTACTGGACGCACGAGCGCACCGAGCGCGGCCGCGACGAAGCGCGTGGTCGACGTCTTGCCGTTCGTGCCCGTGACGCCGACGTGCTCGAGCTCGCTCACCCACCCGGGAGCGGGCGGGAACTCGGAGCGAGCGCTTACGGACGGAGCCTGACTCAAGCTCCGGTTAGTTTAGGCCTTCGGCGCAGCTGTAGAAGTCGCAATCGCTTTCGAGGCAGCTGACCATCTCGTCCCGGCCGTTTTGGGTGAGACCGCTCAAGTAGAGCTCACAAGTCTCCGCCGTCACGCCGGTCCTGCTGGCGCACGAGGTGGTCGCGAGGACGTTCGCGCAAAGCGGGACCACCTCCGGATCCGGACACGCATCGTGAAGCGCTTGGTCGATGCACGCGTACGTGTTCGTCGTGTCGTCGCAGAGCTCGGTGTGGCTGAGCTCGAGCATACAGTTACGTGCCACGTTGGAGATGCTCGGCTTCATGTTCTTCCAAGTCATGTCGCACGTCGCTTGGACGAACGCTTGAAAGCCGCAGCTCGACGTATCCAAGTCGTCGCACGTGAGCTCGCTCGCGAGGCTGTCGTTGCACGCGGCGCCGCCTTCCCCGCCCGCACCGGACACCGACGACGGGGCGCCGCCTTCGGCCACGCTGCCGCCTTCGCCCTCGACGACGCTGCCCGCCATGCCGCCTTCGCTCGGGGCGCCGGCTTCGCTCATTCCGCCGCGGCCGCCGCTCTCTGCTCCGGCGCCGCTCATGCCGCCGCTGCTTTTGCCCGCGCTACTGGAGCCCGCGACCCCATTGCCGCCGGAGCCTCCCTTACCGGCTTTTCCTCCAGTACTGCTCCGGCCACCGCTGTCGTCGTCACTCGTTTCGGTGACACACGCGCCGGCCGCGAGCGTCCCCACCAAGAGCAAAGCGTGTGCACGATTGAGGATCATCCGTCGTTCTCCGTCGCCAAGATGCCCTCGAAAAAGCAACGAGAGCGCCAGGACTCTATACGGACCCGACGCCTCGAAGCTACCCGGGGGACCAAACTAGGCCGATTTATTTGCTTTGGCGAGACGCTCGGCGAGCGAGGTGTCGTACTCGCCCGCTCGAAATTCCGCTGAGGCGAGCACACTGCGCAAGAACGCGCGATTGGTTTCACGCGAGCCGCGCGTCCCCGTGAGCTCGATTTCGAGCGCGCCGAGCGCGCCGTCGAGCCGCTGGATCGCCTCGGCGCGCGTCGCGCCGTAACCAATGATCTTGGCGATGAGGGGGTCGTAGTACGGCGTGATTTCGTTGCCTTCGACGTAACCCGCGTCGAGGCGCACGCCGGGCATGCCTTCGGGCAGCCGAAAACGCACGAGCTTGCCCGGCTGCGGCACGAACCCGGCCGCGGGATTTTCGGCGTAGAGGCGCGCTTCGACGGCGTGGCCCTGCGGGGCCGCAGCGAGGCCGTCCGGAAGTCGTTCGCCCGCGGCGATGCGGAGCTGCTGCTCCACGAGATCGACGCCCCAGACGAGCTCGGTCACGGGGTGCTCGACTTGAATGCGCGCGTTCACTTCGAGAAAGTAGCAGTTGCCCTGCGCGTCCGCGACGAGCTCGATCGTGCCTGCACCCGTGTAGCCGACGTCTGCCACGAGGCGGAGCGCACGCGCCGCGAGCTCGGCGCGTTTGGCGTCCCCCGCGCTGCCCGTGAGAAACGCCGCGGGCGAAGGGCTCTCTTCGATGACCTTTTGGTAGCGGCGCTGCACGCTGCACTCGCGCTCGCCCAAAATGACGGCTGAGCCGTGCGCGTCACGCAGCACCTGGAGCTCGATGTGCCGCGGGCGCTCGAGGTAACGCTCGAGGTACACGCGCGCGTCGAGAAATGCGGCGCGGCTGCGTTCGGAGCATGTCTTCGCCGCGCGCTCGAGCTCGGTGGCGTCGCGCGCGATCTGCATGCCGATGCCGCCGCCGCCACCCGCGGCTTTGACGAGCACTGGAAATCCGATGCGCTCCGCTTCCGCACGCAGTCGCTCGGCGTCGTTCGGATCGACGGGGCCGTCACTGCCGGGCGGTGGCTCGAGCCCCACTCTGGAAGCGCTCTTGCGCGCGCGGATCTTGTCGCCGACGAGGCGCATGGCGTCCGGCGACGGTCCGACGAACACGGCGCCCGCAGCGGTGATCGCCTCCGCAAACTCGGCGTTCTCGCTGAGCAGGCCGTACCCCGGGTGCACGGCGTCGGCACCCGTGTCGCGAAGCGCAGCGAGCAGCGCCGGCACGCTCAGGTAGCTCTCCTTCACGGGTCCCGGACCGAGACGAATCGCTTCGTCGGCGAGTGCCACGTGCGGCAGCGCCACGTCGGCGTCGGAGAAAACGGCGACCGTGGGCACGCCGAGCCGCTCGGCGGTCCGGAGCACGCGGCACGCGATTTCCCCGCGATTGGCGACGAGCAGCTTCTTGAACGGCAGCGTCATGCCGGCACGCGGGCGCGACCGAGCTCGATGAGCCCGGGTTCGAGCGCGAGTTGACCGCAGGCGGCCGATACTTCGTCGCCACGCCGCGCGCGCACGAAGCACGACACGCCGTAACCCGCGACGCGCGCTTGGAACGCATCCACGCGCTCCGGCGGCGAAGCGCGAAAGTCCGCGCCCGCGACGGGGTTCATCGGGATGAGATTCACTTTGACGGGCAAGCCGGCGAGCACGCGCACGAGTCGATCGGCGTGCTCGTCGGTGTCATTCACGCCGTCGATCAGCGTGTATTCGATGGTGATGCGGCGCCGGCGCGGCAGCGGGTAGCTCTTGAGCGCCGCGATGAGCTCATTCAACGGATAGCGCTTGTTCATGGGCACGATGCGCGAGCGTGTCGCGTCGTCGGGCGCGTGCAGCGACACGGCGAGCCCGACCTTGCCTGCGAAATCTGCCCCGAGTTTCTTCAAGCCGGGCACGAGCCCCACGGTCGACACGGTGATGCGCCGGGGGCTCATGCCCGTGCCTTCCGGGTGCGTCAGCAGACGGAGGGCGCGCGCCGTCTCGTCATAGTGGTGGAGCGGCTCACCCATGCCCATGAACACGAGATTCGTGAGATCTTCGTTTTCGTCGAGGTGGCGACGCGCGAGGATCACCTGGCTCACGATTTCATCCGCGCCCAGGCCACGCCCGAGCCCCGCACGGCCGCTCGCGCAGAAGACGCAACCCATGGCGCAGCCGAACTGCGTGGAAACGCAGAGCGTCACACGCGTGCGTTCGGCCGGGCCCTCGAGCGCGTCGTCCTCGTCGTCTGCGGCGGCCGCGAGATCGGCGTCGCCGGAGAGCGGCGTCATCGGGATCAGCACGCATTCGATGCGTCCGCCGCCCTGCATGCCGAGCACGAGCTTGCGCGTGCCGTCCTTGGCGCGGTGCACGTCGATGACCTCGAGCGGCGCCACGACTCCGGCCGCGGCGAGCCGCTCGCGCAGCGCGACGGGCAAATCCGTCATCTTCGCGGCGTCGAGCTCGCCGCGCCGATGGATCCAGCGAAATATTTGCTGCGCGCGGTACTTCGGCTCGCCGAGCCCGGCGAGCTCTTCTACCCATTCTTCGGGGAACCGCCCGATCGGGCGCAGCTCGCTCATCGTTCCTCTGCCTTCGCTTCGTCCCAGTAACCGTCGAGCACCTCGAGCGGAGGTCCGGGCAGGGGCTTGCCGTCGGCGCCGCGAGCAAAGCCGCCGTGACGCTCCTTCACGCGGCGCTCGACGTGCGCGAAGCGACGCGCGAAGCGGTCGGCGGTGCCGCGCAGCGCCGTTTCGGCGTCGAGCCCCTGGTGGCGCGCGAGATTGACGAGCGCGAAGAGCACGTCGCCGAGCTCCGCTTCCATGCGCGCCTTGTCGCCCGACGCGATCGCGTGGTCGAGCTCGCCGAGCTCCTCGCTCACCTTTTGGCGCGAGCCGCGACCGTCGGGCCAATCGAAGCCGACGCGACTCACCTTCTCGCTCATGCGCTGCGCGCGCTGAAGCGCCGGCATGGAACGCGGCACGCCGTCGAGCACGCCGCGGTCGCGCTTCTCTTCCGCTTTGATACGCTCCCAGTTCTGGAGCACTTCGCCCGAGCCTTCGACGGTAGTGTCGGCAAACACGTGCGGGTGCCGGCGCACGAGCTTTTCGACGATGGAGCGCACCACGTCGTCAGGACCGAACAGACCCTCGCGTCGCGCGAGCTCTCCCAAGAACACGACCTGCAGCGCCAAGTCGCCGAGCTCTTCGCGTAAGCCGTCGAAGTCTTTGGCGTCGATGGCGTCGATCACCTCGCACGCCTCCTCGAGCACGTAGCGGCGGATCGAGGCAAAATCTTGCTCCTTGTCCCAGGGGCAGCCGTCCTCGGCGAGGAGGCGGCGCATGAGGGCAACGAGCGAGGGGTAGGAGGCGCCCTGTTGTTCGGCGAGCGGCGGCGACTCCGGAATTGGAAACGGACGACCCATGGCGTCCGGTTCGTAGCACCGGAGTGCCGATGGCGGGAGGTTCGGCCGGAAAGAAGCGTGGTACGCTTTTGCGAGGATGGCGGTGCTTCTCGAAGAACGGCGCGGAGCGGTGGCAGTCCTCAGCCTGAATCGGCCGGCGGCGCTGAACGCGCTCGACGCCGAGCTCGTGGGCGCACTGTCCCGAGTGCTCGAAAGCGCCGTCAGCGATCCCGGGGTGCGCACCATCGTGCTCACGGGCACCGGTGGCGCGTTTTGTTCGGGCGCCGACCTGAAAGAGGCCCTGCGCGACCTCGACGCCGGGCTCGCGCTCGGCGAGCGCCTCGCCGCATTTCAAAAGAACGTCCGTCTCATCGTGGGCTGCGACAAACCGGTCATTGCAGCGGTCGACGGCGCCGCCGTCGGCTTCGGCGCCGATCTCGCGCTCGCCTGCGACCTGCGCGTCCTGTCCGAGCGCGCTTATTTGCAGGAAAAGTTCGTGGGCATCGGCTTGATGCCGGACGGCGGCGGCACGTTCCATCTCGCACGCTTGGTCGGGCTCGGACGCGCGCTCGAGCTCTTGTTGCTCGGGGAGCGCATCGAAGCGACTCGCGCCGTCGAGCTCGGCCTCGCGCTCCGCGTCGTCCCCGAAGCGCAACTACTCGAGGAGGCACTCGCTCTCGCAGAACGCCTCGCCGACGGTCCGCCCCTCGCGCTCGCCGCCATCAAGCACGCGACGCGCAAGAGCCTCGACGGCACACTCGAAGACGCGCTCGCTCGCGAAGCCAGCGGACAGACCGCGCTCCTGCAGAGCGCCGACTTGCGCGAAGGTGTCGTCGCCTGGACCGCACGGCGTAAGGCCCGCTTCACTGGCCGCTGAGAGCTGCGTCGCCGCTCCTTACGAGCCGAGGCAGCCGAAGTCGATCGCCACCTTGACGTTGGGATCGGCCTCGACGGTGCTGCACGTCGCCGGGCAAAGCTCGATCTTCGTGAAATCCGAGCTGAAGTAGAAGCCCGCGTTCGAGCCGCAGTCGGCCGCGCTCGGGTGACGAGTGAGCGGCACGCTCGCCCCGCTGCCCGGCTGGTAGGAGACACGCGTCTGATTGAAGTCGACGATGCCGTGCGACGGCTTCGGCACGTCGTACTCGCACGAGACTTGCGCCTGCTCGATCACGCCTTCCGCGATCTTGTTGAAGATGTCGTTGAAGTTCGAGTTGTAGCAAGACGGGTAGCGGAGCCCGCCCGTGAGGATGCTCAGGTATTGATAGCCGAGGCCGGGTTCGGCGCTGTCTTGAAGCTGCGCGCCGGTCGTGCCCTGACACGTGGTCTGAACACTTCCGTCGCCGCGGCAGCAGCGCGTTTCCACGGGATCGCCCGGTCTGAGCGGCGTGGGATTGGTCGTGGCGTTACCAGCGAAGCCGACGATGCTGTACCAGACGTAGTTGCGATCGCCGCTCGCTGTTTGAAACTGTGCGGGATCGAGCGCGCGGAGCGCTCTGTCGAATTGGCTCGCCCAGGCTTGCTCGTCGTTGCCCGAGAGCAACGACGAGCAGCCGGTGCCCGCCGTGCGCGTAGGGCTGTCGTCGGTGATGCCGACGAAGACTTTATACGCATTTTGTCGCACGAACGCGCTCCAGCCGTTCGGTGCGACGGGCACCCAATTGGTGCGCGCGTGCGGGTATGGATCGCTCGTGTGGTAGGCGTCCATCAGTCGGCACCAGAGGTCGTTACTCCCGATATCGGTGCTGTGATGGTAGAACTTGGGCGGGTTGTTGGCGACGGGCGGCGTCGACCCCGTCTGGTTCGTGGGGCACGTCAGCGTGCTGAGCGGTGCGCCGATGCAGACGGAGTACGCTGAATCCGAAGCGCTCCCGCCGTCTTGGTTGTGCGCAAACACGTTGCCGTAGCGGGAGACGAGGATGACGCGGTAGTCGATCTTGCTGTTGTCGAGGATGGCCGCGAAGTCGCCGTTGATGCGCGCCTGCACTTGTTGGATTTCCCCGGCCATGCTCTCGGAGTTGTCGATGGCGACGATCACGTCCATCGGACGCTTGCGCAGCACCGCCACACCGGTCTCGGACGCGCACGCGCCGCCTTGGCCGCCATTTTCAGGGTCGTAGGTGAACGTGATGTCGGGCAGGCCGGCCGCGCTGAAGTCGTTGCCGAAGCCGGCCTCGCTCTGTCCGCCTTCGGGCGCACCGCCGCGCGCGCTCGTCCCGCCTTTGCCGCCGCGCGCGCTCGAACCGCCTGTACCGATACTGATCGAGCCGCCCGTGGCGCTCGACGCTCCCGTGCCGCCTTTGCCGTTCGAGCTACCGCCCGTGCCGGTGCTGCCGGCGTCGCCGCCCGTGAGGCCGTGAGGCCGTGAAGTGACTTCGGCCGTGCTCGAGCACGCGTACACCACGCAGAGCAAGGCCCCGCTCGCAAGCCAATGCGTGCCGTGGATTCTTTGGGCCATCACCGCACCACCTTGATCGTCGGGCAGCCGAGCGCGATGCGAACTTCACCGTCCGGATCGGACTCGACGCGCTCGCAGGCCGCGCCGCAGAGCTCGATTTTGCTGCCGTCTTCACTGTATTGCCAGCCGTTCGCTTGCTCGCAGCTGGCCGTATCGTCGAGCTTGATCGTCTCTTCTTTGCCGCTGCCCGGTTTGAACGTGACGTTGACTTTCGAGCGATCGACGCCGCCGCCGTCCGGATTGGTCGGCACGTCGAACTCGCACGAGAGCACCTTGTCGTGGCTGATCTTTTGGAGCGCCGCGTTCAGATCTTTCGCGAAGTCCTGACTGCTCGTCATGTCGAAGTGACAGTCGCCCTGATCGGGGACGCTGCCCGAATGATCGCAGTCGGGACTCGACGCGGTGCCACCCTCGTACGCGATTTGCGAGAGGAGCGAGCGCGCCGCTTCGCTGCCAGGTGCGCCGATCACGAAGGTGCGGATATTGAAGAGCCGCGCGTGCGGCACGTCCGTCTCGACGAGCTTCGAGAGCTCGGATTCTTTGCAGGTCTCGGCGCCGTCCGTCATGAGCACGACGAAGGAATTGCCGCGCAATTTGGCGGCGCGGAGCGCGTCCGACAGGTGCTGATAGCCGAGGATCGTCGCGCCCGCGATCGGCGTGTCGCCCGACGGACTCACGCCGTCGAGGGCGCTCGTGATGTCGCTCTGCTGCGAAGCGTCGAGCTTCGCCACGTCGACGACCGGATCCGCGCTCACGCCGCAGTGGTCGTCTTCGGGAAAGAGCGTGAGGCCCGCGCTCACGTTGCTCTGTCCGGACAGGGTCGCGATCGCGTCCGCCAACGCCCCGCTCGCGATCTCCCACTTCGACGGCTTCGACGTATCCTCCTTCACGGGAAATTCAGCGCAACGCGCGTTGAGCGCGGCGTCACCCTGCGGCGGGTTGCAATTCATGCTGCCGCTCTTGTCGATGACGAAGAGCAGGTTCGCCGGCACGAGGCGCGCCGATTGGATCTTGGTCGCGCACGCCGTGAGCGGCGGCGCGCCCGCCGTCCCGAGGGCGCCCGCTTCGCCGGCCGCACCTGCTTCGCCCGCAGCGCCCCCCGCTGTTTCCGGCTGGCCGGCTCCGCCGCCGGAGCCGCCCGTACCCGCGAAGGCCGCGCCTGCCCTTCCGGCGATCGCGCCGCTCCCGGCCCTGGCGCTCACACCCCCGCCGCCGGCGCTGCCTGGCCCGCCTCCACTGCCGCCCGCACCGTCTCCTTGGTCGTTCGAGCCGCACGCCGCGACGAACGTCGCGATCGACAGCCCGATACATCCGAGTCTTAGCCAGCGCATCGTCAGCGATTCTCCCAGTTCGCAGAGCTTAGTCCAAGGTCACCCACCGGAGTGGCCGGGACTCGACGCTACGGCTCGGTGAAGCGCGCAATCCGCTGACACTAAAACTGACGAAACGTGTCAATGCGGCGCGTGACTGCATCGAGCGTCACGTTCAGAACAGGTACCGCTCGCCCGAGTCGCACAAAATCGTGACAACGTTGCCCTTCCCGAGCTCGGCAGCGAGTTCGCAAGCGACCTGAACGTTGGCACCCGAGGAAGGTCCCACGAGCAATCCCTCTTCGCGCGCGAGGCGGCGTGCCATCCGTTCGGCCGCGACATCGCTCACCTCGACCACCCGGTCGACCAAATTGCGCTCGAGGATCTCCGGGACGAAGCCCGCGCCGAGCCCCTGAATGCCGTGCATGCCCGCCGGTTTGCCCGATAACACGGCGCTCGCCGCCGGTTCGACCGCGACGATCGTCACGTTCTTTCCGAGCTTTTCGCGCAGCACGCGTCCCACGCCCGTGATCGTGCCGCCCGTGCCGACGCCGCTCACGAAGGCCGCGAGCTCACCGCCGGTTTGCTCGAGGATTTCATGCGCCGTCGTGCGTTCGTGCGCGAGCGGATTGGCGGGATTGGCGAACTGGCTCGGCATGAACGCGCCCGGAGTCTCTTCGAGGACTTGACGCGCGCGCGACACGGCGCCCGTCATGCCGTCCGTCGCGGACGTGAGCACGATGTCCGCGCCGTACGCGCGCAGGATGTAGCGTCGCTCGAGGCTCATGTCCTCGGGCATCACGAGCACACAGCGGTAACCGCGCACCGCCGCGATCATGGCGAGGCTGATGCCGGTGTTCCCGCTCGTGGCCTCGACGATCGTCGCACCCTCGCCGAGCTTTCCCGCGCGTTCGGCTTCGAGGATCATCGAGAGCGCAGGCCGGTCTTTGACGCTGCCCGCTGGATTCAAGAGCTCGGCCTTCGCCCATACCGTCGCGCCGCCAGCCGGCGCCACGCGGCCGAGCCGCACGAGGGGCGTATTGCCGATCAGAGCGAGCGCGTCGTCGGCAACTCGCAAGCCGCTGGCGGTGACGCGGCTCGCGCCGGAGCCGCTCGTCTTGGGCGTCTTACTCATAGGAGGCCGGGAGATTACCCGGATTTTTCGGGCGCGAAAGCCCGCGCGCCCACGATCGTGTTCTGCCGCCCCGAAACACGGGACGTAGCTAAACGGGCTCGCCACGAACGACGGCGGAGAGCCCCGCCACGCGGACCTCTGCGCCGGGCTCGAAATGCGGCGCTTTCAAACGGGCGAGCGCGACGGCGCGGCCGAGCAACGTGCTCGCCGCCGCGCTCGTGACTTCGCCGACCTGAGTGCCGTCGGCGATCGCGACCGGTGTGCCGGGAGCCGGCACGGGCCCGTCGGGCGTGATGAGCGCCAGGCGGCGCTTCACCTTGCCGCGCGCGTCTTGCATGAACACGACTTCCTGCCCCAGGTAGCAGCCCTTATTCCAGGAAATGGCGCGGCGCTCGACTGCCGCCTCGTGGGGATTGTCCTGCGGGCCGTAGTCGGGTCCGAAGGCGCCGACTTGGCGCTCGATACGGAGGCGAAGCCAGTCGTCGTCGCTCGCCACGACGGCGCCGCCCTGCGTCAGAACGGCGACCACGGCTTCGAGCTCGGCCTGGGGCACGAGCAGCGCCGCGCCGCCGAGGCCGACGCGATCGACGGAGCCCTGGACCACTCCGGCGCGACCGCTCACCGCTCGGGCCAGCTCGGCGGCGCGCGGCCCGTGCAAGGCGAGGCACGAAAGGTCGCTCTCGGGACGGCCGAGCTCCGCGTCCTCCATCACGAGCATGCGCTCGAGCTCGCCGAGGACCGTCGCCGAGGTGCCCGGCGCGCTGGCGAGGAGGAGCTCGTTTTCGCTCGCGAGCGCGTAAAAATCCGTCTGCAATTTGCCGAGCTTGCTCAAGAGCAGCCCGAAAGCGCCTTCGCCGGGGCACACCTTGGTCACGTCGCAGGTGACGACGCCGTTGAGCCAGCTCGCGCGGTCGGCGCCCGTCACGACGACCACCTCGCGCGCGCCCTCGCGAACGAGAAGCGCTCCGCTGCGCGCCGCGTCACCCGCTCGGTCGACGCTCATGCTTCCTCATTCGAGCGCAACGCCCTCACCCGCAACCGGGTAGACCGCGCCGTCGCGTAACGTGACTTCGCGCGGCGCGCTCTCGCCGAGCCGCACCTCGAGCTTGACGCCGAGCGAGGCGTTCGCGTTGATGAGGCTCTGGAGTTTGCCGCTCTCCATGCTCTTCACCTCGACGCCCTGAACTCGCAGAATTTCGTCCCCGGCGTGCAGACCCGCCCGCGAAGCCGGCGATTCGGCGAGCACGCGCGTGACGACCGCTTGCGCCGTCCTGAGCTCGTACGAGAGGCCAAGCCCGAGCCGGCCGTGGGCCGGTTCGACGACGAGCCGCACGCGTCCGCCGTTGTCGCACTCGATCTCCATGTACGGCTCGTCCGTTTTGACGAAGTCCTGGAAGCTCGGCACTCGCTCGCGGCAGATCGGATGATTGTTGAGCGGGTTCGAATCCCAGAGCTCGATCTTGAGCTCGTCGCTCGGGTTGATGCGGTAGTTGGCGCGCTCCTGATCCGGCCAGGTAGGGCGGATCGTGTCGCTCTGGACCGACGTGACGACCAGGTCCTTGCCGTTGACGACGAGCTTCGCGTAAGGATCGGGCGCTTCACCCCCCACGGAGTCCCAATGGCGACCGTCCCGAGTTTTCGTCGGGATGTCGGCGCCGGCGAAGCGAAAAAAGAAGAGGTCGGAGGGCGGCGGGGGCTCGAGACGAAAGTCGGGCGGCGGCGCGCGCAAGGGCGAGGAAAGCTCCGGGTACACGGCGCTGCACGCAACCGTGCCAATCAGGAGCGAAAGCGAGAGGACCCGCGTCTGCATGGAGGCGAAACATACTCCTCTACCCGAACGTTGTGGCAAGAAGTGCATGCTCGGGGCGAAGCAGCTAAGATAGAAATTCAGGCGAGGTGAAGAGTAGCCATGGCGCGCATGTTCGGCTTCATCGGTAATCGGGCAGACCTCGGCGCGCTCGTGCTCGCTTCGAGCGCGGATGTCCTGAAGGAACGCCGCGCCCCGGATCAACCGCTCGGCTGGGGCATCGGTTTCTACCAGGCTGGCGAGGTGCTGCTGCGGCGCCGCCCACTCGACGATCGTGAGGTCATCGACCTCGCGGAGGCCGCCGACGACGTGCGCGCCGACGTGCTGCTCGGCCATGTACGACTGGCGAGCGTCGGGGCACTCCGCACGGAGAACACACATCCGTTCCGCTATCGCTCGTGGCTGTGGGCGCAGACCGGAACCATCCTCGGGTTCGACCGTCTGCGCCCCCGCCTGCTCGAGGCGCAGCCGGAGTTTTTGCGCCGCAACGTCCGCGGCGAGACCGACAGCGAGCTCTTCTTCTACTTGTTCCTGTCGTTTCTGCACGACGCGGGCCACCTCGAGTCCGGCCACGCGAGTTACGAGGCCATTTCAGCAGCCCTGCGCGCGTCGATCGCGCTGGTCGATCGCTTGTCGGCTGAAGAAGGACACGGACCGAACAGCGGCGACATCCTCGTCACGAACGGCGAGCGCATGGTCGGCGTGCACCGTAACGGGAACATGGCTTACCGCGTGCTCCACGGTCGCTACGAAATCGAGGGACTGCTCGGTGAGGACACGATGCGCCGAGCGCGCATCCCGAGCCTCGACAGCACGCATTTTTCGCTGATCGTGTCGGAGGCCGCGAACGTTCCGCAAAGCTTCCGCCAGATCGACGGTCGCTCACTGGTGTCCCTGAGCCGCACCGATGATCCCGTGCTCGAGCCGCTCTGAGAGCCGGCAAGCGGAGCTCGGCTCGCGCGGTGCGAGGCTCATTTTGGGGTTTTTCCTCGGGGCCTGTACCGCGGCCGGGCCGCCCTTCGAATCGGTGACGACATTACCGAAGCCGGCTTCCCACCCCGCCGGCACGGACGTCGAGCCCGCGACGGCGTGGCCTTCCGCAAGACCCGTAGGAACGACGCGCGAGAGCCTCGTGGTGCTCGAAACGCCACCGGATCCCGGCGCGGCGCGTGGCGTGGTCGCCGCGTTTTTTCGCGCCGTCGTCGAGGAGTCGCCGCGCGCTCTCGCCGCGCTCTTCGCACCGAACGCCATGATGCAGAACGGCACGCGACGTGAGGGCGCCAGCTCGGCCTGGACGGGCCGCTTCGCTCGCTACGACTACCGGAGCCTCGCGGGGGACACGATCTACCGCGACGCCGACATTCGTGTTTCGAAGGACCAGGACGACTGGATGCTGGAGGTGCCGGTCGACGTCGCGTGGGGCAACCGCCCGCGCATGCTCGGCGACACGCTCACGTTTCGGCTCACACCGAGCGGTGCCGGCTTCCTCATCGAGGAAATCCTCGAGGACTTCCGGAGCCCTTGAGGGGCGCAACCGCGCCGCTCGTCACATCCCCGATAGGATCTTGAACGACTCACCCTGCGTGCTCAGGGCGAGGCGATTGTCGGCGACGGTTCGCCGCCACATGTCGCCTCTGCTCGTCGGGATTTGGTAGCTCGCGCTGTACGTGTAATCGACGAAGACCTCTTTGTTGCGGCCGAACGAGACGTTCCGATAGTGGATCTCGTAGCGGATCGACTTCACGTCCTTGAACTTGGTCTCGAGGTAGGCCTTGAGCCCGGCGAGATCGAGGTCGTCGCTCGTGTCGATCGTCGCGCCGTCCTCGTAGTACCGCTCGTCGGCGAGCCTCAGTAGGATCCCGACGTTCTTACGCTCGACGGCGTGGCGGTAATCCTCACAGAACTCGATGACACGGCGATTGAAGTCGTTGTCTTCGACGTCGGTGTTCGGCAGGTACTCGTGGGTACAGGCGAGCGCCGACAGGCTCAAACTGATGGCGAGGAGGAGGGCTGAAGCACGCAACATGCGGAGACGGGAGCAAGAACGCCGCTGCTCGGCGGCGCATTCCGGCGGCGGACGCTACCATCCCGCAAGCCGCGGCCGCTACCCGCTTTCCGGCGCCCACCGGCCAAGCGGCCGCGGCGGCGCCCCCGCCGACTTCACGAAGTGGTTCCGGAACCAGGGTCGGGTCGGGTGAGTCCGGGGCGTCTCAGCGGGAGACCCCCCGTGGCGCCGAGGACGAGCGCACGAGCGCCGTCGCGCGGGAGCTCGAGTCGCGCGGCGGCGTAGAGGTCGCGGGTCACGGGTCCCACGTCGTCGCAGGTGATCACGACGGCGTGCTCGGCGTCACCGGCGGCGACCAAATCGTAACCGACGAGCAGCGCCTGCTCGGCGGCGCCCGGGCCCCCGCCCACCGCGACGCTCGGCCCCTGCCAGCCGAACGCGATCGCACACCACCCGGCCGGTAAATTCGGCGACGTGGCGGGGAAGCGACGTGGTTCCACGAAGGCCGCGCCGCGCTCGCGACGGCGCTGGTCGAACCGTTCGTCCGCTTCGAGCGAGGCGGCGCTCGTGCCGACGATGACCGCCGTGGTTTCAGGGTCGAGCTCGAGCGCGGGGAGCTCGGCGAGCACGCGAGCGGCAGCCGTCACCGCGAGCGCGCTCGCGCGGTCGAGGCGCGAACGACGGAGCTCGTCGAGGCGCGTGCGCGCGGCGAGTAGCTCGAGCTCGGGTGCGGTCACGAGCGGTCCGGTGGCGAGCAGCGCCACCGCGCGCGTGCTGCGCGCGGCCCGAAGCTCGCCGGGCTCGGTGCTGACGACGAGCGCGGCGTTGGCTCCTCCGAACGCTGCGCTCAGTTTGAGACAACGCACGGCGTGTCCGGCAACGTTCGTCTCGAGCAGCCGCGCCCCAAAACCAGGCTCTAGGGCTCCGGCCCCTACGGCGCCGGGCAAGACGCCGCGTCGCATGGCATCCAGCGCAGCGAGCGTCTCGAGCGCGCCCGCCGCCCCGAGCGTGTGACCGATGACACCCTTGAACGGATGCACGGGCACGCGGCCGAGCTCGGGCCCGAACACGGTACGGAGCGCGGCGGCTTCGGCCGCGTCGTTGTGCGGGGTCGCCGTGGCGTGAGCGCTCACGAGCTCGATGGCTTCGGGCCCGACAGCCGCATCGACGAGCGCGCGGCGAGCGGCACGCGCGAGTCCTCTGCCCTCGGGATCGGGCGCCGTCACGTGGCGCGCGTCACTGGAGGCGCCGAAGCCGAGCACGAAACCTTCGGTGTTCGGAGCGTCCGCGGCGCGCATCAGCGCGACGAGCGCCGCGCCTTCGCCGAGCACCATGCCGTCGCGAGCCGCACGAAAGGGCGCCGGATCGCCGCTCGTCGTCGCGCCGAGCGCCTCGAAACCCGCCGCAAGGAAGGGACAGAGCGCGTCGTAGCCGCCCGCGATCACCAAATCGGCATGGCGTGCCTCGAGCCAGCGCGCCGCAAGGCCGAGCGCGAAGGTCGACGCGATGCACGCTCCGAGCAGCTGGACGCGCGGGGCGCCCGGGCCGAACGACGCGTCGAGCGCGCAGAGCGGGCCGTCGTAGAGCGCGCTCCGAGCGACTCCCTGCGAGAGTGGAGCGCCCTCGGCGCGCAGGGCGAGCGCGCGCTCGAGGCTGGCGAGACCGCCGGCGGAAGTCCCGACGGCGAGCGCGAGGCGGAGCTGCCGCCAGCCCGGAACCGCTGCGTCGAGCCGTGCGGCGAGCTCGCGTGAAACGAGCTCGAGCAGTGTGCGCGCGCGATCGGCGTCGTCCGGGCTCGGCCCGAGCACGGCGCGCGCCGCACGCGGCTTACGCAAGCCCGCGCGACGGAGCTCGAAATCGTCCCGCGCCAGAGCGGCCGGAGCGTGGCCCACCGCGCCCCCCTGCGTGGCTTCGCTGCCGGCACCTAGCGCCGAAACGGCCCCGCGCGCGACGACGGCGACGGGCGTCACCGGGCTGTCTCCGGCTCTCTGAAGAGCGTGACCCAATCACTCCGCTCGGAGCTACTCACGACGAGCACCTCCGCCGCGGCGCCGAGACCGACGAGCGTCGCTGCCGCAGCGAGCGAAAGCCCGCTCACCGCCTCGTGATACCCGCTGGCGCGGAGCACGGAGCGCCTCGGGCACGTGCTCCAGGCGGAGGCGTTTAGCGCGGCGAGCGCGCGTTCGCGCGGGGTCGCGACGAGGACTAGCGCGCGCTCGCGATCGCGGGGCCAAGGCGCTGGAAATGCCGACGCCAACGGCCAGGGCCCCTCGAGTTGGGCGACGCGTGTGGCTACGCGGGCACGCGCCGCGCTCTCCAATTCGACGACGAGAAAACCGCCGCCCTCCGAGCGCAGAACCGAACCTTCCGCGGTGACGAGCGGACCCAGTATCTCGGCCACGACGGGATCGAAGCCCTCGGCCGCGCCCGCAACGAAGGCTGGCGCGCCACCGAGCCGAAGGGCATCGACGGCCGTCGCGACCGCCGCTTCGGCGCTCGTGGCGTCGTCGGAGACAGAGAGCACGGCGCCGGTCAGCCCGAGGTAAATCGAAGCATTACCCGACGCGGCGGACGCGACCAAGTGCGGAAACTCTGCGGGGTTGGCGCGTCGCACGCCGCGATCGGCCGCACGAAGGATAAAGCGGACGGAGCGCTCGACGGAGCCGAACGCCGTGCCCGCGACGAGTCCAACGCCGCCCGGCCCGACCGCTGCGCGCACGAGCGCTTGCCCTGCCAACTGCGTGACGAGCGCCGCATGCGTGTCGAAGCGGCGGGAACGCTCCGCATCGAGCAGCGTGATCGGCGCCGGCTCGAGCGGTCCCCCGGGAGCACTCGCGGCGGACTCCAGGAAACGTTCGACGTTGCCGGGCGTAAGTTCCCCGATCGGGCCGATGCCGGCGATGCCCGTGACGACGACGCGCTCCACACGCGCCTGCGAGCGGACCCGGAGCGGTGTGCTCGCCGACTCGAACACGAGCACGGCGCCCGTGCCGCCGAATCCGAACGAACACGACGCCGCCGCGCGGAGTGGCACGCTCCGCGCCGTCCCGAGCACGTGACCGAGCGTGGGGTCTTCGGGCGTCTCGAGCCCCGCGGTCGCGGGCGCGATGCCACGGTGAATGGCGAGCACGGTGATGACGGCCTCGAGCGCACCGGCCGCGCCGAGCGTGTGCCCGACGTGGCCCTTCGTCGACGAAACGAGCACGCGCTGCGCATGTTCGCCGAGCGCCGCGTGCAACGCACGCGCTTCCATCGTGTCGTTCTGTACGGTGCCGGTGCCGTGCGCGTTGACGTAGTCGAGTTCGCTCGGCTCGAGACCCGCCCCGGCAAGGGCTCGCCGGATGAGCTCGGCGGCACGCGCCCCGCTCGGCTCCGGGTGCGTGATGTGGTGCGCCTCGGCGCCCGCCGCGGCGCCGCTCAAAAATGCCAAGATTTCGGCCCCGCGCGCGCGAGCGGCGCCTTCTCGCTCCAGGCAGAGAAATGCCGCGCCCTCGCCGAGTCCGAGCCCGCGGCGCCCGCTGTCGAAGGGGCGGCACGGCTCGTTGTCGAGCGCGCCGAGCGCGTCGAAGCCGAAGAACGTGAGGCGACAGAGCCCGTCCGCGCCACCGGCGAGCACACAGTCGACGCTGCCGGCACGGAGCCAGGCGAGCCCCTGCGCGATGGCGAGCGCGCTGCTCGAACAGGCCGCGCAGAGCGTCGAGCAACGCTGCGCGCCGCCGGCGAGCCGCGCGATGCGCTGGGTCGTCACATCGAGCGGATGTGAAAGCAGCCGCGCGACGCGTCGCGGATCGACGCGGTCGAGCGGCCCCGCGAGCAAGCCGTGCTCGGTCTCGAGCATGCCGCCCGTGGTGCCGCCGAGAATCACGCCGAGCCGGCCGTCCCGAGCACCGGCCCGCGCGAGCGCCTCCGCCGCCGCGACGAGCGCCATGCTGTCGGTGCGCGAAAAATCTGCGGCTTCCTCGGGCGAAGCAACGAGCTCTGGGTCCAGCCGGCGTACCTCGGCCGCGATGCGGCAACGCGCGTCCGCCGCATCGAACAAGGTGACCGCGCGGAACCCACGCCGGCCAGCGATCACCCCGTCGAACGTCGCGTCCGCTCCGATGCCGAGCGCGGATACGGCGCCGATTCCGGTGACGGCCACGCGCTCGATCATGCCCGCAGAGTGTAGTCGAGTTCTCGCGCTATCGCCGTGACGCGACGTACGCGGCGATAGCGCTCACCGAGGCGAACACGCGCCGTCCCTCGGCGTCGTCGGGGATCTCGATGCCGTAGCGCTCTTCGAGCGCCACCGCGAGCTGCAGCGCGTCGAGGGAATCGAGCTTCAGTCCCTCGCCGAAGAGCGGGGCATCGTCGTCGATCTCGGCCTCGGTCTTGTGGCGAAGATCCAAAGCCTCGATGAGCAACCGTTTGATCTCGGATTTGAGGGCGGCCGAATCCATCGCAGTCTAACGTTCAGCTCCCGGCGCGGCGCAGGACGGCGCGCACCACCTCGCTCGAGCCGACGCCGTCCACGTCCGCGCGATAACTCAGCACCAGCCGATGCCGGAGCGCCGGCAGCGCGACCGCGGCGACGTCTTCCACGTCCGCCGCAGGTTCGCCGCGCACCACGGCGCGCGCCTTGGCCGCCAGCACGAGCGCCTGACTTCCGCGCGGTCCCGCCCCGAAACGCACGTAGTCGCTGACCTCTTGCGGCACGCCCGTTTCGCCCGGCCGCGATAGCCGCGCGAGACGCACGGCGAAATCGACGGCCGCGTCCGTGACGGGCACGCGCGGGACGAGCGCGCCCATCTCCCGGAGCTCGTCGACACGGACGACGGGCTCGATGACCGCACCGGGCCCCGACGTCGTGCGGAGCGCGATCTCGCGTTCCTCGTCGACCGACGGGTACTCGACGTGGATCTCGAGCAGGAAGCGATCGAGCTGCGCCTCGGGTAGGGGATAGGTTCCCTCTTGCTCGATCGGATTACGGGTCGCAAAGACTTGGAACGGGTCGGGCAGCGGGTGCGTGACCCCGCCCACCGTCACGCAACGCTCTTGCATCGCCTGCAGCAAAGCCGCCTGGGTCTTGGGGGGCGTGCGATTCACTTCGTCGGCGAGCACGAGATTTTTGAAGATGGGTCCGGGCTGGAAGCCGATGCGCTGGCGAATGCGGCCGTCCTCCTCGGAGTCGCTGAGGACGTCGGTGCCCGTGATGTCGGCCGGCAGGAGATCGGGCGTGAACTGGACGCGGCCGAAGGCAAGATCGAGCGCCTCGGCGATGCTCGAGACGAGCAGCGTCTTGGCGAGTCCGGGGACACCCACCAAGAGTGCATGACCGCGGGCGAGCAGGGTCACGAGTAAGAGGTCGACGACCCCTTCGTGGCCGACGACGACACGTCCGATTTGCGCGCGCAAGCGGCGGCACGCTTCCGCCGAGCGCTCGAGTAGGAGCGCGTCACCGCCGACGACTGGAGAAAGAGCTGCCAAGGCACGGCATTCGTACTACAAGCCTGCCCGATGCGCGAAGCCGCCGAGCCCCCCCTCGCCCCAAGCGGCCGGGAAGGCGTGGTCGAGCGGCCGCCGCCCGGGATAGCCCGTGGTATTTTCGCCGTTTCCCCGCTGGTCGTCACGCTCCTCACCGGCCTGCTGCTCTTCCTGTCGCTCGGTTACTACACACTTCGCTTGCTCAAGATCCGCCGCCGATGAACCGCTTTTTGCGACGCATCCTGGGAGCCCTGCTGCTCGGTGTCCTCGTCTACGGGGCGTTCGTGCTCTACACGGGCTTCCACCGCATCCAAGAGAGCCTCGCCCGCTTCCACTGGTCAGCCTTCGCCCTTGCGTTGGCGCTCGCGAGCTCGAACTACTTCATCCGCTTCGCAAAGTGGCAGTACTACCTCTCGCGCCTCGACGTACGCGGCGTCGCCTGGCTCGACAGCCTGCTCGTCTTCCTGAGCGGCTTCGTGCTCACGATCACGCCCGGCAAAGTCGGCGAAGTGTTCAAGAGCGCCGTGCTCGCGCGCACCCACGACGTGCCCGCCGAGCGCACGGCACCGATCGTGGTCGCGGAGCGGCTGACCGACGCCATCGGCGTGATCGCGCTCATCGTCGTCGGCAGCGGCGCGTTCGCGGGCGGGCTCACCTGGGCCATCGCGGGGACGACGGCGGTGGCCGTCGGCGTCGGTTTCATCGTTTGGGAGCACCCGGGCCGGCTTTTGGTCGGCTGGCTCGAACGCCAGAGCGGCGGACTCGGGCGGCTCGGTCCCAAGGTGCGCGTCGCCCTCACGAGCTTGCGCGTCGTCGCCGGGCCGGCGGCATTGATTTGGCCGACGCTCTTGTCGCTCGCCGCGTGGGCGTGTGAGGGCGTCGCGCTCTTCGTGCTGCTCCGCGGCTTCGGCGCACCCGTGCCCTTGGGTGTCGCGGTCTTCTTCTACTCCACGGCGACGCTTGCGGGCGCGCTGATCCCCGTGCCTGGCGGGCTCGGCGTCGCCGAGACGATGATTCAGGAGCAGCTCGTCCAGCTCGGACACGTCCCGGCGGGCGACGCGACGGCGGCAATGATTCTGGTTCGCTTCGCCACTTTGTGGTGGGCGGTGCTGGTCGGCTTCATGGCGCTCACGGTCCTGCGCCTCCGTTTCCCCGATCGCTTGGGCGGGGACGCCGGCAGCGTTCGTCTCGACGCGTAGTACTACTTCGCCAGTCTCTGGCAGGAGCAGATCTCGATCGGCGTGAGTGGCGATGGGCCACACAAGAAACCGGCGAGACCGGCGGACGCGCTGGGGTGAGTTCGCGAAAATCGCGAATCGCTGGCGGGCCGCCCGCAGACGACGGCTGATAATGCGTGGCGGCTGGAGCGTACAAACGGACGGCCCTCCACCGGCCTCGCCGGTTTTTTTTCGTAGCTTGTCTCCACCTGTGCCGATCGTGATCTGGCCATGCAAGACTGGCGAGGTAGTGCTAGGACCGCTTCGCGCAAGCGCGCGGCTTGGTAGTATCCGGCGGATGCCCCGGCTGCTGCTCCTCCTCGCTTGTGGCTTCGCCTTCGGCATAGCGGCGCCGGGCTGCGGCGGCACGACTCAAGGCGGCAAGGCAGCCGCTCACCCGAGCACGGCACCGTCCGGCGACGCCATCGGCGCCGAGCACGACGCGGATCTCGCGGGCGCTCAGGGCAGAACCGAGGAGCTCACCGACGCGAGCTCGCTCGAGCGCCTGAAGGAACGACTCGCTCTCGCTTCGCTCTCGGGCGTGCGACTGAACCTCGCCGCGCGCTCGTTCGGCCCGGGCCTCGGCGACGTGCTCGCCGGTGCGGCGACGCTCGAGGGCGTCGTCGCGCTCGACGTGAGCGACAACGGTCTCGGGCCGGACGGTGTGAAGGCGCTCGTCGCCTCGCCGCACCTCGCGGCGCTCCGGCAGCTCGATCTCGGCGGCAACGACATCGATGATCGCGGGGTCGATGCACTCGGCAGCAGCGGCCGCTTTTCGACGCTCAAGGTCCTGAATTTGAGCGGTAACGGCATCGGGCTCGACGGCGTGCGCGCTCTCGCGGCCTCGCCCCTGCTCGAAGGCGTACGGTCCCTCGACCTCAGCATGAACCCGATCGGCCCCGACGGCGCCCGCGCGCTCGCCGCGTCCCCTCACCTCACGCACCTCCACTCGCTCTTCCTGCTCGGCTGCGACATCGGCACCTCGGGCGCGGCGGCGCTCGCCGGGGCGAGCGGGCTGCGCGGGCTCGCCGTGCTCGCCCTGTCGGGCAACGCAATCGGCGACGCCGGCGCGCGTTCGCTCGCGGACACGCCGACGCTCGGCGCGCTCGAGACGCTCGACGTGAGCGCGAACGGCATCGCCGACGACGGCGCCAATGCGCTCGCCGCGTCCCCTCATCTCTCGCGCGTCCGTGCGCTCGAGGTGTTCGGCAACGACTTCGGCCCCGCGGGCGCAGACGCGCTGAAGCGGCGCTTCGGCAGCGCGCTCAAGCTTTGAAAAGGAAGCCGGCTCCGCGGCTCAGCCGAGCGCGCGCAGCTCGGCGAGGGCGCGCGAGAAATCTGCCGGCGGCTCGAGTTCGAACCTGAGCCGCTCGCCGCTGCTCGGGTGCACGAAGCCGAGCACCGCGGCGTGCAGCGCCTGGCGACCGAGCCGCGCGCTCACGTCGGCGAGCTCGGGGTCGTTCGGGCGCTTGCCGTAAAGTGCGTCTGCGAGGAGCGGCGTCTTGGCCTGCTCGCTCAGGTGGACGCGGATCTGGTGCGTGCGCCCGGTCTCGAGTCGGCATGCGACCAGCGCCGCACGTCCGCCGGCGAGCCGCTCGCGCACTTGGACATGGGTCACGGCGAGCTTGCCCTCCTCGAGGCGCGAGGTGAAGCGCAGCCGCGAGCGCCGATCTCGGCCGTACGCCGTGCGAATGTGTTTGAGCGTCGGCACACCCAGCGTGAGGGCGAGGTACACGCGCTCGACCGTGTGCGCCGCGAGCTGACTCTTCAACGCCTCACGACTTGCCGCGGTTTTTGCGACGACCAGGACGCCGCTCGTGTCCTTGTCGATGCGATGGACAATGCCGGGCCGCGGCACATCGCGGTCGTCGGGGCCATCTTGCAGCTCAGCTCCGAAACCGGGCCGAGCGAGCAAGCCGTTCACGAGCGTGCCGGTCCAATGTCCCCGCGCGGGATGCACCACGAGACCCGCCGGTTTATTCACCACGAGCAGGGCCTCGTCCTCGTAAAGCACGTCGAGCAACACGCCCGCGTCAGGCTCGGCAGCGCTAGGCGGCGGCGCGAGCGGCGTGACCTCGAGCTCGCTGCCGGGCCCCACCATGTCGCTCGGCCGGCACGGCGCCCCGCCGACGAGCACGCGCCCGGCATCGATCCAGCGCCTGACCTCGGCCCGCGAAACGTCCGGCACCAGGCGCGCGAGCACCTTGTCGACCCGCTCGCGCGGCCCCGGCTCCACGACGAAGCGGAGCTTGTCTACCAGATCTTGCTCTTCACGTGCCCCTTCGACCGAATCAGGATGTCGACCAGGGCACGATCGTAGAAATTCCGGTGGTAGAGGTCGGGCGAAACGCGGCTCTTGTAGAGCGCACGCCCCTCCTCGATTTCGTCGGCCAGCTCCTCGAAGAGGCTGTCGTTCTCGAGGCCACGCACGATTTTCTCTTCATTGTAGAGCGAAACGTCGCTCGCGATGGCACGGGCGAGACGGCGAGCAGCTTCTTCGGTTTCGATGAGAGGCATCGGCAACTCCTCGGAAATCCGACGATATCGCCCTTTATTTCGCGCTGTCAATCACGCGTCGCAGGCGCCGGGCCGCGCGGAAACCAAAGCGCGGCGAGCGCCGCAAGCGCGGGCAGACAAACGAGCGCGTAGCGGCCGGCCCCGAAAAACACGGCGTGCATGGCGGCGGTCGTCGAGATCAGCGCGACCGCGAGCAGCACGACCGGCAGGCGGCCGAGCTCACGGCCGAAGAGCGCACCTTGTAGGACGATCGCGAGCCAGGCAACCCAGCCGAACGGCGCCAGCGCCGAGCCGACGCCGAGCACCGCGAGCGCGCGTCGGGACCGGGCGCGTGCCCCGGCAGCCAAGCCGAGACCGAGCGTCGCGATCACGAGCAGCACGCGCTGGCCAGAGAGCTCACTCGCACCGAGGGCTATTTTCGCGTTCGCACCGACGAGCTCCGGATTCGAGGCCGACAAGTAGTGAGCCGCCGCGGTGCCGTAGTCGAACGTGACGCCGAGCTTTTTCGGTACGAGCGCGAGCCACGCGGGGACGTTCGCGGAAATCGCCCGCAGGGCGGCGCGGCCGAAGCAGCGGTCCTTCTCGCCTTCCCCGAAGACGGTACGGCACTCGGTCGGCACGCCGATGCGCTCGAGCGGCGCCCAGCCGCCCTCACCGAGCGGGGAAGCACCGATGAACAGATTCCAGCCGCCGTTGGCGCTCACGAACGCGCAGGTCTGGATCCGTTCGCAGTTTCGGAGCGTCCACGGCAAGCACGTCGCGACGGCGAGCAACGTCACGGCCAGCGCTCCGCGACCGCTAGCTACCAGAGCGGGACGCCGCCACGCGAGTAGCGCGCCCAGCGCGGGAGTAACCAGCAAAAGCTGCGGCCGCACGAGGGTCGCAACGCCCATGACGAGCCCCACGACCAGCGTGCGGACGAGCGCCGTCGCGCGCGTTGAAGTCGCGCTCGCGGCGGCGATCAGCACGAGCTCCCCCGCGACCGCCTCGGTCATCAACGCGGGCGTGTACAGCACGAGCGCGGGCTCGACGGCCACGAGCAACGCTGCGGCAACGGCGCCACGTCGATTTGCGTGTCGCGCCGCGAGCGCGTGAGTCGCCACCGTGCCGCACGCACCGATGAACGCGTTCAGAGCCATCGCCACGACGGGACGGGCGCCGAAGAGCGCGTAGCCGGCTGCGAGCATGGCGGGGTAGCCGACCGGGTAGTGCGCCGCGTACGTGACGGCGCCGTCCGGCCAGGCCCAGGTGTAGCCGAGCCCGCGCGCGATCCGAGCGGCCACGGCGTCATAGAACGTCCCGTCGTCGGCCGGCGGAAAGCGCTCCGCCGCGTACGCGACGACGATCCCGCGCAACGCGAGCGCGACTAGGCCGAGCACGAGCGCGTCACGCGTTCGTGGCGCCTCGTCGCTGCCTACGAGCCGGGCGAGGGCGGTGCGCGCTCGGGCTGCGCCGGCGCCGACGTTCACGGGTATGGCCCGAGCAGGCCATGTTGCTTCAGATCGAGCACGACCTCGCAGGCTGGGAGCCCCACCACATTCGTGTAGGAGCCGTTCAGGCGCTCGACCAAAAACGCGCCGACACCTTGGGCTGCGTAAGCGCCGGCTTTGTCGAGCCCTTCGCCCGAGCGCGCGTAGGCGGCGATCTCGTCGGCGCCTGCAGCCCGCAGCCAGACCTCCGTCGCCACGGTGCGCGCGGCGACGAGGGCGCCGTTCGGCAGGCCGATGGCGTAGCGCGTGAGCACGCGGTGCATGCGGCCGCAAAGGCGCGTGAGCAGACGCACGGCGTCCTCGATGTCCGCCGGTTTACCGAGGATGTCCTGCTCGACGATGACGCTCGTGTCGGCGACGAGCACCGCCGCGCCCTCGCGTCCGCCGAGCCGCTCCGTCACGCGCCTGAGCTTGTCGGCCACGATGCGCTCGAGGTAGACGCTCGGCGCCTCGCCCGCCCGCACGCTCTCGTCCACGTCGGCCGGCAAGACGAAGATCGGTAAGCCGAGGCCCGTGAGGATCTCGCGCCTGCGCGGCGAGGCCGAGCCCAAGATCAGGGGGTTTTGTGCGCTGAGGATCGCCATCAAATCGAGCCCCGTCCGGGGGAAGCAAGCGTTTTCTACTACACGAGCCTGCTCACGAAACCACTACCGGCGCCGCGGCCGTGAAAAACCACCGCCAAACTCGAGACTAGCGGAAGGCCCATCCTATAGGCTCGGACGAATGCGTCGCGCGCGTGCAGAGGAGCAGCTCGCTTTCCGCTGCCTCGTCCTCGGTCTTGCCGTGGCGGCGGCCGCCCCGGCGCGCGCCGCAACGACTCCGTGCGCGGGCGCCGCGAGCGTCTCGCCTTGCTTCGACGCGGATCCGGTGTGGATCCCCACGGGTCCGACGCCGTTCGCCACGGTGCCGTCAGCGAGAACGCTCGCGCCGAAGACGCTGAGCTTCGTGCTCGCTGCGGGCTACAGCGATCGTCCGGTCGAGCTCGTCACGCCTTCCCCGCACCCCGACGGTCAAGAGATCGCCGTCGTGCGCGCGACGAGCACCCTCACGCTCGGCGCGCGTTACGGCCTGACGCGCGGCATCGATCTCGGTGTCGCGCTGCCGTTCGTCCCGTTTCAGCTCGGCTCGGGCGTCGAAAGCGTGACCACACAACAGCCCGAGTCGCTCGCCACCGTCGCGCTGCGTGATCCACGGCTCGAGCTCGGCGCGACGCTCTTCGGGCGCAACGCCGCGGCTCCTTTCGCGCTCGGGACGCGCCTCACCCTCGGCCTCCCGCTCGGCAGCGAACACGCCATCGCGGGCGCCGTGACCTTCACCGTCGCGCCCGAGCTCACGGCCACGCTCCACGCGGGCCGGCTCGAGCTCGGCGCGGAGCTCGGCTGGCGCATCACGCGCGCTGTTTCCTTCGCGACCGTGCGCGAAGGCAGCGCCATCACTGCCGCACTCGCCACGTCGATCACGCTGCTCGAAAAGCCCGTCCTCGCGCTCGGCGCCGAGGCGTGGCTCAGTGCGCACCTTGCGGGCCGACCGACAGGCGTCCCCGACGATGCCCTGGACCTGCCCGCCGAATGGCTCGCGACGCTGCGCGCGGCCCCGAGCGAGGCTTGGTCGCTGCTCGCGGCGGGCGGTTCCGGCATCCCGCTGTCTCGCGTCCACGAAGCGTACGGCGGCACGAGGCAAGCACTCGGCGTGACGAGCCCGGATTTTCGGCTGCTCCTGCTCGCGCGCTACACGCTCGACGTGAACTGAGCGCACGACCGCCGCGACGAAGCGAGCCCCCGGCTAAAAGAGCCGCTCGTGCACGTAGACGCGGTCACCCGCCTGGAGCGGCACGTCCGGCGCGTGTCCCTCCGTGATGGCGTCGACGCTGATCGTCACCGTCGTCGTGCTGCCGTTCGCCAACTTGCGCGTGAGCGTGACGTTGTCGTCGTTGGCGATCTGGCTGAGGCCACCCGCGAGCGAAATCGCCTGCATCAGCGTGAGCCCCGGCGTGAGCGGGAAACTACCCGGGCGCACGACTTGCCCGAGCAGAATCACGGCGCGGCTCCGGTACTCCTTCACCTGCACGACCACGATGGGGTTTGCGAGGATCTTGCCGTCGATGAGCTTCTGCCGCACGACACGCGCGATTTCTTGGGGCTCGAGCCCAGCGACTTGAATCGTGTGCACGTACGGCAGGTCCACCGTGCCGTCGGAGGCGACCTGATACTCCGACGGCAGGTCCTTCTCCGATACGATTTGCATGGTGAAGATGTCGCCGGCGCCGACGACGGTCTTGTCAGAAGGCGCGGGCAGGTACTGCGCGTGCGGACCACCGTGCGAGCTGCAGCCGCTCGCGCAAGCGACGGCGAGCACGAAGCAGCACGCACGGGTGCGCACGAGGAACGCCATACGTCCACTCTGAGCGGGCCGACTAAACATCGTTCGGCAGTCGCCGATCTCGGGTGTTGGCGATCACCAGAAGAGCCGCAGGCCGAGGTAAGCCTGAATGCGGGTATACTCGAGGTTGTCGTAAAACGCCGGCGCGCTGTCGGTCGCTGGCGAGACCAGGACGCCCTCGGTGCCGTCATCACGCTTCGGCCCCTTGCCGATCGCTCGATCGTAGAGGAACGTCGCGTTCAGCCCGAAGGTGTCGCTGAAGCGGTACTCGCCGAACACCGACACGTCGACGTGCTGCTGCGAGAAGGCCGGGTTGTACTGATTGACCGTCGGGAAGTGGTAATTCGACCAGCCGCCTTGAACGTTCGCGACGAACGCGCCCGCGAGGAAGTAGTCGAAGCCGGCGTAGAGGCGGTCACGCGTGTAGAACGAGCCGAGGTAGCTGTTGTTCACGTCGCGGATGTAGCCCGCCGTAATCGATGAGAGGCCGGTCTGGGCCGAATCGCCATCGGGCTGCTGCGCCATCACGAAGTACTTGAACTCGGCCTGCGCGACGTAGCCGTCGTAGTTGCGCGGGATGGTCGGCTGCAGCGCGGTCGTCGTGTTCGGATGGGCTTCGTAGAAACTCGAGTTCCAGCCGGCCATCAGGAGGAAGGCGATGCGGTTGGTAACGAGGCCGCTGAAGCCGAGCCGCGCCTGCAGATCGTCGCCGTCCGGCTGTGGCGAGCGGCTGCGCGTGTAACGGATGAACGTGTAGCGCGCGTCGTAGAGGAAACCGCTGCGCGGGAGAATTCGCCAGCGCCCGCGCGTGAGAATGCTCTGCTGCGTGTTCTGCAACGCCGTGTACGGTTGATCCTCGAAGTAGTTGTATTGCGCTTCGTAACCAAGGCGCCAGTCGAAGAGTCCACCGCCCGGTGCCCAGGTAACGCCCGCGCCGCCGCGCACTTCACCGCGGTCGAAGGTGTGATCGGTGCCGGGAAGGTTGCTCGGCTCGCCGTTTCGCACGTAGTCGGCGTAAACGTCGGCGCTGACTGGCCGCTTGGGCGCGATCTGCGCCCTGGCACCCACACCAACGTCGAAACGGCGCTGGTCGGTGACTTCGGAAGAACCAAAGAGCTCGCTGTAGGAGACGAACGTGTTCGCCTGCAGCTGCAGCATCGGCGTCGAGCCCCGATCCGTGCCGCGACGCCGCTCGCTCAACGTTTCGAGCGTCAGCGAAGGCGTCACGCGTAGACGCCACGCGTCGACGGGCTTCGGCACCTCCGAGCCCGCCCGCTGGAAGAAGTTACTGTCGTAACCAAACTCGGTCGCAATGCTGGGATGGAACTCGAAGCGGCCTGCGCGAAGACCGATGCCTTCGCCGTAGCGCCGATCTTGGAGCCACGGTTGTGCAGCCGATGCTGCGCCCGCCACCAGCACTCCGCTCAACGAGCCTGCAAGTATCAGCCGCAAATTCATGCTCGTCGCCCAGTGCCCGTTTGAAGAAAAAAGTAGAGAGCCCGCGTTACGAACGACAGCGGCCTACATACTACATATTAGGCATGCTTGGGCTAGCAATGGCCGACGGAGGAGGCGGACTCGCAACCGGCGCCTCAGTCACGGTCACTGGATTGGTCGGATACTCGGTCGGATCGGTGTCGGGTACGCCCTCGATCTGTACCGTGACAGCGGACTCACCGACGAAACCAGTCTCTTCACCGATGCACTGATTTGCCTCACTCACGAGGGTGTTCACGCGATCCTTGAGCACCTGAACGACGGTGTACTGATGTCGCGCGCGCTCGGCATCATTCGCGGCGACCGCGCTCTCGAGCCCGCCCACGCGGTCGGTCGCCGTACGGATCGCGAGATCGAGCTGATTCAGTTTGTCGTTCAAGCAAAGTGCTTTGACGACATCCTTCTGCTCGCGCGCCAGCGTCAGCTGGCGGCGCACCGTCAGCGCGCTGCGATCCATGACCGGCAGCGACGCCTTTGCGCTCGCCAGCATTTGTGGCGGCGTCGAAGGCTCACTCTCGGCAACTGCAGGCGGTTGAGCAGGCGTTCCCGTCGCCTCTTGTGCTGCTGCACCGCTGAGCACGCCAGCGACAGCAAACATTGCAACGAGTCCCCGAACTAACGCGCCCGTGTTCATAGAATCAAGCCCTCCGTCATGTAGGTGGCGAGCACCCGGAGTATAGAAATCGCTGACAACGCTGTCAACGTAGCGAAATCCGCCGGCATCTTCGGCAACGCTCCACCCTGTGGCGTGGAGTTTTTGTGCGTGCGTGGCGTCTCGCCAATTCGATGCATCGAGTTACAGCGACATTCATCACGGCCAGTCGGCCGGCTATTGCTTCACGAAGGTTACGGGCACGTTCACCACCGATGCTCCGCCTTCGGGAGGATCGAACTGCGCGCGTTTTGCGCGCGTGGAAACGCAATCGACCACGCTTGGGGGCAGATTGCCCGAGGGCGTGGCACTCACGCCACTCACCTCACCGCCCGGACCAACTTTGATGGCGAGCCGAATACTCCCCTGCGCATCGGGGTTTTGATCGAGGCCTTTTTGGAAGCACGCACGGAACGCCGGGCGCATGGCCGCAATCACGCGCGCCGCATTCGTGATCGCACCACCCGCGACGCTCGAGCTGACACCAGGCATCGCGGCTTTCGGGCCTGAAACCTTGGTCGCCTGACCCGAGCCCTCGGTGCCGCCGCTGCGCCCCGTATTCGCGAGACCGCCGAGCCCGCCGCCGAGCTCGCCCGGTCGCAGCGTGCCGCCGCCGCCGCGCGAGAGTCCGAGCGGATCACTGCCGGCGCCCACCGCCTTGTCGCTCGCCGCGGCGGCGTCGAGTGCGCCCATCGCGACTTCACTACGGCTGAGCACGCCTTCCGTCGCGGGTCCGGTGTTGCTGAGCGCCGCGAGCGTCTCAAGCATCACACGTTCGGTCTCTTGCATGAGCGACGCCTTCTCGGCCGCGCTCACTTTGCCGGTGTCGCCCTTGGTCGCGGGAGCGTTGCTCGCGGGAGCTTTGTCCGGCGTCTTCTCGGGCTCCTTCTCCGGGGTCTTGTCGGCGGTCTCCTCCGCTGGCTTCTCTTCGAGCGGAGGCGGAGCGGGCAGCGACTTGAGCGAGTCGATCAGGTTCGCGACGCTCACTTCGTCATCGATCACGGGATCGAGCCAATCGGAGTAGATCGAGCCGAGCGCGAGGAAGTGAATCAAGAACGACAACGCCGCGATCATCGTCGTGTTCCAGTCGATGCCGCTCGCGCCGCGCAGCACGGCGACGGGCAGCTGCGGCTTCGGCTGAATCGGCGGCGGTGCAACGAACTGGAACAGGAAAGTGACGTCGCCGATCACGACCTTGCCGCGCGAGTCTTCGGTGAGGCGCACTTGGTAAGCGCCCTGCGCGGTTCTGCGCGCTTGCCCACGCAGCACGTTCAGGTCGGAGATGCCCGTCGGCAACGCGAGACGACCCGACATACCGTCCAGAAAATTCAGGTGGTAGTCGTTGCCGACGAGCTCGAACAAACGAAAGCTCGGCGGCAAGTTGCCGCCGCCGACGACGAACAAGTTCTTCTCGTTCGGGCCGACGGTGACGTGCACGCGCTGCTTGATGATGCGTTCTTCGCTGACCCGGCCGTTCTGCACGACGCCGATGCGAAGCACCTTGGGGCCCGTCGCGGCGACGGCGCGCATAACCGCCGTCATCTGCCCGGGACGCTGAGAGGGTGTCGAACCTGGGGTAAGTCCCTGAGTCATCGCGCCGCTCGGTCTCCTTCGGAACTACGACACTAGATCGAGTCGTCCCGTTCCCGCCGTAGGATTCTAGCCCGAGGGTCTTCCGCGGGTCTACTCAGGTGCTAACGGCGCGAAGTGCGTCACGCCACGCTTGCCGGTGCTTGGCTGCCACATCCCTGGCCTGCCGGCCGAAGCCTGCACACACCAACATACCTACGAACCCCGCGCTGAATTCGAGCATGCCGCCCGGCAGACGCGAGCCGGGCGTTCCGAGCCCTTTGGCAAGACTGGTCACGGCGAGCGCCGTGCCCGAAGCGAGCGAGATGCGCGCGAGCGAGCGCGGCCAAACCGTCGCGAGCGAAAGCAGGCGCTCGGCTTCGTTACGTTCTTCGCGAAGCGCCTGCACGATCTCGCTCCGCTCGCCGGCGCTCGCCTGCGCGGCGAGCCGAGCGCGAATCTCGCTACGTGAAGGAGGCGCCAAGCGCGCCAGGCGCCGCAGGTGCCAAGCCGAAATTAAACTGCATGCGACCGCGACGAACCACGCCGCGAGCACGAGACCAATCCCGGGCAGCTCAGAATGGATCGTGGGAAATCGACTTTTCGATGCGATCGACGAACGGCTGCTTGAGCTCGGCGAGCGTGAGCTTCGGCTGAATCCGGCTCACGTCTACGGCGGCGATCGGCTTTTGCACGCGGCCGACGATGGTCACCTCGCTGATGGTGATCACGCGGCCCTTCTTCTGATTCTGCGCGAGAGCCGGTGACGCCACGAAGAGCGCCGCGAGCGAAACGAACCCCAAGAGGTAACGCAGGTGCATCGTAGACTCACTTCTTCGGAGCGGTTGCGGGAGCGGGTGCCGCCGGAAACGACGCGCTCGCGGCGGCGGAAGCGGCAGGCTTCGCCGAGCCCGCAGCGGCACCGGACGAAGCTGCGGCGGCGGGCGCCGGCGTCGCTGCGCCGGCTGAAGAAGCGGCCGGCTTCGCGGCAGGAGCCGCAGTGCCAGCGCCCGTGTCGCCACCCGCCTCGAGCATGCCCTTCTTGGCTTTGGCGCGCGTGATGAGCTCGTCGGTGTCGTCGTTCGAGCCCGCCTGGCGCGGCCGCATCTTCTTGTACTGCTCGAGCTCGCTGATCGCGAGATCGGTCGCTTGCACCGGCGTCGTGCCCGGCACGCTGTCCGAGAACAAGTACAAAAGACCGAGGTCGTAGTGAACCTGCGCGAGCTGCGCGTCAGTCTTCTGGACCCATTCGAGCTCGCGTTTCGCCTCGGCCGTCTTGCCGAGCAAGCGATACGCGTCGCCGAGATTCAGGTGCGCGAGTACGTTCTTGCTGTCGTAGCGCACGGCGCCCTCGAGCAGCGGCGCCGCCCCCGTCGCGTTGCCCGACTCGAGCATGTACGCCGCGAGCTGAACGCGAGCCTCGACGAGATCGGGGCGGATACTCAGAGCTTTCTCGAGCTCGTCGATCGCGGCGGGGCGATTGCCTTGCTCCTTGAAGATCAAGCCGCGCAACAGGTGCGCTTCGGCGTTGTTCTTGTCGCGCGGCGGGTTTTCGGGACCGTAGCCGTCGAGGATGGCGCGCAGCGTGTAGAGCGCGAGATCGAGCCGGCGCGCGCGGTAATGGTCGCGCGCGAGGGCGATCATCGCCGGCGCGTAGTCGGGGTTCTTCTTGAGCGCCTCTTGAGCGAAGCGCTGCGCGGACGCGGAATCACCCTGAATCGACTTCACTTCCGCGAGCGCCGCGGAGACGGCTGCGCTCTTCGGCATCGCCGAGGCGCGTCCGCTCAAGTAGTCGCTCGCTTGGTCGGCTTTGCCGCTGCGCGCGAGCAGCACCCCGTACGCGAAAATGGCCGGCTCGTAGTCGGGGACGATCACCGTCGCTTGCCGGTAGCTCGAGAGCGCGTTCGAGATCTCGTTCAAGCGTTCTTGCACGACGCCGAGCGAATAGAACGCCTGGTACGCGTTCGAATCGGACTGCGTCGCACGCGTGAACTGCACACGCGCGCCCGCCAAATCGCCGATTTTGAACGCCGACATGCCGGCGTCGTAGGCCTGCTGCGCCGACGCGTTCATCGCGGGACGCTTCGAGGAACCTTCGCCGGTCGGCTTGTCGGACATGCCGTTCGCCGGCTGACCCGCGGCGGTTCCATTCGCTTCCGTTTCGGGCGGCGGCGCCGTAGGCGCGGCGGGCGGCGGCGGCGCGTGGCTCGCGCAGGCGCTCGCCAGCAGCAAAGCGACGACGTTCGAGCGTGCGCGGTTCACGGCGCACCTCCGATCGCGACCGGCAGCGGCTCGGGCATACCGACGGGCGCCGGCGTCGAGACTTGGCCCGGCCGCATGCGCTGGAACATGCCTTCGCTGTAGTTCAGATCCTTCACGCCGGCCGTGAACTGCTTCATCTTGGCCTCGCCGATCACGTCGGTCGCGAACGCAAGCCGGCGAATCGCGCGCACGACGGCGGGGTTCGACACGTTGTAGCGCTTCGCGAGCACGATGCTCGTCGCGTAGCGATCGATCATGATCTTGTCGGCGCTGTCGAGCTCCTGATCACGCTTGGTGCGCCAGGCCTGCTGCACGCTCACGCGTACTTCGTCGGCCTTGGCTTGGAGATCGGGATCGTCGCTGTTCTCGGCGCGCTTGAGGAGCTTCTCCGTCTTCGCGTCGAACATGTTCAGCGCGGGCGGACGCACGTTGTAGAGGCCGGTGCGCAGCGAGTCGTAGAGCGAGCCCTGGCGCGAGATGGCGGCGATCGTCCACTCGGGCGAGACGTAGGCGTCGGAGATGTGCTGGAGCTTGTCGAACCAGCCCTTCGCGACGCCGGCGTCGGCCGTGTACTGCTTGATGACCTCGACGGTCGTGCCCTTGTAACGGTGATGCCCGGTCTCGTAGTCGAACTGATTTTCGATCTGTTGGTCGAGCATGATGTACTCGCCCTCGGCCGCCATCTTGGCTTCGGGTGAGCCGAGCGCGGTGTTCTTGCCGCCCTCGCGCGGCGCGATGCGCTGCCAGCGGTCGAACGCGCCGATGCAGTTTTGCCACCACTTGTTCGGATCGTTCGACTGCACGACCTGGCGCGTCACGGCCGACCAGTAAGCGGCCTGCACGACGTACTGCGCCGCAGGCTCGCGATTTTTGTTCGCGTCGTAGTAGTCGTCCATCGCGCGCTGAGCGGCCTTGCGCGCGTTGGCGTTCGCGCCCGTGTCGGGGCTGTAGCGATCCCACTTCTTGAGCGCGGCCGATGCCACCGTGAAGTCGGCTTCCGCCACTTCTTTCGGCGACGCACCGAGCTTCTCGAAGTTCGCGCGCGCGCGCGCCATGCCCGACTGGTCGCCGAGGCTCGAGTAGAGGCTCAGCGCCTGCTTGGCCGCCTCGCGCCGCTCGACTTCTTTGAAGCGACCGTTGCTGCTGATCTTGTCGAAGGTGTCGGCCGCCTTCGGGTAGTTGAAGAACAGCACGTAGGAGCCCGCGAGCGCGTCGTCGGCGCTCTTCAGGTATTTGACGCGCGTCTCGTACTTTTCTGGGTTCGCCGCGACCGGTGGGTTCGCCTTCGGGTCGCCCTTCTGCAGCTTGTCGAGCGACGCCTCGCTGCCGTAGCGCGAGATGAAGAGCTCGTACATCTCGATCGCTTTGTCGTACTCGCCCACCTGTTTGTAGGCGTACGCGCCGTTCATCGCGGCCTCGGGCGCCTCGTCGCGATCGGGAGCGGCGTCGAGCGCCACCTTGTAAGCCGCGGCGGCCTGGCGCCACTTCTTCGTGCGCTCCGGTCCCTCGGGCATCTTCTCCGCTTCGTCGAAGAGCTTGCGCGCGTCGAGGTACGCGACGCCCTGACGCACCGGCTTCCGCAGATTTTCCTCGGCGGCGCGCGTCTCCTCGTTGACGGCGCAGCTCTTACCCTCGGCGAGCTTGCGGCTCTGTTCGGCGTCGTTCTCGAGCGCCGCCATGCTGATGAGCTTTTCCCAGGCCTTGTAGCCCCATTCGTCTTTGCCGCAGCGCTGCTCATAGATGGGCTTGAAGCGGGCCCGGGCTTGGTCGAACTGGCCGTAGAGGAAGTACTGGTCAGCTGCCTGAAACGCGTAGAGCAGTCCGTTCTTCTGCGGGTCGCGATCGAGCGGGATGCGATCGTTGTACTCGTCGCGTGCCTTGACGGTCGCGAGCACGGCCGGCGGTAGCTCCTGGCGCACCACGGTCGCGTGCTCCCCCTCGCCCGTCTGCTTCACCTTCTCGAGCTTCTCGATGCCCTGCTTGCCGCCCGATTGCTGGTACTTGCGCTGCTCGTCCTCGAGCACCTTGTCGGCGAGCGTCACGACGTAATAAGCCGACGGCTGCAGGTACTTGTCGTCTTCGTTCGAGTCGCGCACGTCGACCGCGGCTTCGCGAGCCCGCGTGACCTCTTCGGGCGCAGGCGAGCGTTCGAGCGCGACCTGGAGCACGACGACCCAGTAGCGCGCGTCGGCGAGCCAGAAGCGACTCTCGTAGGCGTCGACGGCCGTCGGATCCTGCTCGAGGTAGCCGGCCCACGCCGAGTCCGCGAGCCGGTACTCCCCGATCGCCTTTTCGAGTAGCCCGCGCTGCTCGCTTTCGTTACTGAGCTCGGTCGCGCGCTGGTAATAGCCGCGCGCGAAGTTCGTGTGGTCCGCCGCGGCTTTCTTGAGGCCACCGCGCACGAGCGTCTCCGCCGTCTGTAGCGCTTCCGGATCGTCCTTGTTCGCTTCGACCCAGGGCGTGTTCGCGCCGACGTACGCCGACAGACGCGTGCGCGCCTCGAGCGCTTTGGCGCCGTATTCGGTCTTGGCCTCGGAGCCGTCCGGCGCGAGTCGCGAGAGCTCGTCGTAGAGCTCGGCGACCTTGTTCTGCATGACGGGCGCGTCGCGGTTGAGCGGGAACTTACGGAGCGTGAGCTCGAGCATCGCGACCGCGTTGCGGTTCTGCGTGATCTCGATGAACTCCTGCGCGAGCGACTTGTAGATCTCGACGGTCCACTTTTGGTCCTGCGGGATGAGCTTCGGATCCTGGACACGATCGATGGCGATCGCCATCTTCTGCTCGGCGACGAGCGGGTCGGTCTCGGTATCGAGGACGTCGCTGCGCGGAACGTACGGATCCTCGGGGCGCGGGCCCGTGAAATCGACGTACGTGAGCGAGCCCGCGATGTAGGTGTACGCCTCGGCGCGGAAGTCGGCGCCGGGATCGCCCGTCTTCGCCTCCTGCTCGTCCGCGTAATGCAAGAGGTGCACGAACTCGTCGACGGCGGCGTGGTAGCGCTGCTGCTTGAAGTAACTCCACGCGAGTTTGTAGAGCGCGACGCCGTAAATGGGCGGCTTCTTGTACTCGAGCGAGTGGTCGTACGCGCTCACGGCGCGGTTCAGGTTGTAGGGGCCGCCGCGCGGATCGATTTGGTCGAAGTGGTAGTTACCGAGCTGCCACCAGATCTCCGCGACGTAGCGTGGGTCGTCGCCGGGCGCGGTCTTTTGCGGAACGGGCGTGCAGCCCTCATAGGGGTCGACGAAGCGCAGCTCCTCCGCGTCTTTGGCGGCCTTGCCCGTCGTCTTGGCGAGCTTGGCCTTTGCCGGCGCTCGGCGCGCGAGCGACTTGTCTTGGTCGATGGGCGTCGAGTGACGGTCGTTCCACTCGTCCCAGAACTTCGCGTCGTGATCCTGCGCCTCGGGCTCGACCAAGAGCTTGCTGGCATCCTTCGGATCGTCGGCAATCTTGAAATGATTTTGGCAGACGAGCACGCGCCAAGCCTGCTGCCCTTCATCGATGCGCCCCGAGTCGGTGAGCACGTGGCCGAGGTAGTAATGAACGGCCGCGATTTCTTCGTACTTCGGGTATTCGCGAATCAGCCGGCGATAGAGCGCGATCGCGGGCTCGAGGCCGGTCGCGATGTCGGCGTCGTTCGCTTCGCGGGCGCGTTCTTCGTAGAGGGCGGCGAGGCGGAACATCGCGTCCGGAGACGCTTTCTCGTCCGAGTTTGCGCCGCTGTAGTGCGCGACGAAATCTTCGAGGCGCGAGATGGCCTCGTTGCGCGCGTTCACGAGGCCGTACTTTTCGATCTGGATGTCGCGATCGAGCCCGGCGAGCACCTGCTTGCGGCGGCTTTCGTAGTGGTGCCGCACGATCATCGTGAGCAGGCGACGGTAGTCCTTGGAGTCCTTCTCGTACTGCCGGACCTCGCTGCTCATGATCTGGTAGGTCTTGAGCTGAGCAGGAGTCGGCGCGGGCCGGGGCGTCACCGCGGTGCGAGCGCGCGCGGGCAGCGTAGAGCCGGACGGGCTCGACGCGCCGCTCGGCGCAGGCTTGCCCGCTGTGCTCGCCGACGCGGAAGCGCTCGCGGCCGGCGCGCTCGACGCAGACGCGGCAGAGCTCATGGGTGCAGCCGACGCGCTCGTCTTGGCGCTGCTTGCGGGCGCAGTTGCCGCGCTCGTCTTACCGCTGCTCGCGGGCGAGGCCGAGCTCGCGGGTGCGGCCGACGCCGCCCCCGCCGGTTGAGACGGCTGCGACCCGGCCGGTGCGACGACGCACAAAAGGCCGAACGCAAAAAGCCCACCATACGCAACCGACGACGTAAGCCGTCTCACTGCTCCTCCTCCGCGTCCTCGAGCACCTCACGGAGCTCGTCGTTCAACGTCTGCTCTTCGTGCGCGCGTTCGCGCTGGAGCTGTCGCACGCGCAGCGCCTGCTCCTCCCGCTCCTCCCACGCCTCCTGGACGATACCCACGTCCGCGCGCAGCACGATGCCCTTCAAGCGTTCGCGCACGGCGGCAAAGGCCTTCATCGCGACCTGGCCGACGAGCAATCGCGCCTCCTGATCCACCTGATCGAGCGCGGCGGCGCGGGTCTCCACCGTCGCGAGCTCCTCGCCGATTTTTGCGCGCAAGACCTCCGCCTGCGCCGAGGCCTGCCGTTCGAGCTCGACGCGATTGCCTTCGAGCCGCAGGTCGATGGCGTCGGCTCGCGCGAGGATCGGCTGGATCGAGCGGGCGAACTCCGCGGCATCTGCGTCTTGTCCGGCGGCGCAGAGCGCCGTCTCGCGGTTCAACAAATCGCGAAAGCGCCGCCGTGCCGCGTCGTCGTCGATGTAGCGCTGATCGCCGAACCCCGACTGCACGCGACCGTTCTCGATCGCCTCGCGGTAGTGCGCGATGCGCTGCTCGTAACCCTCGAGATCGCGCTCGTTGGCGTCGATTTCGAGCCGGAACCGCTCGCGGGTCGCCGCGTCGGCGGTGACCCCCAGGTTCTCCGGTTGCTTAAGTACCCGTTTGAGGGCGTTCACCATGGCGCGCAGCTTGTCGGCTTCGATCGTCAACTGCTGGAGCGACTGCGACACCGTGTTCCACTGTCGCACGCCCGCGTCGTCGCGCTCCGCGAACTCGGCGGACGTGACGGGCAGACCGAGGATCCGCTTCTGCAGCAGGCGCCGCTCTTGGCGTACCGACGCAAGCTCGCCGCTCACGTCTCCTGCCTTCTCGTCGATGCCTTGCGCCAGGCTGAGCCGCGCCTTGCCGAGCTTGTTCGTCAGGCTGATCGTGTGCTCGAGCCCCGCGCGGATTTCTGGGAAGGCCTTGGCGCGCGTCGGTACCGCCAAGACGCCGTTCAGACGCGAGGCGAGCCGCCGGCTCTGCTTCACGAGATCGCGCGAGCGGTTCACGTCGTCGATGACGCTGAACACGTTCTGATCCTCGGCTTGCTCACGCGCCCACGCGAGCGCGAGCGGCGGCAGCTTGTCGTCCGTTTGAACCTCGGGATCCGCGGTCAAGCGGTCGTAGTACGAAGCCGGATCAACCGTCGTTTGAATGAAGTGATCGACCTGGTCTCGGATGGGATCGAAGCGTCCACGCACCGAGCGGTAGAGCGTGAGCGCCTTGTCGAACTCACCCGAGCGCAGCAACAGATCCGCGCGCAAGAGCGAACCGTCCGCGATGTCGAGATTGTTCGGGTCGGCAATGCTCAACACTTCGAGCGCCCGCTGCGCACGTTGAAAATCGCCGACGCGCACGTATACCCACGCGAGCTCGTGCAGCATCATCGAGAACTCGGGGGATTGGCGCGAGACGTGGCTGTAGGCCTCGGCCGCTTCAGGGTACGCCTCGGCTTCGTAGCAGAGCCGCCCGACGGCCATCCACGCGAGGTCCACGACGTGCTTCTGCGGCTGCGTCGTCGCCGGCATGCGCGCCACGCGCCGAAACTGATCGATCGCCGGCCCGAAGCGACGCAGGGCGGGCGCGTTTGCGGCGTTTTGCTCGAGCAGCGCTTGCTTCGTGAGGATCACGCCGAGCAGGTACTGCGCTTCGAGCCCGTACTCCGAGGTGGGCGGCACCGCCAAGACGGCATTGGTCGCGTCGTTGAACGAGTGGCGCGCGTAATTGGCCTTGGCCCGCGCGTAGGCGAGCGAGCCGTTCGCGTCCGTCACGGGTAGCGTGTTCAGCCTTGCGAACACGTAGTCGAGGCTCCCGAGATCGTTCGTGCGGAGCGCGATGTCGACGAGCCGGCTGATGGAGCGCCCGGCGTACGACTGAAATTCCGGGTTCGCCGACTTGTCGAAGATCTCGCGGTAGTGACGGCGCGCCGACTGATACTGATTGGACTGGAAGTACGCCTCCGCGATGAGGAACGTCGCGTCCGCGCACGCGCTGTCCGGCACTTCCCCGCGGCGGTAGAGCTCGAGCACCTTGCTCAAGGTCTCGATCGCGCGATCGTAGTCGCCGGTGCGGAGGAGCAGGTCGCCCGCTGCGACGCGCTGCGCCGGTGTGGGCGGGACGTAGCGGAAGCGGCTCGTGTCGGGACCCTTGGTGGCGTCCGCTTCGACCGCTCGGATCGCCATGTCGGCACGGCCACGAATCGCATCCGCGTCGGCGAACGCGGGCGCGGCGTAGCTCGCGACCGCAAACCCCAGCGCGAGCGCGGAGGTCGCAAGGCGTCGCATCACTTCACTCCGGTCCCGACCGAAACGTTGCCCGAGACGTTCGCCTTCGCGGGAGTCGCGCTCGCGGGAGCCCCGTCGGGCCGCGTGTCGTCACCCGACGAGCTCACCGTCTGCTGCCAGCGAATCGCGGGACGCTCTTCGAGCGGCGTCGTCACGTCTCCCTTTTCCCACACGACGGCGTCGAGCTTGATGGCCTTGCCCTCGGTGACGGTAAAGGAATGCGTCGCCGGCACGTTGAACTTGTAACCACGCAAGTAGGAGAAGACGCCGTAGCCGTGGCCGCGGAGCTTCAACACCACCTGCAGCGTGTGGTCGCCCGGCGGGATGGAGCCGCTGAAAATCGGGATCTGCTTCTGCTCGGCGAGGGCGCCGGTGTCGTCCTGCTTGTTGTACTGGACCGAGCCGTCGAGCACGAAGGTCGCGCCCGTGAGGTGGAACGCGTTAGACAGCTCGTTCTTGAAGTTGATCTCGGCACGCGCGCCGCCCACACCGCCGGAGAGGATCGTGTCGCTCAAGAGGCTCAGCCGCGTGTGGCTCCGGCGAATTTGCTCCTTGAGCTCGTCCACGCGCTGCTCGAGATCGCGCAGGCGAACGACGTAGGTCGAGCCGTCCATGGCCTCGGTACTCGTCGCGCTGTTCGCGGCAGGAGCCGGCGCCGCAGGGGCCGTCGTGGTCGTCGAGGGAGACGGCGCAAGCGTCGTCGTCGGTTGGACCGTGGTCGTCGGAGGCGCGGTCGTGCTGACCGGGGGCGGGGCCGCGCTCGGCGTCGGCGTCGCGGTCGTGACCGCGGGTGCGGTCGTCGCCGGCGCCCCGCTCGCCGTGGCGGAGGCTTTGGGCGTCGTAGTTTTGGCCGTCGCCGTGGCTTTGACCCCCTGTCCCTGTGCAGTACCAGCTAGCGAAAAGGCCGCGACAGCAGCCAGCGACAGAGCGACAATCGAGCGTTTCATGTTCCCTCGTTCGTGGCCGTGGAGGCTGTTCGGTGAAGCCCCGCCGGCTCTTTCCACCGTGATGACGTTCGCGGCAGCATCCTTATCCCACCCGCGGCCAAGACAAAGAGGAATCCTCTTACAGCTCCTCGGAACCGCTGCTTTTTCTGCTGTCCGGCCGCCGCGCCGCTCCGGTGCAACTCGCACCACACCCCTGTGACACGCTCCGCGGACCGGCTGGTCGGTTTCGACGGTTACCCTTTGATTTTACTTGGGTCTTGCTGACCGCCTGCACCGGGCGTACTTCTCCGATTAGGCGCCACGGACGGAGATCGAACCCCGAGCTTGGACGTCCAAGCAGCTGACGGGTGGCTCGAGTGCGAGTCGCTCGTCCCACGGGTTCGAGCCTTTCGGCCGTCGGCGGCAGCACGTGCTCCATGGCGGCCGTCCCGGGCGATGCATCTGACGAAACATTGATGGTCCGCTACCAGCGCGGCGACCGGGAAGCGTTCACCGTCCTCGTGCGCCGCCATCACCGCGGCCTCTATAACTTCGTGCTGCGGCAGCTGCGATTGCCGAACGTCGCCGAGGAGGTCACGCAAGACGTGTTCCTGCGCGTCGTGCAAAACGCGAGCGAGTACAAGCAAGAGGCGCGCTTCGTGACGTGGACGTACGCGATCGCGCGAAACCTCTGCGTCGATCATTTGCGCAAGCTCGCGCACCGTCGTCATCCGTCGCTCGAGCAGCCGCTCGGCCCCGCCGACGACGCACGCTCGCTCGGCGACGTGGTCGCGAGCAAGCGCGTCGACGGAGACGTCGAACGAGCGACGGCCGCGCTGCAGATGCGCGCGACGTTGATTCAGGCAGTCGAGACGTTGCCCGAGGATCAGCGCGAAGTGTATTTGCTGCGCGAGCTCGGGAATCTGTCGTTCAAGGAAATCGCCGAGGTGACCGGCGTGCCCGAGAACACCGCAAAGAGCCGCATGCGTTACGCGCTCGACCGGCTCAGAACGAGCCTCGCCGATTACGAGGAGTACGCTCGTGCGCTCCGCTGAGCTCGCACGCGGAGCGCGCGTCCACGGCGCCCGCGAGGCTCGCTGCGGACGCGGACCTCACGTGCTAGAGCCTGCGAGGATTTCCCGTGGATTGTGAGCGTTTCGATCGCGTCGTGCTCGAGCTCCTGTACGACGAGCTCGACGAGCTCACCGCGGCTGCGGCGCGGCGGCACCTCGAGCACTGCGCGCGCTGTCGCGGCATCCTCGCGGGTCTGCGCGCGACGCGTGAAGTCGGCGCGCTGCCGCTCGTCGATCCTCCCGACGGGCTCGAGCTCAGGATCCTCGACGCAGAGCGCCAGCTGCACGGCCACTTGCCGCTCGACAAGCGCGTCGGTCGCGCCGTATCGGTGCTCGCGGGCTACGCCATGCGACCCCAGCTCGCGATGGCCGCGACGCTGCTGCTCGTGATCGGCGCCGGACTCTTTTTCTTCCGGGGCCGCCCGAGCGGCCACGACACCGTCTCCGTGACCGAGCGCGGTGTCGCCGAGAACGATCCCGAACCCGTCACGGTCTTGCCCAAGGGCGCCGCTCAGGATCCGGGCAACGACGCGCACGGCGCGCTCTCCGCCGCGCCGGAAGCACGCCGCGCCGAACCCACCGCCACGCCCGCGCCACAGAGGCCCGCGCTCGAAGCGACAGCCGCCGCTCCGATAGTCGAGGGCGCAAAGGACGACGGCGCGACGGACGGCGTCTACCAGTCGGCGCTCGCCGCGTACCACGCGGCCCGCTACAAAGAGGCGCGCCAGCAATTCGAGAGCGTCGTCGCGCGCGGCGGCGCGCAGGCGCCGGAAGCCGCGCTCTATGCCGCGCAAGCGACCAGGAGCGGCGAGGGTTGCGGCGCTGCCGCGCCGCTCTTCGACCAAGTCTCCCTGCACTACCCCGGCACGCACGCCGGCTACGAAGCGACCTGGGAAGCCGCCGGCTGCTATCAGACCCTCGGCGACACCGAAAAGGCGCGGCGCAGCTACCAAGCGCTGCTCGACGAAACGGGCTACGCCGCGCGCGCGCGCTCCGCGCTCATGGCGCTCGACCGCATCGAGGGCACGGCAGAAGTTGCCACGCGCAAAGCTCCCGCCAAGGCCGCCGAGAAAGCGCCGCCGCAAGCGCAGAGCCCGACCGGCAGCGGCTCGAATGCCGGCGGCGCGCCCGCAACGCCGCCTGCGACACCGAACTCGAGCTTGGGTACCCCGCCGGCGCAGTGACGAGCTCGCGAACGCGAGACGCCGCTCAGCTGACCATCGCGGTGTTGGTGCCCGCTTCGCCGAGCTCTACGTCGGCGGAGGTCACTACTTCGAGCTCACCCTGGGGCGGCTCGAACGGCGCGCGACCGAGCTGCTGCGAGCCGAGGCTCGGGAAAAACGGCGCAAACAGGTACTGCTTCGCGAAGTAGAGCCAGAGGTTGTCCTTCACGATCAGGCGCGCGTCGATCTGCGGCGCGAGCTCGGCGTGAATGGCCTTGAGCCGGCTCCAGTGCGTCCCCGGGTTTTCGTGGTGGGCCGCATGGTAGCCGTTGTTGAACAGCAGGAAATTCACCCACCAGCCTTCCCAGCTGCGCGAATGATTGTGGGCGGACCACGGATCGGTGTGCACGTGCTGCTCGTAGTTGAACAGCATGATCGTCCAGAGCGCGAAGAACGCCGGCACGGCGACAGCGAGCACGTACGTGTAGAGGCCGAGCTTGAGGCCGTGGAGCGCGATCGCGAGCGCGAGGAGCGCTGCGTGCGCCAGCACGAAGACCAGACGCTGCGTTTGAACCCGGCGATAGAGCGAGGGATTCTGCTCGCGCGCCTTGTTCAAAAAGGCACGAATCGGAAAGCCCTGGTAATAGCTCGACACGAAGAAGTACGTCGCGGCCACCCACGCGACGCGCTTGTTCGTGAAGCGCCAGGTGATCGTGGCGTCCCCGGCGCGGTTCACGTACTTGTGATGGTTCAGGTTATGGGTCGGGATCCAGGCGAAGACCGGGAAGCCGTACCAGGTCGAAATCACGTAGCCGAAGAGCTGATTCATGCCCTTCGAGGCGAACGTGGGGCAGTGATTGTGGTTGTGGGCGATGACGCCGCAGCTGAGCGCGAAGTAGCAGCTCAGCCACCACAGGTATTTCACGAGCTCGGGGCGGGCGTACTGGACGCCGACCAGGAGCATGGTGAAAAAAACCCAGAGGAGCGTGCGGTAGTCGGCGGAAAAACGGGGTCGCATCACGCGGCCGCGTGGACGGCCGGCCCTCTTCTGACAAACATTCGGCCCGTTGGCAAGCCGGGGCTACTGCGCAAAAGCTTGCGCGGCGCCGCGGCAGCGCCTGCTCAGTTCGTCGAGCTGCGGACGTAGGCGATGGTGCGAACGACGCCGACCAGCCGCTCGCGGCTGTCGCGGTTCAGGTCGATGAAGCGGATGCCCATGCCCGGATTCGGGTTGCTCGCGAGCATCTTGATCGGGTTCACCCATTGGACCTGCCCCGTCAGGACGAGCGGGTCATGGCTGCCGGGCGGCGCGAACTTCAAGGTGACGCGCGTGCCGACTTCGAGCGGCTCGTTGGTGCGTACGAAGATCCCCACCTCGGAGATGTTCGTGATGTTCGCGTACAGGAAAGTGTCTTCGGTTTCGCAGTCCACCGACCACACGACGTCGATGCGATCGGCGCTGCGCCGATCCGCACCGGGTCGTTCCGAAGGCAGGGGTCGCTCCGACTTCTCGCCGCTCACGTCATCGGCCTTAGCCTCGATCAGCGCGCGTGTCACGCCCACACGGCGCTCGGTCGGCGAAAGTCGCGAACCGGCCCTCGGGACGCGCCGCAACGCCTCGCGAATCGGGCGCGAGGTTACTACCGTCCCCTGCCCGCACAGCACGGCCCCACGGCCGCGTCTCACTCGACGAACAGCGCGCCTGCGTCGATACGGTCGTCGTCATGCGGCCCACGACGGACCGGCAGCCGTCGCGCGCCGAGATACAAACCGAAGAAGACGCGGTAGGTGCCGTGCGTGAAGTTCGGCTCGAGCCGGATCTCGTGCCGATCGACGACGTAGTCACCCACGTTCCAGAGCGCGAAGGGATAGCGGCCGCCGAGCGTCGGGTGATCGCCGTTGAAGCGGCGTTGGAATCCGTCGATGTGGACGAAGGTTTCCCACGCACCGAGGATGCGACTCACCACGTGAAAGTAGATCGCGAACTCGTAACGGCGACCGGGCACGACGCGGCTCACCGGGTTGCCGTCGAGGTCGGTCACGTCCCAGCCGACGACGTCGAGCTGATCACCGAGGTTCGCGTCGAGCGGGTGGGACGGATGGGGTGCCGCGTCGAGCACGATGCCCTCGAGCGGGTTCCGATTCCTTTCGCCCGCGCGGAGCTCGTTCGAGGCGAGCAGGATCTCGCTCGAGCGCGCGTCGAGAATCGGCAAATTGCCGCGATGAAAATGCGCCCGATAGCGCGCGTTGATGCCACCGAGCTCGTCGGAGCGCAGCATGAGCCAGCGGCGCTGTTCCGTCGCGAAGAGCCAGCTCGTCGCCTTGTTCGTGTCTTCGAGCGAAACGACGCTGCGACCCGCAGCGTACGGAGCCGTCGCGCTCCCCGCGCCCACGACACCGAGCTCCTCGCCCGGACGTGCCAAGCGCACGAACGCGTCGAAGGACTCCTCGGGCGAAAGCTGCGCGGCGAGCGCGGGATAATAGACGAGGCTCAAGGCCGCGCCGAACGCGATGCTGCCGAGCGCCGCGAGCGTGCCCCGCGACGGCAGCCAGGCGCCGAAACGAAGGCGGCTCCGCGCGCGCAGCAGCCAGCGTACGGCGTCGCGCAACCCGAGCGTCGCGAACGGCACGACGGCCAGTAGCGGCAACGCGAGCCAAGCGACACGACCGAGCGCGCGAGTCGCTTCGTTCGAAGCAGCGAAGCGCGCGAGCGGCGGAAAACGCTCGCCGAGCAGATCGAAGCCGACGAAACCGAGCAGCGCGGCCTCGACGACGCACGCGCCGAAGAGCAGGTTGCCGTTCCAGAGCTCACGCACCGTGTCGATCCACGCCCTGTAGTCGCGCCGCGCAAAAGGCTCCGCCGCTTCCGCGTCCGGCTCCATGAACGCCGCGAAGAACGTCAGCGCCGCAAGACCGGTTCCCCCCAGTAAGAGCCCGTGCCCGGCCGCTCTGAAACTGTCCGGGAAGTGGGCGCCTTCGACCGCGAACGGCACGAATGCCTTGTCGGGCTCGTTCAGGAAATCTGCGAGCAAGAGCACGAGCAACGCGACGCCCGTCATGCCCGCCGCACGCGAAGCAGGAGCCCCGCGATCGAGCTCCGCGAGCGCAAGGCCGACGCTGATCGCCAGCGCAGCAACGGGGCCGAACGGCAAAACACCCGCCTCGGAAGTCACCCCGCCCCAAGCGCCCAGACCGAGCGCGGCCGTCGCGAGACAGGCAAATCTGAGTCCCTTCTCGCCGTTATCGAGGGGCGGCCCCACACCGGTGAACGCCGTGAGGCGCATGCAGGCGACGGGCACGAGCGCGCTCCAGGGGAAGAGCGCGTGACCGAGAGCACCGATCACGCTGTCGAAGGTCGGCGGTACGGCTGGTTCTGTGATGCCGAAGCCGAGCCAGAGAAAATAGCGTTCGGGCGCGTCGAGCGCGTGCAGGTAAAGCCGCACGCCGAGCACGGCCGTGACGACCGAGAGCGCGGAGAGACTCGCTCCGAGGAGCGTCGTCACGCGATCACGGTCGAGCGCGCCGGCGAGCCGCAGCACGGCCCACGCGAGCGTCGGGCCGAGGAGCGGCACGAGTAGGCCGAGCAGGAGTCCGCGCGAAAGCAGCCCGGCAGCGAGCCCGAGCGCTCCGAGCGCGAGAAATCCGAGACGCAGGCGCAAACTGCCGCGATCGAAGAGAGCGAGTGTGAGGCCAGCGAACGCGACGGCGAGGGCGGCCATCGTCATGCCGTCACCGAGCATGGTTCGGGCGTGCAAAAAGTAGAGCGGCATCGTGCCGAGCACGAGCACGCTCAGCGTCGCCGCGCCGCGGTTGGCGAGCCGCCGCACGGCGAGGTAGCTCGCCGCGAGCCCCGCAAGCGCCGCGAGCACGAGGGGCAGGCGCCCCGCCCACGCGTGTAAACCGAAGAGGCGCAGGCCGAGCGCCATGCTTTCGAACGGCAGCTCACCGCGGTCGACTTCGCCGCGCGTCGGCAGCGCGTTGTTCATCCCGGCGAGCTCGAGCCCCGTCGCACCGAACAGGCCGATGGCGATTCGACGTGCGAGCTCGATCGAGCGGAGCTCGAACGGCTCCCAAATGCCGCTCTTTTTGAGGGGAGCAGCGATGCTGAGCGCCACGAAGCCGAAGGCCACGACGGCGCTCCACTTTCCGCGGCGGTCCGCGTTCGACTGAGGCTCGGCGGCGGGCAAAAGCGGCAAGGACGCTAGTCCCGAGCTCCGCCGAAGACCAGCGTCAGCGTCGTGCCGAGCAGGAGCACGTGCCCGGAGGCGTGATCGGCGTTCGGGCCGGCCGTCGTCGACGCCGTCCGCGAAACGCCGAGCGCGTCCACCAGGCTGAGGTCCAAGCGCAGCCCCGAAAATGGCGACAATGGTGAGGCCCACGCCACGCCCGCGCCTGCCGAGAAGACGTGCCGGTCGACGTCGAAGAAGCGCGTGCCCACTTGCTCTTTTGGAACGGGCGAGCGTTCGAAGGCATATCCGGCGCGTAGCCGTAGCTCGAGCGCGCGCTGCAGCACGAAGCGCGGCTCGAAGCCGAAGCGCGGCACGAAGCGGTCGTGAAAGCGCGCTGGCGGCGGGGCCACTGGCTCCGTGCCCGGGATCACGAGGCCCACCGAGGGCGGCAGGGTCACGCTGCTCGAAGTCTGGGCATAGGGGCTCGCGAACGGCTCGTAGTGCTCGTAAGCCAGCTCGCCGATGACGAGCCAGCGCTGCCGAATCGCGTAGCTTGCGCCGAGCGTGAGGGAGGCTGGCACGTACGCCACGTCCGACCGGCTCTCGTAGCGATAGCGCACGGGTACGACGCTGTCCTCGATCTGGAGCGTGCCGCTGAGCGCCGCCTGGATGCGGTGCTCGACGACGGCGGCTCCGCGATAGGCGAGCCCGATCGAGAGCTCGTCGTTCGGCAAGAAACCGATACCGACGAGCGGGAAGCGCGACGCGGTCAGATCGGCGTCTACGGAGTGTCTCAGGTTCGACGCATACTCGGAGCCGTTGCCGTCGGCGGCGACGGCGTTGCCGTACACGCCGAAGTTGCCGTTGAGTGAGGCCACGAACCCGACGCCGGCGCCGAGCGTGAGTTGTCGGAAAGGCCGCGCAGCAAAGCCCGTGCCCACGTCGACGAGCCGCGGACCTGCGTCGTCGAGCGGCCAATAAGGTTCGCTCGGATCGGCCTGATGCAGACGCGACAGCCGTCCGTCCGGCAGCGCCAGCGAGAACCCGAACGCAACCGGCACGCCTCGAATCGAACCGGGCACGACGAGGCCCCCCTCGAGCGCGTTCACGTCGGGCAGCCCGGAGGGCGCGCCGTTCTCGGAGAGCGCGTAATTGACGAAGGCGTAGCTGAAGCTGAGTTCGACGCCGCGTGCACGGGCGAGGCCCGCGGGGTTTTGGAATACGGCCGCGGCGTCGTCGGCGACCGCGACGCCGGAACCTGCGAGCGCTTGCGAGCGCGCGCCGAAACCGAAGTCGAGTTCGGGGCTCGCCGCCGCGCCCGGCGTGACGAGCGTACAAGCGAGCGCGGCGGCGAAGGCATGCCGGGCACCTGTCGAGCCGCGCACTCTGGCGAACGGCTTCATAGCGTAAGCCTCACGGCGAAGGACCAGGTGACGATCGTGCCGTGCGTCGTCACCTGCGGACCGAGCGGACCCGTGGGGTCGTCCTTGTGGTGGCTACGATCCGCGAGGAAATCGAAGCGCCACGCGCCGTCCAAGTCGAGCGGCAAGTAGCGCGCGAGGTGTACGCGGTAGCCGACGCCGAGTGCGTGCCGAGCGGCGTCGAAAGCGTTCGCGCTGCCGCGCTGCTCCGGGATCGCGCTCGGCACGAAGCTGTAGCCGAGCCGTGCCGTGACGCCGAGCGAACGGGCGTCGAAGCTGCGCTCGATGCCGGCGCGGGGCACGACCACGTCGTGGTAGTCGGCGGGGGGCGGCGGAGGCGTGCCGCACGGCACGCCGGGCGGGCAGTCGATGGTCGCCCCGAGCCAGCCGGGAAACGCCCCCCAGTGCTCGTAGCGCGCGCCGAGCACGAGATTGTACGGACCGAAATCGCGCGAGTACTCGGCGTCGAATTTGAGCGGCTCGTAGTGCGCGATGCCTTGCACGTTGAGCGGCGCGATGGTGACGACGCCGGCGAGGCTCGTCGGCGCGACGTCCACGTTGAAGTCAGCGCGCAGAACACTACGAAAAGCCAAGCCGACTCGTCCCGCCGCACCGAGGTCCGCGCTCGCGCCCACGGACGGTCCGAACGCAGGCAAGAGCTCGTCGCTCACGCCGCTCGGCGCGCCGGCGGCGCTCGCGACCACGTCGCGTCCGCTGAGCGTCGCGAGCACTTCGAGGCCCGCGCCGAGCGCGAAGGGGCCGTAGCCGGCGCCGAGGCCGACGGCGAGGTTCAGCGCGCTCGCTCGCCCCACGAGCAGCGGGAAGCTCGGCGTTTCCGCGAGCGGCAAGTGCGCGCGCACGAGAAAATCCGGCGGTGTCTCGGCAAAGAGCCCGAGCGCGGCGTGCCAGCCGTCCCGTGACGGACGCACGAGAGGCGCCGAAACACCGATGACGAGGCCCTTCGAGAGCTCCGCCGGGTAGTCATTGCGCGCGCCGCCGGCATCGTACGAGAGCGAGTACTGGCTCGCCCTGAGGCCGATGAGCAGGCTCGGAGCGGGCTCGAAAGCGAGCTCGGCCGGGTTCACGAGGACCGATTCCGGCCCGAGCGGCAAAGAGGTGCCACCTCCCGTCAGCGCAACGCCGCGCGGGCCGGTGCCGAAAACCGCGGACGGTGTCGCCTGAGCGGCCGCGGCGACCAGAATCGGACCGGCGAGCACGAGCGCGCCCAGCCACACTCGCCGTCCCACCAACAAAAATCGACGCCTCTGCCTGGTCACGGAGCGGGGCGAGGCTAGCATGCGCGCCCGTCCGCCCGGCGCCCTCGTCACCGGCCCGGCAATCGAGAACGCATGCGCTTCGGAACCATCGCCATCATCGGCCGCGCCAACGTCGGCAAGTCGACGTTTCTGAACGCCGCCTTGGGCGAACCGCTCGCCATCGTCTCGCCCCTGCCCCAGACGACGCGCGACACGCTGCTCGGCGTCGTGCATCGCGACGACGCCCAGCTCGCCTTCCTCGATACGCCGGGTTTGCACCGCGCCAGAAACGAGCTCGGCCGGCGCATGAACGGAAGTGCCCGCGAAGCGGCGCGCGCCGCCGACCTGGTGCTCTTCGTCACGGACGTCGACTACCTGAACACGCCCGCCGCCAAGCGCGAGCCGATCGATCCGGAAGACATGCGCCTGCTCGCCGGGCTCGATCCGAAAATCCCGGCCGTGGTCGCCATCAACAAGCTCGACCGGCTGCGCGATCGCACGAAGCTGATTCCGTTACTCGACGCGCTGAACAAGCTGCGTCCCTTCGAAGCCATCGTGCCGGTCACGGTGCGCAGTCCCAAGGACGTCGAGCGTTTGCTCCGCCTGCTCGCCGGGCACGTGCCCGAAGGTCCGGCCGGCTACGACGCCGACACCCTCACCAATCGGCCGAGCTCGTTCTTCGTGCGTGAATACGTGCGCGAGGCCGTGCTGGCCGGCGCGCGCGGCGAGGTGCCACACGCCGTGGCCGTCTCGATCGACAGCTACGACGACGGCCCCAAGCTCGTGCGTATCGAAGCGACGCTGCACGTCGAAAAGCAGGGCCAGCGCGCGATTCTGGTCGGGCGCGGCGGGCAGAAGCTCAAAGAAATCGGCACGCGCGCGCGTGAACGCATCGAAAAGCTCGTCGGACGCAAGGTGTTCTTGAAGCTGTTCGTCCGCATCACGCCGCGCTGGAAAAGCGTGCCGCGCCAGCTCGCGGAGCTCGGCTACGAACCGGCGGGCAAGCTTTCCGACGAGGAGAGCTCGTCGTGACCCCGATCGTCGCCGTCGTCGGCCGCCCCAACGTCGGGAAGAGCACGCTCTTCAATCGCCTCTCCGGCACGAGCCTCGCGATCGTCGACGACCAGCCGGGCGTGACCCGCGATCGTCATTACGCGAGCGCTCACCTTCACGGCAGAAACGTGACGCTCGTCGACACGGGCGGCTTCGATCCGGACAGCGACGACCCGATGCAGCAAGGCATCGCTCGCCACGTGCGCGGCGCGATCGAAGAGGCGGACGTCGTGCTCTGCGTGCTCGACGGCTCGGCGCCTCCGACCGACGCCGATCGCGAGGCCGTGGCGCTGCTCCGGCGCAGTGAAAAGCCAGTCGTCTACGCCGCCAACAAGGTGGACACGGCGGGCAAGCTCGGTGAATCCGCCGAACTCTATCGGCTCGGTATTCCGGAGCTCGTCGCCGTCTCGGCGCTGCACGGGCGTGGCACGGCCGAGCTCGCCGCGGCGATTGCCGGCGTCTTGCCGCCGTTCGCGCCGTCCGAGGAAGCGAGCGCCGACGGCATCCCGCGCGTCGCGTTGATCGGCAAGCCGAACGCCGGGAAATCGTCGCTCTTCAATCGATTGGCGGGGGAGGAGCGCGCGCTCGTCGACGAGCGGCCCGGCACGACGCGCGACCCCGTGGACCAGCGCATCAAGTTCGCGGGGCGAACGTTCATCGTCGTCGACACGGCGGGCATTCGGCGTCGCTCGCGTGTCGAGCGCGGCATCGAGCTCGTGAGCGTCATGCGCTCGATTCGTGCGCTCGAACGCGCCAGCGTCGCCGTGCTGATGGCAGACGCGAGCGAGGGCGTCTCCGAACAAGACGCGCGGCTCGTCGGGCTCGCGACCGACCGGCGGCGGGCGCTGATCGTGGCGCTCAACAAGATGGACACGCTGGGCAAAGCCGAGCGGGCGGCGGCCGTCGACAAGGCGCGCACCGATCTCGCGTTCGCGCGCTGGGCGCCCATCATCTCCATCAGCGCCAAGACCGGCCTCGGCGTGAACGAGCTGATGCAGAAGGTCGGCAAAGCGTCCGACGAGCTCAAGCGCCGCGTCTCGACGGCGGAGCTCAATCGTTTCTTCCGCAGCATACTCGAGCGCCAGCCGCCGCCGACCCAAGGCGGCCGCGCGCCGCGCATCTATTACCTCACGCAAGCGGAGAGCTCGCCGCCGCTGTTCATCGCGTGGGCGAGTTTTCCGGAGCGGATCAAGGAGAGCTACAAGCGGTTCGTCGAGAACCAGATCCGCACGGCGTTCGGCTTCGATTCGGTGCCCGTGACCGTGCACTACCGCGCGCGCGAACGGCGCAAGCACCCGGGCGAAGAAGCCTAGCGGGCCAAGACGCCCGAAGCTCGCGTCAAACCAGGCGGCTCACGAGGGGCGCCATGGCGCCGAGGTCGTGGGCGTCGCCCGCGAGTAGCGGCAGCTCGATCTGAAAGCGAGGGCGCGCACGGCCGTTCGGACCGAAGCGAGCCTCGAAGGCGGCGAGCGCACGCGCGTCGGCTTTGCCTTGCGTTTCTTCGTCGCGCAGCGCGGCGACGAGGGCGCCCGCGAGCGACGGCGGCAGGCCGTGGCGCGACGCCGCACGCGCGGCGTCCTCGACCGAAACGTCGGCGGTCGCGCGCGGGTGGAGGCGGTTCAAGACGAGCGCGTCACCGGCGAGTCCCTGCGCTGCCAACCGCTCGAGAAAGAGCGCGGCCTCCTCGAGCGCGGCGGGCACCGGTGTGGAGACGAGTACGTACGCGAAGTCGGAGCCGCGAAACGCCGCCGCCACTTGGCGCGCGCGCTGCTTGAAACCGCCGAACAGGTCGTTGAGCTCGGTCACGAACTCGGCCATGTTCTCGAGGAAGCCTTGGCCCGTGAGACGGCCGACGCCGCGCAGCACGAGCGCGACGCCGCGCGCGAGCACACCGAGGCCGAGCTTGCGCTGCGGCTCGAAGGCGTCCACGAGCCAGCGCATGGCGGGGCTGTCGAGCGCTTCGATCAGTCGCTCGGGCGCATCGAGGAAGTCGAGCGCGTCGCTCGTCGGCGGCGTGTCGAGCACGAGCAAGTCGAAGGACGGATCGCCGAGCACGGCGAGCACCTTCTCCATCGCCATGTACGACTGCGTGCCCGCGAGGTGCGTCGAGACGTACTGGTAGAAACGGTTGCCGAGGATGCGATCGCGCACGACCTCGTTCGGGGCGTGGCGCGCGACGATGTCGTCGAAAGTGCGCTTGGTATCGAGCATCGAGACGGTGAGCGATCCGCCGGCCGGAACGCCGAGCTCGGCGAGCCGCGCAGGGTCGATCGCGTGCACTTCGCCACGCATGCCGTGCAGACCCAAGCTGTCGGCAAGTCGCTTGGCCGGATCGATCGTGAGGCAGAGCACGCGCTTGCCTCGCCGCGCGGCGCCGACCGCGAGCGCTGCGGCGACAGTGGTCTTTCCGACCCCGCCCGCCCCGGCGCAGACGAGCACGCGGCGACTCTCCACGAGCGAGAGCAACGTCGGGCCTTCGGCCATCCAGCCAGCTTCTAGCATTACTTCACGGGGATCCCTCGCTCAAGCTCGGGCCCAAGCGCAAGCCGCAAACTTTGCCCGCCGAGCTCGAGCGCGCGACGCTGCCACACGATGGACGCTGCCAGCTCGGCCCCCACCTCTGACCGCCGTCTCGACCGCACCTCGGACGCGCTCGGCGCGCTCACCAAGCTCGTCGAAGCCTCCCGCCGTCGCGCAGGCCTGACGGCCGTAGCCGTGACCGATTCGACGGGCCTACTCTTGGCGGGAGCCGGCGCCCAAACGCTCTGCGAAGAGCTCGCGGCCTGGGCCCCGATCGTCGGGCGTCACGCCGACAACGACACCGTCCCGAGCTGCCTCGATGCCTTCGAGGGCCAGACGCGGCTCCGCCGGCTCGCCATCGACGGCTTCGAGATCGTCGTTAGCTTTTGCGGACCGAGCACCGGCGCGACGCACGAGCTCGATGCGGTGTCGGCCGGCTGTCTGCGTATTCTCCGGCAACCCTGACCGGCCGCCACGCGTGGCCCGGGGGCTGCTACGGTTCGCGCCGTGCGCGGTTTCATCGATCTGCATTGCCACTGGATCGCGGGCGTCGACGACGGCGCGCCTTCCGAAGAGGAGGGCGTTGCGATGCTCCTCGCGCTTCATCAGGCAGGCTTCGATCGGGTCGTGGCGACGCCCCACATGCGGGTGGGCATGTTCGACAACGATCGCGCGACGCTGGTCGCCGCGTACGAGCGAATGACCGCGAGCCTGCGCGGGACGAGCGGCTTGCCCGAAGTGGGGCTCGGCTGTGAACACTACTTCGACGACATCGTGTACCAGCGGCTGCGCGCGGGCGAAGGCTTGCCGTACCCCGGCGAACGCGCCGTGCTGCTCGAGTTTTACGGCGTCGATTTTCCGCCGGTCGTCGTCGAGCGGCTGTTCGACCTCAGGCGCGGCCGGCTCCTGCCCGTGATCGCGCATCCCGAACGCTATCGTTATCTCTGGGGGAAGCCGGAGGCACTCGAGCGCCTCGTCGACGCCGGCATGGCTACGCTGCTCGATGCGGCAGCGCTCGTCGGTAAATACGGTCGCGAGCCGCAGCGTGCCGCCGAAATGCTGCTCGACCACGGTCTTTACCACGCCGCCTGCAGCGATGCGCATCGCCCCGCCGACGTGGCCGACGTCGCGCGCGGCATGGACCGCATCGTCGATCTCTTCGGCGAGGAGGAGCTCGACTTCCTCTTTCGCGAGGGACCGCGCGCGATCCTCGAGGGAAAGCTGCCCGAATGAGCTCGAACGACGCGCCCGCGCGCACGCCGCGGAGCAAGATCTGGCAGAAGCTCCTCCTGTCGCTGATTCCGGCTGCAGCCCTCGTCTGGATCATGCAGAGCGGCTCGCTGCCGATCCTGCCGCGTCGCGAGGAGTTCGCGCGTGTCGCAGCGTGGACCTTACCCGCCTACCTGGCCCTCTGGAGCGTCTCGTACCTCATTCGTCTCGTTCGCTGGTGGTTCTTGCTCGCCGCCGTGGAGGTCGTTCCGCTCTGGACCGTCGTGCGGGCGGGTGCGGTCGGTCTGTTCGCCATCGCCCTCTTGCCGTTCCGCATGGGTGAGGTCGTACGCCCCTTGCTGATTCGGCGACCGCCGCGGCTCACCTTCTGGGCAGCGAGCGGGACCGTGGGTGCGGAGCGCATCCTCGACGCGCTATCGGTCAGCGTACTCCTGCTCGTCGGTCTCCGCTTCGCGAAGCCCCTCGATAAGTTGCCCGATCACATCGGCACGCTGCCGATCCACGTCGCGATCGTGCCCCGCCTGGCGCTCACGTGCGCGCTCGTCTTCGCGGGCGGCTGCGTCGTCATGGGCGTCTTTTATTTCTGGAGAGACTTTGCGCGGCGGTTCACCGAGCGCGTCGTGGGGCTCGTTTCATTGCCGCTCGCCCGCTGGATCGCGACCAAGATCGAGCAAATGGCGCAGGGGTTCGGCTTTCTGGCGACTCCGCGCCAGGCCGTGCCGTTCCTGCTGCTCACCGTTTCCTACTGGGCGCTGAACGCCGCCACGTTTTGGCTGCTCGCCGTAGGCTCAGGCATCGACATCGGTTACTTCGGCGCCATGGCGACGATGGGTGTCGTGGCGCTCGGCATCATCGTTCCGGCGACGCCGGGTTTCTTCGGGGCGTTTCAACTAGCCATTTACGCGGGGCTCGCCATGTACCTGCCGCCGGAAGCCGTCACCGAGGCGGGCTCGGTGTACGCCTTTCTGGGGTACGCGTTGCCCATCGGTCTGACCATGGTCGTCGGCGTGATCGGCGTGATCGCCAAGCCTCGTGCGCTGCTCGCGCTCGCAGGCGACCCCGAGGCACCCGCGCGAACTGCCGAAAACTTGGCCCGCTGAGGACCGGCACGTTACGGCGAGGCGATGCCTCGACCCCATCGCGCGCTCATCGTCGTGGCGCTCGCGCTCGTCTTCGCCTTGTTGGCCGGCGGCGCCGGGGCGCGTGTCGAAGCGGACTCCGAGTACTCGAAAGCGCAGACGTACAGCGGCGCGCTGCGCTACTTGCGCGTCGACCTCGGGTTCGAGGTCGTGGAGAAGGATTCGGATGCGGCGTACCTCGTGTTCCGCTACGAGCCGCCGGGCCAACCGAAGAACGAGTCGCTCGGCACCGTCGAGATCGTCGACTCGGGCGAGCACGTGCGGGTGTTCGTCCGCATCCCGCGCATGCCCGAGTATCACGAGCGGGTCCTGCGCGACGGGCTGCTGCGCAAGCTCAAGGACGAGTACGGGCCGCCGCTTCCACGCAAGCCCGAACCTCCGCCGAAACCGCCCGGCGACGCGGGACCTGGGGACGCCGGCACGGACTGACCACGTCACCGTAAAGTCACGCCCACGTCGCCGGCGGCGTGACGGATGGGTCATGCTTGGCCGCATCGATATGGCAAGCATCTCGGATCCGAAAGAGCTCGGCGCCGCCGTGTCCGACCTCCTGAAAGAGGCCTTGGCGCAGGAGAGCACGCTCGCAGCCGAGCTCGATCGCGTCTTGCCGGAGCACCTGGCCCCGGCGCGCAATCTTCTGCACTACCTCGCGCTCAGGCAGCACGATTTGCGCGACCTGCAGAATGCGCTCGCTGCGCTCGGGCTGAGCTCGCTCGGACGCTCGGAACGCTGTGTACTCGCCACGCTCGAAGCCGTGGGGCGGGCGCTGGCTTGCCTCGCCGGGACTCCGAGCGAAGCCACGCCGTCACGTGCTCCCACGACGTTCGACAATGCCGACCGCTTGCTCGACGAGCGCACCCGCGCGCTCCTCGGACCGACGCTGCCGGGACGCTCGTCGCGGATCATGCTCACCCTGCCTCACGATGCGGACGCGAGCGCCATCGAAGCGCTGCTCGCGGAGGGCGCCGACGCGGTGCGCATCAACTGCGCCAAGGGAAACGCCGACGATTGGCGGCGTATGATCGAGTGGGTTCGGTCCGGGGCGCAGCGGAGAGGCCGCGACTGTCGCGTGCTGTGCGATCTGGCGGGACCCAACCCGCGCACGCGTGATCTCTCCGAGAAAAACCGCGATCAGGTCGGCCGCGTCAGCGCCGGAGAGCGCCTCTGGATCGCTCGGGCCGCGAAGGGTGACTCGGAAGGGCCGGCGGGCGTGGTCAGCGTCGGCTGCACGCTGCCAACCATTCTGGCAGACCTCACAGCGGGTGAGCGCGTCTACTACGACGACGGCAAACTCGCGGGGGTCGTGAAGCAGGCGTCGCCGGACGGCGCCCTCGTCGAGATCACCTTCGCGCGCAAGGAGAGCGTCAAAGTGCGACCCGACAAGGGCCTGAATTTTCCGGACTCGCGCCTGTCACTGCCGTCGCTCACGTCGAAGGACATCGGCGACCTCGATTTCGTAGCCCGTCACGCCGACATCGTCGGGCTTTCGTTCCTGCGTGAACCGGCGGACGTGCAGGCCCTCGAGCGCGAGCTCGTGCGGCTCCACGCCGAGAAGCTCGGCGTGATCTTGAAGATCGAGACGCGCGGCGCGTTCCAATCGCTCCCGCGAGTCTTGCTCACGGCCATGCAGCACGAGCGCATCGGCATCATGGTGGCGCGCGGGGACATGGCACTCGAGATGGGCTTCGAGCGGCTGGCGGAGGCGCAGGAAGAGATCCTCTGGCTCAGCGAGGCTGCCTTCGTGCCCGTCGTCTGGGCGACCCAGGTGCTCGACGTGTTGAACCAGACGGGCGTGCCCTCCCGCGCCGAGGTCACCGATGCCGCCATGGGCGGGCGGGCCGAGTGCGTCATGCTCAATCAGGGCAAACACCAGCTCGAAGCCCTGCGCTTTCTCCGCGACGTGCTCGAACGGATGGAGCAGCACCAGAAGAAAAAGCGATCCATGCTGCGAAAGCTCCGCATCTCGAGCCTCGCCTAGCCCGCCGACGAGGCGCCTGCCGCGTCAGGCCCCGCCGATAGCGTCGCCACGGTCCACCCAGGAGGTTGGCGAAATCGGGCGGCGAGCGATAGAGGAGAGTGTCGGATGGACGCTCGCGAGCTCCCGCTGCCCTCTCGCATCGGCCGGTACCGGATCGAGCGGCTGCTCGGCCGAGGCGCGATGGGCCGCGTGCTGCTCGGCCGCGACGCGGTGCTCGATCGCGACGTCGCGGTGAAGCTCCTGCGCGACGACCTCTCCCTCGACCCCGAGCAACACCGAGCGCTGGTCGATCGCATGCGGCACGAGGCCAAAGCATGCGCGCGCGTGTCCCACCCGAACATCGTGACGTTGTTCGACATGGGGGAAGACGCGCAGCTCGGGCTCTATCTCGTCTTCGAGTACGCCGCAGGCACGACGCTCAAAGAGCGTATTGCCCGCGGGCCCCTGCCGCCCGTGCTCGCGGGGCGTATCGCGCGCGAGATCGGCGGCGCGCTCAGCACGGCTCACACGAGCGGCGTGCTCCACCGCGACGTGAAACCGGAGAACATCATTCTCACGGAGCACGGCAGCAAGGTCGCGGATTTCGGCATTGCGCGCGTGCCGAACTCGACTCTGACGCGCGACGGCGGGCTGCTCGGCACACCCGCGTACAGCGCGCCCGAATCGATCGCCCACGGCGAGTTCTCGCCCCAAAGCGATCAGTTTTCGCTCGCCGCGACCCTGTACGAGGCGCTGAGCCAGCGCCGCGCGTTTCCGGGCGACGACGCCGTGACCGTCGCGAACGGCATTCAAGCGGACGAGCCGCCGCCCATCGCGCGCGCCTGCGGCCTCGATCCGCACGTGGACGGCGTGCTCGCGCGGGGACTCTCGAAGAACCCGGCGGCGCGCTTCGCGAGCGTGGGGGAGTTCGGCGATGCGCTCGCAGAAGCGCTCGAGCGCGGCACGCGCGGCGCGATGACGACGATTCCCGACGTGCAACACCGGCTCGCGGAACGCAGCGGCGGCTCGACGCGCAGCTTTGCCGGCGGCGTGGCCGTCGGAGCGTTGCTCGGTGTCGCGGCGCTCGAGCTCACGAACGGACTCCGGGAGCGCGAGACCGCCCCGCCGGTGCCCACACGCGCCGAGGCAGCTCCGGCGAAAGCGCCGCCGGTCGCATGGCTCGCGCCGGGGCCACGCGAGCGCCCGCGGGCAGCGACGCCGCCGAGCTCGAAACACGCGGCCCTCGCCGGTCCGAACGCGAGCGCGCATCCGCCGCCCGCGGTTTCGGCGAATACGAGCTCGAGCGCCACGCCATCGGAGACCCACGAAGCGCCCGTGGATGCCGGCACGAACGAAGTTCTCGACGCCGGCGGCACGAGCGAGCACGCGAGCGAGCACGCTGATGGCGGCTAGCGTCACCGGTTACGGCACGGGCGGCCTCGTGCTCGCGACGCTGCTCTGGCCGCCGCTCGCCCAAGCCGGCGCCCCCGAGCGCGCGCGGTCGGCCACACGTACGACCGCGATCGAGCGGGCGCTCACGGGCGGCCTCGTGACGCTGCGCTCGCCGGGGAGCCTCATGGTCCGGGTCGCGACATCGAACTTCATCATGGGCTCGACGGCGGACGAGACGCTCGAAGCGGCCGCGACTTGCGCGCGCGAGCCGCTCACCGAGCACTGCGACGCGAGCAGCTTCAGGGACGAGCTACCGCAACACAGCGTAAAACTGCGCTCTTTTTGGCTCGATCGCGCCGAGGTGACGGCCGGCGACTACGACCGCTGCGCGGCGCGCGGGCGCTGCGCGCCGCGTCAGCTGTCGGGCGGCGCACGGCGTTTCGCGACCGAAGCGTGGCCCGTGACGCTCGTCACCGCGCGCGAAGCCGCGGCGTACTGCCGGGCTCGCGGCGCCCGGCTACCGTCCGAGGCTGAATTCGAGCGCGCGGCGCGCGGTACCTCGGGCCGCGTCTATCCCTGGGGCAATTTTTACAACGGACACCTCGCCAATCACGGCCGCGGCGGTGTCGACGAGACGGACGCCCGCGACGGCTACGCCGAGCTCGCCCCCGTCGGCTCGTTCCCCGACGGAGCGACACCGGACGGTTTCCTCGATCTCGCCGGCAACGCCGCCGAATGGACGAGCGACAAGTACAGCACGCGCTACGACCTAGGACCGGAGCCGAACGCCCAGGACCTGGTCGTGCGGGGCGGCAGCTACGAGAGCAGCGCGGCATACTTGCGCGGCGCCGCGCGCACGCCGCACGATCCCGACGAACGCTCCCCGCTCGTCGGGTTTCGCTGCGCCCGCTCGTTCGACATCGACGATGACGCGCCGTCGCCCCCGAGCCCGGCCGGTGGCAAACCGTGAGCGAACAGCGTGTGCACCTCAAAGTTCACGAGCACACGGCTTTCGTGCTCGTGCGCCCGCACTACCCCGAGAACGTCGGCGCGAGCGCGCGCGCCATCAAGACCATGGGGTTCTCGCGGCTCGTCATCGTCAGAGCCGGGCGGCTCGCGGTGCCGGAGCACGCGATGGCTTTCAAGATGTCGGTGCGCGCCTGGGACGTCCTGCATGCGACCGAGCGCCACGATGATTTGGCGAGCGCCGTCGCGGGCTCGCTCGTCTTCGCAACGAGCTCGCGCCGGGGGCTCTCCGGCGTGCTCACGGCGCGCGAGGCCGGCCGGCTCGCCGTGGCGGAAGCCGAGCGCGGGCGCGACATCCGTATCCTCTTCGGTAACGAAAAGACCGGGCTTGCCGCCGACGAGCTCGAACGCGCCGACCACTGCCTGCGCATTCCGATGGCCGGCGACCAGCCGTCGATCAACCTCGCGCAGGCCGTGCAGCTCGTCGCCTACGAGATCTTCGTCGCGGGACTCGAGGCGCGCGCCGCTCGGAGCGCGGAGTGAGCGTTCGCCGCGCTCGCGCCGCACGCTGGCGCCGAGCCGCCGCCGGCTTGGCCGTGGCGCTCGGCGCGGCGCTCGGTTGCGCGCCGCACGTCGATGCTCGCTTTGCCGGCGCGTCGGCGCGCGCCGACGCGCTCTACGTTGCCGGCCGCTACCGCGAGGCAGCGGACGCGTGGCTCGCAGCTTCGTGTACGGCCAGGAGCGGGCACGACGAGGACGAAGCCGTGTACCGCGCCGCGGAGAGCTACGTGAAAGCAGGCGAGCGGCGTTACGCGGGCACCCTGCTCGCGCGGCTTGCGGCAGGCAAAGGCGAACGCGCAGCCCGCGCTGCCTTCGATCGGGCGCTCGTGCTCGCCGAAACGGACCCGGAGCAGGCCCAAAGCCTCCGGCTCCAGGCGCTCGAGCAGCACCCGGAGTCAGGGGTCGCCGCGCAAGCTTTGCGCGAGTATTTGGCCCACGTCGAAGAGCAGGCGGGCGAAGGCGCGGCGCTTTCGCGTTGCGAGACCTTGCGCACCCGATTCGCCGCCACCGAGCTCGACGAAGCGGCGTCCTACGAGTGCGCCGTGCGTCGGGAGCGGCACGGCGACGTCGCGCTCGCGCTGTGCGGTTATCTCACGACCGCACAGCGACACCCCTACCCGCACGGCGCGCTCTGGGACGACGCACTCGCCGGCGCGGCACGCTGCGAGGAGCGGCTCGGCAACCCGCGCGCCGCGATCGGCACGCTCGAGCGCATGCTCGCAGAGCGCGAGCACGCCGCGTTCTTCGGCAGCTACGAACGCCGCCGGTACGCCGAGGCTCGCTTTCACGTCGCCGAGCTCTACCGCGACGCGCTCGGCGACCCCGAACGCGCCGCCCGCGAATTCCGCCGCGTGTACGACGAGCACCCGACGAGCCTGCTCATCGACGACGCGCTCTTCGAGGAAGCGCTCATCGAGACGAGATCGGGGGCATCGGAGCGCGCCTGCGCAACGCTACGCCTGCTCGTAAACCACGAGCCGGCGTCACATTACGCAGGCTGCACGCGCCTTCTATGCGCGAGCGCCGAAGCGCCCCAGCGAAGCTGTTCCGACGACGTGAAAGCAAAGATCGAGCGAGACGCGAGCCGCTAGGCTCACGGGGCTTCGTCTTCTTCTTCCTCTTCGTCGTCCTCTTCGTCCTCGTCGTCCTCTTCGAAGTCGTCGTCGGCCTCGTCGGCCTCGCCGGCCTCGGCGCCGCCCTCTTCGTCCGACTCCTCGCCCTCCTCGGTCTTGGAGTCGGTCTTGAGATCGATGCCGACCTCACCGAGCTGCGTTTCGAGCAACTCGAGGAGCTCGTCCACGTCGTCCCCGCCCCACTCGTCGAGGACGTCCGTGAGAAACTCGTAAAAGTCACCGTTGTCGAGCCGGCGTTCGATTTCTTCGACCTGCTCTTCGGTGAAAGCCTCCATCACGTCCTCGCGGAGCGACTCGGTGTCGTCCTCCTCGATGGCTTCTTGGGCAGCCAAGCGGATTTGGCGGATGGCGCGTCGGTCGAGGTAGATTTCCATTGTAGGATGCGTCCTCTGAACTCGACCGGGCACTAAACCAAGGCTCATGGGAGAGTCAAGACATGAGAGCGGCTAGGCCCACGCAAACACGCTCATGGGCGGAGACATGCTGCTGATCGCGGCAGCCGTCGCGGCGCTCGCGGGGCCGGTCAGCACGCAGCACGCCGTGGCAGTTGACACCACGGCCACCGCGGCGAACACGGCGGACCAGGAGCACACCGACCAGTGGGCCATCGAGCCACACGCCAAGCGCCAGGCGGCCGCGGAAGTCGGCTTCGCCCTGGCCGCCGAAACAGTCGCGTCATCGGGCAGCGTCTGCCGGACGAGCACCACGACGCCGTGCATCCTCGGCTCAGGGGGCGGCATGACCGTCCGCATCGGGTACCGGCTCGGAAGCCCCTGGTATATCGGTGGCGCTTACGAGTTTACGCGCCACGACTCCGCAAACCTGCTGCGCCTGGCCATCCTGCAGCAGCTACGCGCCGAGGCCCGCTACTACATCGAGCGCGGCCAGCGCACCACCGGTTTCTTGGCTGCGGGTGCGGGCTTCCATGTCTACGGCAATGACTGGGGTGCGATCATGGGCGGCGGGCTCGCGACCGTCGGCGGGGGCGTCGAGTTCGAGCTGTCGCCGAAAGCGGTGGTCGGCATGAGCCTGATGTACCGGCTGCTCGTCCCGCGCAGTTTCAAAAACGACCCGGGCGTGCCTCAGCCGGACGGGCCGCTCGGCTTCGGGCTCGCGCACGTCATCGGGCTCGAGTTCGCGCTCGAGGTGCGGGACCCCGTGCCGCACTGGTAGCGATCTTCAGAGTTTTTGTCAGGGAGTGGTAGCGTAGGCCTCGCGATGACCACCTGTGGGCGGTGCGGACTGCAGAACCGCGCAGACCTGCGCTTCTGTGCCGATTGCGGCGCACGGCTCGACGATCCTCCGATGGCGGCCTCTCCGATGCCACCGCGACCGGCGAGTGCCGTTCCGCGCACGCCGACGACGTCGGTTTCGCGGGCGCCGCAGCGCCCCCCCGCGCCGGCCTTCGATTTGGCGGCCGCTCCCGGGGAAGCCGCGCGGCCGCGCTGTCCGCACTGTGGCACCCCGAACGATCCGAATGGCCGGTTTTGCACCGGGTGCGGGCAGTCACTGCACCCGGACGCTGCGCGCGAGGGCGTACCGCGGAAGGATGTCGTTACTTGTGGGCGCTGCCATGGCACGAACGCTGCCGGACAGCCGTACTGCCAGTACTGCGGAGCGCGCCTCGCCGAACAGGAGGCGCCTCCACCAGCCCACCAGCCCGAAGAACCGCGTGCGGCAGCCGCTATGGGCGATCCGCCCGGTCGCCTGGTCGTGATCGCTCAGGACGGTACGCCAGGTACGGAATACCCGATCGTCGGCGCCCAGTCGGAGGTCGGCCGTGAGGACGGAGCCATCCGCTTACCTACCGATCCCTACGTCTCACCCCGTCATCTCCTGATCAGCCGGCGAAATGGCCGGTTTTTTGTGCGGGACCTCGAATCGGTCAACGGGGTATACGTGAGGCTTCGGGCCCCGGAAGTCCTGCGCCACGCAGACTTGGTCCTAATTGGGCTCGAGGTGTTAAGGTTTGAGCTGGTGAGCGACGCAGAACGTGGCCTCGGCCCGGCGACAGAACGAGGGACAAGGGTGTTTGGGTCACCCTCGGTGCCGCGCCACGCGCGTCTGTGTCAGCTCACCGTCGAGGGGGTTTCGCGCGATGTCTACTACCTCACGCGTGACGAGACGGTGATTGGCCGCGAGGCTGGGGATTTGGTGTTCACCAACGACGCGTTCATGAGCAGAAGGCACGTGGCCATCGATCGCGATCCGGCGTCGGGTACCTTCACCCTGCGCGACCTCGGCTCTTCGAACGGGACATTCCTCGCGATTCGCGGCGAACGCGAGCTCACCCACGGCGATCACCTCCGCGTCGGTCAGCACTTATTCAGGCTCGACATCGGCAGGGGTCGCGGATGACGAGCCCGACCCAGCCCATCATCATGCGCGTCTTCGGGCGCACCGACGTGGGGCAAATCCGTGAACACAACGAGGACAATTTCCTCGTGGCGGATCTCACGCGGCGCAGTCGCGGCCTGCTCGAGGACGACCGGGAACAGACGATCGGCGAGTGGGGCTCGGTCATCGGTGTCTGCGACGGCATGGGCGGCGCCGCGGCCGGCGAAGTTGCAAGTCAACTCGCAGTCGACATCATTTACGAGAAGCTCACCGAAGGCTCGCCTCCCCGCGGCCACGACGAGCTCGCGCAGCGACTCGTGCGCGCCGTCGAAGAAGCCGGCGTGCGCATCTTCAACGAGGCCCGCGCCGACCGGACGCGGCGCGGCATGGGCACGACTGCCACGATCGCCTCGCTGATGGACGGCCGCCTCTTCGTCGCGCAGGTCGGTGACAGCCGCGCCTACGTGCTCAGAAACGGCAAGCTCGTTCAGGTGAGCCGCGATCAGTCCCTCGTCAATCAGCTGATCGAAGCGGGCCAGCTCACCGAAGAGGAAGCTGAAACTTTCGAGCACAACAACATCATCCTCCAGGCGCTCGGCACGGCCGAGACCGTGCAGGTGGATCTCACTTACGTGGATCTCCAGCGGGGCGATCGGTTGCTCCTGTGCTCGGACGGGCTCTCGGGCATGGTGCGCACGGACGAGCTGCGCGAGGTCTTGTCGTCCCAGCGCGATCCCATCGACGCGTGCCGCGAGCTCACCGACCGCGCCAATCGCGCGGGCGGCCACGACAACATCACCGTGATCGTCGCCGACTTCGACGGCCCTTCGCTCCCCACGTCGCTGCCCGACGGCGATCTCGTCTATAAAAAGTACGCGTTACCGGAATTACCGCTCGGCGAAGCGCACCGTGCCACTCCCCCTCCCTCGAGCGTCGATACCGGCGCCCCCAGCGAGGAAGCCAGCCGCGAGCAGCGCCGGCTCAAGGTCGGCCACACGATGGTGGGAATGCAGTTCTCGTTGCCGGACACGTCGGTGACCCAGCCGTCGCCGCCGATCGAGCCAGTGCCCGACGTTGGGCGTTACTCGCCGCACGACGAACCCGTGAGCCTGCCCGTCGACGGCTTGCCGCCCGCGATGGTGGGCTTCATGGTGATTCTCGCCATGGTCGCCGTCGCCTACGCCGGTTTCTGCCTGCTGCGCTGATCGCTCGATGCGACGCGCCATCGAGAAGCTCACCTTCCTCGTCCTCTCCCTCGCGTTCGCCTCGGTCGTAAGCTTCGCGCTCTTCGCTCGTCTCACCGATCGGCGGACCCACGCTCCCGCGAGCTTGCCGCTGCTCGTCAACACGAGCCCACACGACGCTCGTGATCTGACGTTCGCCGCGGTGCGTGAGACCGCCGGCAACGGCGCGAATAGCGAGCACGGCCGCCGGGAGCTCGCGCGGCTCGGCGGCGCGGCGCTGCCGCACGTTTTGCCCTTCCTCGAGTCGCTCGCTCCGTACGCGCGCGGACGCGTCGCGATCGCGCTCGCGCCGATCGCACGCCGCATGGGCGTCGGCGCCGACGACGACTTCGCGACGCCGGAGCGCGCCGTCGTCTTTTTCACGCGCTTCTGGCAGGATCGGAGCGCGGATTTTCGTGCGGCCGCCGTGCGGCGCAAAGTCGAGCGCCTCGCCGAACGCGCGCTTCCGCTGCGGCGCAAGGAAGTGGTCGAGCTCGACACCTTCGCGCTCGCTGAGCTCTTCGACGCGCTCGGTCGCGTCAGGACCAGCGAGGACGCCAAGCGCGTCGAACGGCTCGCGCCGGTGCTCGCGCACATCACGGGCACCTCGTTCCCCTTGCCGCCAAATCCGAGCGTCGCGGACGCGGCCCGCGTGGCGATCGCGTGGCAAGACTGGAAGTTCGATCACGGCGCCGATTTCGTGACGCTCGACGGCCCGGGAAGGCTCGCGGCGACGGTGCTGCAAACGCGCTACTTCCGCTTCCTCGCGTCGGTTCCGCGCAGCGTGCGGGGCGACGATCCGTCCGGCCGCGAACGGCTCGTCGCCGTCATGGCGCGCGCTCGCGCGAGCCTACCGCTCGCGCTGCTCGCGCTCGCCCTCGGCGTCGCGATCAGCACGCTGCTCACGCGCTGGCTCGCGCGCCACGAACGTTTCGATCGCCGCTTCGTCGCGGGCGCGACGCTCGTCGCGGCGCTGCCGCTCGCGGCGCTCGTGCGTCGTGCGACCGCGCTCGGCACGGCCGGCGCCGTCGGGGCGCTCGCCCTGGGAGTTGCTGCGCTGCTCGTGCTCGAGCTCCAGGCACCCCACCGCCGCCGGACGCAGCTACGGCGTGCCGTGGCGCGCGCCGGCACGCTCTTGCCGCTCACGCTCGGGACGTTCATCGGCGCCGAAGCCGTGCTCGGCCGCGGGCTCGGTGCGCTCGCCTCGAGCGCCCTTTCGCACAGCGACCTCGAAGCGTTGCTCTGGATCGGCGCCGTACTCTCCGTGACGGGCGGGCTCGCGATTTTACTGCCGGATGCTTTGCCGCGCGGACGCTCTGCCGTGCAAGCGCTCGGCGTGATCGCGCCGGCCCGTCCGAGGGTGCGTTCGCTCGCGGCGCTTTTGGTCGTGCTCGCGGCCGTCGCCGTGGGCGCGTTGCTCGTGCCGCCGGGAGCGAGCCCCGGCGCCCGCTTTCTGCACGCCGCGGCAATGACGCTCGTCACGACTGGGATTGCGACACTCGCTGCGGCCGTCGTTACGTTGACGCTCGGCGTGCTCGCGGGCGGCATCTCGCGCGCCGCGGACATCTTGCTCTCGCGCCTCTTGGATCTCACGTACGCGCTGCCGCAGCCACTCTTCGCCTGCGCGATGTTCACGTTCGGAGGTTTGGTGGCCGCCCTCTTGCTCGGCGGGCTGCGCGGCATCGAAATCGCCCACTCCCTGCGGGTGCACCTCATCGCCCGACGCGACGCCGAACAGCTCGAGCCGCCCGGCCTCGGGCACGCGCCGATTTCGCCTTACCTGCGGCGCGTACTGCCCGCCGCCGTCGGCCCCGCCGCGCTCTCGCTCGCGCTCACCGCCGCCTGGCTCCCGGCACTCGAGGGTGCGTGCGCCGAGCTCGGCGCCCCGACGTCCGCCTCGCTCGCCGCGCTTTCGGTCGTGCCCGGCGCGCTCGGGCTCGCAGCGTTCGCGCTGCTTGCGTTGCTCACGGCGACCCTGTGCCTGCTCGCGCGCGACATCTCGCCTCGCGAGCTCAGCGAAGAAACGCCCGGCTCACCGCTCGTCTTGCCGCTCCGCCGGCGCATCGATAGCGTGCGACCGTCGAGCCCGGCGCCGGGACCCGGCGGAAGCACGCCATAGTACTACTGGCGAAGTTTTTGAACTCCTGGCTAAATTTGGCTGCGCTGATCAGTTCGGCCCGCAGTTGGTCCCGCCGGCGACCGCGCTCGTCGGGGGCGAGAGGGAAACAGCAATGCGCCGGCCTCGCCGGTGCTTTCGTGGCTCGTGGCGACTCGGGGCGATCGTGATCTGCTCGTGCCAAAGACTTCGGCGGCAGTGCCAGGCCCAATCGTGATGGCCATGCCAAGACCACCGAGGTAGTGCTAGGAAGCTTTCGCCATGGCCGTTAGTTCCGTCACCGAGCAGACCTTCGAGCAAGAAGTGCTCATGAGCGAAGTCCCCGTCCTCGTGGAGTTTTCCGCGGAATGGTGCGGGCCGTGCAAGGTCGTGGCGCCGGAGCTCGCCGCCCTTTCGAGCGAGCTCGCTGACAAGGCCAAGATCGTCACGATCGACATCGATCGTTCACCGAACTTGTCGCGCCAGCTCGGCGTCCAGTCCGTGCCCACGTTCGTCGTGTTTCACCAGGGCCGCCCCGCGGGCGGCAAAGTCGGTGCACTGAAGCGCACGCAGCTGCGGGAGATGCTCGAGCCATATTTGCCGCGTGCCGAAGGCGCGCTCAAACCGGACGAGGTGTTCCAGCTCCTGCGCGCCGGCCGCATCAGCATCGTCGACACGCGCGAGCCGGCGGTCTACGGCCGCGCGCACATCCCCGGAGCCACGAGCATGCCCGCCGAGGAGATCGAAGGTCGCCTCGCCGAGCTCTTCATGCTCGGAACGCCGCCGATTCTGTATTGCCGGCAAGGCGATCGCACGAAGGAGCTGGTCGCAAAGCTCGTCGAACAGGGCTTGCAGGTCGGTTTCCTCGAAGGCGGCGTGCTCGCTTGGGAAGCCGCCGGCTTGCCGATGGAACGGCCCGACTGAGGCGAAGCCTTGCTCGAGGTTAGGCTCGCGACCAGACGGCGAGCGCTTCGGCCAACACCTCACGCACGGGGACGCCCGCACTCGCCGCGGCGCGCTCGCAAGCGTCGAACTCGGGCTTGGCTTGCGGCGCGCCGTAGGGTCCTTCGCTCACTTTGAGCGGGATCGTGCCGAAACGCGTGGTCACGTCGACCGTGCGTCGCGGTCGCTCGAGCCGTGAAGCCTGTGTCCAGCGCACTCCGAGCGAGGTCGTTTCGCGCAGCATCACCGCGGCGAGCTGCTCGGCGGCCTCGGCGCGCACGAGCGCCGACAGCACGAGACCCGGCCGCCCCTTCTTCATCGTGATGGGCGTCGCCCAGGCGTCGAGAGCGCCGGCCGCCATGACCGCAGCGATGGCATGCCCCATGAGCTCGCCGGTCATGTCGTCGACGTTCGCTTCGAGCACGACGAGCGCGCCCGGCTCGTGACTTACGGCCAGCGGCTCGCCGAGGACGACGCGCAGCGCGTTCGGTCGTCCGGCGACGACGCGTGTGCCCGCTCCCCACCCGATCCGTTCGACAAGCTGCGACGGCCAGCGCGTGAAATCCTCCGCGACGCTCGCGAGGATCGCGGCGCCCGTGGGCGTGACATTTTCGAACTCGACGCCGCCGTCGAACGTGGGCACGCCGCGCAGGCACTCGAGCGTCGCCGGCGCCGGGACGGGCAGCTCGCCGTGCGCGGTGTGCACGTGGCCGTGACCGAGCGGGACCGGCGCCGAGAGCACGCGTGCGCCGAGAAAATCGAAGCAGGCGGCGGCGCCGACCACGTCGAAGAGCGAGTCCACCGAGCCCACTTCGTGAAACTCGACGGCGTCGAGCGGCACGCGGTGCACGGCGGCTTCGGCGGCGGCAAGCCGCGCAAAAATGCGCTCCGCCAGCGCCCGTACGCCCGGCTCGAGCGCGGCCGTCGCGAGCAAGCGGCGGATTTCCGCGTACGGTCGCTCGGGCTGCGCGCCGCTCTCCTGCACGGAAAAATACGTCGCACCGAGCGCGCCGGACTGCGCGCGGCTCACGCTGGCCGTCCCCTCGATTTCGAGCGCAGCAAGCGCGCCGCGCACCACCTCGAACGGTACGCCCAGATCCACCAGCGCCGCGACGGTCATGTCGCCCGCAATGCCACTCCACGGATCGAGAAACAAAAGCTTGCCCCGACCCACTCCGCGTTCGAGCGGAACGCGATGCGCTTCGGCGTCGCCCGACAGCAGCGTCACGCGCCCGACTGCCGCATGTGAATGGCCGTGAGCATGAGCATGGCCGTGGGCATGTTCGTGTGGATGGGCGTGCTCGTGCGCCGTCTCTTCCGCCCCGTGCTCATGATCGTGGGGGTGCAGTTGATGCCGTTCGTAATCGTGGTGAGGAGGGACGAAGGTCATGTACTTTCGGCGCCCGGGGCTCGGATCAAGCGCAACACGGCCATCGCCGCACCGAAGCCGTTGTCGATGTTGACGACCGTCACGCCCGACGCGCAACTCGTGAGCATGCCGAAGAGCGCCGTCAGGCCCTGAAAGGCCGCGCCGTAGCCGATCGAGGTCGGCACGGCGACGACCGGCGCGGCGACGAGTCCTCCGATGACACTGGGAAGCGCGCCCTCCATGCCGGCCACGACGATGAGCGCCCGCGCGCGACGCAGGGCCGTCACCCGGTCGAGCAAGCGGTGAAGCCCGGCGACGCCGACGTCGACGACGCGTTCGGTCGGAACGCCGGCCGCACGCAGCGTTTCGAGCGCTTCTTCGGCGACGGGCAGATCGCTCGTACCCGCGGTCACGACCATGACGGGCGGCCCCGGCACGACGGCAACCGCGTGCTTCAAGGCGAGCGCGGTGCGCGCGAGCGCGTGGTGCTCGAGCTCGGGCACGGCGGACAGCACTTGCGCAGCCGCCTCGGGGTCGAGCCGCGTCACGAGCACGTTCTGACCGGCGTCGAGCAGGCTTTTCGCGATGCCGATGATTTGCTCGGCCGTTTTGCCCTGACCGAGAATCACCTCGGGCAAGCCCTGGCGGAGCGCGCGGTGGTGATCGACGCGTGCGTAGCCCAAATCCTGGAACGGAAGGTTGCCGAGCTCGACCACGGCTGCTTCCGGGCGCAACGTGCCGGCACGCACTCGCTCGAGCAGCTCCAAGACGCGTTCTGGGCTCACGTTCGCCACGTTTAGCGCAGGCTGCCCGGCTCGTCGAACGACCGAGAGAGCTCAGCGTGACCTACCACCGAGGGCGCGCGCCGCACGGCGCTCTTCTGGGCTGGTCACGACTCACGAACTCGCGTCCAATGCGGATCCGTCGATGCTTCCCGCCCCGCTCCTCGGCTTCACTTTGGGCGTCCTCTTTGCCTGGATGGCGCGGCACGAAATGGCTCGCGCGGCCTCCACCGCGCTCGCGAGTCGTTCGCTTTCCATCGTGGCGCTCTACGCCGTGCTCGTTTTCGGGCCGGCCTGCGCGTACTTTTTGGTGCTCGAGCCGGACTGGGCGGGTGCCTATTTGTTCGACGCGGGCCGGCGCGCGCGGCTCGTCTCCGTCGCCGGAACGCTGCTCGCGCTCGTGAGCGTACCGTTCGGATTTCTCGTGGCGGCCCCCGCCGCGCGCGCCCAACGCGCCGTGAGCGTGCTCCGGCTCGGCGCCGTCGCGGGCCTCTCTACGGTGGCGCTGACGCTCGCGCTGTTCCCTCGCCTGTCGATCCGCGCGACCTACGCGGAATACCATGGCGACTTCGGCACCGAGTCGGTCGGCCACAGCGCGCTCGGCTGGGGTTTGCTCTGGGTCGCGCTCGTCGTGAGCGGCGCGAGCGCGTACGTCGCCGCCGTGCTCGGCCGCTCGACGCGCTGAACGGGCGGACTCGTACGCCCGCTGCGAACGAGCCGAAACCGCCGTATCGACCGGCTGCTGCGTCGAATCGGCGAACGCCGTCGCGACGATGTACTAGATCTAAGCGCATGGCAGCCGACACGGAAGATCGCCTGGCGTCGCTCGCTCGCAACGTGGGGCGGCGAGCGCTCGAAAAGGGAGCCGACATCGCGGAGGTGGGCGCGCGCGGCGGCTTCGAGCTCAGCGTGAAGGTGCGGCTCGGCAAACCCGAGCTCGTCGAAGAAGCCGGCCACCACAGCGTCTCACTGCGCGTGTTACGCGGCGGGCGCGTCGCGGTCACGAGCACGAGCGACCTCACCGAGACGGGCATCGCGCGCTGCGTCGAGGACGCGCTCGAGCTCGTGGAGCTCTCGGAAGTCGATCCTCAAGCCGGCCCGGCCGATCCGAGCGAGCTCAGTCACCCACCCTTCCCCGAGCTCGAGCTCTTCGATCCGGCCGTAGCCGCCATCGACGGCGAGGAAGCGCTCGCGCGTGCGCTCGCCGGTGAACGCGCGGCGCTCGACTTCGATCGGCGCATCGAGCTCAGCGAAGGCGCTACGTTCGCGCGCTCCGACTCGGTCGGCGCGCTCTGGCTTTCGAGCGGCTTCGAGGGCGTGCAACGCGGCTCGTACGCCTCGCTCAGCGTCGTGCCTGTCGTGAGTGACGAGGGCGGGAAAAAGCGGCGCGGCTACTATTGGACGGGATCGCGCTTCGTCGAAAAGCTCGAGGACGCCGGGGAGGTCGGACGCGAGGCCGCGCGCCGCACGCTCGCGAAGCTCGGCGCGCGTAAGGTGCCGACGACGGAGGCGCCCATCGTGTTCGATCCGGACGTCGCGCGCTCGCTGCTCGGTAGCTTCGCCGGTTGCATCCTGGGCGGCTCGATCTGGCGCAAGGCGAGCTACTTGCTCGAACGGGAAGGCTCCGCCGTCGCGAGCCCGCTCGTGAACATCACCGACGATCCGCTGATTGCGCGCGCGCCGGGTTCACGGCCCTACGACGGTGAAGGCCTTGCCTCGCGCAAGAACGTCGTCGTGGAAGACGGGGTCCTGCGCACGTTCCTGCTCGACTGCTACTCCGCGCGCAAACTCTCGCGCCGTTCGACCGGCTCGGCGAGCCGGGGCGGCGGCAGCATCGGGCCGTCGACGACGAACTTCGTGCTGGCGGCAGGGACGACGAGCCCCGAAGACATCATTGCGTCCACCGAGCGCGGGCTCTACGTGACCGAGCTACTCGGCTTCGGCTTCAATCCCGTCACGGGCGATTTCTCGCGCGGAGCGGCTGGATTTTGGATCGAGAACGGCAAGCGCACGTTCGCCGTGAGCGAGGTGACGATTTCGAGCACGCTCGATGCCATGCTCAAGAGCATCGACGCCGTCGGCTCGGACCTCGAGCTCAAGACGTCCACCGCCGCACCGACGCTCCGCGTGGCGAAGATGACGATCAGCGGCGAGTAGGGCCAGCGCGGCCGCGAACACCTACGGTTCGGCGAGGTCGTTCGGCGCGCCCGGCGAGGCTCCCGGCGGCGCATGCGCCCGGAATGCGTCGTCGTCGTCCGGCGCGTCCGGCGTGCGCCGCGCCATGCTCACGCCGGGCTCGGACGCCGCCAGCGCGGGGAAACGCGACAAGACGGAGCCGCTCACGTCACACAGCCGCAAGAGCTCGCCGCCGTTGGCGAGCCCGGCCTGGCCGAGCTTCGTCAGCGTGAGCACACGCGTGCCCGGGGCGAGCGGCACGTCGAGCTCGGGATCGAGCGCGAACCCGTCCGCCGCGAGCAGCGCGAATTCGCCGGCGGCGAGCCGCGCCGTCGGCAACGGAACGGCGCCGCCAGCGTCCCGGAGCTCGAGCCCGTCGAGGTCGACCGCTTCGCGACCGTCGTTGACGACTTCGATCCATTCGCTCAGGCTCTCGAGTCCGCGCGGATTCGCGAGCACTTCGTTGATGACGAGGTGAGCGCGCGGCGCGGCGCCGGTCACGTATTCGTTCACGAGCGTACGCGCGCCGTTGCGATCGAACGCCGTCGCCGCGAACGAGAGCGGCACGCCGGACTCGAAGCCGTGCACGACGAGACTCCTGCCCGGTGCGGCAACGCCGAGCAGCGGCTCGGGCGCTTCGACGACCCACAACGACGGCTCGTCCGGGGCACGCAAGACGAGCCGGTCATCGTCGATCGCCGCGCAGGCCGGGCCGAGCGCACGTTCCGCGTCGGAGCAGGCGGGCGGCGTCAGCGCAGCAGCAAGGGGTGCGAGTGGGAGCGGCTCGAGCGCGACGGAGCCTGCGAGCGCCGGAGGAAGCTCGGGCGCGTGCCCGCTCGCGGAGGCGGGCTCCAGGCTGACGCAGTCGTCGGCAAAGAGCTCTTTTTCACCGACGCCTGCGCGGAGCTCGGCCTCGACGCCGGCCGGCTCGAGCACGACGGCGGCCGGCTCGACGCCGGTCGCGCCCTTGCCGCAAAATACGCTAAAACCTGCGCCTGCTGCGCTCGTGCGCGGCGGCCATAGTCGCGTCAGCCAGGGCACTAAGCTCGGGTCGACGCTGACCTCGGCGACGAGCCCGAGCTCGGGGGTTGCAAGCGAAAACGTACCCTCCCGCAGCGCCTGCGTCGGCGCGACGACGATGTCTTTGCCCTCCGACCAGGCGAGCACATCGATTTCGCGCGCGAGCAGCGTGTCAGGCAGGTCACGCGCGGCCACGCGGCGCAAATAGTACGAGCTCAGCGTCCCCGCGAACAGGTGGAAGTCTGCGAGCTCCGTGCGCCCTCGCTCACCGGGCAGACGCAACCGGAGCACCGCCGGTGCACGTTCGAGCTCGCCGAGAGGCTCGACCCGAACCGCGACGGCAGGGTCCCGCTGAGCGGCCGGGAGCTCTAGCTGCCCGCAGGCCGCGAGAAAGAAGATGCCGAGGGCGACTCGCCGCACGCCCTGGCATCGGCTCGACCACTCAGCCGGTTGCGCGAATCAGAGCGCGCGCGTGGACGCACGCTCATTTCTTCTTCTTGGGCTGAGGCTTCGGCTGGGCCTTTGGCGCGGGCTTCTGAGGCTTTTCTTCGACTTTTTCGTCGTCGTCCTCCCCCTCGTCGTCTTCGTCTTCGTCGTCTTCGTCGTCTTCGTCGTCCCCCTCCTCGTCTTCGTCGTCATCGTCGTCCTCGTCATCCCCCTCCTCATCATCCTCTCCCTCTTCGGCCTCGTCGTCGTCCTCCCCCTCTTCGTCTTCTTCGTCTTCGTCATCGTCGTCCCCGTCTTCGTCGTCATCCCCCTCGTCTTCGTCCTCGCCGTCTTCGTCGCCGGCTTCCTCGTTCTCGGCACGGTCTTCGGCTTCGTCCGCGTCGACGGCCTCGGTCACCGCCGCGTCTTCCGGCCCCACTGACCCCGCCGCCTCGTCACCCACGGTTTCGACGCCGGACGCGACGCCGCCCATCGCTTCCGCCAGTGCTTCAGCCGATTCCGAGCCAGGCACAGCCGAAGCCCCTTCGATGGGTCCCTCGGGCGCGCTCACTCCGAGCTCCGTTTCGAACGTCTGCCGCGATTCTTCGCTGAGCTCGGTGTACTCGCGCAGCGTCGGCAAATCGCGCAGCGACTTGAGACTAAAGGCCTCGAGAAAGCTCGGCGTGGTGCCGTAAAGCATGGGGCGACCGGGCTCGTCCTTCTTGCCGATGATGCGCACGAGATCGCGCTCGAGCAGACCCTTGAGCACGGGGCCCGAGTCGACGCCTCGGACGTCGTCGATCTCCGGGCGCGTGATCGGCTGCCGGTATGCGACGATGGCGAGCGTCTCGAGCTGCGCGCGCGACAGACGCGTCGGCCTGAGCGAAAGGTATTGGCGGAGCCGCTCGGCGTAGAGTGGGTTAGACCGAAAAGCGTAACCGCCCGCAACCTCTTCGAGTCGCATGCCGCGCTCGGCGTGCTCGCGTTGGATTTCTTCGATGAGCTCGGAGGCGCGCGCACGATCGACGCGCGCGCCGCGCGCGATCTCTTTGAGCTCGAGCGGTCGATCGGAGACGAACACGAGCGCCTCGATCAACCCCTTCAGAAAACCAGCCGTGTCCGCGATCGAGCTCTCGTCCGCCGCCGGGCCGTCGCCGATCAGGGCGCTTTCAGCGGGCTCCGGTGCCTGCTCTTCGCCCGCCGTCTGCTCCACGTTCTCTTCAACCATCATTTTCGTTCCTGTCAGCGTCCGGCTGCTTGCCCTCGGCTTCATCCTCGTCGTCGTCCCCGAGTAGCGACTCGTAGTCTTCGAGCTGCTCGTCGGCCTCGAGCGACGAGTCGTCGTCTTCGTGCTCGCGCTCGTCCTCGGCGTCCTCGGCTCCGTAGTCAGTCGAGGCGCTCTCGCCCTCGAGCTCCGAGGCGCCCGACAAGTCGTCTTGGACCGAAAGCTCGATCTCGATCGGGCCGAGCGCGTCGTCTTGGAACAAGCGCGTGAGCCTGAGGCGCGTCATCTCGAGCAGCGCCAGGAACGTGATGATGATGTCGGCCCGCGTCGTCTGGCCCTCGAAGAGATCGAGGAAGCCGAGGCGCTTGCGTTCACGCAAAATTTCCGACAGCTGATTGATGCGATCGGTGATCGAAAAGCGTTCGAAATCGATCTGATGATCGACCGTCGCCTTCGCGCGGGAGAGCACCACCTGAAACGCGTCGAGCAGGCGAAACAGACTGAGCCCCGACACGCGCGCCGGGCCGTGCGCTTCCAGGCCCGGCACACCGTGGGCAAAGACGTCGCGACCGAGCACGGGCGACGCCGCCAGCTGCTCGGCTGCATGCTTGTATTTCTGATACTCGAGCAAGCGGCGCACGAGCTCGGCTCGGGGATCGACCTCTGCCTCCTGCTCGTCTTCCTGATCCTCGGGCACGGCAGGGAGCAGCTGCTTCGACTTGATGTGCGCGAGCGTCGCCGCCATCACGAGGTATTCGCTCGCGACGTCGATGTTGAGCTCCTGCATCAACGTCACGTATTCGACGAATTTCGCCGCAACGAACGCGATCGGGATGTCGAAGATATCGAGCTCGTGCTCCTCGATCAGGTGGAGCAGTAGATCGAGCGGCCCCTCGAACGTGGGCAGCGCAACGCGGTAGCCGCCCGGCGTCTCGCGCTCCTCGGCGGCGGTCGGGGCCGCCGGGGCCGGCTCGACAGAGGACGCGCCTTCGCCCACGGTCGGGGCGGGTGCGTCCGGAGCAGACGGCTCGTTCATGGTCGGCGGAGCCTACATCACCGTTTCCAAGGCGCGACAAGCGCCGTAGAAAGACGCGGACGAGCGTGATTTCCTCAAGCATTCCGCAGGCTGGTCGAGCGGAGCACGCGCGGACGCGAGCTTTTCAGGCTAGGCTTCGGGCCGTGAGACTCGGCGTCCGGCTGCTTTTCGGCGCCTTCGCCGCGTCGGCGCTCCTCGCGAGCACGAAGCCGGCGCTCGCCGACGAAAGCGATCCCGCCGATCCGACTCTGCTCGCGCCGAACCGGCTGCAGACGGGCTTTGCCGCCATGACACGCCCGGTCGGCATCGCGGAGTTCAACGTCGGCGTGCTCACGCTGCCCGGCGCCGAAGTGTGCACGCAACAAAACGGGGGCTGCAAAGAGGGCGACTACGTTTTTTCGCTCGAGGGCTGGGAAGTGTACCGCTGGAGCCGGCGCTGGGCGTTCGGCGCGGGGCTGCTCGTGGGGCTCGTGCCGACCGCGCGTCCGCCTCAGCCGCCGGACGCGATTCCCCGCGATCATACGCGGAGTTACTTCACGTTCGAGGGTGTGCTCCGCTACTACGCGTTCGTCGGCGAGCGCTTCGAGAGCTGGATCGGCCCGGTCGGAGGCCTGGTCGTGGTCGCGGATCGCTTCCAAGTCGTGGACGGTAACGACGACCGCGCTCTCCTCGGCCCGCAGGGCGTCACCTTGCGAACGGAGGGCGGAACGCTCGGTATCGGGGCTGGGATGGCCTACGGTCTCGGCAAGCACTGGGCAATGGTCGGGAGCCTCCGCTTCTCGGAGTGGTTCTTGCGCTGGACACCGGCGCGCGATCCACTCGGGGCGCAGTCCTCGCTCTCGGGACAAAACACGGCGCTGGTTTTGAATTTCGGCATCTCGTATCGCGCGTCGCTCTAGCCTCCGCGCGGGGCGAGGCGACGCGGTCACGCGCGGCTGCCGAGCACGACCCAAAGCTCGACGATGCGGTCGAGCGCGAGCCAGACGACGAACAACAAGCCGAGCGAGCGGAGCGGCGCGACGAGCGACGTCACCTGCACGGGCGCGGCCGCGCGCGCGATGAATGCCGCCGCGAGCTCGATCAGCACCGAGCCGACGACGAGCGGCGCGGCCACGCTCACCGCGATGCCTACGGACTCCGACAGCCGTTCGACGGCAATGGCGAAGCTACCGTGCAGGCGTGGTTCGGCGAGCGCGGCCGCAATGCGGCTCGCGCCGCCGGACTCGAGAAAGCCGAGCGCGACGAGCAAGCCAAAGAGCACACCGAACGGCGAAGCCGCTTCGTCGAGCACCGGCAGCTCCGCGGACTCGCGCCCACCGCGCAGATTGTCGACGAGGCCGCCCGCCATCACCGCAGCCCACAAGATAGCCGCCGTACCGAGCGCGAGCGGCAGACTCGCGACGGCCTGCCGCGCGAGCGCGAGCCACCACGGCATCCCGGCGAACGGGAGCGCGCGCAAAGCCGGCGCCACGCAACCTGCGATCCCGAGTGCCAGCGCCGCGCGTATCGGGAGCGCTAACCCTCCGAGTCCGAAAGCAGGCACGAGCACGAGCACCGGCAGCGCGCGCGCCCAGGCGAGCGCCCAGACGAGCGGGTCGTCACCGAGAGCCTTTTGCAAGAGAGCAAGCCAATCGGCGGGCATCCCCATCGTCCGGAAGCGCCAAGATAGCGGCAAAGACGCGCGGCGTCGTGGCTCAATCGAGAAGTCTTGGAAGAGCTGACCAAGACCCGGCCTCAGTCGAGCCGCGCCATTGACGTGCCTGCCACGGGCGCGCTAACGAGGGTCCTTCGCGAAGCCCCCGGGTGAGGATGAGTCTCGACCTATCCACGATCGGCCAGCGCACGGCCCCGTTCGTCTTCGAATACGATTGGAAAGCGGTCGTGCTCTACGCGCTCGGCGTGGGCATGACGCGCGACGACTTGGATTTTTTGTACGAGGGACGCGGACCCCGAGTCCTGCCGACGTTCGCCGTCGTTCCGAGCTACCCCGCGATCGCCGCGCTCTTCGAACAGACGCGCTGCGACATGACGCGCCTCGTCCACGGCAATCAGCTGATCCGACTGCACGGGCCGATCCCACCCGCGGGGCGGCTCGAAACGGTGGGCGCCGTCAAGGGCATCTACGACATGAAGAAGCTCGCGCAGGTGGTGCTCACGACGAGCACGACCTTCGAGGGCAAACCCTGCTTCGACACCGAGTGGTCTCTACTCGTGCGCGACGCTGGCGGCTTCGGAGGGGAACGTCCCCCGAAATCGGAGGCGCCGAAGATCCCCGACCGACCGGCTGATTTTCAGGTCGACCTGACGACGTCACCGGAGCAAGCGCTCCTCTATCGCTTGTCCGGTGATCTGAACCCGCTCCACGCCGATCCGGCGTTTGCGGCCGCAGCAGGCTTCGCTGAAGGACCGATTTTGCACGGACTTTGCACGTTCGGGCTCGTGGGCCGCGCCGTGCTCAAAGCGCTTTGCGCCGGCGACGAGCAGCGGCTCGTTACGCTCGGCGCGCAATTTCGTCGGCCCGTCTGGCCCGGCGAAACCCTACGCACGACCGGCTACGTGCTAGACAGCGGGCGCGTCGCCCTGGAAGCGTTCGCGGGCGACAAGCCCGAGCCCGTGATCACGAACGCCTGGGCCGACATCTCCCCGCCTCGAGGACTCTAAGCATGACCGATGACGAAAAGAACAAGGTCACCTCGTTGCCGCCGCCGCCCACCGACGAGATCGACGACGAGTGGGGCAGCAGCGGGACCGCCGCCTCCAAGCCGCGCGACGAGCGGCCGGCAGCGAAGGCCTCAGCGAAAGCCAAGACGAAGGCGGTGAGCGCACAGCCCGCACCGAGTGGCGATCGCCGTCATGCTGCGGACGAGGACGACGAGGACGAAGACGAAGACGAAGAGGACGAGCTCGACGAAGACGAGGATGAGGACGAAGAGGACGACGAGGACGAGGACGAGGACGAGGACGACCGCCACTCGAACTCACGGCGCGCCGTCACCAAGAGCGCGGCACCGGCGTCACGGGACTGGCTGCCCGACTGGGCGCCCTGGGCGACGCTAGGCGTTCTCCTCGCCGTTGGCTTCTTGGGCGGCGTCGGCGTTCTGCCCGTCAACTTCAATTTGACCAAAGCGGCCACCGAACCCGCGCCGAGCGGTGCGGCGGTCGCAGCGACGGCCACCGGCAAACCGAACGCTTCCGCCGCGCGTATGGCGGCGCCGGCCGGCGCGGCTGCGGCGGAGCGCGTCTCCGCGTCTCACCTGCTCGTCCAGTACAAGGGCGCATTGCGCGCGGCTCCGACCGTCACCCGCACCAAAGAAGAAGCGAAGCAGCGCGCCGAGGAAGCACTCGCCAAGGCGCGCAAAGGCGTCCCCTTCGACAAGCTCGTCGCCGAATACTCCGACGAGCCGGGCGCAGCGGCCCGTGGCGGCAAGCTCGGCAGCTTCCCGCGCACGGCGATGGTCAAGCCCTTCGCCGACGCGGCGTTCGCGCTCAAGCCGGGTCAAATCTCGAACTTGGTCGAGACGCAGTTCGGCTACCACGTCATCCTGCGCACGGAGTGAGTCGACACGATGCAGGCGCGCTCCGTCGCTCGCACGATTTTGACGGCGTTCGCGCTCACGCTCGGCGGCTGCGTCGTCACGACGTACGAAGGCGCGGGCGAGCCGCCGCGCGTGCCGGCAGCGCCCGAGCGCCCCAAGGACGCGAACGCCGCCGCGACCGGTAAGACCGGGAGCGACGACGACGAGTCGTTCGCCGAAGCGCCGGCCAAAAACGAGGACAAGGTCGCCGCACGCCATCTACTCGTGCAGTACAAGGGCTCGATGCGCGCTGGTCCGCACATCGTGCGCACGCGTGACGAAGCGCGCCAGCGCGCCGAGGAAGCGCTCGCGCGCGCCAAAGCGGGCGAGGATTTCGCGGCGCTCGTGAAGGAGTACTCCGACGAGCCGGGCGCGGGCGAGCGCGGCGGCGATCTCGGTCGCTTCGGGCGCAAGCAAATGGTGAAGGCGTTCGCCGACGCGGCGTTCGGGCTCGAGGTCGGGCAGATTTCCGACGTCGTCGAGACGCCGTTCGGCTTTCACGTCATCCAGCGCACCGAGTAACCGCGCTCACGCCGAGCGGACGTCGAAGACGTCACGTGCGCAAGATGTGTTTGGCGATGACCATGCGTTGCACTTGGCTCGTGCCTTCGCCGATTTCGCAGAGCTTCACGTCGCGCAGGTGTTTTTCGATCTCGAACTCGCGCGTGAAGCCGTAGCCGCCGTGGATCTGCATGGCGTCGTTGCAGACGCGCGTGGCCGCCTCGCTCGCGAAAAGCTTCGCGATCGACGCCTCTTGCGTGTAGCGCTCGCCGCGATCGGCGAGCCAGGCAGCGCGGTACACGAGGAGCTCGGCCGCGTCGAGCTGCGTCTTGGCGTCCGCGAGCATCCACTGCATCGCTTGAAACTCCGCGATCGGGCGTCCGAACGCCGCACGCTCCTTCGCGTACGCGACGGCCATGTCGAGCGCCCCGCGCCCGAGACCGAGCGCCATGGCCGCGATCGAGATGCGCCCCGTGTCGAGGATGCGCATGGTGTCGAGAAAGCCTTGGTCGATGTCGCCAAGGCGTTCGGTGTCGCTCACGCGCACGTTGTCGAGCGTGACTTCCACCGTGTCGCTCCAGCGGCAGCCGTATTTTTTGAGCTTCTTGCTGGCGCGGTAGCCGGGCGTGCTCGTATCGACGATGAACGCCGTGATCCCGCGCTGCGGCGGCGCGTCCGCCGCCGTGCGAGCGAGCACGACGCAGAACCCTCCGATCGAACCCTGCGTGATGAACATCTTGGTCCCGTCGAGGATCCAATCGCCGCCGTCGCGCCGCGCGGTCGTGCGCAGGGCCGCGGCGTCCGAGCCGGAGCCAGGCTCGGTGAGCGCCCACGCGGCGAGCGCCTCGCCGCTGACCGCCCGGGGCAAGTAGCGGCGTTTCTGCTCTTCGTTACCGAACGTGAGCAGGTGGCCGGTGCCGAGCCCGTTGTGACTCGCGATGGTGAGCGCGAGCGAGCCGTCCACCTTCGCGCATTCTTCCACGGCGATGGCGTACGCGGTCACGTCCATGCCCGCGCCCCCGTAGGCTTCCGGCACGCGGATGCCGAGCAACCCGAGCTCCGCGAGGCGCGGCACGATTTCGAGCGGAAAACGCTCGCTCTCGTCCCAGTCGCGCGCGTGGGGCCGAATCTCGCGCGCGCAGTAGTCGCGGACACTCTGGCGCAATAGCTCGTGCTGCTCGGAAAACTTGAAATCCATCGGGTCGCTGGAACTTACCACGCGGGAGCGGCAGGCAGCCGGTCGAGCAGGCGCTTCATCTTGAGCACGGCCGCCTGACGCTCGGGCGGCGCGCCTTTGGGCGCGGCGCGCGGGGGAACGTCGAACGCCACGCCCGCGACGACGGCGCCCTTGCGGCCGAAAATCCACTCGCGCACGGCTCCGGTCGCGTCGTCGGTCTCGGCCACGCGTGAAGCGTCGTAAGGCTCACGTTTGAGCACGCGCGACCCTTCGCGCTTGCGGAGCGTCGAGAGCACGTCCTTGCCGGCGTCGGCGTCATGGCGCACGGCGAGCGCAACGCGATAGCGGTGGGAGCCCTCGACGTACGTCGCGAGCGCACCGGGACCGATGCCCTGAAAGCCAGCGAGGTCCGCCGCGTAGTACCGAACCGAGAGCGGCACGCGATCGGCTGCGGGCAGGAGCTCGGCGGCAATGGGCAGTTTCGCGACACCGGGCAAGCGCGCGCCGATGTCCTTGGCGAGCGAGACGAGCACGGGCCGCGCCGCAGCCGCGACACGCGCGGGCGGCAGCCTGCGGTTCGCAAAGTCCAGCCGCAAGACGGCTTGCGCGCGCACGACGAACGCCGTCGTCTCACCGAGCACGCCTGCGGCCCCTGCGTCCAGTGCTTCGAAGGCGGGGCGCCCGAGCTCGGCGGCATCGGCGATGCGCCGCGTGAGGAAGGCGTAGGCAACGTCGGGATTCGCGAAGTCCACGACGCTCGCCGTCACACGACCGGGCTCGACTTTATCCTCGACGTACGCGATCACGACGACGGTGACCGGCGCCGAGCGCGCGAGCTCGTCGCCGTCGAGCGCCAGCACTTCCGCAGCGTCCGTCACGGGCAGCGTGCCCCCGAGCCCGAAGACACGCTGGTCGGCGTTCTCGTCGATGCAGTACGCTCCCACGCTCCGTGGAAACCAGCCCTCGAACGCCGGCAGACTCACGCTGCCGCCGCCGTCCGCACAGAGCGAGCGCGGGGCCGGGACAGCCGAAGCGGTCGGCCGCGGCGCCGGAGCGCGCTGACCTCCACGCCGAGAGCAACCCGCGAGCATGAGGCCCCCCACGACGAGCGCCTCGACGAGGACCTGACGCCGCGCGCCGGAGCGGCTGCTCCGCAACCGTTTCATACGGCCGCAATCGTTACCGTTTCGGGAGCCAGGCACCTAAAATATCACTAGCAGTTCCGAGCCCTTGCAGGAAAGCTCCTCGGCACGCCCTTTGCTCACTGGGGTTTTCGGTTATCCGTGCGGCGCTCGCCTACACGCTCAGGAAAAGTACGCGGCTTCACGCTCATCGAGCTCATGGTCGTGGTGGTCATCATCGCGATCATGGCCGTGATCGCGGTGCCCCTCTTCAGCGCGCGCTTCAAGGCCCAGCGCGTGCTCCAAGTCGCGGGCCGCATCGCGGATCTTTATCGCGGGTCACACACGCGAGCGCTCGCGCGCGGAGCGGCCACCGTCGTGACGTTGGACGTCGGCACTGGCACGCTGCAGGTGCTCGAAGGGGTACAGGGGACGACCGCCGCCAAGACGAACTGCGCGAACCTGCCGACGCAGGGCTGCGTGACGAACAACTGGGGCAACGTGGGCACCTCGAGCGCCGTCGGCAATGCACGCGTCATCGAAGGCATCAGCCAGCAGAACGTCACGACGACCATGACGCTGCCGGGATCGAGCGCCCTCACGTCTGGAAGTGTCGCGCTCTGCTTCAGTCCTGGCGGGCGCACGTTCGTGAACACGGCCGGAGCGTGGACTCCGGACAACTGGCAGCCGCTCACCAATGTCGCGCTCGTCACCATCTCGGACCCGAGCAACAGCCCGCGCACCTACAACGTCGTGATCATGCCGAACGGCACGGCGCGACTCGAGGCCACGAGGCTGCCATGAAGCGACGCTCCCGCGGCTACACCGTCGTCGAGCTCATGATGTCGCTCGCCGTCTTCGCGACGGGCGTGACCGGCGTGATCGCGATGGAACGTGCGACGATCACGTCCAATCAGCAGGCCAAAAATGTGGCCCTCGCGAACGGCATCGCGCAGGCGTGGCTCAGTCAACTCGCCGCTGACGCGACGCTGTGGACGCGCACCGGGGACGTGACGCGCACGACCTGGCTGACGACGATCACGGCGGCCAACGACCTCTGGCAATTGCCCGTCTACAACGTGACCCTGCAGTTCGGTCCGCAGTTCGACGGCTTCGGCGCGCCGGTCGCGGCAAACGGCGTCTTTTGCGCCCAGATCCGCCTCACCTGGCTGTACGGCGACAAGAGCGCCCAGCAGACGAGTGGCCTAGCGGGCAATGGCGTCATTCGCACGGAGGTGCGCGTGTTCTGGCCACGCGACCCGACGTACGTCGTGACGAACGACTGCCAGAACGGCACCAAGGCAACCATCGACGCCGTGACTGACGCCCTCGGCAACGGTAGCGGTCTCTATCACGTCGTGACGCAAGCAGGCGCGGTGCGACAACCATGACGCGCGTGCCACTTCTCGAGCGGCGACGCACGCTCGCCCGGGCGCCCGGCTTCACGCTGGTCGAGCTCATGGTCGCGCTTTCGGGCGGCTTGTTCCTCTCGATCGTCGTGTTCGCGCTCGCTCGTGACGCATCGCGCTTCTATCAGCGTGAAGGGCGTATCGCGAGCGCCACGCTGGCCGGCATGATCGGCTTCGAGCGGCTGAAGGCCGACATCGCGCGCGCCGGGTATCTCGGCACGCCGAACATTCAGCTCGATCCCGCCCGTGCCGTGAACGTCTCCGCCAGCACACCGGAGGCAATCTTCACGCTCGCCGCGGTGCGCGTCACGACCGACATACCCGATCTGAGCGCCAACGACGCGTTCAAGCTCAATCTGGCCGCAGGTCAGCCCCTCACGCCCGATCAAATCGTGCTCTCCGGCTCGTATTCGGCAACCGACGAGTTTCCGGCCGTCGTCGATCCGTCAGGGCAAACCATCTACCTGCAGATGAACACACCCTCGATGGCGCGGCTCGGCTACCTGAGCGCCGCCAGCCCAGCGGCGCAGCTCGCGCTGCTCAAGAACGTGTTCGGCGTATCGCCGGGGCTCATCCTCCGCTTCAAGGATCAAGCCGGAAAGCTGTACTTCGGTGAGATCTCGTCGGTCAACGCGGGCGCACCGCCCGCGATTGCGCTCGTAGCGCCCTTCCCCCAGCGCACGAGCGCCACGGGCGTCAACGGTCTGCGCGGCTTCGAGGACGGCTCGAGCGCCAACGTGGTCAACATCGTGCGCTACCGCGTGATGGATCTGCAGAACGACGCGCAGGGACCGACGTGGAAAGCGCTGTTCGACGCGAGCAAAGGCGCGCCGGGCGAGGACACGCGCACCGAGCTCGTGCGTGACCAGCTCGATGCCGATGGCAAGCTGGTCGCGAACAGCACCGAAATCGTCGCGGAATACGCCGTCGATCTCCAGTTCTCCGTGTTCGGGCAGCCGGCGATGGGCATCCCGGCGGTCGTGTTCTCGGCGCCCGGCGACGCGAACTTCGGCACCTTCTTCAAGGCGAACGGCGTGGGCGACTTTCCCGAGCGCGTGCGTTCGGTGCGGGCGCGCCTGAGCGTGCGCTCGCGCGAAGCCGATCGCACCACCGCCATTCCGGGGGGATTCTATCGTTTCCAAATCGCGGCCTCGCAATGGGCACGCGTGCGCACGTTCCAGGCCGACGTGGCGTTACCGAATCAAGCGAGCGTCCAATGGTGAAGAAGTTCGTCCCGTCCCGTTTCCAGCGGGGGCGCGAGCGCGGGACGACGCTGTTCGTCGTCGTGCTCGCCGTCACGATGCTGACGGGCGTCGGGCTCTACACGGTGCACTCGGCGGCGCTGCTCGCCCGCGCGTCCGGTAACGAGCGGGAAGCCACGCAAACCGAATACCTCGCGCAAATTGGCGCGCTCGCCTCGCTCTCGCAACTCTCGACGGCGCCCGCCGTCTACGTGTCGCAGGCCCTCAACGGCTCGCGCGTAGACAACAACGTCATCGACGACTGCCGCATGAACTTGGGCGTCAACACCTCGAACTCGAAGCCCCCGCCCTGCTACGAATTCTCGAGCACGAGCTTCACGCTGCTCACCGGCAACACCATGTTCGATGGCGACTCGTTCGGCACCGTCGACAGTAGGCTCGGCGTCGCGCCGATCAACGGCCGCTTTCTGACGGAGGTGACGGACGTGGCCCGCGCGCTCGGCCCCGTCACCGGCATGGACGCCGTGAGCCGCAACGCCTTCGCGTATTACCAGGCAAAGCTCACGACCATCGCGCAGCTCCAGCCCGCCGCGGCGAGCGCGGCCTGCGTGCAGAACGTGATGCAGGTCGCCGGCCAACACATGACGCGCGCGCACGTGCTCCTCGGCCCCGTGGGAGGCATCTAGATGCGGAGCCCGCTCCGACTCGCTCCGCTCGCCGCACTCGCGTTCGGGCTCTCGAGCTCACGCGCCAGCGCGCAAGCGGACTTGAATCCGCCGCTGCCGAACGTGCTCCTGCTCGTCGATACGTCGGGGTCGATGGAGTACAAGACCGACGGCACGGCCGTCAGCTGTAGCCCCGGCAACACCGCCGGCGTGAACGACAAGAGCCGGTGGGTCGACCTCGTGGAGGTGTTGACCGGCACGATCGACAACTACTCCTGCCAGACCATCAACCGCCTCGACTCGGGCGTCGGCTACCGCACGAGCGAATACGCGCTGTCGGGCGATCCGTACGACTTTCGCTACCCGATTCCGTATCACCGTCCCCTCAGCAACGGCTGCGCGGCGGGCCCGGGTACGCAGAGCTCGAATCCGTTCATCTACCCGACGGCGGGCGGCATCAACTATCACATGTACAGCGGCTCGGGCGCGTGCAGCTTCTCGCAGCCCGGCAACGACGGCGTGCTCGACGTCTTCCAAGATTACGTGCGCTTCGGGCTGATGACGTTCGACACCGCGCCCGATCCGGGCACCGGCTACGACGGCGCCATGCTCTCGGCCACCGCCAACGCCACGACGGGCAAAGCGGGCCTCTGGAGTTACGTCGTCGGCAACTCCGCCAAAGGCATGCCCGCGGGCTGCCTCACCGGCACCAAGGACGAGGAAGTAGGCGCCCGCAACGCCGCCGCGCCGCCCTGGGAAGGCCGGATGGTGAACTTTGGCAATCCGCACGACGGCGTGCGCGACTACGTGAACAAGAACAAGCACATCCAGGAAGTCTTGCTCGCGACGCGCCCCTACGGCGCAACCCCCATCGCGGGCATGCTGCACGACGCGGAAGACTTCCTCCTGAACGACAAGACGAGCGATCCGGATCGCAACCCGAGCTCGCTCGCGACGAGTGACGCGTCGGCGGACTTCGGTCCGTACCGCGACCCGTACCTGGAGTGCGGCCGCCAGCAGATCGTGATTTTGCTCACGGACGGGCAGCCGAACATGGATTTGCGCCCGTTTTGCAGCAGCAGCGCGGAGACGCCGGCGGGCGTGTGCCCGTTCGATCGCCCCGAGGACATCGTCGCGCGGCTCGACTCCGTCACGGCTAACCACGACGAAATCCCGACGTACGTCGTCGGCTTTGCGCTCGATAAAGTCGACGATGACAACAATCCTCTGACGCCTCCCGTCGATTGCAACGCCATCACGGCCGCCGACGTCGATCAGACGAGCACGACGAACCTCTGCAACAAGCCGGCGAATGCGAGTAACCAAGCGCTCCAGGCGTGCTGCACGCTGCAGCGCATCGCGATCGCGGGCGGCGTGAAGACGAAGTGGGACCCCGATCTCAAAACGATGGTCACGACCAAGCGCACGGCGTTCTTCGCTAACAACCGCGAGACCCTGCGCAGCCAGCTCTCGGCCATCCTGAGCGACCAGCAGCAGGCGACGAGCCGCACGCAGCCCGTGCAGGCCGGCGGCGGCGCGAGTCCGAGCGGCGCGTTCCGGTTCTACACGGGCTTCGACACCGCGCATCTAAAGCCGTGGTTCGGGACGCTCCAGCGGCAGCGGTTCCAATGCGAGACTCAGTCGGCCGTGGAAACTGCCAATGGAATACCGGTCAACGTTTCGATGGGCGACGACTTCGCACACAACGTCGCCAAGGGCGGCCCGAGCGCGCGCCACGTCTTCACCGTACTCGGCGGCAACACGAGCGCCGAGCCCATCACGTCGCTCGAAAGCATTCGGCCGAACATCGGCAGCACGGACCCGGACGGCGTCGGCATTTACGGCGGGCGTCCGTCCTCGGGTGCCGCGGCGAGCTTCATCAGCGGGATCCCGCCCGAGGCGCTCGCGATTCCGGCAGCGAGCTGCATCGACCAGGACGGTAAGGCGCTCGTGACCGCCAACGACTGCCGCGACATGTATCTCAAGTGGTGGCTCGGCTTCAGCAACGGGCAGTCCACCGTGGTGTCGCGTTGCCAAACCCCCGGGGACGACCTCACGTGCAAGCTCCTCGGCGATATCATCCATTCGACGCCCGTCGTGGTCGATCGCCCGGACGCGGCCATTCGCGACGAGTCGTACGCGCGCTTCGAGTTTTTGCAGGCCACGCGCCCGATGATGCTCTACGTGTCGAGCAACGACGGCCTCTTGCACGCGTTCAAGGTCACGTCCAACAATCCGGCCGACTTCAACGACCCGACCAAGATGGTGCAAAACGATTACCAGAGTAACGAACTCTGGACGTTCGCGCCGCCCGCGGTGCTGCCGAATCTCTACCACCTCTACCCGTACAACCATCAAGTCCTGCTCGACGGCGCGCCGACCTTCCAAGACGTCGTGGCCGTGCAGCCGACGCAGCCCGACCAGCTTCCGACCGTGTTCGAGCGTTCGGCCGCCGATGCGCGAGCGGGCGCGGCTGCTTGGCGCACGGTGCTGGTCCAAGGCTTCGGCTACCAACACAGCGGGTACTTCGCGCTGGACGTGACGAACCCCGAGCTCAACTCGGCCTCGCCAGACGACCCCACGAAGGGCGGCCCGCGCATGTTGTGGCAGCTCACGCGCGACTCGCACGGCAACAATCTGTTCGGGCGAGGCGGCGCGACGCCGCTCATCACCACGCTGTTCTTCGACACCACGGGCAGCGGCAACGCGAAAGAAGTCCCCGTCGCCGTGCTCCCGGGCGGCCCCGGCGGTACCCCTGTGACGACCGGTCCCGGCTGCCCCGCGGGTGGTCGCACCTTCGGCGACTTGACGCTCGACCCCGACTACCCGCCGCGCGCGCGCGTCCATTGCTACACCTTCCCGAACGACGAAGCGGGCGCGCGATCACTGACGATCGTGCGACTCGATACGGGCGAGCTCATTCGTACCTTCCGTCTCAGCAAGACGGAAGTCTCGACCGAGCTCCAAGCGCGTGTCACGGAAGCCAACCTCGACGCGCCCATCACCGGCCAGCCCGTCGCCTACCCGGGGTTCGTCGGACAAGTCGCCGATCGCATTTACGTGGGTGACGCCGACGGCCGCCTGTTCAAAGTGGACGTGTCCGCGGCCGATCCGTCCAAGTGGACGATGAAGCTCTTCATGGACCTCTACCCGGAGACCATCAAATCGAAGGCGACCAACTTCGGTTTCGACGCGGGCCAGCCGGTCATGCTGCCGCCCGCCGTGTCGGTCGACGACAACGGCAACGTCGTGCTGGAAGTCGCCGCAGGCGACCAAGAAGTGCTCGGCTCGGGGCAGAGTCTCACTGGTGTGCTCACCTCCCTCACCGAGCACGTGAACGCGGGGCTGACTGCCACGAACACGCAAGTCAATTGGTACACGAGCTTCCCGAACGGCGAGCGCGTCGTCGGCCCGATGGTGCTCTTCAATCAGTGGCTCTACTTCGCCACGTACCGGCCGCCGGATCCTACTGCCGCCGAATGCTCGAACGGCACGAGCTTCGTCTGGCAGGCGAGCTACCTCGATCGCAAGGACAAGAACGACTCGTCACTCGGTCCGCTCGTCATGAACCAGCTCGACCATTTCGAGGCCGTCACGGCGGGCGTCGCGGGGGTCCAGGAACCCAGCTGCTCGGGCATCAGCGACAACGCCCTCGGCGACGCGGTGCTCGGCTTCGGCCATCAGATCAACATCACGCAGATCAGTACGGGCAGCTTCAAGCTCGTTTATCACACGGGCAATTTGAAACCCTCGAACGATACGTCAGGCGCGGCCGTGGGCGTGGGACAAGTCACGCTCACCCCGCCGCCGACGATCTCGAGCATCGAATCTTGGGCTAGTATCACCGAGTGATGCGCACCGGGCGCACGGACGCACTGGCAGGTCCGGCATGAAGAACGCGTTCAGCCGTGTGACGGCGGGTGCTCTGCTCGCCCTGGCGTGTCACAAGCGCACGGCGCCGCCCGCCCCCGTCGCGTCGAGCGCGCCGAGCGCGCCGAGCGCCAAGCCGCTCGATCGACTTGCGCCGGGTGAGCTCGCGCAGGGGCCGGGGCACGTGTTCGGGTTCGCCGTGCCCGGGCAAATGAAGGTGCTCGGCGCGTTTCTCGACGTCGCCTACCTCCAGGGTGAGGTGACGCCAGAGGCGCTCGCCAATTACGTGCGCGAGCGCGTGGATGTGGATCGCGTGGAAATCGGGGCCGTGAGCACGGTTTTTCCGCGCGTTCACATCAAAGACGGCGCGCGCGATCGCGTTTACGACTTCGACATCACGCCGAGCAACGGACACACGACAGAGCTCGTGATCCGCGACGTGACGCCGCGCCCCGCGAACCCCCCGGGCATGAGCGACGCCGATCGCTGGCGACAGGCAGGTTACGGCCCCGACGGCAAACCCATCGATCCGAACCTGCTCAAGTGAGGACTAGCGTCGCGACTCGTCCTCGAGCCGGCTCGCTTCGAGCAAGAGCTCGGTGAGGCTCCGGCGCGTGAAGCCCGGTGCCGTTTGCTTTTTGGGGTCCGGCTTGAAGGCGAACTTTCCTTTCTTCCAGCGCAAGAGCTCGCGCAAGAGCTCGGTCGGCATGCCCTTCACGCCCTCGACGGCGACGCCCGCGAACTTGCCGTCGGCAAGCTCGATTTCGCCGCGACGGCCGTCGTCGCGCGCGACCTTGAGGCGCCCGGTGCGGCGCTCGAGCTCGAGCAGCGACAGCACGGTCGAGAGCGCCATCTGCGCGATATCGCCCTGAAAGGCGGCGCCGCGGTGCGAGGGCGGCTCCGACGAAAAGTCCTCGCGCTGCTTGCGCAGCCGCTTGGCCATCTCGATCAGCGCACCGACCTGGGCCACCACTTCCTCGTTGCGAAAAGGTTTGGTCACGTAGAGGTCGGCGCCGACGTGGAAGCCCTGCAGGCGCGATTCGACATCGTCGGCGTCGGTCAAGAACAAAAACGGGGTCGTTGCCACGGCGGACGGCTCGGTGCGCACACGTCGAGCGACCCAAAAACCGTCGATGTCGGGCAGATTCACGTCGCAGAGGATGCAGTCGGGCGTCAGGGCGCGAACTTTGTCGAAGCCCTCCTTGGCGCCCGTGGCGAGGTCCACGCTGAACCCGGCGTCCGCCAGAAACTTCTTGAGCAACACCGCGACCCACTCGTCGGCTTCGATGATGAGCACGCGGCCCTTGGACACCGGGGCAAAACTAGCACGCCGGCCGGAATCTCCGGAAATTCGGGCTGAACCCGACGCGCATTTCCCTCCTTTCCGCCCGGCGGCTTTCGATGCTAGTCGGAGCGACTCGGATGCGAAAAACCTCCCTTTACGCGGAACACGTCGCGCTCGGCGCGCGCATGGTTCCGTTCGCTGGCTGGGAGATGCCCGTGCAGTACAAGGGCATCGTCGACGAGCACCGCGCCGTGCGCGAGCGCGTCGGCTTGTTCGACGTCTCGCACATGGGCGAGCTCGAGCTGACGGGCGCGGGCGCGCTCGAGCTCGTGAGCTCGCTCATCACGAACGATCCGACGCGCGTCGCCGACGGCCAAGCCGTCTACACGTGCTGCTGCAACGAGGGCGGCACGATCCTCGACGATCTGATCGTGTACCGGCGCTCGCCCGAGAACATGCTCGTCGTGTGCAACGCGTCGAATCGCGACAAGATCGCGACGCACTTCGCGCGGGCCGCCGAAGGACGCGTCTCTTTCCGCGACGCGAGCGACGCCACCGCGCTGCTCGCGCTCCAGGGACCACGCGCGCTCGAGACGCTCGCCGCGGCCGGCGCGAGCGTCGCCGTGGCGCGCGAGCTCAAGAGCTTCCGCTTCCGCGACGCCGAGGTCGCCGGCGTCCCCTGCACCGTCGCGCGCACCGGTTACACGGGTGAAGACGGCGTGGAGCTCTTTGCCGGCTGGGACGACGCGCCTGCGCTCTTTCGCGCGCTGATGACCGCCGGCAAAGCCTTCGGCATCGAGCCCGTCGGCCTCGGCGCGCGCGACACGCTGAGGCTCGAGGCGCGGCTCGCGCTCTACGGCAACGACATCGACGACAGCACCGATCCGCTCGAGGCGGGCCTCGGCTGGACGGTAAAGTTCGACAAGCCTCACTTCGTGGGCAAAGAAGCGCTCTTGCGCCTGAAAGCCGAAGGACCACGCCGCGCGCTCGTCGGCTTCGAGATGCGCGGCCGCGGCATCGCGCGCCACGGTTACCCGCTGCTCGACGCCACGGGGGAAACGATTGGGCTCTGCACCTCGGGGTCGCCGTCGCCGACGCTCGGCAAGAACATCGGCCTCGGCTACGTGCCCGCCGCGCTCACGGCGCCCGGCAATCGCATTTTCGTCGACTGTCGCGGCAAGTCGATCGAAGCCGAGATCGTCCCGACCCCATTTTACAAGCGGGCGCGCTGAATCGCGACGCCACGACCGTACAAGGAGCAGCCATGGCCGGAGCCACCGAGACGAAGGACGATCGCAAGTACACGAAGGACCACGAGTGGGCCCTCACCGAGGGCGACGAGCTCTTGGTCGGCATCACGGCGTTCGCGGTCGATCAGCTCGGAGACGTGACGCTCGTGGGCATCGACGTGAAGGTCGGCGCCAGCGTGAACGCGCACCAGCCGTTCGGCACGATCGAGAGCGTGAAGACGCTGAGCGACTTGTTCGCGCCCGTGAGCGGCGTCATCACGCGCATCAACGCCGAGCTCGAGAAGCAGCCCGAGCTCGTCAACGAAGACCCCTGGAAGAAGGGCTGGATGATCGCGATTCGGCCGAGCAAGCTCGCCGAGGAACAAGCGAGCCTGCTCGACGCCGCGGCGTACCGCGCGCACCTCGAAGCGAGCGCCCACTGACCTCCACCATGCGCTACCTCCCGCACACGCCCGAGGAAGTCGCCGAGATGCTCGGCATCATCGGCAAGGCGAGCATCGACGAGCTCTTCGAGACGATCCCGGAGAACGTCCGACAGCAGGGCGAGCTCAAGGTGCTGCCGGCGCTCGACGAGCCGACGCTGATGCTCCACCTGCGCGAGCTCGCCGACAGGAACGCGGGCAGCGCGATGCTCTCGTTCCTCGGCGCGGGCATTTACGACCACCACCTGCCGCCCGCCGTCGACCAGCTGCTCCTCCGCAGCGAATTTTATACGGCCTACACGCCGTACCAGCCCGAGGTGGCGCAGGGCACGCTGCAGGCTATTTTCGAATTTCAGACGATCGTGAGCGAGCTTTACGGCTTGCCGCTCGCGAACGCGAGCCTCTACGACGGCGCAAGCGCGACGGCCGAGGCCGCACTGATGGCGACACGCCTCACCAAGCGCGGCAAGGTGATCGCGAGCGGCTGCGTGCACCCGGACTACCGGGCGACGACGCATACCTACCTGAGCGGTCGTGCCGACCAGACGTACGTCGAAGTGCCGGAAGGCAAAGACGGCATGGCGGACACTGCCGCGCTCGTGCGCGCGATCGACGACGCCACGGCGGCGGTCGTCGTCGGTTATCCGAGCTTTTACGGCGGCATCCAGGACCTGCGCCCGCTCGCGGACGCGGCGCACCAAAAGGGCGCTCTGCTCGTCGCGAGCGTGAGCGAGCCCTACGCGCTCGCCGTCGCGCAGCCGCCCGGCGCGCTCGGTGCCGACATCGCCGTGGGCGAAGGTCAGCCGCTCGCGTGTCCGCCCCAGCTCGGGGGTCCCGGCGTCGGTCTCTTTGCTTGCCACAACGACCGCGCCTACCTGCAGCAGCTCCCGGGCCGCGTCTGCGGCGAAACGGTCGATCATCGTGGCGAGCGTGGTTACGTGCTCACGCTGTCGACCCGCGAGCAGCACATCCGTCGCGAGCGCGCGACCAGCAACATCTGCACCAATCAGGGCCTACTCGCGCTCGCCCTCACGATCCGCACGACCTTGCTCGGCAAGACGGGCTTCGTCGCCGTCGCCGAACGTTGCTTCGCCAAGGCCGTCTATTTGCGCGACCGCATTCTCGCGCTGCCCGGGTACGCGCCGGGCTTCGAAGCCGCGCCGCACTTCAACGAAATTTGCGTGCGCGTCCGCGGCGGCAGCGCCGCTCGCCTGTGTGCCGCACTCGAAGCCGAACGCATCGTCGCCGGCCTCGACCTCGGCCGCATCGACGCGCGCTATGGCGATCGGCTGCTCATCGCCGTCACGGAAAAGCACCGGCGCGAGGATTTGGATCGCTTCGTCGCGGCGCTCGAGCGGTTTGCGGCGTAACGCTCACTCCGGCTTCCGGTACGCCGGATACGGATTCGGGAACCACTTTTCGCCGACGGTGCGGAAAATCGTAAGGCGCGCGAAGTCGATGCCGAGCGTCACGCTGAAGTGGCGCGCGTCGTTCGTGCCGTAGCCGCCGCCCACGTCGAGCTCGATGCCCCAGGGCGCGCCGAGCACGAACTTGCCGAGGCCGCCGGCCGAGCCGCGTCCCCAGAAGCGTTCGTAGCCGCCGAGGTCGATGGCGCCGCCCCAGTCGCCGAGCGCAAAGCCACGCGTCGCGAAGCGGGCGAGCAAGCCGAGGTCGCTGCCGAGGCCGAAGTGGGTTTCGAGGTGGAACAGGCCGCCGACGACCATGAAGCCCGAGGGCGGCGTGCCCATGCCTGCTTCGAGCTGGAGCGACGGTACGGAGTGCTTGTCCTTGCCGTCGTCGATGTAGCTGATGCCCGCCCCCGCGCTCGCCCAGGACGACACGTCCGCATGTGCGGGCGCCGCCCACACGAGCGACAGGGCCGACAGCGCTGCCGGCAGGACGACGGCGGGGCGCAGGAAGCGAGGCAAGCGCGACACGGCGCGCGAAGTAACACGGGACCGCCCCTTTTCAAAGCCGCCCGACGGCCGCGGCGCTCGCGCGCCGCTCGCGGATCCGCTCGGCGACGGCCCGCAGCACGTCAGCGTCGTACAGCACGGCGTTGTGCCCGCAGCCGGCTGCGACGAGCTCGTCAGCCGAACCGAGCCGAGCGGGCGGCCCCACGACCGCATCATGGCTCCCGCTGACGGCAAAGTGCGGCACGCCGCTGCCGATTCCGGCCCGTAGCCGCGCAAGCACGTCGCTCCCCGGCTTGATCTCACGCGCCAGTGTCCCCGGCAGCAGTCGCGCCCGCCGCACCCCCCAAAACGGACTCGCGAGCGACACCGTCTGCACGACGCGGGGATCCCCCCCGAGCTCACTCGTGAACCAGCGCACGGCAAGTCCCCCGATGCTGTGCCCGACGAGATAGACGCGTTCGGCGTCGAGCGCCCGCACGTGCTCGCCCACTCGTTCGGCGAGCGCCGTCACGCCGATGCCCGGCACGTGCGTGAACGACGTGAGCGTCACGCCTGCGTCCGTTGTGAGCGCGTCCCCGAGCGGCCGCAGGACGCCCGCGGTCGCGAGGAAGCCGTGCACGAGTACGGCGACGTCGCCGCCGCTGCTCCCCGGGACAACGACGTCCAAATCGTGGCGAAGCAGCGTTGCTTGGCGTGCCATGGCGAGGGCTTCGCGGCGTAGGGCGTCGAGGCGCGCGGCCGTATCACGCATGGCCACGGGGCCTCACGGCCTCAGGAGCTGTGATGCGAATCGATCCGGCAGCCGGCAGCTATCGATGATGCACGATGGCGGCTCGCTTGGATTCGATCCCTGGCAATCCGGCGGAGTTCCCGTCCCGTCGTCGTAGCAGAGGCGAATAGGTGCGGAGACGCCGACGTTGCCGGCGTTGTCTCTCGCCCTTAGAGCGGCGCAAATCCATCCGTTCGATACGAACGGCTTGATCTCCCAGCCGTAGCCCGTGCAGGTGACGCCCTGCAGTGGCGGCACGCCGAATACCGCGGGGACCGCGGGATAGATGGTCCAGTGAATCACGCGCGTGAGATCGGATGCATGTGCGTCGCACAGGGCAGACGGGGCCTGGCCGTTACTGTATTTGCAAATGTCGGGCATGGGATAAGCGGCGGCCCACGACGGAGACTCGTCCATAGCGCTGCCGAACCAGGAGTTACCTACCGTGGGCACCGGCAGCAGCTTGATCGCCGGCAAGTCCTCGCCACTCGTCGAGTCCTGGGTCTCGATCTCATCGCAGACGCCATCGCCCGTCGTGTCTTTGAGGAGGCCCTGCGCCGGGTTCGGCTGCAGGAAAAGCACGACAGAATCCAAATCTACGGTGGCCGCCGGTGCGTAGTTATCTCCAATGGCGTGGTTGGTATCGTCCCAGACCAACCCGCGGAAAGTGACGAACTCACTCACGACATCCAAATCGTTGACGGCCCTGGAGCCCAGAGGATCGAATGCGAGGGAGCACGTGCCGTCATCGTGCGCTTCACGCACTGGAGGCGGATCCAGATCGACGAAGGGCGGAACGTTGTCCAAGTGCGGGAGCACGTCCTCCGTGTCGGATTCATTGCCCACCAGATCACTCGCTTTTACCTTGAGCGTGACTTGGCCGACTGATTTCTGGATTTGCGTCGTATCGAAGCTGAAGGTGTAGGTACTGTTCGCAACGTCGACGGACCAAGACGGGTCGTCGGCACTGAACGCGTACGGCTTCGTATTGATGACCGCGGTGATCGACGACTCATCCACGCCAGACTGTGAGTCGGTCACCTTGAAGACCAACTGAACACGACCGGATACGATATCGGCAGAAGCTGGGGAGAGGATTGCAATGTCGGGACCGGTGCCGTCTACGATGAAGTCGTAAGCTACTTCCGCCAGCGCCGGCCTCGGCGAGCGCTGATTTTCCGCGGTGATGACGATCTTCTGATCGCCATCAGGGGTAGGCATGAAGATCTTCGGGTCGTCGAGGTGCACCGTCGCCGTGTACTGGCCGTTGCTCTTCGTCAAATCGAATGACTTGCCGCCTACCGTGAGGCTCACATCGCCGATGGCTGCACCGTCGTCACCCTTTGGGACGACGGGCGCCGCAGCGACCTTGAAAGCAACGTGCAGCGCCTGACCGACGGCTGTCGCAAACGGTGGGTTGTCGGCGTCGCCCACGGGCGGATCGACGGGCGTGATCGACGGCCCGTGATCCACGAACGTGTCGATGCGATCGGTGCCCATGATGGGCGGCGACGACGTGTCGCTCGCTTGGCACTCGATGCCCATGCCGCCGTTAATGCTGACTTTGCGGGTGATGAAGTGCGCGGTGTATTCGTCTTCGTTGTCGGTGGGCGTGCCCGGGTGCGTTTCGACGACGAGGCCGTCGCCGTCGAGGAGCTCGAGCAGCACCGTGGCTTGGTCGACGCTCTTCGCGCCTTTGTCCGTGGATTTCGTGGCGGTGCAGAGCACGTCGATTTCGTCGGCGACGATCACCCCGGGATCGTTCGGGTCCGTGACCGGCGCAGGGCTCGTGACGTGGACGACGGGAGCACCCATCACGTTGACGCCGCCGCTGCCGCCAGTGTCGCCCGTCGCGCCGGACCCGCTGGTGCCCCCCGTGGCCGAAACGTCACCCACGCCGCCCTCCCCCGCCCCTTCACCCGCTCCGCCCCCAGACCCCTTGCCGCCGCGGCCGGCCATGTTCACGCGGGCACCGCCGCCCTCGAGTCCCGTGCCCGTCACGGGGGGCGGCTCGTCTTTCGTGCCGCACGCGGCCGCCGCGAGCGCGCTCGCAAGGAGACTCCATCCCCATCGCCCCAACCAATTGCCTAAGCGTCGCGTCAGCATATTTTCCACGAAAGACTAACGCCATCGGGCATGCGTCACAAGCAGTTGGCGCGTGAACGAGGCGCAGAACCCGCGTTTCGCTCGAGATGACGAGTAGCGCCGGGCGTCAGTTCTCGAGTGGCGGCACCGCGACGGCCTCGAACGCAGAGGCCGGCACCGTCTTCAAAGGCGCGATGTCGTCGTCGGTCCAGCCGGCGTTCGCCTCGCCCTGAAAGTAGAAATTGGAGCCGTTATCCGCGAGGATCATGCCGTAGCGCTTCATGGCCGTGAGCACGACCTGCGCGCTCGTCGAGAGCGCGGAGATGTCGTAGTCGGCCTTGAGCCGTACGCGCAGGCCCATGGGCGGTGAATCGGGATCGTTCGGGTCGCAGTCGCTCGGCACGGCTTCGTGCGTCGCGGGCGCCACGAAGTTTTGGCGCGTGCACGCGGTGGTGAAGCGGATGGCGTGCTTGACCGCGCCCGCGCGCACTTCGTCGTAACGCAAGATGCCGGGCGCGATCGCGAGACCTGCCGCGTCGGCGCTCGTCCAACCCTTCGGGCGCTGGCCGTAGCTGTTCTTCGTGAGATCCCAGTGCGCGCCGTTGCCGCAGTGCCAACCGGCGTCGTAATGACAGGCGTAGCCTTCGTAGAGTTGACAGGTGCCCTGCTGCACGACGAGCAAGTGGCAGTCACCGTCGCAATTCATGGCGTCGCCGCCCTCGATCTTCGCGACCGCGGGGCTCGGAAACGGGTACGGCCCGGGGTCGCTCTCGTCGGCGTACCAGTCGAAGACGACCGGCAGCGCGAGCTGATCTTTGGGCACGACGCCGACGGGGATGCCGTAGAGCGTGCTGCCGTCATTGCCGTAGTCGGGATGGAGCTTCGTGCCCTTCACCATATTTTGCAGGTGCGTCGTCCAGGTTGGGTCGGCTTTCGCGGCCGAAATGTCCTGATTCCACGCGTCGTCCGCCGGGAACATGCTGCAGCCACCGACCGTCGGCGCATCGCCCGTGTTGCCGCTCGAGCTACCGCCCGCGCCCGCGCTGCCCGAGCTCCCGCCAGCTGCCTTGCCGCCGAGTCCGACCTTGCCGCCGAGTCCCGCCAGGCCACCGAACGCACCGCCCGCTCCGCCTTTACCGAACATGCCAGCGCTGCCGCCCGTGACACCGAGCGTTCCACCCGTCGCTCCGTTACTGGACGCTCCGCCCCTGCTCGAACCTCCGCCCTTACCGCCGCTCGTTCCCGCGCCGGTGCCGCCGCTCCCGCCGGAGCTCTTCGAGGTGCCCTGACTCACGGGCTTGCCGCTCGTTTCCTCGGGCGCTCCCGAGCAGCCCAGGGCGAAGACGCCGAACACACCGAACACGCCGAGTCGCCCTACTCGCTTGCGCGGATCCATGAGCACGAGATCTTAGCGGTTCACTCTGGTGCGTCGAGGACGGCCGGCGATTCTGGTGCGCCGAGGTAAGCGGTTTCGTGCGCTCGCCTCAGAGAGTGCGCGGCGTAACGCACCAATCGACTGCGCAAAAGCGCGACGATCCCCGCGTAAAATCGAGCTCGCGGCGGCACGCGGCGTGCTCGGGGCACTCGGCCGCAACCGGCGTGTCGAACGTAGCGCGCGGGGTAGCGCGGCGTTCAGTGCGCCGCGGCGTCGAGCGCGGTGTCGAGCTCGCGCTCGGACACGACGCCCTGAGCGCGCGCCACCACGCGCCCGCGCGCGTCGAGGATGACGAGGGTCGGCACCTGATCGAGCTTGCCGAACGGAGTCGGACGCCCGAAGCCCGCCGAGTTCGCGAGCGCCACGGGGTAACTGAGCTCGAGCGAGGATCTGAAGACTTCGACGAGCGGCGCGTCGTTCGGTGCTTCGAGCGCGACGGCGCCGGCGTTGACGCGCGGCGTGTGCCGGCGCACCACTTCGTCGAGACGTCGCGCCATGAGCTGCGAAGCGAGATCGAACGTCGCGACGAAGAGCAGCGCCGTGACGCGGCCGCGCGTGTTCTGACTCGTGAGCAGCTCGCCGCTCGGCGTACCGAACGCGAACTCGACGGGCGTGCCACGCGGCGCCACCGCGACCTCGGGCGCGCGTGGCTCACCGGCGCACGCGGCGAAGACCAGTACGGCGGCGCTCGCGGCGGCCGCCCGCACGTTCACGGCGCGGGGGGCGGCGTCGAACCGCCGACGACGGGCCCGAACAGATCGGCGAACACGCTGAGCGCCTGGGGCAGTTCGCCGCCCGCGCGACGGTGAGCGAGCACCGTGAGCGCGAGGTCGTCGATGATCGCCTTCATCGGCGTGTTCTCGAGCAGGGCGCCCTCGAGGCGCTCGCCGGCGTTCGGCGCCGACGAGTGGAGCACGATGGGATCGTGCCGCACCCACGTGAAGCCCGTGGCGACGCGGTAACCGCACGCGAGGACTTGCGCGAAGTTGAGATAGAGTGGCGTAACGAGCACCGCGACACGCGTGCCGTTCGCGCACACGCCGGAGAGCGCGTGCGCGGCGAAACCGGGCGTCGCGTCGAGCTCGATCGGACCCATCGCCGCGCTGATGCGCTCGCGGCGGGCAGGATCCGATTCGACGGCAAGCAGCGGCGCGTACAGCGCGACTTTGGGCACGTCGAGGTTCTTCGCGTCGTGCTGGAGCACGGCGAGCCAGTAGTCACGACCTGCGGGAGTCAGCTCGCGATAAGCGATGGCGGTCGCGAGTGCCGCCTCCGCATCGGTCGCGAGCGCGCCGAGCCATTCGCACCACGCGCCGACGAGACGCTCGTCCGTGACCGGCGTGACCGGCAGCGGGGTGCGCTCCGCAGCCGGCGTCCGATCCACACTCGAGGACAGCTCCGACATGGACGCGCGAACCTAGGGCAAGAGCGCCCGAGTTGCAACGCTTCCGCTCACGAAGAGCGAAGTCTTCTCAGGAGCCCGGGCACCCCGGCCCTTCTCACTCGAGCTCGGCGTCGAAGTCTTGGCGGAGGTCTTCCACGAGGGCGTCGAGCTCGCGCTCGCGCGAGGCGGGTGCACTCAGCACGAGATCACCGCCTCGTTCCGCGAACATGGCGCACAAGCCTTCACTCGCTTCACAAATACCTTTGACGAGGACGACGTCGCGCGCCGCGACGCGCACGCGACGCAAAACCACGTCACTCGTAGCGCTTGGGGCAAGGTTCCGCGGCTCGGACGTGGCCTTCATGGTGTCCACACGATACCCCCAAGGTGGAGGACGAGGAAACCTACGACACGAGGCGGCCCCTCACGCCGCACGTCGACCTCGAACACTTGACAGCAGAGTGCGTCATTGGAAGGTAGCGCGTCATGCGCCACGCGATCCGCGCACCAGAGCCGCCCCCGCGGCCCCTCGAGGACGACGAGCGCGACGACGAGGAGCGCGACGAGTTCGGCGAGCTCTTGCCGGGTCTCGACGACGAAGAGTCGCTCGACGACGAAGCTGGCGACGAGGCGGCCGCGGTGCCGGACGCGTTCGACATCGATCTACCGCTCGAAGACGTGACGTTCGAGGAACAGACCGCGCCTGATCTGCGCTTCGGTCACGATTCGGTGCTGCCCGAGGCCGATCCGGACGGCGACGTGGGCGACGCCGCTGGTTTCGCCGGCGAGCCGCGCACCGGTGAAACCCAGCCCGAGGAGGCATTCCCCGCCGACGACGAGGAGCGCGACGGCATCGACGATTTTCGTCCGCTGGTGAGCGACCTCGATCTGCCGGGGCTCGACGCCGACGAGGAGCTCGAGGGCGAGGTCGTGCGGTTCGGCGCATTTTTCGCGGCTTCCGAGCTCAGCTGGCCGAGCGCGCGCCGCCCGTGGCGCGTGACGGCGCTCGCGAGCGAACGAACGAGCGCGCTCGCCTTGGGCGGCGGAACCGTCGTCGCCGGCAGCACCGATCTGTTGTGGCTCGACGCCGGACGATCCGCGCCGGTGCGCATCGCGCTCGACGGCGCCCGCATCGTGACCCTCGCGCTGCTCGGAGAAACGCACGACACGGTCGTCGCCGTCACGAGCACGGGGCGATTACTCCGGCGCACCCGCTTCGCGAGCGATTCCGAGCGCCTCGCAGAGCTCGGGCGCGGGGCACACTCCGCGCTCGAGGTTCGGGTCGAGCTCTGCGCGCTCGGACGCAGCGACGCGCGCTCGTTACTCATGCGCTCGAGCTTCGGTTTCGTCGCGCAGAGTGACGATGCCGGGACGCACTTCACGCCGCTCGAGCCGCCGCTCCGCGTCGTTTCACTCGCTCGGTCGGCCGCTCCGGTGGTCGCGCTCAGCGAGGAGGAGCGCGATCTTTTGCTGTCGCGCGACGCGGGCCGGAGCTTCGAACGACGGCGCCTCGAAGGGGTCGCAGGCACCGTGGCACGCGGCGACGCACCGCTCCTCGCGGCAGCGGAGGGGACGATCGCGATCGTCGACTCGGAGCTCGGCCTCGTCGTCTCCGCCGATGCGGGCGTTTCCTTCCGCGAAGTGCCGGGCTCCGTGGCAGCGACGGCGTGTGCCACCGGTTCCTCCGCGGGGCGGCCCTGCGTTTGGGTAGCGCTCTACTCGGAAGCCGCCGACAGCACACGCATCCTCATGGTCGATGTCACGCGCGGCGACGCCGAAGTCATCGCCACGATGACGGGCGCCGGCGACGACGCTGAGCTCGGTCCGAGCGCGCGCATCGAGCGGCTCGCTTGGGACGGCGCTCGCCTCTTCGCCGTGGGCGAGCCGGGCTTCCTCCTGATCGAGCCGCCGAGCGACTCGCATCATTAAGAGGCGCCGCTGGGTGTTTGGCCCAGACGGCGCCCCTCGGGTAACTTCCGAGGTCGGGCCGTGTCGGTCGTCGTTCAGAAGTTCGGTGGTTCGTCTTTAGCCGACCTGGAGCGGCTCGGGCGCGTGGCCGACCTCGTGATGCGGACGCGGCGCGCCGGACACGACGTCGTGGTGGTCGTGAGCGCGATGGGCAAGGCGACCGACGCGCTACTCACGCTCGCGCGCGAGGCGGCAAGAGTCCCAGGCGAAACCGGCGGCAGCGAACCGTCGCGCCGCGAGCTCGACATGCTCGTGAGCACGGGGGAGCGCGTGAGCATGGCCCTCTTGTCGATCGCCATTCGCGCGCGTGGCGGCGACGCCGTGAGCCTAACGGGCTCGCAGTCGGGCATTTTCACCAACGATCGGCATTTCGACGCGCGCATCATCGAGGTGCGACCCTTTCGCGTCGAGGACGAGCTCGCGCGCGGTCGCATCGTGATCGTCGCCGGCTACCAGGGCATGAGCTACCGCCGCGAGATCACGACGCTCGGGCGCGGCGGCTCGGACACGACCGCCGTAGCGCTCGCGGCAGCGCTCGGCGCCGAACGCTGCGAGATCTATAGCGACGTCGACGGCGTCTACACCGCCGATCCGCGCAGCGTCGAGGACGCCCGGCACTTGCCCGAGCTCGACTACGCGACGATGCAGGAGATGGCGGAAGCCGGCGCGAAAGTCTTGAACGCGCGCGCCGTCGAGTGGGCAGAGAAGTCCCGCATCGTGATCGCCGCTCGCCGCACGAGCGATTTCGCAACGGACGGCGGCGGGCGCGAGACACGCGTCGTGCCGGCGACGTTCGGCCGCGCGCCGTGGACGGTAATCGGTGCTCAGAAGCTCGCGCTCTTACGCGCAGCAGGCGCCCCGCAGGCCGTGCTGGCCGCGGCCGTCGAAGCCGCGCTGCCGCTCCGCGATTTCACGCTCGACGACGGCGCGCTCACGGCGACGATTTCGCTCTTGAATGCGCCGGATCTGGCGCGCTTTCGCGCCCTCGCGGAAGACTCGCCGTTCACGCTCGAGGCCGACCTCGGCCAAGTGAGTCTCGTCGGCGTCGGCGTCGGCGACGAACCGGGACTCGTGGCGCGCGCGTGCGCCGCGTTGCCCGAGGCGCCGCGCTGGCTCGTTGCTTCACCGCTCAGGCTGAGCGCGATCGTGGCGGCCCCGGCGGTGCCGGCGGCGGAACGCGCGTGGCACGCGGCGTTCGTCCGCGGCGGTGCGTGAATCAGCGACGCCGCCCGTCGCGCTCGCGGCGCAGCGCTTCGGCGAGCTCGGCCGCGACTTCGCGATAGCGCGCCGCGACGAGGGGATCGTGCGGGGCCAAACGCAGCGCGATGCCGAGGTGCCGCTCGGCGGAGGCCGGCTCGAGCCGCGCTTCGCGCTCGAACAGCGCCGCCTCCACGAGCCACTCCACGGTGCGCGCGTCGGTGCGCGCCCCGAGCTCGACCGCCTCGCGCATGCGCCCGTAGGCGAGCGACGCGCCGGCCACGTCGCCGAGCCGGCTGCGCCAGAGCCCCTCGAGCCGCCGCGCCTCGACGAGACGCTCGGACGAAGCCGATACTTCACGCACGCGCGCGATGGCCTGTGGCAAATCGAGCATCTGGTCGGCGAGGAGACGCGCGAGATCGAGCAGCGCGTCCGGATCCGGCTTGCCGCGCCGCTCGCCGAGCTGGATCGCGCGTTCGAGCAGCGTCGCGGCGCGTTCCTTGCGACCGGCCTCGAGCAGCGCGCGAGCAAGGCCTGCAGTCGCGGCGGCGTCGTCGGGCAAATAGCGCAACGCGCGCTCGAAGAGCCGTCCGGCGTCTTTGACGTAACCGTGGGCCAAGAACGCGCGCGCCGCGCGCTGGCAAGCTTCGTGGCGGGCGCGTCCGCCCGAATACGTGGCCTCGAGATGCTCGGCGTCGGCCAGGGCGCCCGTGACGTCCCCGGTCGTGACGCGCGCTTCGAACCGCGCCCAGCGCGCTTCGGCGAGGCCGGGCGCGCGCGCCACGGCCGCGTCGAGCGCCGCACGCCGATCGGCGGCGTTCGTCTCGAACGCGGCGAGCTTGCACCACGCGAGCGCGGCGAGCGGCGCGAACGGCTCGTCGCGCAGCGCCTCACGCAACGACTCGCGCGCTCCAGCGAGGTCGCCCATGGCCGCCAGCAGCTCGGCACCCACGAGCCCGGCGCGGTGTGCCGGCAAACTCTCGATCAGCAGGCCGAGCGCCGCCTCGCCTCGCCCGCCGACCGCCGAATCAATCTCGGCGATCAGCCGCACGACCTCGGGGTGGCGCGGCCCACGCTCGAGCGCGGCGACGTAGCGGTCGCGCGCGGCGTCGACGTCGCCCGTGGCGAGACGCTCGTCGGCGTCGGCGACGAGCAGGGCGAGCTCGAGCTCGCGCACCGCGTCGACACCGAGCGCCGGCGGCGGAAGCTCGGCATCGAGCTCGACCGTCAGCCGGTCGTCCGCGAGCGCGAGGTCACTGAAGCGGACACGCTCGGCACCGGGCGCGCGCGCGCCGACGGCGGGTAAAAGCGCCTTGCCGAGGAGCGCTCCGACGCCCGCAATCGTGACGAGCCGCCCACGGCGGGTGCCCAAGTCGCCGAACAGCGAGTCCACCGCGCGAATTGCGTGCCCGAGCGCCGGACCGCCGAGCCCGGTGCCGCGCGCGCGCGCGATCACGAAGCGGGCGTCACCGTGCGTCGGCACCCACAAAAGATCGAACGCCAACGCCGCGCTCCCGCCAGCAACCCCGACACCGATGCCGGCGTTGCGCCCCCAAACGAGCGTGCGGTTTACTTCTTTGAAGAGCGACCGCAAGCGCGGCGTCACGAAGCGAACCAGCGCCTCGAACGGCAGCGCGAGCTCGACCCGCTCGAGGTCACCACGCCGGTGGCGAAAGCGCGCGACTCCCCCCGACAAATCGACGGGGAACTTGAGGTTCGGTAGCACCACCGCGAGCGCGGCCACCGTCAGCGGTCCCACCTCGACCGGCTCGTAGAGCTCGAGCCCGAGCACGCCGCGCGTCACCGTCAATCGCAACGGCACCCGGCCGTCCTGCGAAAGCACGCGGCGCTCGTCAGGCTCACCGCCTTTTCGAGGCGAGGGCATGACGGGCGCGGGAATGGACGACGGGCGCGCCTGGGTCAACGGGCCGGATCGTACCAGGCCCGCGATATCCAGTGGCAACTTCGGCACGAGTCGGCCCATTGGCCGACGGTCGCTACGTCACTTCTGCGCGGGTGCTCCGCTCAGCGACGGCAGCGGCTTACCCAAATTCACCCGAAAGGTTGCCCCCTGCCCGGCTCCGCTTTCGACGTCGATCGCAAAACCGTGCTCGTCGGCGATGCCCTTGACCACGGCGAGGCCCACGCCCGTGCCGTGCGAACGCGTCGTGAAGAACGCATCGAACAGCCGCGCGCGCGCTTCTTCGTCGATACCGAGCCCGCGATCGATCACGGAAAGCAGCGCATCGCCGTTCTGGAGCTCGAGCACGACACGCACGAGCCCGCCGGGGCGACTTGCCTGCACGCCGTTGCGCACGAGGTTCCACACGAGCTGCCGGAGCTGCGCGCCGTCAGCCTGGATCAAAATCGAGCTCAAACCTTCGTAACGCACCTCGACGTCCGAGACCGCACGCCCGGAGCGCGCCGCGAGCTCGACAACGTCGTGCGCGAGGTGCGCCACATCGACGGGCGCGAGCTCGGGACGGCGCGGCCGCGACAGGTCGAGCATGTCCGTCACGAGATCATTCAGACGTGCCGCTTCGCGCGCGATGATGTCGCAGAGCTTCTGATCTTCGCCGGAGAGACCCCGGGCCGAACGCAGGAGGTCGATGGAGCCGGCGATCGAGCCGAGCGGATTGCGGATCTCGTGCGCAAGGCCCGTCGCTAGGCGACCGAGCGCCGCCATGCGTTCGGCGCGATCGGCACGCTCGGTGGCCATCCTGAGCTCACCGCCCGTCCAGCGCAGCCGCTCGGCGAGCGTACCGGCGAGCAGCGCCACGACGAGCATGACGAGCGCGTTCACGGCGAGGTAGAAGCGGATCTCTTCGGCCGACAGCCGGTAGATCGACGGCGGTTGGTCGGGCGGCGGCGCGAGCACGCCGCTGCCGAGCAAGAGCACGAGCGACGTGTAGCTCACGACGCCGCTACCCGCCGCGAGCGCCGCGCCGCGCGACCCAGACAGCGCGGCTCCCACGAGGCAGCTCAAGCCGTAGAGCGAGGCGGCGCCGCTCGACGCGCCGCCCGTGAGGTAGGCAACCACGGACCAGGTGAGCTGATCGAAGACGATCTGAGCGTCGGCGAGCAGCGGGAGACCGCGGCCCGTCTTGAGCACCCCCGCGTAACCGCCGGCGAGCGCGAACGAGACCACGAGCAAGCCGAGCCCGATGCGGAGCGTGGTCGAACCGAGCGAAGCGCCGCGCAGGTAGGAGAGGCCGACGAGGGCGAGGCACAGCGTCAGGAACACGAGCCGAGCGGCCGTGAGCAGGGCGAGCCGTCGCGAAAGCGGCGAGCCCACCACGTCGGGAGCGCCGATGGATATTCTCAAGTCTAAAGCCCGGTCACTCCGTCAGTCCGACTTGATGTTACCGGCGAGCGAGAAGATGGGCAGGTACATCGCGATCAAGACTACGCCGACCATGCCGCCGACCCCGACCATCAAGATCGGCTCGATCGCGCTCGTCATCGCCGCGACGGCGATGTCGGTTTCTTCCTCGTAGAAGTCGGCCACCTTGTTCAGCATCTGATCGAGCGCACCCGTCTGCTCGCCGACGGCGATCATCTGCACGACCATGTCCGGAAAGATTTTGGTGGCCGCGAGCGGCTCGGCCATGTTCTTACCTTCGCTGATCGCCTGACGCACCATCATGACGCCCTCTTCCACGATGACGTTACCGGCGGTGCGCGCGCAGATTTCGAGGGCGTCGAGGATGGGCACGCCGGACTGAAGCAGCGTGCCGAGCGTGCGCGTGAAGCGGGCGACCGCGATCTTGCGCAGCACGGGCCCCATCACGGGCATGGTCAAAAATGCCTGATGAAAGAAGCGCTTACCCTTGGGCTGGCGGTAGACCCAAACGATGGCGGAGCCGATGCCAATAGCGAGCAAGATGATGAGCGGCAGCGCGGAGACGAACGCGCGTGAAGTGCCGATGACCAGGCGCGTGATCGCGGGCAAGGCGTCCTTGCCGCCGCCGAAATCCTTGAACATGTTTTCGAACGCCGGGATGACGAACGTGAGCAGCACCGTCATCACGCCGCCCGCAATCACGACGACGATGCTCGGGTAAACCATGGCGCCGCGCACCTGACGGATGAGCTTCTGGCGCTTCTCGAGGTAGATCGAGAGTCGCGTCATGATGCTGTCGAGGATGCCGCCGGTCTCACCCGCCGCGACCAGGTTCGTGAAAAGGTCATCGAAGACCTTCGGGTGCCGCTTGAGCGCCTCACTGAACGAGGAGCCGCCCTCGACCGAGTTCTGCACGTCCTTCAGCACCGCGCCGAAGCGCTTGTTCGGCTGCTGGCTGCTGAGGATCTCGAGGCACTGCACGAGCGGAAGACCGGCGTCGATCATCGTGGCGAACAAGCGCGTGAAGGTGACGAGATCACGCGTGTTGACGCCCGAGCCGAGCGAGAAGTCGCCCCACTTGCGGCGCTTGGCGACCTTGACCGGCGCGAGCTGTTGCTGGCGGAGGCGCTGATTGACAACCTCTTCGTTGTCCGCCTCCATCGTCCCGCGCTTGACCTCGCCGGTCCTGCCGCGGGCTTCCCAGGTAAACTCTGCCATGCGTCGTGGTCTCTCGATACGCCGAGCCAAACGTAGGATAGCGGGCCTCGCGTTCGCGGGTCAAAAGAGGCGGTCGAGCCGTGCGTGACCCGACGCTCGACGAGGTCGCCCGCTTCGTGGTCCACGAACAGGGCGCGCCCGCCGTGAGCGTCGCGGCAGCCCGGTTTCGACGGGGGAGCTGGGCGCTCGCGACCGGTGTGGCTGGAAAAGCGCTCGAGCTCGGCCCGGATCCGCTCTTCGACCTCGCTTCCGTCACCAAGCCTTTCGTCGCGGTTACCGCGGCGAGGCTCGCCGCACGTGGGGTGATGTCGCTACAAGACCCACTTGGACGCCTCTTGCCTGACGTCCGTGACACGGCCAGCGCCGACGTGCCGCTGATCTTCTTCCTCGCGCACCGAGCGGGGCTCGACGCGCATCGCTCGCTCTTCTTACCGCTCGTGCGGGGCATGCCCTTCGAACGTCGCGCGGCCTTGCGCGCAGCAGCCGACGCCCGGCGCGCCGACGCGGCCGGTCCGCTCCCGGAAGCCGGATTTCCCCCGCTCTACAGTGATCTCGGCTACGTGCTCGCTGGCGCCGCGCTCGAAGCGGTGAGCGGACTGTCGCTCGACGTGCTCGTCGAGCGCGAGGTGACCGAGCCGCTCGGCCTCGACATTCACGCGGCGCGCGGCTGGCTCGCGCGTGACGCGCGCTTCTTCGCTCGCGTCGCGCCCACCGAAACCGTCACGTTCCGCGGCGGCGAAGTGCGCGGCGCCGTCCACGACGAGAACGCCTGGGCACTCGCCGGGTACGGTCTCGCTGGACAAGCGGGGCTCTTCGGCACGGCTTTCGCGCTCGCCCGCTTCGGTGGCGCCCTGCTCGACGCCGGCAGCGGGCGCGACCTAACCTTTTTATCGCCCTCCGCGCTCGAACCACTCCTCATGACACGGCCGGGCGGCAGCTTGCGCGCGGGCTTCGACGGCAAGTCGGGGACGCTCTCTGCGGCGGGCTCGCGTGCAAGCACGCACACCTTCGGACACCTCGGGTTTACTGGCACGAGTCTTTGGTGCGACCCCGAGAGCGACCGGGTGGCTGTTCTGCTATCGAATCGCGTGTGCCCGAGCCGCGAAAACGTCACGCTCCGGGCCCTGCGGCCAATCGTTCACGATGCGCTCTTCGGATGGCCGGAGAGCCCATTAGGACCACTTCGCCAGTCTTGAATGGGCCGCCCAAGGCGCATTTTGAGCCGCTCGGTGGGGCTGGTTTCCGGCGATCAAAGGTGAAAGACTGAGTCCGGCCTCGCGCACCCGAGAGGCCGACGCAACTGCCCCGATGTGGAAGCTGACGATCCAGGACGACCAGGGTTCCAAACCAGTCGTCGTTCACTTCGTCCGCGACGAGTACACGATCGGCCGCGACGAGGGGAACGCCGTCCGCCTGACGGAGCGCAACATCTCGCGCCATCACGCGCGTCTCTTACGCCACCCGAACGAATGGCGACTGCAGGACCTCGGTAGCTACAACGGCTGCTACGTCAACGGTGCGCGTGTTGGCGACATCCAACCGCTGCAGCACGGCGATCTGATCCAACTCGGCGACTACCGCCTCACGCTCGAAGACGAATCGGCGAGCGCCGGTCGCACGGACGGCGTGCTCACGCTCCCGGGCCGCCCCGGCATGAACACGCAAGCCGACCGGCTCGTCTTGATGGCGGGACCGGGCGCGGGACAGGAGTTCGTCATCAACTCCGACCGGATGGTGCTCGGCCGCGGCGAGGAGTGCGACGTTTCCATCAACCATCCCTCCGTCAGTCGCGTACACGCCGAAATCCGGCGCATCGGTGAGAGCCGCTACGAGTTCGTGGATCTCGGCAGCGCCAACGGCGTGCGGGTGAACGGGGTCGAGCTGCCGAGCACCTTGCTCGACAGCCGCGACGTGATCGAGCTCGGTGACGTCTTCCTCAAATATCTACCTGCAGGAGAGATCTACATCCCGGGCGGAGAAGACACGGACCGCCACCAGGTCCTGAGCAATCCGCCGCGAGGCATGTCGGGCGGCGTGAAAATCGCGATCGGCGCCAGCATCGTGGCCATCGCCGTCGTGGTGGGGCTGGCGCTCAAAAGTCCGGAACCGCCGCCCGCCCCGATCGTGCAAAGCACGGCGGGCGACAAGCTCGCGCAGACGCTGCGGGACGCGCGCAGCCTGCTCGCGGCGGGCGACACCGAAGGCGCGATGCAGAAGGCGAACACGATCCCCGAAGGCAGCAACCTGCGCGAATCCGCGGATTTCAAGGCAATTCAGGACGCCTGGGCGGATGCGCTCTTCAACAAGGCGCTCGCCACCCAGGACGTCTCGGAGAAGCGCGGCTTTCTCGACCGCATCGCGCGCGCCACCTCCGTCGATCCGGCGCGCCGCAAACGTGCGGCAGACGAGCTCGACGCGATGCAGCGGCCCGCCGTGAACGTCGCCGATCTGCCGAGCGACACGGCGGCCGCCGCGCCGCCGACCGCGGCGAGCGGCGTGGCTTCGGCGGGTACCGACCCCGAGCCGGTCGAGAGCGCCCCGGCCGTCGCGCTCAAGGGAGCGACGCCACCGAAACCGCTCGTCGTGGCCAAGCCCGCAGCCACGGCCAAAGTCGCGCTGACGGCGAAACCCGCTTCGACGGCGAAGCCCGGCACGGCGCCGAAGCCGCCCGCGCCGAAGAAGGACAAGACCTCGAACACGCTCGTGCGCGATAATCCCTTCGAGTGACCGCGCCGGAACTTCCGCCGGCGTCGCCGCGCGCCGTGCTGCTCTCGCGGCCGGTGGGCGCGCTCGCGACGCTTGTCGTGCTCATGCTCGTCGTCGAGTTCGTGCCCGGCCTCGAGCGGCTGCGGCTATTCGGCGCGCGGCCCGCCACGACGGCGCGCGCGCCGGTCGCCGCCGCGCCGGCGCCGAGCGTCGGAGCTGCGGTGCTCGCGACCGAGACGCTCGATCGCGGCGCGCCCGCTGAAGCCGGACCGCGCGCGCACGGCCCGATCGCGGCGCTCGACGACGACGTCCCCGACGAAGGCAAGAACGCGCCGCCGGTCGCGCTCGAGGATCCGAGCGGGCACGCGCTCGACACGCTGTACGAAAAGCTTGCCGCGGTCGACGCCAAGCAAGCGGGCGCCGTCGCTCGCATCGCTCACTTCGGTGACTCGATCATCGTGAGCGACTTCGTCTCCGGGCAGCTGCGTCGTGACTTGCAGCGCCGCTTCGGGGACGCCGGGCACGGCTTCGTCCTCGTGGCGAACCCCTGGCCTTCCTATCTACACTGGGACGTCGAGCGCTACGCGACGGCCGGTTTTCGCGTGAGCACGATCGTGGGCCCCTACGCCGAAGACGGCTGGTACGGCCTCGGCGGCGTCGCCTTCCGCGCCGACAAGAACGTCCTCGCGCGCTTCGGGACGGCGAAGCACGGCGACTTCGGACGCAAGGTGTCGCGCTTCATCGTGAGCTACGCAGAGCAGCCGCACGGCGGGCGCTTCGCGCTGCGCGTCGACGGCCACGAAGCGGCCGTCGTGGATACGAACGCGACCGAGCCGCGAGCGCGCACGTTCGAGCTGCGCATCGCCGACGGGCCGCACGAGCTCGAGCTCCAGACGCTCACGGGCGAAAGCCGGCTCTTCGGCGTCGTGCTCGAGCGCGACGGGCCGGGCGTCGTGCTCGACGCGCTCGGCGTGCAGGGCGCGCGCATCCGCTTCCTCGACAAGCAGGACGACGCGCATTGGGCCGAAGCCTTGCGCTGGCGTGCCCCCAATCTGCTCGTCTATCAATTCGGCGCCAACGAAAGCAGCGACGGGTTCGTGTACTCGATGGCCGATTTCCATCGCACCATGCGCGACGTGCTCGCGCAGGCCAAAACGGCGCTGCCCGAAGCGAGCTGTCTCGTCATCGGCACGATGGATCGCGCGGCCAAGCAAGGCGACGAAATCGTGAGCGTGCGCGTGGTTCCGGCTCTCGTCGAAGAGCAACGGCGCGTCGCGCTCGAGCTCGGCTGCGCCTACTTCGACACGTATCGCGCGATGGGTGGCAAAGGCTCGATGCCGGTGTGGGTGAAGCGGGGGCTCGCTCAGGCCGACCTCATTCACCCCTCGGGCGCCGGCGCGGAGCGACTCGCACATTGGATCTACGGCGCGCTCCTCCACGGCTACGCCGCCTGGCGCAGCGCTCCTGCCGCACGCCCCGCTGCACCTACACCGAGCGCGCACTGACGCGGTCCGTCGGGGCCGACAAGCGTAGCCGCGCGCTCGGAGAGCCTGTTACCCTGAGCGGTTACTGGCCGTAGAGTCCTCCGCTCGGAAGGTTCCTTGTCCACTCGTCTCCGCTCGCTCCTGCCATTCGCCTATTGCCTGCTTGGGCTAACGCTCGGCTGCGCCGATCTGCCGGACACGCAGCCGAGTGCGGAGACAGGCGGGACGGCAGCGAACGGAGCCCAAGCAGCCAGCGGCGGTGCCAACGCCGGTCATTCGAACCGCGGCTTGACCAGCGGCGGGGGGACAGCGGGAACCGGCACGGGCGGCACGTCGGGCAGCCTCGGGGCGGCCGGCGCGGACGAAGCGGGCGCGAGCGGTTCGGATGGGACAGGAGGCAGCTTCGGTGCGGGCGGCACGGCCGGCAAGGGCGGCTCCAGTGGGGCCGGCGGGCGCGGGGGCACGGCCGGGAGCGCAGGCCGAGCCGGCGCGGGCGGCGGCGCTGGCAGAGGCGGCAGCAACTCCGGGGGGAAGAGCGGGTCGGGCGGCTCGGGCGGAGCCGGTAAGGGCGGCGGCGCTGGCAAAGGCGCTAGCGGCGCCGCGGGCTCGAGCGGACGCGGCGCCGGAGGCAGCTCCGGTTTCGGTGGCGCCGGAGGCTCGTCTGGCCGGTCGACAGGCGGTGCCGGCAACTCCGGAGGCAAGGCTGGCAGCGGGGGCAGCGCCAGCGCGGGCAAGAGCGGCGCAGGCGGAGCTTCGGGCAGTGCCGGTGCGAACAACGGCGGCAAGGCCGGGGCGAGCGCTGGCGCGGGCGGCTAAACCCGGCGCTAGAACGACTGCGGCTCTACTTGCTCTCGCTGCCCGGAACGCGCAGGCGCAGAGCGATCCAGCCCGACCAGTAGCGATCCGTCGCGCCACCAGCGAGCACGGGCGCAAGCGTCGGATCCGTCGGCAAGTCGTTGAAGTCGAAACCATATCCGACGAAGTCGCCCCCCCCGACGAGCTCGAGGAAATTCGTGAGGCCGTAACCGATCATCACACCGAAATCGAGGCCTCTACCCTTGGCGCCCGGGAACCAAACGCGCGCGAGGTCGATCTGGTGTAGCGACGTGAGAATGCGCGGCGCGATGTGACCCGCGGCGGTGAAGCGGCCGAGGCGCACGCGCGGTTCAGCGCCGAGGCGGACGAACGTGTACTTCACGTCGGGCACGAGCGGCGCGAGCTTGGCGCCGCCTTCATCACCCAGCAGGATGAAGGTCTGGATGCCGTATTCGGCGAAGAGCGCGAGCTCGAACGGTCCGATCGGGATGCGCCCCCGCACGCCGAGATCCCAATCTTGAGACTTGGTCTTGAGCTCGGTCGTGGTGCTCGCGCCGTTCGCCTGCTCCTGCACGTAATCGGTCTTGGTGGCAAAGCCCACGTTGAGGCCGCCCATGAGACCGATGTTGCCGAGCACGCCGCTGTCGAAGAACGCCCCCGGGTAGAAGACGCCCGAGACCGTGAATGCCGGCGCGAACGGTAGTTTGTAGGGCGAGAGCGTGCGGTGTTGGCTCGGATCACGCGCGCCGTATGCGTCGGTGTACTGGAAATTGCGCGAGTAGCCGCGCAGGCCGAGATCGAGCTCGAGGGGGGTACGGCCGCGCTCGGACGTACTCGCCTTTTCTTGTTTTTCCTTCGGCTCGCTCGGCTCTTCCTGTTCGAACGGATCCGGCTCGTGCTCGGCCTGCAGGCTGCCTTCGGCGGCGGCTGCTGCCTCCGGTGCCCGCTCGTCGTGCTTGGGCTTGGTCGCTTGAGCGTCGGGCTCCGCCTCTTCCTCCACGGGTGCCGCGGTGGCAGCGGCGTGGTGTTTCGTCCTGCCCGCGCCGCTCGCTTGGGCCAGCGAGGGCACAATCGTGTCGTCGAAATCGGTGTCGAGGGCCTTCTCGAGCTTCTTCGTGCTGCCGCCCTTGACCTTCACCTGTTCGACGAGCCGGCCGTCGGCTTTGTAAATGTGCAGCGTGAGATTGCTGTTGTTGGAGATGGTTCCGAGCACGACGGCATCGACGTCGAGCGCGGTCGCCATCCTCGCGATGGCCGAGCGCCCCGAGGTCGATTTCAGATCCTCGGCGTCCGTGACGGAAAAGGCCGCCGAGTCACGAATGAGCTGCATCAGCTGCAGCCGAATTTTCGACGAGCGCGGTCCTTCCATCCGCCCGACCGCGATGTTCTTACGGGCGCCCGTCGTGGCGCGCGGCGCGGCGAGGAGCTCGACTGCAGGCGCAAAGGCACGAGCCTTCTCGGTCGTGACGCCGAGCATGAGCGCGACGAGCAAAAACAGCCTGCTCCGGTGCATGAGATCGCAAAGCCCGCGGAACCGGAGCATGGTCTAGACGCAGGCCGCCCTGAAAGACCAGATCTTTGACGAGATCTTTCTTGCCGAAACGCTGCCCAAGTCGAGCCTAGTAGTTCCGCCCGAAAGCGGCTGCAAGCCGTCCGGGTGCCTGCAGCGTAGTTTTGCGCTCAAGGGCGGCTTGACTTGCCGGAGAGATTTGCCGGACGCTCGCCGCGCCCATTCGCGGGCATCTCCGTCGGCCATGGTTTTACGGTGTCCCCTGCGTCACTTGGTTTTTTCGTGTCTGCTCGCGTGGCTCATGTTGCTTTTCGGCGCGACGGCACGCGCCCAAGACGACGACATTCAGCTCATCCCGACGCCGCCTAGCGGCCCGCCGCCGAGCGCAGCGGCACCCGCGCCGGGCGAGATCGAGATCCGCGGGATGCACTGCACGCCCGACGTGAAGGAGGTCGAGCTGCGGCGCTCGATTCCCATCTCGTGCACCGTGGACTACCCCGTCGCCGGCGTCGAGCTGCGCTATCGCATCCAGGGTGCGACCAAGAAGTGGGACAAGATCGAGCTGAAGGCAGCGGACGGCAATTACACGGCGGCAATCCCGTGCACCATCACGGGCCAACCCGGCACGCTCGAGCTCTATCTTTTCGCGCGCAACGAGAACAACAAGGTCGTCGCGCGCGTCGGCCGCCACGAGACACCGCTCGCCATCAAACTCGTCGAGCATTCGAACGCGCCGCCTCCGGCGCTGCCGGGCCAAGCGGCACCGCAGCGTTGCTACGACCCGAGCCAATGTCCCCCCGAGCAACTCGGCACCGCGGCCTGCCCCGGCACGCACGTGCCGAAACCCGCGAAAAAAACCTGGGGTGCGAGCTGCGGCGACACGAGCGAGTGTCAGACCGGCCTCGAATGTATCAAGGGCAGCTGCGAAACGCCCACGAAGTGCGAAGATGCCAAGGACTGCGGCGAAGGGGCCGAATGCGTCGACGGCGTCTGTCACGTCCCGACCCAAGCCGAGCTCAAGGGGCGCATCGGGCCCGCCAAGCACCATTGGATCGGCCTGCACGCCGGCGTCGACTTCAACGTCATGCACGAGGGCTCGGGCGTGTGCGGCTCGACCACCGACGACTCGCAACACTTCGCCTGTTTCGAGGGCGGCAACCTGTACGCGGGCGTGCCGAACACGCTCTACTCCGGGCACGTCAAATCGAGCCTGTATTTTGCGACCGTGCGCGCCATGCTCTCCTACGAGTACGCGTTCGCTCGCATGCTCGTGGGCGCGCGTCTCGGCTGGGCATTTCGTGGCGCCCCCAAGGACTTCAGCCCCTTCCACGTCGAGCTCCGCGCACACTACAGCCTCGTGCGAAAACCCTTCGACGAGCACTTCCGGCCCTACCTCGGCCTCGTCTTCGGGCACGCGCCCGTGGACGCGTACGCGCCGACGCTCATCGTCGACTGCACGAGCCAGGATCCGACCATCAAGACGGCTTGTGCCAAGAGCACCAACAAGACGGACCTCGCGAACGCGATCAAGGATCCGAACCTCGCCGTGCAGCGACAGCTCAACGCGTACCACAGCGGCGCGCCGTTCTTCTTTGGCCCCTCCCTTCAGCTCATGTATGCGCTCACGAACGAAGCGGCCTTCGTGTTCAACTTCACGGTCATGCTGCCGAACGTGACGTTCGAGCCGACGATCGGTTACCAGATGGGCCTCTGACTCGAGTTTCACCGTCTTGGAAGAAAGATCGCGATCGGCGTGAGTCGCAACGCGCCACAAGAAAAACCGGCGAGGCCGGCGACGGCTGCTTCAAAGCACGGCTTGGTCGCGAGGTTTTAGTCGAAGGCGCGTCTGGTCCCGAAAGGCCAGGATTCGCGCCGATTCGCCCCGGCCCGGGACGCCGCTCGGAAACAGGGAATGGCGAGAGTCGTTACTTCTTGAGGTCCGCTTCGTAGCCGGCGATGAGCGCGCGCGCGACGGCGTTGCCGAGCTCTTCGTAACCGGCGGGCGTGAAATGGATGCGATCCCCGCGCGCGAGCGGCGGTGACGCGCGGAGCCAGCGGGCGAACGCGCCCTCGCCGCCCATGGCGGCCCGCAGCGAGAAGAAACCGCAGCCGAGCCGCGCCGCCGTTCGCCCGAGCACGTCCTCGATTTCTACGACGTGCGGCAAGGACGAAAAATCCGGCGCCGCGGCGTCGGGCGGCCCTATGACGAGACAATCGGCGTTCGGCACGCCGCGACGCACCCGTTCGACGAGCGCCGAGAGGTCGGTGCCGATGATCTCGGCTCGGCGGTTGTCGAACGCCTCGTTCGTGCCGTACGCGATGGCGACGACGTCAGGAGCTCGGGCGCGGAGCTCGGCCGCGAACACGTCGGGGTTCCACGCGAGCGCCGTGGCCACACGCGCTCCGTCGATGCCCGAGGTGTCGAGCACGACGCCCGGCTCGCTACCTTCGGCGATCACGCCGTAAAAGCGCGGCATGCCGCTCGCCGAGCTGAGCTCGAATGGCTCGCCCACTGCGCCCTCGAGCCTGAGCCGGCGGAACGGTGAGCCTTGCACTGTGCCGAGCTTCTGGCGCGCGTCGATCAGGTGCTTCGTGCCGCCGACGCCGACCTTGAAGCTTGCGTCGGGCGGGAGCTCGAACAAAAGCTCGTAGTGCACGGTTCCGCGCAGCGCGCGTGCGTCGATGCGGAGCTCGACACTGGCGCGCGCGTCGAGTGGGATCGTGCGGATGCCTTCGTACCCGAGCGCGGTGTCACCTTCGGTCGTGCGACGGGACGGCGGCTCGGGCTCGATCTTCCAGCGGCCCTCGCGCGCGATCTTCACGCCGTCGTGCCGGTACGTATTCGCGCCCACGCGGACGAGGCCCGGGCCGCCTGCGCCGAAACGCTCACTCAAACGGCGCCGCACCGCGCCCGTCATGAAGTCGGCCGCAGTATGCGAGTCGCCGAGCCAGACGATGCGCACGGAGTCGCCGCGCTTCTTGGCTTCGAGCGCCGCAAGCGCCTGATCGAAGTGCGGGAGCACCGGAACGGTGGGTGCGAGGGGCAAGGACGCTGGGGGCTTCTGAGCCGAACTCGGCGGTTCGCTCGAGCGCGGTGCGGCCGGCGCGGACAGATTGGCGGCGGCTTCGGGCCTGCGCTTCGCCGCGCTCACCGTTTCGAGCCGGCTCTCGCGGCTGCACGTTGCGGCGACGAGCAAGGCGCCGAGCGCGACGAACAGCGCGCCGTGACCGCCGCGCTCAGCCGACGGCATCCCACGGCTCCTTGTGCGGTGCATCGGACACGCGTCTCTCCGCGACCCGGTCGGCCACGTGAGAAAGTAGCACACCGAGGTAGGCCTCGAGCGGCGGACAGCTGATCCCGGCCGGGCCGAGGAGCTCGAGCGCGAGACGGTCATCGTACGTGACCGGGTTCGAGATGAGGTCGATGATGCCGCGCAGGTTTTGAGCCAACAGGCCGACACCCGGGTTACCGAGCAAAGCGCGCCCGAACGCACGCGGGTGAAGCCCTGTTTCGACCGGAACACCGAAGTGCTGGCCGGCGAGCTCGAGCAGCCGCCGGACGCTGAGCGGCCGCGGATCGACCAAATGCACCGTCTTACGCAGCGCAGCCGGGTTCTCCGCGAGCGCGAGCGCGGCACGCGCCAGGTAGTCCGCAGGGGTCACGTGGAGCGGCGCGTCCGCGCGCGGCGGCAGCGGCAGCGCGGTCCCGCGCGGTGCGCTCGCGAGCAAGACGAGCAGCGGATAGGGACCGTCGAGTCGATCCACCTTTCCGGTCTTCGAGTCGCCGATCACGTGAGCCGCGCGCACGATCGTGAGCGGGATGGACGCCTGCCGGCCGAGCATGGACTCGGCGAGCGCCAGCGTGCGCGCCACAGGCGAGCGAAACGTCTGACCTGCCGCGAGATCACCCTCCGCGACGATGCCGTGGCGATCGCCGCTCACGAACACGCTCGAGTGGTGCACGACGCGCGTGAGCTTGCGCGCGACCCGCGCGAACTCGATGACCTCGCGCACGCCGCCCACGTTGACGAGCTCGGCGGCAGCCGCGGGAGCCGTCAAGTCGAGCACCTGATACAGGTGCTGGAGCTCCGTCACACAGGACGTGAGCTCGAAGTAGTCTTCACGCGTGAGCCCGAAGTCGATGGACGACGGATCGCCTTCGACGAGGCGCGCGCGCTCGCCTCCCCCGAGCCCGGCGAGTGCCGCTTCCGCGTCGGCGCGACGCCGAGGATGGACGAGCAGGAGCGGCCGCTCCTCCGGCGCGCGTTCGAGCGCCTGTGCGACGACGGCGCGCGCCCGAAATCCGGGAAATCCCGTCACGAGGAGTTGGTGACCGCTCATGGCGGGGGTGTCCGAGGGCTCTGGTACGGCTCGGGCTCAGAAAGGAATTTCGTCGTCTCCGCCGCCGCCGCCGTAATCGGCGTCGCTGAAGCCACCGCCACCGCCGCCACCAGCTGCGGGCGGACCTTCGTCGGCGGGGCCGTGACCCTCAGAGCCACGCGGGCCGCCACGTCCGCCGCCGGACAAAATGATGTTCTGCGCGACGATTTCGGTCTTGTAGCGCTTGTTACCGTCTTTGTCGTCGTAACTCGAGGTGCGCAGGCCGCCCTCGATGAAGATCCGGGAGCCCTTCGCGAGGAACTTGGCGAGCGCTTCGGCGCGCTTGCCCCACACGACGACGCTGTGCCACTCCGTCCGCTCTTGCCGCACCTTGTTGCGGTCGAGGTACGTCTCGCTCGTCGCGAGGCGGAGCTTGAGCACGGCCTGCCCCCCGTTCGTCATTCTAAGCTCGGGATCTGCTCCGAGGTTTCCGAGCAGCATCACGCGGTTCAAGCCATCCGCCATGGTCGTCTCCTTCTGAAGCGAGGCATGTGACCGTTCGTCACGCGGGCGTCAAGTGACCTCGGACGTTAGCTGACCGAACTTCGACGGCGCGCCCCCCACGTCGTGGGGCGCGGCTCAGAGAAGGCGCCCTGCGTCGGACGCGAGCACGTCGAGCTCGGCGAGCATGCTCTGCACGTCCCGCCGCAGATCCCCCAGCAAAACGCGGGTCCGCTCGGTCATTCGCGCCTCGGCGGCCGTCGGCGGCTCGAGCCCCGCCTCGCGCAGCCGACGCCGCGCCCCGGCGATCGTAAAGCCGTGGGTATAGAGCAGATCCTTGACCTTGAGCAGGCGATCGACGTCACGCCGCGAGTAGATGCGCTGCCCCTTGCGCGACTTTTGCGGGCGGATCGAGCGAAACTCCGTTTCCCAATAGCGGAGCACGTGCGGCTCGACACCGACGAGATCGGAGACTTCACCGATCCGGTAGTAGAGCTTGACGGGGATCTCACCCTCTTCGGACATGGCTCAGCTACGCGCTCGGAGCCGGCTCGTCCCGAAGGAGCGTTCGAGCATCAACCCTTGGCCTCCACGCCAGCAGCTCCGTCCGGAGCCGGGCCGTCGTGCTCGTCGTTCAAGGCGAGCTTCAGGAGCTGGCTCGCCTTGAAGTTCAAGACACGACGCTCCGTGATCGTGATGGGGTCGCCGGTCTGAGGATTTCGTCCCTGGCGCTGGCGCTTGTCCCGGAGGACGAAGTTGCCGAAGCCCGAGATCTTGATCTTCTCGCCGCGGCCGAGCGTCTCTTTCATCGTCTCGAATACGAGATCGACCAGATCCGCCGACTCCTTCTTGGAGAAGCCACCAAGCCGACTGTAGACCGCCTGGACGATGTCCGCCTTCGTCATCGTTGACCAATAGCGGATACTACCCCGCGAGGTCCCGATGTCCATGGGCACTCGTCGAGGCCTACCCGCAGGCCTCAAGCCGCGTTCGCGACGCTCGCGTCGGCCGGCGGGCGCACGGATTCGGGCGCGGCGGCGACCGGCCGCCCGAGCTGCTCTTTCACGACCAGTGCCGCGACGTAGCCGTACCCGAGCGCGAACAGACACGTGAACGGCAACGCGAGCCAGTGCCCCGTCTCGAAAGCGGCAACGATGCTCGCGAGCGAAATGAAACCGAGGCCGAGCTCGGCGAGCGGCAACTTGGAAACCTGCCGGTAACGCCCGCGGGCCTCGCCGCGCTTGGGTGTGCGCACGAACTCGCCGGCCATGTTCGAGAGGCCGTCGAACACCGCCGCCGTGAGGTGCGGCGCGAGCCCGGCCCCGAGCGCGATGACGGCCGGCAGCTTCACGACGGCGCTCCACATCGAGCGCCCGCGCGCTCGCTCGGCCATGCCGTAGAACGCTGCAAGCGAGCCGGTCGCGCCCATGCAGAGCGGCAGATCGACGAGCAGGATGGCGCGATAGCTCGTCGCCGGCAAGCACACGAGCGCCGGCAAGAGCATCAGCGTGAGCAGCACGGTCGCCGGATACGCGAGGTGCGGCAGCATGTGGAACGCCGCCTCGATGCGTTTGGCGAGGCCGACCTCGGCCGTGACCACCGTGCCGAGGAGCTTACGCGCCGTCTGCACCGTGCCCTTGGCCCAGCGAAACTGCTGCGCACGAAACGCGCACATATCCTCGGGCAACTCCGCGGGCGTGATCACGTCGGCGCGATACACGAAACGCCAGCCGGCGAGCTGCGCGCGGTACGAAAGGTCGAGATCCTCGGTGAGCGTGTCGTGTTGCCAGCCGCCAGCATCACGGATGGCCTTGGCGCGCCAGATGCCGCCCGTGCCCGAGAAGTTGAAGAAGCACCCCGACGCGTAGCGCGCGCGATTTTCGACCAGGTGATGGCCGTCGAGCATCAGCGCCTGCACGCTCGTGAGCAGACTGTGGTCGCGATTGGCGTGGCCCCAGCGCGTCTGCACCATGCCGACCTCGGGGTTCGAGAAATGCCCGACGACGTCCCTCAAGAACGAGGGCTGCGGCACGAAGTCGGCGTCGAACATCGCGACGAGCTCGCCGCGCGCGAACTTCAGCCCGTAATCGAGGGCGCCCGCTTTGTAGCCGTGACGGCTCGGCCGGCGCACGTAGCTCACGTCGATGCCCTGTCGCTTCAGTTCCTCGACCGCCGCGCGCGCAATTGCCGCCGTCTCGTCGGTCGAATCGTCGAGCACCTGGATCTCGAGCGCTTCGCGCGGGTAATCCATGGCGCCCGTCGCGAGGATCAGACGCCGCGCCACGGTCGCCTCGTTGTAGAGCGGCAACTGAATCGTGACCGTCGGCAGCGACGCCGGCAGGCGCGGCGTGCTCTCGAGTCGCGCGAGCTTTTTCGCGTAGACGCGACACTGCCAGGCCAGGTGGGCGCGATGCGCGCCGTAACTGCAGAGCAGAATCAGGACGAGCGCGTAGGGGATCAGCAGCAGCCAGGCCATCCGTTCAGCGAGTTACCACCGACCCGCCGGCCGAATGTCACACAACTGTAAATCGTTGCAGCTTGATGTCGATCGACGCCCGTCAACAGCCAGTAAAAGCGGCAGATCGCCTCGAAATCGAGGCGCCCGTGCTCAAAACCCGATGTCGCTGACCGGCTTTGGCGCGGGGTTTTCAGCCGCGGGAGCGGCGGCTTTCGGTTTCGTCGCGTGAGCCGGCAGCGAACGGTGAGCGCTCGGGGGCAGCGGCTGCGTTGCGGCGAGGGGCGGCAGCGTGGCGACCGGAGCGCCGGCAACGGTCGCGGGCGGCGCCGCGGTCGCGCTCGCGGGAGCAACCGGTTCAGCCACCGCGACGTGCGGCACCGGCTCGACGACGGCCGCGCTCGGTAGCGCTGGGGGAGCAGCTTTCGGCGCGGCGGTCGCGACGTCCGGAGCTCCCGTCGCAAGCGGTGCTTCGCTCCTGCCGAACCCTTTGACGAGCACGCCGATGCCGATGCCGAGGACCGCGAAGGCCGCGAGGGCGGCGACGATGACGGCGCTCTTCGTCGGTTTGGTGCTCGGTGCGGGCGTCTGCGTGATGGGAGCGCCGGTTTGAACCGTGGCAGGCGTGAGCGCCGGCGAAGGCGTCGTGGCCGCGAACGGACTGTTTTGGAGCGGTACGCGCCCTGGCATCGGCGAGGTGCGAGGCGGTAGCGCGTCGAGCGCGAGCTGTTCGCCGGAGTTCGGCGTGAGCGGCGCCGTGAGCCCGCACACGTTCGCGAGCGCGCGCCCGAGCTCCATGGCGCTCTGAAAACGCGACTCCGGCTCCCGCCCGAGCGCATGCAGCAGCCAGGCGTCGAATGCCGGCGGCAAATCGGGTGCGACCGACGACGGGACGGGGATCGGTGCCGTACAGAGCTTGACGAGCACGTCACCGACGGCTTCGCCCTCGAACGGCAGGCGACCCGTCATGCAGCGGTACGCGATGACACCGACCGACCACAGATCCGCCCGGTAGTCGACGCTGCGCAGGCCGCGCGCCTGTTCGGGGCTCATGTAATAGGGCGTGCCGAGCACCGAGCCCGTGCGCGTCGCCGACGACGAGGTCGTCGACGCGTCCGTAAACTTCGCGATGCCGAAATCCACGACCTTCGCGACGTCGGCACCGTCCTCGTCGTCCCAAACCAAAAATACATTTTCGGGCTTGAGATCGCGGTGAACGATGCCTGCCGCGTGCGCCTTCGCGAGCCCGCGGCAGACCATGCCGACGATGCGCGCCGTGTCCTTGGGCGCCAGGCGGCCCAGCCGATCGAGCCTGCGATCGAGGGGCTCGCCGTCGAGGAACTCCATGACGATGAAGGGCCGGCCGTCGTCCATCAGCCCGTGGTCATAGACTTCGACGACGTGCTTGCTCCGGAGCGCGGCCGCTGCGCGCGCTTCGTTTTCGAAACGATGGCGTGCTTCCGCGCTGTCGACGTGCTCGGCGTCGATGAACTTGACGGCGACCTTGGTGCCGAGCGTCGTGTGCACGCCCGCCCAGACGGAGCCCATACCGCCGCGGCCGAGCAAGCTCGTCAGCCGGTATTTGCCGGCCACGAGGGCAGACGGCATCTGAGCCGTCGGACCACTGGACTCACCCACAGACACTCGCACGAAGGTAACTTGCCTCGTTCCTTAACGCTAGCCGCTCGAGCCGACCGCCCCGAGTGCTCGGAGCAAGCGGATCACCCCGGATCTCTGAGCGATAACGGCTTCCGCCACGTTTCCTTACACGGCCGTCGACGCCGCAGACTCAACTTTAAGTGGGTCGGCGGGGCCCCAGCCCCGCCTCCTTTCGCGCGGGTCCGGCTCGCCTCCGACTCCCCTCCTTTCGCGCGAGTCCGGCTCGCCTTCGACTCCCCTCCTTTCGCGCGGGTCCGCCTTGCTTCCGACTCGCCTCGTTTCGCGGGGTTGCGAATGGGCTCGTGCTCGGGTTCCGGCTTGGCTCCTTTCGGGGGTCGGGCTCGCCTGCTTTCGCGCTGTTCGGCGGGTTTCGCGGGGAGGCGAGCGGCTCTGGTGGTAACGAGGGAGCCCCGATGGCGACTGCCCTCTTTCCAGTCGGCGCACCCGACGTGCTCTACATCGTCGATCTGTCGAGCTACGTGCTGCGCGCGTATCACGCGATCGCGCCGCTCCAGAGCCCGTCGGGCGAGCCAACGCAGGCGGTTCACGGGACCGTCACGATGCTCGAGCGGCTCGTGCGCGAGCGTAAGCCCGTGCTTTTCGCCGTCGCGATGGACTCCGGTCGCGACACGTTTCGGCGGGATATCTACGCCGAGTACAAAGCGCACCGCCCGCCGGCGCCCGCCGACCTCGCCTCCCAATTCCAACGCTGCGAGGACATCGTGCGCGCGTTCTCGATGGCGTGCCTCAAGCAGAACCGCGTCGAGGCCGACGACCTCATCGCCACGGCCGTTCGGCACGGCCGCGAGCAATCGCTCCGTACGGTCATCGTCGCCTCCGACAAGGATCTGATGCAGCTCGTCGCTGACGACGTGATCATGTGGGACACCATGCGCGACCGCGTGATTGGCCCGGCCGAGGTCGTGGAGCGCTTCGGCGTCGAGGTCGCGCAAGTCGCCGATTTGCTCGCGCTCATGGGGGACACCTCGGACAATATCCCGGGCGTGCCGCACGTGGGGCCCAAGACCGCGCGCGAGCTCTTGAACGCCTACGGCTCGTTGCAGGGCATCTACGACAACCTCGCGCAGATCAAGCGCAAAGGTTTACGCGACAACCTCGAGGCACATCGCGAGCAAGCGTTTTTGAGCCGTAAGCTCGTGGCGCTCAAGGACGACTGCGAAGTGAACCTCGCGCGCGAGCGACTCATCTGGTCGGGCCGTGACTACGCGACGCTCCGGCGAATTTACGCCGATCTCGGCCTCACGCGCCAAGCCGCGCAGCTCGAAGCCGAAGAGGCGGCGCGCGTTGCGGCGAGCGGTGCGAACACCACGACCAGCGCGAACACCACGACCAGCGCGAGCGCCGCGAGCGCCGGCCTGACGACAGGGTCCGCCGCGCAGAACGGCGCCCCGGCGGTCGTCGTCGCCGCGCCGCCCGGCGAGTACCGCGTCGTCACCGAGCTCGCCGAGCTCAATCGGCTGCTCGACGAAGCGCGCGCCGCCGGCCGCATGGCGCTCGAGCTCGCCGTCGAGCCGCCGTCCTCCCTGCGGGGCGACCTCATCGGCGTGGGTGTCGCCATCGCGCCGGGACGCGGCGCGTACGTCCCCCTCGCCCACCGTTACGTCGGCGCGCCGAAACAGCTCGCGCAAGCCGACGTGCTCGCCGCGCTCGCGCCGCTCCTCGCCGACGAGCGCATCGCTAAAATCGCGCTCGACTTGAAGCGGGTCGGCGTGACGACCTCGCGCCTCGGCGCGCCGCTGGAAGGTTTCGATTTCGACGCGGCGCTCGCGAGCTACCTCTTGGATCCCGAAGCGCGCCATGATCGCTCCTCGCTCGCCGAACGCGAGCTCGGCATCCGCGCCCGGGAAGTCGACGAGCTCACGGGTCGCGGCCGAGGCAAAAAGATCGGCTTCGACGAGCTCACGTGCGAGGAGGCGGCGGGCTTCACGGCCGAGAGCGCGGATTTTGCGCTGCGTCTCGCCGAGCACCTGCGGCCACGGCTCGCCGACGCGAGCCTCGAGCGCTTGTTCAACGAGCTCGAGGTGCCGCTCGCGCGTCAGCTCGTGGACCTCGAGCTCGCGGGCGTTCTGATCGATACCGACGTGCTCGGCGCGCTGCGGCAAGACTGCGAGAGCGAAATCGCACGGCTCGAACGCGAAGCGCACCGCGCCGCGGGCCACGAGTTCAACGTGAACTCGCCACGTCAGCTCGAAACGATCCTGTTCGACGAGCTCGGGCTCAAGCCGCTCAAGCGCACGAAAACGTCACGCTCGACCGACGCCGAGACGCTCGAAGCCCTGAGCGAAGCGCACGAGCTCGCGGGCATCATCCTCGAAATCCGACAGATCTCGAAGCTGAAGGGCACGTACATCGATGCTCTGCCGGCACTCGTTTATCCGAAGACCGGCCGCGTCCACACGAGCTGGGAGCAAACCGTCGCCGCGACGGGCCGCCTGTCGTCGACCGACCCGAACCTTCAAAATATCCCGATCCGCACCGCGCTCGGCCGTAAAATCCGCGCCGCGTTCGTGCCGCCGCCCGGCATGACCCTCGTGAGCGCCGACTACTCGCAGATCGAGCTCCGGCTGCTCGCGCATCTGTCGCAAGATCCCGTGCTGCTCGACGCGTTTCGCACGGGCCAAGACATTCATCAGCGCACCGCGATGGAAGTCTTCGAGCTGACGACCGAGCAGGTCGAGCGCGAACACCGGACGCGCGCCAAGGCCGTGAACTTCGGCATCATTTACGGCCAAGGTGAGAGCGGGCTCGCCAAGGTGCTCGGCATCGCGCGCGCCGAGGCGGCGCGCTACATCGCGGCGTATTTTCAGCGCTACGAAGGCGTACGCCGCTTCATGAACCAGACGCTCGAGCACGCGCGCGCGAGCGAATCGGTGCGGAGCCTACTCGGGCGGCGCCGACTCGTGCCCGCGATCCGGAGCGGCAATCGCGCCGAGCGCCTCGCGGCAGAGCGCGTCGCGATGAACATGCCGATTCAGGGTAGCGCGGCCGACGTCTTGAAGCTCGCCATGCTGGCGCTCAGAAAGCCCCCCACGCCCGGCGCGCGCATGATCCTCACCGTTCACGACGAGCTCGTGTTCGAGGTACCGGAAGCGGAAGTCGAAGCGGCCAAGGAGCAGATCCGCACGGCGATGACGCAGGTGCTCGAGCTCGCCGTGCCGCTCGTCGTCGACGTGGGCAGCGGCAAGGATTGGAACGCCGCGCACTGACGCTCACGCCACGAGCACGAACACCAGATCGCTCACGTTCGTGCCCGTCGGGCCGGTGATGATCAAGTCGCCGAGCGGCGCGAAGAATCGATACGCGTCGTTGTTCGCGAGGTGGCGCGCCGCTTCGAGACCGAGCGCGCGGCCGCGCCGGACGCTCTCGCCCGACGCCACGGCGCCGGCCGCGTCGGTCGGCCCGTCCCTGCCGTCCGTGCCGAAGGCGCTCACGAGCACGTGCGGCACGCCGTCCAAAGCCAGCGCGGCCGCAAGCGCGAGCTCCTGGTTGCGCCCGCCGAGTCCGCCGCCACGCACGTGGACGGTCGTTTCGCCGCCGAGCACGAGGCAACCCGGCCGGCTCACGGGACGGCCCTGCTCACTGACTTCGCGAGCGCGCGCCGCGATGAGCTGCGCGACTTCACGCGCTTCCCCGGCGAGCCGCGTCGTCAGCAGGAGCGCGTGAAAACCGAGCGCACGCGCGGCGTCGGTTGCCGCTTCTGCCGCGACCCGATTGCTGCCGATGACGGCGTAGTGGCTCCGCTCGAACAGCGGGGCACCCGGTTTCGGCGTTTCCGGATGCGCGCCCGCACGACCCTGTTCGAGGCGTTCGAGGACGCGTGGCGGCAGCATGTCCTTCAAGCCGTGCCGCTCGACGACGTCGAGCGCGTCTGCAAACGTCGTCGCGTCGGCGACGCTCGGACCGGAGGCGATGGCGGACGGCTCGTCACCGATGACGTCGCTCAGCGAAAGCGTCACGAGCGTCGCTCCGCGCGCCCGGCGCGCGAAGCCGCCGCCCTTGAGTGCGTCGACGTGCTTGCGCACGGCGTTGACCTCCTCGATGGTCGCGCCCGAGCGCAAGAGGACGTCCGTCGTCACGCGGAGCTCGTCGAGAGTGAGCTCACCCGCCGGCAGCGCGACGAGGGCGGAGGCGCCGCCCGAGAGCGCGACGAGCACGAGATCGTCGGCGTTCACGCGCTCCAAGAACGCGGCGACGGCGCGCCCTGCCGCGAGCGAGCGCTCGTCCGGAAGGGGATGGCTCGCCTCGAGCACCTGCACGTGCGCGCTGAGCGGCAACCCCGTTCGAGGCTCGTTGGTCACCACGAGACCGCCTGCCAGCCGCTCGCCGAGGAGCTCGACCAGCGCGCTCGACATCGCGCTGCTGGCCTTACCCATGCCGACGAGCCAGACGCGCGCAAAGGCGGCAAGCTCGTAGACGCGCCCAGCCACTTCGAGCCGTCCGCGCTCGAGGTGGACCGCACGGGCGACGGCGAGCCCGGGATCCACCGCCGCGAGCGCGGCCTCGCGAAGCCTGCGCGCTACCGAGTACAGGTCGAGTCCCGTCATCCCGGGCCGATTCTAGCGTGTTGGCGGCCCCGTTCCGCCTGCGCACGCGGGGACTCGAATGCACGCGTGAGCGTTGCTAAGGTCCCTGCCCCCCGAAGAGGTACACAGGGATGAGCGACACGGTCGAACGTCACGAATTTCAGGCAGAAGTAAAGCAGCTCTTGGACCTCATGGTCCATTCGCTCTACTCGGACAAGGACGTCTTCTTGCGCGAGCTCGTCTCGAACGCATCGGACGCTCTCGACAAGCTGCGCTTCGAGCGGCTGACCCAACCCGAGCTGGGCGGCCCGGACGAGCTCGCCATCCGACTCGAACCGAACCCCGCCGCGCGCACGCTCTCGATCGCCGACAACGGCATCGGCATGACGCGCGACGAAATCGTCAAAAACCTGGGCACCATCGCCAAGAGCGGCACGAAGGAATTCTTGTCGGCCGTGCGTGAGCGCGGCGGCAAGGACGTGCCGCCCGAGCTCATCGGGCAATTCGGCGTCGGCTTCTACTCGGCCTTCATGGTGGCGAAGAAGATCGTCGTCGTGTCGCGCCGCGCCGGCAGCGAGCAAGCCACGCGCTGGGAGTCGACCGGCGACGGCTCCTACACGCTCGGCGAGGCCGAGCGCGCGCATTCGGGCACGACCGTCACACTCGAGCTCAAGCCGCTCGACGACGAGCAAGACGGCCGCGACTACACGAACGAGCAGGTGCTGCGCCGGATCGTGAAGCGCTACTCGGACTTCGTCGCCTACCCGATCAAGCTGAGCGTCTGGAAGACTCCCGAAGGCGCAAAAGCCGGCGAAAAGGTGCTGGAAGACGTCACCTTGAACTCGATGAAGGCGATCTGGGATCGCCCGAAGAGCGAAGTCAGCGACGACGAGTACAAGGCGTTCTACCGGCACCTGTCGCACGACTGGAACGATCCGCTGCGCACTCTGCCGATCCGCCTCGAGGGCACGCTCGAAGCGTACGCGCTCCTCTACTTGCCGGCGCGCGCGCCCTTCGATCTCTACAGCCCGGAGATGAAGCGCGGCGTGGAGCTCTACGTCAAGCGCGTCTTCGTGCTCGACGAATGCAAAGACCTCGTGCCGAACTACCTGCGATTCGTGCGCGGCGTCGTCGACGCCCACGATTTGTCGCTCAACGTGTCGCGCGAGATCCTGCAAAAGGATCGTCAGATCCAGATCATCAAGAAGCAGCTCGTGAAAAAGGTGCTCGCGGCGCTCGAGGAGATGAAGCGCGAGAAACCCGAAGAGTACGCGGGCTTTTGGAGCAACTTCGGCCCGGTGCTCAAGGAAGGGCTACTCGAGCCGGGCGGCGCCGATCGCGACAAGCTGCTCGAGCTCTTGCGGGCCGAGACGACGCACGGCACCGAGCCCACTTCGCTCGAAGAGTACGCCCTTCGCATGAAGGAAGGGCAAACCGAGATCTATTTCTTGCTCGGTCCCACCAAGGAAGCCGCGGCCCAGTCGCCGCTGCTCGAGAGCTTCCGTGCCAAGGGCTACGAGGTCCTGCTCTTCTCCGATCCGGTCGACGAGATCTGGCTCGATCACGCGCCCGAGTTCAAAGGCAAGCCGCTCAAGTCGATCGGGCGCGGCGAGGTCGAGCTCGGCACGGCCGAGGAGCGGCAGCGCGAGACCGAGGAGCTCAAGCAAAAGCAAGAGACGTATGCCGACCTGCTGCAAGCGCTCCGCGTTCACCTGCAGGAAGAAATCAAGGAGGTGCGGCTGTCATCGCGCCTCACGTCGTCGCCCGCGTGCCTCGTGGGCGACGAGCACGACATGACACCGCGCATGCAGCGCATGCTCGAGCAACTCGGCCAAAAGGCGCCCAAAGTCACGCGCATCCTCGAGCTGAACCCGACGCACCCGCTGATCGAGAAGCTCGAGGGCGTTTTCAAGGCCGATCGCAACGATCCGCGCATCGAGCTCTACGCGAAGCTCTTGCTCGGCCAAGCGCACCTAGCCGAGTCGGGCCAAGTCCCCGACCCCGTCGCGTTCAGCAAAGTGCTCGCCGACGTGATGGTGCGCGCGAGCTAGCCGCTGGGTGAAGTGGGCTTTGACGGCGGCTGCACTAGGAATTTCTCGTTCTCGGGCGGGCGCTACCTGGTTCGCACGCGTTCGGCAGAAGACCAAGGTTTTGAGGAAGCTCATGAGCGACCTCAGTTCACTTCACGTTGGCGGCGACCGGTTGCCGCTCGTTCGTGAGATAGAGCACCATCTTGGACGGGCCGCGCCTGTCTCCCACGCGTTCGGCCTGCATGTACGGCAGTGTTCCACCTACCGATTGCACGAACAGCGGCAGCTGCTTGTCGAGCTTGCCGCTCCGGTCGTCCGAGACTTCGACGCGGCAAGTGCGCGAACGGCAATCCACGTTGCCGACCGCTGCCTGGACCACTGGGTTCTTCTCGATAGCGGTGGCGAGCGCCGCCTGGGCCGCGGACGCAAAGCGTCGATCGAGCGGCTCGCTTTCGAAGGCCGCTGAGACGTCGGCCATGTGCTCTTTCCAGCGCCTGGCGCTCTCCTCTCGCTGCTCCTGGATGCTTGCTTCGTCTGGTGGCTCCTGCGCTTCCACGGGTGCCGGCGCCTCAGGCGCTTTCCGCTCGGTCACCTGCTCTCGCAATGCGCGGAGCTGGCCCTGGACAAGGCCCAGCTCCGCGCGCATGCGTTCGAGCTCGATCTCGCTCCTTGCCGTTGCGGGTTCGGCCGCGGACGCAACGACCTCTTGCCGCACCGCGCGCTCCGGCGCTTGCAGACTGCGGTAGACGACGACCGCGGCAGCGATCGTGAGCACGCTAGCGCCGGCTCCGAGAGCGGCCTTTGCTGACATCTTTGCCTCCACACGTCGAAGGATCAATCCGAGGCCGAGCTGCGGTCAGGAGCTTCGAACTCTTGACCGCAGCTCGATAAATTCACTGAAGCGCCGTGACGCCACGCACCGTGCCCCCGTGATCCCCGGGCAAAATCGCGAGCAGGCTGACGTAAGAGTAGGTCGAGATAGGGTTCAGGGTCTCATAGATGCTGTAGCTCGGGTCGCTCGAGCTGAACGCCACCGACGACTCTAAGTTCCCTTGGTAATCGAACGAGTACAGGTAAAATTGAGTGGTGTTACCAGTCTGGTTGTCGCCGTCGATGTAGAAGTCCTGATACCCATAGGGCACCGGGGAGCGAACCACCGGCGCGACGATCCAAAGCCCGCCTGGCTCGGCCGTAGTCACGCCGGCGCTGACGTAGTCGGCGAGCTCCGCCTGCCCCGCGTTGTACGCGTGGAACGCCGACGCATGCGTGTTCAAATTCGCTCCCGCGTCAGCGACCGGGGCCAGGGTGCCGAGCACGGCCGCCGCTAGCGTTGCCCCAAACTTGGCGATTTTCGAGAACATGAATCACCTCGCACTGAATGGTTTGTCTGGTGGAGGTCTCCATTTCGAGAAGCCTCCACGCAGAGCACTCTCGCCGAATCGAACCAACCTGTCATGTCGTTCAAGAAATGACAGCGATGCGAGCTCGCAAGCCTTCTCCCAGATCGCGGCGACGAGCCGCCGTCGCGAGGCGATGTGCGTCTTCTTGTAGGTGCGTTGCCAGAGTGTGCGCACCGTGGACACGGTGCAGCCGAGCTCTGCTGCGATCTCCTTGTCTTCCGCCCCGCGCGCTGCGGCCAAAAGCACAGCCTGCTCCTTCGGACTCAGTGCGGCATAGACGGTATCGGCGGCCGTGGTCAGCCAGCCGTCGTCTGCCTGCTTCGATGACGACGGCAGAGCGCCGTCGACGGGGTGCCGGCCGCTCGCGCTCGATCCGTGATTCCTCCCAGTCATTCACATGCTTCCCGCGCGCCAACGTTCCCCGCAGCATTTTCGAGCCACCCGCGCGCCCCTAACTGATGGCTACCCCGTAGACGCTAGGGACCGAGTTCATCACTGTCAAGGGTTTCGCTCGGCCACCCCGGCGCAACCACGGGGCGATCTGCCCCGGGCAATTCGCAAGCAGAAGTACGAAATTCCCAGAGGGACTGCACTCCGTGGCTTCGACGGGAGGGCTCTGACAAGTGCGAAAGCCAAACCGAGAGGGTGATGCAGGGCGAGGCTCGGGTTCGAAAGAGGGGGCCCTGAATCCGGGCAGGGTGCTCGGAGGCTGACGCCGGATGAGCTGGCGATCGGGCGCGGCGAGGTCGAGCTCGGCACCGTCGCCAGGCAACCGCCTTCAGCCGCCGCGGCGAGCGCGCGCGCGGCGGCTGACGGGGATCTCGTCGCCGTGGATCGCCCAGGTGAGCTTCGCCAGGTTGCCGAGCACGTTCGGCACGCGCTTGAGCAGATTGATCGACGGCGGCCGCTTCTCCTTCACGCGGATCGGGATTTCGAGGCTCAAGAGGCCCTCACGGTAGGCGCGAATCACGAGCTCGCTCGCGAACACGTCCTTGTCCGTGAGACAGCTCTCGGCGATCGGCGCGATGCGCTCGCGGACGAAAGCCTTGAGCCCGTGCGTGTCGCTGCCGCGAAAATCGAGCAGGCCCCGCAGGAGCCCCGTGTAGACGAGGCTCGCGGCGTGGCGGAAGAACGGCCGTTCGTCGGAAGCGCCCGAGATGAGCTTCGAGCCGATCACCATCTCGGCGCGGCCGCTCTCGAGCAGCTCCACGGCGCGGCGGTGAAAATCCACGTCGCACAGATCGATTTCGTCGCACAAGACGAGCTCACCGCGCGCGGCGAGCAGCCCTGCGCGCAGCGCCTGACCGTAGTTCGGCGCGCCCGTCGAGAGCACGCGCACCTCACCGTATTTGGCGGCGAGCTCGTTCGCGACGAGCACGGTGCGGTCGCGCGAGCCGTTCTCGGCGAGCACGATTTCGTAACGCCAGCCGAGCGGAGCGAGCCGCTCGCGCAAGTCGACGACCGCGGAGTGCAAGATCCCCTCTTCGTTGTAGATGGGGATGACGATGGACACGTGGACGGCGGAGCCGTTCGCTTCAGCGCTCACTGAGCCGTTCCTCCTCCGAGCAGATCCACGCTCTGTGCCGCTGCGACCGCGCCCTCGCGCAGCGCGTCTTCCATCGCGCCGTATTGCCAGCCCCCGTAGCGTCCCGTCGAGAGGATGCGCGCCTCGGCGAGAAACGGGCGAATCACCGCGAGCGCGTCGTAATAGGCGTGATCGAAGATGACGTACGCGCAGTCGATCCGGCGCACGCGCGCGAAGCGAACGTGACGCGCGCCTTCGATCACGCCCATCTCCGCGAGCGCCGCGGTCACGCGCGGCAGGAGCTCGCCGAGCACCGGCTCGTTGCGATCGGCGAGCTCGACGTAGAGGCTTCCCGCGCCAGGCGGCACGAGGTCGGGCGAAAAGTGCGAATAGCAGCCGACGCGGTAAAACGGGTACTTTGCCTCCGGCACGTACGACCAGTGAAAGTCAGTGCGCGGCTGCCGCTCGAGCGCCACGTCGAGATAATAGAGGTGCGTCGCACGCAGCCGTTGGGCCGCATCGAACACGGCGGTCGGCAGCGGATCGATGAGTCCGAGCAGCGCCTTGAGCGGAGCCGTCGAGATCAGCACGTCGAACGGCACGCGCTCGTCGTCGAACTCGAGCACGCGCGCGTCCAGATCGATGCGCCGCGGCTCGCGCCCGAGCTCGACGTGCGCCGAGCGCCGGTACATCGCGCGCGGCAGCTCACCGATGCCGAGCCGGGGATAGAGGAACTTCTGATTGTACCCGAGCTCGCGCTGATTGAGCCCCACGGCGCCCGCGATCACGTCCTCGAGCGTCGGCAGCGGCACGAAGCGCTCGCACCACGCGCTCGTGATCTCGTGCGGGGCCACACCCCAGAGCCTCGCGTTGTACGGCACCATGAAGTGCCGCGTGATGCCGGCGCCGAAGTGCTGCAGACAAAACTCTTCGAAATTTTGGGGGGGCGGCTGCGGCCCCGCAAAGTGCGCTTTGACGAAATCGAGCACGCACTCGTTCGCGACGGCGGGCGGCAGCCCGAAGGTGTTCGCTTGAAACGGGTAACGCGTGTAAACGCCGTTCGACCAAATCACGCTCCGTCGCACGATTTCCCGCAGATCTCCCGCGAGCCAGTCGCACACCCGTTCGCGCAGCGCCACATCGCGCAAGTGCAAGAGGTGGCCCGTGCGATCGAAGCGGTAGCCTTCATCGAACGTCGTCGTAGCGTGTCCGCCCGGCCAGGCGAGACGCTCGAAAACGCGGTGTTCGACCCCGAGCCGCGTGAGCTCGAGCCCCGCGTGGAGGCCCGCGAGTCCCGCGCCGAGCACGGCGACGGGCAGTGCTTTTGCCGTCGGAGACACCGCCATGCGCGGCGGGGACCCTACGGAAGGCCTGGCGCTCTGTCCAGCGCGCTTTATATGGGCTAACCGCGAAGCTCATGGCCGCTCCCGTGCTCTCGGAAGCTCCTCTCGATGGCGTGCAGGTCGCGCCTGCGGCCCGCCCCCGCCGCGACGACGCCATCGACTGGCTGCGCGGCCTCGTGATGGCCATCATGGTGCTCGATCACGCGCGCGACTTCTGGATGGGCTTTCGGATACGCCCCACCGATCTCGCCCACACGACGCCCGTGCTGTTCGCGACGCGCTTCGTCACGCATTTTTGCGCCCCCGTCTTCGTGCTGCTCGCGGGTACGGCCGCCTACCTGTACGGCAGGACGCGCAGTCCCGGCGAGCGCACGCGCTTTTTGCTGTCGCGCGGCCTGTTCCTCGTCGTGCTCGAGCTCACCGTGATCCGGATGATGTGGGTGCCGGATCCGTTTTACCACTTCACCGTACTGCAGGTGATCTGGGCCATTGGCTGGTCGCTCGTCGTGCTCGCGGGGCTCGCCTACGCGCCCCGCCCAGTCATCTTCGGCGTCGGCGCCGTGCTCGTGCTCGGGCACAACGCGCTCGACGGGGTGCACGCGCGCGAATTCGGCGCTTTCGCTCCGTTCTGGAACATCCTGCACGAACGCGCGGCGCTCAAACCGTGGCCCGGCCGCACGTTCTTCGTCTCGTATCCGCTCGTGCCCTGGATCGGCGTGATGGCGCTCGGCTACGCCTTCGGTCCGATCGTGGAGCGGCCACCCGCGTGGCGGCGTAGCTTCTGCCTGAAGCTCGGCCTCGCGCTCACGCTCGCGTTCTTCGTGCTGCGCGCCGTCAATCACTACGGCGATCCCGCACCCTGGAGCACGCAGCGCTCGCCGGTCTTCACGCTGCTTTCGTTCTTCAACGTCGAGAAATACCCGCCGTCGCTCGACTATCTGCTCGTGACGCTGGGCCCCGCGCTCGTCCTCTTCGCGTTCGCGCCGGCCCTCGCGGCCCGCTCGCGTTTCCTCGTCAATTTCGGCAAGGTGCCGCTGCTCTTTTACGTCGCACACCTGTTTCTGCTGCGTTACGCGTCGATTCCCGTCGCCGTGGCACGTTTCGGCACGGCGGCCGCGTTCACTCCGCCGCCCAAGGGCACGGGCGGAAGCCCGGAATTTCCCCTGATCGTCACGTACTTGGTCTGGATCGTCGCGCTCCTCGCCCTCTACCCGCTCTGTCGCTGGTACGCTCACCTGAAGGCCACGAAGAAGGCCGTCTGGATGAGCTACCTTTGAAGCGAAATTCACTCCTCATCGGCATCGCCGGCGGGACGGGCAGCGGCAAGACGACGCTCGCTCAACGCATCGAAGCGGCGTTGCCGAACGACGTCACGGTGCTCGAGCAGGACAGCTACTACCGCGATCGCTCGCACCTCGCGCCCGCCGAGCGCGCGATGGTCAACTACGACGAGCCGGCTGCGCTCGAGAACGATTTGCTCGCCGCGCACCTCGAGGCGCTCCGCGACGGCCAAGTCGTCGACGCCCCCGAGTACGATTTTTCCACGCACACGCGCCGCCGCGCCACGCGCCGCATCGCGCCCTCACCCATCGTCGTCGTCGAGGGCATCCTGCTCTTCGCCGTGCGCGAGCTGCGCGAGGTCTTGGATTTGCGCATCTTCGTCGACACCGACGACGACATCCGCCTCATGCGCCGCATCCGGCGCGACATCCTCGACCGCGGCCGCGACATCGCGGACATCGAGCGGCAGTACCACGACAGCGTCCGACCGATGCACCTCTTGCACGTCGCGCCGAGCAAGCGCTTCGCGCACCTGATCGTGCCGGAAGGCGGCGAAAACGCGGAAGCGCTCGACGTCATCGTCGGCCGCCTGCGTTACCTCGTGCTCGACGCGACGCCGCGCGGGTGAGGGCCGCTCACCACTGCTCGACGGGCCAGCCGCGCTGGCGCGCCAGGCGGCGGAGACGGGCGTCGGGGTTGACGACGCGCGGATGTCGCACGGCTTCGAGCAGCGGCAAATCGGTGATGCTGTCGCTGTAGAACGTCGCTTCGGCGAGCTCGAAGCCCTGCCGCTCGGCGAGCCGGCGCGCTCGCTCGAGCTTGCCCGGGCCGTAGCAGAGCGGGTCGATGGGGCGCCCGGTGAAGCGGCCGTCGGCGTCGAGCTCGAGCTCCGTGCACACCACTTCTTCGATGCCGAGCTCGAGCGCGAGCGGCTGCGCGGCGTATTTCGTGGCGCCCGTCACGATCGCGACGAGATCGCCCTGTTCGCGGTGCCGCTCCACGGCGGCGCGCCCGGCCGGCTGCACGTGGGGCAGCACGTAATCCTTGAACCAACCCTCGCACGACTCGATGAGCGCGCGCTCTTCGGTACCGCGGAAGTGCTCGAGCGCCTGCAGCGCGACGCGCGGCGCGTCGATGACACCGAGCGTGTACTGCGCCATCCACCAGCTCACGCGCAGGGCGTCGCGCAGCGTGACTTCTCCTCGATCACGCCGGTAACGCGTGTAAAGTCCCGCCGTGTCCTTTTTGACCAGCGTCCGATCCATGTCGAAGAGGGCGCCGAGCCGGGCCATACCGGCGCATCTTAGTGTCAGCGCTCACATTTCTCTCGGTGTTTTCGGTTTTCTCGAGCGCTTCCGCTCTTGGAGCGGGCTCAGGGAACCGCCCTGCGCCCAATTCGGTCAGAAGCAGGCCGGCGTTGGGTTCGCCAGAGCATTCGCGTGGCCGTTGGTCTCTCCACCAGATCGTGATCTGGCCTTCCGAGACTCTCACGCGAGTTTTGGGCACGACTTGCCTCTGCGTGGACGCCGAGATCGCGATCCCGTCGCGGCGTACCCGCGTAGCTGAACCCGATGGCCGCGAACGCCGCTTTGCTCGCTCCGCTGCCGATCGACGCCGTGATCCCGGAAATCCTCGCGCGCGTCGCGGCCGAGCACGCGCTCGTGCTCGAGGCACCGCCCGGCGCGGGCAAGACGACGCGCGTGCCGTGGGCGCTCCATGCCGCGGGCGACGGCCGTGGTGAGGTGATCGTGACCGAGCCGCGCCGCCTCGCCGCACGCATGGCGGCGCGCCGCGTCGCGAGCGAACGCTCGCTCAAGCTCGGAGAAACGGTCGGCTATAGCGTGCGTTTCGAGGACGTGGCTGGCCCGCACACGCGCGTGCGCTACGTGACCGAGGGCGTGCTCGTGCGCCGCCTGCTCGACGATCCGGAGCTACGGGGCGTCCGTGCCGTCGTGCTCGATGAATTCCACGAGCGCCACCTCGAGAGCGATCTGTTGCTCGCGCTACTCGCGCGCCTGCGACGGAGTGCGCGCCCCGAGCTCGACCTGGTCGTGATGAGCGCGACGCTCGACGCCGAACCCGTCGCAGCCTTCCTTGGCGCGCCGCGCCTGCGCAGCGAGGGCCGCGCTTTCCCCGTCAGCGTCGAGCACCTGCCCGCGGTGGACGAGCGCCCACTCGAAAAGCAGGTGACGAGTGCCGTCCGCCGGCTGCTCGACGAGCAAAGTAGCGGACACATCTTGGTTTTCTTGCCGGGCGCCGCCGAGATTCGGCGCGCGGGCGAGGCCCTCGGAACCCTCGCGAGCGAGCGGGGCGTGCTCGTGCTTCCGCTGCACGGCGACCTGCCCATCGCCGAGCAAGCGCGCGCCGTCGAACCGAGCGAGCGGCGCAAAATCGTGCTCTCGACCAACGTGGCCGAATCATCGCTCACGATCGAGGGCGTGACGGCCGTCGTCGACTCGGGCCTCGCCCGCGTCGACGGACACTCGGTCTGGACGGGCCTTTCGACGCTCGTGACGGCAAAGGTCAGCCGAGCCTCGGCCACGCAGCGCGCGGGCCGAGCCGGGCGCACGAGCGCAGGTCGCGTGCTTCGGCTCTACACACGCGGTGACTTCGAGAGCCGCCCCGAGCACGATACGCCGGAAATCCTGCGCTCCGATCTGGCGGAAGCCGCGCTCACCTTGCGCGCGGGCGGCCAGGGCGCGCTCGCTTCCGTCGGCTGGCTCACGCCACCCCCAGCGCCGAGCGCCGCTGCTGCCGAGGAGCTTCTGCGACTACTCGGCGCCGTGACGGCGAGCGGCGAGCTGTCCGAAATCGGGCGCCGCCTCGCCGCCTTACCGCTCCCGCCTCGACTCGGTCGGCTGGTCGTCGAAGGCGAGCGACGCGGAGTGGGCGAGGAAGCGGCGCTCATCGCCGCGCTCGTCGGCGAACGCGACATCCGCACGAGCACCCGCACCGCCTTCGGCGCGCGTTTCGAAGCCGCCGCGCACGCAGCAAGCGGGCCCTCGGACCTACTCGAGCTCGCCGAGCTCTTCGCCGAAGCGGAGAGCACACGCTTCGAGCACCACCGCCTGCGCTCGCTCGGCCTCGAACCGCGCGCCGTCGAGGCGGTCGCCCGGGCGCGGCGGCAAATCGCGCGCGTCGTGAAAAATACGGCGCCCCCACCCGCCGACACCGAAGCGGCCGACGCGGCGCTCCTCGCCGCCGTGCTCGCTGGCTTTCCGGACCGCGTCGCGCGCCGGCGCAAGCGCGGCGAGCGCGAGCTCGTGCTCGCCAACGGACGCGTCGCGCGGCTCTCGGAGCAAAGCGTGGTGCACGACGCCGAGCTCATGGTGGCGGTGGACGCCGAAGAGCAGCCGGGACGCGGCGCCGTCGTGCGCTGGGCGAGCGCCGTCAGCGAGAACCTCTTGCTCGAGCTCGCGGGCGACGCGATCGAGATGCGCGAAGAGCTCGTCTGGTCCTCGGAACGGGAGCGCGTCGAGAGCGTCGCGTCGATGCGGCTCGGCGCCGTCGTGCTCGACGAGAGTCGAAGCGCTGCCCGAGCCTCGCCCGAAACCGCGCGCGTGCTCGTCGCCGCGGCGCGCGAACAGCCGACACGCTATTTGAAGAGCGAAGCGGCGCTGAAGCTCGCGACCCGCCTCGCGCTCCTCGCCGAACACTTTCCGAAAGCGGATTTCCCCGCCGATCCCTCGACCAGCCTCGCCCACGCCCTCGAGACGGCCGCGACGCAGGCGCGCTCCTTTGCCGAGCTCGCCGAGCTCGATTGGCTCTCGCTCGTCACGGCCGAGCTCTCGCCCGCCCAGCGTCGCTTGCTGGAGGAGGAGACGCCCGAGCGCGTGCGGCTCGGCGGCGGCCGCAGCGTCGAAGTACACTACGAGAGCGGACGCGCGCCGTTCGTCGAATCACGCCTGCAGGACTTCTTCGGCGCCGCGCGCGGTCCGCACATTCTCGGCGGCCGCGTGCCGCTCACCTTGCATCTGCTCGCGCCGAACCAGCGCGCGGTGCAAGTGACGACCGATTTGGCGGGCTTTTGGGAACGTCATTATCCGGCCGTCCGCCGCGAGCTCATGCGCCGTTACCCGCGGCATGCCTGGCCCGAGGACGGACGCAACGCGGAGCCGCCGCCGCCGAAACGGCGTTGATTGCGGCGGGAGACTACAGCCGCTGCTTGAGCCGCGCGAGCAGCTGCAGCGCCTCGAGCCCCGTCAAACGGTCGAGATCGAGCGCGCGTAGCGTCGCGAGCGCCTCGCGCTCCACGGGCGAGTCACCGGTCTTCGCGGCAAAAAGCCCGAGCTGGTCGGAATGCGCCGCCTTCGGCTTGGCCGGCTGCTGCTTGCCGTCTTGCTCGAGCGTCTCGAGGATGGCGCGCGCTCTGGCGAGCACGGGCTCGGGCAGCCCGGCGAGCTTGGCGACCGCCACGCCGTAGCTGCGACTCGCGGCGCCGCGTTGCAAGCGATGCAAAAAGACCACGTCGCCGTCGAGCTCGCGCGCGCTCACGCAGTAGTTGGCGACGTGAGTGCTCGCTTCCGAGAGCGCCGTGAGCTCGTGGTAGTGCGTCGCGAAGAGCGCGCGGCAGCCGACGGCGTCGTCGAGGTATTCCGCGACGGCCCAAGCAATCGAAAGTCCGTCGAAGGTGCTCGTGCCGCGGCCGATTTCGTCGAGGATCACGAGCGAGCGGCGCGTCGCGGAACGCAGAATTTCCGCGGTTTCGCGCATTTCGACCATGAACGTGCTCTCGCCGCGCGCGAGATTGTCACTCGCGCCGACGCGCGATAGCACACGATCGACGAGCCCGATGCGCGCGCTGCGCGCCGGCACGTAGCTGCCCATCTGCGCGAGAATGACGGAGAGCGCGACCTGGCGGAGCAAGGTGCTCTTGCCCGCCATGTTCGGACCGGTGACGAGCCAGAGCCGCTCGGCGCCGAGCGACAGCGTCACGTCGTTCGGCACGAAGCGGCCCTGCGCGGCGAGCCGCTCGACGACGGGGTGACGCCCGTCGCGCAGCACGATTTCATCGGATTCGTCGACGGCGGGGCGCGCGTAGTCGTAACGGTGCGCCGTATCGGCGAGCCCCGCCGCGACGTCCCAACGTGCGATGCGCGCCGCGAGCGCTTTGACGCGTTCACTCTCCGCGCCCGCGCGCGCGACGAGAGCGCGCAGGAGGTCGAGCTCGCGCTCGCGGTGGCGTTCCTCGGCGTGCAGGATGCGATCGGCGAGCTCGTCGAGCTCGGCCGTCGTGTAGCGCTCGCCGCTCGCGACCGTTTGCTTGCGCCGGAAATGCTCGGGCACGCGCGCGGCGTGGGTGCGCGTCACTTCGATGTACCAGCCGAAAACGCGCGTGTAGCGCAGCTTGAGCGAGCCGATGCCGGTCTCTTGACGAAAGCGCGCCTCGAGCTCGACCATGCGCTCGGCGCCGCTCTTTGCGAGCCCGGCGAGGTCAGCGAGCTCGGGGTCGTAGCCGGCCCGGAACACGGCACCGTCCTTGGGCTGCTGCGGCGGCCGCTCCACGAGCGCGCGCTCGAGCTCGGCACGGAGCTCGGACACGGTGTCCACCGGCGCGGCGAGGCCGAGCGTCTCGCGCATGGCCGCGTCGCTCTGCGAGTCGAGCACGCGAACGCTCTCCGCCGCGCCGCCGAGGCCGTCGCGCAGAGCGCCGAGCTCGCGCGGTGTCGCCTCGCCGAGGGCGGCGCGCATCGCGAGGCGCTCGAGATCGCCCACGCCCGCGAGCGCCGCGCGTAGCTCTTCGCGCAGCCGCGGGTTTTGTACGAAGAGCTCCACTTGATCCAGCCGCCGGCGGATGCGCGCCACGTCGGCGAGGGGCGTGAGCAAGCGCCGCCGGAGTAAGCGCGCGCCGGGCGGCGTCACCGTGCGATCCATGACCCCGAGTAGGGACGCCGCGCGCCCCGCGGGGCTCTCGACGAGCTCGAGGTGCCCCTGAGCCGTTGGATCGATCACGAGCGTCGCCTTGGAATCCCAGCGTGCGATGCGCCGAACCGGCAGCGGCGCCCCCGGGCTGCAGGCACGCGCGAAGCGCAAGACACGCGCGACGGCGCGCCGGGCCGCGGGTGGGACGCGCTCGGCGTCGTCGGCGAGCTCGCCGAGCGAGGCGACGAGCTCAGCCTCGGCGAGCGGCGCGTCGTCGCGCAGCGCAAAACGGCCGAGCGCGGCGAGTCCCGCCTTGACGGCGCCGAGCGCCGCCGGCTCGAGGTCCGTTGCCGCCCCGAGCAATACCTCACGGGCATGCGCGCGGCCGATCTCGGCGAAGAGCAGCGTCGCGTCGGCGAGCTCGGCTGCCGCAAGCTCGCCGGTGGACAGATCGAGCAGCGCGAGCCCCACGGCGCTCGCACCGAGCTCGATCGCCGCCAGGTAATTGTTCGCGCCCGCGTCGAGCTGCTCGCGATCGGTCACGAGCCCCGGCGTGATGACCCGCACGACCTCGCGCGGGACGATGCCCTTGACCTTGGCAGGGTCGGCCATCTGCTCGCACAGGGCCACCTTGTGTCCGAGCTCGAGCAACTTCGCGACGTAGCCCGCGGCCGCGTGGTGCGGCACTCCCGCCATCGGGATCTCGTCCGGCTTCCCGCGATTTCGGCTCGTGAGCGTCAAATCGAGCAAGCGCGCGCCGAGCACGGCGTCGTCGCCGAACATCTCGTAAAAATCGCCCAGGCGGAAGAAGACGATGGCGTCCGGATGGGCGCGCTTGGCCGCCGCGTGCTGTTGCATCACGGGCGTCGCCTTGGCGTTCACGCGTCGTGCCTCCCGGCCGCGGGCCTCAATACAGCGGCCACGGATCCTCGATCCGCAGCGTATCGAGGCTCATCAGCGAAAACCCAAACCCGAGGCTTGCCGCGTTGACGACGGCGAGCGACTGGTATTCCGACAAGTAACGCACCCGCTGCGGGAGCACGGCGCTCGACACGGCGGAGAGCGAGGCCGCGAGCGGGTAAAAGCCGCTCGTCGTGTCCCAGGCGAAGCGCATGCCGCGCACGCTCGGCTGCGTCCCGCGATAAAGGCCGAAACGCGCCGTCAAATTCTCGAAAATGCAGGCCGCACCTGGGTCGTCGAGGTTCAGACCGCGCGTGCTGCCGTCGGCGTTCTTGCCGTCGTAGAAGCAGGGCCCGTCGAGGCTCGTCGCCTCACCGACGTCAATCCCCGCGCAAGTACCGGCCTGCAAGCACCCCGGTGGCAGCCCCACCTCGAATACCCGATTTCGGAAGTAGCGCTTGCGTGGATCGCAATCACGGATGCAGCGATACGTCGTCTTCGGATGGGGATCTTCGGCGGTCGGCTCCGGCGTGAAAGGTTGAGAGATGATGTCGTAGGTCGCCTCGGGCCGATTGCTGAGCAAGACCCACTGGTTGGCGCCCCGCACCGTGTAGCGTATCCCGGCCGGAAAACAGGTCGCGAAGTCCTCCGGGGTCGGAGGACAATAATGAGTCCCCTGGTTGTTCGTGCAGTCCGTAGACGTCCAACCCGCCGGCAGTCGAGGTGTCAGCTCGAGGTGATCCTGATACGCCGCAGTGATGGTCAGATCTCGAGTTACCGCGAGCTCGGACTCGACGTCCGTGGCGCCGAGGTGCGGCGGCTCGCCGAACTTTTCCCTGCAGTAAGCGCGATCGTGCGGCGCGGTGTGCCAGTACGCGTCGAGGATGTCGGGGTAATCGCCTGTCACCTGCACGTAATCGCCATGCACGGCGCCGAACGTCGCGGCTCCGTTTTTGATGCCGAGCTCGTTCGTCGCGTACTCGGTCATCGCCTGCGGATCGTAGACCCCGCTGTCGCAGAAGAACGCCGTCGAGTCGTTGAGCAGGAGGCCTTCCGGCTCCGAATTGGAGGCGGGCTTGGCGGGGTCCGGCGTGATGAATCCGCTGAGCTTCGCGGCCGAAAAGACGCGGCCCTCGTAGGTGACTTCGACGTGTTCGTCCCCGGTCGCGTACGAGCGGGGCTCGTAGAACGGCAAGGTCAACGAGCTTAGCTGGTGGGCGTTGCTCGGATCCACCGACAGCTGTCCGCTCGAGTTCTCGATCGAATACAACGTCGTACCGACGTAAACCTCGGGCTCGACGGCCACGCCGCCCGGATTCTCGAACGGCACGGCCAAGAGCTTCGGCGCCTGGCTCGGATCGAGGCTCGCCACGGAGGGGGGCAACGCGAACTGCGGCAAGCCGCGCAACGACGGCGCGCCGACGCCCAGCGTCGGCGCCGAAATGCCGAACGCCGAGGTGCGCGGACGGTGCGGCTCGACCATGTTGCAGCTCACCTCACCCGACACGGTACGCGTGCCGTTCGGGGTGCCGTCCAGCGTGAGATACGAGTACGGGATCGTGTCACCGACGCAGCCGCGGAAGTCCGGCTCGCTCGCGTCGGGATTGGTCGTCGTCGGACGCCGGCACGGCGCGTCGAAGTCGTCGATATCGATGATGACGACCTGTCCGCTCGTGAGCAGCGCGAGCCCGAAGAGGCCGCGCAAAAGATGCGGCCGCGCGCCCTGCGTGTAATCGCCCGACGTTCGGTTTTGCACGCCGGGCGAGGGCGGGTCGGTGGGAGCGTCCGGATTGGGATCGCAGAGCACGCCGACCTCCGCGACGCCCGTATCGAGGTCCTCCCGCGGCAAATCACGATAGGCGAAGTCGATGTCTTGGATCGGCGTGCCGAAGGAGATGCGATCGGGCACTTCCCGCGGCTGGCGTGACGAGCCGTTGCGCACGATCGGCGTGCGGTCCGTGCTGCCCGGGCTCACGTCGAACGCCATCACGCTCGTCGGCGTGTCGGTCGCATCGATCGCATAGACGTAGCGGTGACCTGAAGGCGTGAGCGGGCTCACGGCGACGTGCGACGACGTCACGAGCCGGTCCGGCTGCGTGAACGCCATGGGCAAGAGCGGCGGCAGCTCCCGCATCCCACACACCGACGTCACGTCCATCACGTGCACGGCGGGGACGCCGAGATCACCCACGTACAACTTGGCGTCGGCCGACTGGGCGATGCCGCTCGGCCGCGAGCGCGCGTTCGCCGGCAAGGGCGGCGACGCGGGCCGATTCGGCGTGCAGCCGCCCTCGAGATCGGGGGGTGGGACCTGCATTTGTCCGCTCGCGTCGGGCGACGCGTCCAAGTCGACGAGTTTTTCGATGGTGCACGGAGCGAAGCTGCCCTGCGCTCGATCGAGCAGCTTCTGGGCGTCCATCACCGCCAGCTGCCCGGTCTCCGGCAGGGCCACCACGAGCTTGCGTCGGCCCGCGGGGCCGTGCTCGAGTCCGAGGTTCGCGACGCAGTCGCGAGTCGGGTCTGCGCTCGGAGGAGGGTCGGCGCTCTGTGTCTCGCTCCCATCGCACGTCGCGTAAATGGTGCCGTCCGCAGCGGGCGGCTCGACCACGATGGCCATGTCCCCGGGCGGCGACGGCAGCGAGCAGGCCGCGAACGTCGTGAGGTCGCGCGCGCTCTGGCCGCTGTGCGGAGCGCCCAGGCACGTGGTGGGAATCGCGGTGATGCCGGTTTTACCCGGCGTCGTGAGGCCGACGAAGCTCGCTTCGCCACCCGGCGTCGTCGTGAGAGCGCCGGGACGGCCCGGCAGGCGCAAGAACGTGTAGCCCGGCACCCCCGGATCCACGTCGATGACCTTCTGGTACGCGAGATCGATGATCGCGATCTCGTTCGTCGAGTTCTGCGTCAAGAGCGCGTATATCTTGCGCTCGGGCGGAATGTTCACGACATCGGGGCACTCGTTCAGCGCCAGGCCGTGGTCGATGCCTTGCTCCGTCGCGCCGCGGCAGACGAAGGTGACCTCGGTGCTGTTTTGCAGCGAGCGCAAGTTCACCGTGACGGACTGCTTGTTGCAGCCGTGGACACCGAGGGCCGCGACGACGACCCCGAAGAACGCAACACCAGCCGAGACGAATCGCCGCATGTTCACTTGGACGCCCTGGGCGCAGACGGCGTCTCGATCATGGCGATCATGACGCCGTAGGTCTCCGCGTGCTTCTGGTTGAGATCGACCACGCCGATGTACGAGTCGGTGAAGTGCGCGACGTAGCCGAGCGCGTGCTCCGCGTCGATCGCCATCGCCTGCGGCCCGCGGCCCGTGATGATGCCGGCTTCGACGCGCCCGCGCGCGGGATCGAAAATATCGATGCGGCGCGAGTCGAAGCTCACGCTGAACGCGCGACGCTCCCGCTCGCCCCGCGCGTTCGTGATCTCACCCGTCACCACGCGCGCGGCCCCGAACTCGAGCGGGAACGTCGCGGCGAAGGTCGGCAAGTCGTAACTCACGGCGTCGGAGATGACCTGGCGCGTCTCGCCTAAGATCAGGCTCGCCGGCGCTCGATTCGTGACCAGCACGTCGAGCGGCGTGGCGGCCGCCTGCTGCACGCAGTCGATGTAGTCGCTCGGAAAATCGCAGGCGCTCACTCCGCTGGCGCAATCGTCGCTCACGCCGTGGCGCGCCGCACAGGTCGCTTCCGCTCGTCTTCGCACCGACACGTCGATCGCCATGCCGCGCGAATCCCCGCCGTTGGAGTTCGTGAGGATCGGGCTCGAATTGGGCGCCTTCGCGTACGGGCGCGGCGGCGAAGAGTCGGCGTCGGGATACACGCGCAACAGATCGATCTGAGCGGCGCCACGGAAGCCAACCAGAAACTCCGGCAACTCAGGTTCGTTCACGGCAATGGAGGCGCGCGAGCGTGGCACGGCCACGACGCCGATCGGCTGCGCCGACAGTCCCGCGATCGTGTACTGATAGGTCGGGCCGTTGCCGTAACCGCCGCCCGCGGCCCACGCGTTGTGGAAGAGCCCGGTCGCGAACGAGGACTGGTTCGACACCATGATCCACTCGCCCGACTCGCTCGCGTCGATACCGAAGGGCTCGGGCAACATGGCGAGACCGCGTGTATTTTCCGCCTGTGGGTTGTCGCCGCGGCGGTGGCTGTGCGCGCACGCGCCGTCGGCGCCGGGATCCGACTGACCGCAGTAGAGATTGCCGTCGTCGTCCACGTCGATCCAGTGCAGCGTCGCGTCGCCGCGAACCGGGACGAACAAGCGCCCGGGCTGATCCGGTGGCGCGGAGGGCGGCCGCGCTCGGTAGATCACGTCGGTGGCGAACGCGCCGATTTCGACCGAGTCCTGGTGGATCGCGCGGTACCCGCCCGTTGCGCTCAGCGGATCGATGGACGAACACCGCCCGGGATAGAGCTGTCGTTCCGAGGCGCTGAGCTCGCGCGAGAACGGACACGGTTTGGGGGTACCCGGCGCGACGCACCAGTTGCTGGGCACACCGCTCGTCCGTTGCGAGCTGCACACAGCGGCGTCAGCGCAGTCGCACACGTTGCCACCGTCACAGTCGGCGTCGCTCTTGCACGCGACGGGCAGTCGCGCCCGGAGCGCGTCGAGGTCCCAGCTCTCGAGCGTGCCCGCGTTGTATTGGAGATCGAAATCGCTATTGACGATGAACAGGTGCCGGGCGCCGCTGTCGAGCGCGAGTCCGACCGGAAAGTAAACCGTGCGATCCTTGGGCGGGGACACGCCCTCGCCGGACAAAAAGCATCCGCTCAGGATGAAAGCGAGGCCAACCCAGGAGCTCTGCGCCATGCGGGCGGCGGAGCGTAGAGGCTCGACCCCGCTCGAGCAACCGGCTTCGACACGCCGACTTGGCGCGCTCGCCCGATTTCGTCAGAGCTCGAGAATGACGATGCCGCGCTTGTGCTCGTCCTCGGGACGATCCTCGGAAGGGCGCCGCTCACGCGGAGGGGGGTACACGTCTTCCGGCAGCTCGAGACGAGGCTGCTCGAGCTCGTGCTTACGGCTCTCTTCCTCTTCGCGTCGCCTGATCTGGTCGATGATGAAGGGGGGCAGCATGCCTGGGTTGCCTTGGTGTCCGCCCTGTTACGGGCCGCTCTATGCAATCTAGCTAGGGTATACGCCTGGTCAAGTTCTAACGAAGAGCTTTGGCCGCCGGACCGGGAAGCCACATGTCTGGGGGTGTGGGGGCTCGACCTTCGCCTCATAATACGGTCCCCGTGGACAAAAGCTTATGCCGCGTCGCCGCCTTTGCAGCGGTTTTGATGGCGCTGTTACTGCCCAAGGTGAGCGAGGCCGCCTTCGAGGTCAACGACGCGGAGTGGCAAGGCACGAGCGAGCTCCTCGAAATCGCACGCACCGAGCTCGGCCGTGACCGCGTCGAGATCGTCGGCACCCTCGACTACGGCAAGCTCGACGCGAACGACGGCGTGATGGTGCTCCACCCCGAGGTCGAGCTCGACCCTGACGAGATGGGGGCATTCCTTGCGGCGGGCGGGCGCGTGGCCTTGCTCGACGATCGCGGGCGCGCGCCGAGCTTTTTGAACCGCTATCACATCCAGCGCGTCGAAGCGCCGCTCCGGCCCGCCCAGGTGCTGCGCGGCAACAACGATCTGCCCATCGCGCTGCCCGTGCTGCAAGAAGTGGCCGGGCAGGAGCAAAGCCGGCACCCGACGATGCGCGACGTCGACCGCATCGTCACGAACCATCCTACGGCGCTCACGCACCAGAAGCTCACGCCCGTCCTCGAAATTCCCGCGCTCGGCGAGCCGAACGCCACGCTCGCCGTCACGGGAGTGATCGAGAAGCGCGGCCGCGTCTTCGCCATGGGCGACCCCTCGGTGCTCATCAACCTGATGCTCCGCTACCCGGGCAATCGCGCCTTCGCCAAGCACCTCGTCGAATATCTCGTGGACCGCGACGAACGTCCCGGGCATCCCGGCAAGCTCTACATCGTGACGAACGCCTTCGCGCAGCGCGGTCATTACGGCGGCGCTGCGGGGCCGTTGCGCGAGCTCAGCGACCTCGCGAGCGGCCTGCGCGACGCCCTGCGCTCGGCTGAGGACAACGGGCTCTCGAGCACTGTCGCGATCGTGCTCGCCGCCGGCGCGCTCGCCGTCGCCTTGGTGTGGTCGCTCGAATACGCGTTGCGCGCGTACCGGCGCTACGTGCCGCGCTACGCGCTGCCGACGCCGCTCATCGGCCAAGGCGGCGTCGCCGGACGCGCCGCCTTGCTCGCCGCCCCCGCGACCGACCGCGCGCTCGTTCTCGCGGAACTCAGAAGCGCGCTCGCCGAAGGCTTGGCCGAACGCCTCGGCACCGACCCCCGCGCCGCCGCCGGCCGGCTGCTCGAAGAGGTCAAAGCGCGGCAAATCCTCGGGCAGCAGGCGATCCTCGACCTGGCCGCGCTACTCGGCGAGCTCGATCGCGCTGTAGACCGGCTCGGCAGCGGCCAAAAGCTCAGGCTGGGGACCGCCCAGGTCGTCAAGCTGCACGAGAAGATGATGGAGATCCTCACGCAGATCGACGAGCGTAAGCTCGGGAGCGCCTGATGCAGGCCCTTCAAGTCAACGAAATCGAAGCCGCTCGTGAGCGTTTGGACGGGGTGCGCCGCGAGGTCAGCCGCGTTTACATCGGGGATTTCAGCGCCGTCGACGTGATGCTGCTCGCCCTGCTCGCGCGCGGGCACGTCTTGCTCGAGGGCGTACCGGGCGTCGCCAAGACGACGCTCGTCAAGGCGTTCGCGCTGACGCTCGGCTGCAGCGTACGCCGCGTGCAGTTCACGCCCGACCTCTTGCCCGCCGACATCACGGGCACCTACGTCTTGAACCCGCGTGACGGCTCGTTCTCGCTGCGTGCCGGACCGATTTTCGCCAACGTCGTGCTCGCCGACGAGATCAACCGCGCCCCCGCCAAGACGCAGTCGGCGCTGCTCGAGGCGATGCAGGAGCGGCAGGTCACGATCGAAGGCGATCGCTTCGAGCTGCCCGATCCGTTCTTCGTGCTCGCGACGCAGAATCCCATCGATCTCGAGGGCACCTACCCACTGCCCGAAGCGCAAATCGACCGCTTCCTCGTGCGCGTGCAGATGGGCTATCCGGCGGAAAAAGACGAGGTGGCGATGCTACGCGCGCACGGAGTCGCGCCGCCGTCGCCCTTCGTCGTCTTGAACCCGGCGGACGCGCTGCAGCTGCAATCCATCGCCGCGCGCGTCCACGTCGAGGACGACGTATTCGCGTACGCCGTCGCGCTCAGCCAATACACGCGGCAGCATCCACGCGTCGTGCTCGGTGCTTCGCCGCGCGCTTCGCTCGGGCTGCTCCGCGCCGCCAAGGCGCACGCCGTGATCGGCGGGCGCGGCTTCGTGACCCCCGACGACGTCCGCGCCGTCGCGCCGCACGTCCTCGCTCACCGGCTGATCCTCGTGCCCGAGCTCGAAGGCGACCCGCGCGCTCGCACGAGCCTCGTCGAAGAGGCGATCACCAAAGTTAGCTACCGGCGCGTAGCGCGCTGACACTAGTTTACGGTCTTGGAAAACCAGATCGCGATCGGCGTGAGCGGCGACCGCCAACGTAACAAACCGGCGAGTCCGGCGCGTTGTGGGTCGGTGATCGGCAGGGGACGCAGGACTTTGCGCGAGATCGTCGTGCTCCCCAAACCCCAAAAATGGACACTGCTTCGCCCGAGCCGACGCCGCGACGTACTCGCCTGCAAGCCCACAATGCGCCGGCCCCGCCGGTTCTCTCGCGTGGGTCGCGCCTCCTCGACGATCGTGATCTTTCCTTCCAAGACCTCCCAACTCGAGTCTAGTTGCAACCGATGGGTGCCGTCCCGAGCACGAGGTCGTCCATCCACACGTCGTTCGCCGCGCTGCTGAAGCTCTGCCAGCCGAGCACGATTTCCGAGGGCGTACCGCCGAATTTTTGAGCGAGCCAGTCGGCGGGCATCGTGTTGTTTTGCCACTGGTCCTTGCCGACGCTCGTCACGTCGAAGAGCGTCATGCCGTCTTGCCAGGACTTCAGCGTGTTGGGGGAGCTGTCGGCGAGGAACGCGACCTCGAGGCAGGCCCAGGTCTTGGCGGGCACGAGTGGTCCCGTCGCGAGGTGCCATTTGTCCATCGTGGGCGCGATGTTGTCGGTCGGCACTTCGTTCACGCCGACCGTGCCTTTGATTTCGCCGAAGCGCACCTCGTCGTTGGCGCCGCCCGACACGCGCCTGAGCGCGATGAGTGTCTCGTGGTTCGCGCTCATGTCGGTCTGCTGCCCGAGCTTGCGCGTCATGTAGAACCAGGCGCGCACGTAGAGCTTGGTCATGCCCGCGGGCAGGGCCTTCACGATCTGCGCGGGATTGGCGTCGCCATGGAAGTGCACGGCTTTGGTCCCGCCGTGCACGTGCATCGTGTCCACGAGCGCGAGAATCGAGCCGTTCGGATTCATGCCGTTTTTCACGTACGAAATGAAGTTATCCCAGCCGGGCGGCTGCATGCCCGCCGTGCCCGCCTCGAAATCGTCCGAAAAGAAGCCGGTACCCGTACCGCCGGCCGCGCCCGCCGTGCCACCGCTGGCCGTGCCGCCGGAACCGCTCGCAGCGCCGGAGCCGCTCGCTCCGCCGACCGCAGTCATGCCGCCGCTGCCGCCCTGCCCGCCCGGCGCACCGCCGCCTAGCCCCGCCGCACCGCCTGCGCTCGTGCCGCCCGCTCCGGCCGCACCTCCCCCCGCCGTCCCCGAACTGCCGCCCCGGCCTGCGACGGGTACGCCCGCGCTACCACCGCTCGTCGTCCCGCCACCGGCGCTGCCACCGACCGAGTTGGTGCCACCGACGCTGCCGCCCGTACCGCCGGTCCCGGGCGAGCCACCCGGGGCTTGGCCGGCGCTGCTCGTGCTGCCGCCGTGACCGCCTACCGTCGTGCCGCCGGTGCCGGCGCTGTCGTCGCCGGCGGGCGTCTTGTCACCGCCACACGCCACCGCAAACGGCAGCGTGAGTGAGAGCCAGAACGAGGGTGCAGTGAAGAAAGAGCGACGAGCCAGGCGCATGGGAAGTAAACGCGCAGTATACACTACCGAGCGCTTGCGCGTGCCGGGGCGAGCGGCAGTCAGGCCGCGACGCCGAGCCCTGCGCGCGCGCGCCGGCGGTAGACGCCCGGGGCGGCCCCCACGGCGCGCTTGAACGCCTTGCTGAACGCGGCCTCAGAGTCGTAGCCCACGCGCGCGGCGACGTCGGCGAGCGTGGCGCGGTCGTCGCGCAGCAGGCGCTGGGCTTTTTGCATGCGCCAGCGCGTCAGGTAGTGGAGCGGAGGCTCGCCGACGAGGCGATTGAAGCGCGTGGCGAAGGCCGAGCGCGACATGCCGGCGCTCTCGGCCAGGGACTGCACGGTCCAGGCGCCACCCGGATTTTCGTGGATCAGGCCGAGCACGGCGCCGATTTGCGGATCTCCGAGGGCGCCGAGCCAACCGCTCGTCTCGGGTGACGAAGCCGCCAGATGCCCGCGCACGATCTGGATGAAGAGCACGTCGGCGAGCCGGCTCACGACGGTCTGCGACCCGGGGCGCTTCGACCCCGCTTCCGAAGCGATGAAACGCAACGTCGGATCGAGCCACTCGACGAGGGCGTTCGAACCGCCGCGCAAGAGGATGCGCGGTGGCAGCGCCGCGAGCAGCGGGTGCCCCACCGGATCCTCGAAGTCGATCTTGCCGCAAACGAGCGTCGTCCGTGCGCCGCTGCCGCCGACGGTGAGCGACGCGGGGCCGAGCCGCTTGGCTTGGCCGAGCAGATCGCGCAGGTGCTCCGGCTTCGTACTCGGGTGGTCGGCCAGCGTGTGCGGCAAGCCGTGCGGCACGGCGACGAGATCGCCGCCGCTGAGCTCGACGTCGGCGTGGCCGTCCATCGTGAGCACGCATTTACCCTCGAGCACGAGGTGAAACGCCGCGTGCGTCGAGCTCGGCAGCGCTACTCCGAACGGCGACTGCGCTTCGAGGCGCGCATAGCAAGCGCCGCGAGCACGCAGCGTTTCGAGCACATCGGTGAGCACGTCCACGCGGAATATCCAGCGGGGGGCCGATAGCCTGCCTCCCGAAATGATACGAACGGCTCTGAAATTAGCGGAGACATGTCTGACCGTCCAGTCACTATCGAATAGGCCCGCTGCGGACGCCCTCCGATCGGTTGTCTCGGTTCTGGACGCCGCGTTGGCACCGCCGACACGAAGCTGACATTCACGATGCGAATCGCACGTTTGTAGGCGGTGGCCAGCGACAGCGCCTGATTTCAAGCTGGGGCGAGCTCAACGCGCGCGCGTTCCGCGGGAACGAAGCCGAGGTCGCGCTCCAGATCCGTGATGTCGACGAGCCGCTCGATGCGCTCGCTGGGCTGCCGGCACGCGACGGTCGGGTAGAAGCGCTCGATGAGCGCGTGCAGGGGGACGTTGACGAAGTCGAGCGTCTGCGCGGGGAAATATTGGCGATACCCGGCGCGGGGCCGCTCCAGCACCAGCGCGATGAGCCGCGCGGCGTCCTCGAACGAGAGGTGCGCCGTCGCCTCACCGAGGTGCACGTGCTCGGGCGGCACGCGCCCGCCGTTCGTCGCGAGGCGCGCGCGAAACCAATCGCCGAACAGCATCGGATAGCGAAGCACCGTGACGGCGAGCTCGGGCTTCGTGCGCGCGGCGACCCGCAAGAGCTCCTCCGCCAGCTGCTTGCTGAGCGCGTAGGGATTGAGTCCGGGGTTGGCGGGAGCGTTCGCGTCGAGCGGGAGGTACGGCAGGTAGTACGGCGCGTCGCGGATCTCCTCGCTCGGGATCAGCACTTGAATCGAGCTCGCGAACACGATCTGCCGCACGCCGCGGTCGAGCGCGGCGTAGACGGCGTTCGCGTTCATCGCAGCGTTTTCGGCGAGCAGTCGCTGCGGCGATGGGCCGGCAAAGCGATTGGGATGATTGCCGAGGTGAACGAGCGCTTCGCAGCCTTCGAGCAGGGGGTAGAGCGCGTGCTCGTCGAGCAAATTCGCGGGACTGAGCGGCGCGGCGAGGTCGCTGCGAAAGCGCATGTCCGTCGCCCGCACTTCGTGGCCCGCTCGCGCGAGCACCGCCACCGTCTGAGAGCCGAGCTTGCCGGCAGCACCCGTGACCAAAACGCGCATCGAGCCTGCGTGAGTAGCATAGCCTTTCGCCTGGATCTCCGTTCCGCACGACGAGTCAGTGCAGATTGGGCCGCGTCACCGTCGGGGTTTCTAGGTTCGGCATGCTCATCGCTTGCTCGTACGTGACGTAGAGCGTGCCCGGGAACGTCGTGTAGCCCGGCGCCGGCTCGAACGGGAACGCCCAGTCGGCTCGCAAGACGACGCGATCGAGCTCGGGGATCAGAAAGCGCAGCCCGACGCCGGCCGACTGGCGCAGGTACAAATGACCAACATCGTCAGCGGCGTCACCTGCGTCGAAGAAGGCCGCGAGACCCGAGTGCACGCTGAAAATATCGAGCGAGCGGGTACGGAACTCGGCGTTGAGCGCCACGGCGACCGGTCCCCGCGCGCTGTTCTCGTAGCCGGCGTGCGGGTAGCCGCGCAGGCGCGTGTCGCCGCCGAGCTCGAAATAACGATTGAGGTAGTTTTCGTAGCGGTCGCGGAAGAGTCCGTCGAAGACGAAGCGACCGATCCCGGCGACGGTCGGAGTCGCAAGACGGAGCTCGGCGAGCACGTCGGCGTCGTGGCGGCCCTCGAATTCGTACTCGATGCGGTTTTCAGCGACGCCGCGTAAGAGGCCGTCCCCGAGCGCCAACGTCAGCGAAGCTCCCGCGAGCACGCCGAGCAAATTGCGCGTCGACGCGAATTTCGAGCTGGCGGGATAGACGCGCAAGAGCGCTTCGGGACCGAGCCGATAGTCCTCGGCCAAAGCGAGCGTCTCGAGGTTGGCGGTGTGCAGGTAGTGCTCGACGTGCGTCCGGAGCTGCACGAAGGGGCTCACGCGCGTATCGCTGAGCGGCACCCAAGCGTCGAGAAATTCCCGTTCGGCGACGGGGCTCTCGTTGACGCCGGGCGTGTGCTGGTTCTCACGCCGATCGAGCTCGATGCCGAAGTAGAGGTCGTACTTTTCGACGAGCCCGAACGAGCGCACGGCTTCGTAACCGCCGATATAGCGGCGCGCGCGATACTCCTTCGGAATGGCGTCGTCCTCCGGCGTCCCCGGCGCGTCGTAGCTCGCCGTGTGGCCGTTCGCGAGCAGATAGCGCGACATCTCGTCGTCCCAGTAGACGCTCACGTTGTACGCCCAGCGCTGGCGGGTCTCGCGCAGCGGGTCGCCGAACACGAAGTTGCCGCGCGAACCCTCGGCCGCGCCGCTCGCGCGGTTGAAGATGCTCGCGCCGCTCGCGAGCGCGTAGAGGCTGGTGCCGAGGATGCGGTTTTGGCTGACGAGCGCGCCGAACGAGTACGTGTCGGGCTGAAGCGTGTAGTCGACGCCGAGCACGGTGTGCAGGCCCGCGAGGTTCTGCTCGATGGGTTGCAAATGTAACGTTTGTAAGCCGTGGCCCGTGAAGCTGAAGTCGTTGTTGAGGCGCAGACTCCAGATGTCGCGCACGATGACGAGCACGCGCACGCGATCGGGCGCGCTCCCGCGCAGCGGCACGACGATGACGAGCGAGAGCTGCTGCGTCAAGAGGCGCAGGTTACGCGCCGATTCGTCCACGCGCGCGCCGACGTAGCGCTCACCCTGGCGAAACAGGAGCTCGCGCTGGACCACGGACTTTCGCGTCATGCTGTGAAAGATGTTGGCGAAGTCGGGCACCGGGTCGTGCTCGTCGAAAACATCGAGCACGACGGTGTCGACGCGTTCGATGCGTTTGCCCTCGGGGTGTGCGTCGATTTCGGCCGGCACGCCGAGGCGCTCGGCTTGCTCCTCGAGTGTCCGGCGCTCGAAGTCCGTGAGCTTCGACGGCTCCGCCGCGACAAGCGAGGCGGCCGAGAGGACGACAAGCAGCGCGCGAAGCGCGACCCAGAGCGCCGCGCGCAATCGCCGAGCGGGGCGCGCGTGACGCGTGATAGCGTTCGTGCCGTGCAGACTTACCCGGCGCGCACCAGCGTGGCCCTCGCGAGCGCCGGGCTCGCGGCCATGGCGCTCGGGCTCGTCCTGCGTGAGGCCACGACGATGGCGATGGGCGGCGCGCTGCTGATCGGTCTCGGCATCGCGCGTCTGGCAACGCAGCTCGATGTCGCCGGCATCCGCGCGGCGGGGTTCGAGATGGCGTGGCGCGGGGAGGATCGGCGCGCGCGGGTCGCCCGGGGCGAAGAGCTCGAGCTCGTGGCGGAGCTGCGAAATCGGGACGCCCGAGGCGCCCGTTTCAGCGGCTTGCGCGCGACGCATTCGCCCGAGCTTAGCGTGCGGCTCGAGCAAACGGCGGGCGAAGTGCCTGGCGGCGCGCGTCTGCTCGTGCGGCTGTTCGTGCGCGGCGAACGCGTAGGCCGACACGCGATCCACGGTCTATCACTCGAGCTCGAAGGGGGACCCGGGCTCTTCGAGGTGCCACTCACCTTCGCGAACCCGTTCGGAGTGCTCGTACTACCCGGCGCGGCGCGCGAGCTTTTGCACTCCGCGCGGGGCGGGCGCAGCCGTCGCACGGCCGTGCAGGGCCGGCCGGGCATGTTCGCGGGCGACGGCGACAGCTTGCGCGAGCTGCGCGAACACCGGCCGGGCGATCCGTTCCGGCGCATCGCGTGGCGGGCGTCGGCGCGCCGCGCGCAACTGCTCGTGCGCGAGTACGAGCGCGAGGAGCGCGACGTGGTCTGGATCTTACTCGACGCGTCCGTCGAGCTCTGGTCGGGCGAACCGGGCCGCGCGCCCCTCGACACCGCCATCGACGAGGCGGCGACGGTGGCCTTGCGTCATCTTCGGCGCGGCGACCGCGTGGGTCTCGCGATCGTCGCGGCGCGCACCCTCGCCTTCATCGAGCCCGGCTCGAGCCCGGGTCACGCGCTCAACCTCGTGAACGCTCTCGCGACGGCGACGGGCTGTCTCGAGCCCGAGCGCAGCGGCCTCGACGAAGCGGATGTCGGACTGCGGGTGCTCGAACACTTGCGGCCACTCGACGTGCGCGGGGGCGCGACGCTCCGGCCGGGTGAGCTCGATCGGATCGCGCGGCGTGCGGAGCGCTTGGTCGCGACTCGCGCGCTCTTTCGCGGCGTCAGCGTGGCGGCCGCGACGCGCCGCGAACGGCACTTGCGTGGCTATCTCGCGGCCTTCGGCCTCGGCTCGCCGGCCCGCATCGAGCCCGACCGGCCGCGCACCGACGCTGAGCTCGCGCGGCTGCTCGTGCGGCTCGGCCGCGAGCGCCAGAAGCCGAGCCTCGTGTACCTGTGGTCGCCGCCGCCCGATCCCGAAACGCGTCCTGCCCTCGAGCGCGCGCTCGTCACGCTGCCGCGCCGACGCTTCGGGCTCAATTGGATGAGCGTGGCGCTCGACGCCGGGCTTGCCGGGGACGTGACCGGCGTCCCGCGCGTCGTGGCCCAAACCGTGTCCCTGCGCGCCCAAGCCGCCATGCGGCGCGGCGAGCTCGCGCTCAGGCGCCTCGGTGTTCGCCCGGCTCCTCGCCACGCGCCGGGGCGGGCATGAAGAAGCCGAGCGAGCCAGCGGCCGCTTCGAGCGGCGACAACGCGCGCGCCGTGCTCGCTCGCCATGCCGTCGTTCCGAAGCGCCATTTCAGCCAAAATTTCTTGCTCGATCGCGGGCTCTGCCGGCGCATCGCCGAGTACGTCGCGCCCGAGGGCGCGTTCGTCATCGAGGTCGGCGCGGGCCTCGGTGCACTCACGGAGCCGCTCGTCGAGCGCTGCCGCGAAGTCGTAGCCATCGAGCGCGATCGCGACCTCGTGCCGGCGCTCACGGCGGAGCTCGGCCCGAGCATCCACGCCGGACGGCTGCGCATCGTCGAAGCCGACGCCAAGAGCTTCGACTACGAGAGCGAGCTCGACCGCGCCGCGCCGCCGCGCGCCGTCGTGGGCAACCTGCCGTACCACCTGAGCGGCGCCTTGCTCGAGACCTTCGTGCGACTCGCTCCGCGGCTCGAGCGCGCCGGCGCGCTGATCCAGCTCGAGGTAGCGGCTCGCCTCGTGGCGCCTGCGGGCAGCGACGACTACGGCGCGCTCAGCGTGTTCACGCAGGCGGCCTATCGCGTCACGCGGCCGCTCGTCGTACGCCGGGGCGCTTTTTTTCCGCAACCGGGCGTCGACTCGGCGGTCGTCGTCTTCGAGCCGCTCCCGACGCCCCTCGCGGAAGAAACGCCGCGTTTTCGCGAGCTCGTCAAAGCGGCGTTTTCGCAGCGCAGAAAGAAACTCAAAAACGCCTGGTCCCGCGTGCTCGCCGCGCCCGAGCTCGCCCGCGCCGCCGAACGCGCCGGCATCGATCTCGATCGCCGCGGGGAAACGCTCAGCGTCACGGAGTTTGCGCGCATGACGGCGGAGGCGGACGCGCCGTGACGCGGCTCACCCGCCGCGCGTTCGTCGTCGGCGTGGCGCTGCTGGCGGCGTTCGGCTGCCGGCACACCGACGAGGCGCCGCCGGTGCACGCGCGTTTCGGTGTGTTCTTCGGCGGACAAATCCAAGAGCGCACCGAGATCCCGCTCGTCTTCGATCGCGCGCGCCAGAACATCGGCGTCCGCCTCGAATTTTCGACGCCGCCCGCGACCGACGGGCGCGTCACCTGGGAGCTCGAGAAGCCACGCGCGGGCAAAGGCAAAAATCTCGGCAACGTCGTCCAGTACGGCGAGGCGCGCACGCGTCCGGGCGAGCCGGTGCTCGACGTTCCCCTCGCCTTTCGCGACGGCGACCGACCCGGCGCCTGGCGCATTCGCGTCGCGCTCGACGGTAAGAACGTGCTCGACCGCCCGTTCACCGTCGTGCCGGCGACGGACTCGCCGGCAGCCGACTGACCACGACGCGCCGACGGGTGACGAACGTTACGCGTAGCGCGAAGCGGCTAGACGCCTTCGCTCGGAGCGCCGTCGGGGTGCGCGCGATACTGCTCGGCCTGCGTGAGCGCGATTTCGTTCTGACTGCGCACGCGCGCGGGCGGCGGATCGCCGTAGAGCTCGAGCTGGGTCGCGGCCCAGAGCTCGCGGGCGACGAGCGCGCCGTACTCGGGGCCGTTCGGGTCGCCAGCGTAGTGGTCGAGCGCCTCGTCCACTTCTTTGAGCTCGAGCCGCACTTTGACGGGATCGATGTCGGCCTTGGTCGTGAAATGCGCCGTCAGGACGACGGCGCGATCGTCGGTGACCTCGGCGAAACCCGCGCCGATCGCGACCGCTTCGAGCATGCCCGAATGCGTGAACGTGACGATGCCCGCCGTGAGCGCCGCGAGCATCGGTTGATGCCGCGGCATCACGCCGAATTCTCCGTCAACGCCCGGCGCCGTGAAGATCTCCACCGCTTGGGCGAGCTTCACGCCCTCGGGCGTGACGATCTCGAGGTCGAGTGTTTCAGCCATCCGAATGCCTCGCTTAGCACTACCTCGCTAGTCTTGGAAGGCCAGATCACGATCCGCGCGCATAGCGACCAGCCACGCGAAAACCACCGGCGAGGCCGGTGGGCGGCCGTCCTTCTCGGCGCTCGAGTCGCCACGCGTCTCAGTCGTCCTCCGGAAGTGGACGCAACTGCCGCGCGGCTTTCGTGCACCAACGCACGGCCGTCCGCCGGTCTCGCCGGCTTTCTACGTTGGCCCAAACGCCAGCCGCGACGATCGAGATCTGCTCCTGCCAAGGACTGGCGACGTAGTGCCAGGCGCCTGCTTACGCGGCTGCCTTGAGCTTGGCCGCGGCGGCCTTCACGTCGTCGATGTTGCCCTGGAGGTAGAACGCCTGCTCCGGCAGATCGTCGAGCGCGCCCGAGAGGATCTCCTGGAAGCCGGCGATCGTCTCCTTGAGCGGCACGTAGCGGCCCGGGCGGCCCGTGAACGTCGCCGCCACGAAGAACGGCTGCGAGAGGAAACGCTCGATTTTACGGGCACGCGAGACCGTGAGCTTGTCGTCTTCGCTGAGCTCGTCGAGGCCGAGGATGGCGATGATGTCCTGCAGATCCTTGTAGCGCTGCAGCGTCTGCTGCACCTGGCGCGCGACCTTGTAGTGCTCGTCGCCGACGATGGCGGGCGAGAGCATCGTGCTCGTCGAGTCGAGCGGATCCACGGCGGGATAGATGCCCTTCTCGGAAATCGCGCGCGAGAGCACGGTCGTGGCGTCGAGATGCGCGAACGTCGTGGCCGGCGCCGGATCGGTGAGATCGTCGGCGGGCACGTAGATCGCCTGCACGCTCGTGATGCTGCCCTTGCGCGTCGAGGTGATGCGCTCCTGGAGCGCGCCCATCTCGTTCGCGAGCGTGGGCTGGTAACCGACGGCGCTCGGCATGCGGCCGAGGAGCGCCGACACCTCGCTGCCCGCCTGCGTGAAGCGGAAGATGTTGTCGACGAAGAGCAGCACGTCCTGCCCTTCTTCGTCGCGGAAGTACTCGGCGCAGGTGAGCGCCGAGAGCGCGACGCGCGCGCGGGCTCCCGGGGGCTCGTTCATCTGACCGAAGATGAGCGCTGTCTTCGAGAGCACCGGCTCGCCCGTCTCGAGCTTCGACTCCATCATTTCGAGGTAAAGGTCGTTGCCCTCGCGCGTGCGCTCGCCGACGCCGGCAAAGCAGCTCACGCCGCCGTGCGCCTTCGCGACGTTGTTGATGAGCTCCTGAATGAAGACCGTCTTGCCGACGCCGGCGCCGCCGAAGAGACCGATTTTCCCGCCCTTACGGTACGGGGCGAGCAGGTCGATGACCTTGATGCCGGTCTCGAAGATTTCGACGCTCGGGTTCTGATCGACGAAGCCCGGCGCCGGCCGGTGAATCGGCAGGTGGCGTTCGGCGTTCACGGGGCCCTTTTCGTCGATCGGCTTGCCCGTGACGTTGAGGATGCGACCGAGCGTCGCCTTGCCGACGGGCATCATGATCGGTGCGCCCGTGTCCGTCACCGGCATGCCGCGCACGAGACCTTCCGAGGTGTCCATCGCGATGGCGCGCACGACGGACTCACCGAGATGCTGGGCCACCTCGAGCACGAGATTGTCCTTCTCGTTCGAGATGTTGGGGTTCGTCAGCGTCAGCGCGTTCAGGATGGTCGGCAGCTTCCCCGGGGGGAATTCGACGTCGACGACCGGACCGATGACTTGGATGATCTTGCCTGTGCTCATGCGCTCCTCGGGTCACCGGCCTTGGCCGGCGCCGCGCGCGAACTAGCATGAGCCTCCGTCGACGCCAAGCCCACAGCTTTGAAGCTCCGGCGTAGCTCGGCGAGGCCGTCCGCCATGCGCTCATGCACGGCTTCCCGCAGGGCGCGGTCGTCCCGCCCGAACGCCGTCACGTCGACGGGCGGCAGCACGCGCACGCGCACCTCCTGCGGCCGAATCAAGAGCCTCCGTTTCGGCAAGATATCTCGCGTGCCCTCGATCACGACCGGCACGACGGGCACGCCGTGACGAACGGCCAACCAAAATGCGCCGCGGTAGAACGCCTTGAGCTCGCCGTCATCCGAGCGCGTCCCCTCGGGAAACAGGAACAAGCTATTGCCGGCCCTGAGCTCGGCTTCGCAGCGACGCAGCATGCGGCGGATGCTCGGCAGGTGGCCGCGCTTGAGGGGCACGTACCCGTTCAGCCACATCGTCCAGCCGAGGAACGGCGCAAAAAAGTTCGCGCGCTTGCTGACCCAGCGGTACGGCAGGTACGTCGCGAACACCGCCAGAATGTCGACCATCGACTGGTGGTTCGACACGTACACGCAGGGCCCCGCACGCAGGCCCAAATCGCGGTTGGACACCTTCACCGACGCAAAGGGCGCCCAGGCGAGGTAGTGCGCCCCCCAGAAGCTCGTGAAGGCATGGAGCAGGCGCTTCTTCGGGTCCCACAGCGTGAGCGCCCAGATCGCGAGCGCAGGCACGAAGAAGATCACGCAGGTGAGCGCGAGGTACGGCCAGTAGAGCGCGTTATAGACCCTGAGACCGACGGCTCCGAGTGGGGTCCGCGAGGGCATCCGGCGCTCACCCTAACCCAGCCGCGCGACGGACGGCAGACCTCCGCCCCCGGTGGTCCCTGACGGCGGATGCCGACTGTGTGCCAGCCTGGGCCCCTAGATGCGGCCAATTGGCGGCAAAAGCCCCGGCAGGTCTCTTGCAAGACAGCGGACCATGCGAGGCTCGGCCGAACATGCGTAGACCCAGATCCCTGTGCTTGCTGGCGAGCGTGCTGACACTCCTCTCGGCGTGCGGCGGTCGGTCGGACAAGCACGATGACGCGACGGGAGGCGGAGACGGGGGCTCGGGGGCAAGCAGCGGAACCGGCGGAACGACGGGTGGCGCAGGCTCGGGGACGGGTGGCAGCGCTGGAAGCGCAGGAGTTGGCGGCGCGGAGGGCGGCACAGGGGGCGCGGAGGGCGGCACGGCCGGGACGACTGCTGGGATAGGAGGCACGCCAGGCACCGGTGGAGCGAGCGCTGGCAGCGGCGGCTCCACGGGCGGCAGCGGCGGCGAAGCCGGCTCAATCATCGGCCGAAGCTGCACGGACCTCGTCGATGACTATGCGAGCGCATACGAGGACGCCGCGCAGTGCGACCCGAGCGCGGCGGCCGACGAGTGCACGCAAAAGCTCACGATCGGGCTCGCCTGTGGCTGCGAAGGGTTCGTGAACCCGGCGCACGCCGACGCCGTGATGCGGATGAGCGACGCGCAGAGCGCCTACGAGGACCGCGCCTGTCGAGCCGGCATCGTGTGCGGGGCGTGTCTCGCGCCGATCCGCGGCCGTTGCTCGGACGCAGGTCGTTGCGAAGGCGTGCCGCCCGGTTCGGGCCGAAGCTGCAAAGTCGCCGGCAAGATTTACGCGGACGGCGAGACCAACATCCCCGATCCGGTGAGCTGCAACACGTGCGAGTGCGCGGACGGCCTGCTCGGGTGCACCGAAATCGGCGGCTGCGAGAAACCCTGTCCCGACGGCTACGCTTTCGGCACGGACTGCGCGCAGTGCGGACCCACGGACGCCTGCGAAATCCCGGAGTACGACTGTTTCAAGACCTGCCAAGACGGCTGCGGCGATCCGGGCGCGCCCTGCCTCAGCGGCCTGTGCGTCTCCGGCATTTGCGGCTGAACGGCGCGACGCCTCAGGCCCGCTGCATGCTCGTGAGCCGGCCCTGGTTCAGCTCGAGCACGCGCACGCCGAGGCGCGCGATCACTTCGGGATCGGTCGTCGTCAGCACGAGCGTGATGCGGCGCTCGTCACGGAGCCGCACGAGGAGATCGAGCACGATTTGGCGCGTCGCTTCGTCGAGGCCCTGGTCGGGATCGTCGAGGAAGACGAAATTCGGGTCGATGGCGAGCGCACGCGCCAGCGCGACGCGCTGCCGCACGCCGAACGAAAGATATGCGGGCAGCGTGTGGAAATCCGACTGCGCGACGCGTAGATCGCGCAACGCTTCGCGCCCGCGTTGGGCGACCCCCGCGTCGTCGAGGCCGAGCACGTCGGCGTGATAGCGCAAGGCGAGCAGCACGTTGTCGAGCGCCGTCAGGTTCGCGAGCAAGCCCCCGTGCTGGAACACGAAGCCGCGCCGGACACCGTGACGCACGAGCTCGCTCGGCCGCGTCACGCTCGGCGCCTGGCCGTCGAGCAAGACGCGACCGCTCGTCGCCGGGAGCAGCCCGCCGAGGAGGTAGAGCAGCGTCGATTTGCCAACGCCGTTCTCACCCGTCAAAAGCAGCGTCTCGCCTGGAGAGACACGCAGGCTCGTCTCGAGCAGCACCCAGATCGTCCCGTAGCGGAACGACGCGTTCTCGAGCACGAGTCCGGATTGCACGGCGCCGGCAAATTAGCCTGAAACGAGGCGCGTCGGGTGACCTCCGCCCGTCGCGGCTAACGGAGCGACTGCCCGACCGTCCAGTAGAAGAGCGCCGTCGCGAGCGTGTTGTACGCGACGCAGCCGAGCAAGCTCCGGACGACGGCGCGGCTCGCCATCTGCGGCACCTCGGTGGGCGAGCTTTTCACCTCGAGTCCGTAGTGACAGCAGAGCCAGCCGACGATGGCGCCGAGACCCACGCCCTTCACCAAAAATAGCCCGAGATCGTAAATCGTGAGCGCGCCCGAGAGACCGGATTGGAAAGCGCCGAGCCCGATGTTGGCGATCACGACGCCCATGAGCGCGGTGCCGGCGAGGGCCGTCGCCGCAAAGTACACCATCAAGACGAGCACGCTCACGACCGCCGCGATGAGCCGCGGCAGTACGATGAAGCGCGGCGGATCGATGCCGAGCGAAGTGAGCGCGAGGATCTCGGAGCTTACCTTCATGTTGCCCAGCTCGGTCGCGATCGCCGTCCCCGAGCGACCCGCGACCACGATGGCCGTGATGAGCGGCGCGAGCTCGCGCAAGACGACCGCGATCATCACCTTGCCGATCAGCGCCGAGTCGGCCGCGGGCACCATCAGCTCCGTCTGGATCACGATCGTCGCCCCGAGCAAGACGCTCACGGTGCCGATGAGCGGGACGGCCTCGAAGCCCGTGTAGAAGATCTGCATCAAGAGCACGCGCCGGATGACGCGCCGCGCGGCGACGCCCGGCGTGCGCACGGCGAGCACGGCCGAGCCGAGCGTGCCGAGGAGCGCCCGCGCGCGCCGGTAGCGCTCGATGGCGTCGCGCCCGAGCCGGCCGACGAAGCGCTGCTCCGGCGTCCTACTGACGCGCGGATCGTAGGGTACGGTCGAGCGCATCTGCTCGCGCCCGGGAAATCATGCCTTGAGCGCGCTGAGCTTGGTTTTTGCTTCGGCGAGCGTGGCGTCCGTCTGGAGCGCGCGCTCGTACATCTGGATGGCCTTCGGCTTTTCGCCGAGCTTGTCGTGAATGTCGCCGAGCCGGACGAAGACGAGCCCCTTTTTGATGGGACCCGCGTCGTCGAGCTTCTGGAGCAAGAGCGCGCGGTACATCTGCTGGGCCTTCTTGAGGTCGCCCACGTTGAGCGCGACTTCCCCGAGCAGCGCGAGCACGGAGATGTTGCCGGGCTCGATGCGGAAGGCCTTGTCGAGCTCCTCGAGCGCGCGCTGTCCCTCGCCGTCGGCGAGGTAAGCGCTCGCGAGACGGCGATGGATCTCGGCGAGCTCCTTGGTGCGCTTGGCGCCGTAGCTCTGCACGATCTTCTCGAGCACCTGCGCCGCCGCCTTGCCGCGACCGGACGCGTTGTACTCGTCGCACAGGGCGAGCAAGAGCTCGCGGTCGTCGGGTTTGATCTGTGAGGCGCGATCGAGCAGCGCCGCCGCGGCCGCGTGGTCACCGCGACGCTCAGCCTGGATCTGCGCGGCCTGCCGCAAGAGCTTGACCTGCGCGTCGGCGCCGGTCGTGAGCTCGGCGTCGCGCGCGATGAGCCCCGCGAGCTTGTCCCAGGCGTTCGTGCTCTCGTAGAGCTTGCGCAGCCGTTCGCGCACGTCGGCGTTGCGCTCCTCGGCCACGAGGCCGCGCTCGAGCGCGAGCGCTGCCCGCTCCTTCGAGCCGAGCTGCTCCTCGACGTCGGCGAGCGAAAGCGCGAGCCGCACGGCTTCGGCGCCGTTACTCGTGGCGAGCAATTTATCGAGCGCGCTCGCCGCCTGGTCGAGCTTGCCTTCGCTCGCCGAGAGCCGCGCGACGCACTCGAGCGCGCCGCGGTGCCCGGGGTCGCGCTCGAGCACGCTCTGGTAGGTCTCGATCGCGCGCGCGCGGTCGTTCAGGCGCGTCTCGTAGATTTCACCGAGCCGCACCTGGAAGCGCAGCTCCGCCTGAGCGTCGCCGCGCGCGCGCGCCGCGTCGATCTGCGACGACAAGAGCTCGGCGAGCTCCTCGTCGCGCTGCGTCTTTTCGTAGAGCTCGCTCAGGACCACGACGGCGTCGGCGCGCCCAGGCTCGTCTTCGAGCACGGCGCGCACGAGGTCGATGGCCGTGTCCGTCGAGCCGAACTTTTCGGCGTTCAGATGCGCGAGCTCGAGCCGGAGCTCGCTCCGCTTTTCCGCGCTGTCGCTGAGATCGATCAGCCGTTCGAGCAGGCGGCCGAGCTCCTGCAGCCGCTCGGCCGACGCGAGCAACGTGCGGAGCGCGCCCGCGGCGTCGAGGTCGCTCGGATCGTCTTCGAAGATTTGCTCGAAGAGCTCGATCGCGCGCTCGCGATCGGAGAGCTTGTCGCGCGCCGTGACCGCCGCTTGGCGGCGCAGCCTGCGTACCTCGCTGGCGTCGCTCTCGACCTCGGCCTGGCGCACGAAAAGAGCGAATGCTTCCTTGTAGTTACCCGAGGCTTCCGACAACGTTGCGAGCTCGGACAGCGCCCAGCGATTCATGTCGTCCTGCTCGAGCAGCTCGCGCAAGAGCGCCTCGGCGAGCTGACGATCGCCGATGCCTTCGGCGAGCACCTTGGCCTGCCGGTAGAACTCGGCGCGCCGATCCTCGTCGGGCGTGAGCTTGGCGCGGCGGCGCAGCGTTTCGACGAGGTCTCGCGCGCGCCCGGAGCCCCGCTGCAGATCCTCGAGCTGCTCGAGGATCTCGTCGTTTACCGGATCGAACTCGAGCCCGCGCACGAGCGCCGCTTCGGCCCCCACTGGATCGCCGGCGCGATCGCGCAGCCAGCGCGCGAGCCTGAGCGAGAGCGAGCAGGCGAGCTCCGGCGCGATGCCGTCGCGGTGTTCTTCGATCGCGCGCTGGAGCGCGCTCGCCGCGTTCGCGAACCCGCCCGTGACGGTCGCGAGCCGCTCGATTTCTTCGAGCAGCATCGGGTCGCCCGGCGTTTCGGCTAGGCCCTGCTCGAGCACGCGCTGACCGCGTGCCGGATCGCGCGACTCCTGCTCGAGTACTTGCGCGAGCCGCAAGCGCATCTCCGTGCGGGCCTCCGCTCCCTCGGCGAATTCGACGCGTTTCTCGTAGAGGCCGGCGAGCTTGTCGGTGTCGTTTTGAGCCCGATACACGCCTTCGAGGATTTCGGCGGCTTCGTCGAAGAGATCGGGCTGCTGCGCGAGCTTTTCGAGGAGTCCCACCGCGCCCGGGTGGGCGTGCACGCGCTCGAGCGCCGAACGCAGCGAGCCGAGCGCACGCGCCGAGTCGCCCAGGTGATCGACCTGAAGCTCCGCCAGACGATGGAAGAGCCCGGCTTGGAGCTCGGCTGCGAACTCGACGCCGACACGGCGTTCGAGAATGTCGGCGACCTTGTCGAGCTCGTTCGTCCCGACGTAGAGACGATCGAGCGCGGCGAGCAGCTCTGGTTGATCGCCCGCTTGTTCGACGGCCTTTTCGTAGGCAGTGATCGCGCGCTTCTTGTCCCCGAGGCGCTCCTCGGCGACCTGGCCCAGCCGAACGTAGAGCTCGCGCGAGATCTCGGGTTCGAACGTCGTGACGGCGCGTTCCGAGAGGGCGTCGGCATAGCGCTGCCAGCTGCCGCCCGCCTCCGCGAGGCGCGCGATCTCGGCGTGCAAATCTTCGGCCTCGGGCCGCTCGGTGAGCGCGCGCAGGAGCACGGTTTCGGCCTCGGCCGGCCTGCCGAGCTTGCCCTCGAGGACTTCGGCGATGGCCCACAGGGTCTGCGTTCGCTCCATCGCCTCCGACTCCGCCGAGAGGCGAAGCTCGAGCACCGCGACGAGCTTTTCCCAGCGCTCCGTCTGGCGCAGCACGGGCACGAGGATCTCGGCCGTACGATGGCGCAAGGACTCGTTGCTCTCGCCGAGCGCCACCGCCCGTTCGACGGCTTCGTTGTCGCTCGGATCTTGCTCGAGCGCCTGGCGATACTCCTCGAGCGCGTCCTCCTGGCTCGAGAGCTTGTCGGCCAGCACCTGGCCCATCGACTTGTGCAGAGCGGCGCGCTCGGCAGCCGTCGCCGCGAGCCCCACCTGCGTGCGCAAATTGTCGAGCAGCTCCGACCACATCCCTTCGGCGCGGTAGAGGCCGTCGAGCGCCGCGAGCACCTCGGTGTCGCCCGGCTTGCTGCCGAGCGCCCGCACGAGCGCCTCGATCGCGCGCTGCCGATCGCCGAGCTTGCCCTCGTACACTTTGGCCGCGGCGACGAGCAGGCCGTACTTGAGCTCGGCGTCGTCGTCGCCGCTCAGCTCGACACGCCGCTCGTAGAGCTCGACGAGCCGCGCGGGGTGATTTTCGGCCTCGTAGAGCTCGATCAGACAATCGACGGTGAACGCGCTCGTCGGATCGAGCTCGCTCGCGCGCGAGTAGGCGACGATAGCGCCCGCTCGGTCGTCGAGCAGATCGCGCTTCACCTCGCCAACGCGCCGCAAGAGCGAGGCGCGCTCCTCGTCGCCGAAGACGGCTTCGGCCTTGGCGGAGAGCACGCTCACGAGCGCCGGCCAGTCGCTGAGCAGCGTCGCGAGCCGCTCCATGGCGTCGAGCGTGCTCGTGTCGGACGGGTCGGCCGCGTAGAGCTGGTCGTAGGCCCAGAGGGCGCGACGCGGATCGTCGCGCTCCTTGTCGTGAACGCGCGCGAGCACCGCGAAATACTCGCGCACGCTGCCGAGCCTCGGGTGTTCGGCGAGGATCTCCTCGTACGTCGTCGCGAGCTCGTCCCAGGCCTTGGTCTCGGCGGACAGACGCTCGTACTCGGCGCGCACGTCGCCGTCGTCCGGATCGAGCCTGAGCGCCGTGCCGTTGGCGCGGCGCGCGCGTTTCTTGTCGCTACCGCGCTTTTCCCAGAGCTCGGCGGTTTCGCGCAGCACCGTCACCTTTTCGCTGCCGTGCGCGAGCGCAAAGCGATCCTCGTTCAGTTGCACGAGCTTTCGCCAATCGTCGGCGGCCTGGTAGAGCGGCCGCAGAATCTCGACGACACGCTCCTTCAAGCCGTCCGTCTGTCGTAGCGCGTCGAGCTCGGCGATTGCTTCGGGATGCCGCGGATCGGCGCGCACGATCTCTTCGAGTTGATCGACGGCGCGCTCGGTCTGACCGAGCTTCAAATGCAGGCGGGCGAGCGCCAAGCGGAACACGGCGCCCTGCTCCGGACGCTCGGCGAGCTCGGCGCGACGCAAATAGAGCTCGGCGAGATCGTCCCAGCGCTCGCGTTCCCGATAGAGCTCGACGAGCGCGTCGAGCGCGAGCGTGTCGCGCTCCTCGACCTCGAGCGCCGCCCGGTACGTGTCGATCGAGGCGTCGAGCCGACCGAGCTCGCGCCGCTCGAGCCCGGCGATCGTGTGCAAGAGCGCGACCCGTTCCGAGGGCTCGAAACGATGCTCGAGCGCCTGACGGTGGAGCTTCACGCGCTCCTCGTGCAAGCCCTCGCGCACGAGGATCTTGTCGATGGCCTCGAAGAGCGCCTTGTTGTCGGGTTCGAAATCGAGCGCGCGCCGGTAGAACGCAAGCGCGCGCATCGGCTGTCCGATGTGGTCGAAGAGCTCACCCGTGCGGCGCGCGAGCTTGGCGGTCGTCCCGTCGTCGCCGGTCGTCTGCTCGAGCTCGCCCGCGTAGATCTCGGCGAGCCGCTGTTCGGCGCCCGCCACGCGCGCGAGCCGCTCGAGCTCGCTCATCGCCTTCGCATCCGAGAGATCCTCGTGGAAGAGCTTGGCGGTCGTCTCGAGCGCGCTCTTGTAGTCCTCCTGCTGCTCCTCGTAGAGGTGCGCGAGGCGCGTCAGCAGATCGCGGCGAGAGTCGGGATCGGAAGCGACCTCGAGCCGCGCCTCGAGCACGCCGCGCACCTTCGGCCATTCGGCGCGGGTGAGGTAAACGGGTTCGAGCAGCTCCGCCGCGCGGCCGCGATGCTCGGCGTTCGACGATTCCGCCAGCAGGCGCTCGAGCTCGGCGATGGCGCCTTCGTGCCGGCGATCGGCGCCGAGCGCCTGTTCGAGCTCTTCGAACGCGCGCTCGGCGTCGCGCAGGCGTCGTGACGCGACGCTCGCGATTTTCACGCGCAAATTGCCTACGTCACCGCGCCGCGCGTCCACCTGACGTTCGTAGAGCGCAAGCAAATCCGGCCAGCGTTCCGTGCTCGTGTAGAGGCCCTCGAGCGCGTCGAGCGCGGCGTCCTCGAGTCCGAGCTCGAGAATCGACTCGTACACGGCGATCGCGCGTTGCTGATCGGAAAGAACGTCGGAGAGCAGCTTCGCGCGGCGATAGAGTAACCGCTTGCGCTCGGCGTCGCTCGGCGCCACTTCGGCGCGCCGCTCGAGGATCTCGAGCAGGTGCGGCGCGTCGCCGCTCTCCTCGTACAGCGCTTCCAGCGCTTCGAGCGCTTGCGGCTCGTCGGCGCGGAGCTCGAGTGCCTTGTTGTAGTATTCGCGCGCGAGCGCCGTGTCGCGCAGCTCCTGCCGCGCGATGCTCGCGATCTTCAGCATCACGGCCAACTGGAGCTCGCCGTCGAAGATGCCGCTCACGACGTCGGTCAAGAGCTTCACGTAGTCGGCCTGACGCCCCGTGGCGCCCGCGAGCCGCTCGAGGTTTCGGAACCAACTCTCGAGATCGACGTGACCCACGGCGATGCGCACCGCGCGTTGGGCGTAGCCGAAGGCGCGATTGGCGTCACCGAGCGGCCCGCTCGCCACCTTCATGGCGGCTTCGAGGCCGTTGATCTTCTCGATCGGATCGTCGGTCGCGTCGACGTCGATTTCGAGCAAGGAGGCGAGCTTTTCGTGTTCGCCCTCGGCTTCGTACAGTGGCTTGAGGATGTGCGCGACCTCACGCCGGATGCCCGCGTCGGGCGAGACGAGCAGGGACTCGAGCGCGGCGCGGCTCGGCCCGTGCCGCGTGTCGAGCGCGAGCGCGCGCCGGTACACCTCGATCGCCGCGACGACGTCGCCACGACGGCTTCGCTCGAGCTCACCGAGCCGCGCGTAGAGGTCGAGCCGTACGAAGTCGCTGTCGGCGACCTCGAGGTGACGCGTGTACGTCTCGGCCAAGTTGTCCCAGCTCTCCGCGGCCGCGAACAGCGCCTCGAGCGCCTCGAGCGCGGGCCCGCTCGGCCCGAATTCGTCGATCAGCGTCTGGTACTCGTCGATCGCTTCGGGACCTGCGTCGAGGCGCTTCCAGAGCACCTCGGCCGAGCGCGAGAGCAGGTTACGACGCGTGTCCGGATCGTTCGACAGATCGCGGCGCCGGCGCAGCACCTCGACGAGCTCGCGGTAGCGCCCTGTCGTCTGATACAGCCGATCGAGCGCCGAAAGCGCGAGATCGTCGTCGGGGACGTCGTCGAGCCGCGAACGCCACGCAGCGATGGCACCATTCGCGTCGCCGAGCAGGGTCTCGCTGAGCTCGCCGAGCCGCGCGAGCAGCTCGCCGCGCACGCTCGCGCTGTCTTCGAGACGGATCTCGATCGCCAGCATCTCCGCGAGGCGCTGGTTGTCCCCGACCGCGACGTAGAGACGTTCGAGGGAACGCGCCGCGGGCAAGGACAACCGTGGATCGTTCGGATCGAGCTCGAGCACGCGGCGGTACACGGCCTCCGCGCGCGCACGATCACCGAGTCGCTCTTCGTAGAGCACGGCGACGCGCGTCAGGATCTCGCCTTTCAAATTGACGGCCGACGTGGCCTCGGCCGCCTGCGTCAGCACGTCCGCCACGCGCGCGTAAGCGTCGAGCCGCGAACCGATCTCGACCAAGCGATCGCGCGCGTCGCCGTCGCTCGGATCGAGTGGGACGAGCCGCGCGTAAGCGTCGAGCGCGGCCGAGTCGTCGCGCAAGCGCTCGTTGCGCAGGACCGCGATGCGGCGCAATAGCTCGCGCGTTTCGTCGGGCGTGGCTTCCGCGTCGGCGTCGAGCCGCGTCGCGAGCACGCGCGCCAGATCGCGTACCTCGTCGCGCGTCTCGTACACGACCTCGAGGATGCGTGCCGCGCGCACGCGCAGCGTGCCGATCTCGAGCAGCCGCTCGGCGAGTTTCTTGGCGTCGGGGTCGTTGACCCGCTCGCGCAGCACGTCTTCGACGTGCGCGATGGCGCGCTCGGGCTGGTGCAGATCGAGCTGGAGCCGCGAGAGGCGGAGCTTCAGATCGAGCGACTCCTCGCCGACGGCCGTTTCGAGCCGGCGCTCGAGCAGCCCGGCGAGCTCGCTGTCCTTGCCCGCGCGCGTGTAGAGCCGGTCGAGCGCGCGCACGGCCGTCTCGTGATACGGGTCGATGGCGAGGATGCGCTCGTAGTGGCGCATGGCCTTCACCGGATCCTCGATGATCTCCTCGCAAACGAGCGCGACCTCGGCGAGCATCTCGACCCGGCGCACGGGGTCTTCGCTCGCTTCGACGGCGCGATCGTAGAGGCCTTCGAGCTCGGGCCAACGCTCGGCCGCCGTGAGGATGTCCTTGAGCCGGCGGAAGGCGGCTTCGTTGCTCGGGCGGCGCGCGAGTACGCGCTCCAGGTACGGCGTGGCGCCCATGGGGTCGCCGAGCTTGTCCTCGTGCCAGTGCGAGGCGCGCTCGGCGAGCTCGACCTCGACCTCGGGCGACAAGTTGCCGCGCAGAACGTCGCGATACACCTCCGCCAAATCCGTCGGGCGCCCGGCTTCCGTCGCGAGCAGCTCGGCGCGTTCCCACAGCGCGAGCTCGGACGGCGACTCGCGCAGCGCGCCGAGCATCACGTCGAGCGCCTTGCCGAACGAGCCGAGCTTCTTTTCGTGGACCTCGGCGAGGCGGAGCTCGAGCGGCAGGCGCGCCTCGGCGCCGCTCGTTTCGTCGAGCAGGATCGCCAGCGTTCGTGCCTCGCTGCGGCCGTCACCCGTATCGGCGTAGCGCTCGGCGAGCACTTGCGCGGCGCGCGCGCGAGTCGTCTTCTGCGCGAGCAGACTCTCGAGCACGCCGATCCCCCGCGCGCTCGAGCTCGGGTACCTGAGCGCCTCCTCGGCCGAGGCGAGCGCGTCGAGCGGTCGCGAAAGCTTGCCGAGATAGAGCTCGGCGAGCGCCACCTGACTGTCGGCGCGATCCTCCCCCGTGAGCTGCTCACGCCGCTCCTCCATCGCTCGTGCCGCGCCGGCGGCATCGTCCTCTGCGAGCAACAGGCGAGCGAGCGTGACGAGCGCCTCGGCGTCGCCGGGCGCGAGCTCGAGCTGGCGGCGGTACAGCGCGACGGCGCGCTCGGGCGCGTCGAACACCTCTTCCTCGAGCACGGCCCATTCGCGCAAGAGCGCGAGTTGCGCCGGCTGGTCCGCGGCGCTCTTCACGCGCAGATCGAACAGCGTGCGGAGCTCGTCACGCCGATCGAGCTGGCGCAAAATTTTGTCGAGCGCGAGCGCGGCTTCGGCGTCGGCGGGGTCGCGTTCGAGCAGCGCTTGATACGTCTTGATCGCGTCGTCGGGGCGCGCGAGCTCTTCGGCGAGTACACGCGCGAGCTTGAGCTCGAGTACGCGCCTGAGCTCACCGCCGGGCGCCGGCGCGGCAGTGACCTGGCTCGGCGGTTCGTCTGCGGGAAATGCTCCGCGCTTCTTCTTCCGCCGCTTGTTGGCCGCGGGCGCCTCGGCGGACGTCGTCGTCGCTGCGGGGGAGCTTCCGAGCGTCGCAAGCCGTGCTTCGAGCGCCTCGACGAAACTCTCCCAGCTGCCGGCGGCGCGCGAAGCGTCTTCGAGGATATCGAGCGCGACGGGGCTGTCGGGCGCAAGCTCGTAGGCGCGGCGCGCGTAAGTCGCCGCCGCGCGCCGATCGGACAGCTGTTTGCCCGAAATCTCGACCAGGCGCGCCAAGAGCTCGAGCTTTTCCTCGACCGTCGCCGCGCGCTCGACGAGCTGCTCGTAGAGCGCGGGCAAGCGGCCCCATTTCTCGTCCTTTTCGTAGAGCGGGATCAGCGCTCGCACCGCGCGCGTGTCACTCGGATCGGTCGCGAGCACCCGCTCGTACGAGCGGAAGGCGCGCTCGGGCATGTGCAAGCGCTCCTCGAAGACAGCGGCCGCGCGATACGACAGGTCGATTTTGACCGCCGGATCTTTCGCGCGATCGGCCGCCGTGCTCAGCACCTCCGCGAGTCCCTCGAAGTCGTTTTGCGTCGCGTAGAGCTCCGTGAGGCCGTCGAAGTCGCCGCTCGCGAGGCAGGCATCGCGCAAGACGCGCAGCGCGCGCTGGTGCCCCGGCTGCAGCTCGAGCACGCGCCGCCAGGCTTTGGCGGCGGATTTCGGGTCGCTCAGGTGCTCGGCGTAGACGGTGCCGAGCTTCTGCAAGACGACGAGCCGCGCGGCGTCGTCGGTGACGGCCTCCGCGCGCCGCTCGAGCGCGTCGGCGAGCGAAGCCCAATCCTTCGCGCGCTCGGAGTGACGCTCGAGCGCGTCGAGCACGTCGAGTCGTCCCGGATCGCTCGCGAGGATCTCGCGATAGAGGCGCACGGCGTCGTCGCCGCGGTTCAAGCGCTCGGAGGCAAGCTGCGCCATCTCGAGCCCGAGCGCGGCGCGCATGGGACCGAGCGCGTCGGCGTGCTCGATCTGGAACAGGCCGTAGAGCTGCGACCAAGCGCGGCGTTTGCGGTAGAGCTCCTCGAGCCGCTCGCGCGCTTCACGATCCTTCGGATCGAGCTTGAGCAGCGCCGCGTAGGCGTCCGCGGCATTCTGCGCGTTCGAGAATTGCTCGAGCCAGCGCCGACCGGCGAGGCGATAGAGCTCCTTCTTCTCCTCGAGATCGGGCGTGATCTCGGCGAGCTTGAGCTGGTAGGTGATCATGTCGCGCGCGCGACCGAGTCGGTCGTAGAGCGTGACGATCTCGCGCATCTCCCCCACGTCGTGCTCGTCGAGCTTGTCGTCGAGCTGGACGATTTGGTTCAGCACGCTGAGGAGCGCGGTGTCGTTCTTGATGTACTCGCGGTAGATGGTCGCGACTTCGCGCAGGACCGCGAGTCGCGCTTGAAATGCGTCTGCCGGCAGGCGCTCGAGCTGCTGGCGCAAGAGCTCGACGAGCGCGTTGTGGCTCTGCGTCTGCTTGTAGAAACCCTTGAGCTTCTCGCGCGCTTCGGTGTTGTCGGGATCGTTGCGCAATACGGCCTTGTACTGCTCGATCGCCTTTTGCGCGTTCGCCTGACCTTCGGCGAGACGGGCGAGCTCGCTCGCGATCGCGGTCTTCTCCTTCGAGCCGTCCTTGAGCGAGCGTTGCGCTGCCCCGAGCACGTCCATCAAACGACCGTCGTCACCGAGCGAGCTACAATATTCGCGATAGAAGGCGAGCATCGCCTCGTTCGCCGGCTCGACCTTCGCGATGCGAGTGAACCAGGGATCGGCGGCGCGCGCGTGCCCGAGCTTCTTCCAGTAGAGCATCGCGATCTGGAGCATGTCGCCGACGAGCTCCGTCTCGTTCAGCTTCTTCACGGCGAGCTCACGCTCGTAGAGCGCCACGAGCTCCGCCCAGCGCTCGTTCGTCGAGTAAAAGCTCGTCAAGAAATTGATCGCTTCGGGGTAGCTCGGCGCGACACGAAGCACGCCCTCGTAAGCACGAGCCGCGCGCTCCTGATCGGCCAGATGCTGCGCGTGCACGCGCGCCAGACGCACGCCCGCCGCCGCGCGTTCCGCCGGTTGCTCGGCGCGATCGGCGAGCCGCTCGAGCACGAACGCCACGTCCTCCCAACGCCCCGCGCGCCGGTGCACGAGCTCGAGCAACGCGCCCGCCCGCTCGTTCGCCGGATCGAGCCGTACGGCTTGTTCGAGCCGCTCGATCGCCGTCGTGAGGTCCGCGCCCCCGCCGTAACGCACCTCCATCTCGGCCGCGTGCATCAAGAGCGAGCTCCTGTAGGCGTCGTCGCTCGCCTGCGGAATTTCGTCGAGGTACTTCTGCGCGAGCTCGGCCGAGTGTCCGCGCTTGGTTTCGAGCTCGTCGACCTCGCGACTGGCCTCCTGGTCCTTGGGATCGAGCTCGAAGACGCGCAGGTACGTGAGCGCCGCGGCTTCGTCGTCGTAGAGGTGCTGTTTTTGCACCCGGGCCTGCTCACGCAAAAGTCCAAGCTCGGCGTCCGTCCCCGCTGCCGCCCCGACGGCAATCTCGAGCAGTTGTGCAACCGCTTCCCATTCCCCGCGCGCCGCATGTCGCTCGCGCGCCGCCGTGAGCAGTCGTTGAAGGTCGTCTTTGGAGAGATCCCCGCCAGGCTCGCTCACTGCCGACTTGAGCAGAGACCAGCTCGCCTCGGTATCCGGCTCCCCCTGCAGCTTCCCGAGTACGGTTCGGATCGTCTGAGAATCCATGTCACCCACTTGTGTCGTCGAGGAGCGACGGCGCGCCTCGAAGGGACGAGCAGACTACGCCGCGGCGCCGACCGTTACAAGGCATGAAAGCCGCGTAAACAGAGGAGGTTTTCGCGCTTCAGTGCTCGAGCTTCACGCCGGTACGGAGCGCGCTCACGAGCCGCCGCTGCTTGGCAATGACGGCGCGATCGCCGCCACGCTTCTCCGCTTCCGCAAGCGTGGCCGCGGCTTCATCGAACCGCCTGAGCTCGATGAGTGCCAGCGACCGGCCGAGCAGCGCGTCGGTCCGATTCGGACGCTCGGCCAGCACCGCATCGTACTCACGGAGCGCTGCGTCAGGCTGCTCCTGGACGAGCGCGAGCGTCGCGAGCCCGATGTGGTTCTCGACTGACCGAGGGTCGGCCACTAGGCCGGAGCGGTACGCCCAATCCGCCGCGTGGAAGTCGCGGAGATTCAAGCAAACCAAGCCGAGCGCGTGCCAGGTTTGGGCGTCACGCGAGTCACGCCGGAGCGCCTCTTCCAGACGCGGACGAGCGAGCTCGTTCTCTCCCCAATGTGCGCTCCTCACGCCGCCCGTCTTCGGCCCGAGCGGATCGCGAGGAGCTAGCTCGGCCGCGCGATCGTATAGAGCGAGCGCTTCATCGTAGCGGTGCGCGAGCTCGAGCGCATGACCGAGCTCGATGGATGGAACGGGACTGCCCGGGCCGAGCTCTCGGGTCAGGACCTCGGTTTCTTGACGCGCACGGCCAAGATCGCCGGCGAGCCCGAACACGCGAATCAACAGGCGCCGCGCCTGAATGTCCTCAGGGTGATCGCGCAAGCGGCGCTCGAGCGTGGCTTCAGCCTCGGCGTAGCGGCCGCGATCGACGAGCACGATGGCCTGACCGACGACATCCTTCTCGGTCGCGCAGCCGAGGAAGAGGGCGACAGGCAGGAAAAGCAGCGCTAGCGCGAGGGTGCGCGCGAAGATCCTGGGGAGCGAACGAGCCATGCTACGGTCGTCGCTTCGAGCTCCGCCACGCGGCTCGAAGTCCGGTTCGATCGGAATTAGCTTACTCGGAACCGTATGTCGAACAGCGAGCTCGCGCGCGCAGGCTGGAGCCAAGCATGAGCGACCTCCTCGTCACCGAAGACGGTCCCCTCGCCGTCCTCACGCTGAACCGCCCCGACAAACTGAACGCCCTCGACGCCGCGCTCCTCGCCGAAGTTGCGCGCGTCGCGCTCGAGCTCAGCGCCCGCCCGGTAAGAACGCGACCGCGCGTGGCGATCATCACGGGCGCGGGCGAGCGTGCGTTTGCGGCCGGCGCGGACGTGGCCGAGCTCTCGCGCCTCACCCCAGCCGAAGCGCGCGCCGTGAGCGCGAACGGCCATCGCACGGGTCGCGCGCTCGAAGAAGCGCCCTTCCCCGTGCTCGCCGCCGTCAACGGCTTCGCGCTCGGCGGCGGCTGCGAGCTCGCGCTCGCCTGCGACTTCATTTACGCCTCCGACAAGGCGCGCTTCGGGCAGCCCGAAGTCGCGCTTGGGCTCGTGCCGGGGTTCGGCGGCACGCAGCGCCTCGCGCGGCGCGTCGGCATCGGCCAAGCGCGCGAGCTCGTATTCACGGGCGTGCCCATCGACGCCGCACGCGCCAAAGCGATCGGCCTCGTCAACGAAGTCGTGCCGCATGCCGAGCTCATGACGCGGGTCCAAGCCGTCGCGCGTCAAATCGCCGAACGCCCGCCGCTCGCCGTCGCGGCCGCCAAGCGGCTGCTCTTGCACGGGCCCGAAGCGAACTTGCGCGTGGCGTGCGAGCTCGAAACCGAAGCGTTCGGCGCGCTCTTCGCGACTCACGACGCGCGCGAAGGTACCCTCGCTTTCATCGAGAAGCGCTCGCCGGCGTTCGACGGCACCTGACGTGAAGCCGAGCCTCAGCGCGTTCGTCACGCTCGTTTGCGCCTCGCTGCAGAGCGGCTGCCGGAGCTGCAGCGACGAAAAGCCGTACACACCGTTCGGCACGACGACAGCCCTGCCCGCGGCCGAACCGGCTCCTTCCGGCTCGAGCGTGCCGAGCGCGCCCTCCGCGTCGGGCAGCCCCGCCCCCCTCGTCGAAAAATCGGTGCTCGCGCCTGCCGGCAGCACGCACTGGCAGCTCGGCGAGCAGAGCCTCGACGCACCGCCCGGCTACGTTTTCGAACAGGGCATTCAAGGCAGCTTCGGGGCGCGGACGAGCGAGACCGTCGCGTGGCTCGCCGCCGACGCGACGGACGCCGCACCTCGAGCTGCGGGCGAGCTCTGGCTCTTTCCGGCGAGCGGCGCTCCGCGCAGGCTCGCGTCCTTGCCCGGGTTCGTGCCAAGTGGGCCCGGTTGTAAGCTCGTGACTGCGCTCGCGCGCACCGGGCCGCGCACCGTGACCTTCGACGCGCACGGCGAGTGCGCCGGGTCGCTCATCGCACGCTCACCGGTGCGCGCCATCGTCGTGGTCGCGCCCGACGCCGACGCGCCCGAGCTCTTGAGCCTGCGCGCCGCCGCGCCCGCACCGGGCGAAACGCTCGATTTCAGCGCAGACACGAGCGATCGCGATGGCGACGGGCGCGACGACGTCGCCGTCGAGGTGAGTGGCGGCGCGGCGGGGACGAAAGCGAGCGCGCCATTCGTGTGGTTCGATCGCCCGGCGGGTCCGTCGCGCGACAGCGGCGAGCCAGCGCGTTCGCTCGCGCGTGTCACGGCGGCGCTCGCCTCGCGCGCGAAAACGAAGAAGCTCGCCGACGACGTGGTCCTGAACACCGGCAACGTACGGCGCCTGCTCGCGAGCATTTGCGCCGAAGGCGCGACGCCGCGGCTCCTCGACGCCGACGCCAATCCGCTCGCGTGCGGCGGGCTCGCGCCCGTGCTCGACTCGCTCGCCACGGCGGAGGTCACCGCCGAGCTCACGCGCGGCCACGTGCTCGAGGCGTTCGGTGCGCTCGCGCGCGACGGCTGGTATTTCGGCAAGACCTCCGCGACCGCGCGGCAAAAGCTCGAGCGACTCGCGCTCGACGCGATCGAGCCCGCGACAGCCGTCGTCAAGGTGCTCGAGCCGTTACCCGCGGGACTCGAGCGTGCGCCGCGCTACAGTCCGCTCGCTTTCGACGCCGCGGGAGGCGTCCTCGTTCAGACGGTCGCGGGCGTCGTGCGCACCGAGCCGGACGGTTCCTCTCCGAGCGCGCCCGATCCGGCGAAAGCACGGCCCCTCGACGTGTTCGCCGCGCCGGGCCAGCGCTGGGCGGGCGTCACCTACTCCTGCGACCGCTCCGAGGTGATGCTTGCAGTCGAAGGCGCTGCGCCGCTCGTCACGGGCCTCTTGTCGGCACGTCCGGGCGTCTGCGGCCACGCGCCATTTTCGTCGAGTGCCACGCCGCCGCCGCTGAACGCCGGGGGTGGGAAGATCCGCGCGATCGTCGGCGGAGCGGTCGTGGGCGACGCCGCCGAACAGCCGGTTCCGCTCGGCGCCGCCCGCTCGGCCGACGGCAAGTGGACGGTCGTGCCCACGAGCTTCGGGCTCTTGGTAGACGGCCCCGTGCATCGTCTCGTCAACGTCGGGGCCAGCTTGCCGGCGCCGGCGGCGCTCACGGATTGCGTCGTGCACACGACGGGCAAAGCCGTCGCGTGCGTCCACAAGCGCCAAGCGCTCTTATTTCAGATCCCGTAACGAGCGTCAGCCGGTGGGCGGCTTGGCGCGCTCGAGGTAGCCGCGCGTGCGCGTATCGACCCGGATCCAGTCGCCCTCGTTGACGAAGAGCGGCACGTTGACGGTCGCGCCCGTCGAGATTTTCGCCGGCTTCGTCACGTTCGTCGCCGTGTCGCCGCGCACGCCGGGCTCGGTCTCCGTGATCTGGACCACGATGTGCGGGGGCAGCGAGATACTCACCGGATTGCCGTTGTAAATCGTGATCGTCACGTCGATGCCGTCGATCAAGAAACCGGCCTCGTCGCCGACGGCGTCCTTGTGAACGTGCACCTGGTCGCCGGTCTGCGAGTTCATGAACACGAAGGTGTCGCCTTCGGGATAGATGTACTGGAGCGTGCGATCTTCGACGTCGGCCGCCTCGAGCTTCTCGCTCGAGCGGATGTTGCGCTCGATCGTGCCGCCCGTGAGCATGTTCTTGAGCTTGGTGCGGGTGAAGGCCTGGCCCTTGCCGGGCTTCACGAACTGGAAATCGGTGACGATGTACGGCTGGCCGTCCATCAGCACCTTCAAGCCCTTGCGAATATCGCTCGTGTCCATCGTCTTTTTCCTAAGTTCCTCGGGATCCTAGCTCGGCCGACGCGCCGTTCTTGGCGCCGGGGCTCTGAGCGCCCGGAGGCAACCGTCACGCGGACCGCCATCTACATCAAAGTCGGCCCTTTGGCGAGCCTTGCCCTCCCGCAGCCGAGGCGATACGTCCCGGAGCCCCTGAAAGCTGGGCCATGGACGAGTACGAGCTCGAGGAGATCAAGCGGGAAATCGTCGAAAGCCGCTCGCTGTCCATCAAGACGAACAACCTGGTGAACGCGCTCGCCTCCGATGTGAAGAGCATCGCGAAGCGGCACCAGATGCAGGAGCGCCGCCTGATCGTGAACACGGCGACCGCGTACGTCGTGACGATCGCGGTCGTGCTCGGCTTCGTCAAGCTCGCCTGGGATCTGCGCCTCGACGCCGTGCGCTCCGAGACGCGCTCCGCCGAAGAGCGCGCGACCGCGCTCGACAAACAGCTCAAGGCGCTGCAGACCCGCGACGAAGGCGTCGTGCGCGCCAGAAGACAAGCCTCCGATTTTTACCAGCTCATCACGCAGAACAAGCGGCGCGAGATCATCGAAGGCTTCCCCGAGATCTCCAAGGCCGATCTGACGCCTACCGAGCGCGCCACGTTCGAGGCGGCCGTCGAGCGCGCCAAGGACGAGCTCTCGCTCATCGCGTACCAAGCGGGGCTCGACCACGCGCGCACGGGTCGCTGGCAGGAAGCGGCCACGCAGCTCCGCGAGTCCCTCGCCTACAAGAGCGACGGCCCGCACTCGGCGAGCGCGACCTACGAGCTCGCGCGCGCGCTCGTCGCGCTCGGCATGCACCGCGAAGCCATCCCCATGCTCATGACGCTCTCGGAAGCGTCGGCGGACCGCGAAGTCATGGACGATGCGACGTTCTTGCTCGCTCAGGCGCAGCTCGAAATCCAGGCCTACAACGACGCAAAAACCACGCTACGCGCCTTCATCCGCCGTTTCCCGAAGAGCCCGCATATCAACGAAGCCAAAGGCAAGCTCGCCGAGACGGAACTCTTTCACTGACGTAGTCCCCGCCAGTGACGTAGTCCCCGCGGCTACTCGACGCTCGGATCGTTGTCGACGATCGTGAACGCGAAGTCGTGCCAAAAGCCGAGCTTGGCGATGTCCGGACTCGGGCCGACGGCGATGATCGTGTAACCACGGCCGTCCTCGAGCGCGCCCAGGCCGGCACGACGCCGCACGGTGGGCCAGAGCTCAGAGGCGTAGGTGACGCCGTTCAGCGTGCCGGCGAGCGACCAGGTGGGCTTGTTGACGCCCCACGACGAGCTCGGCAGATCGACGCGCGGATCGTGCGGGCGGAGCGCACCTTCGGGGATGTCGTCCACGAGCGTCATGGTGGCACCGTCGTCGGCGGGCCCGGGCTCGGTGCGGAAACCGAGCGCGCCGCTCGCGCGTGAAGCGTGCAGCGCTTGGAGCGCCAGTATGCTCGGAACCGTCTCGCGCGCGAGCGTGACGAGCTCAGCGGAAAGCGAGCCCGCGCGCGGGGTGTAGTCCGCGCCACACGCATCGCTCGCGTACGGATCGTCGAAGGCGCGCGCTCCGAAGCAGCCGTCGGCGACTTCGAGCAGGCTGAAACCCGAAGCGAGCGCGCCCGCTGGCAAGCCGGGCAGCGCACCGACGCGCAAAGCGGGCGGCATGGCTGCAGGTGCGCCTGCTTCGCCGCCTTGTCCGCCGCTTTCGCTCGCCGTGCCAGCCATCGCGGTCGGCGCCGGCACGGCACCGGCGGCGCCGGCTGCGTCACCCCCCGCACCGCCACCGCCCCGAGGCGCCTCTCCCGCCGCACCGCCTTCGTTCGCGTTGCCCGTCCCGCCTCCAGCGTCGCGATCGGCGAGCATGACCGCCGTGGCACGCTCGACGGCCGCGGCGCAGTCGAGTCCGTCGATCGCGGACAGGTCGCCCGTGATGACGAACGGCGCGACGCCGTCACGCTCGGAGTCGATACCGTCGAGTGTCTCGAAGGAGAGTGACGCTCCGTACGCAAGTCCTCCAGCTGGGACCGGCGAACCGACGAGCTTCGTCACGCCGTCGCGCACGCGGCCGAAGCACCACACCGTGAGATCGGCATCGACGATGCCGTGCACGACCGTGAACACCGAGCGTCCCGGCGCTTCCACGTGCTTGGTCGGATTCACGCCGCCCGCGCCGGCAACGGGCGGCCTCGAAACGGCACCGCCCGCTCCGCCGCCGCCTTGTGCACCAGAGCCACCCTGACCGCCCGCGCCTGCCGCGTGCGGCCGCAAGCCGAGGGACGGGCGCTCGGAGCCACAGCCCGGCGCAAGCGCGAGCGCGCAGAGCGCGCCGAACTGCGCCGCGCGGCGGCGTGCTGCGCGGCCGTGACCGCCGTGCTTGCGCGCCTCAGTTCGCATCCGAGCGCGCCTTGCGCACCGAAGCCGGGGGCGCGAGCGGATGAACATGATTGAGCGGACCGTGGCCCGAGCCGAGACCGGGCGCCGTGCGAATCGCCTCGAACACGTAACTGCGCGCGCGCCGTACCGAGTCCATCAGCGTGAGGCCCTCGGCGATGCCCGCGGCAATCGCGGACGCGAGCGTGCAGCCCGTGCCGTGTGTCGAGCGCGTTTGGATACGCGGCGATTCGAAGCGCTCGACCTCGCCGTCGGCCGTGACGAGGTAATCGACGACATGGTCGCCCTCGAGATGTCCGCCTTTGACGAGCACCGCCGAGGGACCGAGCAACAGCAGTCGACCCGCGACGCGCAAGAGCGCCGCTTCGTCCGTCACGCGCTCGCCCGTGAGCGCTTCCGCTTCGGGAACGTTCGGCGTGAGCAGCGCCGCCATGGGCACGAGCTCGGAGACGAGCGCGCGCGTCGCCGTGGGCTCGAGCAGTCGCGCGCCGCCTTTCGCCACCATCACCGGATCGAGCACGAGCGGGACCATGGGCGCGAGCCGCCGGCACGTCGCCGCCACGCGCTCGACGATGCGCGCGTCACCGAGCATCCCGATCTTGATCGCGTCGGCACCGATATCGGTGAGCACCGCTTCCATCTGGAGCGCGACGAAGTCGGGGCTCACGGGCTCGACGGCGAGAACGCCCAACGTATTTTGCGCGGTGAGGGCAGTGATCGCCGTGGCGGCGTAACCGCCGAGCATCGTCACGGTCTTCACGTCCGCTTGGATGCCGGCGCCGCCACTCGAATCGGAACCGGCGATGATGAGGACACGACCCACGCGGAAAGGGATAGCGCAGGGTGGGCCGGCTCGCTATTCTGGAGCGCCCAGCGTGAATCCTGCAGACGATGCGGTCCGAGCCGCGAGCCTGATTGGCAGCACGCTGGTGGAACGTTACCGCGTCGACGCGGTGCTCACGGCCGCGACCGCGAGCGCGACCTTTCGTGTGATGGATTTGCGCGAAGGAGCCGCCGCGCTCAAGGTCTTTTACCCGGAGTACATGCGCGGCGACGCCGGCCGGCGCTTCTTACGCGATTCGAGCGCGCTGCTCCTGCTCCGTCACCCTCACCTCGTGGAGACGCTCGGCGCGGGAACCGACACCCAGCGCGGGTTGAGCTTTCTCGCGCGCACGCTGGTCGTCGCCCGCAGTCTCGATCAGGTACTCGCCGAGGTCGGCGTGCTCGAACCCGTCGCCGCGGTGCGCATGGGCTTGCACACCGCGCGCGGCGTGAACGCGGCTCACCGCGTCGGCGTTCTGCACCGCAACGTCAAACCCGAGAATCTCTTCGTCGAGCTCCGGCCGGAGGATCAAATGATCGTCCGCGTCGCCGACTTCGGCTGCGTGCGGCTGGCGAGCGACCTCGGACCTCAGGCCGCCGCGACCGAGCTACCGCCCGGATCGCCCGACTACCTCGCGCCCGAATTGCTCACGCCGGGCGCCGCCGTCGACGAGCGTGTCGACATCTGGGGCATCGGCGCCGTGCTCTACGAGATGCTGACGGGGAGTCCCCCCTTCGGGCACCTCGAGACGGCCACCGACGTGACGCTGGCCATTACCGCCGACGAGGTGCCGCACCTTCAGGATCGGGCGCCGTGGGTTTCACCCGAGCTCGCGCTCGTCGTCCATCGCGCGCTCTCCCGCGATCCCGCGCGGCGCTTTCAGACGCTCGAGGAGCTCGCCGGAGCGCTGCGTCCTTTGGGCGGCGGCGACGAACAGCTCGCGTACGAGGGCGTCACGACCGTCTCGGAGTCGGTGCGCTCGCACGTCGCGCTGCGCGCGGACCTCGACTCGCAGCCCCCGCCTGCTTCCGCCTCCACCCCGCGACCGCGCGACATGGACGAGCTCGGCCTCGTCGGTCACCGCCTCGATCGGCGCTATCAGGTCGTGCGCCTGCTCGGCCGCGGCGGCATGGGTGCCGTGTACGAAGTCGAAGACGACAGCGGCCGGCGCTTTGCAGCCAAGATCATCTCGCGCGGCCTCGCGGGCGAAAACCATCCCGCGCTCCTGCGTTTCGCGCGCGAAGCCAAGGCCGCGAGCGCCGTCTCGAGTCCGAACGTCGTCGCGACGTACGACGCCGGCACCGACGAGGAGCTCGGTCTGCCGTACATCATCATGGAGCTTTTGCACGGCACCGATCTGTCGAGCGTGCTCAAGCGCGAAGGGGCGCTCGAGCCGTCGATCGCCGTGCGACTCGTCCTGCAAGCAGCGCGCGGCATCGCGGCCGCGCACGCGAAGAACGTCGTGCACCGGGACGTGAAACCCGCGAACCTCTTCCTGCAAGTGGCTGAAAACACTGGTGAAGTCGCCGTGAAGGTCTGCGACTTCGGTGTCGCCAAGCGCACGCGCCTCGACGAAACGCGCGGCAAGACGAGCGGCCTCAGCCTCACGCGCACGGGCGGCATGCTCGGCTCGCCCATGTACATGGCGCCCGAACAGGCGCGCAACGCCAAGCACGTCGACGAGCGCGCCGACATCTGGAGCATCGCGGTCGTGCTCTGGGAGGCGCTGAGCGGCAAGCGCCTGTGGGGCGCGCAAACCTCGCTCGGCGAGCTCATCGTCGCTATCTGCACCGAGCCCATCCAACGCCTCGACGAAGTCGCGCCCTGGGTCCCCCGCGATCTCGCTCGCCTCGTCCACCGCGGCCTCGAGCGCGACCTCACGCACCGCACGCCGAGCATGCAAGCCTTCATCGCCGCGCTCGAGGTCTTCGCCGGCGGCTCCGACCGCGTCACGGCCGAACAGCTCGTCGGCCTCACCGACGAACATCGCGAAGTCCTCGCCCGCCGCGCCGGCACCCTATCGAGCGGCCGTCCCCTCGAAGCGCTGTCCCAAAGCGGCACGAGCGGCGCCCACCGCCTCCCCCCTCACCTCGCCCTCACGCGCCCGAGCATGCTTCCCAAATCCAACCCCACCGGCTGGATCATCGGCGTGGTCCTCGCGATCGCCGCGGCCCTCGCAGCCATCGCTTACATGCGTTGAAACACGGCCGCCTCTGCTAGTCTCCGCACCACGGCCCCTTGGCGGAATGGCAGACGCCGGGGATTTAAAATCCCTTGCTCGCGAGAGCGTCCCGGTTCGAGTCCGGGAGGGGCCACCGGCAGAAATCCTGCTCGATTCGTGCGCAGACGAGCCGCGCCGCGGGGTGTAGACGCGTGCCTCTGGCCCACCCGTTGGCCCACCTTCGAGGTAGGCGGCGAGCTCGGGGATCGCGGCGTCCAGCGGAGCCAAGGAACCGAGACCGAGCTCCGCCGCGGTTCGGGCGGCGCGCCGGTACCGGTTGATCATGATGCTGGACGTGTGGCCGGTGCGGTCGGCCACCCACGTCTCGGTTTTGCCGTTCGCGAGCGAGAGGGTGACGAACGTCCCGCGGAGGTCGTGCACGCGCATCTTTCGGACGTTCTCGCCGTCCTCGTGGAGCTCGCTCCGTTTCACCTCGGCTTCCGTGAGGTCGTCGCGAAGCTGCTCGGCGAGCCGCTCGTCCCCGAGCTCTTCGCCTGCGTCGACGAACAGCAGCTCGCCGCGCTTGGCACCCCGCAGCTTGACGTAAGCCCGAAGTGCCGCCGCGACGTGCGCGTCGAGCGCCCACGCCCGCGCGCGGCTGGTCTTGTTGGCGTCGAGCTTCACGACCCCGCGATCGAGGTCGACGTCGAGTCCCACCCGAAGCGCGAGCGCCTCCCCGCGGCGGAGTCCTTCACGGGCGAGGAAGCCCCAGAGCATGCGTCTGGCGACCGGGATCGTCTGCTTGGCGAGGAGCGCGGCATCCTCGTCCGGGTACAGGTACGGGAACGTCGGCGGCTCGCCGATCTTCGGGAGGAACCCTCGCGGCAGCGGGTTCGCTTCGATGAGACGGCAGGGAAAGACCGCGAGCTCCAAGACGTGGTGCAAGGCCTGCGCGTAGTGCCGACGGCTCGCTGGACGCTTCGCGCGCTTCGGCAGGTTCGCCATCACCGTTTGGCAGTGGTCCAGCGTCACAGCCGATAGCGGCAAGGCCCCGAACTTTAGCCCGGGCGCGATCTGCACGTCGCAGATCACGTTGAGGCGTGACTCGTCGTGATCGGCCGTCTTCTTCGTGGCGACGTGATCAGGGAAGTCACGAGCAAGCGTCCCGTCCGTCCATTTCTCGCCGAGCGCCGCGAACGTGGTCTCTACCTTCTTGGGCTTCGCCTTTCCCTTCCCTGCGCACAGTGCCTCGGCGATCCGCACCGCGTCACTGAACTCGCTCTCGTTCGGCGCGGCACCGGCCTCCTCGAGGATGATCGGCGCGCGCGACGAGTGGCCCGCGCGCGCGAGTAGGTCGGCGAGTTCGCGCATTCGGTCGGCTCGCTTTTGCGCCGCGTCCTCGTCCCGGAGTTTGATGAGGAAGCGGCCCCGAAGGCCTTTGCCGTAGCGCAGGCGCGTTCGGAAGAAACCTTCGGCGGCCGGGTCGAGGTCGGATCGCGCTCCGCGGCCCTTGTTCGGGATGTCGGTCACGGTTTTTTGCCCTGGAGCTTATCGAGCTCCTGATTGTTCCTGGTCTCATCAGCTTCCGCGCTGTTGTTTCGCGACCAGACCCCACCGCTTTTTACGCAATCAGCCATGTACCGATCGCTGTGCGCCGCATCGTAGTACCTCTCGGAAAGTGTAAGGGCGCGGTCGCCTGTGCCGAGAGTTCGCTTGCACGTTGAAAGAGCAGGCTGTCCCAAGGAGTCGCACGACTGAGCGAGAGGCGCCGAGGCGTCATCGCTGGTGTGCTTTGCCTTTAGGGCATCGATTGCGGGCTGAGTTCCTTCCCAATCCATGCAGACCGCCAGCGACTTGCCGACAAAGCTAGCTTCACTAAGCCGCGCTATAGAGGCGACAGGCACGGAAGACGGAGCTGCAGTCGGTGGCGGCAACGGCGCGGGAACTCCGCTTGGCGCTGCGGTTTGTTTTGGATCCTTGGCACACGAAACCACGCTCAAGAACAGCCACATCATGCTTCTCATTCGGTCTCCTCGTCGCCATCGAGCAACGTCGAATCACTCACCGCCGCCGCAAGCTCGTAGCTCCCGCAGAGCGCCGACACCTCGAGCGCAGCGGTCTGCAAGAGCACAGCGGCGCCGCGAAGCCTGAGCGCCTGCGCCGCGTAGCCGCCGACGGGCCATCCGTTTTTGACGTTGTGGAGCGCCGTCTCGATCACGGTGGCGACACGCTCCTTGATTTCGTCACGCTCAGCGACGAGCGCGTCGAACTGGTCGAGGCGGCTCACGGTGTCACCTCCGCGCATCTCGATGCCTTCGCCACAGCAGCCCGAGCGCGCCCAGCAGCGCGCCGATCGCCGGGTTTGAGAATCATCGCCAGCACCGCGCGCTTCGCCGTCGTCGGCAGCTCTGACCACGGTGGCACGCCGTCGGGGCGGTACTGCTCGAAAGCTTGCACGCCGAGCACGGCGCGATCGACGAGAAGGAGATCGGCCGCGGTCACGACGCACCTCCGTGTTCGTGCTCGTCCTCGTCTTCGTCGACTGCACGCCTCTCGGTGAGCTCGGCGTACCGCGCCATGCGGAGCCGAGCTGAGAGCTCTGCCGCCGCGATCATCCGGTGGCTCATGATCGCAAGAAGCCTCGCGCCATCGTCGGCCGTGAACGTCCGCGACAGCTCGCACTCGTCAGTAGTCGCTTGGCCCGCCTCGAGCGCCCGACTGACGGCCCGAAGCTCCAGCGCGAAGTCGTGCATGTAGACTCCCTCGAACGACTGATCCTCGATCGGGTCGGGCGTGTTGCCACCAAAGTGAGCGTCGATCTCCGGCGCGATCAAGCTCTTGATGAGGTCGTGCAGGCCACGCTTGTATCCGTAGCCCGGCTCGTCCGGCAGCTCCTCCGGCGTCGGCAGTCGGAGCGCGGCCTGCTCGATCGCTTGGCGGCGCTCCCACTCGCTCGGCTGCCTGGCGCTCACGACGCACCTCGATCGCTGCACGTCATGCGGTTGTGTCCCGGCTGCCCGCAGTTGCCGCACTTGCGTGCTGCTCTTTGCACTCGTCTGACCGTTCGCCGTGCAACGCGCGCGAAGTCGCTGAGCTGGTAAACGACGGCCGTTTGGCTCACTCGAAGGAGTTTCCGCTGGACGGCGAGATTTGCGAGCATCTTCTGGCACCAGGACACGAGCGTCGCGTTGGTCGCGTTGGTGATGTAGTCGCTATCCAGAGAGAGAAGCTTCCGAAGCTCACCGTGTACGAGCTCAAGAGCTCGCTCGACGTTAGCAAGCTGAACGGCCGGCGTTTCCTTTTCAGACTTTTCGACGAGCAGGACCGCGTCCACTGCCGTGCGCCACTCGGTCGCCGTCTTTCCCCCGGGGATGTAGTCCGCCAGCCGGATGATCGTCGCGTTCACGACGCGCCGCCTTCCGCCGACTGCTCGCCCTCGTCGCTCTCGATCGCGTGCGAGACCTTGGACGGGAAGAGCCCCAGATCCCACCGGAGCCGCCACACGGTGAGCAACGCGTCCATCACGTTCGCGTCGCTCGCGCCGCAGCCTCCGCCGCCGGCATTGTCGGCGAGCGTGGCGAGCTGCTCGCCGAGCTGGTCGCACGCGAGGACGAGTTTCTCGCCTACGCGGTCCCGGATGAGCCGCTCCTCCTCTCGGTCGCGCCGCTGGCGGACGAGCTCCTCCGCGGGGATGCCGATGCGCTCTGCGGCCCGCCTGATCTCGGCGTCGACGGGCTGCTCTGCCGCCCCACGGCGCGCGCGCGTTTTCGCGTCCTTGCCCCGCGTGCTCATACGGACCTCGCAATCAGCCGCGCCACCACGGCGTCGGCGGCATGGCGGGCCACGAGCCGCGCGTCACGCTTCGCCGCGAAGTGCCTGGTGATGCCGCTCGCGATCGCGTCTTGCGTCGCCGCGTTCCAGCCGTAGGACTTCGCGTCGCGGCGGGCGTTCCCGAAGGCTTCGACGGCGGTCAGGCCATCGAGAGACGAGAGGAAGTTATCGACGGCCGCCCGGTCAATACTGCGGCGCGTTCGGGGTTGGGTTAGGGTCTCGTTTGTCATGAGGCTTACTCCTCGTGGCCAGGGGTCCGGCTGGTTGCACAGCGCGGGCCCCACCATCGTTACTTGCGTTTGGGTTTCGGCGTAGGTGCCTCTGCGAACGTGGCCGTGAAGTCCTTGCGAATCAGCTGGCGGATCTTGTCCGACGCCGACAGTCCATCGTTTTCAGCGATGGCGTTGAGCATCCGTCGTTCTTCGGCTGTCAGTCGGATCTGGAACTTCTCGTCACGTTGCAGCGGAGCCATGTCCAGCCCTTGTCATGACACAGACTGGACCGGCATGCAAGTCCAGTCTGCCGGTCTGACCAAATAAATGCCTAGACCGCCCGGCGGGCGGCGATTGACGGGCGCCCCCGCCTCCGCTCTGATGTCCAATGGACTTTCGTCCCCGGGCCACAATTGAGGGGCTCGGCGGTTGGAGCGCGCCATGCGTTGGTACGTGTCGAGGAACGGAGAAACGGTCGGACCGGTCGAGGAGCGGGAGGTTGCCGAGTGGTTCCATGACGGCATGCGCGACGGCATGGTCCGCGATGAAGCCGGCGGCCCTTGGACCCCGATCATGCAGTCCCCGTTCGCTCTCATAAAGAAACCGCAACCGGTTGCCTCCAATGTCACTGCTGCCGAACGGAAACAGCCCAAGCCAGAAGGCGGCACGAAGCTGCTCATTGCCATTTCCGTCGGGTTGCTCGCGTTGGTCGCGATGTCCGTTGGAATTGCTGCGATGCCGCCGAGCGCCGATGAGATTGCTCGACGCGCGGCCGCATCGGACGCGAAAGAGTTGGCCGAGGCCCACGCACGCCGCCTCGCCCGGGAGGCCGACCCCAACCTCGGGACCGTCGTCAGCCAAACCACTGAGAGCGAGTCGGCCAAGACGGTGCCGCTCGCTACTCTGCTATCCGAATACAAGGACAACGAGGTTCGCGCCGATGGTGAGTTCAAAGGCCGCCGCGTCATGGTCACCGGCATAGTGAGCGACGTGAAAAAAGGGTTGATCGGCGGAATGTATATCGTCATTGGAACGGGTAAGCCATTCGAGATTCCGGCGCTTCAATGCTTCCCGAACTCGAGTCAGGAAAGCGCGGCCGCCGCGCTTTCAAAGGGCCAGCAGGTATCACTTGCGGGCACCGTCGGCGGCTTGATGATGAACGTGCTGCTGAAGGGCTGCGTGATTCAATAGAGCGAAGAGCATGAGCTACCCCCACGTAAAAACTGATCCGATCCCCGTGCCTCATGACAACGGTGTGGGTATCGACATCACGGTCGATCTCGGGCCTAACGAAGGCAGCGTTTACGGTGTCGTGCCCGTCCAGCTCGCGGACGGCGTCTGGCGCGCAGGACGACCATCGTTCGATGGGACTTTTGAGCCGACGCCCGAACAGAACGCCCAGATTGTAGCCGCCGTGGAGCAACGTGCCAAGGAGAGCGACTCGATGCTGCGCAGGTTCATGCAGGGGTAGATGATGAGCAAACCCGAACGCGGCGAGATCGTCCGAGGAGCGGTCGAGACCGGTTTCGAAATCTTGGAAGTCGCTAAGGACATTCAGATCCCCGGCGTTGCGCTCGGCCTCACGTTGATCGAGCGCGCGTGGAAAGCGCGCATCGAGCGCCAGGTCGCGCAATTCTTTACGCTGCTCGCGATCTCGCTGAAGGTCGACGACGCTGAAGCTGCCGCTCGGCTCGTGGAGAGCAAGATCGACGATCGGGCCACACAGGACGCGATCGAGACGGGATTCAGCTCCATGATGTCGGCGACGACTGAGCGAGGCCGTCGATGCATCGCGGCTCTCGTGGCTGAGTACGTGATCGAGGCTCGTCCGCAAGACGCTAATTTTCGAAGAGTCGGCGCAGTCCTTCGGGACGCGGAAGACGACGATTTCCCAATCCTGGGTGTGCTTGCGGAGCATTCGTCGGGCCTCGTTCAAGCTGCGGATCTGCGGCACGTCTTTGCGAACGAACAGAAAAAACTCTTCTGGATCAACTCACATACTGAGACCAGCTGGGTGCGATCTCCGGTTTACCGAAAGCCAGAACAATTTCGACTGACCGTGGACCTCATCAAGCGTTCGGGGCTCGCGCAGGAGTCCGTGCGCGGACCCTACGTTGTGGAGGCGGGCCGAACGGTTCTTCAATTCGATAGGCACCAGGACGCGGGCTTCGAGCTCCTCCGCAAGAGCCTGCGCCCCGTATGGGTTCTCGGTCGCGTACCTCCGGTATTCTGGCGCGAGGGGGCGGGCGGTGAGCATGAGGAGGCGCCAATCGATCTCCCGACCGCGGACCTGTTTGATCCTGCTAAGCCCATTTGAGATCAGCCCCACGCGCGGCTTGGGCCTTCACTTCGCCCTTCCCAGCAGCGTGCCGCGCACGCCGCTCAGGGCCGGCCGCACCTCCGCGGCCGTCGTCTCGATGGTTTCGCGAACAACGACCATGCTCGGCTCCGCGTCGGTCGAGCGCCAGAGCTGCCGGCAGTCTCGGCACTGGTAGACGCGCTCGCCCGGTAAGAGGCCCTTGCGCTGGCGCCGCACCAGCCCGCGCAGGAGCGCGCCTGTCGCGTCGTGCAGGCCGCAGGCTGGGCACGGGATCAAACACGCTCCGGCACAAACGGTCGGTACCCACGATCGATGGTGGTGAAATGATAGCGGCCGGGCGGTGGGACCTGCTGCGAGAACCAGCTGCCCGCCGAGAGCAACTGCGATTGCGCGAAGATCTCTTCATGAATCCGGTAGTCGCTCGCGCCGAACTCGAGCGGCGTCACCGTGAAGGACTCGGAACGCGTCCCGTCGCTCACGGTGAGCAGGACCGCATTTCCGCTTCCGGGCGCGATCGTGGCTGTGATCGGCACGGCGACACCGTCGGGGTACACCGCTGCGGTGTTGAGCCAGAGACCGCCGGCGCAGATGTAGGCCTTGCTTTTTTGGGTCACGGTGCCCACCAAACGTTGCCGCCGAACGCGCGGAGCGCGGCGTCTGCGGCGACAAGCGAATCACGAGCGACGATCGCGGCTTGCGCTCGCGTGTACGAGCGTCCCGCGACGAAGGCGCTATCTAAAGGCGGCCGGGCACCGGGGCTCATGCCGGCGATCCCGTCGACGCCGCCGGCAAACTCATAAAACGCGTTTACTGGGCGCGTTTGCTGAAGCCAAGTAGCACTCGAGATGACGGCTGACTCGCTCGCAATGCCAGCGAGCACCGTGCCAGGCGCCGAGGGCGTGAGAAAGTAGACCTCACTTCGCGTGCTCGTGGCAGCGAGCGTTAGCTGGAAGGAACTGCTCGCGCCCGAAGGAGCGTCCTGGACGAGAGCTGTCGTTGCGTTGCCACTCGCTCCAGCAACACGCGAGACGAGCGCAAGCCCGCCGAGGGTCAGCGTGGCTGCTTGCGCTGGCGCGCCGGGCGTTCCCGGGGCCGGCGCTGCTCCCGCCGCGTCCGCGAGATAGAACGGCGCCCATACGGCGCTCGCCAGCTTCAACGCAGTGAGCGCATCGCCGATGTCCCGTAACTTCAAGATGTCGCCGCTGGCATCCTTCTGCAGCTGAAAAAACACCCCGTAGCGTCGGAGAAATTCATCGGCGGTCAGTGGCGCTTCGCGCACGGTCTGCCTCGATTCGCGTTGTTGTTCATTCACTCACTCCTAGGTTGATAGAGGCGGAAGCGAGCTCACCGACAGGGAAGTTGCTTGTCGGCGAGCTCAAGCGCCGCTGCGGGCCAGCGACTCACGGCACTGGTCGCAACGTCTTGGGGATGCACCGATAAGGTCCTCGCAAAGAAGCCCGATGCATACGGAGCGCGCATTTCGCTCCGACCGCTGAAGGAAAGCAGCGGCCCCGAAGTCTTCATCAGCGCGCGCTCACCCTTGCAGCGCAGTACGCCTGCTCGGTGATGCCGAGCAACGCGATCACCTGTCGATCACTCGCCGTGAGCTTCGCCTCAGCGAAGGCCTCCGCGACCACCCGAGTCACCTCGGCGTCGAGCGCAACGGGGTCGAACGCCGCGTTTGACGCGGCTACGCCATTCTCCTTCGCTCGCTGCGCCCGATAAGCCTCGGGGGAAAGGCCGAGCAAGTTGCAAACGGTGTAGTCGTCGGTAGTCAGCTGGATTTGGGTCATTTCTTGTCCTCTTCCGTCAGCGCTTCGAGAAGAAGCGCTTGGAGTTTCGGTTCACGTTCCGCGCTCATCCGCCACCCGATCACCTCGAGGAGGATCTCGGCTCGGCTCGAGCGCTCGGTCAGCACAGCGACGGTCTCCGCGAAGTGCTCGAGGATGGCGGGCGGATCGAGCCTCACCTTCGGAGCGGCTGTTTCCCACGTTGCCTGGAACAACGCGTTGCGCTCAGCCATGAAGTCGGCGGGCGATTCTTCGAGCGCCTCGCACAGCGCGAGCTGCGCAGAGGACAGCGGGAGCTCACGCACGAGCTCGAGGAGCTCACGGTCGCGGGCAGCTTGGTCTTGGTCCGTGTTCGGCTCGCGGAGCCGAGCTCGGAGGGCGGTTTCGACGCTTGGGGATTCGAACATGTGTCGATGCTCCTCAGGCCGCGCTGGGGGATTCGGCGGCACTGCCGTCGCGTCGATCGAGCTCGGCGAGCTGCGCCAGCACACCATCGAGGTGAGTGCGGAGGTCGCGCGTCTTGCGTAGGAAGCTCTGCTCGGGATCGCCCTGGAAGATGTTCTCGAGGGCGCGCCTCGTCCATTCCGGATTGCGGTATCGGACGCGGCTCCGCTCGAGCTCGACCTGCTTCTCGTGGTCGAGCCGCTGGCACGCGAGCCTGTTCTGCAGGTCCTCGCGCTGCTGCATGAGGCTCTGGCGCGTGTCGCTGACGTGCACGCGCGGCGGCGCGTCCGCAGCTCGCAGATCCTCGAGCGTCCCGTCGAGCGCTATTTCGGCGAGCCGCAGGCGTTGCTCGACGTCGCTTACGGCGCGGCCATCGGCGTCCGCGCGCGTGCGCTTGTATTGCGTGACCGCGCGGTCGCGCATGAGCTTCAGCTGCTCGAGCGTTTCTCGACGCTTGGCGGCTTCGGTAAGCAGTTGTGATTTCGATCGTTGATTCATCATCGTGGCTTTCCTTCCCAAAACTGTCGCCCTGGCGCTCTCGCCGGGTCGTGGTCGTCAAGATCTCCCCTCGTCGCCTTCGCGAGCTTCCGCATGAACGCGTCGCGCGCTGCGGCAGCGGCCTCGAGCGCCAGCACTGCGGCGGAGTCGTCGGCGCCGGCGGCACGCGCTGCGTCGACCGCGGCGGCTGCGTCGCGCACCGCGGCCTCGTGATGGAGCAGCTCTTCCTGCATCGTCATCGCTGGGCTCCGCGGCGCCGCTGATGCTCCGGCAAGTCACGCCAGGCGCCGTCGTTCGAGCCGCGATTACCGCCCCACCCGTCGTAGACGCCGCGGAAGAACTGCCGCATCTGGTGGCCTTCGCTACGCATTTTGCTGTACGCGCGCGAGTGCTTCGCGGTCCCAATCGCATCGAACGCGGCGGCGAGAGCGTCGACCTGGTCGTCATGCCGATCCTTCACACCGGTGAAGCTTGCGATCTCGGAGACGAACGCCTCGAGCCATGGCGCGCGCTCGGGGACGAGCACCTTCCCGGTGTTCCATGCCGCCGTGACGGTGATCGCTCGGCTGAACTTGTCGGCGACGGCCGTGCGGTCGTTGATCGGAATCCCGCTCTCGCGAAAGAACTCGACGCCTCCACGTTCAGTCGCCGCAACCCATGCTGCGCACCGCGCGCTCGGGTACGTCTCGCAGAGGGCACGAACACGATCGCGGAACACGCGCGGCTCGACCTGCAGCCGTGCGACGTTGAGGACGTAGTAGGTCTCGCCGGCGCGCCCGAGGACGACAGCGACCGACCAATCAGCGCTCGTCCGCGTCGAGTACGCGAAGTCGATGCCGATCGTCACGTCTTCGAGCACGGGCAGCGTCGAATAGGTGGCGACATCGCCAAAGACGCGCGCGCCGCGCGGCCGAGGTTGCCCCTGGTAGAGCGCTGTCCATTCGTAGCCATCCGGCCCGCCGAGCTGGTCACGGATGCGCTCGAGCTCCGCGATCGGCCAGCGCTCGGGGCAGAGAGCGCACCCGTTCACATCGATGGCCGGCAGGTTCACGTACTCCCAGCCGTCCGCGATCAGCCGACCGAGCGGGTCATCGGCGTGCCACCGAGTGCCGCTCGCGATCATACTCGCGCCGGGCTCGCAGCGGGTGAGCACGTCCGCGAGGAGCCAGCCGTGCGCGCGGTCGCGGATGGTCGCGCTCTCGGCCTGCGCGCGTCCCTTCACGAGGTCGTCGAGCAGCACGAGCTGAAAGCCCTCACCGGTGATGGCGCCGTCCACCGAGGTCGCCCAGAGGCCACCTTCGTCGACGCCCGTGCGCCAGTCGCGCTTGCTCTTACTATCGGCAGCGAGCGGGACGCCGGCGAGCTCGGCAAGGCCGCGGGCACGACGGCTCTTCTTCTCGGCGATGCGAGCCGCGTACGAGCAGTAGGCGATCTGCTGGGCTGGGTCCTCGAGCAGCAGCCACGGAACGGCATGGAGGAGCGTCTCCGTCTTCCAATGCCGCGGCGGGACTGAGACGACCGCGCGGACTTGCTCGCCGCGGGCGATGCGCTCGAACAGCCCGAGCATGGGCGCGAGGTGGCGGGGCGCGACGAAGCGGGGCGAGAGCGCCGGGATGAAGTCGAGGAGCGGGACCAGTGCACTCACGGCTTGCTCCCGTTCACGAGGAACTTCGGGTTGATCGGCGGTCGGCCACCGTTGCGGGCCGTGTCGCCGGCGCGCCGAGCCTGGGCACGCTTGACCGCGTACTCGTGCGCGGCAGCGATATTTTGCCGGGCGTCGTTCGCCAGCATGCTGGCCGTCTTGAAGTCGCCGCGCGCGAAGAGCACCCGGGACGCGAGCGTCTGCAGCCCGGCGGAGACGAGCATGGTGCGCGGGCCGTCCGGCAGCTCACCGCCCCCCACATCCTCCGCCAGTGCCTCGGTCTCGCTCCCGATGAACTCGAGCGCGCGAGGCATGCCCGCAGCGAAGTCGGCGTCACTCGCGACGAGCCCGGGTAAGAGCTCCGCAGCGAGCGCCGACAGCTCTCGGCGCTCGTCGGCTTCGAGTCGCGCAAGCTCGTGGCGTAGGGCGCGCTGGTAGCCTCCCAGACGGCCGAGCAGCGTCGCGATGAGGCCTCGGGTCATCCGGGCGGGTGCGCCGTTCCTGGCGGCAGCCAGCGCGGTCCGCGTGGCCTCGAGCTTCGTGCGCAGGCTCCTCGCCTTGTCGGAGTCGACCGCCTGGCTCACTCCCGGCAGGCCGCGCGGCAACTTGGCGATGGCAGTGATCTCGATGCGGCGTTTCCCGGCACCCTTGCCGTGGCCGTTGCACTCGCTCATCGCGCCGACTCCTCGGACTTCTGATCCGCTGCAGACTGGTCAACTCGGCTCCGTTGCGAGTCGGCGGCTCCAAGGTGGGCCAACTGCGTGGGCCGGACTCGCTGAACTCGCACGGTCGTGCCGAGCACGAATCGCCCGGAATTTCTGCTGAATCGCGCGTTTTCGCGTTGACGCCGCGCGGCTCCCGTGAGAAGATTAGAGCCTTTTTTGGCTAGGGAATGATACGGCGACGGGGCTGGGGCGTCGTGCCGTGCGTTGCGTGCCGGTTCCGGGCGCGCGGTTACTTGCCTGGCCGGCGAGGTCACTGCGCTGCCTCAGGCTCTTCTTCACTCGTCGTCTCGATGGCGCGATTGCCACGCTGGCGGGCTTGTTCGGTGAGCGCGTCGAGGGCCGGCGTGGTTGCCTGTGGGTTGAAACCACCGCGCCGACGCTGCGCCGGCGCAGCGTTCGCATGCTTGTTCTGCTGCTTCACGATGACCAGCGGATCGATCGCGAACCGCTCTTCGAGGGCCGCGGTGATGATGGGCTTCGACTCCTCGACTGACCGCACTGAGAGCAGGTCCTTCCAGGCCTTGCCGTTCGCCGCGTGCTGGCTCTTGGTGTATTTCGGCTCCGTGCCCAAGATCCGCACGTGCTCCGTCCGATGAAAGTCGCGGAGCACGTTGACGTTCGGATCAGGCTGCCCTCCGTCGCTTCGCTTCTTGGCCCTCTTCGGCTTCCGATCCTGAGCTTCAAGAACAAGGGCCGGGGCACGCGGCTGCGACGGCTTGCCCGTCGCAAGATCCTGGTGTGCTTCATTGGTGTGCTTCACTGGAGAGCTTCCAGTCCACGGGCTGGACTCAACCCCCCGGGGGTTTTTGGACTCAACCCCCTCCGGTTTTGGACTCAACCCCTCCCC
>JAICTZ010000022.1 GCA_025936115.1 Polyangiaceae bacterium
GCCCCCCGCCCCCCGCCCGTCTCCGCCCATCCGGCGGTCGGGGGGGGGCCCCCCCTCCCCCCCCCCCCCCCCCCCCCGCTCGGGGCACCACGGGGACGAAGGCATGCGCTGGTACGCCGCATGCACGCGTGTTCGGTCGGAGAAACTCACATGCCCGCGAACAAGAAGCTGGTCCCCAAAACCGGCAAGCTCGCCAATCCCGAGGTCCCGGTCGAGGCGACGAACCCCCGAAAAGCCGGTCAAAACTACGAAGCGGACGCGCGCGGCACGTCGGACCAGGACGGCAATCAAGAGCACGCGCGGCGTCAAGGCGCCGCCGGGCCGCCGCGCCAGCCGGCGGACAAGCCTCGGCACGCCAAGCGCTGAGGCGAGCGGCCGCTGACGCCCGAGCACCGCGCCCGAATTGACGCGTACTTGGACGGCCGCTCGCCGTGTTCGTAAACTCGCCGCCGTGAGCGCGCACGACGATTCCCGCGTGGAGGTCCTCGCGGTCTCAGGGCATGAAGTCGTCGTCACGCACCCGGACAAGCCGTACTTCGCCGAGGGCGTGCGCCATTCGAAGCTCGACGTCGTGCGCTATTACTTGGCCGTCGCCGAGGGCGCGCTCCGTGGCATTCGGGATCGACCTCTCGTGCTCAAGCGCTTCGTCAACGGCGCGCACGCGCCCGCGTTCTATCAAAAGCGCGCCCCCACGAAGCTGCCGCCCTGGCTCCGCACGGTGACGCTCCGCTTTCCTTCGGGCCGCACGGCGGAAGAAGTCGTCGTCGACGACGCGGCGGGACTCGCGTTCATCGTCAATTTGGGCTGTATCGAGCTCCACCCGCACCCGGTGCGCGCCGGTGATCTCGAGCACCCGGACGAGCTCCGCGTCGATCTCGATCCCGGTCCGGGCGTCGCGTGGGACGACGTGCGGAGCGTCACGCTCGAGGTGCGCGCGTTACTCGACGAGCTCGGGCTCGTGGGTTGGCCGAAGACGAGCGGCTCGCGCGGCATGCACGTGAACGTACGCATCGAGCCGCGGTTCGGCTTCGACGACGTGCGGCGCGCCGCGCTCGCCCTGTCGCGCGCCGTCGAACGCCGCGCGCCGAAGCTTGCGACGTCCAAGTGGTGGAAGGAAGAGCGGCACGGCGTCTTCATCGACTACAATCAAAACGCCAAGGATCGCACGACGTGCTCGGCGTATTCGGTGCGCCCGACGCCCGACGCGCGCGTCTCGACACCGCTCACCTGGGACGAAGTCGCCGTCTGCGAGCCCGCTGACTTCACGCTCAGCACCGTCCCCGAACGCTGGCGCACGCTCGGCGATCCGCACGCGGGCATGGACGCCGCCGTCGGCTCGCTCGACAAACTGCTCGAGCTCGCTCTCGCGGACGAAGCGGCGGGGATCGGCGACGCGCCCTGGCCGCCGCACTTTCGCAAGATGCCGAAGGAAGGCGCGCGCGTGGCGCCCTCGCGCAAGAAGGGAGCCGCCGCAAAACGCGAGCGCATGCCGCTCGTCACCGTCGCCAATTCCCCGGACAAAGCCGGCGCGCTCGCGGGCCTGGAGCGCTGGAAGGGGCGTCACCCCGAAGCTGCGGCGCTCCTCGCCGTCGATGACGTCCTCGTCGATGCCATGCGCGGGCGCTCGTCGACTTGGACGCGCGTGCGCGTCAACTTGCGCCACGTTCCGCTCGAGCTCCGGCCCGCCGAGGAGAAGCCGGATCCGGATGACGATCCGACGCGCGTCTGGCGCGAGGCCATCGCCGCGAATCCCGAGCTCCGGCCCCGGCGCACGCGCACGAAAAGTTGAGCTCGACCGCGTTCGCGCGGCGCGAGCTCAACCCGATCGTTGAAAGATGCGGCTGAGCTCTTCCGGCGGCACGACTTCGAGCTGCTCGAAGGTGCACGCGGCCGGCAGCTTGTCCGAGCGAAAGCGACGAAACTGCGCCGTGTGCCGGAAACGCCCGCTTTGCATGTGGTCGTACGCGACCTCCACGACGAGCTCGGGTCGCAGCGGTTCCCACGACATGTCCTTGCCCTGACTCCAGCGGCTCTGTGCGCCGGGCATGCGACCGCCGAATTCGTTTTGCAGCTCCGCCCAGCTCTTCCAAGGATGCTCGTCGAGTGCGTTTTCCCGATACGGTGCGAGAAACTCGACGAGCTCGCGACGCTTTTGGTTGGTGAAGCTCGCGCAGACGCCGACGTGCTGGAGCGCTCCGCTCTCGTCGAACAGGCCGAGCAAGAGCGAGCCCACCAGCGTACCTTTGCCCTGTTTGTGCCAGCGAAAGCCAGCGACGACACAGTCGCAGTCGCGCTCGTGCTTCACCTTGAACATGACGCGCTGGTTCGGCTCGTAAGTGCCGTTTACCGGTTTGGCCATCACGCCGTCGAGCCCGGCGCCTTCGAAGCGCTTGAACCAATCGCTCGCGAGCGCGCGGTCCGTCGTCGCCGGCGTCAGGTAGAGCGGCGGCGCGAGCTTTCCCGCGAGCGCTTCGAGGCGCGCCCGACGCGCGGAAAATGGCGCGACCCTCAGATCCTCGTCTCCTTCGCACAAGATGTCGAAGAACACGACGGACGCGGGCGTCTGCTCGCTCAGGAGCTTTGCGCGCGAGGCCGCGGGATGCAGCCGCATTTGAAGGGCGTCGAAATCGAGGGCGCCGCCCTGCTCGATGACGATCTCGCCGTCGAGCACGACGCGCTCGGGCAACGCCCGCGTGAGCGTGACCACGAGCTCGGGGAAATAACGGTTGAGCGGCTTTTCGTCGCGGCTCTGGATGAAGAGCTCGGCGCCGTCGCGGAACACGAGCGTGCGAAAGCCGTCCCATTTCGGCTCGAACAGGAAGCCCTCACCGTCCGGCAGCGCGCTCACGCGCTTGGCGAGCATCGGCAAGACGGGCGGATTGACCGGCAAGTTCACGTCGCGAAGCTTAGCTCATAACGCGGCCGCGACTGGCGACCCGCCGAGCGCCTCGACCGCTTCACCAGCCGAGACTCGTCTTGAGCTCGCTCGTCAGGATGTCCGCCATGCGCTTCTGCTCGGCGGCGTTCGGGTGCCAATCGCAGCCAGTGCCTTTGGTCGCGTCCTGGCTGCCGAAGTTCAAGAGCTTGACCTTTTGATCGCCCTTTTGGTTCGCGGCCTGAACGACGGCGGTGATGTAGGAAGTCGCGTTCGTGAGGCCCGTGCCGTAAAGCAAGGGACCGACCGCGCACAGAATGAGCGCGTCGGGGTACTTGCCGCGCACGGTGGCGAGGAACGCCGAATACGCGTTCGAGAAATCGCTCTGCCCGAGGTTCATGTTGGCGCTGAAGTCGTTCGTGCCGAGGTTGATGACCACGGCTTGCGGCTTCTGCGCGAAGCTCCACGCTGGAGTTGCTTGGCCGCCCACGGTGTTGGCGTACACCTTCGGTAGCACGTTGTTGGCGTTGCCCGTGTTGTCGGTGAAGATGCCCCAGCCCGACGCCGCGACGATGCTCGCGTCCGCGTCGAGCGCACGCGCCGCAACGGCGCCGTACGTCACGTACGCGCTCTCCGTCATGGTCGAGAAGTGACAGCCGCCGGTCGGATCCGCGCCGCCATTCGGATGCTGTTCGCTGCCGAGATCGCCGTAACCCGCGCTGATGGAGTCGCCGACGATCTCGATCAACCGCCCGCCGTAGGCAGGGGGATCCTTGAGCGTGCCGCTCGCGAAACCGAGGAAGGTGCTGGACGCATAGTCGGATTTGCCTTCGGTCTCGCGGTAGAGAAAGAGCGTGTGATCGCCCGAGCCCAGGCCGCTGCCGAGCGACAACGTCTTCACGCCGTCCGCGCTCGCGACCGACACGCGATCCTTCGCGACGCCGTCGATGACGGGCTGGAAGAAGATGGGATCGGCGCCGCCGTCGGAGCGCAACTTGACGGAGATAGAGTCACCGCTCACCGTCGCGGCAAAGCCGGTGCCCGACCACGCAAACTTCTGCGCCGCGGGGTCCGACACATCGACGCGCCCGAACCAACGCACGCCACCCGAGATCACGGGCGAAACGCCGCTCGTCATGCCGCTCGCGCCGCCGCTCGCCGTCTTGCCGCCAGTGCCCGCAGTGCCGCTCGCGCCACCGCTTCCGACTCTACCAGCCGTGGCCGCGCCGCCACCACTCGAAGCGCCGCCTTTGCCAGCTGTGGCGCCACCGGCTCCCAGGGGAGCTCCACCCGTCGAGCCACCGGCACCGTTTGCGACGCCCCCGCCACCGCTCGACTCATGACGACCGGCTGCGCCGCCGTTCGCGGGCGTTGCACCGTTGCCGCCACTCGCCGTCTCACCGCCTCCGGTCGTACCGCCGTTCGTGCCGGCCCCGCCACTTGCCGCGCCGACGAAGCCCGACGCGCCTGCGCGGTCCGGACCCTTCGCCGGCTCCTGCGTGCCCGAGCTGCACGCGGAAGCGAGCGACAGAACCGGGGCAAGGATCAGGGCACAGCGAACGAAGCGAAAGCGGCCACGGACGTGCACCGCGCGAAGTCTAGCTCATCCACCAGCACCCGGTTAACCTAGCGAAAAACGTGGAAGCGCGTGACCGAGCTTCGGCTGAGCGAACCCGCTCGCTCATCGAGCGGGGACTGCACGCGCCCGCGACCTTTCGGGCGTCGTTCTTGGAGGTGCCGCCGATGGACCGCGACGCCTGGCTCGATGTCGTGCTCGGGCCCGACGAGATTTGCGAGGATGGAGCCGCGTTGCCGCGCGGGTGCGTGCCGTACCTGCCTTGCGCCGTCGATGCGTTGCTCCGCGTGGTCGACCAAGCGCCCGTCGGGGCGGCGGACGTCTTCATCGACCTCGGTTCGGGAACCGGGCGAGCGCTGAGCTTCGTGCACCTGCTCACGGGCGCAACGGCGATCGGCGTCGAGATCCAACCGGAGCTCGTACGCGCGGCGAGCGAGAGAGCCGCTCGCTTGCGCTTATCCCGCGTGACGACGCTCGAAGCTGACGCGACGAGCGTCACGGGCGCGGCCAGGTCGGGGAACGTATTTTTCCTCTACTGTCCCTTCAGCGGTGAGCGGCTCGTCCGCGTGCTGGGCGAGCTCGAGCGACTCGCGCGCGAACGACCGCTCCGTGTCTGTGCGGTCGACGTGCCGCTGCCGGCGCAGCCCTGGCTCGTCATGGACCCGCCGAGCGCCGGTGATTTGTGCATTTTCCGGAGCTCCGCCGCGTCTTGACGCGAAGACTAATGAGCGTAGCCTTCATGCCGCGAGCGCTGCGCCCATGCCTTCTCCGCCCAAAACGAGCGACGACGCGATCATCGCCGCCGCGAGAAAACTCGTGCGTCGGCACGGCCGCGACGGTTTCTCGCTCGCCCACGTCGCTGCCGCCGTCGGCATCAAGGCTCCCTCACTCTACGGGCGGTTCGCCGACCGCTCCGCGCTCGTCGCCGCCGTCGAGCTCTCGCTCTGGCGCGAGCTCGGGCAAGCGCTCTCGCGCGCGCCTCGCCGTACCGACCCCGTCGCCGCCCTGAGCGAGCTCGCTCGGGCGTACCGAGCGTTCGCCAAGGCAAATCCGCGCGAGTACGCGCTCCTGTTCGACGCGCGCGCGGAGCATTCGGTCAAAGCCACCGAGGCGCGCACCGCCAGCATGGCGCCCGCCCTGCCCACCTTCGTCGCGCTCGTCGGGGAATCGGCTGCGCTCGCGGCCGCGCGCGTGCTCACGCCCTTCTTGCACGGCTTCGTCACGATGGAGCTCGCTGGCGCGTTTCGGCTCGGCGGCGGCATCGACGCGGCATTCGAGCACGGCGTCGCGACCATTCTCGAAGGTCTGGTGCAAAGGCGCCGAGCGCCTCGCCGCGCGGGCCAACGTAGGCGCAAGCAGCGCACACGTTAGTACTAGTGTCAGAGGTTCGGATGTCTCCCGGTGTTTTTCGTCTTCGCGAGCGCTCCGCCGTCGGAGGGGCCTTGCAGAGGCGCCCTGAGACCGACTCGTTCGGAAGAAGGTCGGCGTTGGCTTCGCCAGAGCATTCGCGTGGCACTTGGTCTCTCTCGACGATCGTGATCTGCCCTCCAAGACTCTGACAGTGCTGTTAGGAGCGAACCATGTCATTCGTTTTAGGCCTCATCATGTACGTCGTCGTGCTCGGACGACTCGATTTGCGGCTGCCCTGGGCCGGGCGCAGCGCGCGCGGAGCTCGCTCGTGATCGCAGGACACTTCGGCCTGGCCACGGGCGTGAAGGCGCGCGAGCAGAGCGTGCCGCTCTGGCTGCTCTTGCTCGGCTGCCAGTGGCTCGACGTCGTGTTCGTGCCGCTCTTCGCCACGGGGGTCGAACGCATCGAACCGCTCGCGGGCACGAAGCCGGGCGGCTACGGCAGCGGCGTCATCTACGCGGACTACACGCATTCGCTCGTGGGTGCCGTGCTGCTCTCCGTCCTCTTCGGTGCGCTCTTTGGCGCCCGCTACGGCAGGCGAGCGAGCGTCGTGCTCGCGCTCGTGTCGTTCTCGCATTGGCTGCTCGATCTGCCGCTGCATCGCGCCGACATGCCCCTCTTGCCGGGCAATGCCGGCAACCTCCCGCGCCTCGGCTTCGGTCTGTGGCAGTTTCCTGCCGTCTCCGCGGCGCTCGAGCTCGTGCTCGTGCTCGCGGGTTCGCTCCTTTATTGGCGCGCCGCGCTCGGCGTCGCCAAAGTCGAACCGGCGCTCGTGCGGCGGGCACACCTGTGCGGCGCGCTAGCGCTCGGGACGGGTCTCGTGACGCTCGCCCTCAACGTAGCCGGCATGTAGCGCGCGCGGTATGGTCGCGCGCTAGCGCATGACAGAGCCAGCCGCGACGAGCCCGCACGCGCGTCGCGCAGTCCTTGCCCGAGTTCGCGCGCTGCGCATCGCCGCGACCACGTTCACACGCCCGGCCGACGCCGTGGCATGGCTCGGCGCCGTTCAGGCCCAAGACTACCTCGGTGCGCTCTGGGCCGTCGGCCTCCGGCTCACGCGCGCGACCGAGCTCGACGTGGAGCAAGCGCTCGCCGACGGCAGCATCGTACGCACCTGGCCGATGCGCGGCACGCTCCATTTCGTCGCGGCAGCCGACGCACGCTGGCTCACCGAGCTCTTGGCACCGCGCGCGGTCGCCGCGGGCGCGAGCCGGCTGCGCGAGCTCGGTATCGACGTCAGCGTGCTCAAACGCGCGCGCAAAGTGCTCGGCAAGCAACTCGAGGCACACCGCTGCCTGTCGCGGCCCGAGCTCTATCGCGTGCTCGACGAGGCGGGCGTCGCCACGGCGAATCAACGTGGGATCCACATCCTGTGGCGGCTCGCGCAGGAATGCTTCCTCTGCTTCGGCCCGCGCGTCGGCAAGCAACCGTCGTTCGTGCTGTTCGAGGAGTGGCTGCCCGGTGCACGACGGTTCCGCGGAGACGAGGCACTCGCCGCGCTCGCCGTGCGTTACTTCGCGAGTCACGGTCCCGCGACGGCGCGCGACCTCGCGTGGTGGTCCGGGCTGACGCTCGGCGAGTCGCGCAGGGCCGCGCTGGCCGCGGGTACCGAGCTCAGCCGCGAGACTTTTAGCGGCGACGAGTACCTGACCGCGGCTGCCTCGGAGTCGCTCGGCCGCGCGCGGCGCGTGCACGTGTTGCCTGCATTCGACGAGCTGCTCGTCGGCTACCGGTACGGCGGTACGTTCGTCGATGCGGCGGTGACGAAACGAGTGCGTTCCGGCGGGATGATCCACGCCGTCGTCGTCGTGGACGGCCACGTCGCCGGCACCTGGGCACGCCGACTGACGGCACGCGAGGTCCGGTGCAGGATCGCCGCGTTCGAGCCCCTGAGTGCCGACGCGCTGAGCGGCGCCGAACGCGCTTTCGAACGCTACGCCCGCTTCCTCGGCCGCACGCTGCATCTCGAAAAATCCACGCCACGCGCCCGCAAATGAGCGCCGCTTCCGCCTCATTCTTCGCTGTGGGTGCGGGTGTGGGAACCCGGCAGTGGCAAGTGCTCCTGTTCGAGCGTATTTTGAGGAGCTTGACGCTCTGTAATGCGACTTCCCGTCCCGGGCCGCCCTGCTCTGCCCTAAGACTCGGTGCGCAACGGATTTGGTGATGGAGACGCGTGCGGAGCTCCACTGCGTGGGTGTTCGATGACGCCGAGTGACGCGGCGGCACGCCTGATCCGGCCTGACGGCGCGTCTGCACCGGGCGCGACGCCGGAGACCGCAGCCGTGACCGTGCCCCCGTTTGCCACGATTTACGAGCAGTACTTCGACTTCGTCTGGCGCTCGGCGCGGCGCTTGGGTGTAGCCCCCGCCGCCATGGACGACGTCGTGCAGGAGACTTTCATCGTGATCCACGCGAAGCTCGCGACGGTCCGGCAGCCCGAATCGCTGCGGAGCTGGATCTACGGTGTCGTTCGGCGCACCGTGAGCGACCACCGACGGTCCCAGCGCGTGCGCGACGCGTCCGGTCCGGTGCTCGCCGTGCAGCATGAGCTCGAGCATCCCGTTCCCCCGACGCCCCTCGATGTCACGCAACAAAACGACCAGGTCAAGCTCCTGTTCACTTTGCTCGAGGGGCTCGATCCGCCGAAGCGTGAAGTGTTCATGCTCGCCGAGCTCGAGGAAATGACGGCTCCCGAAATCGCCGCCATTCTGGAAATCCCCCTGAACACCGCCTACTCCCGGCTCCGCGCCGCGCGCCAGGCGTTCGAGCAAGCGTTGGCACGACACACGGCGCGCCTCCGGGGAGGAGCTTAGTCGTGTCGAGCCTCGGACCCGAAGCGCGAGGATTGATCGACGCCGGACGTGCCGCGCTCGGCCCGGCGGATGCCGATCGGGCGCGCAATCTCGCGGCGCTCGGCGCGCGCCTGCCGCACGGAGCGTTGGATGCTCGGGAACCGGTGCCGGCACCTGCGGCGGCGAGCGGCGGTGGACTAGGCTGGCCGGCGCTGTCGGCGATCGCGGCGGGGCTCGTCGCAAGCGCCGGTGTCGCCTTCTTCGCGCTGCGTACGCCCAGCAAGCCGCTCCCCGTCGCCGCGCCGGCGCCGGTCGTTCCGGCGCAGGCGCTCAGTGCGTTCGCGCCGCCCCCAGTGTCCACCGCGCTGCCCGCCACCTCGAGCGGCGACGCCACCCTCGTCGCTCCGAGCGCGCATGCACCCGCTACGCCCGCAGCGCGCGGCGCCTCACGCCGGAGCTCGGACCGCCTCGCGGAAGAAGTCGCGATCCTGTCGCGCGCCGAGACGGAGCTCCACGCGGGCCATTACGCCAAGGCGCTCGGTCTGCTCGATCAACACGCACGCTCGTTCCCGCGCGGCACGCTCGCGCCCGAACGCATCGGAGCGCAGGTCCAAGCGCTGTGCGGTCTCGGCCGCCGCACGGAGGCCGAGACGACACTGCGTCGTCTCGCGCCCGGGTCGCTACACGAAACGCGCGCTCGCGCGGCCTGCGGCCTCAAGGACTAACGCGCGTCCACCCACCGGCTGCGGTCGGCGTACGTCGTAAATTTCACCACCACGCCTCCACCTGCATACCGGCGTTGAGGCCCTCGTGGTTCGTCGCGTAGTCGGGACCGCCCACGCGGCCGACGAAATCATGGCTCCAGAACGCGCCCGTGACGAAGGCACGGATCACGGGGCGGCTGTTCCAGCGATTGCCGATCGAGACCTGAGGGGCGGCCGTGATTTTCGTCAGGGTGCCCGACGTGCCGGCGGCGTCGTCTTTGACCCAGTCGACGCCACCCTCGAACGCGAGGCTCACGAGCTTCGTGAAATGGACGATGGGACGCGCGCCCGCCGAGACCCACACCTGGTCCTTGCGCGGCTCGCCCTGGCGACTGAGTTGAAAAACGAAGACGGGACCGAGCGAGAAATAGTCGCCGATGTTGGCGCTGAAGCTCTCGGTGACGCGCAGGCGCGTCTCGCCGTTCGCGTCGGGTCGAATGAAGGTGCCTTGCGGCAAGTTGACGGTTTCGAACCCGGTCGTGAAGGTGCGCGCCGGGCCGGTGCCGTACTGGATGCTGAGTTTTTGGACGCCGTCGTCGCTGATGAAACGACTGACGGTGTGAACGAGCGCGGCGGCAACACCATGGCTGCGCGGACCTTGGCGGCCGAGCTCGTCAACGCCGCTCACGGCATTCGAGTAAGCGAGACCGAGCTCGACGCGCCCGAACAAGAGCGGCAGATCGTAGGCGCGTAAATCGTAGACGGACTTCGAGAAGCCGGCCCGATTTTGTGGGTCGGGCTGGGGCACGTAGCTGAGGCCGCTCGTGCTTCCCCAGCCGATCCAAGCGAACGCGAGGTGACCGGGACCGAGCGGCACGTCTTCGATGCCGCCGCCGCCGCCGCTCGTGTTCCAATAAAAGAAATCGAGCACGTGGATGTCGTGGCGTCGATAGAGGCGATTGCCCGCCCAGAATTTCGTGCTCGGCGCAAAGGGGAGCACGTTGCCGACGGAGGCCCACGCTTCGGGCAAGCCGACCGCCGTGTCGTTGGCTGAGCCGAATTCCGTATACTTGTTGAAGAAGCTCACGCGCAGTTGAACGCGAGCGATCGGCCCCTTGAGGCTGCCGTCGGCCGGCGCGCTCGCGTCGAGCTTGAACACGCCCGGCAAGTAGAAGTTCTTGCCGAGGATGAGCTCACCGTAGGTCTCCGCTTCGTTGCCGAGACGGTATTTGGTGACGGCCCCGGGCGCTTGAAACGGGACCATCGGACCGCCCGCACCGGAACGCCCGTAACCCGAGCGCAGATAACCGCCGATGTCGACGAAGCCGTTCAGCACCTGTTCGGCGCGTTCGGCGAGCGCGCGACTTTCCGACGGCTGCTCGCGCGTCTCGGTATCCTCTTGGAACGCACGGTTCACCGCCTCGGCAATTTCGTGCTTTCGAGCTTCCGCCGTCGGAGCAGCGGCAGCCGGTGCCGCGGAGCACACGCTTGCGACGAAGACGACGCCATGGAAGCACGATACGGCGCAAAGCGACCCCAAGGCTCGGCTCATGGCGCGGCATGGTGCGCGATTTCACCCACCCACGACAAGCCGCTCGGCGCGCCGCCCGCCGGCGGAACGCCGGCGTCACTTCACGTCGACGTAAAAGTCCTTGGTTTCGAGGTTCGTCACCGGGCCTTGCCAGATCTCGAACCCTACGGCGACGGCATTCACTTGCGTGCCCGTGATGGTGAGTCCCCGCGTCTGCGCGTCACGGATGAAGTCCATCACGTCGAACTCGATCTCCGAGCTGTCGCTGCCCTCGTGCCGGACCCAGTTGATGATGGGACGATTGTTCACCGTGCCATTCCAAATATCCCAAACGCCGGGCACGTTCGCGACGGTGATGCCCTGATTTGCCGCGTTCGGCGAGCCAGCGGGCTGCTGGCCCGGCGGGTCACGCAGCCAGACCATGAGGTACATGCCGAAGCCGGTCTCGGTGCCCAGCCAAATGTCGTAAGCCGCATTGTAAGGGCCCGTGTTGTCGTTCGCCGACCAGCGCCAGCCCGTCTTGAGCGAGCTAATCTGATCGATGGCGCGCGGTAATCCGCAGTCGGGCACTTGCATGACCGAGTATTTTCCGCAAAAGACGCTCGGGTACGACGCGGGCTGTCCACTCGAACCCGGCGTGCCGCTCATCGCCTCCACGATGAACGACGTGCCGTTCCAGGAAACCGTGTGACTCTCGAAGCCGGGTCCCCAACCGTTCGTGATCAAGATGTAAGGCACGCCGTCGCGACTCACCTCCGCCGTGGCGTAGCGCTCGCTCGACTCGCCCGTGCCCATCATCATGCCGCTGCCGAGGGCACCGTTACCGGGCGCGCCGGCCGAGCCCGCAGCGCCGCCCACGGGGCCCGCGCCGCCGGGAGTCGATGCTCCCGCGCCCGCCGCCGAAGCAGCGGAGCCGCCTTGATTTGCGCCGCCGCTGCCGGGCGCTGGACCGCCGGCAGAGCCGCCGCCCACTGCGCCACTACCACCACTGCCGTTGGCAGTACCGGCTTGGCCCCCGCTGACACTCGAGCCCGCGGAACCCGCGCCAGAGCCGCCCTGGCCTCCAGCTTGCGCGTCTGTTCCGCCCGACGACACTCCGCTGCCGCCGCTCGACGGTCCACTCCCTCCCGTGGAGGGTCCGCTACCGCCCGTCGCCGGCGCCGCGCCGTTATTCGAGCCGCCCGGACTACCTGTGTCGGGCCCAGCATTGGAATTCTTCGAACCGCAAGCAGCGGCGAGCAGCGTGCAAAGCGAAAGACCGAGCACCGGGACCGACGGCGAGAGTTTCACGGGCATCTGGAACCGGTACCAGGAATACCACGTCCGTACTCGCCCGCCATTCGATTCAGCAAGAAGCTGCGTCACGCATCGAGATCACGACGGTCTCTCTGCAACATTCCAAGTTCAGCTCAACCCACGCGCTCAGAGCGCCACGAAATTGAAGCTCAACACGACGCGCTCACCTTCACCCTGGTGCGGCGGAACGCTGTGATCGAGCCAGCCAGGGAAGAGCACGAGTAGGCCCTCGCGCACCTGACAGGTGAGCATCTCGGTCGTGTAGGGCGTCACCTTGAAGTTCGGGCTCGCCGGCGTCGCGTACGGCTTGACGGGCCGCGGGTCGTGGAAGCAGAGCGGGCTCGACCCCACCGGAACCTTCACGTAATAGGCGCCGCTCAAGAACGAGCGCGGGTGACTATGTCGCGCGTTCATCGCGCCCGCGGGGCTCACGGTGAACCAGGCTTCGTTCATGACCATGCCGAGCCCCTCGAAGCCCATGCCGGCGACGACGAACGTCGCCGTTTCCATGATCACCTTCTTCACGTCGGCGAGCTCGGGCAACGCGCGCACGTCCACCTGGTCCGAGCTGTGCCAGCCGCCGTAATTGGAGCGTCGAACGCCGCTCGGATCCGTCTCGCGCAAGCGCGTGACCAGCGCGAGCAGCTTTTCGTTCTGCTCCGCAAAGTCCGAAACTTCGTGCTGGAAGATCGGAGTCGGGAAATGATTCGTGCCGGTCGGCATGGGCGCTACCTTGCCTAGCGCTGCGGGCGTGGCGCCGGCTCGGGCGCGTTTTCGGTGCGCGATTCTTCCGGCGAGCGGGAGCGGAACCATTCGGCGATGCCGGGCATCTCCGGCTCGAACTCCCCCGGCACCGCGATATTCAGCATGCCGGCGCGCTTGTCCGTGCGGTTCTCGAAGTCGTGCGGCGTGCCACCCGGCGCGATCACGAGCGAGCCCTTCGGCGCGTCGAACCAGGTGTCGCCCACGAAGAAACTCAGCGTCCCCTCCAGGACGAAGAAGACGTCGTCTTCCTCGTGCTGATGCGCGCCGGGCCCCCGCGTGTACGGCTCGAGCCACCATTCGGAGATCGCGTAGCGCCCTCGCGTTTCGTCGCCGTCCGCTTTGAAGACGGCGCGCAATGGCCCCATCGGGTACTCGCGTCCTAGGCTCGGACGCACGTGGATGGGCGCTCGTTGCTTCGCGCTCGACATGCCGAGAATTTACACCGCGGTCGCGCCCCCGGCGCCGAAAATTTGGCGCATGACGCCTTCCTTCGTCACGGGGGCAAGCGTGGTCCGATGCCGGATACCAGCCCCTTCACTGGAACGTGATGTTCGACACGTACGAATTGATGTTCCAGCTCGCGTCCGAATCGGTCTGGCTCGTGATGGCCTTGCCCTGAACGGTGAAGTTGCTGAAGTGAACGCCGTTGACATTGATGCTCGACGAGAGGCCGTGGATATTGATCAACGACTTCACGTTGCAGCTCACGTCGGTGAAATACGCGTCCTTGACCGTGGACGTATTGGGCGCGGTGCGCCAATCGGGAGCGCGATCCTCTTCGATGTCGATCAGGTTGCTGTCGGCGGCTTCAATCCTGATGTTTTCCCACTTGGTGTTCGTGATCACGGCCGTATCGTTGGCATCGATGACCATCGCGCGTCCGGCCTTGACGATGTCGATGTCCTTGAACGTGACTCCGTCGATCGTGTTGCCGAAGGTCTTGGTGCCGATCTTGGTGGCCGCCGAATTGCTGTAGGCCACGACCTTCTCGTAAGTGATGTTCTTCGTGTCCATCATGCCCTCTTGCTCGCGCTTGGGGGACATACTGTCGTCGCCGCTGTAGATGAACCCGTTCGTCAAACCGCTGTTGGTCGAGCAGTCGAAGTCGACTCCGTCTTCTTGGTTGTACGTCGTCGTCGTCGGGCGGCGATTGATCACCTTGTAATTTTTGAACGTGACCTGGTCGCTGTTGTAGACGAGCGTGCCCCAGAAGACGGGGTCTCGCACGATGATGCCGTCGATCACGATCTTGGAGCCGCCGTCGACTCTCAGCGTGTTGATCTTGAAAGAAGGGGTGTCGTTGCTCGTGCCGCGGATGATCGAGCCGTTGTTGTCGATCACCCCGCGCCCGAGGACGCTCGCGTTGCTGACGTTGTTGAAGTGGAGCACGCCGTGCGTCGTGCTTTCGACGGCCGGCCCCGCCGCGGCGTAGTCGCTCGTCTTGGTCGAGCCGTCGAGGATGGCGCCTCCGGCGAGATAGAGCGTCATGTTGCTCTTCATCGAGAGCTCGCCCGTCTTGTAGCGACCCGGCGGGACGTAAAGAATGTTCTGCGTCGCCCCGGACGCGGCGGTGATGGCGCTTTGAATCTTCGTGGTCTCGAGCGTGCCGCCCGTATTATCGACCATATAGTCGGCGAGACTCTTCACGTTGGCGTCGCCCACGCGCGGCGGATTCACCTCTTGGTCGTCGATCAATACGAACAATAGCTCTTTGGTGTCGAACTGAAGAATCAAATAGTTCGGACCGCTCGTGAACGTCAGCGTATTGCCGCTCTTGGTCGCGGTGAGATTGCGGCTCTTCGGACTCAGCGTGTACGACGAAAAGCTCTGACTGAGCGTCACGGCAATCGTTGCGGTGCAGCCGGTCGCCACCGAGAAGTTGGCGTAGTGCACCTGCATTTCGGGCGAGAACTTCGCCATTTTCTCCACGAATACCGGGGTGCTGTTGGCCGTGACCGTGTAGAGCGTGCTCGCGGTGGCGCCCGGTAAGTCCGGATACGTGATGACACCGGCCGCCGTCGAACAATCCACGGTGGCGGGAGAACCGGCCGCGCCTCCGCTGGCACCGCCCGTCCCGCCCCTGCCCGCGCCGCCAGAGCCGCCGGTCCCGGGTCTACCTCCGGTGCCCGTGCCACCCGTCGCGCTAGCTCCCGCGCCGCCGCCCGTCGCGCCCACTCCACCGCCCGCACCCCCGTTGGTCATGCCGGCGACTCCGGCCCCCGCACCGCCACGTGACGCTCCGGCGCTCGAGCCGCCCGTGCTCGGCGCACCGGCCGCCGATCCGCCCGTGTCCGGCATCGCGCCACCCGACGCGCCGGTGCCACCGCCAGCTCCACCGGTCGTGCCACCGGAGCCGTTGGCGTTGCCGCTCGATCCGAGGCTGCCGCCGGTGCTGGTGCTACCGCCCGTTTGCGAGCCTCCGCCCGTTGCGCCGCTGCCTCCCTTGCCGGCGCCGTCGTCGCCCGCCTGGTCGGACGAGCAGCCGACCACGGGCAGCAGTGACAAGGCCGCAAAGGAAGCAAATAACCGAACAGAAAGTGCTTTCATCGTAGCTCCGTGAGCCGGACGCGCTGAGCTGACCGCCCGGCCGCCGCTTTTTCTCTCTCTGCTTACGTTGCGGGAGCGGGGGAGCATTTGCTTCTCTTTGTATTGGTCCTGTAGGGGCGCGGGGCGCAAGCGAGACATCCTTCGTCAGCTGGGCGCTTATTTCCGCCTAGCGTAGACGCGCTTTCTGTCGCACTTGATATTTTTCAATATAACCGGATGGGCCGGCCCCAAAAGGGCGCCCTGGAACTTTTCCGAACCCGCGGCGAAGTAGTTGCGTACGCAACTACTTCCGCTATGCTGAGTCTGCCACCACGCTCGGCTCCCAGAAATGCCGCCGCAACCGACTGAACAGACCGATTTGCTCCGAGAGCTCGTCCAGGAATTCACACGCCGATTCGGCCTGCTCTCCACGAAGGAGACGCCCTGCGGCCAGCCCATCTCGCTCTCTTACGCCCACGCGCTCATGGTGTTGCTCGAACGCGCGCGCGAGCCGCACACTTCCCATACGGAGCTCGGCCACGCGCTCGGCATCGACAAGAGCAGCGTCGCGCGCCTGTGCAGCCGCATGGAAGCTGCGGGCCATGTCGAGCAGGTGCGGGCTCCTGAGGACGGCCGCAGCCGACACGTGACACTGACGATCAAGGGAGAACGGCTCGCGCGACGCATCGACGCCGCGAGTCGCGAGCGGTTCACCCGGATGCTCGCGGCCATAGCGCCCGCCAAGCGCCGCACCGTGCTCGAGTCCCTCGCCGTTCTGAACGCCGCGGTCGAGTCATTGGGGAGAGAAGAACATGAAGCTTGAATGGCTGTTCGTCGCCGGCGCGATCGAGGCGCTCTTGGTCGGATGCCGAACGAGCGACGGCGCTTCTGCGGCTCCCGATGCGCCGGCCTCCGCTGCTGCTGTCCCGCCGCCAAGCGCGACGCCGGCGCAGGCCGCGCTCGACTCGCTGGATCGACGGACGCCCGTGCCGCTTCTGCCGATGATGGCGAACCATCAGAAGCAGAACATGCGTGATCACCTCGTCGCCGTGCAGGAGATCATCGCCGCGGTCGGTGCCGAGGACTTCGAGGCCGTTCAGCGTTCAGTGACGCGCATCGGCTACTCGGAGCAAATGGGCCAGATGTGCGAGCGCATGGGCGCGGGCGCGCCGGGCTTCACCGAGCTGGCGCTCGAGTTTCATCACAGCGCCGACACGATCGGCGAGGCTGCTCGGGCGCATGATGCCGCAGGCACATTGAAGGCGTTGGGCAACACCGTCGCCGTGTGCACGAGCTGTCATCGCAGCTTCAGGCAACGGGTCGTCGACGAGGTGGCATGGGCAGCCCTCGCAAAAAGGCCAATGCCCGCCTCATCAAGCTCGCGGTAGCTTCAGAACACGCCGCCGGCGCAAGCCGAGCCCGAGCAAGAGCAGAGCGGCCATGGATGAGGCGTGAGTCGAGCCGGAGCTCGCGCGACAGCTGCAGCCGCTCGAATTACCCGCGGCGCCGCCGCTCCCACCGGTGGTCGGCGCGCCTCCCGCAACGGCAGTGCCGGTTCCAGCACTCGAGCCGCTGCGGCCTGCAGTCGAGCCGCCGCTGCCACCTTGCGTCGGTCCGACGCCGCCGCCTGTCGGCGCGCCGCCTTGCGCGCTAGCCGTACCGCCGGCTCCGCTCCCGAGCACGCCCGCCGCACCGCTCACGTTGCTGCTTCCGCCGGCACCGCCGGCATTCATCGCCCTACCGGCCGAGCCACCACTCATCGGCGGAGCGCCACCAGCCGTGCTCGTCGTCCCAGCAGCCGCGCCACCGGTCCCGCCGCGTCCACCGGTTCCCCCGAGACCCGCCGAGCCGCTCATCCCGCCGCTCGCGCTGGTGCCGCCGGCGCCGCCAGCCGGGTTCATCGTCGTCGGCCCTTTGAACTGCCACCAATTGAACTTGAACAAGTCCCCGCTTCCGCCGGTGAAGACGAGGAACAAGTCATGTTTTCCGCTACCCCCGGCGACCGTGCAGGTCTTGGTCGTCCACGCGCTGGTCCCGGACACGTCGCAGGTTCCGAGCGACGTGCCGGTCTTACTATCGAGGTGCAGCTCGATTTTCGCGTTGCTGCCAGCCGCTGACACGCGCGCGTCGAAGGACGTGACGCCGTCGAGGAAGTCGACGTTCTTCACCTTGATGTAGTCGCCGTTGCTGATCTGCGTGACATCGATGCCGCCGCCCGTGTCCGTGCACGTCTCCGTCTTGAGGCCCGCCGAGAACGCGATCGTTTCCGCCTCGACCAGCTGGAAGGGATTCAACGCCTCGAGCGGCGCGGGCCCGTCCGTCGTCATCTTGACGGTCGGAATCGAGCCGTCGGCGTTGTACGTGAACTCTTCGACGCAGACGGAGCGCTTGTAGCTGCCGCCGCCGGGAAGCGCGCCGTTGTGATAGAAGAAGTACGACTTGCCCTTGTAATCGATGACGGCGGGGTGATTGGTGAAGCTCGAGCCGGTTCCGGTCTCCTTCGCCATGATGTCCCCGCCGAAGGTCCAGGGCCCGGTGGGCCCGCTGCTCGTCGTGAAGCTGATCTTCTCGGGCGTGCCGTCGGCCGGATAGACGAGGTAATAGAGCGCGTCGTGCTTGTAGAACCACGGCCCCTCTTCGTACGCGGTCGCGCGATCGGTATTGGAGCGCGTGCCGAAACCCGCAGTGGTCAGGTTCACTTTGTTCGGACTTCCCGGATAGGAAATCATGTCCGAGTTGAGCTTCACGTAGTAGAGGTTCGGGTTGCCCCAATATAAGTAGGCTTGTCCGTCGTCGTCGATGAACACGCTCGGATCGATGTCGCCGGTTCCCGTGGAAACGAGCGCCTTGCCGAGCGGGTCGCTGTACGGGCCCGCGGGATTGGAGGCGACGAGCACGCCGATTTTTGCGCCGGTCGAGTTGTTGATCGGCACGTACATGTAGAACTTGCCGTTCCTCGCCGCGCCTTGCGGTGCCCACGCGTCACCCGTTCCCCAACTGAAGCTCTTGTAGCCCGCGGGCGAGCCGAGGTCGGTCCAATTCACCATGTCGACGGTGGAGTAAAGTCTCCAGTCGTTCATGGTGAAGAAGTTGTTCACCGTCACGTCCTCGTCGTGCGACGTGTAGAGGTAGACCTTGCCGTCGTACACCATGGGCCCGGGATCGGCGGTGTAGTTGGTCTGGACGATGGGGTTGTCCGCGAAAGCGGTCGGGGACAGCGACGTCGCCGCGCAGGCGAGCAAAGCCGCCGGAGCGAGGCGTCGGAGCACGTTCGTCGAAAAGTTCATGGTGGGTTGCTTCGGCCGGGAGGTCGATCCTCCGTGAAGAAAGGGACGCCCCTGTCGCAGTGCCCCAAGGCCTCCGGTTCCGTCGACCAAGACGCAGCGCGTCGGCGGGTGGCACGAAATTCGCTTGAACCCGCCCCATCACGACCGAAATGGAAACCTGCTCCGAGGACGTCCAGTTGCTCGAAACGCTCGAGGAGCTCATGCAGTATCCCGGGCTCGAGCTCCGAGGCGCCCTTCAGGCTGCAGCGACGCGTGTCGCGATGGCACTCCGCTGCGACAAGATCGACGCCTTTCTGCTCGACGAGGAGAGCCAGACGCTTTGTGCCATGGGCACGAGCGACACGGCCATGGGCCACCTCCAGCACTCGCTCGGGCTCGACAAGCTGCCGCTTGCCAACGGCGGCAGCACGGTGCGCGTCTTCGAGACCGGCACGAGCTACCTCGAAGATCACGCCGACCAGAACCCCGATCAGCTGCGTGGCCTCGTCGAAGACCTCGGCATCCGAGCGATGCTCGAGGTCCCGCTCGAGGTGAACGGCGTCCGGCGCGGGGTCCTCGCGGCTGCCTCGGCGAAACCCGAATTCTTCCAACCGCGCGATCTGAAGTTCATGACCATCGTTGCGCGCTGGGTCGGCATGATCGCCCATCGCGCGGAGCTTGCCGAGCTCGCGCACAAGGTGGACACCGAACAAGCGCGTCGCAAAGGCGCCGATGAAATCATCACCGTGCTCGCCCACGATCTGAAAAATCACCTCCAGCCCCTGACGGCGCGCCTCTACGTCATGCAGCTCGAACTCGAGCGAGCGAAAACCCTGTCGCCTTCACACGTGAATGCCGCCCTGAACACCGTTCAACGCCTGTCACGTCTCACCGAGGATCTCCTCGACGTGAAACGTCTCGACGAGGGACTCTTCACGCTGCGACTCGCGCCCGTGGACCTCGCCATGGTCGCTCGGGAAACGGCGACGAGCATCGGCACGAGCGCGACCCCCGTGCACGTGAGCGGCGTGCCGACGTTCATCGCGCTAGCCGACGAGGCGCGCATCCGCCAGGCGCTGGAAAACCTCGTCGCCAACGCGACCAAGTACTCGCCCTCCGGTAAACGCGTCGAAGTGCGCCTCGCGACCGAGCTACGCGCGGGCGTGCAGCACGCGGTGCTCGAGGTCCTCGACGAGGGCCCCGGCATCGCACCGGAAGTGGCAACGACCCTGTTCGATCGCTTCGCCTTGAGCTCCGACTCCAAGGGTCTCGGCCTCGGCCTCTACCTCTCTTACCGCATCGCGCGTGTTCACTCCGGCGACCTCAGCGTGCACGCGCGTCCCACGGGCGGGACGCGCTTCAGACTCAGCCTGCCGTTGCAGCCGCCGGATCTCGGAGCCAGCTCGTGACGTCTACTTCTGGCAGACGTGCACGTAATCGATCACCATCCGTTGCGGAAACACCGTGGTGCCGTCGGGATCGCCCGGCCAGTCGCCGCCGACAGCCAGATTCAAGATGATGAAGAAGCCGTGATCGAAGACCCAAGTGTTGCCGCCGATGTCGGCTGGGGTCTTGGTCGAATAGAGCGTGTCGTCGACGTACCAGCGGATGGTGTTGGTTTCCCACTCGATGGCGAAGAGGTGGAAGTCGTCGGAGAAGACCGCGCCGCCCGGCAGCGTGTACGACGCGCTGGGACCGGCCGTCCCCGAATAGCCGGGCCCGTGCATCGTGCCGTGCGCAATCGACGGCTCACGTCCCAAGTTTTCCACGATGTCGATTTCGCCCGTGTTTGGCCACGAATTGCCGCCGAGCATCCAGAACGCCGGCCACATTCCCTGCCCGTAGGGGAACTTGATGCGAGCCTCGAAGCGCCCATAGGTGAAGGTCTTCTTGCCTTCGGTCTTGAGGCGCGCGGAGCTGTACTGCTTGCCCTCGCGAGCTTCCTTGCGCGCTTCGATGACGAGATCGCCGTTTCCGTCGAGCGAGGCGTTGGTGGTGCCGGTCGTGTAGTCCTGCAGCTCGCCGTTGTACCAATTGGGACCACTGTCGTACGTCCACTTGCTGCCGTCGACGGCCGTACCGGACGCTCCGTCGAAGTCGTCACTCCAGACGAGCTTCCACGTCGTGCTCGGACACAGCGAAGTAGCCGCGGGGCCCGCGCCTCCCGACGCGCCGCCCGCCGCGGCGCCGCCGCTACTCGGCGAGCCGCCCCTGCCGGAGGATGCACCCGCTGAGCCTCGGCCGCCGCTCGTCGTGACGCCGCCGCTTGCAACGTTGCCCGCTGAGCCGCCACGGCCGCTGGTTCCACCGCTCGCCGGCGAGCCACCGCTCGACGTTCCGCCGCCCGTGCCGCGGCCAGCGCTCGTGCCGCCGGTCCCTGTCATACCTCCTGCAGAGGAGCGGCCGGACGCGCCGCTCCCCGCGCCGCTGCCCACACTGCTCCCGCCGCTCGCCGTGACGCCGCCGCTCGATAATCCGCCGCCCGTGCCGCCGCCCGTGCCACTGGACGCGCCGGTTCCGCCGCTCGCCGTGACGCCGCCGCTGGCACCGTGCTCCCCGGAGCCCGCCCCTCCGCCCACACCGGATCCTTGCGAGCCGCAAGCGGCGAGTAACGCCGGACCGAGCGCGAAGAGGAACGTTCGTGCGTGACGCGGCAGCGGAGAACTCATGCGGTGAATGCGGATCTCCTGACGTTAGTAAGTGAGGCCGTACCCGAACGGGAACAGCGGCGGATCGGTTTCGTAGTCGGCGTCGCCGACGTTGATGGGGATCTGTGCCATCGTCTTCGGCCAAGTATGACCGAGCTTGCCGGTGGGCGCATAACGACCAAAGAGTACGTCGGCGAAGGCGTCGGCTTCCGAGCCCGGTAACCACGCCGCGATCCATGCGTCCGCGAGGTCGAGGTACGGCTCGATGATGAGCGGCCGCCCGCTCACGATCACGGCGACGACCGGCAACCCGGACGCGCGAGCCGCTTGCAGCACCGGAACGTCCGGCGTCCGGCTCGCCAGATCGAGATTCGTCGTGTCGCCCTTGTCCTCGGCGTACGGAGCTTCACTCAGCACGACGACGACGTGCGTCGCGCCGGCGGGAATGCCACTTCCGTCCTGTGAATACGAGACGTTGTCGTTGCCGGCGATGCTGCGCATGCCGGTCAAGATGGTCGTCCCCGTACTCACGCCGGGCGCTTTGCTGTTCGTGCCGAGACCTTGCCAATCGACGGTCCAGCCGCCGCATTGACGCTGCAGCGAGTCGGCGCCCGAGCCGGCAACGTGAACGTGCGCCGTTTCTGCGAGCGGCAGCACTTTCTCGTCGTTCTTCAAGAGAACGGCTGACTCCCGCACCGCGCGGCGCGCGACGTCGCGGTGCGCCTGCGAGCCGAGGTCGGCGAGGAGCGCGGCGTCGCCGCTCGAATCGTAACCGGGCGCGAGCATACCGTGCTCGCACTTGATGGTGAGGATGCGCGTGACGGCGTCGTCGATGCGCGACATGGGGATGTTGGCGGACCCGCTCGCGGCCGGCGCCGCTTCGAGCACGTCGACGTCCTGGCCTGCGACTTTGGGCTCCATGAGCATGTCGATGCCTGCGTTCACCGCCGTTGCGATTTGCGTCGCGAGGTCGCCCGAGAGCTGATTGAAGGCGGCCCAGTCGGAGCCGAGGATGCCGCGAAGTCCCATCTCCCCCTTGAGCACGTCCGTGAGCCAATGCGTGTTGCCGGTCATCTTCGTGCCCTGGTAGCTGCTGTACGACACCATGATGCTGCCGACGCCGGCGTTGATCAGCGGTTGATACACCTCGACGGCGAGCCTTCGGAACGTCGCTTCGTCGAGCACGTTGTCGGACTTGTCGACGCTGCCCTGTGTCGCGCCGTCGCCCGCAAAATGCTTGGCACACGCGACCACGGAGTCGGGGCCGCGCAGCGAGTCGCCCTGAAGTCCCTTGAGCACGGCCACGCCCATTTGCGCCGCGAGCGCGGGCACTTCCGAGTAGCTCTCGAAGGTGCGCCCCCAGCGCTCGTCCTGAGCCGGTGAGATGGTGGGCGCGAACGTCCAGTCGATGCTGGTGGCGTGCATCTCGAGCGCCGTGATGTGACCGATCTCGGTGATGAGGTCGGGATCGCGCGTCGCGCCGAGGCCGATGTTGTGCGGAAAAATGACGGCGTTGCTCACGTTGTTGTTTCCGTGAACCGCGTCGATGCCGTAGATGAGCGGGATACCGAAGCCGCTCGCCTGGGACTCGAAGCCTTCGACGAACGTGCGCCAGGTTTGGGGAGTATCGTCCGTCGGCGGATCGGAGCTGCCGCCGCTGAACACCGATCCCAACTGATACGTGGCGACGTCGGCCGCGGTGATGCTGGCGGAGTCGGCTTGAACCATCTGGCCCGCCTTCTGGCGGAGCGTCATGCCCGCAAGGATCTGAGCGGCTTGGTCGAGACAGGCTTGGCTCGGTTGCCACGGCGCGACGGGCGCCGGATACGTGAACGAGCCCGCGGATCCGCCGCTCGAGATGCCCGCGCCGCCCACTCCCGTTCCACCGGCGCCGGCTGCGGCACCTGCGCTCACACCAGCACCTGCACTCGCGCCGGTACCACCGCTCGCATTCAGGCCGCCGTTCGCGCCAGTACCGCCGCTCGCATCCACACCACCGCTCGCGCCAGCGCCGTCGCCGTTTTTTCGCTCGGCGGTCTGACTGCACGCCAGAGTCGCTGCGACCAGCAGCGGACTAACGAGCAAGGGGCGAATGTTCATGCGCGGGACACCGGCCGCCGCCGGAAAGCGCTCGCGAGCGCGAGCAAGAGCAGCGCGCCGACGCCCGCGTCACGCTGCGACGGATTCGTCGAGCCCGGCACGTGACAGCCGCAGCCGTTCGCATCGTCTTTCGGTTTGCTCGCACCAGCGGGCGCACCGGCCGTCGCGTCCCCGCCGCCCGTGCCGCTCGGATTGCCGCCCTGCATCCCCGCCGTTGCACCGGAGCCGGTGGTTCCCGAAGAGCCGCCGCCGACTGCACCCGAACCGCCGCTCGCGCTCGCGGCGCCGGATCCGGTCGTACCGCCCGTCGTTGCAGCGGTCCCGCTCCCGCCGCCGGTTGCGGTCGTGCCGCCGGTTGCGGTCGTGCCGCCCGTTCCGGTCGTGCCGCCGGTTGTGGTCGTGCCGCCCGTTCCGGTCGTGCCGCCCGTTCCGCCGGCTGCTCCGCTGGCGCTCGTCCCTGCGGCGGCTGAAGTCCCACTGCTGCCGCCCGCAGCAGGCGTGCCCGCGGTGCCGGTCGTGCCTCCGGCGCTCGCGCCGGCACCGGTTCCAGCGTGCCCAGCGCCACCGCTCGTTCCCATGCCACCCATGCCCATGCCGCCCGCTCCCGTATCCGGTCCGGACATCGCGCCCGCGGGCCCAGGCGCGTCGTCGGACGTCAACGAGAGCACGGCGTAACCGCCGAGAAAATTCACGTTCAGCGGGTCGTGCGTCGAGAGGTTCTTCGGGGAGCCCCAATTGCCCGTGAGCCAGTCGGTCGGTGCTGTCGCGGCCGTGAAATCCTCGCGCCAGGTCAGTGTGAACGCACCGTTCGCGTAGGCCGAGTACTGAACCCAGTCGATGTACTGATGCACCGGCAAGATGCTCGGGCTGAAGTTGCCGCCGAAGGACGAGTCGCCCGGCCAGATGTTGAAATGGAGCTGCATGCCGTTGGGCACGTTCTGCGCGTACGCGGCCGCGATATCGCCGGTCTCGCGCCGGATCTCCTTGCCGTCGAGGGACCAGGAGATGTAGTCCGCCGTCCACTCATAGGCGTAGACGTGAAAGTCCCCGCACAGATCCCCGCTCACCGTCGGCTTCTGCGTGTGGTTGGCCGACGGATTGCCAAAGAGCGCATTGGTCTGCAGTTGGCAGCTGGCGCCGATCTTTTCGTAATCGAGCTCGTTCCAGAAGGTGCCCGCCTGCTCCGAGCCGTCTTTCCATAGGAAAAACGCGCTGACGACGCCGTCACCGGCCGCGACGCGCATGCGTGCCTCGAAGCGACCGTACGGGTACGCCTTACTCGTGTAGAGCTCGGCGCTCTTCGTGGCTGACGCCACGCGGGCGGGGAGCAACGCGCCAAGGAAGCAAAGCGACGAAAGCGACGCCAGACCGAACCTATTCATCGAGTAGTAGATACCCTCCGGCCAGACACCGAACTTCGCGTTTCTTGGGGAATCAGGCGCACTCCAAAAAATCCGAGCGAACTTGGGCGCGCTAAGTAACCTTGAGAAGTTGGCATTGACCTCGAGCTACTGGATTTTTCCATGACCGTTTCGCGTATCGGCATTCGCTCCAGTTGGCTGCTCGGCACCGGCTTGGTGATCCTGAGCTGCGGCACCAAGGACGGCGGCGGCGGCTCAGGCGGAGAGACGTCAACCGGCGGCAGCGGCGCGGCTGCTGCTTCCGGAGGTTCCACGGTAGCGCTCACGGGCGGTTCGGGAGGGACGCTGCACACGGGCGGCACGGGGCAGAGCTCGGGCGGCGCGGGAGGCAGCTCGACGAACGCGGGGACGGGCGGCTCCGTCTCGACGGGCGGCTCCGTCTCGACGGGCGGCTCCGTCTCGACAGGTGGGGCCATGACGGCTGGAACGACTGCGACGGGAGGAGCGACTCCCGGCGGAGGCAGAGGTCCAGGAGCGGGCGGCGCACCCGCAACGGGCGGAGCGACGAACGCGGGCAGCGCGGGAACGGCACCGCACGCTGGCGCTGGCGGGTCACCGCAAACTGGCGGCGACGGATTTTATCACATGGAGCGCTTGGACCGCGGCGTGGTCGCCGTGCCCGTGAGCGGGGGCGTGTACGTCGGCTGGCGCATGCTCGGCTTCGAGTACGACCGAGACAACCCCGCGAACATCGCCTACGCCGTGTACCGCGATGGCACGCGCGTCGCGAGCGTCACCGACAGCACGAACTACCTCGACGCCGGTGGCACGGCGAGCTCGAATTACAGCGTGCGCCCAGTGATAGGCGGCGTCGAGGGCGCCGCGTCCACCGACGTTGTCCTCTGGGCGCAGAATTACCTGCGCGTCCCGCTCACCGCGCCGGCCGGCGGCAACACGCCGTCCTCCTGCGACACGGCGAACGAGGCGTACACCTACAGCGCCAACGACGCGAGCGCGGGTGACCTCGACGGCGACGGCAACTACGAGCTCATCCTCAAGTGGGATCCGTCGAACTCGCATGACAACTCGCAGGCCGGCTGCACGGGCAACGTGTACCTCGACGCGCTCAAGCTCGACGGCACGCGCCTCTGGCGTATCGATCTCGGGCCCAACATCCGCGCGGGCGCTCACTACACGCAGTTCATCGTCTACGACTTCGACGGCGACGGTAAGGCCGAAATGGCCGTGAAAACCGCCCCCGGCACCAAGGACGGCACGGGGAAATTCCTGAGCATGGGCCCCGCCGCGAACGACGACGACAGCAAAGCGTACCGTCAGTCGGACGGGTACATCTTGTCCGGTCCCGAGTACCTCACCGTCTTCAGCGGATTCACGGGCGCCGAGCTTGCCACGGTCGATTTCGATCAAGCGCGCGGCACGGTGAGCTCGTGGGGCGACAGCTACGGCAACCGCGTCGATCGCTTCCTCGCGACCGCCGCCTACCTGGACGACACGGGCGAGCCGAGCTTCGTGATGGCGCGCGGCTACTACACGCGCACGACGCTCACGGCTTGGAATTTCCGAAGCGGCAAGCTCAGCCAACTCTGGAAGTTCGACAGCAACGTCACGGCGAGCGATACGGCGAAGCACGCGTACAGCGGACAGGGCGCGCACTCGCTCTCCGTCGGCAACGTCGACGACGATCTCGGGCAAGAGATCGTCTACGGGGCGATGGTCGTCGACAACGACGGCAAAGGGAAATGCTCGACTGGCTACGATCACGGCGACGCCCTCCACGTCGGCGACTTCGTGCCCACGCACGCGGGGCTCGAGTACTTCATGGTCAACGAGGACGGCAGCCACCCGAGCTATCACCTGACCGACCCGAAGACCTGCGCCCCCATCGTCGACGGGCCCGTGGTCGCCGATCAAGACACCGGCCGCGGCGACGCCGACGACATCTTGGCCAGCAATCCGGGCGCGGAAATGTGGGCGGCGGGCGCCAACAAGGATCTCTACTCGGCCACGACGGGCATGAAAGTGGGCAGCCCGCCGAGCTCCATTAATTTTTTGATTTGGTGGGACGCGGACGAAACGCGTGAGCTCGAGGACGGCACGACCATCTCGAAATACGGCGGCTCCTCGCTCTTGAACTGCAGCCAGTGCGCCTCCAACAACGGCACGAAGAGCACTCCCACGCTCACGGCGGATCTGTTCGGCGATTGGCGTGAAGAAGTCGTCTGGCGCGAGTCGAACAGCTCGGCGCTTCGCATCTACACGACGACCGACGTGACGAAGCGGCGCATCTACACGCTGATGCACGACCCGCAATATCGCGCCGCCATCTCGTGGCAGAACGTCGCGTACAACCAGCCGCCGCATCCGAGCTTCGCCATCGGTAGCGGCATGGCGGATCCGCCGCTGCCGAACATCGTCGTCAAGTGAGCGCGAGCGTCACGTGCGTTTGCGGAGCAGCCACCCGACGGCTGCGAGGAACGCCGAGAACGTGACGAACGCACCGCCGAGCAGCCGATGATCGTGAAATTGCGACGTGCGCGGCGCTCTAGCCGCGTCCGGAGCGGCGCTTTGCGGCACGTGCACGCTGAGCAGCGGTGAGGACGCGCGCAACAATGCTTGCCCGAGGAAGTCGCGTTCACTCGTCACGGTGAGCTCGGCGCCGTACATCGCGTCCGGCAAGCGCGTGAGGTGCACGGCCTCGAGCGTGAGCAGTCCCGGCGCAGCGGGCGGGTAACGCAGCCGCGCATCGAAGTCGCCCTCTTCCGTCAGTCGCACGTCGGCCGCGAGCGGCTCGAGCACACGACCGGCGTTCCGCACCACGTACAGGCCGCGCGCGCACGTATCGAGTCCCACGCGATGACGCTCGAAATCGTCAGGTGCCAAACTACGGACGGCACCGACGGCGCTCGGACACGCGAGCGTCGCCGTCCGGCTCGCGAGCGTTGCGTGCAGCACGAGCCCGCCCGGGAGCGCTCGTGCTTCCGTCGTGATCTGAAACGGCTCGTGGGCGCGCGCCTCACGGCTCCGCACGGCGACCAGGCCGACGAGCGCAGCCGCGGCGAAGTAACGACTCCGCATTTCCCTCCGGCATAGCGCACTCAGGCGCTTCGCGCGCGCTGGCGTCGCCGGCGGCGCGTCACGGCTATGGCCGCGACTCCGAGCCACCACGGGGTTTCGCGCGGCCGAGCGCCAGCCAGTCGGCAGCCGCAATTGCCCGACGATGCGCTCGGATTCGACGCGACGCCGCTGCCCGACTTGCCACCGCTCGCAGCGCCTGCGTTGCCCGATTTGCCGCCCGCAGCCGTTCCTCCCGCCGTTCCCCCGGTGGTTCCGACCGCGCCAGCACCTGCTTCTCCGAGGCAATCGGTCTTCGGCTGCAGTTCCGGTGGCGAGCACTCCGTCGCGCCGAGCTGACTTTGCACGTAGGGCCACGCCGCGGGACAGACTGAACCCACACTCGTGTCGCTGTCACAGGTGACCGGCCCGCGCACGCAGGTCAGATCGACCGAGCGCTGAAAGCTGGCGCCCAGATCGTCGGAGCGACCGACGATGAAGCCGTCGAGCGATTGGTCGCCACAGCCGAACAAGCCCGCGGCGCTGAAGCTCAGGCACGTGGGCCCGCTGCAGGCGACCTTCTCGAACACGAGCGTGTCCGCGTCGGCGCGGAACGTGCCGTCGTAGGCGTTGCTCGCGATCACGGTCTTGCCGTCGGGTGAAAGCGCGAACCCCGCCAGCGACACCGTCGTCGTGAGCGGCGTCACGAACGACTTGCCGCCGTCGTGCGTCACGGCGAGCGGCGAGGAGCCCTGCACGTCGAAGCGCACGTACACGGTATCCGCATGGCGCGGGTCCACCGCCGCAATGAACGGCCGCCGCCCGCTCATCGTGCTCGGCAGAGAAAACTGCGTGAACGTCTTGCCGCCGTCCGACGAACGCAGGAGCGCGCCCATCGTGCCTGCGAGTCCGCTCGCATAGATGACGTTCGCATCCGTCGCCGCGACGTCGACCGTCGCCGGAATGAAGTCCGAAATGACGTCACCCACCGCCGCGAACGATTTGCCGCCGTCCGTCGTGCGCCAGAGCTGCGCGTCCGTGCCCGCGCCGCTGATGGCCACGGCGCTGTCCGGCTCCGACGGCACGCGCGCCAGATCGTAAACGTCCGCGTCGATGCCCTCGGCGAGCTCGAAGTTGCAACCCGCCGCGTCCGAGCGCGACACCCCGCCCGGCACGCCGAGCAGGATCACGCCGCCCGGCAGCACCGCCAGCGGCGGCTCGACGTCCTTGTAGCCCGCGCCCGCTTCACACAGCCAATCCCAGTTGGCGCCGGCGTCGCGCGTCACGAGCAAACCGAACGTCGTTCGCAACACGAGGTGCTCGGGATCGCCCGCGTCGGCCACGAGCTGACTCACCGCGGGAAACGTGCCGTTCGCACGCGCGACTTCGGGGGCGAGCAGGCCCAAGGCGAGCGCCACCCCAGCAGCGCTCGCCCGGCCAATCAGGTGCCCGGCAGTCACACGAGACCTCGAACTACTCCTGCTAACACTCACCGCGGCGGCGGACCGTACAGCGTCTTCCGCTTCTGAATGTAACCGAAGTTCGTGGTCGTCTTCATCTCCTGCAGCACGGTGCCGTCCGACGTGATCTCCTGAATCACGCCTTTACCACCGAACGCGACCACCAAGTTTCCGTTCCACAGGCGCTGAACGTCGCCCATCACGTCCGTTTGGTACGCGATGCCCATCGCCTTGTACGACCAGACTTCTTTCACGGTCTTGGCGCTGAGGTCGAGCTTGATCTCGATCACCTGCGACCCATCGCCCGTGCCGACGGCGACCGAGGTCGTCGAGCCCGCGACGCTGCGCGAGTTGTTGTTGAAGATCAGGAAATCGTCGAGGCCGAGCACTTGAATCCCGTGCTCGCTGCCGAGCCAGACGTCGCCGGTGAACGTCTTGGTCGCGCCGTTCAAGATCCAGACCGTCGAACCGTCCGTGCGCTTGATCTTCGCGACCGAACAGTGAATGTGATCGGAGAAGATCAGCGTGTCGTCCATCGGCGAGTACTGAATGTCGTTGACGTGGCACTGCCCGGTCGTGCCGAGCGCCTTTTGCGAGTTGACGATGGTTCGAACCTTGCCGTCGGGCGAGCGCTCCTTGATGTCGCTGCAGCCGTCCGTTCCGCCGTCATCCGCGTAAAACGCGACCGTCTCGTCGGGCAGCACGGTGAGCTGATGCGACAGCCTCGACATCTGGCTCGTGAGGTCCTCGTCCGTCATGCCGTCCATCGAGACGCGATGAACGCGTGCGTCGGCGAGGTTCGGCGGATGGTTGTTGATCCACATGTGCGTGCCTGCGTAGTCCATCACCGCGCCGGTCACGTAATCCTCGATGTTGTACCACCACACGATATCGCCGTCGGAATCGACGATGTACGCGGGCCCGCTGCCGCTCGAGTTCGCGACGTACTGCCCGGTGATCAAGAAGCCGCCCGCGAGCAGCGACGGGTCCGTCGGCATCTTCGTCACGGTCGGTTTCACGAGCCCGTTCGCGAGCGGTCCGCTCATGATCGTGTAGTCCGGGCTTTGGCAATCGCCGCTCGGGCCCGTCGCCGTGATTCGATAGTGATAGGTGTGCGACGCCTTCATGCCGAGCAGCAGCGTGCGGTAGTTCGGTTGCGTCAGATCGACGGGCGCCGTGAGGCCGTAGGACGTCGTGAGGCCAAAGTCGATCTTTGCCGATTGAACGCCCGCGAGCGACGTCGAGAAGGTCACGATGCCGACGGTGCCGATCTTCGGACTGACGGACGACGATTGATCGAACGTACAGCTCGCTCCACCGCCCGTGCCGCCTCCAGCGCTGCCGCCGGTGCTCATCCCGCTGCCACCGCTGCCGCCGGTGCTCACTCCGGTGCCGCCGCTGCCGCCGGTGCTCACTCCGGTGCCACCGCTGCCGCCCGTGCTCATGCCGCTGCCGCCGCTCATGCCGGTTCCACCGGTTCCGGTGCCGCCGCTGCTCACACCGGTGCCGCCGCTGCCGCCCGTGCTCACACCGGTGCCGCCGCTGCCGCCCGTGCTCACGTCGCTGCCGCCGCTGCTCACGTCGGTGCCACCCGTGCTCACGCCGCTGCCGCCGGTGCCCGCGGTGCCCCCCGAGCCACCGCATCCAGCAAAGACCGCGAGCCCTCCGCACAAGAGCGCGGCAAGCTCGAGGCTACGTCCTCGCCTGACAGCACGCGTTGACCGGTTGCCGGCCGTCGACTGACCCCTGGTTACTCGGTTCATCAATGCACTCCTTGGGGTTTCGTTCACGGGGAACACGGTTTGAGAATGGTCATGTACAAAGGCGCCGGGTTACGGCAGTTGCCGCAGAGCAGACCGACCACCCACGTGCCGGTGCCGTCGATACCAGTGAAGCTCGCGCCATTTTTGTCCTTGAGCTCTTTGAAATCGAGCACGAAGCCCGTCGGGATCGACGCGCGGTACGTCGCGAGCGCGATGCGATCCAGATCGAGGAACTTCGTCTCGAGCTCGGCCGGTGTCTCCGCGTAGTGACCGACGATCGCGTCCGTCACGTCGCCCGGCGCAAACTCGCGCCCGAGCCCGTTGGTCATCATGTGCGACCAATCGAGCGTCAGCGCCGTCGTACCGGCGGGCACGACCGTGGGTGTCAAATCGTGAAGGTTCGCCGTGTACGCGAGCTTCATCGAATCGTTCGTGATCGGCACGACCGTGTTCGTCGAGCTCGCATCGAGATTGAACGCCTGCATCATCCGCAGGTTGCGCCCGAGCACCGTCCCCGCTTCCACGCCCGCGATGAAGGACGCGCTGCTCGGCGGATACGCCGCCGCGTCGAAGTACGGATTGATCATGTCCGACGTCACCGGGGTCGTATTGATCGTGAAGTCATACAGCTTTGCCGACGTCACACCGGGAGCCAGCTGCAAACTGAGCGGCGGCGACACGATCAAATCCGACGTGAACAGCGCGTCCGCATTCAACTTCGCCTCGAACTGATCGAGCGGCAGATCCCAGAACATGACGACCGCCAACCCCAGGTCCGCGCCCGGCGCGACCTCATGGTGCTCGAAATCCTGCGTGAGCCCACTCCAGTCGAACGTAAGGTTCGACATCGAGGCCACCGTCACGGGCGTCAGCGTGATCGTGCTCGAGAACGCGTAATCGTTCTTCTCGCTCGCGACCACGTTCGCCGAGCACATTTGAGCCGGCATACCGCCACCGCCACCACTGGCCACGGTTCCGCCGCTCCCTCCGGCGCCAGCGCCAGCTCCTCCACCCCCGCCGCTGCCGCCCCCGTCTCCACCGCCGTTACTTGCACAACCAACTGTTGCGGCGCAGAGGCACGCCCACAGCGCCATCGTCTTCACTGAGCCCATTCGCCTCAAATCCTTCTCCGCGCGTGCGACCGCCTACGTGAACACATTCTCGCCATCGAGAGGTGGTACCCCAGAAGCGGTGGAAGGAGGCACTCGTCGCCGCAACGCGCCGGGCGACGAGCGGCGCGCAGTTGCGTACAGCGGGCCGTTCCGTTACGAAATCAAACCGTCGACGCAACTTGCCCCGCGGTCCGGGCGTCTTGCCGCGCCGAGTCATGCGCGCTAGCGGCGCAGCGTCACCGGTCGATCCGCTTCGGCCGGCCTACCCCGCAAGGGTGTTGCCGCTATCAGCCTATAGAGTTAGAGCCCGCTGAAGAACGACCAGATGTTCGCGGCCGCCGTCGACGTGATGGTGTGGTCCCAGTTTCCCGTGCAGTAAGCGACCGGGCTCCCCGCCGCGCAGCCGCCGTACGACTGACAACCCATGAACGACGACGTCGTCATCTGATTGCACCCATTCTGCGCCACCCAAAAATCGCGCGTCGCCTCCCCCTTATCGGGAGTCACCAACGTATCCGCCGTCCCTTGATGAACGATGATGGCCGGCTTCGCGTCAGCGTTCGGACACGAATCCGGCCCGAGCCCTTCCACCGGCGCGAACCCGCGGAACCAATCGTGGTGTGCGCAAGCGATCGAATTCGTGAACATCCCGCCCATACTGAACCCCGCGATGAACACCCGACTCGGATCGATGCAGAACCGACTCTCCATCTCGCTAATCAGCGTCTGAATGAACGTGTAATTCGCGTCATTCGCCGTCCACGTCGACTTCAGCACATTGTCACCCCAATGCGACGTAGTCCCCGGAGCGGGCCCCTCCCCTTGCGGCCACACCGTGATCGCCTTTCCATTCGACCGCGACGTGAAATTGAAGAGCCCCACCACCGCCACATTGTTCATGTCGTACCCGTGCAACCCGAACACGAGCGACAGCGGCGTCTTGTTGTCCGTCCCGCTCGGAACATCGACCAGGTAATAACGGGTCGTGCCTCCGATATCGACGGTCTGCTGCACCTTCGGATCGGGCCGATTGAGCGCAGTGCCGCACCCGGTCGAACTCGTGGGCGCGCCTGCGGCACCGCCTGCGCCGCCGCCCGCTTGGCCGCCGCTTCCGGCTGCTCCGCCAGTGATCGCGCCTCCGCTGCCCGCGCGACCGCTCGAGCCTGCCATCCTTCCACCGGCGCCGCCGCCCATGCCGCCGGCGTCCCCGGCCATCCCGCCCGCGCCATTGGTCATGCCGCCGGAGCCGTTGCTCATGCGGCCCGCGCCGCCCGACATTCGTCCGGCGCCTGCCGTCATGCCACCGGTGCCGTTTTGCCTCCCGCCCGAGCTGCTCGTGGTCCCGGCGGAGCTCGTCATGCCCGCGGAGCTCATCGTGCCCGCGGAGCTCATCGTGCCCGCGGAGCTCATCGTGCCGGCGGAGCTCGTGCCACCGGCGCTCGTGGTGCCGCCTGAGCTCGTCATGCCACCCGAGCTCGTCGTGCCGCCGGAGCCGCTCACCTTGCCGGCGGTTCCGCCGCTTCCGACCGCGCCTGAGCCTCCGGCGCCGCCTGAACCCGAGTTACCGTGGCCGTTGTTCGTGCTGTCGTCCGAGCATGCGGCGCTGAACACGAGCAGAGAACCGATGAGCACGGAGCGAGGAGCGCGGCGAATGAGATCATGAGTGTTCATATTTGACCTGCTCGAGCGGTGAGGCGGCGGGGTTGAAGGCGCGGGACTACATCCCAAGCGGCGCGAGATTTGCAGACGTGGACGCATGGGCCGGGTGTCTGCAGGCGAGAGATGGGTACGTCGCAGTGTTGCCACGGCGGGGATTCCGTCGACGGCGCGCGCTTCGCAGCAAGCCGAGCAGGACAAAGGTAGAATCGTGCGTCGAGTGTTCGCGAATTTGCGCGAGCGATTGAGCACGAAGTGAGCAATCGTCGTCAGTGACGCGCCGAGGTCGTCGCCGTATGTCTTGACGAACGCGAGCAGAAGCTCTTTGTCAGCCCTTCCGGCTCAGGCTCAAGGCTGCTCTGAGCGCCGGCAACGCGGCGAGGTCCTTTGGACGGCCAGTGAACTCCTTCGACTGGATCAAGCGCTCCAGGCCGAGGACGCGAATGGTCACGTCCCCGAGCTCCATCTCGATGGCATCGGCAAGTAGATCCTCGTAGGCGGTGTCTGCGAAGATCGTCCCGAGCACGTCCAAATCGGAGAAGCGAGTGGAGAGTAGGGCATGCCCCGGTCCGAGCAAGTGGGCGTCCGTCGGCCGCAGGCGGCGCGGATCGACCCGATACACTGCATCCACCTCGCCAAGCGCGGCGAGCAGCCGCTTCACGTTTTCGGGCGTTCGCCGATGCACGAGATCCAGATCAGCCGTGACGATTGGAGCGCCCTGAAGCACGCCCGCGAGACCACCCACGACAATGAACTCGACGCCGTGCTGCGAGAGCACGCGCAGCAACGGCAAGTATCTAGTGCTCTCCACCTGGACCACGCTTTACGCGCGCGAGACGGCGGAGGACCTCGACTTCGACCGCGGCCTGCTCGGCCTCGATCAGCCGCTCGAGCGGCGTGAGCGCGAGCGCACGGCGGATCTGCGTCAGATCCACGCCGTCCTCATTGAATGCGGGCTCTTCCCCGCGAACGGTGAGGCGCGCCTCGTAGTGCAGCACGACCGACTTCATCGACCCGAGCCTACCACGCACTGAGCGAGGCTCACCTCCGCGAAGACCGGAGCCTGCGCAGCCATGCGCTCCATACATCGTGCGGAGAGCACCGGTGCAACTGGATGCCCCTCCGGTAGGCTACGTGCATGCGTCTGCCGCCGCCCGTTTCCGGTCCTTCCGCAGGACCACTGCCCGCGTGGCCGCCCGTGCACACGGCGCGCGGGCCCGGAAGCGTCAGCACGTCTCACGCGCATCACGCCATGCACCTCGTCGTCAGCCACGCCGGCCTGATCCACGTAGAAGTTGGCGGCGAGCTTCACCACGTGCCTGGCGTCCTAACCGCCCCCGACGCCCGCCATGCGATCGACGCGCGCGGCTCGGAAGTGACGCTCGTCTTCCTCGACCCGGAAAGCGACACAGGCGAGCGGCTGCGCGCGACGCTTGCGGGCCCCGTGCGCTTGCTCACGGCAGAGGAGCGCGACCGGCTCGTCGGCGATCCCTCCACGGAAGCAAGCAGGCTACGCGGCGGCACTGCTTGGACCGCCGCGCTCCTGCAAGCATTGAACGCCGAACCGGCTCCCCAGCGTCGCGTTCACCCGCGCGTGCGTAAATTGCTCCGTCACCTCAGCGTGCTGCCCGCTTCCGGTGACACCTCGCTGGATGCGCTCGCCGCCGCGGTCGGCTTGTCGCCTGGCCGCTTGATGCACGTGTTCACGGAATCCGTCGGAATCCCGCTGCGCCCGTATCTCGGATGGCTGCGGCTCCAGCGCGCGGCAGCCGCGATCGCAAGCGGAGTCCCGCTCAGTCAAGCCGCGGCGACGGCCGGATTCGTGGATGCTGCCCACATGACACGAGGCTTTCGCGCCATGTTCGGCGCCACCCCCTCCTCCCTCCGCGCCGCGGCAGCCAGTCCATACAAGCCGAACCCGTCGACCACCCGCACCCTCAGGGAATGACGCACGACAACGACGGCCTCCTCGCACGACAGTTCTGGGCTTATCAGCACGTCCACGCCGATCGCCGTAACCTACTCATCCACGCGTTGACCGTTCCGCTGTTTCTCCTCGGCAACTGCGCGGTGCTCGCCGCGCCGTTCACGCGTGGATGGTTTGCGCTCGCGGGCCTTGCGATCACGGCGGTCGCGTTCGCAATGCAGGGGCGCGGGCATGCGTTCGAATCGGGACGGCCCATGCCGTTCAGCGGGCCACTCAACGCGGTGCTCCGCATTCTGGCTGAGCAGTGGATCACGTTTCCGCGATTCGTGCTCTCGGGAGGGTTTGCGCGGGCGTGGCGAGCGGCGCGATCGTAGGGAATGTCACGCCGGCTGGAGTCGCCATTGGCCGTCTACGGCGGGTCTCCGCCGGTCTTGCGTGGCTTCGGGTCGTACTTCGCGTCGGTGAGCGCCTTCGCGATCGAATGGCCGGCTGCTTCGGCACCGCTGCGCACGTCGGAGTTGTACGCTCGCTCGGCACCCATCACTTGACCTTGCAGCGCGACGCGACCGTCCGGCGAGAGCGCGCGAACATCGACGACCAGCTGAGCTTGTCCGGCCATCCCGTCCGTCAAGTAGCGAACGACGCCGCTGCCCGCGGTGTAACTGGAGAACGACAGCTCGACATAGGGCGGTGCCGGTGGATGCGCCGTCGCGTCGACGATGTGGCCTTCGACACCCGCCTTGCGCAAATCGTCCTCGACGACGAGCACCGTCGTGTCAACGAACCCACCGTCGTCCTTTTCGCGTACGGAGTCGGCGCGCGCGACGACGATGGTGATCTCTTGCGACACGCGATACCCAGAACTGCGCGCGAACGTATGCCAATTGGCGTAGTAGGTGCAGCTAACCAGACACGAGGCGAGACCAAGCGCGTATCGACGCATCTTCGACCTAGGCAACTTGCGCAATCGGCGGCAACCGACTGAAGTACTCAAGTCGGCGAACGCCGTGAACGGCGGCGGGCGCGCAGCACGAGCCCGCTCAACATCATCAAAAACATCGTCCCGAGGTGCGGCGCGGAGCGCAAGGGCACCGTACAGCCGCAGCCGCTCGACGACGTGTCGGCGCTCGGCGGACCGCTGGCGTTCGTCCCCGCCGACGCGCCGTTCCCGCCGCCGGCCACGGTGCCCGATCGGCCGCCCGGATTCGTCGCCGAGGTGCCGCCGCTGCTCGTGCCAGTACCTCCGGTGCCGCCTGAAGCGCCCGGCATGCCGCTCGTTCCACCCGTCACGTCGGCGCCCGCCGTGCCGCCTCCCAAGCCGCCGCCATTCGTTCCGGTGCCGCCGATGCCACCGCCCGGGCTCGACCCCGCGACGGCTGCACCTCCGCTGCCGCCGGAACGTCCGCCGCGCGCAGTCCCTCCTGCACCCGCCATGGCTCCATTGCCGGCCCTGCCGCCCGCGCCCGTTGCCTTGCCCGCTGTTCCTGCCATGCCCCCCGTTCCCGCCATGCCGCCGCTGCCGCCGGTCATGGTCGCGCCGTACTCGTACGCACCGAGATCGGGAGCGGCCCCCACGTAAGGGAGCATCACGTCGACGCCGCGGTCGATGAGCACGCCGCCTGCTTTGGGCTTCATAAAATCGATGTTCGGTAGACTGCCGTCCGCCTGGCGGGGTCCGGTCGCGCCGGTGTCACTCGTGCTCATGAACGCGTTCGTCTCGCTGACGTTGAGATCCCAGGTGTTACTCGCCGTGTCGACGCCGGTCATGTTGCTGTTCTTGTCGGGGAAGCCGACGTTGTTCCGCATGCGGTGCACCTTGTCACCCATGAGCGTGATGGTCTGACTCGTGTCACCGGCGGGGCTCGCGAGCATGTTGTACTGCACGCCGTTCATGTACGACGTGTTGTTGAGCCAGGTGTTGCCGCCCGAGGAGTGGTTCGCGTAAAAGCCGCTAGCCTTGTTTTTCCACGCCACGTCGTTTTGGACGAGGTGACGAATGCCCGTCTGGCTACTGCCGACCTTGAAGCCGTTGCCGTTGCCGTCGGCAGGGCTCGTCGAGCCGCCGTTGGCGTAACCGTTCTGGAAAGCCCAAGACTCTTCGATGGTGACGGGCACTTCTTGCGAGATCAGATCGTAGCCGTCGTCGGAGTTGAGCCACGCGCGACAGCCGCGGATGATCGTGCTCGGCCCGGTCGTTTGGTAGTGGACGCCGAAGCCGTCGCTATTCTGTCCGTCGCCCTGACTGCCGTCCTTGTCGTAATTGTCGTGCGAGTCGCAGTTGAGGATCAGATTGCCGCCCGTCCCCGTGTCGATGAACAGACCGGGCCCGAAGCCGTTGTGAATATCCAGCAGCTCGTAAATATTGTTACTGCCGCCATTGCTTCGCAGAGTCGAGATCGAATGGTCACCGCTCGCGCCGACAGGGGAGCCGATGATCTCGAAGCCCTTGATGTGAAGGTAGCTGCCGGTGACGAGCAGACACGGCGTGTCGGCGGCTGCATTCGTCGTCTTGTAACGCGAGCAGTCGAGCACGGCGTGCTCGCCCTCGTAAACGAAGAAGCCAATGCGGTTGTCGTCCGACGTGCCGCTCTTCGCGAGCTTCGTCTGCGCCGTGATGGCATAGGTGCCAGCGCGGAAGTACACGGTATCTCCCGCCGCCGCCGTGCTCGCCGCCTTCGACAGGGTCGCCCAAGGTGCCGCGAGCGTTCCGGCTCCGGAGTCACTCCCCGTCGGGGCGACGTAGTAATCGGCGGCGCTCGCCGTTCGAGCCGCGACGAGAGCGGCGCTCGCCGCCAGCACCGCGCACAATGTCGCTCCACGCCGGCGCAGGGTTCCGCGCCGCGCGTGGTTCGCGTTCTCGATGGACTTCGTTTTCATCGGCTCCGTTTGATTTACTCGACCGGCGCCGTCGACGCTCTTACGGCCACAGGCGCCCTTCGGGCTATCGGTTGCTTTGTGCCGTCAGTTTCCGTCTGGAAACGCAGCGTGCGGAATTTTACAGCGGCGTTCGTCTGGTCGGCTCCGACCGTCAAGGGTTCGCGAGACGGCGAACTGCCCGCTCCTCGGCCCTGTCCCGCTTTCGTACGCGCCGAGAGCGCTGGCGTCCGCGGAACGTCAACTACGATGACGGAACGGCTCGCAAGTGGACGCGACGCGCTCTCGCTGCAGAGAAACGAGCTGAACGTCAGGTTCGACACGCGTGCTGCTACCGACCTGAGGTTTATCCAGAGCAGATCGCCGCGAAGCAACGACAGACGCGGGAGGCCCTCTTCGAAAAGTACAGTCTTTCGCCGGCCGAGCTCGCCGAGCGATGCAGAAGCCCACGCGTTCATCGCGGAAGTACATAGTCATTTCTCGAGCTGAGGGCTGCGGGACCGGTGGGCGGGCGTGCGTCCAAAGAGCGGCGTCCCCTCGCTCCTGACCGTTGATTCGCGCGGCGAAACCCTGCATAAAGTTCAGTCGGCGACTAGCCTCACATGAGGGGCGCACCGTCGCCAAGCGACCGCATAACCGGGAAGGCGGGATTCAATGGGACGGCGGCGAACATGACCACGCGGAAACGCACCCCCGAGCAGGTGGAAGCTGCTGCTGCAGCCAAGGTGGCAAAGGCGCAGGCGGCCGATGCAGAGCGAAGGCGCAAGGCCGAGGAGAAGAAGGCAGCTGCAGCGAAGGCCAAACAGGAAAGGGCCGCAGCCGCAGCCAAGGCCAAAGAAGAAAAGGCCGCCGCCGCAAAACGCAAAGCCGACGAGGAGAAGGCAGCGGCAGCAACTAGGGCCGCGAGCCCGGAGCTCTTTCTCGAGCTCTTGAAAGCGGCGCGTCGCGGCGCCAACCAGCTGTTCGGTTTATCTGACCTAACCAAGGGGCTGAAGGGCGGAGAAAAGACCGCGTTCGTCACGCGCTGGAACACCGCCATCGCCGAGGGCGACCTGCCGCCCGGCGTTGGCTCGCTGGTGGTAGGCACCGGCGCGAAAGCCGTCCGCAAAGTGTTCCTGCTCGCCGACATCGTCCCGCGCCTTCAGCAGCACACGAACGGACAAGCCGCCCGTTTCCCCGCCGCGCCCGTGAAGGACCGACTATTGGCGGAATTCGATCGCCTGAGCGAGCGAAGCGGCGGACGTTACTACGTCTCGCTCTCCGACTTACGTCGCGCGCTGAGCGACGTCGAGCGGGCTGACTTCGACGCCGCGCTCAACGAGCTCCGTCGCGACTGGATCCTCACGCTGAGCCCCGCTGAAGGACGCCACGAAGCGATCCCCGAAGACGTGCTGCGCGCCGGCATCATGGAGGACGCGAAGCTACTCGTTTACGTCGCGCGGAGGGAGTCATGAGCGAAGTCGAAGCGGTGACGGCAGAGGATTTTGCCCGCCATGTCCAACGGACGAATCCGTTCACTCAAGACCGCGTCACGCAGGTTCAAATCAACCAAGCCGACGTCGGCTCGATCCACGAGAAGGCGTTCAAGAAGCTCGTCAAACGCATTGACGAGGTTCGCAGCTCGAACAACGCGACCGGGATCTTCCTCACGGGTGCGGCCGGCGTCGGCAAGAGTCACGTGCTGGCGCGGCTGTTCCGCTGGGCGCGCGAGGAGGGCAAGGCAACCGTCGTCTATCTGCACAATATCCTCGCCTCGCCCGAACGGACCGGCCGTTATCTCCTGCATGCGACGGTCAGCGAGCTTGCGGGCTACAGGCCCGCTAACTTCGCGCAGTCAGAGCTGTATGCGCTGATCAATCTCGCGATCGGCGCACGCGTAGAGCGCAAAGCAAAGAGCATGGCGCCGACGCTCGCCGTTCGAAAGGAAATCCTCGAGCGCATCGGGCACGACATCGACCCGGATCAGCTCGTGATGCCGGTGTTCATCACGTACTTGGAGCAGGCCGTGGGCGCCAACCTGGCCGAAGAAGCGGCCGAAGCGCGAGCGCTCGCGGCCGTTCAGTGGTTGTCGGGCGAAACGATCGACCCGGAGCTGGCTCGCGGCATCGGCCTTCGCGTCAACACGGAGGACGGCGCGTGCCTGCCGGACGACGTGGCCGTGCAGCGAACACTCGACGTGATTTGCCGGCTCTGTGCCTGCGCCAGCCGCCCTTTCGTGTTGTGCCTCGATCAAGTCGACAACCTCTCCGCCGAGCGCGTCACGGCGCTCACGAGCTTCCTGCAGGCTGCCATCGACAATGGGCGCAACCTCGTCGTCGTGGTCTCGGGCGTGAAGGACTCGATGGACCGCCTCCAGCAGAACGGGATCATCCCGGATGCCGCGCTCGACCGCGTGGCGCAGCATCGCATCAATCTCGAGTCGATCTCACCAAAGGACGCACGCGCCATCGTACTCGAGCGGATCGAAAAATTCTGCGCTCCGTTCTCCAAGGTGAAGCGCGTCATCGCGGCTCGCGAAGCCGATCCGTTCGCACCGCTCAGTGAGCAGTGGTGGGACAAATACAGCAGCAAGAAGATCGAGGCGCGCCCGCGCGACGTGGTTCGCGCCGCACGCGACGCTTGGGAAGTCGAGCAGGATCGACTGGCTGACCTCGGCGTCGAAGCGTGGTTGAAGGCACTCGCCAAGACACGCGCGGCCTCGGAACCAGCGCCCGCGAAGCCGCTGCCGCCGCTCGAGGCCCGCATCGATCAGGTGGTCAAGCTCAAGATCACCGAAGCGATGAACGCGAGGCGCCTGAATCCGACGCGTCTTCCGCCCGACGCCGACAACCTGGCGAGTCTCACTCTGACACTCCTGCAAACGTGTGTGGGCGTGCCGAGCTACACCCTGCGCGCCGTCGGCGCGGCCACCTCCAAAGAGAAGAGCGCCTGCTACGATCTCCTAGCGACCGAAGAAGCTCCCAACGGGGGCCTCGTCAGCGACGGGCTCACTTTCTTCACGGCAGACAACGCGCTCAGCGCCACGTACGCGCTGAAACGCCTGGCAGCGGACAAACCTCCGCCCACGCATCAGCTCCTCGTCACCGACGACGAGCGCCGCCCATTACGCCTCGGCGCCAAGGGTCTCGAAGTCTACGAAAGCCTCAGCGAGAGCGGCCGCTTCCAACACGTCAGGCTCCGCTTCGACGATCACGCATTGCTCGACGCATTCGCGAGCGTGCTCGGCGCTGCCCGCGTCGGCGATCTCGAAGTAGAAGTCGAGCGCGGCTCCTATCGACCCATCACGGAAGACGAATGCCGAGCGTCGCTGCATCGAACACGAGCGTTCCTCGAGCATCCACTCCTGCGCGAGCTCCTGACGGAGGAGCCGCCCACCAGCATCGGGGCCCACCCCGTCGGCGTGGGACAAGCTGCCGTCGTTCGCATGCAAATCAAAGGCGAGCTGGCGCTGAACCTATCGATGACGGCACGCGAGATGGCCACCATCATCGTCGATCGGACGTCTCAGCCTCCCGAGGTGCTCCCGAGGATTTGGGAGATGGTCAAGACCGTCGCCAAGCAGATGCACCAGGAGAAGCTCTTGTTCGTCGACGCCCAGGACGACGACCTCTTCCTGCAGCTGGCGTCGACCGAAAGCGCGCCGTGACGCTTCACAACTTCACCGTCACCCAGCTTCGAACGGCCGCGATCTGCCCGCGCATCCACTACTTCGACTTCGAGCGCGCGCGCCGTGAAGGGCTGGCCTCACCTCGTCCGACGCTCGTGTGGCTCCCCGGCGGTGAGGCCCAGGCGGGAGGCGGAGCGCTCTTTCACCGCGTCGTCGAGAAGTTCAACAGCAAGGCTTCCCGCTCGCCCGAAATCCAAAAAGCGTTGGACGAGTCTGAAGGCGCCGAGGCACTGCGACAAGCCTTCCTCCGGTTCGCCAACACGCAGTGCATCGACCTGCAAAAACTCGCGACGCGGAGTGTCCCGCTGCGCCAAGCGTTGACGACGACGCTCCATGCCTACTTTGCCGAGCTCGCCGAAATGGTGAACTACGCCCTCTCGCGCGGAACCTCGACCACGGAGGTGAAGGAGCAAATCTTCGGCGATCGCCGCCAGCGCGTCGACGTGACGTTTCGAGTCGGCGACGGCGACGAAGCGCACGTCACGGGCGCCCTCGACTACGTCTTCTACGACTGGCGCACCTCGAGCCACCGCATCGTCGACTACAAACTCATCCCGCCGGATCATCAGAACAAAGACCTCTTTCAAGTCTGTGCCTACGCGCTGATGCACCACCACCAGCACGGCACCGAACCCTCTGCCTGCGTCTTTTACCTCTTCCCCAAACGGAAGATGGCCGAAATGAAGTGGCCGCAGGTCTACGCGGAGAGGAACAAAGTCTACACGCACCTCGCGAGCATGGTCGCGTGGTCCAAGTACGACGAAGGGACGAACCAGGGACTCAAACCGCGCGGCAACCCGATTTGGTGCGCCGGCTGCAAGTGGAACAAGAATGGCGAATGCGAGCGGCGCCTCGGTCCGAAGCACGAAGGCGGCTTCGACACGCGCTGGGAGGACCTCGCTTCGAGATCCGGTGCGGGACCGACGGTGCAAGTCCGAGCTCCCTCGCCCAAGTCAGCCGAGCGCGACGACAGCGACGATGAGGCCCTCGACGCAGAGCTCAATCGAGCCGACCCGCCGCGCTCGACAAGCTCGATACCAACAGCACCACGTCCGAGTGCGCCCGCTATTCCGCAACCCACGCCGGAGTCCACGCCCGCATCATCCCGCGACCCAGAAATCCCCGCGGGCCTCTACCTCGGCCGAGTACGCCCGGACGGCACCGCGGCAGTGCTGCCCCCGAGCGTCATCAAAACCCACATCGCCGTCGTCGGAGCAGCCGGCAGCGGAAAAACCTGGGCCGCCAAGTGCCTAGTCGAGGAAGCAATCCTCGCGGGCGTTCCCGTCCTCGCCATCGACCCCCAAGGTGACCTCGTCCAATTCCTCCGCGGCCGCGAACCGGACGCCTTCAGTGGTCCCGATCAACAGCGCCAGCTCGACTACCTCACGAAAGTCGAACCGCGCATTTGGACGCCCGGCACCTCGCACGCCTCGCGCCTCTCCCTCGACCCCATCCGCTTACCCACGGACGGCGACCTCGCGCGCATCGAAAAGCCCGAGCGACGCGTCGAAGAACGCGACTCGATGCTCCAGGCGATTGCCGGCAACCTCGTCAGCCTCGCGGCCATCGGCGGCGAAGAAGACTCCCAGCGCACCTTCCTCTACCTCATCCTCGACGCCCTGCGCGGCCGCGCGAACCTTACCCTCTCCGAAGTCGTCGCTGCCATCAGCGCCGCCGACGAGCTCGCCCTCCCGCACGACCCCGATCAGATCCTCAAGAAATCCGAGCGCGAGAAGCTAGCCCGCAAACTCACCGCCTTCGTCATCGGCCCCGGCAAAAACCTCTTCTCCGGCGGCACCCCGCTCGACCTCGACCACTTCATCACCCCCAAAACGCCCGGCAAAATCCCCCTTAACGTCGTCTACCTCAACGCCCTCGCCGACGACGACCAAAAACACTTCTTCCTCGCGGCGCTCGCCTCCGAAATCTACCGCTGGATGGTCACCACTCTCGACGCCACCAGCGATCGGCCGAACCTCCTCTTCTACATCGACGAAGCCCGCGACTACATCCCCGCCGGCGGCAGGAAGCCAGCGGCTAAGGAGCCCCTCATCCGCCTGTTCACGCAGGGACGGAAGTACGGCGTCGGCTGCCTCCTCTGCACCCAGAGCCCCCGCTCGGTGGACTACAACGTCTTCGGCAACTGCAGCACCAAGATCGTCGGCCGCATGGAAGCGGAACAAGACGTCGAACGCATCGCGGACTGGTTCACGACGTCAGGGCCGCGACCGGAGTGGGTTCCGGCGCGCAAGGGTGCCGACAAGGGGACGTTCGTGGCGCGGTTTCCGGACATGCCGAGCACGCTCGAGGGGCGGGCGTTTACCAGTCGGCTGCTCTATTCGATTCACGAAGGGGCGTGGTCGCCGGATCGGGTGGAGAGGGAGGTGGATGCGGTGGGGAGGGCGGACCAGACGTCGCCCCAATAGCTGCCGCATGCAACTCGCCGTCGCCCACTGTCGATTTTGGCCTAGTCCGTTATCGGCGTCGTCGGATAGGGGGCGTACCCGACGTACCCGACAGGCAGGATGTCGGTAAACGCGCAGCTGAAGGCGGCCGATCCGTCGCCGAGACAAGCGTAGACGGCGAGAGCTGCGATACTGTTCTGCGCGTCATCCGCCAACGGCGTCGAGCCCCACGGATAAGCCAGCCTTTGCGGCCGCGTACTCCCGCTCGGCCGTCAGTTGCAGTACTGAATGGTCGCCTGCACTGAGCAGTGGACCGATTGGAAAATGCTGGACGCGTAGTGCATTCGGCAGGTGCAATCGAACGGATCATCGCTTGCCCAAGAGGCGCCGCAGTCGCTCGCATTCATGTCCGAAGACGAGTAATCGGTAACGACGCACGATCCGCGCTCGTGACCACCCGGGCACGGGCCGTCGAAGACCGTCACGTCCTGGCCACCCGGGGTTCCACAGCAAGCCTCGCCAAGCGCAGACGCAATCTCTTGCTCCGACGTAGGCACGCTGCAGCTGCCGTCGCATTGGATGGTGCCGCCGCAACCGCAAGCAGTCGTGGGCGCGGGATTGCTGCAGCTCCCATCGCATTGAATGGTCCCTCCACATCCACAGGAAGCCGGTTTCGGTTCACTGCACGACCCATCGCACTGCACGGTCCCGAGCAGGCATGCGCCGCAAGTCTCGCCCTGGTGCTGGTCGCACGCGAGGGTCGTCGTGGTGCAGCCTGTTTGAAATGCGGACGCCGCGTTCGCCATGCTCACCGAGAGAGTGAAGTTTTGACCGCTGGTCTCCAACGGGGCATACGCGCGAAACTCAATGTCGCCGTCGGACATCGACGCGATGTCTGTTGTGAGCAAGCTCGGCAATCCGACGTTTGGCATGCTCACATCGAGCGGCAGTGCGACCAGGCGGTAGTCACCCGCAAGCCACTTCGTCGTGCCGGCGTTGTGCACATGCGCAGTGAGGTTAAACCAGGTAAAGACAGGGACCGTCGCTGGCGCTGTCAGCGTACAGGTAGCCGCGTCGATGAGCACCTCCGCGCGCTGAACGTCCACGTTGACGATGTCCTCCGCGCTAAAATCGTGCGCATTGCTCGGATCGCGCACAACGAAACGAAATGGAACGGACTGGACATTGCCGTCAATCTCGAAAGGCGCTTGCACGTTGACGTTCACGTCAGTACTCGCACCTGGGGCCAATGTGACGGGGATCTTGACAGGGACGGGGTCGCCGCTCAAAGAGCCGCTCGCTCGACCCACCACGACGAGTCGATTGGCGTCGAGCGTTACGGGCCCCGTGTTCGTCACGTGGACCTGGAACAGGCCGATACCGTTCGCCACGAGGCCACCCGTGAAGAGCGGCGTCGCTTGCAACGAAACTTTCTCGACCCCCATCGCGCAGTACCCGCCATCGGCATTCACCCAATTGTCCTGCACGAAGTATTTGTGCCCGTTGCTCATTAAATTGTACGTCGGGTCCGCAGTCGTTGCGCTACCCAGCACGGACGTGAATCGCCATGCACATTTGTCGGCATTTTCGACGTTGGCGGAGTAACCAAGGCTCACATCCCCGTGCCAGCCTGCCCCCGTGGGGTTCGTGACCGTTTCGACGATCTCGTGGGCCAGCGCGCTGAGCAAGCCGTCAATATCACTGCCGTTCGGAGTCGGACGCGAAGTCGCGCAGCCACCCGAGCAGGTTTTCGGATGACCCACGAAGGCGAACTTGGCGCGATACTCCACTCCTTGCGCGTCGTTACGCTTGGCATTGGAGTGGTAGCCGCAGTGATCCTGGCAATACGATCCGTCCGGGCCCGATTCGTTGACCCCAGGAGCGGCAATCACGACGTACACGCCGTTGGGATCGTCCGGTAACGCCAGCGGGTCGTTAGGAGATGCCTGACCCAGGTCGATGGCGGGCTTCACTGCCTGGGTGTAGGTTGCGAACGATCGGTCGGGTTGTGCAGCGAACCGCGTTACGTCGGACCGGGAAATCTCCTTACCGCGTTTGAGTGTTCGATTGTGAATGCCGTACCCGTCGAGAAGATCGTACCAGGGAGTCGAATTTAAGTCGTCCAGGAACTGGCGAACCGCAGGCCGCGGATCCTCGGGCTGGGAATTGAAGTCACCTGCCCAAATAAGGTAGACGGTAAGCCCTTGATCCATGATGTCCCCGCCCGCATAGGCAATCGGCGTAAGATCCTTGATGCCGGTGAGGTAGAGTCCTGGTGAAAGAAGCCCCGAGTCCGTTGCGTCGGCTCCTACGGAAAAGTCGGCGAGCGGCGTCGCGTCGATCGCCTCGCGCGGACCCAACACCTGAGCGACGTTCAGGACCGCGAGCGTTGCTGCGGAGCCCGCGGGCAGATTGGCGACGAACGCAGCGTCGAAGGGTACTGTCAGTCGTACCCCCGTCCCGAATGCGGCCGGACCCGTCACCATCACCGACGGGCCCGCGATCAGAAATCCGGACGTCCCGCCCGCCACGAACGCGTGCGGCTGGAATGGGGGCCCATCTTCGAGACCGACGCCCGAAAACGGCGGTACGGCAGAGGAGGGGACGTGCAGCGTGACGCCCGCGAGGTTCTGCGTCGTACCGAGGATGTCAACGTAAGCGTCCGCGGGGGGCGACGAGCCATCGCTGAGTTGCACGCGAGCCGTGAACGTCGTTTGCGGCCGCTTAGCCTTCAGTTCGAGGGCGAACTTCTGCGCCTTCAGCGACTTCCCGGCGCGAACCGCGTGGTCGCAGCCCGCGAGCTTGAGCGTCGAACCCGCGCCTTTGCCGGCGCCGTACCTGCATGTCACGTCACTCGACCTGCCGGGACCGGTGAACGTGATGAACTTCAACGTTGCGGACGCATCCGCTGTGTTGCCTATCGTCTCGAGCGATGCCGGCACGTTCACTGCAATCGGCTCACAAAACGTGTGCGTGTCCGAGGCGGCGCAGCCGTCGTCGGTGTCCCTCGCCGAGGTTGGAGTGACAGTCACCGAAAGCTCGACGTTCTTCCACGTCCCGCAACGATCGGGCTGCAAGGCGGGACGTGCCGCTAACGTACCATGCTCGATCGAGAGCGGCTCCCGACCGCCGGAACCGCACGCTGTGAGCAACGACAGCAACACTACGCTCAACCAGACGAAAAGCGCCCGGAGACCACTCTGTCCGGCGAAGGGAGCGACACCAATTGCGCAGGAATCGATCGGACACATGGATAAAACCTCCGGTCGACTTCGGACATAAACCCCCAAAAGAGACCGGAGAATAGTCATCTTTTTCTCGGCACCATCCCGTCGCCGAGAGGGTAGCACCGCAGCACCGGACTCGAGAGCCGCGGACGTTCGGAGCTGCTCCTCGAGCGCGCCCACTCCTCCTCCTCGGACTCGTCCAACACCGAACCGGAGAGGTGGCCGTGTGTTTGAGCTCGGACGGCTCGCGAACGCTATCGTACGAGAGGAAGGTGCAGCCGCGGACGTGACTCGCGCACCCCGAAGGAGAAGGAGGTGTTAGTGACGATGAACGGCTGTCCGAGGGCGTCCGGCTCAAAGAAACGAAAAGAGTCCAGTCGCGTTAAGAGTCACTCGGGCTCGACGCAAACAGGGTGGCTCACGATGATGCAGTCGAGTGCGTCGCACATGTGTCGCTTGTTCGGACCGCTGCATGAGCAGTTCCGTGCGTCCGGCAAATAGCTTTTGGCGTTCATTGGCCGAGCAGCCGGCCATCTGACAGGGAGTCCCTGCCCATCTCGTACTGTCACGCTCGTTCAAATCGCCGCCATCGACCCGTTGTAGGCGCGCAGGCTACATATCGGTATCAGTCGGACCTACGGAATTCGATATTTGCGACGAAGTCATAGGAAGTTCCATGTTACTGGTTCGTAAGCTTAGACAACAAGCAAGAGGGAAGCAGGAGACGCATGAATCAATTCGTTGTCCGAGGTTTGACGCTCGCCATGGTGCTCACGGGATCCGCGCTCGCCGCGGCGCAGGAAGGAGAGCCCGCGACGACCGGTGACGCACCGGCCGCAACAGAAGCGACACCGCCCGCGCCGGCCCCGGCAGCCGCTGCAGTCGACACGAAGAGCCCAGTCGTAGCGGACGGCGCTCGCTTCCGCTTCGGAGTGGCGGGGGGCGTCGGGTTCTTCACGGCCGCAAGCGAGGCCGGCAACGCCAAAGTGTCGTGCACGTATTTCGGTACCGACCTGCGCTTCGGAGTTCAGGTCAATGACCTGCTCGGCGTCTACGCGCAGCCGACGCTCGGGTACTACTCCGCCAACGGCTCTGGGGGGCTCGCCGCGGGTGGGCTCCTCGGTTTGGCAGTCGCAGCGGACGTGACCTTCCTCGATCGATTCTTCGTCGGAGCGGGGCTCGGTTACACCGTGTACAACAGCCCCGCGGGAATCAGTCCGCTCCTGCGCCTCGGTGGATATCCGATCATGAGCCGCAGCGACGTGAAGGCACGCCGCAAGGGGCTCATGCTGGGCGTGGATCTTCGCTTCACGAGCCTCGACGGGTTGAAGACGATCGTGATGCCGACGTTCAACGTCGGTTACGAAGCGTTTTGACAGCGAGCTCGGCGGGACCTCGCTCGCCCCCAGGCGCGGCTATTTACAGACTTCAGCCGCGCTTCGGCGGTTCTTGTAGGATAACCGGCTACGTCTGAGCGAGCGTGTGCTGCGCCGTCTACAGCAGTGTGCGCTTTTCGCGTCACCCCGCGTCCAGGGGCTCTTGTTCCGCGAGAATTCCTGCATGCAGACGCCGGCACGAGGGTTGCGTTTGCATCGACCATGCGCGTCGGATCCCGTGCGAGCCACCATCTAAGGCCCTTGCTGGCAGCCGTGCTCCCGGTTGCGCTGGGTCTCGTCGCGCCGACAGCCCACGCCGAGGTAGCGCGCGCCGAATTAGCCCGCGCCGAGGTCCCCCACGCTGACGGCGTGACGCCGGTCGCGAGAAACGACGGCTCTCCCGCAGCCGCCGCCGTGGCAACCGAACCACCACCGACGGACGTGACGGTCGGCCTCGGCGTCGGCGCGATGACGGAAGGCGCTCTCGTCGAGACGAGCGTCCTAGTTCGCCTTCATCACATTGACCTCGGGTTCGATGCGGGGGGCGGAGGCCTGTTCATTGGGCTGGCGTCGGTGGGCGCGTTGGCGGGAGTTGGCTTTCGCAGCCCTTCGGGCGTTCGCTTCGATCTGCTCGCGAATGCGGGCGTGCGCTCGTACTCGGGTTGGGGTGGAAACTTTTTGAGTGACGACCCAGGCGCGTCCGCCACCCTGCCCTACGCGGGTGGCAAATTCCGGCTCTCATACCTCTTCGGTCACCGCAAGGGGCACTTCACGCTCGGAGGAGAGTTCGGCGTGGATACCGATCTCGGGCGCAAGCGGGTGCAATACGACTACCAAGAAACGGACTTCCTCTTCGACGATGGGACCAGCATCCAGCACGGCGACCAAACCGTCGGAGGCACTCGCGCGACTTTCGTCGTGCTCCTCGGGGGAACGATCGACATGGGACGCTGAAGAGACGAGCGCTCGCGGCTTGCGACCGGCGTTCGTGGACGCCGATTTCGTCCGAGTACGAGAACGGCTGCTTGATGGTGGGCAGGACGACAGTCTGGTCGTATGATCAACGACTGATGCAATGGTGGTGGCTGCCGATCGTAAGCGCCGCGTGCGCTTGCGGAGGACGCGAGCTTTCGCGCCGCCCGGCTACGACGCTAGGAAGTGGCGGGGCTCTGGCCTCTGGAGCGGGCGCGGGCGCGGGCGGCAATGCGGGAGGCAATCGAGGTCTCGGGGGCGCGGGGGGCGCTGGAGACGCATGCAGTCCGGCGAGCCCGAACGGCGGCGCGCCGAGCAGCATCGGGTGCTTCGCGGGGACAGACGAAGGCTGGGTGCAGGTGCCCTGTCTCTGTGACCTGTGGCTGAAGAATACGACGCCCGACACACTCGCCGTGAACTTGACGCTGAGCTTCGCGGGGACGCTGCCAGCGTCCGCCGACGCGCCCGCACCCGAGCTCGATCTCCATGACCCAGACTCGACATTTTTCGCGGTGTGGTCAGAGCAGGCTGCCGCGGGCGCGCCGATCACGGTGGTGCGGTCCGACGACACCACAGCGGTGTGGTTGTTTGCCGCGAGCGTGGTGCTCGGGCCGGTGATTTTACCAGCCTGTGGCTTCGTCACCGGCACCGCGTTCATGAACGGCACGGGCGGTGCGCTCGGCATGCACGCCGACTTCGTCGATGTGAACGGCCGCGTGGTACTGACCAGCGACGGCAGTTGCTTGGTCCCGCCGCATCTCTAAGCGCCCGCCCAAGCTCGACGGGTTCGCTGCCAAACGGCCGATACGGCACTGGCGGCATCGGCGCGATCTCGGCAAATGGCACGGCTCTCGCACGTCAAGCCACCAAGGAGCCTTCTCATGCAGGTAAACGTCGGCCATCTCGAACGCTGGGGCCGCGCTGCCCTCGGCGGCGTTCTCATCGCGGGCAGCGTCAGGGCAATCAGGCGAAAGCGCCACACTGCGGCAGCCGCGCTTGGTGCAACCGGCGCCGTGCTGCTGGAGACCGCGATCACGCGCGTGTGCCCGCTGAACGCCTTACTCGGAATCGGCTCGCACGTTCGCCCGTCCCGATCACAAGAACGAGCGGGCGCACTCGGGACGCACCGCGACTTCGCCCACCGCTGGTCGAGTCTGAGCACGACGCCTTCCAGGCAGGAACGGCCGCTATAGTGCGCTAGCCGCCCGCCCGCCGTTGCAAATCGACCGCGGTCCCCAAAAACTCGCGCAGCTCCTCGAGTTCGTGCTCCGGCGTTCTCGTCAGGCACACGCACGCGACCCCGAGTGCCCGGCCGCCCGCTTCGAGCGGGAGCGCCACGATCACGCGCCCGCCGTTCTCGAGCAGCGGATGCTTGGACAGCTGCGACAGCGGCGTCGGTTCGACGGCTTGGACGCGCGCCCGCGGACCGAAGCCGAAGAGGAGGCGCGCGCCGGCGCTGGAATTGGCGGGCTCGTTCAGCGCGACGACGGCGCAAGCGTCGATGCCGAAGTCGGGCAAGCGCTCGGCGAGGACGCGCGAGAGCTCCGCGGAACCCGAGAACAGCACCGCGCGCAGGGCGCTTTGGAGCGTGCGCTCGAGCTCGCGCGCGGTGCGAACGCGATGGCCGCTCGCTTGTTCGCTCCAGGTGCTGGCGAGGACGCGCGCGTCGTGCAGAGCATCCTCGAGTTTGTCGCGTGCGTCCGGCGCGTCAGTGACGCACGGCAAGGATTGCCGCCTGAGCGCGGTCAAGACCTCTTGCACGACGCTGCCCTCCACGGCCGTGCGCTCGAGTTTTTGCAGCATGTGCTCGAACGCGCGGTAGAAGGAGGAAGTGCGGGTCGAGCGGAGCTCGACGAGCAGCGCGTCGAGTAGGCGGCTCTCCCAGCCCGAGCCGGCTGCGCCGAGACGACCGGCGGCGGCGCGCGCCATTTCCGCGAGGATGGCTTGGCGTCGCTGCATGAAGGAGCTCTCGACGCCGCGACCGGGCGTGAGCGTGACGCTCGCAGCGAGCCCGAGACCGGTGTTCGCGCAGCCGCAGGAGGCGCGCGGGACGAGCTTGGTCGGCAGCGAGCCAGAGCCGAAGGGGCGTCTTTGGGCGAGCGCGACGACACCCTCGACGGCTCGCCGCCCGAGGAGCTCGGTGGGTTGGCTCGTGGTGGTGAGCGCAGGGCGCGCGAAGCGTGCGGACTCGACGTCGTCGAAGCCGACGACGGCGATCTCGTCGGGGACTTCGACGTGACGGCGCGCGAGCTCGCCGAGCGCGCCGAGCGCCATGTAATCGTTGGCCGCAACGATGGCGTCGATCGCGCCGCGCGCGAGCCGTCGCTGGTCGAGCAGCGTGGCCACGGCGTTCACGCCGCTCGATTTCAAGAAGTCGCCCTCGGTCGTCAGCGCCGGCTCGAAGTCGAGGCCCACTTCGGCGAGGGCGATCCGGTACGCTTCGAAGCGCGTATTCGCCTCCACACTCGCGGCGGGACCGCGGATGAACGCGATGCGCCGGCGCTCGTGCTTTTGCGCCAGGTGCAGCACGAGCTCACGAATGCCGCCCGCGTTGTCCACCTCGAGCACGACCTTGCCGGCGACCGTAACTCCGACGCAGCACAGCGGCAGGCCCGCGAAACGTTCGAGCCACGTCTCGAGCAACGCAGGACCGACGGCACTGCCGATCACGCTCGTGACCGCGACCACTCCGCTCACGGTCTGCGCGTTGACCAGCTCGAAAGCGAGATTGCGCGCCGCTCGCGCCGGCACGGGATCGCCTACTCTGCCGCCGGCCACACACAGGACCGACACACCGAGATCGCGAGCCGCCGACAGTGCACCGCGGACGACGGCGACTTGATACTCATCGTCGAGCCGGTCGACGAGCAAGGCGATGGGCAGAAGCGGGCTCGATGGCACCCACTAGGTATGTACGGCGCCGGAGAACGAGACGCCACGCGCGTATGCGCCTACATCGGCGCCGTCGGATTTTCACGCGCTCGAGAAGCGCGCAACCGATTGTCCCTACGGTGCGCGGCCCTTATTTCGTCCAATCGAACCCGTCAATGTCGCGATACGACATGGCGCGGCCCGCGTTCGTCGTGAAGGTTTCGGCGCCGCCGTGCAAGACGATGCGCGTCCGCATGTCCGGAATTAGTGTCGCGACGGCTTGCAGGGGACCGAACGCTTCGAGCGGGACAGTCGCACCACTCTTCACCTCGACGCCCGTGATTTCGCTGCCGCGCTCAATGAGCACGTCCACCTCGAGACCGTGAGCATCACGAAAGAAAGACAGCTTCGCTGGTCGGCCGGAGTTCTGGTGCGCCTTCAGAATCTCCGAGATGACCCAAGACTCGAAGATGGCTCCGCGCAGTGGATGGAGCCGAAGCTCATCCGGGGTTCGAATGCCCAGCAAATAGCAAGCAACGCCACTGTCGAGCAGGTGAAGCTTCGGCGTCTTGACGAGACGCTTGCCCAGGTTGCGGTGGAACGGCGGCAGGCGCACGGCGAGGTAGCTGGCCTCGAGGACGCCAAGCCAGCTCTTGGCCGTGTTGTGGGTGATCCCCACGTCGCTGCCGAGCTGTGAGAGGTTGAGCAGCTGGCCCGTGCGTGTGGCCGACAGCCGAAGGAATGTCTGAAACGCGAGCAGGTCGCCGATGTTGAGCGCCTGGCGTACGTCGCGCTCGACGTACGTCGCCACGTAGCTGGCGAGCCATTCGACGGGCTCCTCGCCACGGTCGAAGAGCGGCGGGTACCCACCTCGAAAGAGTACAGCGAATAAATCGTCTTCGAGCCAGCCGGCGGCGCGAAGTTCCGCCACGCTGAAAGGCAACAGCTCGAGCAGCGCACTGCGCCCGGCGAGCGACTGCGAAACGTTCGACAAGAGCAGCAAATTTTGCGAGCCGGTGAGGATCCAACGGCCACGCTGGCGGCGCGCATCGACGTCCACCTGAATGTACGAGAGGAGCTCCGGGGCGCGCTGAACTTCGTCCAGCACGGCGCCGTCGGGGAAGCTGTCCAGAAACCCGCGCGGATCGCTGATGGCACGCTGCCGCACATCCGGCGCCTCGAGGTTCGCATACGGCTTCTTGGCAAAAGTGCTGCGAACGAGCGTCGTCTTTCCGGATTGGCGTGGCCCCGTCAAGACGACCACGGGCGACACCCGAGCCCGGCGTTCGAGCACGGGGCGGATCGAGCGTTCGACGGCCACGCACGTACGCTAGCCGTTTTCGGCTAATTGTCAATCCGAATGACAATTAGCCGAGCGACGAGTCAGTCCCGCGCGGCGCATCGGTGCCGCCGGACCCCGGCGTGCCCCCCAAATCCGCCGCCGAGGACGGGCTCACGCTGCCGCGAGCAAAGCCCGCAGGCACGGCCATACGACTCGTCGAGACCTTGGCGCGCGACGGCGCGGGCTTCGGCACAGGTGACGCGTCCGTGCGCGTGCCACACGGTTTCGTCCACGCCGTAGTCGACGACGGGCATAGCGAGCACGTGAGCGCTCGCCACCTCGAAGGCGTTGCGGATCGAGGCGTGCTCTTCGAGCGCGTCCTTGAGCCACGACTCCGCTAGAAATTCCGCCGTGCGCGCGTGTGCAATCGCGACTGGCGGCATGACGCGTGTCCAGTCCTCGCGCTCTCGAGGCTCGGCCGAGCGCATGTCGCTGCCCACCAGGAACGGGCGCCGCACCGTGGCGCATTGTGGCCACCGCTGACAGAAACCGTCGTTGCCAGCGACGCCGCTGCCTGCCGTGCCGCCGACGCCGCCGCTGCCTGACATGCCTGCAGCGCCCCCACTACCCGCAACCGCGCCCGAGCCCGCCCTCCCGCCGGAGCCGCTCGACACGCCCGCATGGCCACCGCCCATGCCACCGCGCCCGCTCGCACCTCCGACCTCCGCTCCAGCCCCGCCAGTGCCGTCATCACCGGCCGCTCCCGCGCCCGCCCCTTTGCCCGCGTGCCCCGGAGCGGGTCCCGTGTCGTCATCGGAGCTGCTGCCGCAGGCGGTGAGCATGAGTGGGCCGACCGCGTGCTCAGCAGCCCCGCCACTCGGCCATCACGACAATCTGCGGTGGTCAGGCGGTTCGTAGCTGCCTATCCTCCGCCGCCCGTGCACCCATCCCATGTCCGTTCGAATGACGCTTTGTTGGAGGTGGTCCAGCGCCTGAACGACGTCGACGAGATTTGCCTCGATTGCGAGTTTCAGGGCGAGGGCCGTTACTTCCCGAAGCTCTACTTGGTGCAGTTGGCGTTCGGCACGGAGTGCGTGGCCATCGACCCGCAGCGCGTGAACCTCGGGTTGCTCGCCTCGAGCTTCGAATCGGAAGGCGTTCGGAAGGTGCTGCACGACGGCCGGCAAGATCTGCCGCTCCTCGCCAAAGCAGCAGCCACGACTGCGTTTCGCAGCGTGTTCGATACGCAGATCGCAGCCGCGTTCGCCGGCTACGGCGGCAGCGTCGGCTACGGGGCGCTGGTTTCGGACGTGTGCGGCGTCGAGCTCGACAAGTCGCTCCAGGTGAGTGATTGGACGCGCGAGCTTTCCGACCAGCAGATCGAGTACGCGCTCGATGACGTGCGGTACCTGCCGGAAGTCTCCGCGACGCTGCGCACCAGGCTTGCGGCGAGCGGGCGGCTGGCTTGGGTGCTCGAAGCGTGCGCGGAGGCCGTCCGGCGTGCGCTCACGAAACGCGACCCGGAAAAGCTCTATCGGCGTGTGGGCTCAAGCGGGCGCCTCAACAGTGAGCAACTCGGAGTTCTGCGCGAAGTTGCCAAGTGGCGCGAGCGCGTCGCCGAAGCCATCGACAAGCCCGTGCCGACCGTCGCGAGCGACCTCGCGCTCAAGTCGCTCGCGCTCCAGCCCCCGTCGGATCTGCGTTCGCTCGAACGAGTGCGCGGCTTGGGTGCCGGCCGCAATCAACCGTGGGCGCGCGAGCTCTTGGAAGCCGTCGCGCTCGGCAGAACGAAGCCGGAGCCCGTGCCGTTCGTGCAGCGCGATCAAGAACCGTTGCTCGAAGGGCTCACTTCGGTTCTGGGTCTCGCGCGGCGGTTCGTGGCCGTGAGGCAGGGCATCGCCGGCGAGCTCCTCGTCAATCAGGCAGAGCTGCGCGCGCTGGCGGAGTGGCAACTTGGCGGCCGCGCGGGCGAGCCCGACGTCGAGGTTCTGGGCGGTTGGCGTCGACCCGTGATTGGCGAGCTCCTGCTCGAGGTGCTCTCGGGCGAGGTGGCGTTTCGTATCGATCCCGCGGCGCCCGGCGGGACCGACATCGTCAGGCGCTGACGCCGCCGGCACTACGCGAACGCGCGCTTCGCACTTTCGAACACGCGCTCGCGCGCCCAGCGATGCGCGGGATCGGTTTGGAAACGCTCGTGCCAGCAGAGGCTCAAGCGCACGGGCGGGAGGCGTAACGGCGCTTCGCGCGTGGTGAGCCTGAGCTGCGCGGCCGCTTCGTTCACGAGCGGGATCGGCGCGTTCATCAGCAGGTCCGAGGTCGCGACGACGAGCAGTCCGGCCAAGAACGAGGGAGCCTCGAGCGCCACGCGCCGGCGCAGGCCGCGCCGCGACAGCTCCACTTCGACGGTGTTGATCCGCTCGTTTCCGAGTCGCTGGATGACGTGAGGGTACGCGAGCCAACGTGCGATGGTGAGCGGACGCCGGAGCGCGGGATGTCCGCGTCGACCGACGACGCCGAAGCGCGCCTCACCGAGAGGGCGCGTGATGATGGGGCCCTCGACGAGCTGCGCCGGCGCGATGGCGAGAACCGGGCGCCCCTCTGCGAGCGCGTTCGAGAGCGCGGGCACGATGGGCGAGAGCTGAACGTCCACGAACGGCGACTCGGCGACGAGGGCCGCGACGAGGCGCGGCGCGAGCGGCGCCAAGAGATCCGGCATCGCGATCGAGACCGCATAACGAGTCACGCTCGGATCGAACGGCTGCAGGGGAGCCACCACGGCCTCGAGGGCGCGCAGGGCGTCGCGCAGCGGCACGGCGATGGCCTCGGCGCGCGGCGTCGGCAGGAGCCTGCCGGCAGCGCGCGTGAACAGCGGATCCTTGAGCGTCTCCCGCAGCCGCGCCAAGCGGTGACTCATCGAGGACTGCGTGATCCCGAGGCGCTTGGCCGCTCGGGTCACGTGGCGCTCCTCGAGCAGGTAGTGAAGCGCGACGAGGTTCTCGGCGTCGAGGTCGTTGAGCGCCATTATCGAAGCTTACCATGATGCATGTGCAAAACATCGATTGGAACAATGATGGGTGAAGCCGCACGCTCTCTTTACCCAAGGAGAATGCATGCGTCCCATCCTCGATAAACACCGGTTCGGTCCCTGGGCCGTGGTCACCGGCTCGTCCTCCGGCATCGGCAAAGCGATCGCACGGCACCTCGGCTCGAGCGGCATCAACGTCGTCCTCGTCGCCCGCCGCGAGGCAGAGCTCGAACGCGTAGGAGCCGAGCTCACCCGCGACTTTTCGGTCGATTACCGCGTGGTCCAGGCCGATCTCAGCGCCCCGAGCTTCTTCGACGAGGTCGAGCGGGCGACACGTGAGCTCGACGTGGGCCTGATCGTCGGCAATGCCGGCTTCGCGAGCCCGGGCGAGTTCTTGACGCTCGAGCGCGAGGAGCTCTTGCGCGCCGTGCGCCTCAAGGTCGACGCAAACCTCACGCTGGTTCACCATTTCGGCCGGCGTCTCGTCGCGCGCAAACGCGGCGGCATCCTGCTCGTCTCGTCGATCGGCGGACTTGCCGGCGTGCCGTACGTCGCGCACACCGCGGGCGTCGAAGCGTACGTCTTGAACCTCGGTGAGGGTCTGCACGTCGAGCTCGAGCCACGCGGTGTCCACGTCACCGTCCTCATGCCGGGCCCGACGTTGACCGAGTCGATGGCGAAGATGGGCGTCGATCCGTCCGATATGCCGCTGAAACCGATGTCGGCGGAGCGCTGTGCTGCCGAGGGGCTGAGCGCACTCGCGCGCAATCGGGCGACTCACGTCGCCGGGCGCGTGAATCGCATCATGGCCAAGCTCATGCCGCGCGCTGTCGCGACCTCGATGATGGGCGCAATGATCGGAAAGAAGTTCGCGCACGAATCCTTGGCCAATTCCCGCGGCGCTACGCGCGCGCTGACCGGCAAATGAAGCACTCCGCGCTCGCGTTCTGGCTCCCGACGGGCATCGTCTGCGTCGCGTTCGTCGGCTCGGGTTTCGCGAACCTATTCCACTCGCCGCACATCGCCGCCGACATGGCGCGGCTCGGTTATCCTCGTTATTTCTCGACCATCCTCGGAGCGTGGAAAGTGCTCGGCGCCGCTGCCGTCGTCGTTCCTCGGCTGCCGCGCCTGAAAGAATGGGCGTATGCCGGGATGATCTTCGATCTGAGCGGCGGCGCGATCTCGCGCGCAGTAGCGGGCGACGGAGCGATCGGCATCGCGCCTCCGCTGTTCGTCGCCGCGCTCGTCGTCACGTCGTGGGCACTGCGCCCTGCGGATCGGGTGCTCGGGTCGATCGTCGCACGAGGAGCGCCTCAGTGAGCTCGTAAACGCAGGTTCTGACGCGGTGCGCGGGGCCGTTGGGGGTTCGGCAAGAAAAATCCGAGGGGCGTTTCAGAAAACCCGATGCGTACCGCCACGTACAGGATGTCCCGTTGGAAGCTGCCGTGGTGGCAGCATGCCCTGGGTGCGCGAACGATATGGCTCCACGAGCGAACGGCAGGTTACGCCCTACGAACGGCGCCGCGGGCGCCGGCGAAGACGTCGACGCGGGCTGGGAAGAAGCCTCCACGCACCTGACCATTCGGCCCGCGTCGGCACCGATCACGACGGCGCCTCCGCCGGCGAGTGTGTCGCGAAAGGTGGGCGCGACGCACACGCCGTCACCTTCATTGCCCCCTGTTTCGAGTGTCCCTCGCCCCAAGCCGTCGGGCCGCGCGCCGCGTGCCTTGACCCCACCGGCGTCGTGGATGGACCGCGCGACGCAATTGCAAGAACGGCTCGGCGTCAGTGATCGACCGAGCAGCAGCGTCCGCAGTTACCCCGCGCCTGCTCGCGAAGAACCCACGCTCGTCCGCGAAGAGCCCACACTCGTCCATGAAGAGCCCACACTCGTCCATGAAGAGCCCACACTCGTCCATGAAGAGCCCACGCTCGTCCACGAAGAACCCACGCTCGTCCACGAAGAACCCACGCTCGTCCACGAAGAACCCACGCTCGAGTTCCGCACCGAATTCCTGGATGAGGCGGATATCAGCGCGACCGAAGGCACGCTCGAGGAGCCTGCACCAGACGTCGGCTCGGAACGAGTGCGGGACGACGAGTCATTCGACAACCGTCCGCGCGCAACTTCCCCGGCTCCCAGCGCGCCGCCCCGCACGAGTGAGCTCGACATCATCCCGGATTTCCGGCGGCGCCAGCTCGGGCCTGCGACGGTCATCGCAGCAATCGGCGCGGCCATCGCCCTCGTCGCAGTGAGCGTCGGCAGCCATCGATTCCCACCTCGCGTTGAACCCACGTCCGACACGGGCACTCAGCACGTAGCTAAGGAACCTGTCCTGCGGCCAGCTCCGGAACCTCGCAGCGCGGCGGCCGCAGCGGCAGCAATCACGCCGGTGAACTTAGCGGTCAACGCACGAGACTCTCTGCAGCAGGCACCCGTCGCGACGTCGCTCGAGAACAACTCGAACGCAGTCGCAGTCACCATCACCGTCACCGTCACCGTCATCCCGGCGGGCGCCGTCGTGTTTCGCGCCGGTCAAAAGCTCGGTACCGGCACGGTCCAAGTGAGCGTCGACCATCACGCCAAGCAACGCTTGACCGCGCTGCACGACGGGTACGCGCCCTACAACTTCCCGCTCGACGGTTCGCGCGACAGCGTCACCGTTCGACTGAAACGTGCGCCGAGGCTGGAGGCGCCCGCGCCCGTCAGCGACTCGCCCGTCGCGGGACCGAGCGAGGGCTCGAGCGAGGGCGCGGCCGAGACACCAGCCGAGTGATCCCGGCTCAGCACGTCGAAGCGCTCACGCTCCACCGCCTCTCCACACAATCCCCACGAGCAGGGGGGCTGACCACCGGCGCACACTGATGCCGTGCGGTTGACGAGAAAAACCGTCATGCGTAGGAGAGCAAGGTCGAAAAGAGCCGCGGACTAGTCGCAAACCGTGCCGCTCAGGACCTCCGAACAAGCTCCCAAGTGGCAGTAGCGATCCCCGGGGCCGAACGGCGGTGCGTCCCTCGAGCAATCGGCGTTCGTCTTGCAGCTTCCCGGGCCCGTGTAGGCGCAAGCGAAGGTCCAGTAGCCGCCGCTGCATTCGTCGATCATCGGCGTGCAGCGTCCGTCACCGTACTCGGTGCAATCGGCATCGCTATGACACACTGCCGAGATGCAGAAGGCGATGGGCCGCCCCAGGGTACCCTTCGGTACGCAGATCGCGTCGTTCAAACAATCGGAGTCGCTGGTGCACGCGTCGCTCGTGCACACGTTGAACTCGCTCTGATCGTCGTAGTTGAACGCACGCGTCGAGAAGCAGGAGAGGCCGGCGGTACAGTCGGAGCTGTCGCAGCAGTCGTCTTGTGACGGATTGGGACTGCACTCGGTGGCTTCGACGGGCGGGGTCTGACAAGTGCGAAATCCGACCGAGAGAGTGATGCAATGGCCGCGGGGGCAGTCGGCATCGCTAGAGCAATCATCGGGGATGCTCGTGCCGACAGCGCCTGTGAGGCCACTGCCGGCGCTTCCCGCCGTGTCGTCCCCGCCGACTCCATCAGCGGCGCGGCCGCCTCCTCCCGGCGTGCCACCCCTGGCGATTCCACCGCTCCCGCCACCGCCGGCCGGCTCCGATTCCACATTCCCCACACCGGCCTCGTCCGATCCCTGCGAGCCCCGCTTACCGCCCGAGCCACCCGAGCCACCCGAGCCACCCGAGCCACCGCTGCGCGTATCGACGCTCACGATTGGCTTGCGCTCCTCCTTCCCCGCACACGAAACGAAGAGCGCGACCAATCCGCCGGCCAGCGCGGCCTGCCTTCCCAATCCAGCCCAATTCACGCGGTCAGCATCGCGCGATTCGGCGGCTCCTGGCAACGGGCCCGTTCACGCGACCTCATCGGACGCCTACGCCTACCCCACGAGCAGCAACGGCAAGAGGCACCACGTGCGGAAGATCGGTGGCCGCTCGAGTTCGTTCCTACGCCAGCCGAACGCTTGATCTGCCATCGCGCGACATCCATCCCAAGCTTCCCAGTGTCGCTGCGGAAAGAGCGAGCGCTGAGCAGTTCATGATCTGGGAAATCCGTTCCGCAAGCGCCCGAGCGCCGCGCACGCCGTGATGAAGAGAGCGTTGAGCAACCAGGTCAGGGAATGTTCAATCTGCACACTAACGCTCAAGCTAACGAGCTTCTACTCACGTAAGCATTTTGCGCCCGACACGGACGAGCGCGCGGACGTCTGCAGATCAATGCATGCGCGCGCCGAGTGGTGACGCTCATTTCGAGAGTGATGCCTTGGTCTCGTGTGCCAGGTGCCTTAGACTGCACCAGTCGACTGGAGAATTCTTGCACATGACGCAAAACATTCGTCGTAGTTCGCGCGCGCTCGATAACCTGGCATTCGGTATCGCGCTCACGCTATCGGGCGTGGCGGCGTGCAGCTCGGACCCTCCGACGGGCGTTGACGACGGCAACCGGTCGGGGGCGGGGGGCAGCGATAGCGCAGCGGGGAAAGGCGGAACGAGCCCGAGCGCGGGCGGCATGGCAACGAGCACGGGTGGCTCGGCTGGCGAGTCGGGCGGACGTGCTTCGGTGAGTGGTGGCGCGCCGTCGGGTGCCGGCGGCATGAAAACGGCGGGCAGCGCAGGCGCCGGTTCGGGCGGTATTTCGGGCTCTGCGGGCACGCTCGGTGGAGCGGCGGGCACCAGCACCGGCAGTGGCGGCATGACGGCGGGAGGCAGAAGCTCCGGAGGACGCGACGGCGCGCCCGGCAGTGGCATGGCGGGCATGGCGGCTGGCGGCAGTGCGGGCAGTGGCATGGCGGGCGGCGGCAGCACGGACTGTTCGATGCTCGCGCTCTGCGAAGACTTCGAAGGTGCGGCGCCGGGCGCGGGCACGAGCCCGTGGAAGGTGACGATGGCGGGCAGTTACAAAGTGGAAGTGGTGACCACGACCGTTCACGGCGGCACCCACGCGCTCCACATCAGCGCGCCGTCGGCGACGGGCAACGGCTACATCATGACGACGACGAGCTTCCCGGCGACCGACTTTTGGGGTCGCGCTTACGTGCACATCAAGTCGGCTGCGGGCGGCCACCAATGCTTCATGGCGCTCAACAGCTCGAGCGACCAAGTGCGTATCCTCAACGAGATGGGCTCGGGCGAATACGCGACGAACCTGAAGTCGAGCGACAAGCTCAACGACTCGAAGACCAAGGTGCCGCAAGACACCTGGTTCTGCTACGAGTGGCACCAGTCGCCCACGGCGCTCCATGTCTACGCCGACGGCAAGGAGATCACCGACGCCGCGGCGACGTGGTCGATCGCCAGCATCTCCTCCTTGCAAATCGGCGAGATGCGCTTTCAGTCGGGCACGGGCACCGCCGACGTGTACTACGACGACATCGCGCTCGGGACCTCGCAAATCGGCTGCAACTGAAGCGTGCTTAAAGACTTACGTGCGAGCCGGGCTCGTTCGTCAGAGCGAACTCGTGCTCCGGGGCGGCCGACTTCATCGGCGGTAACCGGGGCCTCCTCGAGCCAGGCGCTGCGGTCGGCATGAACGCGCCTGCTCGTCGCGCGCCGGCAGCTCCGGCGGCATGGCTTCGAGCTTTGCGTAGATAACCGCGGCCTCGCCGGTCTTCACGACGCCTAGTTTCCTCGCACTGCGGGCCAAGAGCACGCGTGCAGTCGAAAAACCTATCTGGAGCTCGACGGCGATCTCCTTGCTCGACAGCCCCTTCGCGCGAAGGGCGAGCGCCTGCCGCTCACGTTCGGAAAGAGTGCTCAAGCTGGGTCGTTCGCAGATCAGGAAATAGCGCCTTCCCTCGCGCGAACGTCGCGACGACGAAGAAGCGCGGATCCTTGTCCAACGACGAATCGCGACCGCTGTCCCGCATTTCGGTCTTCGGCTGCGTGTACAACAGTGTTGACGCACGCACCACCCCGTTGATTGGCAACGCCAGGACTCGAACTGACGCCCGCTGCCAATCGCGGCTCTTTCGGCGGCCATAGGCGACCACTCGTGGCGCAACTTGCGCCGACGACGGCTCTTCAAGCGCGAGTGCACTGGCTCATCGTGAGCCAAGAGCGGTATTAGCCGCGACGCTTCCAGCGCGACGCCGACGAGACCGACAGCGAAATCAGCGTGCCTTCACGCGCGCGTATCCGAAGGCGGTGACCGGCATGCATTTCGCACCGAGGAGCGCGGTTCGGGCACGGCGCTCCCACCAGAAAGGAACGAAACGGACAAACTCAAATTTGCCACGGCTCTGACGATCGCGACCACGCCTCTTCGGGGGACCGGGCCGTCCGAAGAGGCGCTTTTCTCATTACGTCGAGCGCCCGGATGCAGGCGATCAGGGTTGGTCCCACCCGCCGCAATACGTATGAAGGTGCATATTGGTGGTGGTGTTCACGCTGGTCTGCGCCGGCGCGTCGAAACAGATCCAAAACGTACAATTTGCCGTCCAAGAGTAGGCTCGCCAGGTTGCCTCGGGCACGTTCCAGTCCCCGCCGGCGCCGCCGATCCCGACGTGGAACGTGCTGGTGCCGCTCGCTGAGCAAACCATGCCTTTGTAGTCTTGGATGTCGTTCCCGCTGTTTTCCCACGTCGCGCCGTAGTTAAAAAGAAACCAGCTATAAGGCTCGGGGTTTTGGCATTGTGAGAACGTCGATAGCCAAGCGTAATCGCAACAGCCGTTGCTGCATCCGTCCTGAGATCGAGTATCGATCTGCACGGGCTGAACGGCGGGCGGCTCGGACAGTCTGACGGCCCCTCTGGACGGCACCGGTTGTTTGAGCAGCGGTGAATTCGGCGCCCCGGTGGTAGTGAGAAGCCGTTCCTGCAGCTGCTCGAGCGCAGCGGGCACCGGCGCGCCATCTGCGAGCTTGGTCCAGATCGGGACGAGCTCTTCGGGCGCAATTGTTTGATTGCCTGTTACGACCGGCGCCGTGTAAGCCGCTCCGCTTTCCATGACGAGCCCGGCGGTCCCGAAATCGTAGAACTCCAGGATGTTCCCGTTCTTCAGCGTCAGCGAGGCCACGGGTGTCGGAGTCGTGGATACGCCGGAGGGACCCGCTGCGTCGGAGGGATCCTGGGCCGCCAGCGTACTATCGTCCGTGCCGGCGCCCTCGATCGCGTCTGGACTCCCAGAACACGCGGACGCCGCCACCGCCAGGCCCAGGAGCCACAATGGCCTTAAATTGCCCCTTTGTTTCCCAATTGAATGCATGTGAACGACCTCCCTTTCGAGAACGGAATGCCAACGAGAACGGCACGCAAAAGCATGCCGCTCGAGTGCGCGATGGCGCCGCTGATCTCTAGGCCGTTCACAGATTGAGCACCATCAAGAAAGTGTTTACAAAGAATTGTAAACGCGCGACCGGGACCGAAGTGCCACGGCGACTTCCGCCGCAGTCGAGCCCGTGGCCGCGCCGGCAGTACCCTGTAATGATTTCTACGCTATTAGCGCCGGGAACGAACAGCGAGCTGCCGCCGAATGGCATTGAACGTCGATATTTTGCATCTCAAAGCCTCGGGTCCACCGGTTCGCTCTCGAGGGCAAGTACGCCGAACACACACTCGTGAACTCGATACAGCGGTTCGCCCTCCACGAAACGGTGTAGTCCCTCGAGTCCGAGCGCAAACTCGCGCAACGCGAGCCCTCGCTTCGTCGAAAGCCCACGTGCCCTGAGTCGCTCGATGTGCTCGGGGGCGTCGTACTCGGCTCCATAAATGATTCGTAGGTACTCGTGGCCCCGGCATTTGATCGCCGGCTGCAGGAGGCCCCGCTTGCTTTTCACGACCCATTGCATGGGCTTCACGACGATCCCTTCGCCACCGGCTCCGGTCAACTCGGTCCACCACGCAATGCCGGCCTCCTGGCTTGCAACGTCCGTCAGATTCACGATTCGGAACGGCGTCGCGACGAGAAGCTCAGGGTCGCACCGGCAAAGCTCGGCGAGGGTTTCCATGTGCCACCGATGCGTTTGCTCGGTATGCACCCGACGTTCCGTCGCGAGCAAGTGAAACGGCGCGAGTCGCAGGCCCGTGAGCTCGTGAACCGGCCAGCAATAGCGCCGGTACGCCTCGATGTAGCGGCCAACCCGCACTTCGCGCGCGCGCAGCGTGCCGAGGATCCCCGAGAGAGCTTCGGTCGCGACCGATGCGCCGCGGTCGCCGTGCGCCGCCTGCTCGAGCACACTAATTGCGGCCGAGAGCGAGGCCCGGGCTGCAGTTCCGGTCGCCGCGTACTGCTCGCGCAGGAGCTCTTGGGCCTTAACCGACCAGGGCATCAACTCTGCGTCGAGGCAGATCCAATCGGTGGCGAAGCGCTCCCAAAGTCCCGCAGCAGTGACGGCTCCTGCCAGCCGTTGGAGGAAGGCGGCTTCGAGCTTCGAATCCGAGAAGAACGGACGCCCCGTTCGCGTCACGACGACGCCAATGCGATCATCCGCCGAATGGAAACGGCGGCGGGCGGTCTCAGTGTCACGACAAAGTACGACCACCGCGCGGGAGCCCATGTGCTTCTCTTCACAAATGACCTCGGCGACGCCCTGGCGCTGATAGTACGTGAACGCCTCGCGCGGATGTTCGAGGAGCGGGCCCTCCGTAACCGTCTCGCTCGGTGACATGGTCGGCGGCAGGTAGACGAGCCAATTCGGCGGCGCGGCGAAGCGGCTCATGACTTCGAGCGCCGCGTTCGCGTTCTCTTCACGCACGGTGACGTTCCCGTGGAGCCGCGTGGAGACGATGCGCTTGCCGAGAACGTCCTTGGCATCGAGTAAGTCGTCGCGCACGCGCTCTTCGATAACGGGTGCGCGTGCGCCTTCCGTAAGAAATGGCCGCGCCGACTCGTAATAGGTCTGCTTCGCTTTCACTTGTACGAGCTCGCGCTCGGGGTAGCGAAGCGCCGTGAGACTTCCGCCGAACACGCATCCGGTGTCGATGCAGATCGTGCGGTTTTGCCACTCTGCTTCGGGTACGGGCGTGTGCCCGTAGACGACCATCGCCCTGCCGCGATACTCCGCAGCCCAGTTGTATCGAACCGGCAAACCGAACTCATCGGTTTCACCCGTCGTCTCGCCGAACAGGCAGAACTCTCGAACCTTGCCCGAGCCGCGCCCTTGGAGCTTCGCGGGAAGCCCCGCGTGCGCCACCACGAGCTTTCCGTCATCCAAAACGTAGTGGCTCACGAGTGAGTCGATGAACTGCGCGACCTTCGTCTTGAACTCGGGCGGCTCCGGTTCGAGCTGCGCGAGCGTTTGAGCGAGCCCATGCGTGAGGCGCACGTCCTTACCATTGAGCTTGCGGAGGAGTTTTTGCTCGTGGTTGCCGGGCACACACAGGGCCGCACCCGATTCGACCATCGACATCACGAGCTTCAAGACACCGACGATGCCGGGGCCACGATCCACGAGATCGCCGAGGAAAACCGCGCGCCTGCCGACAGGTGGCTGAACGCGCGGAGCTTCCGGCAGCCCAGACACCTGATATCCGAGTTTTTCGAGGAGCGCACACAACTCGTCGCAGCAACCGTGAACATCCCCAATGATGTCGAACGGACCCGTTTCGTGCGTCTTGTTGTTCCAGAGCGGCGTCCGCGCGACTGTCGTCGCCTCGACCTGCTCGGGACCATCGAGCACGAAGACATGACTGAACCCTTCGCGTCGAAGCGACTTCAACGAGCGCCGAAGGTCACGGTGTTGGCCGTGCACCACGTGCTCTCCGAAGCGGCGATCGGCTCGATCCTGGTTGCGAGCGAGCGCAATCTTCGGGGAGATGTCGAGCACGATCGCGACCGGCAGGCAGTGATGCTCCCGAGCAAGTAGAACGAATGGTTTTCGCGCTTCGGGCTGCACGTTCGTGGCGTCGACGACCGTGAGGCGACCGGCAGCTAGCCGTTTGGCAGCGATGTAGCCAAGCACGTCGAAAGCGTCGGCCGTCGCACTTTGGTCGGTCTCATCGTCGGAAACGATGCCTCGGCAGTAGTCCGAAGAGAGCACCTCCGTAGGCTTGAAGTGCTTCCTGGCGAACGTACTTTTCCCGCTGCCGGACGTTCCAATCAGAACGACGAGCGAGAGCTCCGGGATCTCGATATTCATCGTGTGAAGACCCCCATCTGAGTGGGCGATCCCACCGCCGGATCCTCTGGACCGATGGGCACGATGCGGACTGCATAGCCGAAACGGCCAGCAACCCGGCTGGCCCACCCTTGGAACTCCTCGCGCGTCCACTCGAACCGATGATCTCGGTGCCGAAAGCGTCCTGCGGGGAGGTTCTCGAAGCGGACGTTGTATTCGCAATTCGGCGTGGTCACGACCACCGTCCTCGGCCGGGCGAACTCGAACACGACGCGCTCGAACGCTGGAAGCCGTGCCGGATCGAGGTGCTCAATCACCTCCACGACGCAGGCCACATCGAAACCAGAAAACCGCTCGTCTCGATAGCTCAGCGAGCCTTGGATCAGCTTGATGCGCTCGCGTTGGCGGTCCGGAAGGTCGTCCAAGTGAAGGTTTCGGTGCGCCCATTCGAGTGACCGAGGTGACACGTCAACACCCACGATGTGTGTCAGCTCCTTGTCGCGGATGAGCTCACGCAGCAGGTTTCCCTCGCCGCAACCAAGGTCGATAACGCTTCGGGCGGTCGCCGCCTTCACGGCCGAGACGACCGCGCCGAGCCGCTGTTCGTTCAGGCTGATCTTCTGCTCGACTGCTTCTTCTTCCCGCCGCCGCTCTTCGTCCTTTTCTTCCGGGTCGACGTCGTCGTCGCCCATCAGCCGCTCGAGAGCGTCGCGCATGAGCCGGCGCTGTTTCTTGAGAAAGCGCGAAACGATCAGGTCCCGCTGCGGATGGCCCGGGAGCCACTTCTCGCCTTTGGCGAGTAACTTTTCCACTTCATCGTCGCCCACGAAGTAGTGCTTGTCGTCGTCGAGCACCGGGATCCGGACGTACAGGTGAGAAAGGAGCTCGGACAGACATCGAACGCCACTCACCTCGACAGCGAAGTATGGGCTCGGCCCCCACTCCGTGAAGCGCTCGTCTAGGCTGGAACGGGTAGCTGCGACCTCGTAGCCGAGCGGCTCGAACAGGCGACGAAGCAAACCCTCGCCACCGCGGCAACGGAGCGCGCTGAGCGAGGCCTTCAAGGGAATGGGCGTCGTGGCGAGCTCGGCGCGCTCACGTGACCGGCCGTTGAGCGCCGAGCCGAATACTTGCGCGATCGCGACGCTCAAGAACGACGACGCCACGTAGGGTCGATCATTGACGTAGGCGCCGAGCGTCGGACCATCGCCGCCACGACGGCCACGCACCAGTCCAATGGGATCCAGATCGAGCAGCAATGCCGCCGTGCAGCTCTCCTCCCGCGTCACGGAGTAAAACACGTGTGCCTGCCCGAAGCTCAAGGGGAAGCTCTGGCATTTCGCCGGGTGCTTCTCGAGCAAATAGCCGAGATCCGTCGCGGGGCGGTGCGTGGTGGTGATGGTGAGCAGCATGGCCAAAACTAAAAAGGCCCACTCCTTTTGGGGGCGGGCCTCGAATCGCTGGAACGTTACCGAGTTTACCCGCAGCGCCTCTGGCGCAGATCGCCCTCCGGTTGCCGGCGCGGATCCGTCCGCCGTGTTCGCGTCGTGAAGCGTCGGGCGGTTTCCTCGGCAGCCAAGAGCATTTGTCGCTGAATTGAGCCACGCCTAACCTCGACCCGCAAGCGCAAACGCTTCGCGCATGCGATGCGTGCGTCATGCAAAGATCGCAGGCAACTCGAACGGCGTGCCTTCGGCTCGAGGTGCCGAGACATCGGCGGAGTCGCCGTGCGAACGAACAGGTCGCGTCTGCTCGATCGCTGCGAGCATCCGACCTTCCCGAACGAGTTCGGCATCGGCGCGTCGAACCAACATTTCGTTCGGTCGCGCGAAAGGAGCCAGGCGTCGGAGCGCGAGCGCGATGGCCTTCTCGTCCGCTCGCGGATTGAGCGCGCAGGCCGTGACGAAGGCGGCCGCCGTGGAGCGACCGACGCCCGCCCGACAGTGAATCAGAAGGGGAGCGGTGCGACACCATCCATCGACGAACGCCAATAGCTCACGAATGTCCTGTAGCGTCGGTATGTCTTCGTCCCAGGTCGCGATCTCCACGTCGTGGAAGCTCAGCCGAAGGTGCCTCTTTGCATATTCGGGACCGACGTACGGCGATGGACAATCCGGATCCAGCAAGCTGACGATGCGCTCGGGCGCCCTTGCAGCGATGACGGCTTCAACCTTGGAAAGTGGGCATACGAGAATCGTCATGTGACCGCGTAACGGCGTATCGTAACACGAGGGCGAGTTACCCCGGGTCGTCGCTTCAGGTGAGTTCGGTATCTCGTCCGGCTCCGGCGACCGGATGACTGCCGCCGGGTCGTGTCGAAAACGGAGCTCTGGAATGCGCTTCAGAGGCAGCGCCTCACACAGGCGGCTCCGGAGAAAGCCCGAAGCTCGCTCGAAAGCTGCCTGTATTTATCGGGGGAAAGGACTTCGACTCGGTTCGTTGCGTGTCGCGAGCAAAGGGCTGCCGCGACCTTCGCTCGTGCGGGGCCATGGGAACGTACCTATCCGCCCGCCAGCAAAGCCGGCGAGCAGCCAAAAATATGGGGTTCGAAGACGTAGACGCTGCTACGCCGCGACCAAGGAGATGATCATACGGCAAGCGCGCTGGGTTTCCGGCATCGGCATCATCTCCTTCCCGCGCTCATGTGCATCAATGCGAGCGCGGGAGCATGTTTGCCAGGTGCCATGCAGCCTGTCAAGGGAGTGCGAGCTCCCGCCGCGTCGAGCAACTCGCCATCGCGGACCATCGCGGTTCATGACTCGGCGCTGGTCGCCGGCGCATGAGGCGGAAAATCAGAGCGGCTGGAGCAGCAACGGCGCCAGTGCGTAGTCGGACTCGCCGCCACCCTGATCGCGCACGTAAGTGATCGGGCCGTACGCCGCGCAGTCGCGTGGCTATTTCGCCGCCTAATTACCGATGCAGTCGTTCGTACACCGCCATAACGCGTTGGCATCGGCGGGGGGCGTTCTCGACGGGTCCATCACCGGTCCCGCGTTCGTTCGGAGGTAAGCCAACGCCGGACAGCTTGCGGCATTGACGCAGACGGCCAAGCATCCATTCAAGCCGGAGCAGGTACCGTCCTCGATCGTGATGGCGAGCCCCTGGCTGCCGTACTGCTCGACGGCTTGCTCAATCTCGTGCTCGCACGAGTCGAGCTTGTCCCTTGCGTCGTCGCACACGTCGGAGCAGCTCGCGAAGAACAGGCAACCAACGCTTAGCGTGAGGACCGCGAGAGGGCTCGCGCGCGGCACGCGCCCGTTTGGAGGCATTCAACGTCGATAGCATGTAAGCGCGCCTCGATGCGCGAGGGAGCGTTGCTCGGTCGTTCACTGGTGTGGAAAACCGGCCCACTCTACTCCGAGTCAAAATCACTATCCGAAAAGAAAAAGGTGATCCGACCTTGACGACGTGCGCGTCTTGCTTCATGGTGATGATGCAATGGTGAAGAGGACGCTATCCATTCAACCGATGTTTCGCGCGAGCGAAACCGGGCGGGATTGTGTCCATTATCTACCCGCACTCCGCAATCAGGAGAAGGTGACGTAACGGGCGTATTTTCCAGGGTTTTTCCCTTGAAGCCGCCCGGTGTAGCCGAGGCGGCTTTCGTCGTTTAAGGGTCCGGGGTTCGTCTCCGGGAAGCGACCGGCGCTCGAAGAGCGCAACTGCGCTCAATGCCAATCGTGTGCTCCAAGCGCGCGATGGCTCAACGCGAATCGTGTGTCCAGTGCACGCGCTCGCTCGAAGGGAGAAGTCTGTCCAACGACTGTATTTCGGAATCGTCCAACTGGCAGGACACGAGACTCTGAATCTCGTAACCCAGGTTCGAACCCTGGTTCCGAACCCAAACGGGACACGTGTGCCGGCAGGGACACGTGTGTCTCCCGTTCTTTGACAATGGAAACGCAGCGGACGGCGCTCGACCAGTCGAGCGCGACGGGTCTCCTGCGTGTACGCGATCATGGCCCGTTCGTCTTCTGGTGAGGATGCCCGCCTTTCAAGCGGGCGAGTCCGGTTCGATTCCGGAACGGGTCACGAAGCACTCCAAGCTGGACTGGTGAAAGCGCCGCGCTGAAGACGCGGAGAGCTCGGTTCGATTCCGAGGGAGTGCACCAGAGCGTGGGATAGTGGCCGTCCACCGAGTTTGGGCCTCGGGTCATGCAGGTTCGATTCCTGCCGCTCTGACTGTGACGTGAGGGAGCTGGTGAACCCGGCACGCTGTGAACGTGTCCTCGACGGGATCGAAACCCGTACGTCACCCCGTCCTTCGTTGCGAGGACGCAATTGCCACGTGAGTCCGCTGGCGTGGACGGCGGCTTGTCAAGCCGTGTCGAGGCGGGATCGAAACCCGCACGTGGCGCAAAGACACCATGGCCCCACCGATGGACGGTACCGAGGCTACGAACTTCGGGACGGAGGATCGTTACCTCCTGGGGCTGCAACTGCTCTCGCCGTTGGAACGGCAGCGTGCCTCCGAAGCGCGCATGTTCAGGTTCGAATCCTGACGGGAGCGCTGTGGTTCGGTACGCACGAGTGGCGGAACAGGCAGACGCCCCGGTCTCAGAAGCCGGTGACCCTCACGGGTCGTGCTGGTTCGATTCCAGTCTCGTGCACCACATCCCGACATGGCGGAACTGGCATACGCGGCAGGCTGAGAACCTGTGCGCTTCGGCGCGTCCCGGTTCGAGTCCGGGTGTCGGGACCACCCGTCCCTGTCCCGGTTGGACTCCGGGGCCGTGCACAACCCCTTGGAAAAACCGTCATGCACACTCGCACTCTTTTGCTCACTCCCTGGTATTTCCCCATCAAGGTCCTTCGCTGGCAGGACGCCGTGAAGATGAAGTACGAAGAGACCGTCGACGTCGTCGTCGAATACGACGACGAAATTCGTTCGCCGTCGGTCACCTGGCGCGTGCCGGCGGTCCTGCGCCTGCGCAAGATGGCGAAGACCGGCAGGCCCCGCGTGAAGTTCAGCCGGCGCAACGTGTATCAGCGCGATGGTCACCGCTGCCAGTACTGCGGAGAAAAGAAGCCGGCATGCGAGCTCAGTTACGACCACGTCGTCCCGCGTTGCGCGGGAGGACGTACGACGTGGGACAACATCGTGACTGCGTGCCGCGCGTGCAATACGCGCAAGGACGACCAGACTTGCGACGAAGCGGGCATGTGGCCGCTCCGTGCGCCACGTCGTCCAGCGACGCTGCCTATCGCGCCGCCGCTCTTCGAGCGTGACGTGCCTCGCGAGTGGCAGGGCTTCACGGCCGGATTGGCGGACTAACGAGCCGTTCGACCGTGGGGTCGTCCCACCCGCGGTCGAACGGACAATTCGAAGCGCGCGGTTTTGTAGTTCGCGCCGACCGGGCTCGACTTCCGGAAGAGGCGCCATCAACTTGAGGAGCTCGAACAATGCAGGTCATCGAAACAAACCACGTACCGATCAAAGCCTGGGTCGACGGCGTCGCGTTCGAAGAGGTCGCTCGCCGTCAGGTCGAGAACGTCGCGAGCATGCCCTTCGTCTACAAGCACGTCGCGATCATGCCCGACGTGCACTGGGGCATGGGTGCGACGGTCGGCAGCGTCATCGCGACGCAGGGCGCTATCATTCCCGCCGCCGTCGGCGTCGACATCGGCTGCGGCATGGTGGCGGCACGCCTCGACCTCGAGGCGTCGGAGCTGCCCGATTCGCTCGCCGCCATGCGTTCGGCGATCGAGCGCGCTGTCCCGCACGGACGTACCGCGAACGGCGGGCCCGGAGACCGCGGAGCGTGGAAGAACCCGCCGCACGCGGTATCGTCCACGTGGACGAAGCTCGGCGAACGCTTCGCTCGCATCGTCGAGAAGCACCCGAAGATCGCGAAGAGCAACCACGAGAACCACCTCGGAACGCTCGGGACCGGCAACCACTTCATCGAAGTGTGCCTGGACGAGGCGCAGCGTGTCTGGGTCATGCTCCATTCGGGCTCGCGCGGCGTCGGCGGCCGCATCGGCTCGTACTTCATCGAGCTCGCGAAGCAAGACATGCGGCGTTGGTTCGTGAACGTCCCGGACATCGATTTGGCGTACATCCCCGAAGGCACCGCGCACTTCGACGACTACCTCACGGCCGTGGGCTGGGCGCAGGACTACGCGCTCGCGAACCGCACGCTCATGCTCGACGCGACCGTTTCGGCGATCGCCGAAACGCTCGGCAAGCCAGTTTCGTTTCGTGAAACGGCGGTGCAGTGCCACCACAACTACGTTTCACGCGAGCACCACTTCGGCGCGAACGTGCTTGTCACGCGCAAGGGCGCGGTCCGTGCGCGCGACGGCGAGCTCGGCATCATCCCTGGCAGCATGGGGACACGGAGCTACATCGTGCGCGGCAAAGGTAACCCGATGTCCTTCGAGTCGTGCTCGCACGGCGCCGGACGCAGGATGTCGCGCGGCGAAGCGAAGCGCACATTTTCGCTCGAGGATCACGCGAAGGCAGTCGAAGGCGTCGAATGCCGCCGGGACGTCGACGTGATCGACGAGACGCCCGGCGCATACAAACCGATCGACGCCGTGATGGAGGCCCAGAAGGACCTCATCGCCATCGTCCACGAGCTCAAGCAGGTTCTCTGCGTCAAAGGATGACGCGCGAGCGAAGCGAGTGCACCGTGAGTGCTAAGATCGATAGATGGGACGAGGTGGCCTAGCGGCCGTGCCAACCGAAAGCGTCAACAGGGCTGCCGCAGGAGTCAGTTTCGGTGGCCCTCGCCGACATGATACGAGGCTCGCATGCGAAAGATGCTTCCCGCGGCTGGACTTGCCGCGATCCTCGCTGTGCCCCACCCGGCGGGAGGCGGTCCGCTGGAGCCGGCGGCACCGATTGACGCGACCGCACACCAGCTCATCGTCGTGAGGGCGGCGAATTGGAGCAGCACCGCGGGCCTCCTCCAACGCTACGAACGGCAGTCGGCGGGTGAATGGCGCGAGGTCGGCAGCGTGGTTCCTGTCAACCTCGGCCGTCACGGATTGGCGTGGGGACGCGGGCTGCAACCATCCGACGAGCTGGGCCCGACCAAGCGCGAAGGAGACGGTCGCTCGCCAGCCGGGGCTTTCGATTTGGGAAACGCCTTCGGCTATGCGGACACCCTGCCGGACGGCGCGCACGGCTTTCCCTACCTCCAGAGCAAGCTGACCACCTATTGCATCGAAGACGTGCGCTCGCCCCACTACAACGAGATCATCGACACATCGCGCGTAAAACCTTCGGCGTGGCAACGCTGGAGCCCGCTGCGGCGGACCGATGGGCTCTTCCGCTGGGGCGTGGTCGTCCGCCAAAACTCGCCCGCTGTGGTGGTCGGAGCCGGATCCTGCGTCTTCCTCCACGTTTGGCGTGGCGAGCACCAGCCAACAGCAGGCTGCACAGCGATGCCTGCCAACGCGGTCGAAGACATCTTGCGCTGGCTAGACCCCGCGGCCGAGCCGGTGCTCGTGCAGCTACCGGAAATCACGTACCGATCGGTTGCCACTCGATGGTCGCTGCCCGACGGTGACCTGGCCGCGCCCACTACCCGCTAGCTTTCTCGCCGTGGGGCGTTAATCGACTACCTCCACCCAAACCCGCGCGACGCCCGGTTGATTCTGGAGCCGTTCGACGAGCTGCCAAATGGTCACCTCTGAGTTGAGCCGTACGTCAAGCGAGAGGGTTGTCGCGGGCTCGACCGCAGTATCGACCTCGACATTCGCAACACTAACGTCCAGACACAGCTTGGCGAGATCGCTCGTCACGGCTTCGGCAGTTGCCCCGTTAGGCTTCAGAGTCACGCGGACCCGGCGCCGAACGAGGTGATCGGCCTTGTCCTCGAACCGCCTGAGCACCGTCAGCGCAAGCAGCCCCATGCAAGTCACGGCACCGCTTTCGACGAACATGCCCGCTCCGGCGCTCATTCCGATCGCCGTCACGAGCCAGATGCCCGCTGCCGTCGTTAGTCCTTGAACCGTGACGCCTGTGCGCAGGATCGCCCCACCCGCGAGAAAGCCGACCGCAGACACAACGGACGCCGCGATACGCGAGGTGTCGACCTCCACGAGATCGGATTGGCCGTAGTGTTGGTAGTAGACGAACTCCGATGAGATGATCATGAAAGTTGCCGCGGTGAGCGCCACGATAAGGTGCGTGCGGAGGCCAACTGGACGCCGATGCCGATCTCGTTCGTACCCGATCACCCCGCCCAGGGCCGCGCCAACCGCGATACGGACGATCATCTCTCCATGCGTGAGCACGGGTTCAGCATAGCGCAGCGTTGACGGCTGCGATTTCGTCCACGCCTGCAACGCCGTGCACGAGCAGGGACTTGAACCCACGCACCGATGGCGCACGCGCTCGTTCGGACGACGACGCGGAGGCAGTGATTATCCGTTGGGTCAAGGGGATGCTGATGCTGTATATTTTGGACGCCGCTGAGCAAGCTCACCACCCTCAAGCTGTCGCGGTCCGATCAGCAGTTTGATCGACGTCGTTCGGGCGCGCAGCATGGCGTCTTCAAATGCCGAAACGATCCGCGTGCCCTTCAGGGCGCTCTCATGGGCCGCCCCAATCACCGGAACGTCCAAGGCCACCACGGAGATCATCTCCATTATTGAGCGGGAGAGTCCAGGATGAATTACACATCGGCGCTGGCGGAGCTGCTCTCACGTCACGGGTTCCGCCGCTTCGTGATGTCCCGGAGCCAAGTTGGACACCTGTTGCTGGCCGGGAACCTCGACGGCCGGCCAATCGACATCGTGCTCGACACTGGGGCGTCCAAGACCTTCGTTGAACTGAGCTATTGTCGTTCGGAAGGAATTGTCGTGCGCGACACTGGGCAGCCCGGACATGGGGGCAACGTATATACGCTTGGCGATGCCCGGTTGACTCTCGAAGGGATGCCAGTCCAATCGGATGGCGTATTCGCGCTTGATATGACCAGCACCAACCAAAGGTTGATCATGAGGGGAGCTGACCCGATACGTGCTGTGATCGGCCAGGATGTCCTGCGCTACCATCACGCAGTGATCGACTATGCGACATTGACTCTTTTCCTCCAGGAGGAACCTGCCTAATCATCGATTCCTAATTTGGCAGACACCCGCAGCCAGCATCGCGACTGCCTCGTGTCGCCCGGGAGCTGGCCGCTCTCCCTCGCTCTCGGTTCTCTCACCGCGAGCCGGCTCAGAGTTACCCTGTCGAAAGAATCGGACCCGAGGGACTGGCGCATCCTTCCTCATCTCCCGTAACAGGCGGGCGGCCCGGGCTTGCTTGGAAGCTTGGAACCCTTGCGCGTCACGGCACAGCGTTACGCCAAAATTGGCGCAGGACACCCCAAGGACTTCTGAGCGATGCATCGAGGGCAACTGCACGTGCACTTCAAGCAGGCGTCGAGGAGTCACCGTCAAGATCACGGGAGAGTGCACGAGGAGGGACTTGAACCCACACACCTCAGAGACGTCCTGATTGCGCGTCACGTTTTCGAGCTCGGCCCACTCATAGACCCATGCTCCGCGCAGCTGCATGAGCGCGTCCTTGTCGAGCGCCGTTTCGCTATCCGCGAACTGTTCGCGCGGGAGTCGTGGTCCTGACCCGTGGATGCAGAGCCGCCCACGGACACACGACTGTATGCCTGCCGCCATCCAGGACCCTGCCCAACATTCCGGCACGCTGGAAGGCCTGACCGAGCGGCGACGCGGCAACATCAACGACGGTCGCTGCCCCGGTGCGACCAGAGGTCTGAAGCCAGTCAGGACACGGTGCGAGCTGCCCGCGCACGAAATCCTGCGCCCATTGGTACGAGCCGGCCGCTTGGATGCGTCGAGGGTGGCGCAATCACGTAGCCCCCGTTCGCCTTCAAGTCCAAGCCATCCGCCACCTTCGAGCTCGCCACGCGACTCTGCTCGGCTGCGGAAAAGTAGAAGTGCCGACGCCGCCGTCCACCGTACGCACGATGGCCGCGCCGAAAGTATTGGCCGTCGCGCTTGCGTTGAATGAAAGGTCGGCATTGCGCACCAAACGGCTGCAGGAGGACAGCATGAAGGTTTGGATCATCGGCGCGATCTCTTGCGCTGCGCTCGGGTGTGGCGTGGACCCCGTACAATCCGACCGGGACGTGCCGATCTCAGACGTTCTGGAGGGGGTTCGCCACGGCTTGATGGACTCCGGCAGCGCGTATCCGGACGTCGTTGCGTTGTACTTCGTCGACCCTGCCACTGGATTCGTCGTTGGCTTATGCAGCGGCACGCTGGTCCAGCCGACTCGAGTACTGACGGCAGCCCACTGCGTCCAAGGCTTCACGGGGGACATTTACGTCGTGTTCGACGCCGGATACCGCCAAGTGACCACTGTTCGCATCCACCCGCTGTACGCGAGCAACTACTACGTCGCAACGCATCCCTGGGTGCCCGGGAACCATCAGGTTGGCTTGTCCGAGGGGGCAGACCTGGCGACGGTCGACTTCGCGGTCCCGATCCCGGTGACGCCGAGGGTGATCGCGCCGAGCCCTGTGCCGTGGGGACAAATCGTAAAGGGAGTAGGCTTCGGGGAAATCGCCACGGGCGTCCTACCGGCACAGCGACGTTGGGGCGTCGAAATCGTGGACGTCCTCCTGCCGTTCGTTACGAACGGCACCGTGGTCATGCCGAACGGCACCGTCGTGCTGACGCCCTGGAGCCTTGACAACGTGATGTGTCCCGGCGACAGCGGTGGCCCTGCGATCAACGCGAACGGACAGGTCGCGGCCGTGCAAAGCTTCACGAGCTTCCAGGGCAGCGCCGTTTGCGACGGTGGGACCGCAAACTCATTGTCCATGACCCACGATTTTCGCAGCTGGATCCTTGAAGACCCCGTCCAGCCGCTGCCGCATCACAACTACGCTCTTCCACCGGACGTGAACAACGACGGCTACGTGTCCGGGTTCGACGTCATAACCGTGATCAACGCCGTGAGCTCGGGTGGCGGCGTGAACGGATGCTCGAGCTTTTGCGACACCAATGCCGACGGTGTCCTCACCGACAGCGACGCTCAATACGTCATCGACGTATTGAGTCGAAGCGATTCGGCCGGATACACGATCACCCCGGTGCCGTAAGGGCTGTCTCGAGGTTCTTCTTCACGTCCCCGACGACAGACGATTCGTGTGGTTGGGCGGCAACCTGCCGAGAAGCGTGGTCAGCGGCACCTCGGCCAGACGGCTCTGCGCGATAGGACAGATAGCCGCCGCGGTTCCGTCGATCAGAGGAGGAGCGGAAGCGGCTCGAAGAGGAGGTGCGCCGCACTCGGTCGCCGCCTCCACGACTATGACGGCAGCGTTCGCAGCGACTCCGCGTTCTGGATTACCCAGCCACGCTCAGTTCGTCAACGGCAGCCACCAAAGTTTTTGACCCCCGCCGCGGACCACACGTTGGACGCCTTGACGGTTTTTCTTGGTCAGCCTTCACGAGTGGCATCGCCAGGCTTCGATCCGGTCCCGCTCCCAATATGGCACCGCCCCGGAAGGGCAGCCGGTCGGCCGTCAAATTGATGTGATACGCTTGCGCGTCGGAGCCTGAACGAAGACCAGCCGAGCCGGCCCATTGGTCGGATGCGCTTGAGCGGCGAGTCGAGCCTCCATCCCGTAATGTTGTGACAGTGTCGTCGACCCTTCCTCCAGCGCCCATCGCCGGAACCTGGATCCGCGGATGGCGGCTCGACCGGCTGATTCACGTCGGTAAGAACGCATGTGTCTATCGCGCCAAAAGCGATGCTGGCATCGTCGGTGCGCTCAAGGCCCTCAGGCCGACCGCCGTTTCGCACCGCACGGCGGCTGAGCGCTTCGCTCGAGAAATTTCCGCGCTGCAGGGTCTGACCCACCCGGCCATCCCGCGGCTGCTCGACCATGGCATCGACGATGACGGATTGCCCTGGTTCGCGACGGAGTGGATCGTGGGCTGGGATCTCGAGACGCACCGGATACGGCTCGGCGGACGCTTGCCGCCGCAAGAGGTGTGCGAGTTCGGCCTGCGCACGCTCGAGGCACTTTCTCATGCGCACGCGGCTGGTTTCGTCCATCGCGATATCAAGCCGACGAATCTGTTCCTCAGCGAAAACGGCGAGCTGAAAGTGCTCGATTTCGGACTGTGTCGCGGCCTGGAGGCTGCGCGCGGTCTCGACATCACGGGTAACTTCAGCATCGGGACGCCGGCGTTCATGGCACCCGAGCAGGTCCGGCGAGCGTTCGGCAATGTCGATGCGCGCACGGATCTGTGGTCGCTCGGTGCGACGCTGTTCTTGCTCGCGACCGGCAGCACCGTGTACGACGAAACGCCTGGAGCTCAGCGCGGACACGCGCGCTCCCTCGCTGCGGTGGCACCCGAGCTACCAGCGGACCTCGCCCTGGCGGTCGATCGCGCGCTCGCCCACGACCCGGCGCAGCGCTGGCAGAGCGCCGACGACATGCGCCAGGTATTGCTCGAGGCCTACGCTCGAACCGAGCAGGCGCCGAGCACGCCGCCCTCCTTGCGAGCTTTGCGGGATCAGCATCGACGCACGACCGAACAGGGCCTGGACATGGTCGCGGCGACCTACCACCGCTGGTCGAGCACCATCCTTCGCCTGGTGTTCAGTCCGGACCGCAGCGCCGCGCGCGAAAGGGTGCTGTCGGGCGACAGTGAGCTCCTCGTTGGCCGCGAGGTGGGTGCCCCGCACTGGGAGGTCGCTGACAGCCGCATCTCGCGCGTGCACTTGCGCTTGGGTTGGGATCCTCAGCACGGCGGGTATCGCGCGACCGACGCTCAGAGCACGAACGGCCTCCGCGTGAACGGCGTGCGACGAGAAAGCGTATGTCTCTCCGCTGGCGACGTCCTGCGCGTCGGCGACACGCTCTTCATCCTGACGGAGGGAGCGGGCATGAACGGTCTGCGCGAGAGTGCAGAGCAAGCGGCACGCTCGTCCGCGACGCTGCTTTTGAACGGTGAGTCGGGGGTCGGAAAGGAAGTGCTGGCGCGCCAGATCCACGAATGGAGTGGCAAGCGCGGACCGTTCGTTCCCATCAACTGCGGCGCGTTGCCGCGCGAGCTCGCCGCCTCCGAACTCTTCGGACACGAGAAGGGCGCTTTCTCCGGTGCCGCCGGCGCGCGGCGGGGCGTGTTTCATGCGGCGCAGGGCGGGACCCTGCTCCTCGACGAAATTGGCGAGCTGCCCCTCGAGCTTCAGCCGCTTCTGCTGCGTGCGCTCCAGGAGCGCGCGATTCGTCCGGTCGGCTCGGATCGCGAGCAGGCCGTGGACGTGCGTGTGATCGCAGCCACCAACGTGCGCCTGGATACGGCGGTGACGAGCGGGCGTTTCCGCGGTGACTTGTATGCGCGCCTCGCGCAGATTCCACTGGAAATCCCCCCCCTCCGCGAGCGCCGCGAGGAAATCCTCGGCCTGGCTGAAGGCTTCGCCACGGCCGCTCAGAAGTCGCTGCTCATCACGGCCGACGCGGCCGAGGCGCTCCTCTTGTGGCAGTGGCCCTTCAACGTGCGCGAGCTCGAAAATCTCGTCCACCGCTGGTGTGCGATGGCGGCGCCCGTGGCGCTGGGAATGGAGTTCTTGCGTGGGGTAAACCCCGCCTTTCTGGCTCCGTTCCAGGACCGTATCTCGAGGCCCCCGGGCCACGGCTCGGGCACCCATGTCCTGAAGGACCCCTCGCTCGAGCGAGCGGAGCTCGAAGGGATGCTGCGCTCATGCGACGGCGATGTCTCCGAGGTGGCGCGCCGACTCAGCACGACACGCGCCCAGGTCTACCGCTTGATGGAGCGCCTCGGACTCGAAGGGCCACCTGGGCACAAGGACACCGCGCCGGGCCGGCGCGGCTGAATCGAGCTGACCTACGACCGCGTGGCGGTTTCAGGCCCCCCGCCGGTCGCCTGCGTCAGGAGGTGTTCGCCATGCCCCGGGCTCGGTGCGAGCGACGGGTATCCGTCGAGCACGCGAGGGACGAAGAGAACCGAAATCAATACGGTGAGTAGCATGCCGATGTCCACGGCCACCGGTTCCGCCTGCAATGCGGCCGTGAAGATGGCGAGCGATCCGATCCAACCGACGACCAGCAAGCTCAGCACGACCAGAGGCAAAAGGGAGCGAGGATTTCGAAAGCTCCCAAGTGCAAGGGCATAGACGACCAGCGTGAATGGGATTGCCACCACGAGGTCGATCAACCAGTGTTCTCCGAGCCCGAGCGTCGCGAGCTCCGTACAGCCGAACCAGAACGCGGCGAAAACGCACACTCCGCGCGACACGCGGCGCGCCTCGAGCAGCGCGGCCAACGTCCAGGCGGTGTGCAGTGACGGCATGCAGTTTCGCGGAGCGGCGATGCTCGGCGACAGCAACGTGCTCGTGAAATGCGGGACGCTAGCCGGCGGAAAAGGCACGTGAGGAGACAGGCACGCCCAGGCCTCGCGCGGACCGACCATGGGCAACGCGAAGTAGAGCGGGTAGCCCAGAAACGGGATCAACAGGAACGCCAAGAGAAGGCTCGGAACCCGCGTGGGATTCGCGCGAAAAGCGAAGGCGTGGACTATCGAAAGCCCGAGCGGCATCGTGGCGTAGACGATCGTACAGACCACTTTCACGAGCGCGGAGCTCTCGAACAGCCTTGCCACCAAGAGCGGCGGAAAGGGCCCGAGCACGCCCCCGATCGCCTGAATCTCCGGGTCCCGAACCAGCGGTGTGATGCTGGCGCCGAAGGCCAACGGTTGGGTGCAGATCAGACAGAACCACGGTGGCACGAGCGCATCGAAGCTGGCGCGAAAGTGCTCGGTGCGCTCGGCGGGTGGCGCCCGGAAGGCCAGCGCGGCTCGATAGATCACCGCCGTCAGGGCAAGCCCGAGGCCGACGGGCAGCCTCCAGTCCCAAAAAAGCGTGGGGAACGCATTGGGCAGCTCGGACAGCCCGCCGAGCACGATGAGATGCTTTCGCGCTTTGCCCCGGAGCGTGATGACGTGAACGAAGAAGGTTGCGCCCAGACACACGGAGAGCCACGGAAAGCGGCCCTCGAAAAAGGCCGACACTAGGCTCGGGCCCGAAAGCCGCCCCGAAGCCCAAAGCACGAGGTCGACGGCGCTGCCAAGGGCGAGCAAGAGCAGAAGCTCTACTCGCGCAAGACCCAACGCCCGAGGCGCCATCGTAGGATGGGAGTACACTACCGCGGCTCGTCCGCGCAAAGCGTTCGCTCGCGGAGCATGGCTCGTGCGATGGTAGCCAAGGCATGTCGGGCCGAGGCTTGAGGCATCATTTCGGCTGGCCCTCGAGCCTCGACGCCGTATGGCTCACAAGCCCGCTATTTCTCGTTGCGGCTTCGGCCTTGCTGAGCCCCGTGCGGCCCTTCGACTACTTTTGGGCCCTGGTCCAGGGCCGCGCGTGCGTCCAGCTCGGCGCCATTCCAAGCGAGAACGCGTTTCTCTTCACGCTGCCCGCGCAAGCTCCCTTCTTCGATCAGCCTTGGCTCGCGGAGCTCGCAATGTTTGCCGCCCACTCGCTCGGTGGACACTGGCTCAACGTGTTGCTGCTGGCCCTGTGCCTCTCTTTGGGCTTGGCGCTCGGGATGGATACCGCGCTTCGCCTCGGCGCGGACGCTCGCGCGCTTGCGTTGATCGCCCTTTTTTCGGTGCCTATCCTCGCTCTCGGCGCGGGCGTGCGCACGCAGATGTTCGCCTACCCCTGCTTCTCCGCCATGCTGCGAAGTGCGAGCGCTCGTGGCGACCGGATCGATCCGAAGCGCGCTCTGGCGAGCGCAGGCGTTGCCGCGCTGTGGGCGAACCTGCACGGCAGCTTCGTGCTCGCGCCGCTCTTGATGGCGGCACCACTTACCGTTTCGCTGTTCAAGACCCTGACCGGGCGCGAGCCAGCGAGTGACCTTCGCGCTAGGAGTCTAGGCTTTCTGGCAGTCACAGCCGGCACTTTCGTGAACCCCTCCGGCCCGCTCGTCTACCTCTACGTGGCGCGCCTGGGTCGCGCGGTGAATGTGGCTGGGACGACCGACGTCGCCGAGTGGCAGGCGCCGCGCTTGAGCTCGAGCGCAGGCGCCCTGTTCCTGGTGCTCTTGGGATTAAGCTTCAGCGCGTTGGTCCGCTACCGCAGGCGCATCGTGCCCGAGGTGACCTGGTCGTTCGTGGCGCTAGGCCTACTGTCACTTTCGAGTCAGCGCTTCGAAAGCTGGTGCGCGCTCGCGGGGCCTGTCGCGCTCGGTCCGTTGTTTCCCGCGCGCGCGAAGGCGTCTCACGTGTCCCGCGCCGCGAGCAGCGTGAATGCCGCGCTGATTGCCACATTCGCGGCAGTGCTGCTGTTGAGCTTGCCGGGCCTGCCGCTGTTCGAGCGTGCGGCCCAGGTCGGTCATCTGCCCTACCCGGAGGCGAGGGTCCTGAGCAGTGAGACACCGCTGCGTCTCGGTGAGCTGCTTTTTCGCTCCGGCTATCGGGGCCGGCTGTTCCACGACCAAGCGCTCGGGGGCTTCGTCGAGTGGGTGCTGGCGCCGGACGCGCCAAGGCCCGTCGCGTTCGTGGATCAGCGCTTCGAGCTTACCCCCGCTGAGCTCTGGCGCGACTATTTCACGGTCGCCGAGGCGCGCGGCGATTTTCGAGCGCTGCTCCGCCGGTACGACATCGACGCCCTCTTGGTTCATGACGGGCGCTCGGCCGCTCTCGTGCATGCTCTGAATCAGGACCCGCGTTGGCTCCTGCGCGCGCGGGAGCTTCGATACAGTCTGTTCGTCTTAAAACGCTAAGAGTCCCACGTCTCTTGTCAGCTTGGGTCGATCGTGCCGCTGAGTGAGCTCTATCAAGTCGATTTTCGCATCTTCATGGCGGCCGCCAGCGCCTGGCTCGCCGGGAAGAGCCCGTACGGCGCTTTGTCGAGCGAGTTCGGCAGGGGAGCCTTCGCCTATCCGCCGACCGCCTTGCCTTGGCTTGCGCTGCTCGTGCCGACCGGCGCTCTCGGCTTCTACCTCTGGACGCTCCTCGAGCTCGTGCTCTTTTGGCTGCTCGTCAGAAAAGACCGTCGCGCCCAATTGGTTCTGCTGGTGTGGTCGCCGATGATCCTGCATCTGTACGAAGGGCAGAGCACGCTCGCCGTGACGCTCGTCGTGTGGGCCTGCGCCCGCGCCGAGCAGCGCGGGATCGTCTGGGGCCTGGCTCTCGCGTGGGCGCTCACCAAGCCGCAGGTAGCGCTCTTGCCCGTGATCTTTGTCTTGTGCCGCGAACGCCGCGCGCGCTTCCGTCTGCTTCTGGGCATCCTCGGTGGCACGCTGGCGCTCGCCTTGCCTGCAACGCTCGTGCACCACGGCATTTGGTCGGAGTGGCTGGCCTCGCTGTCCCTCTATCGCAGTCGCCTGCTGCAGGTCGCGCCGTGGCAGGGCGCGAGCGCCCTGTTGGTGCTCTCGTGCGCGGTGCTTTGGTATCGCTATCAGCGGACGGGGCTCGAATGGTGGCTCTCCGCGGCGCTGTTTCCTCAAACCAGCTTCTACTCGATGGTGGTCTTGCTGCCCGCGCTCCGGCCCAGCCGGAGCTATTGGTCGCTCGGGGGGCTTGCACTCGCAGCGCTGCTTCAAGGACCCATCAACGCCGCGACGCTTTCGTGGGTACTCGCCGGACACTTGCTCGCGGCTTGGATGATCGCAGGAGGGCCTTTGGGCGGACCGAGAAGCGGACGCGGGGTAGCTTACGTCTCCAGTTCGGCGAGGGACGCTTTCCAGGCGAGCTGAGTCCACAGGGCCACCGCCAGGAAGCCGAGCTGCAGCGCGCTGGAAAAGCCCAGAAGCCGCGTGCTCAGCGCTTGCTGAGCGACGGACAGAGCGGGCCCCAGGAGTCCGAGCGCCCAGACTAGCGCGGTCGCACACAAAAGCGGGCCACCGTCGAGCGGCAACCCGCGCGCCCCCGAAAGTCGAGCGGCGCTGACGAAGAGCGGCAGCATCAACAGCATCAGGTCGTAATTGTAAAGATGTGGGCTCGCGATCACGGCGAGCGCGAAAGTTGCCGCCATGCGAAGGTCAAAGGCGCGCGTGCCGGGCCGCCAGTCCGTGCGCGCCCACGCCGCGCCGAGCACGAAAAGCAAGAGAAGCGTCAGGCAGACCCCGGCCACGAGAGCGAGCCTCGGCGACGCGCCGTCGAAGAGCAGCGTCGCGAATTCGAATGACCCGTGTAACCCTGCGGTATTGTAACCGCGATCTCGCACCAGCGAGACCAGCGACTGGCCGTGCTCCGCGTAGGCGAACATGGCGTACGGCAGCGTGGCGAACCCGAGGCCCACGAAGGCACCCCCGCTGAGGAGCGCCGCGAAAAGAGCGCGAAAGCGTCGCGCTCCGAGCAAGGCCGCGGCGATACCGAGGGCGAGTTGGGGCTTGCACACGAGTAGGCCCAGAGCGAGGCCCGCTCCGCCGTCGCGCCCGCGCCGCAAGAGCAGGAACACCCAGAAATAGAGGGTCAGCCAAAGCCCCGTCATCTGGCCATTCAAGAGCCATTCGAGCGTCGGATAGTATTGCAGTGCCACGAAGCACAGCCGTAACGCCGAGCTCTTGGGGTAGAGGTCGCGTGTGAAGACGCGCAGCGTCGCGAACAGGGCGAGCGCGCTCAGCACGACGAAAAGAGCGAACGCCGCGCGGTACGGAAGGAGCGACAGTGGCGCGAACAAGTACGCAAAGTAGGGTGGGCTCACCCAGACCGAGACGGAGCTGGTCGGCACGCCGAGGAGCAACTGTTGAAACGCGTGCTGAGCCTCTGGATCGATGAGCTTGTCCGCATGCCCCGTGCGCACGAAGGCGCCCCCCGTGTAGAACGATAGGAAGTCGCCTCCGAAGGGGCCGGAGATACCATTGATCAGGCCCGTCCCCGAGACACGATCATAGGCCGCAACCACGACCAGCACGACAAGGCTTACCAGCGGGTACGACCAGATGCGTCGTGGCGTGAGAAAATCGAGGAGCCTTTCGCACACGAAGGTCCCCAGCCGGGCGAGCCTCGAGTCCTGCCTGGTGGACGCCGTCTGCATGGTAAACGCGGCTCAGAGCTTCTGGGGAATCAGCTTCGGCTTGACGTGCACGACGGGCCTTTGCACGGTGAACTTCTGCTCGAGCAAGACGAGCTCGTCGTGGTCGGGCGCGGCGAACGTTAGCGTCGGCTTCTGAGGGCGCAGCAAGGGGCTGTCGGTGGTGTCCAGGGTCAGGACCACCTGATCGTGCGGCGCGGCCTGCAAGAGGACGTGCGCAACGCCGAAATCGTCCGTCTTCCCAACCACTTTGTTGAGCCGAAGGATCGGCAGGCGCGCGCCATTTTCGGTGCGGATGCCAACGACGAACGAACGCACTAGCGGAACGCACCGCGTCTCGAAGCGGGGAGGCGGAGAGCCCTCCGCGAAATGGCGCAAGCCCACGCTGAGCGACGCTTCCGGGGAGGCGAACGTGTCTGGGCACTTGACGCTGAGGACGGCCACGTCCCCCTCGTTGCCCTTCAACGACAGTCGCACGATGCCGGCGTCATCGGTGGTGCCGACGGTGCGCTTCCCAAGCAGGATCTCGACACCGGCCAATGGCTTCTCAGCATCCCCGTGAGCGATGATCTCCACGGGATAGCTCGGGCTCACTCGAGCGACCTCTTTTTCGCCCAGCAAACCTTTGACGCGCTCGCACGACGGCTGAAGGAGGAAGAGCAGCGCCGAGAGGGCGGCGGCGCGCCGCTTTTTCCAGCAATACACGCGCGAAAGATGGCACAACCGCCTCTCAGATGCGACGGCGTGACTCGGATGGGGAGAGCTCGTGAGAAGCGCTTGCCGTCGCCTGGTCTCGTTCGTCACGCGCCCGCTCTACCTCGCCGCGTTCGTGGTCACGGCGTGCTCCATGGCCGCTGCCGTTGCCGCGACGACGAAGCTTCACGACCCGGACGTGTGGTGGGTGGCTGCTGCGGGCAGGGAAATGGTCGCTTCGGCCCGGATCCCTCGAGAAAATCTGTTCTCTTTCACCGAGCCCCACCACGCGTGGCTCATGCACGAGTGGCTGCTCGCCCCACCTTACGCGCTCGGCCTCGAACGGCTCGGCCCGGCGTTCCTAGTTTTCTTGGGACTGCTCGTGTCGAGCGCGGGCCTTCTCTTCATTTTAGAAGGCACCGTGGGCCGAGCCCGGCACGCGGGGGCTGGGCTCGCCCTAGCCCTCGTCAGCGTGCTCTTCTTCAGCGGTCGTCTGCTTTCCGCCAGGCCCACGGGCGTGGCGCTTCTGTTTCCGCTCGCGCTCTGCCTCGTCGCTTTTGCCCCGCGGGTGTCCGCCGGCGGCGCGCTGCTCTCGGTCGCGATCGAGCTCGTCTGGACCAACACTCACGGCAGCTTTCCGCTCGGGCTCGTGCTGCTCGCCGTCGCTTGGCTCGACGCCGACGCCGATCGTCGCTTGCGCCTCGCGACGTTCGTCCTTGCGCTGCTCGTTACCGCCGTGAACTCAGGCGGCTTGGCACTCTACCGCTTCGTTCTTCGCTACGCGCTCGGCGAGACCGGGATCTATCGCACGATCCACGGGCAGATCCACGAGTTTCGGAGCGTGCTCGGCGCGTGGGGCACCACCGTTGACGCCGTGGATCTCGTCGGCCTCGCGCTGGTTCTCGCGCTTTCCGGATCGGCCTCGTTCGTCACCAGGCACCGCGTGCGCGCGAGCTTCTGCCTGCTCTTGATCGTCGGCGCGCTCGCCCAAGCTCGCAACATCGGCCTTGCCGGTCTGCTCGGATGCCAGTTGATGGTTCCATGGGCCGACGAGCTCTGGGAACGCTTTCGCTTGGTGCCCGCCGAGGAGGCACCTAGTCCGCTCGTCAGCTACCGCTGGCTCCTCGCGCCGCCCCTGGCGCTCGGCCTCGGGTTATTTCTGTTCTCGACCGCGCGGCGCCCGCCCGGGGAGCTCTTGGCGCGTGGCCCCGCGCTGCTCCACGGGCTTCGTTTCGTGCGCGACGGCTCGCACCTTTACGTGCCGTTTTCGGAAGCGGGCGCAGCGATTTGGTACGACTTTCCGCGCGGCGTGCGGGTGTTCTTCGATTCGCGCAATGACTGCTATTCGCCGGAAACCTTTCGCTCGTTCCTGCTGCTCGGCGAGCGAGGGACACCGCAGCCCGTCGCCCGCCGGATCCTGGCTCGGTCGCACACCGACGCCGTGCTGATCCCCAAGGGCCACCCGCTCTCTTTTCTCGGCGACGAGCCGGGCTGGGCGCGGCAATTCGCCGAGGGGAACTGGTCGCTCTACGGCAGGGCAGAAGCTCATTCGATCGGGACGGAGTAGATCGCGTAGGCGTCCGAAGGTTCTGCCTTGGTGTAGTAGATGGTCTTGGCGTCGTGTGTCATTCCGAGCGCGCCTTGGTCCGTCGGGAAGCAGACGAGATCCGTCTCGGCTCCGGTGGCAAGGTCGAACTTGGCGATGCGATCGCCGCAATTGGCGTACATCAGGTTGCCTTGGATGAACGCGCCGAAGGTCGGGCAGTCGCTGAACACGACCGGCGTGCCGCCGGATACTGGCAGTGAGTATTCGCCGAGGTTGACGATGTGGGACGGGTCGATGTTCGAAAAGTAGAGGGTGCTCGAGGCCACGAGCAGGTCCGACCCGTCCGGCGCGATCGCGCTGTCGTTGGGTTGCTGCGTGAAAATAGTGCGAACCGTGCCGCCCGCTTTGGGCACCGTGGCAATGCCGGCGTTATTGAGGAGCTTGAAGCTGTAGTCGATCGTCCCCTCGTTGATGAAGTACACGTCCGTGCCGTCGACTACCACGCTCCCCGGACCCGCAAGATCTTTCGCGAGCACGGTCGGCGTACCTCCGGATTTCTTCACCTTGTTCAGTGTTCCCTTGGCGTCCCCGGCCTCGTTGCTCACCCTGTCGCCGAAGTAGATGGAGTCGGCGTCGAATGCAAAAACCGGATCGATGCCGGTGGCGTCGCTGGAGCCGGACATGGCGAGCGCGACGGGCGTGCCTCCCGCCTTGTCGAGCGACCAGAGCGCCGCGTTGTCACTGTAGTAGAGCTTCGTCCCGTCCACGTAGACGCGCACGTTGACGTCGAGAAGCCCCGTGATCGAAATGTCGGTCAGCGCTTCGGCGCTCCCTCCTGCCTTCGGGATTCTGGCGATGCCGGGGGTTTCCACGAAGAACACAGACTCGTCGTCGACGGCCGGACCGCGCAGAGGGTTGTCCGATGTGTAGAGCAGGGTCGGCACGTGGGTCCCACACGTCATCGTCGCGCCGCTGCCGCCGCTGCCACCGTTGCCACCGCCACTGCTGCCCCCCGTTCCGCCCGAGCTCGAGTCGCCGTCGGAGCTCGACGAACACGCCGCAGTCGTCAACAGCACGATCCCAACCAAAATCTGCTTCATTTCTCGTTCCCTTCGTGCGCCTGAGCAGGAGAGCCGGCTCGTCCCCGCTTCTCACTCTCGGGCAGCGCCCGCCCTGGGTTGCTTTCGCTGAGCACCCTGCACCGGCTCCTAACAGAACCCTACGCATCGCCGCAAGCGGTCCTCCCCCGACCCGTTGCCCCTAGGGGCGTCAACTGGTGGTTGGCGCTTCCGGGTTGCATATGCCCCTCCCGCGGGAGGCCGTTCTCCCGTTCAGCAGCAACCCACGCTGACCCCGCGCGCTCGAGCGCTTGCCGTCGCGCAGGCCCAAAAAGTGGGCGAAGTGCCGTCGATCGGCCCGGCGATGGCGACCAGTCGACGACCGTGCATCCACTGGATCCTCGAGTCCATACGGCTCGTGCACGGCTCTTGCAGAACGCCCGGCTGGGGTGCGTGCTCGCTCGGCCGTCCGTCTGCTCGCCCTTCTGGGATACAAAACTCGTGACTCGAGAGCCCGACCGCATATCTGACGGAGCGACGCACGGAGTGCCAGGCTCGGGCGGCCGCTCCCTAAGCGCGAACGTCCGCGGCGCCGTGTTCGTCGAGTTTTTGATCGCCTTTTTGCCGGTCTACGTTTTCTTTCTGTGCGTCGTTCAGCTCGGGCTGCTCTTCTCGGTGAGGCTCGTGACCGAGCACGCCGCCGTCAACGGGGCTCGTGCCCTCGCCGTCGTCGGCGGCGACGAGCCCAAGCGTTACTCGAACGAGAAGAAGAACCAGCTGCTCCAGGGCGGCGAGCGCGTGAAAGTCGTGCGTTCCGCGGTGATCCTCACCCTCGCGCCGCTCATCCTGAACGGCGTGGTGCAAAACGTCGACGTCATCTACCCCCGCCCGGGGGAGCCCGACGGAGTCGCCCAGTCCGGGAACATCGATCTCGACGCGATGGGGGACACCGCCGTCAGCAAAGTGCGGGTGCGCGTCGAGGCAAGCGCCGCCTGCCGGTTGGCGCTCGCGGGCCCCATCGCCTGCCGCACGCTGACGAGCTTTCTGGATCCCACCCGAAAATTCAACTTGCTCTTGCCGACCGTGACCGTGCGCTCCGAAGCCATCTTTCCCTACCAGGGGGCGAAGTATGACTACCCGCCCTGAAGGTCGCCCTGGCCGTGGGGTGTGCGGCGACGAGCGCGGCGCCATTCTGGTGATGGGCATTTTCATGTGCGCCTGCCTGGTCGGTATCCTCTGGTACCTGGCTGGAATCGGCGACGCGATCGTCTATCGCGAGCGCATGCAAGAGGGTGCCGACGCGACCGCGTTCAGCGCCGCCGTGCTTCACGCGCGCGGCATGAATCTGCTGGTGATGATCAATCTGATCATGGCCTGCGTCCTCGGGGTCCGCGTGGCCCTGAAAGTCGCGTACATCGTGCTCAACGTTCTAGCCATTGCCTTCTCGTGGGTCCCCGGCTTGGGGGAGGCCCTGGAAGCGGCGGCGAGGGGCGTCGACGCCGCCTCCGAGGCGTCCGATCCGTTCATCACCGGCGCGCTCGAGGGTTTGACCGCCGTCGAGGAGGTCATCCCCCACGTCGTCCCGCCTGCGGCGATCGTGGGTTCGGTGCAGGTAAGCTTGAAATACAACCCGCTCGTGAAGGAAGCAGCCGCCGCAAACCCCGTGACGACGCTCGAGGGTTTGCCGGTCGAGGCTGGCGACACGGGTGTCTTGTGTTTCCAGGCTGGCAAGGGCGTGGTCGACATCATCTTTGGAGCCAGTCCCGGCACCGGCGCCTTTAGGGATTTAGTAGGCGATGCCTTCGGCGACTTGGTCGCCAGCGGTGGGGACTACTTTTGTGGGCTCGGCGGCGCGAGCAGCCCGCCCGATCTCAGCGGGCTGATCGACAGTCAAACCGACAAGGGGTGTGACCAAAAGAAAGACAAGCTGCAAAAGGATTCCGACGACGCGGCGGGAGCCTATCAGGATGCCTGTAATAGCTATCGCGCGTCCTGTTCGTCAGAGCTTCTCCCTGACGAGCAGCCGGCCCAACTCACGTCACAGCAGCAGGCGGATCTATCGCAGAAGCAAGGGAAGGCCGAGACGGCCAAGGCCGCGCTCGACGCCTTCGACGGCGACCAGTGTCGCAAAGACGCAAAAGACGACATCCAAAAGAAGATCCAGAACAACTCGAGCTCGAGCTCGAGCTCTTCCAGCGGCAATATCGCCGCGCGCCGAGTCATCGCCGATTGGAAGAACGGCGTTCCCAACGCGCAAATGCTGGCGGTTGCCGTCGGAGAAACCAAATACCTGAACTCCGCGCCCGTGGGCGTGAGCGCGGGACAGTGGCAGAGCGGGGGCACCATCACCGTGCCCGAAAGCGCTCAGTTCTCCTTGGCGCAGTCCGAGTATTTCTACGACTGTTCGGGAGCGTGGGACACGCACTCGTGCAACGGCGCGGGTCACGGCAAGGACGACTCGGAGCTTGCCATGTGGAACTTCCGCTGGCGCGCGCGGCTTCGCCGCTACAACGCGCCGTTCAAGGGCACGGTGCCGGGGCTCGATCAACTGACGGGAGCGCTCAACGCAGCCGTCCTCATCAAACGCATGAGCAGCATCGATCCGCTCAACTCGCTGACCATCCAGAACGCTGCCTTACTGAGTGAGCTCGGAAAAATCATAACCACCACCGACACCGACACCCTGATCATTCACTGACGATGAACGCTCCCCGAACGCTCCGGTTTCCCCTTCGTGCGCGATGCAAGCGGCGCATGAGGGGACATGCGCGCGAGCGCGGCGCCGCCATGGTGGAAGCAGCGATCGTGATCTCGATGCTGATTCTAGGTCTTATGGGCTTGATGTTTTTTCGCTCCTTTTACGTCAAAGAGCTGACGGCGTCGCGCCTCGCCAGGGCCTCGATTCTCGCGTACTCGATGAGCGGCTGCGACGGTCAGGTGCCGCTCGACTGGATTGGCAGCAAGGACCGCATCGACCTTTCGGTGTCGGCGCCCGATGCCGATTCGCAACCGGCGACCGGCAAGGATCAGACACAAGCGGCGACCACGAGCGATAGCGGCGCGAATGGTTTCCTGGACGGCCTCGGGCTGACGGGTGATGGTCGTGGTGTGCTCAATCCCATCACCAAAACCAACATCGACGGCAAGGTGACGCTCAACAGCAAAGGGGGGCTCCTCTCGCAGAGCAAGACCGTCTTCAAGAGCGACGTGCATGCTCGCTCGTTCGTGACCTGCGGAGAAAAGCCTCACGAAGGTAACGTCGGCACCACGGTCGGCGACCTGATGGGCAAATTGAAGGGTCTCATCCACCTCTGAGCAAGCAGATGAACATCAAGCGGCTACTTTCGTGGATCCTTCCCTCACGACGCACGCTGCGGCTCACGACCTACCTGGTGTTCGTCTGCTTGGGCTCGGCGGCGCTCGCCGCGCGCGCCGCGTACGCGAGGGCGAACGAAGCGGCGCTCGAATTCGGCGAGCAGCTCAGCGGGCTCGAAGATCTCACGCGGGGTGCCAACATCGTTCTGGTGAACGGTGAGCGATTTCACCGCGTCATCGCGTTCGTCGACGACTCCGTCGGCTCGGTGCTCGATCGGATCCAGAAGGACTGCGAGACGACGCCCGGTCTGCTCGGGCAAGCGGCGAGCGAGGCGGCGCGCTCGTACCCACAGGCGCTCGACCGGTACCCCCTGAGCCCTCGCATTCTGCGCGGCATCGTGCGTCACGAAGAGGAGCGGCGCGGCATGGTGGCGTGCTTCACGGACTCGCGCGGCTTGGGCCTCACCGGCCTGGCCGACGCCGCAAAGCGCTTCGCGAAGACCTCGAACCTCGCCGAGTTCGGTCACTTCCGCTACGCGTTCGCACGACGGACCGACGACGGAGGGACCCAGGTCACGACCCTGTGGGCGGACACCGAGCTCAACCTGTCCACCATGTTTCCCGCGCACGGCGACGCGGCAGGAGCGGACTCTGACGTGCTCCCGAGGCCGGCAACGTCTCGTCGCGTCCTCGCGGCGGCCGCCGAAGGTCAACCTTACGCCCTTCGCTTGTACGACACCGCTCAAGCAGCCGCGTCGGTGCAGCGGTTCTACGAGGACTGGTTCAAGCAGAACGGCTGGGTTTTCGCCGGCAAGGCCAAGCAGGGAGGTTTCAGCTACCTGCGGCCTGACGGCTACCAGGTGATCGTGACACTCTCCGAGCGCAAAGGACGCACGGCTGTCGGGCTCATCGAGGCCGGGCGCCGCGAGGGTTCGATCGTTTCGGCGACCGTGAGGGTCCAGTGAAGTCGAAGCGTGACTTGCTGCTCGGGCGCTGCCGTGCGCTCGCGTGCGCGCTAGTGCGCCCCTTCAGCGGCAGCTCGAGCGGTGCAACGCTCGTCGAGTATCTGATCATCACCGGCTTCATCGCGCTCTTCGCGATTGGCGCCTTCTCCCGCTTCGGGACGGTCATCCACGCGGGGCTCAAGGCGGAGGCCAGCCGTATCGAGGGCAAGGGGCTCCCCAGCGCGGGCGATCTACTTGGTTCGCTCGGCGACTCGCCCCCCCCGTCTTGTGATCTCGCAAACAGAAACAACCCCTTTTGCGTGCATGGCTCTGGCTTCTGCTTTGCGAAAGGAACGCCGGTCGCGGCGGAGGGCGGGGACCGGCCGATCGAGAGCATCGGCGTCGGCGATCGGGTCTGGGCTCGAGACGCCGAGAGCGGACTCGTGGCGCTGCGCCCCGTCACGACGAAGTTCGTCACGCCGGGCATGCCCACCATCGACCTGGAGCTCTCCGCCGGGAGTCACAGCGAGTTAGTCACCGTCACCCCGGGGCACCGATTCTGGGTGGAGGGGACTGGCTGGACGCCGGCCGAAGACCTCGAACGCAGCCCGCTCGCGTCGCTGCAAGATTCGCTGTGGGCGATCCCGCTCTCGGGCGTGCCCCCGCCGCAGGAAGGGCGACTGGGGACGACGCTGCTCGCGAGCGGGACAGCGGGCTCGCTGTCTGCGACGCCGCTCTCGAGCCGCAGCACGACGACCACCGTCTACAACCTCGAAGTCGACGGTTTCCACAGCTATTTCGTCGGTCATCTCCACGCCCTCGTTCACAACCAAAACAGCCAGCCGAACGCCAACAACTGTCCCGGCGGCGGCTCCACGGCGGGGGACGGGGGCGCGAGCCCTCCCGCCGCGGGGACTCTCGCCGCCATCAAAGCGGCGGGTCTACCTCAGGGGGGAGGCTATCGCCAGGTGCGTAAGGCCGCCAGCAACGGCGGCCCGAACGGCACGAGTCTTGGGGGCGAGGTGAATCACATGCCGGCCTGGGACTCCTGGGTGCAGTCCGGCAATACGACCTTCAGCCGCGACTCCGCGCCATCCATCTGGATGGAGACGGCCGACCACCGCGCGATGACCTCGACCGGAAGCAGTGCAGAGGCGAAGGCCTATCGCGCCGAGCAAGCGGAGCTCATCAAGGAGGGGAAGATCATGGAAGCGGTCCAGATGGACATCGACGAGATTCACGAAAAATACGGCAGCAAATATGACGAGGGAATCGCCCAGATGCTGGCCTACCTCGCAGCCCAAGGCATACATTAGGGACCATGAGCAGGAGCTACCGCGTCGACCCGCACCGTGCCGTTGGGCCCGTCGTCTTTGGCATGTCTCGAAGCGAGGTCGAGGCCGCCATGGGGGAGACGCCCAAGCGCGCCAAGCGCAACCGTCTGTCGATTGCCGAATACGATCACTTCGCAAAAGACGGCTTCTTCGTCTATTACGACCCGAACGACATTGCGATTGCGGCAGAGTGCTTCGCGCTCTCGGCGGTTTCCTACCCGCCCGATACCTCACTCGACCTTTCCTACTCCGATCTGATCGCCTGGCTAAAAAGTCGGGACCCGAACCTCGCGCTCGAGCCGGACGGAGGGTTTCGCTCGGACGCACTCGGCGTGGCAGGAGCGCGGAAGGGAGAGGACGACGAGGTCGAAAGCCTGCTCTTTTACCGCCCGAACTACTACGAGGATTCGACTCGCTGGATGCGCGAACGGCGCGCGGCTCGCCAATAAAGAAACCCGTCACGTTTGGCAGTAAGGCCCGGGACAGCGACCTGTCAAAATGAATGCCGGAGTCTCCGTAAACGGCGGCCGCGGGAGTCGTAGCTGTCTTGCTGCCTCCACTCGCACGCTCAAGATTGATCGGATCTAGAGGCAAGGGCCATCTCCCAGCCGAGACGGAGGGTGAGGAGCTTTTCGTAGCCCCAGCCGAGAGTCTGCCAGCCAGGTGGCCCATTGTTCTTGATATGGCCACCGAGACGAGCCAGATGGTTCATTACATCCGCAACCGTGCGAGGAGGATCGAGGGTTCGGTTAGACGGAGCGTTTGCCATGATGCACCCGCGCGTCTCCCGCGTGCTGCGCGTGGATGGAGGAGACTGGTCTTGCCGGCTGCGAACTTGGGGTGGGGCTGCGACGTCGGCGGCCCTCGGCGGGCAGGCTCTGCTCCGCCGTCAGGGGCCACCTTCACATTACCGAACACCACGATCTGGTGTGGGCGAGTAGCCGCCGCCCGACCCTGTGCCCTCGCTGCCACCTTCACCCTGTCCCGATGCGCCGCCAGCGCCAGTGGGCTGGCGTCCCGTCGGATCAAAGAGGTTCACCGGATCATTGAAAGCGTAGATGTAGAAGTTCTTCCCGGCTCTGAAGCGCAGCGGTTCTTTGCGTAGCCACCGCCCGATGCTCGGATCATAGTCCCTTGCACCAAACCTAACGAACCCCGTATCCCTATCATAAAGCCCCCCCGCAAATCCGAACGGCTGAAACCCTGGGTTCGTGTCGTTCGTCACGTTACCCCACGCATCATAATCCATGCGCTGAGCGACGGCGCCGCTTGAAGTGTCTACGACGAGCCGCACGCTGCCCCGCTCGTCTGCGACAATCCGGTACCTCTTGCCCCCACGGAGCACGCGTTGGGGTTCCTCGATGTAGGCGCGGTCGGCGGGTCCGCCGTCGCCACGCGCTGGCAAGTCGGCGGCACCCCCACCGACGACGGTCGTGATCACGCCTACATTGCCGATTCGCTGCGGCGTGCGTTGCTCACCCGTGCCGAGAAACACGGTCTGACCGCTGAGGTCGAGCACGTGATGCTGATCGATCGTCCAGCCGCCGAACCCGAGCGGCTCGGTCCGAATCGTTCCGAGCTCCGTGTGTACGGTTTGCCAGAACGTGAGCTCCGTCTTGGCGGCGTCCCACTGATGGGCACGCCGTTGCCGTTGTAGCCGAAAACCAGGGTTTCCTCGTACGTGGCAGCATAGACGTAGCCGATGCGGGCGACGAGAACGTGCTTGCCCTGGAGCTCTCGCCCGTAGGCGTCCTTACCGTCCCAGTCGAAGGTGTCGACGAGGTTCGTTGTCGGTGCGTAGCTCCGCGTGTGCAGCTGACCTGCGATGGATAGCTCCAGCACGATGCGCTTCAGGCTGGGCGCGACGTGGTCGCCGGATAGCTTCAGCCGAGCACGTCGTACGTCGGTACGCCCGGCGGTGCGTTCGCTCTGATAGCGAAGGGAGAACGGCGTGCCCGAGATGGGCAGGACTTCGCCCAAGGTCTGGTGCTCGCAGCCGATGATGGATCCCTGTTGCGTGTTCTGACAGCCGCCCCCATCACCCTCGGCTACGTCACCGTCACGGATCCTCGGCGTCGGGCGGTGGGAAGATGCCCCAGTTCTTGTCCCAGAACGAAAAATGCGGCGTGAGCGTGCGCCACACGGATGCGCCCGCGTCGTAGCGACTCGCCAGCAAGCGCAGCTCATCCGCGCTGATACCCAGAGCCTCGAGTGTGCTCGCCGAATCCGCTTTGCCGTCGCCGTCCGCATCGATCGTCGCGCTGTCACCTTCCATGTCGACGATGGTGAGCACGACGCCGCTCGCTTCGGGCTTCCAGCTGTCGGAGTCGGGGTCGTAGACGCCGTTCGGCACCACGGTGCCCGCTGGGAATTTGAGGAAGTTGTCTGTGTAACTGATGACGGGCTTCGAGAACTCGATGCGCTCCGCTCCCGCAGCCGTCGCCTCGTCCGCGGTGTAGGCAACGGCGTAGGTGAAGCCGCTGTTCGCCGGGAGGTCGGCGGGCATCGCGAGCCCACCCTGCTCGCCCGCGGTGAACTCTCGAACGCGCACGTGCAGGGCCTCGACCGCCTGCTTCTCTCCGTTCGGGAGCACGAGCTCGGCTTGGGTGCCGGGTTGGAAGAGGAGCAGCTCCTGGCGAGTGCCACGCGCGTCCGAGACGAGCGAGCCCTCGACGAGGTTCGACTCGCTCGTACCAAGGTCTATTCGAGTAGCAACGGCGGCGTTTTCGAGCAGCACCACGTCGGGGAAAACGGAGAACTGACGCCAGCTAGTGCCGAGGTGGCGGCGCGCCGGGAGATACCCGTCGAGCTCGTACGTCAACGTGACTTGCCCGCCGCCATTGGCAGCGAGATCGAAGTAGCCGTCGGCTCGCGACACGGTGTGCCCGAACTCGGGATGTTTCCACACGCTGACGCTCGCGCCGGGGAGTGGATCGCCGTCTTCGCCGAGAACGCGCCCCCGGAGCACGACCACGCGCTTCGGGTCGATGACGTCCGCCTCCACGTCACGCTGGGGCGCGTCGTCCCCTTCGAACAAGCAGCGCGCGACCTCGAACATCGATGACGGTACGGTGCGATCGAGCGGCGCCGCACATTGCGGGAGCGTCGGGGTTCTACCGCCGCTCTCGCCGCCGTCGCCCACCGCGCCTCCGTTCCCGGTTGCGCCTTGGCCTCGCCCAGCAGCCGGAGTCACTGCCGCTACACCCGCACCGCCTTCACTGGCACCGCCCTCGCCCGCACCAGCTTCGCCCGAATCGCCGCTCGTACCCCCACTGCCTCGGCCGCCTTGCGCACGCCCCGAACCTCCAGCGAACGCTCCGCCGCTTCCAGCCCCGCCCTTACCGCCCGGATGATGATCGTCACCGCACGCGACGACTGCGACCAACGCCACGAGGAGAAATGGCTCCGCCAGTTCGAACTCCTCGACCGAACGCTTCGTCTAACAAGGTGCTCCCCAATACGCTTCACTTGACAAGCTGCTCCCCAACAGTGGCGCCGCGGCGCCAATTGGCTCGGCCGAGCCGACCGCCCAAACCATCGACCGAACTCGCACTTCCCGTCTATACCTTCGCGATGCGCGCTGGAACCCCATGCGTATTCTTCGGCCACCCGCCGATTCCAGTTGCCGAAAATCGGCTTGCGCCCAACAGGAGATAGCGGCCTGTCACCGCTTGTGGCGACGCCGGACCGTGCCCTGGTCGTGCCGTCGTGCCGTCGAAGCGCGCCCGTGCCGCGCAACCACCCGCCGCCAACTATTGGTTGCGGCAGCGGGCGCCGAGAGCGGGACGCGGTGCCGTCCTCACCCTGAGGGAAGCGGCATATTCATTAGTAATATCGAATCTCTTGGGCCTGAAGGGAGTGGCGCGAGTTGGCCGCGGAAAACCCGCCGCTAAGCCTGGCACCGCTGTTGCACTCAGGTGAATTTGTGCGAGCCGAAGACCTCCGGGGGAGAGACCCCGCCCAGTCAAGGACGACCACCGTGGTGGTGATCGGAAGGAATTTCGGAGTGACGCTCCGAGCGACGAACTGGCTGGACCGGGTGGCGGAACTGCGTGCGGACACGCGGGGCGCGCTGCTGGTCGAGTATTCGGTGCTGATCGGCGTCGTTGCCATCGCCGGGTCCCTCGGACTCGTGCTCGTCGGCTTGGCACTGGTCCACAGTTTCGACTTCATCCGAGGCCTTTTGCTCTGTCCGATTCCCTGATCGATCCAACAATACGAGGAAAGTAACAATGACGACCCAAACGAAAGCGCTCGTTCCCGCGAACATCAACGTCTCGAAGCCGAGGACGCTCCTCGGTCTCCTTCGCGACCAGAGAGGCGCTGGAATGACCGAGTACATCATCCTCGTCGGCGTGATCGCCATGCTCGCGATCGTCGCGTTCCGCTTCTTCGGTAGCTCCGTGAGCTCGAAGATCAACCAGCAAGCTGGTACGGTGAACAATATCGAGGTTGGCCAGTAGGGCTCTCGGTCGTGCTTTGGTTTGTGCTCACCGCGATCGCACTTGCGGCGATCGCCGCGGTTGTCGACTACCGGACCGGCACCATTCCAAACTGGTTGACCCTGGGGGGCCTCGCGCTGGGGCTCCTGGCGCACGGGGCGTACGGCTGGGTCGCGGTGGACTTCAAGGCTGGGGCCTACGAGGGCGCTCTCTCGCTGGCTGGAGCGCTGTTTTGCTCGTTGGCCCCCGCCTTGCTGTTCTGGAAAGGCGGCATGGGGGGCGGTGACCTGAAGCTCTACGCTGCCATCGGCGCCCTATGCCATCCGCTACTCGGCATAGAAATCCAGATGTACTCCCTCGTGGTGGCTGCGCTGGTAGCCCAGGCACGACTCGCCTACGAGGGGCGCCTATTTCGCGTGCTGGGTGGATCCATCGCGCTGCTCTTGAACCCGTTCCGACGCGAGGAAAAGCGCAAGGCGGCACCCCCCGAGACCATGGTTTGGTTCCGGCTCGGGCCCGCCATCTTTGCGGGCTCGGTCCTTTCGCTCTGCGTGCACCTGTTCGTAAGCGCGCCCCAGTGAGCCTTCGGGATCGCCGGAAGCAGGCCCGGCCGGGACTTTTGGCATTCCAAGGTCCACCCAACCTGCCTAAAGTCTGCCTCGGTCACGCCGAGTCCCACCCAAGTCGCGCATTATGAAGCTCCGTCCCGTCCTATTAGGTGTTCTGGCGGCCCTCTTGGGCATCGTTCTCCAGCTCTTGTACATGCGGCGCTTCGAGCAGGAAGCATCCGGCGGGTCGAAGATCGATTTGCTCGTGGCCGCGCAGGCCATCGAACGCGGTCAGCCAGTCACGGCCCAGATGCTCGCCGTTCGCGCCGTGCCGCAAGCGTACGTCGACGATCGCGCCGTTCGTGCCGCCGACCGCGAAAAGATCTTGAACCTGCGCGCCGTCTCCAAAGTGCCTGCGCTCCAGACTCTGGCTTGGACGGACGTCATTGCATCGACTGACGACCAGCGCGACTTGAGCACGCTGGTTCAGCCTGGCAACCGCGCGATGCCCGTTCGCGTGCAGTACGAGGAATCGTTGCAGCTGATCCGGCCTGGCGATTTCGTCGACGTGATCGGCGTCGACTCGGACGGTAGGACGGCCAGCGTGCTTTTACAGCGCGTCTTGGTGCTGGCGGCCGGTCTCGACACCACGATAGAGCGCAGCACAGACAAGAAACCAGCCCTGCGTACCAGTTTGCTGACGCTGAGCGTCAGCCTGCAGGAGGCTCAGCTTCTCACCCTGGCGCAGGCCATCACCCGTTTGGTCGTGGTCCTTCGCAACTCCAACGATCCCCGCGTCGTGGAATCGCCGCCGGACGTTTCGCGAACGCAGCTCTTCGACGTGGCGGCCCGCACCGCCGTTCAATCAGGCAATCATCGACCGATTCGCATCGGCCCGGGTACGCCGTGAGCCCCCGCTTTTCGGCAACTGGGGTTCTCTTTCTGGCCCTTTCCTTGGCCGGCGTCGCGCTGGCGCAGGCGGCCAAGCCAGCTAGGGAGGCGAGGTCCGAGGGTACGACGGCCCCGGCGAGCAACGAGATCGTCCTTTCGGTCGGCGAGACGCGCACGATCCCCGCCCGTGACGTGAAAAACTACTCCGAGGGGGTGTCTGGAATCATCGACGTACGGCTCACTACGGACGCCAGCCAGTTCGTCCTGGTCGGTAAGAAGCCGGGGTCCACCACCCTGCTCTTGATCAAGACCGACGGTTCGCAGACTGCGATAACCGTCAACGTCTTCGTCCGTTCGCCGGCGATCGTCGAGAAGGAGCTTGCCGACCTCCTCGTAGGCCTCAACGTGAAATCGCGGCGCGTCGGCGCTCAAATCGTGCTCGACGGCCTGGTTGCGGACCAAGACGAGCTCAAGCGCGTCCAGAAGATCGCGAGCCTCTATTCCGACCAGGTCACCTCGCTCGTGCAGATTGCTCCCAACATCTTGCCGAGCGCCCCGGGCGGCGTCGAAAATTTCCTGATCCGGATCGACTTCTACTTCGTTCAGTACGACAAGGCCTCGAGCTACGGGGTCGGCGTGGCATGGCCCGCATCGATCGCCGCCGGGGCCACTGCCGGGCTCAACTACGACTTTTTGCTCGGCAGCGTGCGAAACGCGACGGCCACCGTCACGGCGCAGCCGTTGCCGCGGCTCGATATCGCGACCAGTCGCGGCTGGGCCAAAGTGCTGAAGCAGTCCACGGTGATCACCAACAACGGCACCGAGGCCATGTTTCAGAACGGCGGCGAGCAGAACTTCCCGGTCAACACCGGCCTCACCGTGGGCCTCGAGCGCATCGCGTTCGGCACCATCCTGACCGTGCAGCCTCTCTACAATCCGGCGTCGCACGAGCTCAACGTGAAGCTGTCGGCCGACGTGAGCGATCTCACGGCTGCAGTCTCCGGCACCGATCTGCCAGGTCGGTCCACGTCCAAGCTCGAAACCAACGTGACCTTGAAGCTCGGGCAGTCGTTGGTGCTCTCGGGCATCCGGACGCGATCCTTGACCCATGCGGTGACGGGCCTGCCGGGGCTGAGTGAGATCCCGGTGCTCGGAATCCTGTTCGGTACGCACTCGAACACGGACCTGCAAACCGAGGGCGCCATCTTCGTCGTTCCGAGTGTCGTTCAGACAGTACCGACCGCCTCGGCCGAGCTCGTGGACGTGGCACTCAAGAAGTTCAAGACGTACGACGGTAACATCGAAACCATCCACGCCTACGACAAGGCGCCCGCCGGCGGCGTCGGTGTTCCACGCTGACGGTCCCATGAAAGTGGAAGTCGTCATTGCCACCGAGCTAGAGACCCAGCGTCGAGTGCTGGAGTCGCTGGACGGAGTTTTGAGCATTGGCCGCGGCCAAGAGTGCAGCATCGCCCTCGACAGCCCCCTGGTATCACGCCGCCACGCGACGATAGAGCTCGCCGGCGGCGGTCTCCGCGTTCACGACTCGTCGCGCAACGGAACGCTGGCGGGAGCGCTCTTCGTCAACAACGGAGCGGCCAAGGTGCCATTCGGCACGCCGCTGACAATCGGGGAGTTCACGATTTCGGTGCACGCAGCCGGAAGCCTTCCCGCGACCAACGGCGGGGCTCGTGCCGAGGCGCTGCCCGGCCCGCCGCGTGCTGCTGCCGAAGCGCCGACCCAGCCGCCGCCGGCAAGAGCGCCGTCCGAACAGGATTCCCCCGAGGCCAACGAGGTCGAGCAACGTGATCGCGATCTCGCGGAGCAGGCCGAGCGGCGCGAGGCCGTTTCCCTGCGCAGGGAGATCCACCGCCTGTTGCTCGAGCACTTGGACTTGGCCACGGTCGAGGCGGCCAAGCTCGACGATCCGTCACTCAGGCCCAAGCTGCTGGTGGCCCTTCGCCGCATCGTGGGCACGCTCGAGGAGCGCATTCCGGCGGGCGTGAACCGCGACGCGCTGGTCGGCGAAATGGTGGACGAAGCGCTCGGGCTGGGGCCGCTCGAGAATCTCCTGGCCGACCCCGCGGTGAGCGAAATCATGGTGGTTGACCCGGACACCATCTACGTCGAGAGGAACGGTAAGCTCACGCGTTCCTCGGCCCGCTTCACCGACGACGAGCGAGTGAGAGCGATCATCGAGCGTATCGTGACCCCGCTCGGCCGGCGTATCGACGAATCGTCCCCCATCGTCGACGCACGCCTGCGCGACGGTTCGCGGGTGAACGCGGTGATTCGCCCGCTGGCGCTACGCGGCTCCGCCATCACCATTCGCAAGTTCGCGAGGAGCCCGCTCACGCTCGAGAAGCTGATCTCGTTCGGCGCTCTGACGGAAGAGATGGGAAGGTTTCTCACGCGCAGTGTGGTCGCCAAGAAGAACATGGTGATCGCCGGGGGCACCGGCAGCGGCAAGACCACGCTCTTGAACGTTCTATCGGCCGCGATCCCGAGCGACGAGCGCATCGTTACCATCGAGGACGCAGCGGAGTTGCAGCTCCGGCAGCCGCACGTCGTGTCGCTCGAGACCCGCCCCCCGAACATGGAGGGCAAGGGCGAATACACGATCCGCGATCTCGTCAAAAATGCCCTCCGCATGCGTCCGGACCGGATCGTCGTCGGTGAGTGTCGAGGTGGTGAGGCGCTCGACATGTTGCAAGCGATGAACACCGGCCACGATGGCTCGCTGACGACGACCCACGCCAACTCGCCGCGGGAGGCGCTGGCCCGACTGGAGACGCTCGTACTGATGAGCGGGCTCGAGCTTCCCGTGCGCGCCATCCGCGAGCAAATCGCGGGTGCCATCCACGTTCTGGTGCAGCAGTCGCGGCTCTCCGACGGTAGTCGCCGGGTGACCGCCATCACCGAGGTGACCGGTATCAACGACGAAGGCGAGATCGAAATCGTTCCGATTTTTCAGTTCATTCGCACGGGCACCAGCGACAAAGGCAAGGTGATCGGCGAGTACCGCGCGACCGGCTTCTTGCCGACCTATTTGAATCAGTTTCTGGTCATGGGCCTGGTCAAGCCGGGGGAGCGCTTCCTGTGAGCTTTTTCGGTTACCCGCTGCTGCTCAAGCTCGGCGGGCAGCTCCTGGTCGCGCTCGGCGTGAGCTGGCTCATCTACGCCGCGTTCGCCGGGGACACGGTGCTCACCCGCTACTATCGAAAGTATACGGCGCAGCTCGACCGCTCGCTGAAGCTCTTGTTCATGCCCGCCGCGGGGGAGCGGATCGTCCTCGGGCAAGCACTCGCGGCCTGCGCCGTCACCGCGCTCGGGCTGGCCATCGACCTGCCCTATTGGTATCTCGGACTCTTCCCGGTGGCTTTCGGACCGGTGCTCTGGGTGCGCACCAAACGCACCGAGCACATCACCCGGCTGGAAAGTCAGCTCGACGCTCTGATCCTGGGGCTCGCCAATGCACTGAAGACGGTACCCAGCCCCTCCGCGGCGCTCGGCACGATCGTGCCGGTGCTGCCGATGCCCATGCGGCTCGAGATTGACAGGTTGCTCAAGGAGATGCGCATCGGAAGCACGCTCGAGCAGGGGATCTTGAACATGTCGTCCCGCCTGAACAGCGTCGACATCGACAACGCCCTCTCCGCGTTGCTCATTGGCCTGCAGGTCGGCGGCAACCTACCCGTGGTACTCGAGAACACCGCCGCGACCATTCGCGAAATGAACCGCCTGCAAGGCGTCGTGAAGACCAAGACCTCGGAGGCGCGCGCTCAGCTCTGGGTTCTCGCGATCTTTCCCTTCGCCATCTGCTTCGCGTTCACGATGCTCGACGCAACGTACTTCACTCCGCTGCAAACCACCTTCGTCGGCACCCTGGTGGTCGCGCTCGCCCTTGCGCTGTGGCTCGCATCACTCTTGACTGCGCGCAAGATCCTGAAGGTCGACATATGAACCTGCGCTTCGCCACCTTGCGCATCCTGGTCCTGCTAGCGACGGCCGTTGCGCTCTTCATCATCGTTCACGTCGCAGCATCTGCCCCGGCGGGCAACAGCAAGCGGCTAGGCCTCCGCGGCCTGAAGCGCCAGCGAGCGCTGGAGTCGACTCCCTTCTGGATGACCCTCGAGCCCATGGTGCGCTGGATCGGCGCGCGTTTTACCGGCCTGATTTCAGAGGCCAGCCACAAGCAGCTGAATCTGAAGATTTCCCTCGCGGGCGATTTTCTGGGCCTCTTGCCCGAGGAGGTCGTCGGTCTCAGTGTCATCACCTCGGTCATGGGGCTGGCGGTGGGAGTGCTCGCCGGCTCGGTGAGCGGCATGGGCAACATCCTCGCCATCGGGGGGCTGTTGATCGGCGCGGCCATGCCCTCCATGCGCATTTCGGAGGCCGCCGCGGAGCGCATGAAGAGAGTCGATCGCCGGCTGCCGAGCGCGATCGACCTCCTGGCGCTCGCGATGGGAGCAGGGCTCGACTTCCCCGGCTCGGTGCGACAAGTGGTCGAGAAGTCCGGCAGCCCGGACGATCCCGTGGTCGAAGAGTTCACGCTGATACTGCAGAGCTTACAGCTCGGTCGCACGCGCAGCCAGGCGCTCGAGGAGTTTGCTGCGCGCGTGCCGGTCGACTCCGTCGTCGAGTTCGTGGGTGCCGTCGTCCAGGCCGAGATGCGGGGCAACCCCGTGGTCGAGGTGCTCAAGATTCAAGCCGAGGTGTCGCGGCGCAAGCGCACGGTGCGCGCCGAAGAGGCAGCCGCCAAGGCCGGAGTCGCGATGATCGGGCCGCTAGTGCTGGTCTTCGTGTGCATCCTGATGCTGATTGTCGCGCCGATCGTGATGAAATTGCAGGCGAACGGATGACTCCGCAAAGCCGCGAAACCCGAGGATAATACGTGGGCATCATCCAATTCGATATTCGCCACCCTGACGGTCGACGCGAGTCGATCGTGGTCGAGGGCGAACGCGCAATGATCGGGAGCGCGTCCCACTGCGACGTTCGCCTGCCGATGGATCAAGCCGCTTACGAGCACGTGCTGATCGAGTCGTTCTCCGGCACGCTGCGCGCGCAAACCAAAGCAGATCATCCGCCCGCGACGATCAACAACATGCCGCTCACCGCGAGCGCGCTGTCGACCGACTCGGTGCTCGGTATCGGCAGGATCCGCTTGTTCGTCACCTTCGTGCCCGACCTCGGCGAGGGGGGCAACCTCCGGACGAAGGAGAAGAGCAAGGGCAACCCCGTGGTGCAGCTCGGGCTCGTCGCCCTGTTCGGACTCGGCGCCTACGTTTTGTTGGTGGACCCGGAGGCGCCCATCGCGCCGCCTCCTGCCCAGGCCCCCGAGCTGTTCGCGACCACCGTGCCGAGCTGTCCGCAGTCGGAACCGTCAGCGGCGCGTGCCTTCGCGCTGGAGCAGTGCGAGCTCGGGGACACCAAGCGGGAGCGCTTGCCGTTCGCCGTGAAGGAGGGGGTCGAGGCGGTATCGTTGTTCGAGCTAGGCGCCGCTTGCTTCAACAAAGCAGGAGCGGAAAGCGACGCGCGCTACGCGGAGGAGATTGCGACGGGCCTCAAGCGCGAGCTGGTGGACGACTTTCGCGCGCGTCGCATCAGGCTGTCGCACATGCTCGCGGTAAACGACTACGAGCTCGCCCGCAAAGACGTGCAAGTGTTGTCGGCGTTGACGGACGGCAAGAAGGGCCCGTACGTCGAGTGGCTCCGCCAGGTCGGTCAGCAGCTCAAAGGCAAGAAATGAATATTGCCAAATTTCCTAGAAAAACGCACATGTCTGCGACTTTTGCTGCCGCGCGTTCACTCGTTTTCTCGCTTGCGGTATGTGCGGCGAGCTCTGCCTGCGCCAGCGCGGCGGCGGAACGCAGGCAGGAAGAGGCTGCCGTTCAGCAGGAGTCGACGGCCGCCGAGCTGCTCAAGAAGGCGGAGGCGTCCGTTTCCGTCGGTGACACGACGCGCGCCGAGGAGTACTACGCCTCGGCGCTGAAGGCAGGCGCGGACCCGCATCTCATCGTTTCCAAGCTGCTCGTGGTCTGCGTGGCGGATCAGCGCTTTCCTGCAGCGATCGAGTACGCGGAACAGTACCTCTACCGCCGTCCGAACGATCTGGACATCGCGTTTGCGGCCGCGTCGCTCCACGCAGCGGTGGGCGAGGTCTCGCGGGCACGGGAGCTCCTCGACAGAGTCCTGCGACAAGCCCCGGAGTGGGCCGAGGCGCACTACGCGCTCGCCTCGGTGCTGCGCGCGGAGGGGGACGCGCTCGAGCTCGCGGACCAGCACGACCTCGCCTACTTGAAGCTCAGCCCGGACGGACCTTTTGCTGAAACGGCACGCGCTCGGTTGAACAGGGACGTTCGATGATCCCCAAGGAGGTTTTCGAGCAGACGATCCTGCAGTTCTTCGCACCGATCGTGCCGTTCTTGGACGATCCGGCGGTGAGCGAGGTGATGATCAACGGTCCCAACCAAATCTATATCGAACGGCGCGGCCAGCTCGAGCTCACCGACGCCCGCTTCCCGAGCCGAGAAGCGTTGCTCGCGGCGCTCCGAAATCTGTCGCAGTTCGTGGGCAAGCACGTGAACGAGGAGCGCCCGATCCTCGAAGGCCGTCTGCCCGACGGCTCGCGCGTGGAGGCACTGATTCCACCCGTCGCTCCCGAGGGGCCGCACATCGCGATTCGCCGCTTCTTCAAGGAGACGCTAACGGTCCAGCGCCTGGTCGAGTTCGGCTCGATGCCGGGCATCGCGGCCGCCTCGCTGCAAGCCTTCGTGATTTCGAAGCTCAACATCATCATCGCGGGCGGCACCGGCAGCGGCAAGACGTCGATGTTGAACGCTCTGTCGAGCTTCATCCCCGACGGCGAGCGAGTGGTGGTGATCGAGGACTCGCGGGAGATCCAGTTCCAGAAGCCGCATGTCGTCCAGCTCGAGGCACGCGCCGCGGACCCCAAGGGCCGGGGCGCCGTGGGCATCCGCGATCTCTTTCGGGCGACGCTGCGCATGCGTCCGGATCGCGTCATCGTGGGCGAGATCCGGGGCGGAGAAGCGCTCGATATCGTCCAGGCGATGACCAGCGGTCACGGCGGTTGTATGGGTACGCTGCACGCGTCCTATCCCAAGGACACGCTGACGCGCCTCGAGACGATGGCGATGATGAGCGACGTGGAAATGCCGCTGGCGGCGATGCGCTCGCAAATCGGCTCCGGCGTCCAGATGATCGTGCAGGTTTCCCGGCTGCAGGACGGCAGTCGTAAGGTGACGCACATCACGGAGGTAACCGGCTTCGATCTGGAGACGCAGAAGTACCGCCTTCAGGACATCTTCGTGCGCAAGTACGACGGGCTCGATGCCAACGGTAAGGTCGTGAGCGAGCTCGTGCCGAGCGGTGTTCTCCCCGCGTGCATGCACCAGCTCGAAGAACACGGTGTGACGCTCCCTGATCCCGTGCTGGCGGCAGCTCGCACGGCGTACGCTCAGCCTGGTTATCGCGGAGGCGCGGCGTGAGTGCGTCTCGAGCGCCGACCGTCCTCACCGTCGTTGGGGGCGAGACACGAGCGCCATCGCTTTCTTTCCCGCCGGGGAACCCCGTTTCGGGGTTCAGCGTCGGGGCGCAGTCCAATTGGGTCATCGTGGCCCCGGGAGTCGAGCCCGTTCACCTCTACCTCGCGTTCGACGGGCGCGAGGTCCATGTGGCACCGGCCGCCCCGACCGCGCGTGTCTTTCTCGATGGCAGAGAGCTCGGCGCGGGCTGGCACGCCGCCCCGGTCGGCTGCAAGCTTCACTTCGGCGCCGTGCGCCTGCTGGTCACGAACGACGCTGCGCGAGGTGGCACTCAGCCGCTGGGTCCTCTGAGTCAGCCCAGCGAGCCTGCGCAGCCCGCCCGCCAACTTCACACCCAGATTCTGGGGCTCACGGCGCCGGCGCCGGCATACCCCGCGGCCGCGGGTCGTTCCGAGCCGCCACCCCAGCCTGAGGCTGCGCGCCCGCCGATGGCCGGGGTCGCGCCCGTCCAGCCTGCTCCCCACGTTCAGGGGCCCCGGGGCCCCCACGCTGTTCAGCCGGCGGGCGGCGGCGCGTTCCCTGCTCCCGCTCACCGACTCGACTCCACCGCGCAGTGGCATACGCCGCCAGGCGTGCTGGAGTCTCGACCGGCGTCGTCAGCGCCGCCTGCGGAAAACCGCGAAAAGCAGGCCCCGCCGCCGGCCAACACCCCCAAGATCCAGCCTGCGCCCATGGTGCCGGTCGGGCGCGTGGATCGGACTCTGGCCTCCCAGACCGCGGCGGCGCAGGTGACGCTGCCACCGGCGGTACGGGTCTTCGCGGCGGGCCCCCCCCCGGCGCCCGTGCTCGCACCCGCCGAGGCGCCGCCGCCCGCGCTGGGCGCTCCAGGCGCTGCACCGTCCAACTCCATCGCGCGTGAAGGCGATCTGCTGGGACCGAACACGCTGGCAGACGGCGGCGCGCTGCGCGCCCACGCCGAACGCGTCGCGGAGGCAACGCCGAGCGCCGCCCTCATCTCGGCTCAAGCGTACGCTGACGACGTTCGCCGCGCTTCCGGCACGACGCCGGTGCCGGCGGCAGGGCGTCCGGCAGTTGCGTCGAACGTGCGGCTGGGGCCGCTCGAGGTCCCCGCACCCGAGGCGCCGCGCGTCGCCTCGAGGTTCTCGCTGCGTTCGTCGTGGCGTGAAGCGTCGATCGTGAAGAAGCTGACGCTGGTGCTGCTTCCCTTTGGCCTGGTTGGGGTCGCGTTGATGCCCGACGAACAGCCGGCACCTGCACCCGCCCGGGTCAAGAAGGTCGCGAGCGCGCGTCCGCCGGCCTCCGCGGCCGCAGCGCCGTCGGCCTCCGCCGCCGCAGCGCCGTCTGCGCTGGCCCCTCCCGCGAGCGGTTCTGCGCCGTCGACCGTTCTCTCGGTTGCGCGGCCCTCGACCAGCGCTCCGCCCCTCGCGGGCCCGGCGTCCTCGGTCGGTGCGTCGATCATCGAAGTCGGGAGCGCAGCCGCAAGCTCCCCGGCCGCTCCGCGCCGGTTGTACGCGGCGGCCGAGCGCGACGCGATCAACGCAGCATTCGAAGGCCGGAACGCCGAAGCCGCCAGGCTCTACGAACGCCTTTCGAGCACGCAAGAGGGCCGAGTGTTCGCGCTCGCCGCCCATCTCGTTCGCGAAAACATCGTGCTCAAGCCCGCTATCTCCCACTAAGGCAAGCCCCAATGTCGAGTCGCCGCTCCCTCGTACTGTCGCTCTTGGCACTCTGTGCAGTCGCCGCGTCGTTCGCCACGAGCTGCAATACCTCGCACTGCGAGGAGCTGCGGGACGAGCTTTCTGCCCTTAAGCAGAAGTGGCAAGCGTGCGAAACGGATTCCGACTGCACCATCGTGGGCGGCAACACCAAGGACTGCACCGGGATCCTGTCCTGCAATACGGCGATCAACAAGGCTTACCGTGAGGAGGCGGAGCGGCGAATCGCTTCCCTGCCGGAGGAGACGGTCGACTGCATGGTGTGCAAATCTCCCAATTGTGTCTCAGGCCTCATACCGCTCTGCGAACAGCCGACGAAGGTGTGCATCATCGTCACTGAAATCATCACGCCTCCCCCGGACTCCTCCAACCTCCGGGACGCCGGCGAGGTGCCCGACGCCGGCGAGGTGCCCGACGCATCGATGAGTGACGGCGGCTAGCTCCGAGCTAGCGCTGGCGGTACTTGCGCAAGAGCTTCTGCATCATCTGGCGTGAAACTTCGGCGATCGCCGCGGCGCGAGTCACGTTCCCTTGCGTACGCGCGAGTAAGGCGTCGACGTAGGCCTGCTCGAAGCGGTCGCTTGCCGCGCGTCGCGCAATGCGCAGCGGCTCGAGCAGGGTCGGCTCGAGCACCGGGGGGGCATCCGTCGGGGAGAGGCGAGCCTGGTTCGACGTGCTCGAGCCGGCGCGGTCCAGCATCAGCATCCGCACCACGGCGACGAGCTCTCGCACGTTGCCGGGCCAATCGTACGCGGCGAGCGCCGAAAGGAGCGGGGCGGGAACTTCGCGGATGGAGTCCGCGCGGCTCGCGCGGCGCAGGACGTGTTCCACGAGCAACGGCAGATCCTCCATGCGATCGCAGAGTGCAGGGATCCTCACCTCGTGGCGGGCGAGCCGCTCGAGCAGTCCGAGGCCGAAGCGGCCGAGCTTTGCCTCGTGAGCCAGGTTCGTGCTGCTGGAGCTCAGAAGGCGAACGTCCACGCGTGTTCCTTGGCTCGCCCCGACTGTCAGCACCCCGCCCGTTTCGAGCACGCGCTCGATGTCCAGCTGCAGAGCCTTTGGCAGTGAGCCTACCTCGTGCAGATAAAGAGTCCCCGCATGGGCTTGCTGGAACGCGCCGGCGTGCACCTCGCCTGGTCCGGCAGACGCGCCTCGTTCATGCCCGAACAGACTCTCGCGGGTGGGTGGATGGCGCAGGTCACTGCAGTCGACGAAGACGAAGGGACCGTTGCGGCGAGCGCTCGCGTCGTGGAGCGATTCGGCGACGAGCTGCCTGCCGGCGCCCCGGTCAGCTCGGATGAGCACGCTGCCATCGAGCTCCGCGATACCGGCTAACTCTGCGAAGAGCTCCCGCATCCGGGCAGAGCGCCCCAATAAGTCTCCGAAGCTCTCGCTGGAGACGCGCTTGCGGATGAGCGGTTCGGGCAAGCGCTCGATCAGGAGCCGGCTCTCGCCTAGCGAAATCCGTGCCGGAAGGGCCGCGATCACGTCGAAGACGCGCGTGTCGCCTAGGAACACGCCGTCCGGCGAGCCCTCGTAGCGAATGCGCACACCCTCATCCACCGATTCGAGCGTGCAGTGACGCCCTGCGATCCCAGCGTCGGACAGCACCAGGTCGCTCTCGGAGGAGGCGCCGACCCGAAGCGGCAAGTGCGATAGCTCAGAGCTCGTCCCCGCGTCGGAGCCGTCGGTGACGGACACGCGAAGGCGGACATACTCCGCGAGCTGGGGGTAAGACTTTGCTGAGCCGTCCTTCATCGGGGTTCCGGCGCTACGAGCGGCCGCACCGCACGCGCGAACCGTGCAGGCCCTCGCCGCCCGATGGTTGCAGGGTCCGAAGGCGACGGACTGGCGGACGAAACGGGTTCACGCGCCGATGCCTAACCCCGACTACTCGTGCTGTCACGCTGGCATGTCGTAACCCGTCTCCGGTTAGGACCAGACGAGCCCTAAAGCCCTCCCCGCGCGCGAGCGAAGCGACGCGCAGCGTGTCACGGCTGAAAGCCGGAGGGACTTGCTCCGAAGTCTCCAGCCCCGAGCTGGAGACGAGGCCTAAAGCACTCCTCGGGCGCGAGCGAAGCGACGCGCAGCGTGTCACGGCTGAAAGCCGGAGGGACTTGCTCCGAAGTCTCCAGCCCCGAGCTGGAGACGAGGCCTAAAGCACTCC
>JAICTZ010000035.1 GCA_025936115.1 Polyangiaceae bacterium
CACACGGGCGAAGCGGGCGCGATCGGCGCCGCGATCGAGACGCTACGCCGCTACAAGCGCACGGGGAAGACGCGCTTCATCGGCATGCAGGGCGTGCTGGATTTGGAGTACACGGCGACGACCAACGATTCGACGACGTGTCACTTCTGTCCGAACGAGTGCAAACGCACGTTCATCGACGCGAAGCGCCCGGACGGCTCGACCTCGCGCTACATCTCCGGCTTCTCGTGCGAGAAGGGCACCGTCGAGAGCAAGGAAGCGATGCTCTCGCTGATGGCCGAGCGCAAAAAGACGGCCGCGGAGTTCCCGAACCTCGTTGATTACGAGGCGACGCGCGCGTTCGTGCACCTTTACGACGCGGCGCCGATGCCGGCCGAAGGCACGCCGATCGAGGACGTGCGCGTCGTCAAATCGCTCTTCCGCGTGAAGCACGAGAAGGTGACGCGCCCGTTCCGGCGCTCGAGTGAAGCTGCGCAGAAGCGCCGTAAAACGCTGCGCGTCGGCATACCGCGCGTGCTCAACATCTATTCGACGGCGCCGTTCTTCCGCGCGTACTTCGAGGCGCTCGGCTTCGGTCGCTCGAACATCGTGTTCAGCGACGCGACGAGCGAGGAGATGTGGGTCGAGGGCGGCAAGTACGGCTCGATCGATCCGTGCTTCCCGAGCAAGGTGGCGCAGGCGCACGTTCACAACCTGCTCTTCCACCACCATGAGCCCGAGCGGAAACGCCAGCTCGACTACATCTTCTTCCCGATCCTCACGCACGTGAACAACTTCGTGAAGGACACGCAGGACAACGCGTCCTGTCCGATCGTTGCGGGCACGCCGGACGTGATGAAGGCGGCGTTCACCAAAGAGGTCGACTTCTTCGCGCAGCGCGGCATCGAGTACCTCGCCCCCGCGCTCTCGTTCCAGGAGCCGGTGCTGCTCGCGCGCCGCATGTTCGAAACGTTCGGCAGCCGCCTCGACGTCACCGAGGACGAGAACGATCACGCCTGTCGCGAGGCGTGGCACGCGTTCGACGCCTTCGACAAGGATCTGCAAGAGAAGGGTCGCGCCATCCTCGAGACGGTCGAAGCCGAGGATCGCATCGCGATTTTGGTGCTGAATCGCCCGTACCACTCGGATCCGGGCTTGAATCACGGGATCCCCGAGGAGTTTCAGGTGCTCGGCTACCCGATCCTCTCGATTCGCTCGATTCCGAAGGACCGCGAGTACCTCGATCGCTACTACAAGGACGAGCTCGAGCGCGGCGTGATCAAGACGCCGCTCGAGCTCAACCACGTCTGGCCCGAGAACTACTCGGTCAACAGCGCGCAGAAGGTGTGGGGCGCGGCGTTCGCGGCGCATCACCCGAACGTCGCCGTGCTCGATCTCTCGAGCTTCAAGTGCGGTCACGACGCGCCGACCTACGGCCTCATCGACGCCATCCTGCAAACGTCGAAGACGCCGTCGGCGGCCTTGCACGATCTGGACGCCAACAAGCCGGGCGGCTCGATCAAGATCCGCGTCAAGACCTACGCGCACTCGCTGCTCTTGCAGCAGGAACGGCTCGAAGACCTCGGCTCGAAGAAGCGCGAGCTCGCGCGGCGCATCGACGAGAAACGCCTCGAGCTCCTGCGCCTGCGCCAAGCGCAGCTCGAGAGCGTGAAGCAGAACGACCCCGCGCTCGAGCAGAGCATCGCGGAGCTGGCCGAAAAAGTGCGGGCCTACGCGGCCCCCGCGCTCGCGCCCGAGCCCACGAGCGGCATCATGAAACTGGGCAAAAAGATGCCCGACGGTTCGATCCAACGCATCGCTGCCGAAGCGACCGCCGCCGAATAACCACTCTTCTTCGATCTCACCAGCAACTTTGTAGACCGTGGAAGGCAAGATCTCGATCGTCATGGGAAGCGACTCGCTACGAGAGAACCGGCGGGGCCGGCGCTTTGCTGGTAAGCGAACGCTTCATTCGCGCGGCGCCATGCGCGAAATAGCGCCGCGCCCCCAATCCCTGCCCCGACACGACTTCGCGTTTGCCGAAAGCCCGTGCGTCACTTCCTGCGCACAAGGGGCCCAACCACCGGTCTCGCCGGCTTTTTCGCGTGGCGTACGCCCGCTCACGCCGATCGAGATCTGATCTTCCAAGACTTGATCAAGTCGACCCCGTAGGAGAACCCCCGATGACCCAATCGATTTCCGAAGCTCACAGCCAAAAGCGCGCCCTGCCCATCGCGGGACGGAAACAGGAGTCACTCGACGTCGACGCGGAGCTTGCCCGCTTCGAGGCCGAAGAACGCGCCCGTCTCGGCCTCGCGGCAGAAGAGCAATGGGTCGAGAAGATGGCGAACCTCAGCTTCACGAAGCGCGAGAAGGGCAACGTCACGCTGCTCATCGGCGGCCTGACGATGGCGCACGACTACCTCATCTCCGGCGCCTTCCGGAGCCTCGGTTACAACGTGGTGCCGCTCGACGCGCCCGACTACGAAGCGCTGCGCGCCGGCAAGGAGTTCGGCAACCGCGGGCAGTGCAACCCGACGTACTTCACGGTCGGAAATCTCGTGAAGTTCCTCGTGCACCTGCGCGACAAGAAGGGACTCTCCGCGAAGGAGGTCGTCGATAACTACGTGTTCTTGACGGCAGGCGCGTGCGGCCCCTGCCGCTTCGGCATGTACGTGACCGAGTACCGCAAGGCCCTGCGCGACGCGGGCTTCGACGGCTTCCGCGTGATGCTGTTCCAGCAGCAGGGCGGCTTGAGCCAAGCGACGGGCGAGGAGAGCGGGCTCGAGCTCAATCCCCCGTTCTTCATCGGGCTCTTGAAGGGGCTGCTCGCCGGTGACGTAATCAACGGTATCGCCTACCGCCTGCGTCCGTACGAGGTGGTGCCCGGTGCGACCGACGCAGCCGTCGCCGAGGCCAAGAAGATTTGTTACGACGCGCTCTTCGAGAAACGCAGCATTTTGTGGGCGCTCCACCGGTCGCGAAAGCTCTTCGAAAAGGTCGAGGTCGATCGCACGATCCCGAAGCCCAAGGTCGCCATCATCGGCGAATTCTGGGCGATGACGACCGAAGGCGACGGCAACTACCAGCTGCAGCGCTTCCTCGAGCAGGAAGGCGCCGAGTGCGACATCCAGTTCGTCACGGCTTGGCTGCTCTACAACGTGTGGGAGGTGCGCTTCGACACCAAGAGCCGCGCGCACTTGCGCGGCAAAGACAGCGCCAAAGCGGGACTCGCCGGCACGAGCGACTTTCACGCCTTCAAAATGAAGGCGTCGCTCTGGGCCGCCGACAAGGCCATCCGGCTCGGCTTTCAGACCTTCGCCAACATCGGCGGATTCTACGGCTATCACCTGCCGGACATGGACGAAGTGGCCGACGTCGCAGCCCCCTTTTACAACAACGATCTCCGTGGCGGCGAAGGCCACATGGAAGTCGGCAAGCTGATTTTGAACGTCGTGAAGAGCAAGGCGACCATGACGCTCAGCGTGAAGCCGTTCGGCTGCATGCCGAGCTCGAGCGTGTCGGACGGCGTGCAGTCGCTCATCACCGAACGCTATCCCGGCACGATTTACTGTGCCGTCGAGACGAGCGGCGACGGCGCCGTGAACTTCCAGAGCCGCGTGCAGATGTACCTGTTCAAGGCGCGCCAAGCCGCCGGCGAAGAGTTCGAGCGCGCGCTCGCGACGACGGGTCTCAGCGTGGAGAAGCTGCGCGCGTTCTTGCAGGCGAATCCGAAGTACGCGGCGGGACTGCACAAGTCGCCGCACGCCGGCGGCTCGACGCCCGTCGATCTCATCCACGAAGTGGCAGAGGTCGTGAATCTGTCGCCCGCCGAGCGTCGCTTCAAGCTCGCCCGCAAGCAGGCCTCGGCCGCGCTAGAATTTTTGACGAACGCCGCCAAGGATGCTCCTGCGAGCACCAAGTCCGCGGCGGTGCTCTTCGCGCAAGCAGCGGCCGAGCTCGCCGAAATCGCCAAGGAGAAGGCTCCCGGCCTCGCGGAAAACGCCGTCAACTCCGCGCGCGATCGGCTCGGCAAAATTCTGCCGTTCGCGGCGCGCCCGGCGACACCGGAGTCGGTCGCGACGGCGGCAGAGTAAACGCGTCACGGCGAGGCGGACACCTTCGGGATGTCCGCCTCAGCGGCGCGTGACTGCGGCAAGTATAACGACCTCGACGCTTACCCGTGCCGCGCGTCGCGGCCTCTGGGCGTTTGCTCGAGCGCATACGAACGCACTCGCGTGCAACCCGGGAGGCGCATCTGCGTTTTGTCGTGCACAAAGCCCGTGCGGTCGGCAGCTCTCTGAGAGTTCGCCTCCTCCATGTCGAAGCAACCAGAGACCGCAGCCGGCGCGCGGACGCCGATGACGCGTACTGCGCACTGTTGGGGTCGTTTACTCGCGCTGGCCGGTGCCGTCGGGCTGGTCGCGGCTACCTCGGGTTGTTCGAGTGGCGGCAGTGCGGCCGGAGTTGGCGACACGTCAGGAAAAGGCGGCACGTCCGGCACCGGTAATACCAGCGGAACTGGCGGGCGGTCGCCAGGCGGCTCCGGCGGTAACTCGAATGCCGGGGCCGGCGGCACGAACGGCGTCGCGGGCCGTGGCACCGGTGGCGGTGGTATCGGGGGCATCGGTGGCACCAGTGGTAGGCGCGGCGGTGTCGCGGGCAGTGGTGGCGGTGCTGGGTCGGGCGGGAGAGCGGGCTCCGGCGCCGGCGGAGCGGCGGGCACGGCGGGAACCAGCGGCGGCGCGGGCGCTCCTCCCACGGGCGGAACGTCGGGCGCCGGTGGCGCGCCGTGCACGCCGGCACAGGCAGGCGCGGGCGGGACTGCGACGTGCACTCCACCCGCGCCGCCTTCGGCCAAAGATTCGGTCACGCTCGATATGGCGATGGCCCAGGGCGCGCCGACGTATTCCGGTTCCGGGTTCATCTACGGCATTTCCGAAGATGGCGTCCAGCCGCCCACCGCCCTGCTGAGCGACATCAAAGTAACAGGATTCCGCGCCGGGCGCGGAGTCACTGGGGACTGCGGACAGGCGGCCTGGGACACCCATTGGAAGGTGATTAAGGGGTACTACGCGAAGGCGAAGGAGCTGGGAGTGCCGATGCAGATACTGGTCAGTGACGACTACCAGTATTCCTGCCCGATTCCCGGAGATGGCGGCGATTGGACGACGTTCACGGATTTCATGACGCAGCTCATCGACAACGTGAAGGCCAATGGCATGACCGGTCCCGACGTGCGCTGGGAGCTCTGGAACGAGGCCGATTACAGCGGCTTCTGGAAAGGAACCCAGGCACAGTGGCTGGATACCTGGAAGCACGCCTACCAGCAGATCCGCACCGCGATACCCGGCGCCATGATCGAAGGGCCGAGCCTCTCGACGGGCGCGGGTGGTTCCTGGATGGGCGCCTTCCTCGACTACGCCAAGACGAACAACGTCATGCCGGATTACATCACGTGGCACGACGCTGGCGGGGGGGGCGATCCGGTGGGCGATCTGGCCACGATCAATCGCGGGCTTTCGAGCCGTGGAATCACGAGCGTGAAAGGCTTCGACCTCAACGAATATGGTTCGACAGCCGAGCAGAACCCGGGCCACTCCGCCTGGTTCCTGGCAAGATTCGCTCGGGCCGGCATCGAAGGTATGCGCAGCAACTGGGCCGGCGGATCGACGTTCTTTTCGAACATGGGGGACCTCGTGGCGCCCAACTGGAAGCCGAACAGTCAGTATTGGATCTACAAGCGCTACGCCGATCAGACCGGCTTGCGCACCAGCGTCACGGCCGGAATGCAAGTGGATGCCGTGGCGTATCAGGATGCGTGCGCCGCCAAGTCCATCATCGTGGTGGGTAACAAGGGTGTGACGGGGGCAGTCAACGTCGTCATCAAGAACATCCCGGGCTGGCTGCAGACGGGCGGCTCAACGAAGGTCCTCGTGGAAAAGATGCCGACTGGCAATGCGGCCCTGAGCGCCCCCGCGGTCGTCTCCAATGCGGCCGCGACCGTGACTTGCAACGCCATGACAGTCACCATCGACTGGGCCACCGCCGCCGACGGTTACGTCGTGACGTTGAGCCCGCCCTGAGTTTAAGCGCGGCTATCGCTTGCTGCGGCGCCTGGAGCGTCGGCGGCCGAGCAGCCCGAGAAGCGTCAAGACGGCGAGTGACTTCGACGGAGCCGGCCCCTCCGCGACTCGACAACCGCAACCCTCGGCATCGGACCCTGTATCGGGCTTCGAACCGTGTGACGCTTGCGTCCCGGCGACCGCAAGTTGACCGCCAGCCGCGAACCGCCCTCCTGCGCCGTTACTCACGGCACCGCCCGTGGCGGTGGCGCCAGCGGAGTTCGAACGCCCTCCGGTTGCCGCTTGGCCACTCGTCGAGCCGCCGACGGCGGCGCCGCCGGTGGACGTGAGGCCACCGCTGCCAGCAACGGCGCCGGCTGTTCCACCGTTTCCGCCCGTGCCTCCCGTGCCTGACGCAGCACCCGTCCCCGCACCACTAGCGCCTGTGCCACCGGTCCCTGCACCGCCCGCGCCGCGGCCACCGTTTCCCGCACCGCCCGCCGCGCGGCCACCGGTCCCCGCGCCACCGGTCCCCGCGCCACCGGCCCCCGCACCGCCCGTCCCGCCGCTACCGAAATCGTTGTCGAAAGAAACGCCGTCGAAGGGCACCACGACGATCTTGGTGCCATGAGGGGTGCCGGGGAGGACTTGGTTGTCCTTGTCTACATCGGACACGGCCCAGGTGATGTGGGTGGGATGACCGTCTTCTAGAACCACGCCCGGGCGCTCCATCTTGTACCACTGCGAACAAGTGGTCGTGCCCTCGTAACAGAAGATCTTCTGATAGTCGCGCGGGGACCAGGCGTACCCGTTGTCCTTCCAATTGAGGCCGTCGGTCGAATACACGTGCCAGCCAACGCGATCTCCGGAACCCGAATAGATGACGTGGTAGACGCCTCCGCTGCGCCAGATGTGGGGATCCTCCTGCCAGATGTAGGTGGGATTCGACACCCCAGGTATCGACGTTCGCTTGGGGTAGATGCTGCCGACAACCGGATTGCCCTGTGCGTCGGTATTGTTCTGGGTATACGCGCACGTCGGCATCTGCTTCACGTAGTTGCCGCACAGCGTGTCCGAGATCGCGATGGTTCCGTTGCGCTCCACGATTTCGAACTTGCCGTCGTGGCGCGGGATCAGGCTGATGTTGGATGCACCGATTCCGCTCGTAGGCTTGCACCCCGTCCACGGACCGTCGAGAGAGCTCGACTTGTAGATCGTGAAGGGAACGATCTCACTGACGACGACGGCGTAGCTGCCATCTGGTAACTCGACCGCGGAGACGTTGTGTCCCTTGTGCGACCCGTTGTCGCTGTAGATGTAGTCTTGGCGTACGTACGGGCCGAGCACGTTGGTTTGGCTGATGGCATGGAAGGCGTCCGAGGTCTGCCAGGCGGTGCCGAAATTCGTGTCCCCCGAGAACGTGCTCATGAACAGGTGATACTTGCCGTCCTGAGCTTTGATGATCTGTCCGTCCCAGTAGTAGTAGTCTGGGTGGACGCCCGCGCCCTTGGCGCTTTCGATGCCGTTGGACAGGTCGCGCGGCAGCACCCCCGCCACTCCCCAGCTAGCTGAGCTGAGCGGCGCGACGGTGGGCGTCGGCTTGAGGTAGTCCTCGAAAGGCCTGGCGCTCGCGGTTTCAGCGACGCTGACGCCAGCGAGCAACGCTGCGACGCTGAGGCGTGCGCATGCGGCTGATCGGGACGAGCGGAGCGTTAGGTGGCTTGGGAGGCAACGCACGGTGCCAAAGCATATTCGCAAGCTCGCGCTCAGGCCAGAACGCCCGGGCGCTCGCTCACCTCACCCCCTAGCGTTACCTGACGACGGCGGCGTAACTGTCTACATGGCCCTCACTGTGCAATGAATTCTTCGAAATCGTCTTTGGCTTTCAGCTACGAATTAACGGCGCGAATCGACGGAGCAAACACAACGCGGGCAGTCGATACTTCCTGCCCGCTCGTCGAGGCCAGCCTGTGCGCGGGCTACCCTGCCCGTGCGACCGGGCAGGCGCTCGGCAACGAAGCAGCCGCACTCGCGTTGCTCGAGCGCATCCCGCTCGAACACGTGGGCCGCGGACTCGAGCTACGTCTCTTGCGCGGCGAGCTCCGCGCCAGGCACGATTGCCGCACGGCGATACTCGACTTCGATCGCGTGCTCGGCGCTCACCCCAGTCGAAGCCTCGACGAACGCGCGCTGTACGGTCGCGCCACCTGCCGCCGCTCGGTCGGCGAGCTCGCCGGCGCGAGTGCCGATTTCGGCGCGTACCTCGCGCGTTACCCGGACGGGCGCTTTGCCGCCACGGTGCGCGGGCTTTCGCGCTGAACCGGAACGACCGGAGCTACTCGGCCGCTTGCGGCAGACCGAGCGGGCGTTCGCTGAGGGAGCGCTGGGCCTTTTTGACGCGCCGTCCCGCCACGACCGCGTAGGTGACACCGAGCGCGACGGCGAGTGGCGCCACGACCGCGAGCGTGATGTTCGTCGTGCCGACGAGCTTCAGCCCCGAAACCAAGAGCACGACCACGAGACATGAGCGAATCACGTGATCGGGCGCGCGGGACGAGAAACGCGCGCCCAGGAAGACGCCCGGCACGCTGCCGATCAGAATCGACGCCGTGAGCCCGAGCTTGAAGTCACCGAACAAGAGGTGTCCGGCCGCGGCGCTCGCGACGAGGGGGACGGCTTGCACGAGATCGGTACCCACGAGCTCGGAGAGCTTCAGGCGCGGGTAGAGCATGAGCAGGAGGATGATCATCAGCGAGCCCGAGCCGACGGAGGTGAGTCCGACGACGAGCCCGCCGAGGATGCCGATGAGGAGCGTCGGCAACGGCTTCACGACGAGCGGCATCTGACTCTCACCGGGCTTCTTTCGCGCGGCGAGCAGCGGCTTCACGATCAGGCCGACCGTCACGACGAGCAGCGCGACGCCGAGCGCAAACTTCACGTTTGCTTGCAACGCGGCGCCGGATCCGAAGTGACGCAGCAACATGACACCCAAGAAGGCCGAGGGCACCGAGCCGAGCACCAGCCACTTCACGAGACCCAGGTTCACCGTGCCGCGGCGCCAGTGCACGCCCCCACCGATGGGCTTCATCACCATGGCCGCGACGATGTCGCTCGACACGGCCGTGAGCGGCTCGATTCCGAACAGGATCACGAGGACCGGCGTCATCAGCGCTCCGCCGCCCATGCCCGTCAGGCCGACGACGAAACCAACGAATGCACCAGCCAGCGTGACGAGCGGGTCGAGCATGACTGGAACGTATCACATAATATCTATGTGTTTAGTAGGCTTTTTGCCACGCGAAATCGTCAATGATTTTAGTTGCTTAGGTAAATCGCTCCAGCGCCGCGGGCTGCTGTCGCTCAGATTTCGGCAGGTGGCAAGAGGCTCGTCCGCGAGATCTCCGCTTCCTCGCGACGGGTTTCGCCCGCTCGATCGAGCGCGAGCTTGAAGAGCACGGGACCTATCATCTCGTTGATGGCGACCGCTGCGATCGCCAGCGCTCGAAATCCCTCGCCCACGGCGGGGAACGCGTTCCCGATCGTAATGGACAGTCCGAGCGCGAGACCGGCCTGCGACACGAGCGACGACCAACTCCAGCGTCGTGTGATCGCGTCGTCGTCGGCGAGGTGGCTGCTCAGACGCGCCGCCGCGTAGGTAGCGAGTCCGCGCAGGACACAGAGCGTGAGCGCGATCTGCCAAAACTTCTGCAAGAGCGGCACGTTCAGGTGCGCGCCCGCGTTCGCGAAGAAGACGACGAATACGATGCCGCCCGTTTGCTCGATGGCGTGCAAGAGCTTCGGTCCCTGTGCCGTCAGGTTCTGCACCACGAACCCTGCCACCATGAAGGCGAGCGTGGCGTCCACCTTCACGTAACGCAGGAAATCGCTCAGCACGAAACCAATCGCGAGCAGCACGAGCAGGAGACCGCGGCCGACGAGCTTGAGGTAGGCGGCGAGCGCGAGCCCGAGCGTCGTGCCGAACGCGATGCTGCCGAGCAATTCGTGACCGAGGTCCTGCACGTCGTGCAGGGAAAAACCGCCCGAGCCGTTGATGAGCGGGCGCGCGAGCATCATGACCGCCGCCACGAGCACGACGACGACGATGTCGGAGGACATGATGAAGGCGAGCGCGAAGGTCGCGACCGGACCTTTGGCACGGGTCTGCGAGAGGATGCCCATGCAGGCCGAGGGACTACGCGTGATGCTGAGCACGCCCCACAAGAGCGCGACGCCGAGCATCGGCCCCGTCGCCAAGTTCGAGAAAGACGGCACGAAACGCCCGAGCACGAACATCGCAAGCGTCATCACCACGCCCACGATCAGGCTTTGAACCACCATCGCGTAGGTCAGGCTTTTGGCGACTTGGCGTAGCGTGCTGAGCTTGAGTTCCACGCCGCCGGCGAGGGCGATCAGCGCGAGCGCCAGCGTGTTGACCGGTGACAGCTGGTTTACCGTGTGATGATCGACGAGCTTGAAGACGTCGGGGCCTCCGATGATGCCGGCGAGCAAGTAGCCCGAGAGGTGAGGCAGACCGATGGTCTCGAGCAGCTCGCTCATGAGCGTGCCCGCGAGCAACAGAAAGCCGACGCCCGCGACGGCCCCGAGCTCGCCCTCGAGCTCGGGCGTGAGGCGCGTCGCGACGTAGAGCATGCCGAAGGTGACGCCGAGCGCGAGCGCCTGCACGGCGCGTGTCCCGAGGCCCTTCGAGCCGCTGGCACCGTGGCCGCTCATGGTCCCTCCGGAAAGTCCGAGCGGCGCTGAGGATCGGGGTAATCCGAAGCGCGCAGTGCCGAGCTCGGCAGTGAGAGCGGCTCCATCTCGTTCTCGGCTTGGACGGCGTGCGTCTCACCGGCGCGCTCGAGCGCATGGCGGAGCTCGGCCGGGCCGATGAGCTCGCCGAGCAGCACCCCCGCGGCTGCGAGGAGCAACACCGCGCTGCTCGCGGGACCCGGCAGACGCACGGTCAGCGTGTAGGCGAGCGCGAGTGAAATCGCGCCGGTCGACGCCATGCCGAGACCGATGCGTGGTCCGGCCGGCCGCGCCGCGGGCACGAGCGCGACGAGCAAGAGTCCGCGCACGACCTCCGCGAGCAGGCGCGCCGCAAGCGCGACGGCGACGAGCGCCCAGATGTGCGGCAGCGCGTCGAAATCGACGCAAGCGCCTGCGACGAGCGCGACCGGCAAGAGCACCGGTTTCTCGGTGCCCTGCACCATGAACTTGATCTCGAGCCGGTGGCGCGAAACGAGCGACAGCGTGAGCCCCATGACGAACAGCGTCGCCACGGCAGCGAGGCCAAGTCGCATCGCGACGCCGGCGGCGAGCAGCGACGTACCGAGCAAGATACCCCAGCTCTCGTCGCGCCGAAACTCACGGCCGAGCAGCACGGCCGCCACGAGCCCCATCACCGTGCCGATGCCCGCGCCCGCGCCGACTCGCCAGCCCGCCGCGAAGGCGCCGAGCGGCGAGTCGGGCACGAAGGCGAAGAGCGCCCCCAAGCCGAGCACGGGCACGAGCGCGCTCGCCCGCGCCATGTCGGCGAGCCAGTCGCTGAGCTTGCCCTGCGCGCCGTGACGCTCCGCCACCCAGCGCACGGTGTGCCGCGTGGTCTCACAGCCGACGAACCCAGACGCGAGTGCGAGCGCAAGGCGCGGAAAACCGGAGAGCACGCCGAGCGCGTGCAACGCAAAAAATAGCGCCGCCGCGACACCCGCGCCGACGAGCGTCGCGGTGACGATGCCGGTCACGGCGCGCGTCACGTGCACGCGCCGCCGCCCCACGATGAGATAGCCGAGCCCGATCACGAAGGCGAGCCACGCCGCCGCGCACACGAACACCGGCGCGAAGGCGTGCACGGTCGAGCGCGGCAAGATGCCGAGCCCGTGCGGCCCCACGCCGACCCCGAGCACGAGGTACTCGGCACCCGACGGCAAGCCGAAGCCGCGGATCGTGCGCCCGCCCACGAGCATGCTGCTCACGAACGCAACCACGAGCAGGCCGAGCAAGAGCGTGACGCCGCCGCTCACGAGGCACCCGAGCCCAGCCGCCCGAGCGGCACTTGCGCCGCCGCGAGCGCGTCGAGCAGCGCGAGCTGGAGCTCGGAGCGAGCGTTGCGCTGCTCGGAGGCGAAGCTGACGCGAAACAGCGTGCGATCGACGTCGGCGTTCATGATTTCCACGCGTGCGTCGTCGGCGAAGCGCGCGGCCGTACGCAGCAAGACGTTCTGCACGTCGGCGTGCGCGGCGTGCGCCGAGACGGCAATCTCGAGCTCGAAGCGCGGGCGCAGCCCGATCACGCGCGTCGGGTGGCGCAGCGAGTAGAGGTGCGGGATGCGTACTTCGGCGCGCTCGGCGTCTTCGAGCCGTAAATCGAGCAATCCGATGCTCGAGATGCGGCCGCCGAAGCCGCCGATCTCGACGTGCTGGCCCGGGCGGAGTCGCCGTCCGAAGAGCGTGATCGCGCCCAGCAAGCCGCTCGCGAGCACGGGCGTCGCGGCGAGTCCGAGCGCGACGACCACGACGACGCCCGTGCGCGCGAGCGCGCTCTCGGGGTTACCCGTGACGAGCGGCGCGAGAAACACGAGCGCGGCGAGCACGACGCCGAGCCTGAGGAGCGCGCTCGTCGGCGCGGCGAGCTCGGGCGTGACCCAGCTCACGACGTTTTCACGCCGCTCGATGCTGTCGAAGAAGAGCCCGAGAAAGCGCACCAGCACGAACACGGCGAAGCCGGCGATGACGAGTACGGCGAGCACCGGCAGGCCCGTCGCGATGCGCGTCGTGAGCTGCGACAGCGGCGTGACGATGAGTCCGGTGAGCTTTTCGGTGTAGCCGCTCGTCGCGTCGAAGAGCGAGAGCACGAACACGAGCCAGGCGTAAAACACGCCGACTTGCGCGAGCCGGTGCCCGACGCTGAGACCGACGAGCGCCGTGCTGCGCACCGTGCCCGGGCTCACGACTTCGATGCGCCGCACCCGCACGGCGAGCACCTCTTCGGCGTGCGCGTCGATCCAGGCGCGCGCTCGCTCGGCGAACTCGCCGATCTTCTGCATCAAGTAGAAGGCGATGAGGCCCAGGAAGACGACGAGCGAAATCGAGAAAACCGTCTTCGAGAGCGCGGCTTGGCGATGCTCGCGCTCGATGGCGCTCTGGAGCGCGGCGACGACGCTCGCGGCGTGCAAGTCGACCGAGCTCGCCCCCGAGGCCTGCGCGTCCTCGGGCGCGAGCTCGATGAGCGGCGTCTGCCCGGCGAGCACGACGGCGCGCTCGCCGTGACGTTCGTAGCGCACGTCGGGGCCATGGACGTGTTCGAGGACGGCGGCGAGGGCGGCGGTCACGGCCTGGGCCCGCTGCTCGGCGGTCTTGCCGGCACGCGCGACGCGGATCGTGAAGACCTCGTCGTCACCGAGTTTGACGTGGCCGACCGCGGTCACGGGAGCCGAGCCGGACGGCGCGGGCGGAGCGTGCTGCTCCGGGGGAGCGACCGGGACCGGTAGCGCGGACGTTGCGGCGCCTGACGAGGCGCTCGGCGGGGGCGGCGCGGGCGCGGACGTTGGCACCGGAGGCGCGCTCGCCGTGCTCGGTGGAGCGCTGGCGACGGGTTCGACCGCCGACGGCGCGGCGGAGGCGACATCGGCGGCAGCCGAACTCGACGTGACGGCTGGACTCGACGGGACGGCGGACGGCGCCGAAACGGCGTGCGCGCTGCCCACGGCTGCCGCACCCGCTGCCGGATGCACGAGCGCGGGTGACGGCGCGTGCGGAGCGCTCTCGCTCGGCGGGGGAGCCGCTTCCTGTGCCTGCGCGACCCCCGCGAGCAAGAGCGCCACTGCAGCGGCGCGCACACGAAACCCTAGGAGCGGAAGCCTCACGCGAACTACTTGTACTCGGGAAATCGTCCGCGCAAAATTGGGGAAGGCGAGCGCGTGCGAGTTCAGCGCGCCGGATCGATGCGGAGCACACGACGACCCACGGCGTCGGCAAAGTAGGCGCGACCGTCCGGCCCGATCGTCATGCCGCCGAGCGAGCCGGGCGGCAGCCCGGTGGGCAGCGAGGCGAGCGTGTGCCCCGACGTGTCGTAGGCGGCGATGCGGCCCGTGAGCGCGTCGGTCACGAAAACTACTCCCCCGTACAAGGTGAGTCCGCTCGGCACACGGAGCCGGCCCGCCTTCACGACGTCGCGGAGCTCGGCCCCGTCTACGGCGTAGTGGGTCGGAATGGGGTCGTACGCGGTCACGCCAGCGCCGGGCTTACCCGTCGTCGTGTCGAGCGCGACGATGCGCCCATGTCCGGAGTCGGCCGCGTAGAGCAGCTTCGATTCGGGATCGAACGCGAGGTGGCTCGGCACCTCGGGCATGCGCAGGAGTTCGCCCGTGACGTAGCGTTCGAGCTCGCCGTCCGAGTGATCGTCGCCGCCTGGCTCGTGCGGCTCGTGGAAGTCGTAGCGGTCGAGGGAACCCACGTCACCGTTGAACGTCCAGTAGACGTTGTCCCGCTCGTGCGCGATGCCCATGCAGTACGGCGACTCGTGCAGCATGTCGATGTGCGTGCTGCCGGTCGGCGAGTCAGCCGGCGGCCGCGCGCCGAAGATCGCTGGCTCGGCGGACCAGAGTACCGGGCCGTTGTAGGGGACGTCGACGTCCTCGTAGTTGCTCGTGCGCGCTTCGCCACAAGTCGCGAACGTGTCGTCGGCGTTGAAGGCAATCGAGCTCGGACGACGCATGAAATGCCAGGCGTTCGCGTCTTGTTTGAGCTCGACGCTGGGCGCCGCTTCGGGAGCCGAGGTCGCGCCGTGGACGATGGCGACGCGCCCGAGCAGCCAGGGACAGCCGGTCGTGTCGTCCTGATTGCACGTGTAACCGGTCAGGGGCTGGCGCAACGTGATCCAGAGCTCGTCCTCCGCGGCGGGATTGAAGGCGAGCGCCGTCGGATAAAAGGGCAGCACGGCGTCCGCGGTCGTGGCATCGAAGATCAACGTGAACGTCGGCGGCACGGAACCGCCGGCCCCGAGCAGCGCCGCGACCTCGCGCGCCGGGGCGGAGGGCTCGCCCGGCGGCTCGTCCGTCGCGGCCGGCGACTCCGCGTCACTGCCGCAAGCGACGGCGAGCGCGCCGGCGAAGAGCACGAAGCGGAACGCGAGCGCCACGCCAAGATCTCCCACGCCGGCGCGCGCGCCTCAACCCGAAACACGAGACAAACCCCCGGCGAGCCGCGCATGCTCTTTCATCGTCAAAGTCGAGACGAACAGGCAAAGAATGCTAAATAGGCCGCGCCCATGACGCAGCACGACTTCCCCGATCGCATCGTCCTCCACATCGCCGGCACGGACCGGCCCGGTGTCACGGCACGCCTCACCGAAATCATCGCGGAGGAGAACGCCGACCTCGTGGATATCGGCCAGTCGGTGCTGCACGGCTACCTGATGCTTTCGGCCATCGTCGACATCCCGACCACCTCGAACGCGTTCCGGAAAATTCTGTTCGCGGTAGCAGACCTCGGGCTCAGGCTCGAAGTCAGCGCGTACCGCACCGAACACGCCGTGCGCTCACACGCGGCCGCGGCCCTCGCCGTGACGGTGCTCGGGCCGCTCGCCGACGGCAGCGCGACGGCGCACATCACGCGCTTCATGGCCGAGCGCGACATGAACATCCGCGAAATCCGCTCGCTCAGCGACAGCGAGCTCAACGGGCTCGAGCTCATCGTCGATCTCAAACCCGGGAGCGAACCCGACCTGAACGAGCTCATGGATCTACGCGGCAAGCTGCTCCAGCTCGGCACCGAGATCGGCGTGGACCTCGCCGTCCAGCGCGACGACATCTTCCGGCGCGACAAGCGGCTCGTGTGCATGGACGTCGACTCGACCTTCGTGAAGGGGGAGCTCATCGACGAGCTCGCCTCGCTCGTCGGTGCCAAGGAAAAGGTCGCCCAGATCACCGCCCGCGCCATGCGCGGCGAGCTCGACTTCAAACAGGCGCTCACCGAGCGCGTCAAATTGCTCGAAGGTCTCCCGTTCGAGCAGGCCAAGAGCCTCGCCGATCGTTCCGAGCTCACGCCGGGCGCGGATCGCTTCGTGCGCTTACTCCAGGGTCTCGGCTACCGCATCGGGCTCGTGAGCGGCGGCTTCACCTTCTTCGTCGACGACTTGAAGGCGCGCTTCGGGCTCGACTTCGCCGTATCGAACGAGCTCGAAATCGCCGACGGCAAACTCACGGGCCGCGTGCGCGGCTCGATCGTCGACGGTGAGCGCAAGAGCCAGGTTCTGCGTGACATGGCGCAGGCGTATCGCTTGCGGCTCGGTCAAACGATCGCGATCGGCGACGGAGCGAACGACATTCTCATGCTGCAGAGCGCGGGCCTCGGCATCGCCTTCCGCGCCAAACCGAAGCTCCAGGCCGTCGCCGACATGAGCCTGAACCACCACGAGCGGCTCGACACGCTGCTCTACCTCATGGGCTACAACGCGCGCGACTTGCGCGAAGCCGAAACCGTCGCCGGCTGGTCGGCAACACCGCCCAAGGTGGGCGCCCGGCTCTGAGCCTTCCCGCTGGCGCCGCGGCTCTGATCGGCAAGCACGGTCGTGACCATTCCCGCAGTGCGCGAGCACCGCCCCTCGCGCCCCGTCGCTGACCCCAACACCTGCTCTGCCCCTGCCCTCTGCCTCTGCTACCGCTTACGCGCCAACAGCACCCCGTCGCCGATGGGCACGAGCGTAGCCGTGACGCGCGGATCGCTGCAGACCCGCTCGTTTAGCGCGCGAAGGCTCCGCGTCGACTCCGAGGTGTCGCTCGCCTTGGCGACGCGGCCGTCCCAGAGTGCGTTGTCGAACGCGAGCACGCCGCCCTGGCGCACGAGCTCGAGCCCGCGCTCGTAGTACGTGAGGCTCGACTCCTTGTCGGCATCGAAGAAGGCGAAATCGAAGCTCCCGCGCGCGCCGGACGCGAGGAGCGCGCCGAGCGTGTCCACGCCGTTCCCGAGCTTCAGCTCGATCTTCGACGCGACGCCCGCTTCCGCCCAGTAACGTCGCGCGACGCCGGTCCACTCGTCGCTGCGATCGCAGGCGACGATGTGCCCGTCGGCGGGGAGCGCGAGGGCGACCGAGAGCGAGCTGTAGCCCGTGAACACGCCGACCTCGAGGTAACGCTGCACGCCCAAAAGCTCGGTCATGAACGCGAGAAAGCGCCCTTGCTCGGGCGATATCTGCATGTTCGCTTCGGCAAGCTTCGCCGTCTCGTCGCGCAAGCGCCGGAGCACGGGCGGCTCATGCACGGTCACGTCGAGCAGATAACGCCAGAGCTCGTCGCTCAAGCCGATCGAACGCGCTGACACGGCTCAGCTCTGCGGCACGAACTCGGCGGGGGCGCTCGAGCCGTCACCGAAAAAGAACTTTTCGCACTCCGTCATCCACAAGCGCTGGCCGCTCTCGCTCGTGAGATCCAGGCGATACTCGTTGATGAGCATCTTGGAGTGCTCGAGCCACTGCTTCCACGCTTCTTTCGAAACGTGGTCGTAAATGCGTTGGCCGAGCTCGCCCTTGAACGGAAGTTTCTCGAGACCCTCGGCTTGGTGCCCGAGCTTGATGCAATCGACCATATGCGCCATCGGAAGTTGGGCGGAGCTTAGCCCAGACTCAGCCTAGAACCAGCGCCGTGCGAGCCGAATGGCTCGTGCGGCGTCTCACGCCGGGTTCGTCGGCTTTTTGGGCGGCGTTTCCTTCTTGTTGTCGGACTTGCCCTTGTTTTCGTCTTGCGAGCCCTTTTCGTCGCCGCAAAGCGGCGTGACGGCGGACGCGAACACAGGAGCCGCGACCGTGAGGCCAGCAGCAACGAGAACGAACCGGAACGAACGAAGGTGCGTCGTCATGGCAGTCGCAGTCTTGGGCCCATGAGCAGAACCGTCAAGCGCGCCCGCCTACTCGAGATAGAAGGTGGTGACGGCGTCCGTGGCGGCTCCGCCCTGGTGGATGGCGCCGCCCGGCAAGTAAATGCGCTCCCCCAGCGTCGCTGCGCCGAAACCGTGACGCGGCACGAGCAGGGCTGGGAATTTCTGCCACGAATCGGTCACGGCATCGTACGCGTCGATGTCGTCGAACACGCCGAGCTCGTTGTCGGCACCTTCTCCGCCGAAGACGAAGAGCCGCCCGTCGAGCACGGCGCCGGCGAGACCGCCGCGCGGCGTCGGTATCGGGGTCTTTTGGGTGTACGCCTGCGTCGCCGGATCGAATTCGAGCGTCGTGGGACGAAATTCGGGGATCGTGTGCGTGCGCCCGCCCACGATGTAGAGCTTGCCACCAGAGGCGAACGCCGCGCAGTGCTCGCGCGTTTCCGGTAACGGCGGGAGAGCCGTCCAACTGTCGCTCGTCGTGTCGTAGACGGACGCGAACATCGTCGCCTCGCCGCTATTGCCGCCACCGAAAACGTAGAGCTCGGTGCCGAGCACGGCGACGCAACCGCCCGCGCGCTCGGTACCCGCGTCCATTCGCTGCTTCTCGCTCCAAGCGTCGGCCGCGGGATCGTAGACGTAGGTACGGCCAGTCGCCGGACCCGTGAGGCTCGAGCCGCTGTAGTAACCGGCGACGTAGATCCTGCCGCCCACGACTCCCGCCGCGGGATGATTGAAGGGACTCGGAAAATCCGCGACCGCACGCCAGCTGTCGGCGCTCGGATCGTACGCGAGCACGCTCGCCGTCACGTCGGGCGTGTACCCACCGAGCACGTAGACGCGGCCGCCGACCGCGACGACGCCGTGCTCTTGGCGCGCGGCGGGCAACGACGCGAGCCCGACTTCCGTCGGCGTGCCCGTCGTGGCACCAGCACCAGCTTCGGCGCCGTCACCACCCGTAGCGACACCGCTCGTTCCGGCGACGCCGCTCGTGCCGACGACACCGCTCGTCGCGTCGCCGCCTCCTGCATGTCCGGCGCGACCGCCGGCGTTCGCGTCGCGTCCAGAGGCTCCGCCGTCGCCGCCCCGATCACCGAGCATCGCCGAACCCGCGCCACCGACCGAAGTGCCCGCTCCGCCACCCAAACCGCCACGGCCCAGCGCGGCGCCGCCTCCACCGCTACCTGCAAGCGTGGCGTACCCCGCCATGGCGCGTCCGGCTCCGCCGCTTGCCGCCGCTGAGCCGCCTGCTCCCGCACGCAGCGGCTCCCTCGGCGCGTCCGCGTGTCCGCAACCGAGCGCGACGAGCAGCACGCCACCCGCGAGCACGGCAGAGCTCGAGCGCGACATCGGACGGACGTAGCGTACGTCGCGCCACCACAAAAAGCGAAACGGGCCGTGCGACATCGCGTCGCGGGCCCGTTCAGCGTGGCGTGCGCTCCGTGGCGGCGGTGAAAATGCAGCACCGCCACCCGTGTCAGCGCGTCACTGGCACTCGAGGAAGTGCACGTCGTCGATCCAGACGTCGAAGTCGTTGCCGGGCCACATCTGCCACTCCATGTCGTGGAGTTTGCTCGGCTCGATCATGGGCGGCCGCGGGTTGCCCCAATCGGACTGCTGCGTGAGCTCGCTCCACATGAGACTCACGTCCTTCCATTCGGTGCCGAGGATGAGCTCGCGGCCGAACGCGTTGAAGCAATCCTTGCACACGCCGCCCTCGGGGTGCGTGTTCGAGTCGAGGATCTTGAGCCGCACGTCGAGGTTCGGTTTGGCCGATTTGATCTTGAAAGCGACGCCCGCGTACTTCGACGCGTCGTAGAAGCCGCTCGGCAAGAAGTTGACGCCCACTGCCGCACCCCACGTGTCGGCGTTCTCGGTCTTGCCGACGAAGTGCATCGCGTACTTCGAACCTTCGGGCCCCCCCGCGGAGGGCTTCACGGGTCCCTTGGGCAGCGTGATGACGGCGTGCTCGGCTTTGGCGATCCACCACGAGCCGCTGCGACCGCCGGCCGCCGCCGGCTTGTCGTTGCCGTCCTCGAAGTCGTCGATGAGGCCCGTCGCCGCCGGCTTCGTGCCGCTCTTGCACGTCGGCGGGACGTTCGCGACGGGATCGGCAATCGGAGTCGTGTCGAGCTTCCCTGCGGGCGGCGCGGGCGCGGCCGCGGCACCGGGTGTCGCTCCCGCAGTCGAGGGAGCTCCGGGCGCCGGCGCGGGATTGCTGGCGCAGGCGGCGACCAGAGCCAAAGTAAGCGGGGGAACGGCGCTAAGGGCGGTGAGCTTCGTCATGGTGGTCAGGCGCCCTTGCTACGACGGGTGAGCAAGCGCAGGCAAGCCTTGCGAGCGACGGAGCCGCTACTCAGCTACTGTCTGCGCCGTCTCAGCCGCTGTGTGCGCCGTCGTTCGGAGCGGCCTGCGGCCCCTCGCCGTCGGTCGCGTCCGAGCGGCGCTCGTCCAGATACGGCTGTTCGACGCGCAGCAGGTAGCGGCGGTCGCCCCGCCACACTTCTCCTTCGAGAACGGGGGCGTGGCGGGCGCGCGCGGCGAGCACGGCTTGAATCACGGCGCCGGTCGAGAGCGCGGGTGCACCCACGGCGCGGGTGAGCACGTCGCCGTCCAAAAGTCCGATGCCGAGCGCGGCGACGCCGAGCAGACGTAGCCCCGCGGGACGCAGGGCCGTCGCCGGGGCGGGAGCGCCGTGCGGGCGAGCGCCGGACGTTGCGAGGCCGAGCACGGTCTTTTGCGAGACGAAAATCACGGGCGCGGCGACCGGCTTTGCGTGCTTGCCCGCTGGGCGAGCGCGCGTCGGGGGCGCGGCGACCGGTGCGCTCACGACGGGAGCGTCCGTCGTGATCACGTCGACGTCTTCGTGCGCGGCGCGTGCAGGGAGCACGCGCGCGAGCTCAGCGAAGAGCCCGAGCGCCTGCGCGCCGCGTGCGCCCGCTTCGCTCGCGACGCGCGCCGAGGCGAACGCGCCCGCGGCGAACACCACGGGCACGGGCAGGAGCGCTAGCACGAGGCGCGGCAGCATCTCCTCGAGCTTAACACGGAGCGTCCACGGCGCCGCACGGCGAGTCACCGGGCGCCGCACGGCGAGTCCACGGCGCCGCACGGCGAGTCACCGGGCGCCGCACGACGAGTCGACGGCCCCGAACGGCGCTTTCGGGCCGCGCGAGCTCAGCGAATCCGCCAGTTCCCCTGAAAAGTACGACCGATTTCGTCGAGCGTCGGATCGGTGACGATGAGCTCTGGACGGGCGCCGCGGCAGTACACGATGCCGTTTTGGCGAAAAGTGCGACCAAAACCGATCGCCTCGTCGCGCGGAATGCCGAGCACGAGCCACGCGGGCTCACGCCACGGGCCCTCCGGCTCTTCGTCGTAGCCGACGCACTGTTCGACGCGGTAACAGCCGAGCACCAAGAGGTCGCGCAGCACTTGTTGCCGCGCCTCGTTGATGCGGCGCGGCAGCGGCATGCTGCGCGGGTTATAGGCCGTGATCAGCGCGAAGTCCTGCCTCAGGATCGGCGGGAGTTGCGAGGTATCCTTCACCACCTCGCCGTCGATGGACACGCGCACGACGCCCGTTTCGAGCGGAAGCTCGTAGATGGTGCCGAAGTACGAACGAAGCAGATTCTGGTCCACGGGGGACGGTGTTTAGCATAGGTCGCGCGGCTATGGCTTGAAGCGATAACCGACGCCGCGCACCGTCACGAGATGACGCGGTTCGGTCGGATCGCGCTCGAGCTTCGAGCGCAGCTGGAGCACGAAGTTGTCGATCGTGCGGAGCGTCACGTGATGTCCGGGCCCCCACACGCGCTCGAGCAGCTCTTCGCGGGTGAGCGCACGATCGTTGGCTTCGATCAGGGCCCAGAGCACGTCGAACTCCGTCGCCGTGAGCTCGACGAGCGTGCCGTCACGGCGCACTTCACGCGAGCGGGGGTTCACCTCGAGATCGGCGGCGCGCATCGTCTGCTCGCCGCGGCGCCGCACGATGCCGTCGCGACGGAGCACGGCCTTCACGCGCGCGAGGAGCTCGGCGAGGCCGAAGGGCTTCGTGATGTAGTCCTCGGCGCCGAGCTCGAGCCCCATGACCTTGTCCATTTCCTCGCCGCGGGCGCTCAGCATGATGACGGGAACGTATTCCCCCTTGGCGCGCAGCGCGCGCACGAGCTCGAAGCCGTTCATGCGCGGCAGCATCACGTCGAGCACGAGCAGATCGAAGCCGCCGGCGAGCGCTTGGTTCAAGCCGTCCTCGCCGTCCATGGCGACCGTGACGCGATAGCCCTCGGCCTCGAGGTTCATCTGCAAGCCGAGCGTGATGCTCTCGTCGTCCTCGACGATCAGGATCTTGGGTCGCGGCTCGTCCATGCTGCTAGGCCAGGGTGGAGGGCGCGATGCTCTCACGCGCGGCGGCGCGTTCCGAGCCACCGAGCGGCGCCGAGGGCAAAACTAGCGAAAAAGTGCTGCCTTTTCCGGGATCACTCACGAGCTCGACGCGGCCACGGTGCGCTTTCATCACGTGCTTGACGATGGCGAGCCCGAGGCCGGAACCCTCACGTTCGCGCGAGAGGCGGTCGTCCAGACGATAGAACTTCTGGAAGATGCGGGCGTGCTCCGTGGCCGGAATGCCGTGACCGTTGTCGCGCACGGAGACGGTCACGTCGCGCGCGCCTTGCACGTACGAGATCTCGATGCGCGGCGGGTCGCCGCCATACTTGTACGCGTTCGTGAGCAGGTTCAAGAGCGCGTCGCTCATGGCGCCGCGATCGGCACGCACGAGCAACGATTCGGGCGGCAGCGTGACGACGAGCTCGACGTGACGCCGCTCGCGCACGGGCTCGAACGCCTCGAGCGCGGTTTCCATGATCGAGCGCAGGTCCGTATCCTTGAGCACGAATTCACGCCCGCCGCTCTCCATGCGTCCCCAGTCGAGCAGACGATCGATGAGCTCCTGCAGCCGCGTGCTCTCTTTCGACAGCCCCTCGATGCACTTTTCGGCAGCGGCCGCGTCGCCACGCCGGAACGCGAGCGTCTCGGCAAAGAGCCGAATCGAGGTGAGCGGCGTGCGCAGCTCGTGCGAGACCTTCGACACGAAGTCGCTCTGCAGCCGCGACAGGTTCGCCTCGCGCCGCACGAACACCCACACGAGCACGACCCCCGTGACCGCGGCGCCGCTCAAGGCCAGCACCAAGATCCCCATCAAAATGTTGACGGCCGCTTCCCCAATGAAAAGCAAGACGACGCCGAGGAGCAGCAACAAGGACGTCGGCACGACGACGAGCGCGACGAGCAAGCTGACGATGCGTCGGTAGCCCATGGCTGACGGATCACGGCTCGGCATGGCGCCTCGGGAGGTATCTTGCCACGTTCCCCGCCGAGGCGTCGAAATGGCGCCCGCCGCCGCGGCGAGAACGCTTCAGTGGAACGTAAAATGGATGGAGGCCGCAATGCCGGCGAAAGTGTGTTTAGCGACGCCCGTGTTGAAGCGGTAGGTCGTGAGCTCCGCTTCACCGATCAACGCGGCTCGGCGACGCAACACCCGGTCACGCAGTAAAAGCCTTGCGAGCAGAGCTTCGAGCCGCCGAAGTCACATTGCTTGAGCGTGTCGGGGCAAGCGGGGGTCCCCGTGCAACTCGCGAGCGGCTCGGGACGACCGACGCAACTTTCGCAGGGGTCGCATTTATTCAGGCACGACTCGACCGGCATACACGGCGGGCACGCTTCGGGATCGTCGAGATTATCGACCGTGCACGGACTCGCCCCCGCGCCGAGGCCCACGAAATGGAAGTTTCCGCCCGAGAGATCGCAACAGCCGAAGCAATCGCAACCGTTCGGCGTGAGAGGAGTGCATTTGGTTGCGCACGAGGGCGCCTGCTCGGCGCGGAGCTCGGCGCACGTTTCAGTGCCCCCGGGCACCTTGGCGTTCTCGTCGTAGGCGCACGCGGCGGACCCGGTCGGCGGGTAGTCGGGCGCGACGGAGAGCGGATCGCATTGATGGCTGAAGCGACAGCCGTCGTCGCCGGCGCCGTTGCCGTTGTCGAAGAAGCAATCCTGAGCGCACTTGTCGGCGCTCGAGCCCGGCAAGCCCACGTCGAACGAGTCTTCACGGTCGTCGCACGGACCGGTGCACTCCGGATCTTCGGCGTCGATCTTGCCGTCGCCGTCGTTGTCCATGCAGTCGCCGCACAGGTACGTCATCCCGTGACACATCGCCTTCACGCACTCGCGCTCGGGTGCTCCGGCGGCTCCGCCCGACACCGGCTGCCCCGCGGTTCCGGCGCCCGCATGCCCCGAGGCGCCACCGCCACCGGTCGCGCCGCTCGGCGCGCCCCCGCTCGTCACGTCCGACCCGAGCACAATGTCACGCGCGCAAGCCGCCACGGCGAGGGCCGTCGCGAGAAGGAGCGCGCTCGCCGTGCGGAGCGCGCGCCGGGTCATGGCCGGCCCGTGTCGAGTTTCTTTCTGTAGGCGGAGCCGGGGTAACGACGCGCGAAATCAGCGGCGCGTCGAGCGGCTTCGTCACTGCGACCGAGACGTTTGAGCGCTTCGATGGCGATCACCTCGCGCTCCTGAGCTAGCACGCCCGCGGGGAAGCGGGTGCGATCTTGTTCGGTGAGCGCGAGGGCCCGCGCGGGATTCGAGGCGAGCGCACGGCGAGCGCGCTCGAGGAGCTCCGCTTCGGATTCGGCAGGCCGCGCCGCAGCGCCATTCGGACGCACCGCCGGTGCCGAGGACGGCGCGCTCGATGGCGCCACGACGGACGGCGTGGAGACGGCGCCCGCTCCGCTCTCGGGCGCAGGGCTCTTTCCCGTGGCGTCGGCACCCGCAGCGGGCGGCAGCGCCTGAGCCGAGGCCGGAGGCGGCGTCTCGGACGGGGTCCAACGTTCGGGAGCGTCGGGGGGACGCGTGCCGTGCGGACCGAAGTTGAGCGCGAAGAGCACGGCCGAGCCGACGACGAGCGCCGACACCGCCGCGACTTTGGCTGCCGTCGAGAGCTTGAGCGGCGTCGACGAGGGCGGCGGCTCGAACACGGGTCCCAGTCGCAGCGCGAGGCTCGCGAGCTCGGCTTCGCCCGGCACATCCTCCGTGCCCGCCTGGAACAGGCGACGGAGCTCGTCGGGAGCGTCCGAAGTGGCGTCGCGAAAGCGCTTCGGCTCGTTCACGGCACTCTCCCACGTTCGCGCGATGCCGAGAGCGCTGCGAGCACACGCTCGCGCGCGGCGTGCAGCCGCGAATACGCGGTCTGCAGCGGGCATCCGATCGTTTCGGCTACTTCCTTCATCGTGAGGCCCTCGAGCTCGTAGAGGACGAGCACGGTGCGCTTGTCTTCGTCGAGTGTGGCAAGCAGCGCTTGGAGTTGCGCGCGCGTCTCGGCGCGCACGTCGGGCTGGAGCTCACCGGCAGCCGCCAAGTGTTCGGCGGGATCGGCCTGCGCGCGCTCGTTGCGAACGTGAGCGCGGCGGCGATGGTCGGACGCGACCCGCAAGCAAATCCCGTAGAGCCAGGTCTTGAGCGACGAACGGCCTTCGAACTCGCCGAGCTTTCGGTGCACGACGACGAAGACCTCTTGGACGAGATCCTCGACGTCGGCTTCCGGCACGCCGAGATGCCGAAACGTGCGCCAGATGTAGCTTGCGTGTTCATCGAATACCTCGCGCACCGTGGGTCGGGCGCCTGGTCTCAATAGGGTAAGTGGGAACACGGGGATGCGATTATCAAAGCGAAAAGGCCACGCCGACCGTCAGGGCGCCGACGACGGGGCTCGGCCGGAAGATTTCGAGACGATCGCCAGTCGGGCCGAAGGAAAAATAACTGTCGCGAGTGAGCGGCGCCTCCAAATCGAGGCCGATGCGGACCCCCACGGGGGGCGCAAACCAAAATGAGGCTGCGGCTGACACCCCTAGCGCATAGTAGAGCTCTTGTGAGCTCGTATTCCGCTGGTAACCGAAACCTTCGGCCGTCATGCGGCCAACGCGCTGCCCCACGCATCCATCCAACCGCAGCCGACCGAGCGCGTGTTCCAGGGGACACGCGTCGAGCGCCACGCTCAGGAGTGAAAATCGACCCCCGCGATCCGCCGTCGGGACATGCGTACTCTCTGCGAGGAGCGCGGCCGGGCGCAAGCGGAGCTCGATGAAATGCGGCGGTCGCACCCCGAGCATGATCTCCCCGCCGAACGCCACGCCGGGCAGTGCGCCCACCGCGGTTAGGAGACTCGCCGCGGCGTCGACTCGGTACGGCTCGCGTGGAGCGTAGGTCTCGGGCGGTAATTCGAGGCGCGTTTCGCGGGGAGGTGGCGCGGGCGGCGCCACGGGTGCCGTCTGCGTGGGCTTGCTCGGCGGCGCCGCAGGCGGTTCGGACGGCGCGTTGACTTCGGCGCGCGCCTCCGGCGAATCGACGAGCAGCGCCACCACCAGGACGAGCGCGTCGTCGAGAGCAGAGCAGTGCGCGGCGTGCGTATCGAGCTCACGCGCGCCGAGCTCGGCCCCGCTCCGTCCGCGGAGCACGAGTCGCGCCGACCAGGCGCCGTCGGCTTCCCGCGCGAGAGCCACGTCGATGCGCAGATCGGGCGGCTCGTTCCGGGCGAACACGTGCCGTCGCAGGCGCCGCTCGACGGCCCGCTCGATCGCTGCGCCGCGAAGGCAGGTCTCCGTGCCTTGCCCGCGTGTCAGCCCGAGCGTCACGCGCGGATTCGCCTCGAGCGCGAATCCAGCGCGTGACCAGAACAAGAAAGCGAAACCGAGGCCGAGGCGCCCGCGCCACATGGCGCGAGCAGCTTATCAGCGCACGACGACCAAACAGCAACCGAGCGAGCAGTAATAGGAGGACGGGCACGGATCGAGGCCCGGCCCGCACACCTGGGCGCCACCGTCGCAGGTGTATGCGGGAGGAGGCGGGGGCGCGCCGCCCGTACCGCCGGTGTCGCTCGAACCGCCCGTTCCGCTCGTGCCGCCCGTGCCGCCGGTATCGCTCGAACCGCCCGTGCCGGGCGAACCGCCCGTTCCGCTCGTGCCGCCCGTGCCCGTCGTCGGGGGCGTGCAGCTCGCCGGCAGATCCGCCACGGTCTTGCCGGGGCAGAGCTCGCACTCGCCACAAGTGTTTTCACACTGCGTGTTCTTCGTGCAGCGGGGGCACGCTTTCTCGTCGTCGAGCTGCGAAAGAGAGCACGACGAGACTTCGTAAATGTCGATGCTCGAGCCGTCCGCCGCTTGAACCGTGCAGCAGCCGAAGCAGTCACAGCCGTTCGGCGTGCGGGCGCCGCAGAAGTCGACGCAGTACTGCGAGAGGGTGCAGCTCGGGTCGTCTTGCGCGGTCGTGCCGTAGAGGCAAGACGTGGCGTAGCGGCAGCCGTCGTCACCGGCGCCCGAGTTGCCGTCGAAGAAGCAGTCTTGCCACTTGGGATCTTGGTTGTCGCCGGGAATGCCGGTCGCGAACGAGCCTTCGTCGTTGTCGAACGGGCCGGTACATTCCGAATCCAGGCCGTCGATGAAGCCGTCGCCGTCGTTGTCGATGCCGTCGGTGCATTGGGTGGTGCCGAGCGTCGTGCTGCCGGCGGAGCCCGCGGTCGCTCCGCTGCCGCCACTCGCGTCGGTGCCGCCGGTCGAGGTCGTGCCGCCGGTCGCGCTCGTGCCGCCGCTCGTGTCGTTCGCGCCGCTCGCACCACTCGCGCTGCTGCCACCGGTCGCAGTAGCGTTGCCGCTCCCGCCGCTCGAGGTTCCTCCTCGATTGCCGGTCGTGCCCGCCGAACCGCCGACGGAACCATCAGCGCCCTGGCCGGCATCCGCGCCGGTACTACCGGGTGTATGACCCGAAGCACCGGTCGAGCTGCCGCACGCGACGGCCGAGATCGCGGTCGCGAGCGCCAGAAGCGACGCAATGGTGAGCGTGGACGAGCGACGCGAGCGCGTGCTCGGGCGAGGGCTTGCAGTGCCGCCGGACGAACGAGTGGAGAGGGTCATCGTGGGAGTCAGTGGTACGGCTCGTCCGTTTTTATGAATAAGCGCCAAAGTTGTTCGGTTGGCCGCCCTGGCAAAACCTTCCTTCCCCGCTGCGCACGCGGGGTGCAGGTAGGACAAGGTGGTTCTAGCTGCCGAGCTCGACGAGGGCGCGCAAGATCTCTGCGACAGCCGTCGCCTGCGCGGGACACGCGCGCGGTCGAAACGGCTCGTCGCCGTCCGAGAGCTGCGCGAGCTGGCCAAAGAGCGGCCCGCTGTCGACGACATGCTCGAGCAGGCGCACGAGCTCGTCGCGACCCTGCGGTTCGTCACCCCAGCGCTGGTGCGCCGCCCGCGCGTAATGGCCGAGCAGGTGCGTCCAGGCCGTCCCCTGGTGGTACGCGAACTCGCGCTCGGCGAGGTTACCGCCGAAGTGACCCATGTAGCGCGCGTCCTGCGGGGAGAGACTGCGCACGCCTTGGGGCGTCAGTAGCTCCGACTGCACGCGCCGCAGGATGGCCTCGGCTTGCCAATCCTCGAACAAGGTCGGATCGACGGCGAGCGCCGTGAGCGCGTTCGGGCGCACGCTCGCGTCCGCCCACGCGTCGGCGCGGTCGCGTGCCTCGCTCACGCAGTCGTAGGGATAGTCGGTTTCGTCGCACCAGAAGCGGGAGCGGAACGCATTGCGGGCTCGATTGGCGGCGGCGTTCGCGCGCGCCGCGAGCGCGTCGTGCCCGTAAAAGCTCGCGAGCGTCGCGAGCAGATCCGCGCCGCGCGTGAAGAGCGCCTGGTGTTCGACGGCGATGCCGGGGCGCGGTGTGACGGGCTTGCCGTTCACCTGCGCGTCCATCCACGTGAGCGCGACGGCGGGGTCGCTCGTCACGAGCAGGCCGTCGGACGAGCACCAGACGAACCGGCGCAAGCGGCGGCTCGTGAAACGCAAGAATGCACGCGTGAGCGCGGGAAACACCGTTTCCGCGATGAAACGGTCGCGTGGACCGCGCCGCGCCAAGAGCAAGCGCGTCGTCTCGAACAGCCAGAGCGTCGCATCGGGCAAGGGACGCGCGCGCCGCACGCCGGGCCGCGGCACGATCGCCGGCAAGAGACCACCACGCTGATGCCTGAGCAACGCGCCGAGCACGCTTTCCGCGCGCTCGAGTTGCTCGCGCGCGAGGAGCAGGCCGGGCAGCGCCAGGATCGAATCTCGCACGTAAAAATCGTGGCTCGGATAGCCCGCCGCGATGCAGGGCGGATCGCGCGCGTCGAGACAGAACTGCTCGGCCGCGACGCTGAGCACGCGCACGGCGTTGGAACGCGTGGGACCCAAATCTTGGCGCCGCAGAAAATCCGCAGCTTCCTGCACGATCGTCGCGGGTGCTGCGTCGAGCGGTGCGCCGACCGACACCCCGACGTGGCTCGTCTTGCCGGGTTCGAGCTGAAGCTCGAACACGCCGGGGGTCCACATGTCCTCCTGAAAGGCGAGCCCGTCGGCGCGATCCTCGAGGTACTCGAATCGTCGCCACCAGTCGGGCGAACCCATGAACACCCCGTCGTGGACGAAGTGCACGGGCGGGAGCGCGGGGACGGGCCGGAGCTCGACGGCGCCGGGCCGGAGCGTCACGACCTGCATCATGCCGCCGTGCTCGTTCATGAGGGCGTCGACCGGCCTGAGCGGCATCAACGGACGAATGCTGATCTTCGCCGGGGTCCGCCCGTACCAGGTGTAGCTCCAGACCGAGGCGTTGCGGCCGCGCGCGAGACACACCGTGCGTTCGAGGGTGTGCGCGCCCAGGCGGTAGGTCCAGCGTGGAATCGGGTCCATCGCGAAGTACTCGAGCAGCCGATAGCCGAGCGTCGGGGCGACGTTCGGGAACTGATGCGTCGAAAGTCGATAGGTGCGGCGATCGTCTTCGATGTGCACGGTCGTGTCGCCGTGACTCACGATGACGTGCCGTCCGAGGGGCGCCGGCAGCATCGCGACGAACGCGCCGTGATGGCGCCGCGTGTGCATGAGCGGCACCGTGCTCATGGCGTAAGCTCCCGCTCCGTTCGTGTGCAGCCACTCGCGCTCGCCGGGCGCAAGCTCTCCGGCCAGCTGCACGACGGGCCACGGGCCGCCCTTCGACGGTTTCCACGCCGCTTTTTCTCGGCCCTTCACGTGCTCCTCCGCGAGAGCTCGGTCTCGGCCGCGCGCCGCATCGCAGCGCGATCGGGTTCGGCGCCGAGCCAGAGCGCGAACGCGAACGCTGCCTGTCCGACGAGCATTCCGAGTCCACCGCGCGCCGGCAGCGCATGCGCACGTGCCGCCCGTAAAAAGTCCGTGTCTGCGGGGTTATAGACGAGGTCGTACGCGAGCGTGCGGCGCCCGAGCCGAGCCCACGGCACGACCGCGGCGACGGAGCTCCCCGGCCCCGCGCCGTGCATGCCCGCGCTCGTCGCCTGCACGATGACGTCCGCGCCCGCGGCGAAGTCGCCGAGCTCGTTCGAATCGGGATCGGGCCAAGCCACGAGCATCGCGCCGAGCCGACCAAAGTCCTCCGCCCCGGGCCACGCGTCACGCGAAATCTTCGCATCGAAACGCCGCCCCGAGACGGCAATCTCCCGCGCGCCGAGCCGGCCGAGTGCCGCCACGGCAGCGAGCGCCGCGCCACCGCTGCCGAGCACGAGCCCTTTGCCGGGCGTGGCCACCTGTTCGGCGATCTCGCGAGCGAGCGCCGGCACGTCGGTGTTGTAGGCGACTATCTCACCCGTAGGCGAGCGCACGAGCACGTTCGCCGCACCCACGTCGGACGCGCTCGCGTCGGCGCGATCCGCGAGCTTCAGCGCCTCGCGCTTCCAGGGGATGGTCACGTTCGCACCAGCGATAGTGCCGCCACGGAGCTCGGCGCAGGCCGCGGCGAGCGTCTCGAGGTCCGGAGCGTCGAAGAGCTCGTAGCGATGGGGCAAGCCGAGCGCTGCGTACGCCGCGTGGTGGATCGCGGGTGACAACGAATGGGCCACGGGATGCCCGAGGAGAACGAAGCGGAGACTCACTTGGCGGCTTCCGCTGCGTCCGTCACCGTGGTCACGCGGGCCGCAAATCGGCCGCGGCCGCGGCCGAGGCGTACGGCGATCTCCTCCCCCGGAGTTACTTCGCTTGCGCGACGTAGCGCGCGACCGTCCGCTTTGGTGGCGATGGCGTAGCCGCGCGAAAGTACGGTGAGGGGCGAGAGCGCGTCGAGTCGTCCGGCACGCTCTGCCAGCTCCGAGCGACAGCGACTCAAGCGGCGCGCTTCCGCGGCGTGGAGTCGCACGGCGAGCGGCCCGAGCTCGGTGCGCGCGCGTCCAATCACGTTTTGCGGATGGCGACTCGCGAGCCGGCGTTCGAGCGCCACCGTGCGCGCGCGCTGCACCTGCACCTGCCGTTCGATGCGCCGTCGCAGCCGCTCGCGGAGCTCGTCGAGCTCCTGCTGCCGCTCGATCAAGATGAAGCGCGGATCGCCGAGCGACGCGCGCAGGTGCGAGAGGTTTGCGCGCGCGAGCTCGAGCCGGGAGCGCTGGGCGCGTAGCAGAACCAGCCTCTGGCGCGCGAGCGCGTCGCGCCGCGCGCGGCCGTCGGGCACGACGAGCTCGGCGGCTTGTGACGGCGTTGCCGCGCGGACGTCGGCGGCGAGATCGGTGAGCGTCACGTCGATTTCGTGACCGACGGCGCTCACGACCGGCACGCGAAAGCGCGCCACGCGCCGCACGACACGCTCGTCGTTGAACGCCAACAAATCCTCGCCCGAACCGCCGCCGCGCCCCACGATCGCAACGTCGAGCCCGGGGTAACGCTCGAGCAAATCGAGCGCCTGCACGATGCTCTCGGGCGCGGCGTCGCCCTGCACTTGGGCGGGCGCGAGCACGAGCCGCACGCCGCCGCGCCGAAACGCCACGCTGCGGATGTCGTGAAACGCGGCGCCGTGAGCGCTCGTCACCACGCCGACGACGCGCGGGTCGCCCGGTAGCGTACGTTTGCGCTCGGGCGCAAAGAGTCCCTCGGCGAGCAGCCGTTGCTTCAGCGCTTCGAGCGCTTCGAGCAGCGCGCCCTTGCCTGCCGTGCGCGCGAAGTTGCCGACGAGCTGCATCCGGCCGCGCGGCGCCCACACCGTCGCGCGCCCCCAGAGCTGAAGGCGCGTGCCCTCCACCAAGTGCTTCTTGGCTCGCTGGGCGTCGAAGCGATACATCACGCAATCGATGACGGCGTCCTCACGCTCGTCCTTCAAACAGAAGTACGCGTGCCCACTCGCCGCGAGCTTGAGCGAGGTGACCTCTCCCTCGACCCAATAACTCCCCGACGCCGACTCGACGGCTCGGCGCAATCGGCGGTCGAGTTCCGCAACGGTAACGACTTCGGCCCCGCTCACGGCGCGCGTGAATAGCATGACCTTTGCCGTTGCCGCGTCACGGTTGCGTCCGATTCGAACCGGCGCGGCTAACCGCCCGACATCAAACGGATATTGTTCTCCAATTCCAGGGCAGCGACGACAGTTCCCAGGTAGCGACCTGCATCGTACTAGCCTCGCACGCGCATGTTCCGGAAGGTGCTGATCGCCAACCGCGGCGAAATTGCAGTCCGCATCGCCCGGACGCTGCGCGAGCTCGGCGTCGGCAGCGTCGCCGTCTACACGGAACCCGATCGGGGTGCCCTGCACGTGCAACGCGCCGATGAAGCGGTCGCGCTCGGGGCCGACCCGCGAGCCTATTTGGACGCTGAACGGCTCATCGAGACTGCACGGCGAACCGGCTGCGACGCGCTGCACCCGGGCTACGGCTTCCTCTCCGAAAACGCAGACTTCGCCGAGCTCTGCGCGGCGCGCGGCGTGGAGTTCGTCGGCCCGCCGCCGAGCGCGATTCGCGCGATGGGCTCGAAGCAGCGAGCGCGCGCGGCCATGGCCGCCGCCGGCGTTCCCATCGTACCGGGCGGCAACGCCGGCTCACTCGAAGAAGCGAAAGCCACGGCAGCCGCCGTGGGGTACCCGGTCATGGTCAAGGCCACCGACGGCGGGGGCGGCAAAGGCATGCGCCTCTGCGAGCGCGAAACGGAGCTCGCGAGCGCGCTCGAGCGCACGCGTAGCGAAGCCGAGAAGGCCTTCGGCAACGGCGACGTCTACATCGAGAAAGCGCTCGTCGAGCCACGGCACGTCGAGGTGCAAGTGCTCGGCGACCGCGAAGGACGCCTCGTGCACCTGTTCGAGCGCGACTGTTCGCTCCAGCGCCGGCATCAGAAGATCGTAGAAGAAACGCCTTGCCCCGTGCTCGAGCCCGCGACGCGCGAGGCGCTCTGCGCCGTGGCCGTGCAGGGCGCAAGCTCGCTCGGCTACTACTCGGCGGGCACCTTCGAGTTTTTGCTCGATCGCAGCGGGAGCTTCTACTTTCTCGAGATGAACACGCGCTTGCAGGTCGAGCATCCCGTGACCGAGCTCGTCACGGGCACGGACCTCGTGCGTGAAATGCTGTGCATCGCGGCCGGCGAGCGACTCACGCTCGAACCCGCCGCGCGGGGCGTGGCGATCGAAGCGCGGATTTGCGCCGAAGATCCGGCGCGCGGCTTCGTGCCGAGCCCGGGCGTGATCGAAGAGCTCGTCGCCGCGGCGGGACCGGGCGTGCGCGACGACAGCGGCGTCTTCGCGGGCGCGACGGTCAGCCCCAACTACGATCCTTTGCTCGCCAAGCTCTCGGTCTGGGCGCCCGATCGACCTCGAGCGCTCGCGCGGCTCAGGCGCGCGCTCGGCGAATACGTCGTCGTCGGCATCCAGACGAACCTCGCCTTCCTCGAGCGGCTGATCGCGACGCCTGAAGTCGCCGCGGGCCGTTACGACACGGGCTTCGTGGAACGACGCGCCGCCGAGCTCACCGCCGTGAAACCGTACGCGGACGCAGACGTATTGCTCGCCGCCGCAGCCGTCGCGGCTTCACTCGACGAAGGCCGCACCGCTCGGAACGGCGAGTCACGCGCCGACGACGCCGTGTCGCCGTGGGTCGCCGTCGACCGCGCCGCGCGACTCGGACGCTCGACTTGAGGACGTTAACCGCTCGACTCGAGGACCGCAGCACGCCGCCGCGTCAGATCTTCCGAAACTCTTCGACGAACTCCCAATCGGCGATGAGGTGCTTTTTCAAGAGCAGGGCGAGGAGCGCGGCGAAGAGCGGTTCCCAGCGCGCTTGCTCGCCGAGGATTTCGCTCGCGTCGGCGCCGTGGGTCACCGCTCGCAGCGCGGCCACGAGATCACGCGCCGTGAGCGCACCGCCGCTTTCGTCGGGATCGCGGCCCTGCGGGCGCGGGATGGCGTCACGCTCGGTCTCCTTCGGCGGGCGCGAGGTCCGCGCGGGCAGATTCACGCGGGTGCCGTCGAGCAAGGTGAGCGTCACCATGCGGCGGCCCGGACGGCGCGCGGGCGCGGGCATCGAAACTTCGCGCGCCTCGATCGTCGGCGAGCTGTCGGGCGGTGGCTCGTCCGAGCCCACGTCCCCCGGCGGCAACGTCGAGAGCTCGGCGCTCGGCGGATCGGGCGTGATGCTGACGGCCGGCACGCCGAACGTCGGGGTCCGCGCGGCCGGCGGCAGCGGTTCGGCGGCGGGCTCGGGAGGGACCGGCTTGACCGAGGCAGCACGCCGCACGGGCGCCCCCGGTGCAATCGAGGCCGCGTGGGCCACGTCGTCCTCGGTCAGCATTTCCCCCTGCTCCGAGCTCGACGGGTAGTAGGCGCGAATCGCGGCGCGAATGTCGGAAGGCGGCGCGATCATCGTCCGCACCGGCAGGCCCGAGAACTCGGCCACCGCAACGACCGCGGCTTCGTTCGTCGGGTCGTCCATGGCGATGTACAAAGTTTCCCCGTAGCCGCGCACGCGTCGCACGAAGATCGGGATCAAACAGTGCTGCTCGGCGAGCTCTTCCGGCACGAGATCGAGGAGCTGGCGAGAAAAATCGATGTGGTAGAGCGACACCCAAGGGACGCTGAGCTGCTGGCTCAAAATTTGAGTCAGTTGCGTCTCGGTGACGAGTCCGCGCTCGACGAGCAGCTTGCCGAGCCGCCGGCCGTCACCTTGCTGAGCGGTGAGCACGGCCTCGACCTTGTCGCGCGAAATGATGTGCGCGCTGACCAAAAGGTCCCCCAAGCGGACGCGGCCGGACATGCTGAACGAGCAAGCTACTGCATTTCGAGCCGCCCGAGGCCCAAACTCGAAGTTTTTGACTGCTTTGGGTGATGTTTCGGCTCCAAAGCGCGCCTCACGCGAGAGTCGTGCCCGCGGGCGCCGGATAGAATAACCTTTCTCGAACCCCGGGTCGTGACGAGCCAACAGTCGGTCTCCAGGATCTGCCCCCACTGCGGGTCCAACTGCGCCTCCGAGCATCAGTACTGCCCGACTTGTGGCTTTCCCGTCGGCACGATGGGGCTGAACGCCGCCGACAAGTTCATCGGCAAGACGCTGCCGGGCGGTCATCACATCCTCGACCTCATCAGCGTGGGCGGCATGGGCCGCGTCTACCGCGCGCAGCAGAGCGCCCTCGGCCGCACCGTCGCGGTCAAGATCATCCACCCGCACCTGCTGTCGGACGAGAACTCCGCGCTCCGGTTCATGACCGAGGCGCGCGCCGCGAGCCAGCTGAACCATCCGAACTCCGTCTCCGTCTTCGATTTCGGGCGCACCGACGACGGGCAGCCGTACCTCGTGATGGAGTTCTTGCGCGGCAAGGACCTGGCGCGCGTCGCGTACGAGGAGGGGCCGCTGCCGTTCGCGCGTATCGTGGACGTGCTGCGCCAAGTGCTCGCCGCGCTCGGGGAAGCGCACGATCTCGGGATCGTGCATCGCGACCTCAAGCCGGAGAACGTGATCCTCGAACCGCTCCGGCGCGGCGGCGACTTCGTCAAAGTCGTGGACTTCGGGCTCGCCAAGCTCCGCGCCGACACGCACTCACCCTCCGTCACGAGCCCGGGCATCGTCTGCGGCACGCCCGACTACATGGCGCCCGAGCAGGGCCGCGGCGACGCGATCGACGGCCGCAGCGACCTGTATTCCGTCGGGGTGATTCTGTTCCAGCTGCTCACGGGGCGGCTGCCGTTCGAGGCGGATTCGCCGACGCAGGTCGTCATGATGCACCTGACGATCCCGGTGCCGGACCCGCGCCAGGTCGCGCCCGAGCGCGTGATTCCCGAGCCGCTCGTCGCCGTCGTGTTCCGCGCGATGGCCAAGGACGCGCGCGACCGTTATGCGGACGCGAGCGAGTTCGCCGAGGGCCTGCGGCAGGCGCTCGCGATCATCGAGAGCTCACCGCCGCCGTCCACCGGCTGGGAAAACCGGCTGAGTGTGCCGCCCGCAGGCGCGGTGAGCTGCCCGGCGTGCGGGCTGGTCGTGGCGTTCACCAAATTCTGCGGCGAGTGCGGCGCGCGGCTCGCGCTCCGCAGCGGCGCGCCCGACACGAACGCGAGCATCTTCCCGCTACCGCTCGTCGGCCGCGACGACGATCTCGCCTGGCTCGAGGATCGGCGCGAGAGCGCGAAGGGGCGGCTCGTTGCGGCGCGCCTCGTCGGCGAGCCCGGCTCGGGCAAGACGCGCCTCTTGCACGAGCTCGCGCGCTTCGGCGAGATGGACGGCGACCTCGTGGTGCACGCGGGGCCCGACGCGCACCTCGCGGAGGTGCCGCACCACGCGCTGCGGCAGCTGTTCGTGGCGCTCACGGGCAGGACCACGGAGGAGCTTTCACGCAGCAGCGCCGGCGGCGCGCCCACGGCGGCGCTCCAGGGTCTCGCCGACGCGTTTTTGGATTCGCCGCGCGACGACAGTCGCAACCCGGCCGAACGGCGGCGGGCGCGCGCCGATTCGCTGCGCTGGGCGCTCGACGTGGCGACCCAGCGCGCGGCGTCCGGACGCGTGATTCTGTGCGTCGACGAGATCCACCGCATCGACTCGCTCAGCGCGACGGCGCTCACGGACCTCGTGAACTCACCGCCGCGCGGCGCCTCGGTGCTCGTGCTCGGGACGCACATCCCCGCGTTCGACCCGGGCTGGGGCTCCGACGTGAGCGCGCGTATCATCGGCGGGCTGCCGTTCGGCGCCGTGCTCGGCATGTTGCGTTCGCACCCGGCGGGCGAGCGCGTGCGCATCGACGAGAGCGCGCGCGGGTTCTTGCCGCTCTACGTCGAGCAGGTGCTGCGTTATTCGCTCGAGGGTGGCAGCGACCCGCCGACGCGCCTCGCCGACCTCGTCGCGCTGCGCGTCGACACGCTCGCGCCGAACGCGCGCCGTATCTTGCAGCTCCTCGCCGTCGTGGGTGACCGTACGCAGAAGCTCGTGCTCGCCAACCTCTTACCGAGCGCCGAAGGACTCGAGACGACGCTCGACGAGCTCGTGCGCGCCGGCATGGTCGAGCACGACAAGACGTCGAACTACTCCTGTTCGCACCCGCTGATTCGCGACATCGCGCTCGCCGGCATTCCGGCCGCCGTGCGGCGCGAGCTCCACCATCGCGTGCTCGGCGCGGCCGACTCGCTGCGCACCCCGCTAGAAGCCCGCGCGCAGCACGCCTACTACGCGCACGACTCCTTCCAGGCGCTGCTCCTGCTCGAACAGGTCGCCGATCGCGCTTCGCTGCGCGGCGATCCCGAGACCGAAGTGCTCGCGTTGCGGCGGGGCCTCGAAGTCGCGCGCGAAGAAATCTCGCGCGGCGAGCTCGACGATCCGCTGCGCGCCGTCCTCATCTTCAGCCGCAAGCTCGGCGCCGCCCTTGCCCGCCTCGGCAACTTCGCCGACGCCGAGGGCGTCCTGCGCGAAGCCTTGGACCTCACCGGCCCGAGCGGCGCCGACCGCGCCCGCGTCCTCAGCTCGCTAGCCGTCGTTGCGCACGGCCGCCAGCGCTCGAAGGAAGCCGTCGGTTACATCGACCAAGCCATCGAGCTCGCGCACCGCCTCGGCGACAAAGACCTCGCGCGAACCTTCAGCGACACGCGCAAGCAGTGGGTCGCTTAGCGCTGCCGCCAGCGCGAGCCGCTAGTTCAAAACACGAGCTCGTACAAAAGAGGGATCGAAAGCTCGACGCCGAGTGACTCGAAGCGTAGCCGGTCGTTCGCACCCGCGACGATCGGCCGCCAGGCGTTCGAGCGCGCGAAGTGCTCAACCCGGACGCGCTTGGACGCAATGAGGACGTACTCGTTCAAGCTCACGAGCTCCGTGTACGCGGCGAATTTCTCGCCGCGATCGATGCGCTCCGTCGAGTCAGAGAGCACTTCGAAGATAGCGCTCGGGTTCACGAGAACGTCTTCCTCGGCGTCGTGAAAGCTCGGCGGCCCGCAGACGACGCTCGCGTCGGGGTAGTAGACTCGCGACGAGGGGGTGCGAACCTTCATGTCCGAGGGCAGGGTCACGCACGCGCCGCCCGTGAGGGCATTACCGAGCAGGCGCACCAGATTCGCAACGATGCGGTTGTGCGCGTAGCTCGCGCCGGCCATCGCATAAACCTGTCCGTCGACGAACTCATGCTTGTCGCTCGAGCGCCGCTCGAACGCGAGAAAGTCGGCTAAGCTCAACGGCAGATCCGGCGCGGAAATCATTGGTTTCGAACGCCGCCAGCTGGCGCTCTCCGCTGAGGATACAGCTGGCGGCAACCTGCGCAACGCTCGAGCGCCGGCCGACGCTCATCGTCCGCTCAGCGGCCGAGCATCTTGAGCACGACGAAAATCAAGACGGCGCCGCCGATGCCGCCGCCGAACAGCAGATAGAGCAACGACCAACCGGCCGCGAGCACGGGAACGGTAGCGAGTGAAAGCATGAGCATGTGATTCTCCAAGGCCGACGCGGGTTCTGGCCCGCGCGTTGCTTGGACCCAAAAGCAAGGAGCTTGCCAAGTGCACGCTGAATGCGAGTTGGACGCGCGACGCCCGGCGCCCGTGCCTGCTTGGCACCCACTCTTACTCGTCGGATTGATGCTCGCCGTCAGCGTGACCGGGCTCTTTTTGCGCGAACAAGGCCCAATGCCCGTCCTCGCCCGTAGCTCGAGGATCTCGCAGACGTATGTGCCGATGCTGGTCGTCAGCTGGGGCCTTTTTCTCTACGTGTGTCGTGTTGGCCGATCGCGCTCCGCGTTTCGGGACCTCTTGGGCGCGGGCGACTGCTCGGCGCGAGCCGCGTTGTGGAATGCTTTTTTGGGGTTGGCGGTCGGCGCCGCGCTCGTCCTCGGCGAGCTCGGCTGGCAACTCGCTGCAGGCGACGCGCGAAATGCCCACGTCGCCGCGCTGCTGCCGGTGACGGCCGTGGAACGCGCCGTGTGGTGCGCGGTCGCGCTGAGCACCGCGTTGTCGGAAGAAGTCGTGTATCGCGGCTACCTCGCGCGCGAGCTCGCTCGTCTGTCGGGACGGCCGGCCGTGGGCCTCGTCGGGCAAGCCGTGCTCTTCGCGCTCGCGCACGGCGAGCAGGGCAGCGCCGCGATGCTGCGCTTCTTCGTCTACGCCGTCGGGCTCGCGCTCGTCGCGACGGCACGGCGCAGTCTCGTCCCCGGCATCATCGGCCACGCGAGCGTCAATCTGCTCGCGGGTCTCGTGCGCTGACTCGCGGGTCTCGTGCAGCGACGCGGGCGTGCGAGTGCGTTTGCTATTCGTTCGGCACGCGTCCCGTGCTCTCGCGCACGACGAGCGACACCGGGAACTGATGCACGCTGCCGCCGACCGACTTGCGCTCGAGCGCGCGCCGCACGAGCTGACACGCCGTTTCGCCGATCTTGCTCATTTCCTGGCGCACGGTCGTGAGTCCTGGCCAGACGAGACTCGCCGATGGGATGTCGTCGAAGCCGACGACCGACACTTCGTCCGGGATGCGGACGCCTTGCGATTGCACCGTGCGCATGAAGCCGAGCGCCATGGCGTCGTTGCCGAACACGACCGCCGTGGGGGCGCGGGCGCGCGCGAGCTTGAGCCAACGGCGCGCGTATTCGACGCCGGAATCGACGTGGTAACGCAAGAACACGATGCTCGACTCCGGGATCTTCACGCCGTGTTCGGCGAGCGCTTGGCTCAAACCGTCGAGGCGGTGCCGACTGTCGATCGACTCGCGGAAGGTCGTGGCGTTGACGCGAGCCTGCCCGCCCACGAACGCGATGCGGCGGTGGCCGAGATCGAACAGGTACTGGCCGACGGCGCGACCGGCGCCGACGTTGTCGCTGCGCAGGATGTCTACGCCCGTGAAGTCGTCGTCCGGCGAGATCAGCGCGGTGGCGATGCCGGCGCGCCGCGCCGAGTCGATCAGCGAGCGCTCGAATTTACCGCAGCGAGCGAAGACGAGGCCGTCGACCCGCCGCTCGCGCACCCAGGACGTGACGGTCGTCGCGTCGTAGTGCTCGCGAATCACGAGGCTGCCGACGAGCAGCGAGATGTGCTTACTCGTGAGCTCGGCTTCGATACCGGCGAGGATCTGCGCGATCCATTGGCCCTGCGTGTCCTCGATCACGAACCCGACGCAGCCGGCGCGACCGAGCGAGAAGTTTCGCGCCGTCGTCCACGGCGTGTACGCGAGCTTCTGGATCACCTTGGTGACGCGCGCTCGCACCTCGGGGCTCGCGTAGCCACCGTTGATCACGCGTGAGACCGTGCTCTTCGACACGCGCGCGTGTCGCGCCACTTCTGCGATATCGGCTCTGCTCTTCATCTATTCTGCTTTGCCGACGAGCGCGGACAGCGCATCGAAATCGGCGTCCTCGACGGCGCCGCGCACGCGGCAGCGCACCTTACCCTTGGCGTCGACCAGGAGATGCTGCGGCAAATCCGGGTCCGGATCGACCCCCGCCGCCGCGAGCCAGTCCACGCGCTCCTTGCCCTCGTGCAGCCAATACGTCGCACGCAAGCCGCTCTCCGGTTGCGCGCCGAGGAAAGCCGCGAGCTGCCGTTCGTCGTCGTCGAGCGAGACGAACATGACGTGGAACTTCTTCCCCTGGCCGCGGAGACGCGACTGCCACGCGAGCAAGCGCGGGATCTCCTCGCGACAGGGCACGCACCACGCGGCCCAGAAGTTTACCCACGTGAATCCCTGATAGCTCGGCTCGGCCGGCGGCTCCGTGGCGCCGTCCGCCGCGCGGCGCCCGATCGGCTTTTTGGGCACGGCGCGCCCCTCGGCATCGAGATGCCCGCCGCAGAGCGGAGCGCGGCGTGCTTTCGGCGCGGGCGCTGACGAGGGCGCGGGCGCGCTCACCGGCGTCGTCACGGCTTGCGTCGCCGGGCCTTGAATCGCTTGGCTGCGTTCGGCCGTCACGGGCGCCTCGTGCGACTTGCCCTCGTCGCAGGCGAACGAGAGCAGCGCGACCGGTAAGCACGACCAGAGTTTCATAGCCGACAATCCACCCACGAGACGAACGCGCTCCGGTTGATGGCTTCCTCGTCGCATTTTTCGTTCGCTCGAGACGTGGGCCAACCGCAGTAGTCCTTGGAGAGCTGCGCGAACTCGTTGCCGAGCCAGAGCAGGCCGACCTTCTTGTCGATTTCGGGGTCGTTCGCGACGCTCGTCAAGTAGTACATGACCGAGTTGGCGCGTCGGTGGGACAAAGCCCGATTCTTTGCCTGGTTGCCGCTCTTGGAGGCGCGGGCCACGACGAAGAAGTAGCGCGCGCCCTTGCGCTGAAACCACTTGTCTTCGAGCATCTTCTTCGCGCCTTCGTCGAGATCCTGCATGCCCTCGTCGAATAGGATCACGGCCCCGCGCTCCTTGAGCGGCGTGAAAAGCTCGTTGAAATCGGCGTCGCTGATGGAGGCGAACGTCTTCACGTCGGCGGGCTTGCAGCCACGCCGCGTCTCGTCTTGAGCGAGGCCGCAGGAGTGGAGCACGCGCTCGAGCACCTCTTTGAAGCGCGGCGTGCAGTAAGCCACCTCCGCTTGATCGGCGATGGCGACCTTCGGCTTTTCCCCCGGGTGCTCGAGGCGACTTTCAGCCGAGCTCACCCACACGCGCACGCTGATGGTCGCGAGCGCGAGCAGCAGCACGACGCCCGTCGCGCCGAGCCAGCCCGCGAGCGTAGAGAGCCCGGCGCCGCCCGCGGGCGCAGGCGGCGTGGGCTCTGCGCCGGCCGACGTCACTTCAGCACCTCGGGCGCGAGCTCCGAGAGCATGAAGCGCAGGCCCATGTCCGTGTCTTCGTCGCAGACCCGCTTGCTGCCGAGGTACATCTGCGGCGTCGACACGGGGATGCCGTTGTCGGACGCGAAATGCAGGTGCTGATTCAAGAGCACGTCGGTCTTGCGATCATCCACGCACTTCAAGAGCTCCTCGCCCCAGCGCTGCTTGATCGCGGCGCGCAGCACGTTCGCGCCGGCCTTACCGGCGCGCGTCAGATACACCTGCTCGTCGTACGCCCACTCGAGCACCTGCCGCACGCGATCACCGCCGCAAAGCACGGCTTTGGAGACGATGCAGGCACCGGGGTGCAGCGGCTCGTCGAGCATCCAATTGCACTCGCTATCGAGTGGAAACAGCACCAAATCGATGTCGAAGCGCTCGAACACGCCCTCGTCGACGAGCCGCTCGTGAAACGCGCGACAGGTCGGACACAGCGGATCCTCGAACAGGAGCACCGGCTGGATCGCGCGGCTGCCGTGGATCTTGAGCGGCGTGCCCACGCTCATCTTCGGTTGTTTGAGCGAGCCGCACTTGTTCAAGTACGGTCGTTCGTCCGGCACGCTCGCGGCGTACACCACGGCCGGCACGAGCGTGGTCAAGCCGAGCGCGGCGAGCCACGCGACCGGAAACAGGAACCCGAGCCGCGGCCGCGCCTCGCCCTTGAGCGTGAAGAGCCCGCTCACGGCGCCGATCGCGAGCAGCAAGGACGAGATGTAGATGCCGACGCACGTCTTGCACAAGTGCCCGAGCTTCGTGACGCTGATCGTGAACATCACGAGCGATACGAGCAGCGGCGTGATGCCCACGCCCGCAAAGAAGAAGAGCGCGATTTTCGGGGCACGCTCGCGCGCGAGCAAGAGGTACACGGCGAAGCCGCCGAGAAACGCGAACGCGCCGAGCGCGAACAGCGAAATCGGGACACCGCCCCACATCGACTCTCGAAACAACGCCGAGTACGGGCTGTACATCGCGGCCCGGCACGCCTCGGCCTCGCCGGTCGGCGGCGCGCCTGGAATGAAGCTACAGTGTACGTCGTGGAGCCCGCGGTCGAGATGCTCGGCGTAGTCCATCGTCGAGTACGACGCGAACAGAAGCCCGAGCAGCGAACCTACCAGCGCGAGAGCAGCGGGAAATCGTGAGCTCGAACCGGGCATTCGCCGCAGAGCTTTCCAACCGGCTGCACCGAGGTCAAGCGTGAAACCGCTCCCGTACGTGAAGCCGCGGCGGGCAGGCCTACTTCAGACCGTAGGCGTAGAGCGCGCAGACGAGCTCGGGGCTCGCGCGGCCCGTGGAATCGGTCACGACGAGGCGCAGCTGATATTCGCCTTCACTCGTGACCTGGAGCACGGTCGTGCGGCTGCCCGTCGCGAGCAACTGCGACGAGGCACCGTCGATCGGCGTCGCGAGCAGCGTCCAGTGGTAGTCGAGGCTCTGGTTCTGCCCGCAAAGCGTATCGGCGTCGGTCGAAGGCACGGCGTCCAACATGATCTGATCGCCTCCCTCGAGATCGGTCGGGATCAAGGGGACCGAGCAGTCCATGACCGAGCCTGGCGCGACTTTCCACGCCGCAGCGACGGGCGCCGCCGAGCCGCAATCTGGCTCGTCGCCAGCGCCATCTGGGCCGCTCGTATTCGCTGCGGCCACGTCGACGCTGACGCTCGCGGTGCCGGCGCGACCCGTGGGGTCCGTGACGACGAGATCGAGCGCGTAAGTGCCCGCGGTGTCGGCGACGAACGAGGGGTGCTCGACGTGCGTGTCGTTCAACGCGCTGTGGCTGCCGGGCGGCAGGTCCGTGAAGGACCACGTGTAGGCGAAGCTTGCGGCATGCGCGTCACACGTGCCCTCCGTGTCGGCGTCGGTCACGCTCGCGCCGAGCGTCACCGTGTCACCGCTCGCGGGCGTCGCTGGCGCCGAGCTGAGCAAACCGACGACCGGCGCGTTCGCGCCGCAGCTGCCGGCTTCGATGCGAAGCTCCGCGGGCTTGCCGGCGTGCCCCGTCGAGTCGACGGCGAGGACGCGCGCGACGTAGGTGCCCGCGGCATCGACCACGAAGCTCGGCGCATCGACGGTGGTCGCGTTCAAGCTCGCGTGACTGCCGGCGGGAACGCTCGTGAGCAGCCAGGAGTAGGTGAGGTCCGAGCTGCGCGCGACGCATTCGCCGCTCGCGGGAGCGTTCGCGGTTTTGGCGCCGAGCGTCACCACCTCTCCCACGCGCGGGGCCATGTCGGAGCTCGTCGGCACGACGGCTGGGACGGACTCTCGGCATCCCGGCGTTTCAGGCGCGGAGTACGACTCGGCACAGCCACCCGTGGCCGCGAGCAGTGCGAGCGTGAGTGACAGGGACAGACGCATCGGCTCTCCCCCCGCTACGGCACGGCCTTTGCCCGAATTTAGAGCGGCACGGACCCGCGAGGGCAGCGGCAATCTCTTACAATGGCGCCCTGTGCCACGACGCCTCGCTTCGCTCCGTCTGACCCGCGCGCTGGGCACTCTGCTCGCCGGGCTGGCGTGGACGCGCTGCGCTGCAGCCGTTGAGGGCGCCTCCGCCCCGACTGAACGCGTGCGCCTGGTGTACGCGCGCGGCGTCGACTGTCCGACTCCGTCGGCGCTCGAGCGCGAGCTCGACACGCGCCTGGGCGCCGGCTGGCAAGCGTCGCCCGACGAGCTCGCGCGCACGATTACAGTCAGCGAAGAGCTCACGCGCGAAGACCACGCCGTGCGCATCGAGTACAGCGACGGCTCGGGACGTCCGATGGCGCGCCAAGTCAACGCGCGGACGTGCGAGGAAGCTGCGTCGATGACGGCCGTGGTCGTCGCCATCGCGATCGACGCGCTCGCGCACGAGCGGGAGATAGCCCAATCGGCGCCGGTGCCGCACGCATCCGAGCGCACTTCGGACGGACCTCTGCGTCCGGCCGTCCCGCTGCCGTCCGAACCCACTCCCCAGCCGCCCTCCCGGCGGCGCGTTCACGAGGCGGGAGGGCGCGTCGGCATCAGCTCGGGGTTCGGCACACGCGCGGCGTGGGGTGCCGGCGTCGAATGGGGACTCGTCGGACGAAGCGGCTTCGCCGTGCGTGCGTCACTCGAAGCCCGCACGACGGGCAACGCCCCGGCCGCCGATGGGCGCGCCCGTTTCAGCGCCTTCACCGCGCGGGGCGAGGCGTGCCTTACCGCCCTGCGCCTGGCCGTCTGGTTCAGCCTGCCCCTGTGCGCGGGGCTCGAAGCCGGTGCGCTCTCGGCCGAGGGGCTGCTCTCACCGCCCACGGTGACCGGGACGGGGTCGAGCGTCGTGCCGTGGATAGCCGGCTTGTTGACGCCTCGCCTGCGGCTCGGGACGACCCATGCGTTCGTCGAGCTCGTCCCGGAGCTCCGCGTGCCCTTCACGCGCCACACGTTCACGTTCGAAGCGCCCGAACGCGTGGTTTTCTCGATTCCCCCGCTGGCTGTTGGTGTCAGCCTGGCGGCCGGCGTGCGATTTAACTGATCGGAGCGGAGGGCGCCGGGGATCAGCCTTCAAAGCCCGGTGCGATCGAGTGCTCTCGTCCAACCCTCGCCGCTCGTCGCTGCCGACCCGAGTACGCCGGTGAGTAGCGACCGCGCCGCCGATTTCGCGCGCGCCCACGTCGAGTTTGCTTGGCGCGTCGCGCGGCGGCTCGGGCTTGCGCCGGCCGATGCCGAGGACGTGGCGCAACGGGCCATGTTCGTCGCAGCGCGCCGGATCGAGACGGTGGCGGCGGGCAGCGAGCGCGCCTTCGTCTTTCGCACCGTCGCAAACCTCGTCAGCAAGGTCTACCGCGCGCGCCGCCGCAAACCCGAGGAACCCGAAGAAGCGGCAGGCGAGCTCGTCGATCTCGAGCACGACCCGGAAATGCTCCTCGAGCAGCGACGCGCGCGCGACGCGCTCGACGCGATCCTGCAGGGGCTCTCGTCGGATTTGCGCGCCGCGTTCGTGCTCTTCGAAATCGAGGGCCTGAGCCAACCCGAAATTGCGAGCGCCCTCGGGATCCCGACCGGGACGGTGGCATCGCGCTTACGGCGCGCGCGGGAGGAGTTTCTGCGGATTGCCGCGCGGCGGGGCCTCGCCGCCCCTTCTACGAAGAGGCTACGATGACCGAGCTCAAGCGCTGGCTCGACGACGCGCCATCCGATGACATTCGCGATTTGCTCGCGGCGGCGCGCAACGAAGACGCGCCAGCTCGCCTGCTACGCCGCACCCTGCTCGCGCTCGGCACGACTTCGGCCACGGCGGCGGCAGGCGCGAGCGGCGCGTCCGCGGCGAGCGGCGCGTCCGCGGCGAGCGGCGCGTCCGCGGCGAGCGGCGCGACTTCGGTCACGGCGGCGGCGGGCGCGAGCGGCGCGTCCGCGGCGAGCGGCGCAGCCAAGCTCGGCATGCTCGGCATCGTGCTCAAGTGGGGCGGCGCGGGGCTCGTGAGTGGAACGCTCGTCGGAGGCGCGGTTGCGGGTGTCACGCGTATCGCGACGAGGCACGACACGTCACGAGCACCCACGCACGGTGCGCCGGCGCGACCAGTGCCGCACGCGACGAACCCGAGTCCCGAGTTGCCGCGCTCGGGCCGAGCGGCGACGGCAGGCGCAGTGACGCCGGCGAACGGAAGCACGGAGGCCGCGAAAGCGTCGAACGCCTCTCCCCTGACGGGGAGCAGCGCTCCGGCAACGACCGGCACGCCGCCGACGACGCACTCAGCGCGCTCGACTCCCCTCGCAGCCACGGACCGCAACACCACTGCCGCGCCGCCCGCGCCCCCGGCACCGTTCGTCCCGGTCCTCCCACCCGGCCCCGCCACCGCGCCCGAAGTAGCGCTCGTGGACGCCGCGCGCACCACACTCCGCCGCGGCGAGGGCGAGCGTACCTTGCGACTGCTCAGCGACTACGAACACCGCTTCGTGCCCGTGCACCTCGAGCCCGAAGTGCTCTACCTCCGCATGCAAGCTGCAAAGCTACAGGGCGATCGAGCAGGCGCGCGGCGCGCCGCGACGCAGATCGTCACGCAGTTCCCGCAGAGTCCCGAAGTCGGTCGCGCCGAAGAGCTCTTGAACACGAACGGTGACACGGCGAAAAAGTGATCGGCGCCCCATCGTACGGGGATGAGCCAACGGTGGAGGAAACATGAAGCTAGCAAGCTGGGTCTGCATCGCGCTCGCGCTCGCCGCCTGCAACGCGACGAGCAGCATCGGAAACGGCACCCTCGACGGCGGCGGCGACGATCAGAGCTCGAACGATCAGCCGGATTCGGACATACCAAGCTCCGACGGCGGCGGCGGCACTGCGAACCAACCGCAGGGCACGCCCGAGTGCGTCGCCAGCATCGTCGCGAGCGCAGCGAACGACTACGCGCTCTCCACGACCTTCCAGTTCGAGCTCACGCACGTCGCGCCCAACGTCGCTCTGACCTTCGATTGGAGCGGCGTCACCGACGATCTTCTGGGCGTCGAGCTCGACCCGAAAACCGACATCGACTACGTCGATATTTCGATGGTGAACGACAGGAACGCTGCGCCGCAGCTCGCCGAAGACTTCATGACGCTCAGCGCGAGCGCCATCGATTGGCTCGCGCTCGACACCGTGGGCACGCGAACGCACGTGGGCACGGAGGACCTCCAGCCCCAAAACACGCCGCCCCTCCCGAACGACGTGCTCTCCATCTTCGACGGTGTGCCCTTCGTTGGTTTCCCTTACCTGGTCTCGATCGCGTCGACGTCGAACACCGGCCGCGACACGCGCATGTTCGCGCCGTTCATCCTCGACTGGGCTTCGGAAAACACGACGGTCGTCATGACCTCGCACTCGACGACGTTCGCCTACGCGGCCAATCTCTCGGCGCTCACCCCGGCACACGTTCGACCGAACGATCCCCGGCTCACGCTCGACGTGAGCCAGCTCGCGACCGACGTCTACGGCCGCGCCTTCGCGGCCGACGTCTACGGCGGCGCCTTCCCCACCACCCTCCGCGAGGTTCGCATCAGCGAACACTCCGCGGCGCGTGCCGACCTCGCTGAAAACGTGATGGACCTCGATGCCGTCGCCGACCACGTTTGGCGCGCACCCGTCGACAACGCCGCAGTTATCGATCTCTCGAGCCTGACCGACACCGACGGCCAAGCCTTTCCCGGCATCGACGGCACGGACCACACCTGGCTACTCGCGCTCTACGCCCACGACTTGATCCCCGCGCCCGTCTTCCTCACGGCGCTCGAGCCGTGCACGGTAGGCCCGTGAAGAGCTTGGGCGCGGTATGAGCCACGGCCTCTTCCCGCATGACGAGGGGCGCTTCGCGTACCCGGCGCAGTCTGTGCCACGATGCGGCTGAATCTGACTCGTACGCCCTATCCCGGCGGACGGCTGCCTACACCCGAGAGCGCGAATGGGCGAAGGCACGCTCGTTGCAGCCGGTGGCGTCATGCGTTCCGGACTTCGCCTCTTCGCCACCTTCTCTCTGGTGGTGCCGTTCGTTGCGGCAGCGTGCGGTGGTGACGACCAGCCAGGCATCGGCAACGGTCGTGCTGGAGCCGGCGCTGGCGGAAGCCAAGCGGTGGCCGGAGCAGGCAGTGGCGCGGCTCGCGGCGGTAAGGGCGGAACGGGCGAAGCCGGGAACTTCGGCGACTTGGCCGGGAACGCCGGAGCGGCGGATGCCTGCGTGCCCGTGGGCGGGAGTACGAATAGCGTGCTCGAACCGCTCGGCGATGCCTGTAGCCGCTTCAACTGTCCGGCGAGCGTCGCCGACGCGGTAAAGAAGACTCTCGACTACTGCAGCAACACATTTACCCCAAGGGTAAGTTACGGTTGCGGCAAGGTTACGGTCGATTACACGGACTTCAGCGGCGGGACTTCCTACACCTTCGATGCCGCGACCAACGAGGTCGTGTTGATCAGGACCGGGAGCGACACGCCGTTCGGGCAGTGTCAGGTCAACGAATACGATTACGGGGAACTCGGCGACGCGTGTCCCGAAGACGTCACCTGCTATCCGTGCGACGACCTGCGCACCGACTCCCAAACCGGCGCTGGAGCCGCCGGAGCAGCCGGTGAGCTCGGTTCGGCGGGGGATACGGGCGCGGGCGGCATCTCCGGCGCGGGCGGTGACGGCAGCGGGCCGCGCCCGCCGCACTGTCCGCAATTCTAAGCTCGGCGTTCATGCTCGCCTTGGTTTTTAGGGGCGACCGCTGCCGCACGCCCGTTCTCCGCCGGTCGCGCGCCGTTCCACCCGTTTGCTCGCCGCACGGCGGCGCTATCCTGCGCGCGTGACGACGAAGTACGACGCTGCCGTCGCCGAGCTCTATCGCGCCCCGCACGACGCCTTCGTCGCCGAACGCAAGCGCCTCGCCAAAGAGCTCGGCGCAGCCGGCGACAAATCGGGCGCCGCCATGCTCGCCAAACTCACGCGCCCGAGCGTCTCCACGTGGGCGACCAATCAGCTCTACGCCCGCGCGCACGAGCCCTTCGACCAGCTCTTCGCGAGCGCCGCAAAGCTACGCGAAGGCGACCTCGAAGCCGGCGCTGAACATCGCCGCCTCACGGCCAAGCTCGTCGCACGCGCCGCCGAAATCCTCAAAGAAGCCGGCCACGGGGCGAGCGAAGGCACGCTACGGCGCGTCTCGGCGAACCTGGCGGCGCTCGCGGCGGCGGGCAGCTTCGAGCCGGATCTGCCCGGCGCGCTCACCCATGACCGCGATCCGCCCGGCTTCGACGTGCTCGCGTTCGGCGCGAGCCCAGGCGACACGAACGCGGCGACCCACGCCCCAGGGTCGACCCATGCCACAGCGTCGAAGCACACGGCGGCCAAGTCACGCGCCGAGGGCGCCGCGCCCCCGCGTCACCCCGGGACCGCCGACGCCGACGGCGCGCAACGCGAACGGGAAGCAGCGGCGCGCGCCAAAGCCGAAGCCGCGCGCGCCAAAGCGGAAGCGGAAGCCGAACGGCGCCGCGCTGCCGAAGAGCAAGCACGCGTTCGCAGCGAACGCCGTCGCCTCGAAAGTGCGCTGCGCGCCGTCAAAGCCGACGTCGAGCGCCTCACGCACGAACGCAAGCGCCTGCAAAGCGAGCTCAAGGAGACGGAAACCGAGCTCGAGCGTGCCCTCGCCTCCGAGCGCGACCTCGACGAACGCCTCGGCAAATTATCCGACGCTCACTGAAGAGCTGGTGACGCTCTCGCCTCGCACGACGACGCTACACCGAAGGCGGAGATCGTCACTCGCACGGGAAGCCCGAGGCCATACTGCGTTTTCCGCCGTGGCGACGTGGCGTTCCTACTCTGCGGCGCGTCGCGCGAGCGCCGTCGCAATGGGCCGGTCTGCCTATTGTCCGACCCTGCCCGCGCGCGTAGCTATCAGATCTCTCTCGACGCGCATCAGTGAGCAGCGCCGAGCCCAACTCCCGAATCGAACCTGATGCAAACGCAATATCGAAGGTCTGGAATCTGGCAGTGCGGAGGTGTGGGGCTACTCTTCGCGCTCTCTAGCTGCAGCGCTGACGACGCGCCGCCGACAGGGCCCGGGAGCGCGGGGTCGAGCGTCGGCGGGCACTCCGCTGCGGGCGGTGCAACGGCGACTGGCGGCGTTACCGTCTCCGGCGGAGCGACCGCGGCAGGAGGCAGCGGGACAGGGGCAACGGGCGGAACGGGCGGAACAGGCGGAACAGGCGGAACAGGCGGAACGATGAGCGCGGGCGGGAACGTCTCTACGGGAGGCGCGCCGTCGACGGGAGGCACCGGTGCGGGCGGCCAAAGCGGTGGCAGAGCCGCCGTCGGCGGCTCGGGGGGTACGGCTCAAGCGGGCGCCGGGACGATGGCGGGCGGCGGCGGAGCCTCCCATGCCGGTGGTCCCGGCGCGGGGGACAGGGCCGGCGCCGGCGGAGCCTCCGGTGCGAGCGCCGGCAGCTCCGGCGCCGGCGCAAATTCCGGGGGAGCGCCCAGCACGGACGACGCGACCATCGTCCCAGACCCCGGCTGGGCGTGCGGCATGAAGGACGGCATTCCGCCGCCCACCAAGGGCAAGCTGGCCTTCACCGTCACGCTGACCATCCCGGCTACGCACGACGTCGGCAAGACCCCCTACGGCCAGCGGCGAATGCTCGAAGTGAGTGGCGGCAAGATCGCGGGCGATCGTCTTCAGGGCACCGTGGTGACCGGCGGTCTCGAGTACGAGCTCACGCTCGACAACGGCGTCATCGAGTACCAGGGCATCAACGTGCTCGATACGAGCGCGGGCCGCGTCTTCGTGCGCAGCTGCGGGGTCGCTCACGACAAAGACTCGGAGGCGCGCATCATCCCCGATTTCGAGGCCCCCACGAGCGGCAGCAACGCCTTCCTCAATACGGGGAAATGGGTGGCGACCCGCACGGTGGCGAACGGAACGATGACCCTCGCGGTCTACGACGTCTCGAGCGTGACTGCGGGCGCGCCGCTCGTCCAGATCAGCAAGCCAGCCGGGGCGACTCCACAGCCGTGGGACTGCAACACGACCAAGGGCAGTCAGGGGTCGCAGGTGTTCACCGAGAACGTCACCCTCGGATCGTCGTACCAGATCAACAACGCCAAGAACGGCTCGCGCAACATCATCCCCATCAGCGGCGGGACGACCACCGGGAAGGTCGCCGGCAAGATCCTCAACGGGGGCGCCGATTATCAGCTCAACGGCGCATTCGATGCCTGGTACACGCTCGCTCCGAGCAACGGTGAATTCATCCTGGTGAGGAATTGTGGTCCGTCGGGGGCCCTGATCCCGTGGTTCGAAGCCAAGGTCGACGGCGACTACAACTTCCTCAACACCCAAGCCTACGTGAGCTCCAACCCAGGCGCCGGCAGCGGCGGCGTATCCATCACGTTTTACGACCGCAAGTGACGAGCGGCGCCGCTCTCGGCCGAGCTCAGTCGCTTCGGGCAACCAATGAAGCGAGCATCGCGATGAAGATCACGAGCCACGACGCGAGCGCGGCGTACACGAAGTATCGGGGAATCACCAAGAGCGCTGGCAGCTCGAGCGCTTGCGCCAGGCGGATCGTGCACACGGTGTACATCCCGAGCGGGAACACCATGCCCCAGTATTGAGGATCGTATCGAAAGGGGAACCGGCGCACGACGTGACGCCAGATCCCCAAGATGACCAGCAGCGGAATCCACCAGGTCGCGGTTGCCCAAAAGAACAACGTGAAACCAGTCAGAAATGGCTGCATTAGCTCGAGCAGCGGCGAGACCCCGCGCGCGAGCATCAGCGTCGACCCGGCCAGCGTCGTGATGGCGACGGCACCCATGTTGATCCAGTAGGGCGGAGTGAGCCGCTCCATGCTCATGGGCAGAAATGTGAAACGATAGAAGATCAGAGTAATGATCGTCAGATAGAGCATCGCCCCGAGCAGGTACATGCAGAGCGCAATGAACAGCATGAACTCGGGCTGAACGACCTTTGGCGCGAGCAGCGAGCCGAGAACGGAAACGCCCTGCGTGGCGACGATCGCGAGCAACCAAGCACCGTTGATGCCTGCCTCGAGCGTCGGCTTCTCCTCGCGGACGACGACGGCGGTGAAGAAGCCGTACATCACGACGACCCACAGCGCGAGAGCGCCGAACCAGAGCACGCGCGCGAGGGCGGGCTCCTGCGCGACGACCAGGCACTGCGTCCCGACCACGCAAGTGGCGGCCACGATCGTGAAGAAGCCGGCGCCGCGACCGTGGTCACGGAGATCGTCGAGCACCCGGCGCGGGTAGATCACGAGCCGCGCTGCGAACAACAACCCGAGCACCACGTACGCCGCGACGTTGACCAGAAGCAGCGCCCGACCGATCCAGCCGAAGCCCCTCAATTCGGCAGCGATGGAGACGATACCGGTCGCCATCACGAGCGCGAAGTAGCCGGGAAACAAGTTCTGGACGGCGCGCGCGAGCCGGTCCTTCGGCGCAGCCGAGCCCGCCCTCCCCATCTACTCGAACCGGTACAGGTAGCGGAGCAAGCCCAGATTTAGACCCACGAGCGCGATACTCACGAGCGCCATGGGCAACGCGACCGCAGTGTCACCGCCCAGGTACGCGTTCATCGTCGCGACCAAGAGCCACAGCTGGAGCACGACCAGCAGGACGACGAACATCAGAATCGCGTTGGCGATCGTCAACCGCTGTGAACGAGTGGCGCTCCCCACGGGCTTCACGTTGCGGAGTCCTCCACGCCCGTCGCGAAGACCGTCTGGCCCTGCACCTCGAGCAGGACTCGAGGCAGCCGCCGCTGAGGCGGACCGGCGAGCGGGACGCCGGTTTGTAGATCGAACCAGCCGTTATGACACGGACAGTGGAGCTTGCCTTGCTCCACGGCGGGTACGACCGGGCACTGCAAGTGCGTGCACTGCTGGTCGTACGCGACGAAGGCGCGCTCACCCGTTCTCACGAGCAAGCGAGGCGTACTGCCCTCGGGATAATTGAAGGTCTTGGCTCCGCCGACGGGCAGCTCTTCGACCGACGCGATGGGGCGCGCAGCACCGGCCGGCGCGTGCCGGCGAAACAGACTCTTATACAAGATCCATAGCTGTCCGACCGCGAAGGCGCCACTCGTCAGCACCATGAATTTGACGAGGTCTCGGCGCGAAACGTAGTCGTCTTCTGCCCAGTCGATCGGAAAGTCACGGCGCCACCGCGGTGCTTCCTGCTCGGCGCCACGGTCGGAGATGACCGACGCAGGCGCGATGCCCCGCTCCTCGCGGCTCATGCTCTCACCTCGGCGCCGAACACGTCGTCGAGCACCTCGTGACCTATCGTGGGCTCGTGCATCGCAGCCGTCACATCGACGAATTCGCGCTGCGCGTCGGCGGGGACCATGACGTTGACCTTCGTGCGAATCGTCTGAGCGCCGAACTGGAACGTATTCACCGGCTTCGACCGCGGACGAAGCTTCGCCATCTCCTCGCGGGTTCCGAACGCGAGCGCTTGGCTCGGGCAGACCGAGGCACACATCGGCTTCAGCCCCACCGACGTGCGGTCGTGACACATGTCGCACTTCATCATCAGATTCATGCGCGTGTTCATCTTCGGAACGCCGAACGGACAGGCGAGCACACAGTTGTTGCACGCGATGCAGCGCGGCTTCCTCGCCGTCTGCACGACGCCGTCCTCCGTCCGCTTGATGGCATCGGCGGGACACACCTCTGCGCACGTGGGCGAATCACAGTGCATGCAAACGACGGGGAGAGTCTGCGTGGAGCGCGCTCGGTCCACGTAGTCCAGCTGAATCATCGATTGCCCCTTGTGCGTGTCGCACTCGGCACACGCTTGAATGCAAGATTGGCAGCCGATGCAACGGCCCGCATCGATGAAGAACTCGAACGTCTCGGGAACGGGCATCGTGTGCTCTCCTTTACTGCTGCGGCTGGAGTAGAGCGGCGTACTCCGGCTGGCCGGGGGCCTTCACGACACGAACGGCGCACACCTTGAACTCGGGTATTTTGGAAATCGGATCTTGAGCCGAGATCGTGAGTTGGTTCGCGCTCTTCCGCCCGCCCCAATGGTAAGGAATGAAGATCGTATCGGGACGAATGGTTTTGACGACGGAAGCTCGCAACGTGCAATTGCCGCGACGACTCTCGACCAGCGTCCAATCCCCGTCCGAGATACCGAGCCGGAGCGCGAGCTGCGGATGTATTTCCACGCGTGGCTCGGGATAATGATCGACGAGCGGACCGATGCGCCGCGTTTGATTGCCGGACAGGAACTGACTCACGACACGGCCCGTGGTTAGGATGATCGGGTAGTTCTCGTCGACGTCTTCCGCGGGTCCGACGTACGGGGTCGGATTGAAGCGGGCTCTGCCGTCGGGGAAGTAGAAGGGGCCCGTGCCTTTGGCGACGGGGTTCCACGAGCCTGGCTCGAACAGGCGCAGCGTACCCTGGGGGCTCGTCTCGGGGACGCCGGGGGGCGTCTCGCTCGGGCACGGCCAGAACACGCCGAAATTCTGCTCGATACGCGCGTACGTCACCCCCGAGTAATCACAGACGCCGCCTTTGGATGCGACGCGCAATTCGTCGAAGATCTGCCCGGGATTCTGGAAAGTGAAGCCGCGCTCGCGACCGAGGGCCTTGGCGATATCCTGAATGATGCGCCAGTCCTCGCGCGCTTCCCCCGGGCACTCGACCGCCTTCTGGATACGGACGATGCGCCCCTCCACTTGCGTGACGGTACCCTCGTCTTCTTCCTGCAGCGAGCCTGGCAGCACGACGTCGGCGTAGCGTGCGGTCTCGCTCATGAAGAAGTCGATCGCGACGAAGAAATCGAGCTTTTCGAGCGCCGCCCGCACGAAGTTGTTGTCCGGCAGCGAGACGACGGGGTTGAAGCAAATCGAGAGCAGCCCTCGGATCTCCCCGCGCTCGGCCTTGCGCATGATCTCGTAAGCGTCCACGCCGGGCTGCGGCAGCTCGTCGGCGTTCATGCCCCAGATCTCCGCCACGTACGCTCGATGCTCGGGATTGGCGAGGTCCCGCCCTCCGGGTAGCTGATCGCACTTCTGCCCGTGTTCGCGGCCGCCCTGGCCGTTGGCTTGGCCCGTGATCGTCGCGTAGCCGCAGTTGGGCCGGCCGATGCGCCCCGACGCGAGCACGATGTTGATGGTGCTGAGGACGTTCTGCACACCGTGGCTGTGGTGTTCGATGCCGCGGGCGTGGAGCAGAAAGCTCGTTTTTGCAGCGCCCCACCATTCGGCCGCCTGCCGAATCGTCTTCTCGGCGACACCCGTGACGTTTGCGGTTCGCTCCGGCGTCCACTCGCGCACCTGGGCGGCCACGGCGTCGAAGCCCACCGTGTGCGCTTCGATGAAGGCGCGATCGATCCAGTCGTTCTCGATCATCAGCTGCAAGATGCCGCTGAAGAGCGCCGTGTCGCGCCCCGGCTTCACCGGCAAGAACAGATCGCACGTGCGGGCGAGCGGCGTGATGCGCGGGTCTACGACGATGATTTTGGCGCCGTGCTCGCGCGCCTGCCAAATGTAGTTGGTCGTGATGGGCGCGCACTCGGCGACGTTGGCGCCTGCGACGAGCACGACCTCGGCGCCGAGGATATCGCTCCACGGGTTGGCCGCACGATCGACGCCAAAAGCCTTCTTGTTCCCGGCGCCGGCGCTCACCATGCACAGCCTGCCGTTGTAATCGATGTTCGCCGTACCGAGGCACAGGTGGGCGAACTTGCCCATGAGGTACGCCTTCTCGGTCGTCAGGCTCGCGCCGGAGAGGACAGCGAAGGCATCACGCCCGTGCTCGCGCTGGATCCGCGCGATCGCCTCGGCGACACGCCGCACCGCGTCCTCGTAGCCGAGCTTACGGAACCCGGAGGCTCGCGACGCGTCCTTCTCATAAGCGTGCAGCAGGCGATCGGGGTGCGCCTGCTGCAGGTAACGCTTGACGCCCTTCGGGCACAGCATGCCGCGGTTGAACGGAAAGTCGTACCAGGGCTCGATCCCGATGATGGTGTTGTCCTTGACCTTCAGCTCGAGTCCGCATTGCTGTCCGCAGAAGCAGCAGTGCGTCTTGACACGCTTGTCGGGAGTGACTCCGCTGTCGATGCGCACGTCGCTCGCGTAGGCGCGGAACGGGCCGAACTCGCGGATCATGTCGAGCTCGAGCCCCGGCGCTCGCGTGGCCGCCGCAGGCTCGCCCGCAGACGAATGATGCGCGTCGCTCATGGATGAAAATTCTCCGCGTCTTCGCTATCCAACGGCCCCTCGCCGAGTCCGCGATTGGCGAAGGTGGGCATCGGCAACAACGCCTCCGCGCACGGCAGCGAGGAGCCTCCGCGGTGCCCCCGCCACAGCAGGCCTTGCGCCATGACGAACGAGGCGCGCCGGCACGGCGGACAGATCCACTGGTAGTGCTCGACCTCACCGGCGGCGATCTCGTAGCGGTAGCCGAGTTTCCGCTCGACCTCGATCAGATCGAGCACGTGCATGCGCGACGTGAACGCGTGCCCGCAGCGGCGGCAGTGTGCCTTCTCCTCGAGACGGCCGACGTCCTTGTAAAAGCCGACTCCGAGCTGCGCCGGGCGCTGAAAGACGTGGAAAAACTTGCCGAAAGGCAGCCAGAGGAACGTCCCGATCACCGTGACGGCGTGAAGAATCGAGATGAAAGTGAAGCCGTAACCCTTCATCCACGTGTAGCTCGCCGTGAGCATCAGCCCCGTCACGCTCACCGCGAACAGCAGCACGAGCGGCATGAAGTCCTCCGCGAAGCGCTGCAACGCCGCCGCGCCGCCCTCTCGCATTCTACGCCGCATGGCGAGCATGACGCCCGCGATGACGAGGAACGACGCCCACACGAGACCGTGGAACAGGAAAAACGCGAGCGTCGAGTCGTGAGGAAAGCGGAAGGCGCGAAAGCCGAAGACGACCGCTTCGTAGCGAGTCAGGTCGCCTGGCACGGGACTGAAATGGAGCCAGCCGAAGACCAAGGGAAAGGTGATCGCCACGGCGATGATGCAGCCCCACATGATGAGCAGGTGCGTCAGTCCGCGGAGCTGCCCGCGCCGTACGATGAAGCGATTGCCGAGGACGTCGAGGCCGATGCGCGACAGCAGCTGACCGGCGTGCCGGATCAGCAGCCCGCGGCGAAAAAATGCCTGCCATCCGCGCCGCCAATACAGCGCCGTCGGCGGGCGCGAGAGCCACATCGAGTACCGGTAGGTGAGGCCGAACGTCGCGAATAGAATCGAGAACGTGTACGCGACGAGCGCGGCGTCGAAGTGGTCGAGGTTGCGAGAACCTGCGACAATCAGCGCACCGAGCGTCGAGCTGGCGACGAGACCACGCGTCGCCGAACGCCTGACGTCGCGATTCACGCGCGCTCTCCGCGGTCGTTCGTCATCGTTTCGCGTGTCCAGAGTCGGCTCGACGCTAGTCGGGAAAGCCCTGGATGGGAAGCCGGAGGAGGGTGACCGCGGCCGCTCCGTCCGCCTGACTCAACTCGCGCCAGGGACGTCTCGGCCGGGCACGCGACGGAGTCGGTGATGGCACGTCGGCCCGCACTGACGCGTGAGATCCTCAGCTCGCTTCGCCGGGAACGCTCACTTGTCGGGCAGCCGGTCGCGTGCATCTCGCCATCTCCACGCTGTTGCCGCTCAATTCTTGGATCTGAGCCAAGTCCCCGATCGTGAAGCCGTCCCCGTCAGTCACGACGATCCCTTCCCGCTCCCAGCGCGCCAGCACTCTGATGGCCGTCTCGAACGAGGTGGACACCATGTCAGCGAGCTCCTGGCGCGATAGCGGCACTCCGATGCGCAGACTGCCGTCACCTAGCTCGTCTCCGAATTGGGCATAGAGCTTCACGAGCAGCGTCGCGAGACGCGCCTCCACAGAGCCCGCGCTGAGGACGTCGATTTTGTCGTGCAGCGCCGTGAGCTTCTCCTCGAAGCCGCACAGAAGGCTCAAGGCAAGCCGTGGTTCGCGCTGGACGGCGGCCAGCACGAGCGCGCGTGGAATGGCCAATACGACCACGTGCGCCGTCGCGGCGATCGCCTCGTTCTGATACGGCACCCCTTTGACGAGCACGAGCTCGCCGAGGAGAGCCGGAGGCCCGAACAGACCGCAGAGCGACGTCCGCCCGCGCGCTGCCGGCCGTGTGAGCTTGACGAGCCCGCTCTTGACGAGCAGAAGCGCCTGCGGAAACTCCCCGACGCGCCAGATGGCCGAGCCGCGGTCGTAAGCCTGGGCTCCCGCGGCTTCCTCGACTTCGCGGACGAGCTCGGGCGCGACGCCCTTGAAGAGCGGCGTGCGTTCCAAAAACTCGCGAATCGCCATCGGTCGAAGATACGCTGAGGTTGCTCAGCATGTGCTCGTTTGGTGCGAGCGGACAGAGCGTAGGGCACCGAGCGCGGGAGCGCCATGACGGACGTCATTTTCGCCCGCCCGCCCCGGCGTCACCATACGGTCGCAGCCTGCACCAGTGCGCGGCCGCTTTGTTCTGCAGCCCGCTCCAAACAGGGTGAATGGTCATCCGCGGCGACTGATATAAATGGGTTCGGATTCGACGCCGGGCCACGCGAGACTTGGCAACCATTCCAACGACGACTAAAGATCGCGCGCTCACCGAGTTTGGCAGCCTGGCGCTGTGCAATCCGGCAGTTGGGAACGAACGCGCATTTTTTGCGCAAGGAGCCACCCCCGTGACACACATCCGAATCTCCTCAGGCTCAGACTTCGGTGGGCGTGAACGCCCCGAAGCTGCCACGATCACGCGGCGCGCCGCACTGCTACGCGTGGTCACCCTGCCGCTCGCGGCGGTGATCAGCGCGGAGCTAGTGGCTTGCTCGAAGCAACCACAATGTACCGACGTGAGTGGCCTTTCACCGGACGACGCTCGGCTCAGGACCGAAATTGCAGCCTACGTCGAGCAATCGCCTGACCCGGCCAAGCGCTGCTCCGGCTGCACGCATTTCACGAGCGCCGGCGACAAGGCCTGTGGCAGCTGCAAAGTCGTCAAAGGCCCGATCAATCCGGGCGGCACCTGCAAACTGTTCGCAGCAAAGCAGGGCTGACCCTTTTCTCGGCCACCATGCTTGCGCGCGCGTCGTGCAAGCACGTGCGTGGCTGCGCGATATGATTAATGGACGTGTCGCAAAGTGACGCTTTGCGCTTCCCGCACCTGCGAGTAGCCTCCTCGACATGACAGCTACGGCAAAGCCGGGGACCGAGGATGGCGTGCCGAGATTCGCAGGCGCCTGGGTTCTGCGTGTCTGCTGCGGAGTCGTTGCGCTCGTGCTCGTCGCAGCGATCGTTTACGGCGTCGCAATAGCGATTGCGAACTATGCGCAAGTCGCGGTCTGAATTGGAGACGGCATGACGAAGCGTCAAACTCGGCTCTTCTTTTTGGGCTCCACGTTGCTCTTCGCCGTGATCTTCATCGGGCTCACGCTGGATACTCACCGGCAGATAACCGCGCTCACGCACGCTGAGCAGCTGACGCCCGAGGTCCTCGCGGGCAAACGCGTCTGGCACGAAAAAAACTGCACCAACTGCCACACGCTGCTAGGCGAAGGCGCCTACTACGCACCGGATCTGACCAAGATTGCCGATCAGCGCGGGGCGGCATACCTGAGTCAATTTCTGAAGAATCCGTCGACGTTCTACTCCGAGGAGAAGGATCGACGGTTGATGCCGAATCTCAATCTCGGTGACGAGCAGATCCGGCAGCTGATCGCCTTTTTGACGTGGGTCAGTCACATCGATACGGACGGATGGCCGCCGCGACCGCTGCTCGTCTCCGGCACCTTCCCGGGCGCACGCACCGTCCGCGCCGGGCAGGAAGCAGTCTCCAATGATCCGGTCGCACTGGGTGAAGCACTATTCCGTCAATCGCCTCCCGCCTGCTCGGGCTGCCATTCGACCGCGGAAGGCGTGCAGCTCGTGGGCCCGTCGCTCGCGGGTATCGCGACACGCGCCGCCGAGCGGCTCAAAGATCCCGCCTATCGAGGCCAGGCGAAGACTGCCGAGGAGTACATCCGTGAAAGCATCCTGGCCCCGAGCCTGTTCGTGGTGCCGGGCGCGACATTCGCGGCGGCTGGCCGCTCCTTCATGCCTGACAATTTCGACCGCTTGCTGCAGGCGAACCAGATCGACCAGCTGGTCGCTTACCTGATGACGCTCAAGTAAAGGATCACCCCATGCGATTCAAAAGCCAGCGCGTGGCCTACTACTATTTCGTCGTCGCGGTGTTGTTGTACGCGCTTCAGATAGCACTCGGGCTCTTGTCGGCAGCGAAGTACCTCGGCCCCGATCCCTTACTTCACATTTTGCCGTTCGATAAGACCAAGGAGATTCACACCAATCTCTTGATCGTCTGGGTGCTCACCGGCTTCATGGGTGCGGCCTACTACGTAGTCCCCGAAGAGTCGCGCACTGAGATTTACAGTGAGAAGCTCGCGTACGGGCAGCTCATCGCGTGGACGCTCATGGGGCTCACGACCGTCACCGGCTACGTCTTCGGCTGGACCGCCGGCAACAAGCTCCTCGAACAACCGTTCCCGATGAAGCTCGTCATCGTAGTCGTGATGTTGGCGTTCCTGTTCAATATCGGCATGACGATCCGGAAAGCCGGGCGCTGGACGACGACGGAGGGCGTTCTCGTGGCAGGCCTGGTGAGCGCTGCCCTATTGTACCTTCCTGCTCTGATCGATTTCGACAATTATACGGTCGGCGTCTTCTACCGCTGGTGGACCGTACACCTGTGGGTGGAAGGCGTCTGGGAATTGATCCAGGGCGGCCTCCTCGCCTTCTTGCTGATTCGCCTGTCCGGTGCCGATCGGGAGGTCATGGAAAAGTGGCTCTACGTCATCGTGGGCTTGACGTTCATTTCGGGCATTCTCGGCACCGCGCACCATTATTACTGGATCGGCGTACCGAAGTACTGGGTAGCCTTCGGCGGCTTCTTCAGCGCGCTCGAGCCACTCAGCTTCTTCGGCATGGCGGTTTATGCGTATTCGGCCTTGCGCCGCTCAGGGCTCTCGCATCCGAACCGGCTCGCGCTGCACTGGACGATCGGCAGCGCCGTGTATTCGGCGCTTGGCGCGGGGATCCTCGGCCTCGCTCACACCTGGCCTGCGGTCAACAAATGGACGCACGGCACGCTCATCACCGCCATGCACGGACACATGGCCTTCTTCGGTGCGTACGTGATGATTGTCCTCGCCATGATCACGTACGCAATGCCGGGACTGATCGGCCGCGACGAGGAAAAGTCGAGCGCGCTCGGGATGTGGGCGTTCTGGCTGCAGGTGTTCGGCATGTTCGGCATGACCATGGCCTTCGCGACGGCCGGCATCGTGCAGACCTACCTCGAGCACATCATGAGCATCGGGTACCTCGACACGCAGCACAAACTCGCCGTCCACTTCATCATGCTGATCGCCACCGGCAGTTTGTTCGCCGTCGGCGTACTCTTGTTTCTCCTCGACTTCTTCTTCGTCATGGTCAGCCCGCGCGCGGGAGTGCGGACGACTGCGCGTGAAGGCGCCGCGCCTTGGTCACCTGCTGCGGCCGCAGAAGCCGGCAAATGACGCAAGCGGCGGCCCCGCGGATTCACCTGCGCGCGAACGCGGACGGACTCAGTCATCCGGGCGCGCAGGCGCCCTATTATATGCCTGCCGGAGACGAGGTGCGCATTTTCAAGGCGTGCCACGAGCAGGGACTCGCGGTCATGCTCAAGGGGCCGACAGGCTGCGGCAAAACGAGGTTCGTCGAGTACATGGCGTGGGAGCTCGGCCGTCCGCTCGTCACCGTGGCCTGCCACGACGATCTCTCGGCCAGCGACCTCCTCGGCCGCTACGTCGTGCACGGCGGGGAGACCGAGTGGCGAGACGGACCGCTCACGCGCGCCGTGCGGAACGGTGCGCTCTGCTACCTGGACGAAGTGGTCGAGGCGCGACAGGACACCATCGTCGTCATCCATCCGCTTGCCGACGAGCGGCGCCTGCTGCCGCTCGACAAGACGGGCGAGCTCTTGGAAGCCGCGCGCGGATTTCAGCTCGTGATTTCCTACAATCCGGGGTACCAGCACGTCCTCAAGGATCTCAAGCCGAGCACACGGCAGCGGTTCGTCGTGCTGGAGCTGGACTTCCCTACGGCCGAGCGCGAAGCCGAGATTGTCGCTCACGAGAGCGGGCTCGACGCACCGAGCGCCGCGTCGTTGGTCAAGCTCGCTCACCGCGTGCGCAACCTGCGCGATCGCGGCCTGGCAGAAGTCCCGAGCACTCGCCTGCTCGTCGCCACGGGGCGCCTAGTAGCCGCGGGGGTTCCGCTGCGCGACGCTTGCCGCACGGCGTTCGTCGCGCCTCTCTCGGACGATCCCACGCTGCTCGCCGGCATCGCGGATCTCGCGGAAGCGACCCTGTAGGCCTGCGTGGCGGAAGCAGACGAGCTGCTCGCAGACGGCGCGTTGATCGCGACGCGCTTCGTGCACGACGTTTGGCGGCGTCAGCGCCCGCGAGCGGAGCTCGCGCAGTTCGCCGACGCACGCGAGCGCGTCGAGTGCTTCATCGTCGGCCTGTGCGGCGCCTGCCCGCCGCTCGCGCTCGCGGCGCCGCCGCTGCCGCGCACACTGCTCGGACGGCTCGTGCTTCGAATCCCGCGCCATCTGAACCTGGCTCAGGCTCGACCCGGGACGGACGGGCGGCGCGTGTTGCTTCCGCGCGAGCTCGTGCCGCTACCGAACGACCGGCAGGCGCTGCGCCGCTACCGATTCTACGCGCTCGTACAGACTCTTCGGATCGAGCGTGAAGCGCACGCGCATGCCCCAGTCGATAAGCTCGAACGAGACCTGTTCGTCGCTCGCGACGGAGCCGTGACGATACAGCTCCTCGCCGCGCGCGTGCCACGCCTGATGCCCGACATTGCGGACTCGGTCGAAGCGAGCCTCGCGGCGCGGCCCCCGCTCGAGCTACTCACTCCCCTCGAGCGCGCCGTCGAAGAGCGACTGCAACGGAGTCTGCGAGAGGCCCTCGCGATTCGTCCGCCCGAGGGCACATTGCCCCAAGCGCGCGCGCTCCACGAGGAAGTCCGAGACGCGGCCGGTGCCCTACGCGCGTCGTACGGCGGGCGCTACCGCGGGTTACCGGGCGTGGACTGTTGGGGAGAGCTCGTGGACTTCGCCGGACCCGGTCTCATCACGCCGGCTGCCCTCTCACGAGACGATGGCCAGCTGCCGAGGCCACGCGTCGCTCCTCTGCCCCGGCGACCGAGCCCACGCTCCGCAGCCCCGAACGAGGACGATGAGCGCCCTGGTCTCTTCGTCGTCAAAGCAGACGCTTCCCAGCAGGGCGTCGAAGATCCCTTGGGCTTGTCACGGCCGGTCGATCAGGGTCAGGCCGACGCCGCCGAGCTGTCGGATGCGCTTTCGGACCTGCCTGAAGCGCGCATCATCAGCGCGCCGGGACCCGTGCGAGAAGTCCTGCTCGGCGAACCCATGGGCCAAGCTCGTCTCGCACGGCTCCCCTCGGGTGCTCCGAGCCCGAATGCCTTGATCTATCCCGAGTGGGACTATCGTAGCGGCTCGTACCGAGAACGCGCCGTGGTCGTGCGCGAGGCCGCTGCGGCCACGGGTGATCCGGACTGGGCACCGCAAGTGCTCCGGCGACAGGCTCGCTTGCTGCACACGGTCTGCGAATGCTTTGCGCGCCTCCGTTCGCGGCGCGCGCGACTTCGCCGGCAACCGGACGGCGCCGAGGTCGACATCGACGCCTACGTGCGCGAGTTCGCCAATCTGTCGGCAGGTTCGCCCGCGGACGACGGACTCTACGAGGACGTGCGCCCGCAGCGGAGAGACGTCGCCGTGCTGCTCCTCATCGATTGCAGCGCGTCCACGGATGCCTCGATCCGCGGGCGCGAGCGCATCATCGACGTCGAGAAGGAAGCGTTGCTGCTCGTGTGCAAGGCGCTCGAATCGCTCGGTGACCACTACGCCGCCTACGGTTTCTCGGGGGAGAGCGCGCACGGCGTGCGCGTGCAGCCGATCAAGCGCTTCGAGGAGCGCTACGACACTGCCATCGAGCGCCGGATCGCCGGCTTGGAGCCGGATCGATACACGCGACTCGGCGCCGCGCTTCGTCACGTCACCGCGCTGCTTGCCCGCCAGCCGGCGAGCCACGGCCTGTTACTCATCGTTTCGGACGGCAAACCGAACGACGTCGACGAGTACGAGGGTCGCTACGGCATCGAAGACGCGAGACAGGCCATCATCGAAGCGCGTCTCCAGAGCTTACATCCGTTCTGCATCACCGTAGATCGTCAAGCGCCACAGTACGCTCGGCACATCTTCGGCCCGACGGGCTACACGCTGCTCCGTGACGCACGGACGCTGCCCGCGACGTTGCTCGACGTGCTCCGGCGGCTCGTCAGTTGCTGAGCCGCCCGTCGCAAATCACGCCGACGCGACGAGCGCCGCCCAGAGGCTGCCGCTCACAGCATGAGCTGCAGGGGCGACTCGATCAGCTCCCGCACGGCCGCGAGCCATTGGGCACCCGCTGCTCCGTCGACGACGCGGTGATCGCAGGAGAGCGTCAGCCGCAGCCGGCTCTCCGCGTGCAGCGCGCCGTCGCGCAACACGGGCACCTCCCGCACGGCGCCGACCGCGACGATCGCTCCTTCGGGCGGGTTGATCACCGCGGCAAATTCGTCGACGCCGTACATGCCGAGGTTCGAGATCGAGAAGGTGCCACCGCTCATCTGCTCGGGTTTCAGCTTCTTCTGCCGCGCAAGTGACGCGAGCTCGCGCACCTCGCGCGCGATCTCGAGCAGGCCCTTTTTGTCTGCATCACGCACCACGGGAGTCACTAGGCCGTCCGGCAGCGCGACGGCCACGGAGACGTCGACGACCTGGTGCTGCCAGATAGCGTCGTTCATGAACGATGCGTTCACCGCGGGCACACGGCGCAACGCGCTCGCGCAGATGCGAATCAGAAGGTCGTTCAAGGAGAGCTTCTCCCCGCCGGTTTCCAGCATCGCGTTGAGCTGCTTGCGCACTTCTAGCAGCGAGTCGGCGCGCACTTCGGCCGTCAAATAGAAGTGCGGGACGTTCTGCTTCGACTCGACGAGCCGCCGCGCGATGGTCCGGCGCATCGAGCTCAGCGGAACGACGACGGGCGCAGGCCGCGCGGACGCGCTCGCTGCTGCGGCGGGCGCGGAACTGCCGGGTTCACCCGGCGCGCGCGGCTGCTCGGCGGCCAAGCGCTCCAAATCGCGTTGGATGACGCGACCGCCCGGGCCGCTGCCCTCCAGTCCGCGCAGATCGAGCGAGCGCTCGCGCGCGAGCCGCCGCACCGAGGGGGACGCAGCGATGCGGCCCACCGGCACCTGTGGGGCGGAGGTCTGCGCGTCCGAGCCGGCGACGTTCGTCGCTGGCGTCGCCACCGGGGCATTCGGCGTCGCTGCCGGAGCGGACTGCGCGCCAAGCAGGCTCGAAATGTCTTCCCCCCGCTCACCGAAAATCGCGACCGGCGCGTCGGGAGCCACCGTCGTGCCCTCGGCGGCCAAAATCTTGAGCAATACGGTGCGATCGAACGAACGCCACTCCATGGTGGCTTTATCCGTCTCGACTTCGGCAATGAGCTCGTCGACGGCGACGTCATCACCCTCCTGCTTCGCCCAGCGCGTGAGGGTGCCCTCTTCCATCGTAGGCGAAAGCTTCGGCAATCCGACAATCTTGGCCATCGCGATCCTTTCTCGTCGCTCGCGAATCAATCCAGATACAAGACCTGGCGCACGGCGGCCCGAACCCGCTCCGGCGTGACGATCACCTCGTTCTCCAGATTGAGCGCGTAAGGCATGGGCACGTCGAGGTTGGACGCGCGCAGGACGGGCGCGTCCAAGTAGTCGAAGGCCTCCCGCTGGATGCGATCGACGATTTCGGCTCCGGGGCCTCCGTACGGCCAGTGCTCGTGCACGACCACGCAGCGGTTCGTCTTCTTCACGCTGGCGACGATCGTCGCGGTGTCGAGCGGCCGCAAGCTGCGCGCGTCGATGAGCTCCATCGATATTCCCTCTTGCTCCAGCTGGTCCGCGAGCTTGACGAGCATGGGTACCGGCCGGCCGAAGCTCACGACCGTGACGTGCCTTCCTTCGCGCACCACGTTCGCCGATCCGAACGGGATGAGCTCCTCCTGCCCGACTTCGGGGACGTCGCCCTGAATGCCGTACAGCGTCTCGCCCTCCAGAAAAAGGACGGGATTATCGTCACGGATCGCGGTCTTGAGCAGGCCCTTGGCGTCGCGCGGCGTCGACGGATACACGACGTAGAGCCCCGGCACGTTGCAGTAAAACGCCTCGACCGCGTGGCTGTGCTGGGCCGCCACCTGGCGGGCCGAAGCGTTCGGACCGCGGAACACGACCGGAATTCGGAACTGTCCAGCGCTCATCTGGTGGATTTTCGCAGCGTTGTTGACGATCTGATCGAAGGCGGGCAGCGAGAAGTTCCACGTCATGAACTCGACGATGGGACGCAAGCCGACCATGGCGGCGCCCACCGCTAGCCCGGCAAAGCCGGCCTCCGCAATCGGCGCGTCGACGACCCGCCGCTCACCGAAGCGCTCGAGCAAACCCTGGCTCACCTTGTACGCACCTTGGTAATGACCGACCTCCTCGCCGATGAGGAAGACGCGGTCGTCACGCTCCATTTCCTCGATCATCGCCTCGCGCAGCGCGTCTCGATAGCGTAGCTGTCTCATGGCTTGCCTCAAACGCTGCTTCCGCTCGCGTACGCGAAAGCGTCGATGCTCGAGCGGGCCGCGGGCGCGCTCTCGTCCGCGAATTGGATCGAGTCGGCCACCTGGGCCTCCACCTCGCGCTCGAGCGCGGCGATCTGCTCCTCCGCGATGCCGGACGCGACGAGCTGATTGCGAGCGAGCGCGCAAGGATCTGCTTTGCGCTTGTATTCTTCGAGCTCCTCGGCACTCCGGTACTTTCCCGGATCGGACATCGAATGGCCACGGAAGCGATAGGTGAGCACCTCGACGAGCGTGGCGCCCCCGCCGCTCCGGGCGCGCTCGACGGCGAGCTTGATGCGGTCGCGCACGACGATCACGTCGTTGCCCTCGAACCGATCGGCGGCGAGCCCGTAACCGGCGGCCTTGACCGTCAGATCGGCGAGCGGTGTCGTGCGGCTCAGCGGCGTGCCCATCGAATACCGGTTATTTTCGCAAATGAACACGACAGGCAATTTCCACAAACCAGCGAGCGAGAGTCCTTCGTGGAAACCACCGATGTTGGTGGCGCCGTCTCCCAGGAAGCAGAGCGTGACGAAGCTCTCCTTCATGTAGCGAGCGCGAAAAGCAACGCCGGCAGCGAGCGGCAGATGCCCACCGACGATAGCATGGCCGCCGAGCATGCGGTGCTCCGCATCGAACAGGTGCATCGATCCGCCGAGCCCCCGCACGAGCCCTGTATCTTTCCCGAACAGCTCGGCCATGACGGCGCGCGGGGACGAGCCCCGCGCCAGCGCGACGCCGTGGTCCCGGTACGTCGTGATGACGTAGTCCGTCTTCTCGATCGCGGCCTCCGCGCCGACGGCGATGGCTTCTTGGCCGATGTACAGATGCAAGAAGCCGCCGACTTTTCCCTGTGAGTAGGCGCGCGCTGCTTCCTCTTCCGAGCGACGGATCAGGTACATCGTGCGATACATCGTCTGCAGCTCGTCCAGTACTTTGCTCATGACTCCTCCGCTCCACGCCAGCTCTACATGGCGGCGCCCGCGCGGTGCTCGATGCGCGCGCACGCTACCACGATCATCGACTCGAGCGGCGACGTGCGCACGCCTAACGTGATCCCACAGTCGTACGCCCGCCCGCCGGTTCGACCTCGCGAACGCGACGACGGAATCGAATGACCCTGCGCGAGACGATTCGATCAGTCGGGGACGGCTCCTGCTGGGAGAGAAACCGCAGGCCCGCGGGCATCAATGTTGCTAGGGTTCAGCCGTGGGCGATCCTCTCGTCGAGATCTTCGGCTCTTCGACCTTCGAGCTCTTCACGGGAGGGAAGTTCGTCGTGACTCACGGCGCGCTCGAGCGCTTCCCGGCGTTCATGCGCAACGGGCCCATGGCGAGCATCGACGACCTCTGCCGGCATTACGTGGGGCCGCTCGAGGTGGCGCAGGGCACCGCCGAGGGCGGCCTTCAAGTGCCGGTGACGGACGTCCACGCCTCGGCGCTGTTGCAGCTCGGGCTCACCGTTTACTTCACGGAGCTCCGACGCTCGCTGCCGGAATCCCGTCCGTGGTTGCGCTCACTCGAGAGAGCGCTCGGACTGCCGGAATGCACGTCGCTCGCGGCCTTCAGTAACGCGCCTGGATCGGGCCTCGGCCTGCATCACGATCGCTTCGACCAGTTGTTTTTCCAACTTCAAGGCAAGAAGACGTTTCGGCACGCGCCGAACGGCTTCGTCGCCAACCCTGACATCCAATTCAGCCCCTTCGCGGCGGCCTTGCCCGAGTTCGGCCAAACGTATCGCGACGGTTTTTTGGCGAAGAGCGAGGATCTCGTGCGCGGCCGGCTCGAGACGATCGTGCTGGAGCCGGGCTCGGCCTTCTTCATGCCCGCCGGCACCTGGCACACGACCGCGGACCAGGCAGAGAACTCCCTCTCGATGGTGGCCGTCGTGCGCGCTCCGTCGCGCTTGGACCTACTGCTCAATTTCTTGCGCTACTACGCGAGTCAGTCCCCCGAATGGCGAGCGCGCCCTTACGGCGGCTTCTCCGCCGATCCGGCGCTCGCGGCTCCTGCGCGCTCGAGCTTCACGGAGCTCACCGCGGCTCTCGGCAAGCGACTCGAGCAGCTCGACACGAACGGCGCATTCGGTGCCTGGACCGCGCATGGCTACACCGTTGGCATCCAGTCCGAATATCCGCACGGCGTGGCGTTCGAACGCTACATCCGGCTTCCCAATTCCTCGGTGCGGCTGGAACCGGACGAAAGTGGCAAGCTGCGCTGCATCGTCGAGAGCGGCCCGACGAGCCGCCCTTCGCTCCGCACCTCGCTGGCCTTCAATGTCGAGGCACGACCGATCGTCGAGTGGGTGCTCGAGACGCAGCGCTCCTTCACACTCAGGGAGGTCGCTGAGCGCTTTGCTCAGTTCACGCGCGAGGACCTGGCGGACTTATTCGCCTGGCTCGCGCAAGCAGCGCTGATCCGGCCGGTCCCTGCGCCCGATTGGGACGACGGGTGAGCGCGCTCGGGTGTGCCGCTCCGCCATGACTTCCGAGGCGCGGTGAGGGTTCAACCGTGTGCCAAGCGGTGCCACCCGCTCGCCGTGCCCGCACGTTCGGACGGAGAAGCGGCACCGCAATCCATGGCATCGTCCTTGCTCTGTTTCATCACGAGCGCCGGCCCTACGCGCCAACGCGAGGAAGGATCGAAGTGATGTTGCCTCGGCCCCTGAGTATCGGGTGCGTGCTGATCGTCGGCGGAGCGATCGCCAATTGCGGTGGTCGGAGCCAGGGTGATCAAGACCCGCCGCAGACGGCTGCCGGCAACGGCGGCTCACATCAAGGGGGAAGTGGCTCCATCGGTAGCACGGGCGGTAGCGGGGCAGCGGCCACTGGCGGAACGGGAATCGTCGGCAGTGTCGGCGGGAGCGGCGTGACCGGGACAGGGGGTAGCGGCGGCTTCGGTGGTTTCGGCACCGCGATGAGCGGGTTTGGCGGCACTGGTGTTTTCGGCACGCAGCCGGAGGGAGCCGGCGCGGGCGGTCACGGTGGTTTTGGCACGCAGCCACAGGGTGCCGGCGCGGGCGGCTACGGTGGTTTTGGCACGCAGCCGCAGGGTGCCGGCGCGGGCGGCTACGGTGGTTTTGGCACGCAGCCACAGGGTGCCGGCGCGGGCGGCTACGGTGGTTTTGGCACGCAGCCACAGGGTGCTGGCGCCGGCGGTTACGGTGGTTTTGGCACGCAGCCGCAGGGTGCCGGCGCGGGCGGCTACGGTGGTTTTGGCACGCAAGGGCCCGGTGCCGGTGCGGGCGGATCCGGGGGCTTCGGCACGCAAGGGCCGGGTGCCGGTGCGGGCGGATCCGGGGGCTTCGGCACGCAAGGGCCGGGTGCTGGCGACGGCGGATACTCCGGCGAGGGTTAGAGCGCGCGCGAGAGAGAGAACGTGCGCGTGCGCGCGTCTCCGTGGTGCTCGGCGGACGAGGCCCCAGCAGCGCACGCCACCATCCGGGCGAGGGCACACGTGTGATAGTAGCCACCCGCGAGGGTTGGGGCCGGAGCTCGGCCGTACACGCAAACCGGCGGGGCGGGAGCTCGACCGGCTCGCAGACGCAGACCTGCCTTCCCACGACGAGTCGCCCGCGACGGACGCGTTTAGCCAATTCGATTGCTGCCCGGAAAGCGCACTACACCGGAGACCGTTTCGATCGATCGTGAATTTTTGCGGGCCCACTCGGGTGAGGCCCGAAAAATTCACTCCCTCTTGGCAAGATCTGTCTCCTGGTGGCTGTCTTGTCTCGATACACCCAAGCGAGCTTGGGTGTAGGTGACGAGCGTCCGAATCGCGGCCGACGTTGGCACTCGGGAGCCCTAATGAGCGCTCGCGAAGGAGCAGACTGAAGGACGATTTGTGTGGCGGGAGAACGCGATTGGCATATGATGAGTGCGTTCCATTTCGGAACGGGGAGTGTGGAGTGGTCAATGATATCGTTTAAACAGAGGTGGTGGTCGAGGTTTGCCTTCGCCGCGAGCGTCGGCATGGCACAACTGATGGCATGCTCGTCGGATCACCCGCGCGGCGACGCCAATGTGCAGCGCCTGGGCACGCTCGGGCTCGCGCTCGAAGCGACGGCGCAATCCGGCGCCGTCTACCGGCTGAGAAATGCAGTCTTCGCCGTCACGGACGTTCATACCGGCAAGTTCGTGCAATTCCTCTTCAGTGAAGATGCACCCGCTTCGGCCAGGGAGCTCAAGACTTCGTTCCAGCCTGGTAATTACTCCATTGCCTTGCAAGACGGTTGGTTCATCGAACGCGTCTCGAGCGGAACGGGAAGCGGCGGTGTCACCGGGGTTGGCGGCACCTTCACCACAGGTGGCAGCGCTGGCAAGGGCGGTGGCGGCAAGGGTGGCACCGGCACGGGAGCGGTCGCGGGCACGTTCGCCGAGGGCGGCGCGTTCGAAGGCGACGTCGGCGCGGGCGGTTCGGGAGCGATCGGGTTCGGCGGCGAAGGGAACGTCGGCGGCTCCAGCGGCACGGTCGGGACCGGCAGCGAAGTCGAAGCGTTCTTGTTGAGCGACGCCGTTCAGTTCTTCACGATTTTCGGCGGCGACGACGAGTTCGTCGACTTCCTCTTCCAGATCGGTGGGCAGGTCGTCGATTTCAACCACGGCACGCTGCACGTCGGTATCGACGTGATCGAAGATCCGTCGGTCTGTCAGACGCCGCCCGGCGTGACCGACCCCAAGCGCGTCCTCCTCGAAAGCAACGTTGACGCCGTGCAAAACATCGCGCTCTCCGACGTGTTCGCGGCCATCGCGAACAACGGCGGCATGGCTGCCGATCCGGACCTCATCTACCAGCAGATCTACGACAGCTATGCCTCGGCCAAGAACGCCGTCCTCACGGACGCCGTTCACTGCGGGGACGAGATGACGAACGGCGTTCCGACGCTGAACGGTTTTCCCATCGATTGCGACCGCATCGAGCACAATCACGTCTCGGACGAGCAGAAGTTCTTCGCGACGGCATTCGTGAACCGCATGGATCTCGCGCCTGAAAACGGCGCCCACTGCGGGCAGCAACGCGTGGTGTTCGCCAACAGGTCCAACGCCGGCGGGCGCGCGTTCATGATCGTCGAAGCACAAATCCCGAACCCGCACCCCGAGCTCGGCATCCAGGGCTGCGCGCCGCTCGCACAGTTCTGGCTCGATCAAAACGACATGGCCGATCCGGTCGCGCGCGGCGCCCGGCTCGCGCAAGCGTTCCTGTTCGGAGACGCAGGGCTCGCCGATGCCGGCTTCGGACCGTTCTTGACGGCGACGAACCTCACCGTCGGCAGCGGCCAGATCCGCACCAACCAGTTCGATCAGGGTCCCTGGACGCTGCGCGAGTTCAAGCTCGCGCTCGACGGTCAGAACATCAAGGCAGTGCCGTTCCCCGTGTCCGAGGCACCCAACGGACAGCTCTGGAACGACGCCATCAATCTGCCGCAAGGTCCCGCCTGCCGGCAGAGCTTCCTCGACGCCGTCGATCAGCTACTCACGAATGATCCGTCGGCAATGTCGTTCGTCGTCGATTCCTCCTGCAACGACGCCGAGAGTCGTAACGACTTCAGCCAGTTCTACGATGGCCAGCTCGGCGACGGCTTCCGTGCCCAGCTCGAACAGCGACTCGCGGGCACGGGCCTCAACGCCGACGATCTCGCCAATCGCGCCGACTTCGCCGGTTCCTGCATCGGCTGTCACAACGAAGCGAACGGGCTGTTCCTCGGCAATGGCGTTCAGGCGCCGTTCTCGAACGACTTCGTGCAAGTGCTCGAATTCGCCACCCAATGCGGGAACAACGACCCAGGGCAATGCTTCCAGCCCTCACCGGCGCTCACCCAAGTGTTCTTGCCGTCTCGTTTGCAGGTGATGAGCAAGATCCTCGGTGTCGCGGTCGTGACCGATCCTTGCAATGGCGGCGGCTCGGGCGGCTCGCCCGGCGCGGGCGGCTCGTTCAGCACGGGCGGCTCGTTCAGCACGGGCGGCTCGTTCAGCACGGGCGGCTCGTTCAGCTCGGGCGGCTCGTTCAGCACGGGCGGCGCCGCCGGAAGGTCGGGCGTCGGCGGCTCCATGGTGTTCGGAGGCGCGGGCACGGCCCAGAGCTCCGGCGGACGCAGCGGCGGCTCGGCGGGCCGCGGCATGGGCGCGGCTCCTGGAACGGGTGGAACCGACATCGGCTCGGCAGGCGCCCCGGAAGAGGTGCCAGCGCCGACACCGGCTCCGCAGATTGACATCACGCTGCCGTCTGCCGACGAACCCGTCGAACAGATGCAGAGTGACGACGAGCGGATTCGCGACCAGTACGGCGACAAGACGCTGAGCGGGCGTTCGGCGCGCGTGACGCACTAACGGTCCCGCCCTTCTCCGAAAAGACGACGTGCGGCCCGAAGCGAGGGGCCGCACGTCGTACCATTCAGCGGACACCTCGACGTTCCGGACGTTCGACAGCGACGTCCGACGACGCGCGAGCTTACTGCCGGGGGCTCTCGGCGGGACCGAGACCGGTCGGGGCCGCGCCTTGGGTGATGACGACCTTGTCGATGCGAACGCCGTCCTCGTAGCCCCAGAGGCTCACCGTGTGGACACCGGGGCTCGAAACCGTCACGCTGCGGAATCCCCAGGTGAGGGTGCCAGTACTATTGGGTGCAAAGGCTTGCTTGATGTGAACATCGTCGACGCCGCCCCACGAGCCGTCGTCATTGCGGGTCGCGCCCGTGCTGCGGATATAGAAATTGAAGCTTCCCGTTTGCGTGAAGTTGACGAGAAAGTCCACGCGAGGTGACGTCGTCTCGACGTTCGTCGACCAGGTCGCGCCCACGTTGGGCAGCAGATCGATCGCTTTGCCTCCCGACGCTTGTGCGTCCGAGGTCACGCTCCACAGCGCCGAGCTGCCGTGGGAGACCTGCGTCGCGAAATGCTCGGCCTCCATCACGACGACAGCGCCGGACATCTGGAACACGCCCGCGCCGCCTGCGCAGGTGCCGCTCGCGCACACACCCGAGGGGCACGCATTTCCACAGCTGCCGCAGTTGGACGCATTGGTTTGCACGTCGACGCAGACGCCCGAACAGGCTTGAAGACCCGAAGCGCACGAAACCACGCATTGTCCCGCCGTGCAGGTCGCTCCGGACCCACACGCGTTGCCGCAGCTTCCACAATTCGCGGCATCCGCTTGCACGTCCACGCAGCCGCTCGAGCAGGTGACGAGTGGGGCACAGGGATCAGGGGCGGCGTCCCAAACGCGAAAGTGACCGCTCGCGTGCAACGTCCCGAGCAGGTGAAGGATGCCGTCATAGTAGCGGTACTGTCCGGTGGCAGGCGCCGCGTTCCAGAGCGCCGCCACGAAGTCGTTGCCGTGGGCGCCCGAAGACGCCAGAGAGGCGGCGCCGTTCGAGGCGACGAGGCCGAGCGAATGATCCGTCGAAAGCGCCGTGCCGGAGAGCGTGTACTGATTGCCGTACGTGCTCATGCCTTGCGTGAAGAAGAAGTCTTGCAGACGATTGGTGAGCGTGACCTCGCTCGAGCTCTGCGCCCACCACGCGTAGTCCACCGACCAGTTGACCGCCGTGCGCCAAGCGTCGAAGCGGAAGTCCGCGTGCGTTCCCTGCCGATCCCCGGAAGCATTCGCTTTGGGCGTGCCGTTGAACTCCGCATAATCGGGATTGAGCCCGGTCGTGGGGTGCGTGGCGGCGCCGAAGAATTGACGGCTGGTCGCGGCCGCCGCGAGCCAGAACTGACGATCGGCTGCTTGCTGCCCGCTATAGCCCTGCGCCCAGCGTCCCCAAAGCTCGTAGAACGCGGGCAGGTGGTACGACGGATCGGTATGCGTCGCCGAGTCGTAGTACGGAACGAACACGACCTGCTTCGCCGCGGCGTCGAACATGTTCGTGACGCCGCCGACGATGCCGCCGTTCATGTCTTGTTTGTGCAGCATCGTATTCAAGATGCGGTTGGCCTCGGCCTCGTAATCGTAGATACCCGCGCCGTTGCCCCACCGGTGCGCCGCAAAGAACAGCGCCGTGGCAAAGTACTCTTCACCGTCCGAAGCGGGGCCGTCGGCGAGGGGTCGCCCGCGCGTGGAGGCGTGCCAGGCGAAGTAGCCGTCCCACGTGCCTCCGTCGTTGTGCTGCATGTACGTCTTCGCCCAGTTCCAGAGGGCGTCGAACTCCGCGCGCTTGTCGAGCTGTACGGCGATCATCATGCCGTACGACATTCCCTCCGTGCGAACGTCGCTGTTACCGGTATCGAGCACGTAAGCGGTCGCGCCGTTTGCGTTGGGGTCGCCCGCGAAATAGAACGAGTTCGTACCGCCGAGACCGAAATAGTGGTTCCACAGCTGATCGAGCTTCGCCTGCACGTCCGCGTCCGTGAGGCTCGGATTCCATTCCTCGAACAGGTTGCGGTACACGCCGGAGGCGTAAGCGCCCGTCGCCGGCGGCAGCGCCAAACCCTGCGAGACCTTGCCAAGCTGTCCCTCGGGCGCTTCGCTCCCGCTACAGGCGCTCAGCAAAGTCCACGACAACGACCCAAAAAGCAGTGCATTCACGATTCGCATCAGACTCTCCGCAGTGGCTTGCAAGCTGGGCCGAGGGGAAGCCACTTGGCGCGAGGCTCGACAGGCGCGGCCATCCTACCGTACTCGTGGCGCCCCGCGCGAGCGCTCACCGAGCTGGCATCCTCATTGCTGGAGCCGCACGACATGGAAAGCCGTGCACAGATCTTGGGCCATCCGATCCACCAAGTCGCAGTCATGTTCCCGATCGGGGCGTTAGCGTTCGCGGTCGGCAGTGACGCGCTCCACTCGGTCACGAAGCGGCCGGAGCTTGCGACCGCGGCGCGCCAAGCGCTCAACTTCGGCCTCGTGGCGGCAGCGATCGCGGCGCCGTTCGGCTTCGTGGACTGGCTCGCAATCCCGCCCGGCACGCGCGCCAAGCGTGTCGGCGCGTGGCACGCGGTCGGCAACCTGGCGGTACTCGGCCTCTTCGGCGCGGCCCGCCTCCTCCGTCGCGACCGGCGCACCCTCGGCACCTCGAAAGCTCTCTCCGCGGCGGGATTTCTGCTGACGCACGTCACCGCCTGGGCCGGCACCGAGCTCATCAACCGCCACGGCATCGGCGTCCACGACCTGATCGGAGAAGACGCGCCGAGCTCGCTGAGTCGCATCGTCTCCTCGTCGAGCTGACGGCCCGCCGCGGGGCGTAGCGCCTCGTCACGGCCGTTTTGACGCGCACGAGCAGCGCGTGACCGAGGTCAGTTGCAGAGCGCAGCCGTGCGGACCCGGCCACGAAGATACCCGTCGTCGAGGTCCGTCCGCTTCGGAACATGGCGCGCAACTCATCGGCACGGCGGGCCGAACCCGATGCATGCCCGCATGGCCGTCGGCGTTCGGAGCGCGCGCTCGCGTGCGCAGCTTCCCGGTGTTCACGGACTTCGCACTGTCGAGCGTGCTCGTCCGCAAACGCGCGCTCTATTTCCTGCTCGTCCCGCTGCCTGTGCTCGCATTGTTCATCCATTTCCGGCACGGCGTGCTCGGCCTTCTCGTCTTCCCCTGGACGTGTTGGCCGTTTCATTTCCGCTGCAGCGTCGAAAAACAAGGCATCGGTCTTCGCTGGTTCGTATTCAAAGAACGCCTGGGGTGGCGAGACATCCGAACGGTCGAGCTCGCGGAGGACCGCGGGCGCCGTGTCATCGGCGAGAGACGCAACCTCCTCACCATCGAACGCCGGAGCGGGTCACGGCTCATCCTGCGCGGCAATTCGCAAGTGCTCTCTGACCTGGCGAGCGAGATCCTCCAGGAGTGGGAGCTCGCCCGGCGTCGGCCAGCCTGCGACGCAACCGTTCGGTGACGCAAATACCCGTGCCCTCCTCGCGCTGGCGGCCTAGGAGGCCGCGGGCCTGGAGCTCGGCGGCTATGGCTACTCGTTCAGGCGCATCGACCCGAGCGCGTAGCGCCCGTCGCCGTAAAGGGGGACGATCGCGACTTCGTCGAAACCGGCTCGCGCGGCGGTCGGGACGGAGAGAACTTCGCTGCGCATTCCGCCGCGCGGCTTCGGCAGAACGCGAGTCCGAGCGAGCTCGCGTCCGCCAGACAGGAATCGAACCTCGTAACAATCGTTATCATCGAGGGTCATGGTGACGGACGGCGCCCTGGACGTCTTTTTCAAGGTGAGTCGGAGCTCGCTGCATTCGGGCCGGCAAGCGAAGCGATGGTTGCCCTCGGCGTCCCACGCGGATCCAGAAGCGACCCACCGGACGAAGGGCTCGGCAGAGCGCTGCTCGCTGCGCTCCGCGCGACCCTCGTGCCAGGCACGCAAGCGCTCACCCGCCAGGGCGCCGAGCCGCGGATGACTCACGGCGGTGACGGCGACGAGGACGACGGCAAAGACGGCGCCGATGCCGGCGAGCCAGACGCCAGGGCGCGTGACGCGGCTCGTGCGAGCTTCGAGCTCGGCTTCGCTGCCGGTGTAGGTGACGGCCGCGAGCAGAATCAGAATCCCATCGAACGGAATACGGTACCGTGGCTCGCCGAGAGAGCCGGCGGCGCCGAACAGCACGCCGCCGAAGAGCGTAGCCAGCACGAGCGCGACGGAAGCGCGGTCAGGTCGGCGCACGCTGCGCCAGGCCGAACGCACGAGCGCGACGAGCCCGGGCGCGACGACGAGCACGAGGAACGCTTGCTTCGCGACCGTAGCGATGCGTTCCGGCACGCCCTCGTAGTCATCGGGCCAATACTCGAGCCGAAAGAGATCGAGAGCGTTGCCCGCGGCCCGCACCAGCGACATCGCCGGATCCGCTTTCCAGCGCTCGAACACCCACCGAAGCAAGCCGGGCGCGTCGTAGATCGTGCGTCCGACTTTCCCGAGCTCCTGATAACCGTGCTGTAAGAGCGCCGGCGGCACCCATGTGGTCGCGAGCGCCGGGCGCAACGCGTCGCGAAACTCGAGACCCTTCACCTCGCCGGCTTGACCGAGCGCGATGTTCATCGCGACGTTGTTCGACACGAGACACACTCCGCCACTGAGCGCGCTGCAGCGCGCGGCAAGCGGCGCGAGCGCAAGCAACCAAGCAGTCAGCGCTCCGACCAAGACGAGCGAGCTAGAGCGCTCGCGACGCCGGAGCGCGCGAATGCCGAGCACCAAGCCCGCGAAGCAGGCGACCGGCATCGCATTTGGCCGGAACGCGGCAGCGCCGGCCCACGTCAGTCCCACCGCGGCGCCCACGGCGAGCAGCCGAAGCCGTGACGCGCGCCAGCGCTCGCCGGGCGCGTCCTGAGCCTCCGTCGCGCGGACCGCGAGCACCGTCGCCCACAGCGCGAGCGCCACGGCCAGCTGAAAAAACTGCTCGGAAAGAAAGATGCCCGCGTAGTGAATGAACCCGAAGTGCCCTGCCGCGAACAGGGCTGCCACGAGCCCCGCGCGCTTGCCCGCGACCAGCACCCCCGTGTGCCCAACGACCGCGATGATCGACGTGCTCGCCAGCCATTGAGCCCAAGCGCAGGCATTCAGGCTCGGATCGAGCGCGACGAGCGGCGCCAGCACCGCGGCGGTCCCCGGCGGCCAAATCGTATCCGCGATCGTTTGCGACTCCGGCGCCCGGCCGAGCCGCTCCGCCAGCGCGATCAGCTCGAACGCATCCGAAGCGACGTGGTGTCTGGGTGAGTGAAACTGAAATACGTATCGATACCGCAACAACCCGCCGAGCCCCACGATGAGCAGCCCCACTGCCCACCCCGTGCTCCTCTCGGCTGCGTAGCGCCCGAGCCGCGTGCGCAGGCGCTCGAAAGCGCTCCCAAGGGCGCCCTCGCGCGTCGCACCCACGACGAGCGCAGACGCCTCCGTCCGAGACTTGCTCGACTCCACCGAGCGCCATCAGCTGCACCCCGCATGCCAACGGCAATCGCTTCGAGACACGCTCGATCTCGCCATTGTCCCGACGTTTTGCGCCTTGCCTGCGCGACGTACGGGAGCCACGGCACAAGCTGACACAACGACGCGCGACGCCGCCGTCAGGCGGCCGTGCCATCAGCGGCTTCGCCGTCCTGGTCTCGCTCGTCTACCGGACGCTTCAAATTCTCCGAACGCGGTAGACGATTCGGTAGGCGCGCTCGAACACCCGCACCAAAACGATTCAGTCTTCCGAGCGCAGGGCCGCCTCGACGCGCTGGATCAGCCGCTCTCGCACGTCAGGCATGGCCCCGCCGAGCAGGAGGAAGACGCGGACGATTGGCAAATAGGGCTGCATCGCCGCCGTCAGCGCGTCAGGCGCCATGCCCGCCAACCGTGCATACTCGGCCTGCAGAGCCGAATTGACCGGGGCTCCCTCCGGATCCTCGTCGTGTTCCGGGTCGAGCTCGCACATCAGGACATGGCACTGTGCAATCTCGTAGGCGGCGGGCGCACGAGCCGCGCCGAGCCAGTCGATCAGTCTCGGCCCCTGCGCCGTCATGATCACGTTGCGGGGATGAAGATCGGAATGGCAGAGCACGTCAGCGGGCGCGAGGTGCTCGATCAGCGCAAAGACGCCGGTGATGATGCGCTCCGGAAGCACGTTGCCGGCGAACTGCAATCTGGCGTCCATCGCCTGGCGCAGCGAGAGCGCCTCAGGCGGCGGTGGCGTCTCGTGAACGGCAAGACAGAGCTTCGCGAGGATTGCGCCCGCTTGGTCACGCGTGACGGCGCCGTC
>JAICTZ010000046.1 GCA_025936115.1 Polyangiaceae bacterium
CGTTGACATCCTCGGCGCAAGGGCGACAGATCATTCGCCCCTGAGCTTCGAAATACTCCTGCCCGAGATCCCGGCTGCAGCGCGGACATGCGCGCACCGCGCCGCTCGGCATCGCAACCGGCTCGACGCGGTCGAATTGCAGCGCCCCCGCCCCGGGCGCGCTACCGGTTCCGTGGTCCGTGCTCATCGTATGATGATTACACGGGAGGCCTTGCCGTCGCTCGTGAATTTCACGGCCCACTCGGCCGTCCTCCACTGCTACGCGCGCGCGAAGCAAGAGTCGCGTGCCCGAAGAATCACCGTTCAGTGAGTCAGTGTTCGTATGGACTTTTCGTGTCGATGCGCAGGAACGTACCGCTCGCGGGCGGTGAGACGGTCGCCGGCCTCGCGTCGGCGGCGGCCTGAGAGCGCGGAGCCGCTGCTGCGGCAGGGACGCGCGCGCCGTGGTGGAAAGACGTAGGCGCCCCGCCGAGCGCGCTCGCGACACCGGAAGCTCCCGTCGCGGTGTGTGCAGAAGGAACGGCCGCGGTGCCCGCGGTGGCCGGCGTGGTGGCAGCAGCCGCGGTCGAACTCGACGGCGCGGCTGCGACGCTCGGCTTCGAAGGCGAGTCATCGACGCGCGGCCGCGCGGTTGCGGGCGCTTCGTCCTCGAGCGGGTTGTTCGCGACGTGCCGCTCGGCGGGCTCCGGTTTCGCCGCTGGCTCGCGACCGGCTCCCCAGGCAATCGCTATCGCGCCGGCGCCGGCCAAGCTCGCGACTCCGAGCGCGCGCACGACGCGGCGCCGCGCGGCTCGGTCAGGCGGTGGAACGCCGCCGCTCACGGGCGTGGCCGCGTCGCGCCGCGTCGCGCTGAGCTCGAGAGCAGGCAAGTGCGCAAACGGGCGTAGCGCCTCGGCGAGCGCACGCGCGCTCGCGAACCGCGACGACGGGTCTCGAGCGAGGGCGCGCATCACGATCGCGTCGAGCTCGGCGGGAACCTCGGCGCGCAGCGTTCGGATCGGCTCAGGCCGTTCGTTGAGAATGCGGAACAGGAGCTGCTCGACCGTCGGAGCCTCGAACGGCGGTCTGCCGGCGAGGCACTCGTAGAGGATCGCCGCCACGCTGCGCACGTCGGATTGCGCGGTCACGAGCCCGGCGTGCTCGATTTGTTCGGGTGCCATGTATTTGATGGTGCCGATCAGCCCTCCGTGTTGCGTGGAGGTGCCCTGTTCCGCCTTGCCGACGCCGAAATCGAGGAGCTTACAGTATTCTTCGCCACCGTCGCGGTGCGTGACGAAGAGGTTCTCCGGCTTCAGATCGCGATGGATCACGCCGGCGGCATGCACGGCGATGAGTCCGAGACACGCGTCGCACACGAGTTTCGTCGCGCGGCTGACCGGCAGCTTCGGGGCATCGCGCAACAGTTGGCGCAAGTCCTGCCCGTTCAGGAGCTCCATGATCATGAACGGCGGATCCAGCTCCGGGCCGCTCACGTCGAACACGACGACCACGTGATCGCTCTTGAGGCTCGCGAGCATGCGCGCTTCGCGGAAAAAGCGCCGGTGCGTCGCTTCGTCGCGGCTCAGCGTTCGCGCCACCTTCGCGGCGAAGCGCGCCCCCAACCGCACGTGTTCGACTTCGTAGACGTCGGCCATGCCTCCTGCGCCGATCTTCCGCACGACGCGGTAGCTGCCGCCGAGGACCGCATCCATCAAAGCTTCATTCCTCCGCGGGACCCTCGCGCGTCTCCTGCGGTTCGCAGCCCGACCCTCGGGACGCGTCGAGCAACCGATAGGCGCGGCGGCGCGAGATGCCGATGCTCGCGGCCGCGGCCGTCAAGTTGCGATCGTGCGCTGCGAGCGCGGCCGTCAAACGCGCAAGATCGTACTCGTTGCGACCGCGTGAGCCGACGGCGGCGCAGCTGACGGGTAACGGCGGCCCGGAGGCGGGTTCACCCAAAAGTCGCGCGACCACGCCGGCGCTCAACGGCTCGGCCTCCTGCCCTAGTGCGACGAGCTTGCGCGCGCAGAGCTCGAGCTCTCGAACGTTGCCCGGCCAGTCGTGAACGCAGAGGCGCTCGAGGAGCCGGGGCGGTACGCTCGGCGCGGGCCGCTGGCCGTGCTTTTCGAGGAAGGCGAAAAAGAGGCCGGGGATCTCGTCGCGGCGGCGCCTGAGGGGCGGTGCCTCGAAGCGAAAACCTGCGAGCCTGGCGTACAGATCGGCGCGGAACGTCTTGCGTTGCACGTAGCGCTCGAGCGGCTCCTGCGCGGCCACGACGATCCGAGCGTCGAAGCTCACTCCCTGCGTCGCGCCGACGGGCGTGACTTCGCGTTCCTCGACCGCGCGCAGCAGCTTCGCTTGGATGGGCAGCGGAAGCTCGGCGATTTCGTCGAGAAACAGCGTACCGCCGTGAGCCGCTCGCAGGTGTCCGTCTCGTGCACGGTCGGCGCCCGTGAACGCGCCGCGCTCGTGGCCGAAGAGCTCGGCCTCGGCCAGGGCCGACGGCAATGCCGAGCAGTTGAGGGCGTGAAAGCTGCCTCGCCGGCCGCTCAAAACGTGCACCGCTCGGGCGATCCGCTCCTTGCCGGAGCCCGTCTCTCCGACGATCACGACGGGGACGTCGCTCTCTGCGCTCGCCTCTAACGTCGTCAGCTCCGCGCCGAGCGTCGGGCCGCCGAGCACGCCGGGAGCGAGCTCGCCGAAGCGCGTCGGCTGGGTTCCTCGCGGAAGCGCACCCACGATGCCGATGCAATCGCCCACGCGAATCACGGTGCCTTCACTCAGCACCGCGTGCTCCGTACGAGCTCCGTTCACGTACGTGCCGTTGGTGCTGCCGAGGTCACGCACCGCGAAGATGGGGCCCTGACGGTAGAGCTCGGCGTGCTCGCGGGAGACGGACGCGTGCTCCAGCCGAATGTGGCATTGGGGGCCGCGGCCGACGCGCAAGCGGGCGACGCGCAAGACGTCGTGCGCGCGGTACGCACCGTCGTAAACCCAGGTCAGCGTGAGATCTCGTGCGACCGCCGCGACTGCCCTCGAGCCGCTAGTAGGCTGCGTGGTTTCGCCGAGCTTCCCCGTGTGGTTCGACATGGTCCGTCGCCGTCATGCGGAGCCTAGCGCATGGCGTCCGCAGCGTGCATCGTCCGGCCGTCCGCGCGAGCCCAGCGGAAGCTCCCTTGGCAGCGGGACCAGAATTGATACTCTTTTCGTGTAAATGCTTGCGCTGCGAGCGAAGGCGGTCCTCGTCGCGAGTCTGCTCGTGGCGGTCGCTCACACCACTCGGGCGGGTGCGCAAGCGGCCGACCCGCATGCCGCGAACGAGCGCTTCATGAGCGGCGTCGAAGCCGCGCAGCGCGGTGAGCTGGCGCGCGCGGCCGCCGAATTCGAAGCCGCGTACGCGCTCAGCCCCAAGCCCGTCGTGCTCTACAACCTCGGCCAAACGCAGACTGGCCTCGGACGCCCCGTCCAGGCCGTGCGTTCGCTGCGGAAATACCTCGCGACGGAGCCGTCGATGGCTCCCGAGCGCCGCCAGCAAGTCGAGGAGCTGATTCGGGCGAACGAGCTCCGGATCGGCGTCGTCGAGCTCGAAGTCGTGCCGCCCGAGGCCAAGCTCGAGGCGGACGCGGAGCCCGTCACCCTCGAGGGCGGGAGGCTGTCGCTCGGCGCGGGTCGGCACCTGATCGTCGGGACCCGTGACGGTTACGCGCCGGGCGTCTTGAACCTCGACGTCGGCGCTGGGACCGTCTCACGCGCGCGACTCGAGCTCCGGCCGCTCACGCCGGCGCTGCCGCTCGCCGTCGACATGCAGCACCCGCCTGCGCAGCGGCTCGAGCTCGAGCGTCCCATACCAGCGGTGCGCGAGTCGACTAGAACGCAGTCGAGCCTCGCGCTCGGCACGGCCGGCCTCGGTGTCGTCGCGCTCGGCCTCGCGGGCGGGTTCGGTCTCTCGGCTCACGATCTCGGGAAGACCGCGGAAGCGAACGGCCATTGCGACTCTCACGGCTGCGACGACGTCGGTTATCCGCTGAGTCGGACCGCGCACCGTCGCGCCGATTGGGCGACCGGCTTGTTCGTCGCGGGCGGCGCGCTCCTCGCCGGCGGGCTGACTTGGTATTTCGTTCTCGACGCGTCCGCCCGCGCGAGTGCGCCCGCGCACGCGGCGACGACGCATTGAACTCCCGCGTGCTACTCCGAGCAGGACGTCTGCAGCGGCACGCCCCCACAATTGTCACTGTACCAAGTGCCGTTGCAATCCCAGACTGCCTCCGTGAAGCATAGTAAGTTGTTGAGCGAGCCCTCCCAAGGGTAGGAAGTCGGATCGTTCAGGAAGAGGTCGATACATTCGGCGATCCTCTGCGGATCGGTGTTTCGAGGTGCTTCGGTTTCCGGAATGGGGCCCGCCCCCGGATATACGATGTTGTGATGAAGCCTCGTGTCGGGTTCGCAGGCCCCGAGCGTGAGTTGCAGGTAATCGTTCACGGCGATCACGCGGCCACACACGTCGCGGAGCGTAGCCATGCCCACCTCGCAGAAGCTGAGGCCCGCGCCCGCAGCGCCCTCGCTCGCGCACGAACAAGGAATGGGGTTTTCACTCGCGGCGCCGCCGGAGTCCGCCTGTCCCCCGGTACCGGGCTCGCCGCCGTTGCCGGCCGCAGCCGGTGCCGCGTCGTTGCCGGCGCACGACACGACGGCGAGGAGTGCAAGACCGAAGGCGGGAAGCCCAAGCTTCAGGCACGCTTTCACGCGGTTCAAAAACATGCGCATCATTTCCTGGTGATGGTTGCGGTCAATCGTCGAAATCGAAGCACGGGAACGTGCCGCTGAGTTTGCCATTGTCGTCCAGTCGCAGCACGTCGGCCTGGAGCGTCCCCCCGGCGTCGACGCACCAGACGGTCCCGGGGTCGCTGCGTGCACCGGTGGCGGGGTCGAAGTTCGGCGGACCCATCGTACCGTAGAGCGCAATACTCGCGCCCGTCCGCTTGAGCTCGCCCATCGCTCGCGGTAAGTCGTCGGGCCCGACGCTGTATTTGTCGCCAGAAAGTAGCTGTCGCATGGCAACATCGAGATCGGGACCGCGGAGCGGCCAGGACCCGCGCGCGGCCGCAGCGGCATACAGTAAGTACCAGGGTCCGTCGTACTGGTTCTCGGTGTGCTGCGCGTGCGTGGCCAAGTTCGGATACGCGGCGTCGAAGCGCGCCTGAAACGCGTCGTAGGCGCTCGCGTCGACCGCAGCAGAGAAGTTGACGCCGGCAACCCGCTGGTAGAGGTCGGGCGCGAAGGCGTGGATGAGGCCGCCATCGGCCGTATCCAGCTGGTTCGGAGACAGCAAATAGAACGGGGCCGGCTGTGGGTTACGCGCCTCGAGGCCCTCGAGGATGTCTACGAACTCGCCCGCGGTCGCAAAAATCACGACGTGGGGTTCGAAGCGTCGAAGCGCGTCGATGAACGAATTGTAGTCGTGAGTCCCGGTGCCAAAGCTCGGTACGTCGACGAGGAGAACCGTCGCGGCGAGCCCGGTTGGATTGCTCTCGAACGGCGCGCCGTTGACGACGAGGTGTTCGAGCAGAGCGGTACCGAGCGTATTCGTCTCCGGCGAATCGTAAGTCCGGACCAGCGCTACCCGCGCAGGCTCGTCGGATGCGAGCACGCCCTTGCTCGCCAGGTGCCGCAGAGTCCGGTCGACGAGGGCCTGATAGCTCGGTAAAAGCGAGTCCCACCCTGCCAACATGTGCCACATCAGGCCGTCGCTCGCTCGTGCGACGAGGCTCGGATCGGCGTCTCGCAAGTTCAGATAGAACACTTGAGCTTCCGAGGTCAGATCGAAAGCGCGCTCGAGATCGTCGACCTCGAGCGTCGCTAGGATGCCGGGAACCTTCAGCTCGTTCACCAGGTGATCGACGGCGCGATCGAGCGCGTCAGGGGTATCGAAGCTATTCGAACAGACCACGCCGAGAACGGGCCGGACGTCGCCTCCGGCCGCGGGCACGCCGCCGAGCGTGTGCACGACCTCAGCGAGCGCGAGGTCGTAATCATAAGCGAAGACCCCACTCAGATCCGCGGTGCCTTTACGAACGTCGGTGAAGGCTCCGAAGATGAACGGCTCGGGTCCGCCGGCCTGCAAGCTTTGCCGCCAGAGGCCGTCGCTTTGCGGCAAAACCAGCGGACACTGGGGCGGCAGCAAGAGCGGCGTGCAGCGGCCGTCCACGCAAATCTCGGGATCCGCTTCCGCGCTCGCAGCCAGGCATTCGTCGTGCGTGGTGCAACTGGCCGGCTCCGACCCGGCATCACGGTGTTCGGCGGGCGGAAGTTCCAGCACCCGCCCGCACGCGGAGAGCCAGAACGTGAGTAAGAAGAAACCGAAGCTATTCCGCATTGGCCTGTCACTCACCAGGTGACGGGAGCGCCTCCTAGCGCGTCGGTGGCAGGAGCACAACGCCACCTCGCGGTTCACGCGTGATCTTGCGCCGAGCTCGCGTGAGCAGCGTCGATACGGTGGAGAGACCGACGCCCATGCTCCTGGCGATGACTTTGTTCGCGGAACCACCCGCCGCGAAGCTCAACACCTGTCGTTCGCGCGCCGAAAGCAGATGGATGTCTTCGAAGCGGCTCGAGGGTCGCGCCCGTGCCTCGGGCGCGGTGGCGCGGAGCTCGCGCCGACATGCCACGCCCAATTTCTTGTACGCGGACGTGAGCTGCTTCGTCAGCGTACTCAGCGCCACACCGCGCGCTCGCGCGATCTCCGCGTTCGAGAGACCGCTCGCCGCGAGCTCCACCGTCGCGCGTTCGCAGGCCGTGAGCCCCTTCCCTTCGAATGCGCCGGCGCCTTGCCCGCCCGCGGCGTTCCGCTCGGCCGGTGGGGAAGCTTCGAGCAACTCCTCCATATCCCGGCCCAGAGCACCTCTCGTGCCGAGCTTCTCCGCTCGTGGCTGGAGGAGGAAACGCGCGCGCGGGGCCGCTCAGAACCCCGTTGCCTCGTAGACCGCACGTTCCCGCACGTGCGGCGGTGCGTGCGGCGCACGGTCCTCCGCTCCAGTCCGTCGTCTGCTCGGGACGCTACCCGAGAGGCGTCAGAGGAACGGGCTGACGGGCACGTTGCAGGTCACCGTCGCTCGAATCGGATTGCAGACGTCGCCACGCACGGGCGCAACGCTGATGGTCCCGAGGATCGGATTGTAACGCGCGTACGAGCCGAACGTGCACGTGTTCGTTCCGCTCGACATGCCAACGTCCCCGCGCCGCTGGCAATAGAGGTCACCCACCTGTTGATCCGTACCGATGGGCCACATGCCGTTGCCGACGCGCAACTGTGGATTCGTGAAGGTGTCGCCTCGGATGCCGGGCGTCCCCGTGACGTAGAGACCCACGGGGACCGTGCTGTCGTCCTGCCGGCGAGCGCTCACGCACACGCGAAGGATACTGTTCGTGGTGATGGTCTTGAGGCCGGCGTAATCGGGGCCATAATAACGCGGCTCCTGACAGCCATAGTCGGGGCTCCAGATGCCGTGAGCGAAGCCCTCGGCGACCATCACGAAGGGTGCGCTCGGACTGGCACCTTTCAAATAGACCCGACGATTGAGCGTGACGCCTTGGCAATCCGCCTGGTTCGCGAAGGAGCTCGCCGGAAGCCCGAGTCCGATGGTCGTGTACGCGTTGGCCGGGCCGGCCTTGTACGTCAGATCCCAGATATAAGATTTGTAGGATTTGGGATTGCTGTACGTCGTGGGGGAGCCGTTCTGGTACGTGTAGAGTAGGCTGCCGATGGTCGCCGTCACGTCGGGGTTCGCCGTCGAACACTCGGCGTCGGAGTAGGCTTCTTGTTCGGCGCCGACGGGCTCCGGCGCGTCGGTGCTCTGGGGCGTATCGGAAGCGCCGGCACACCCCGACACGCCGACGGCAAAGGTGGCGGCCGCGGCGCCGAGCACGAGCGCTTCGAAGGCGGGGACGCGCGCAAGCTTGAGATTTTTGAGCATGATTCCTCGCTTGCGGTCAGCGTGTGTAGACCCAGAGTTGGTCGGTGGCGCCCGCGTTGCAGGCGAACATACGCACGTCGGCACCGGTGGCCGCGCTGCCCCCGGCCGTGCCGAGACATTCGCCCGTGCGCTGGTTCACGACCCAGAACGCGTGAATCGCGCTGCTTCCCGTCGTCGGGGCCGCGGTGGGCGCGACACCGCGATCGACGAAAGTCCAAGCCTGGGACTGGCGCGTACGCACCCCGGCCGTGTCCGCGGCGCAAGCGAGGTCCGCCGCGTTGTCGTCCGACTCCCACGAGAGGCATTGACCGTTGCCGCGGTTCAGGATCTTGTAGGTCGGGGCGCCCGTCGCCGTGGTAATGGTGCTCGTGAAGAGCCGCCAGGCCGGTAGATTCGGCGGGAGGGTCGTCGTGAAGATGCCGTTGCTCGTGTCGCAGTAGTTGAGCTTCACGTCGTCGCCCGGGCCGTCGGACGCGCAGTGGACTTCCGCCCCGGGGCCGCTGCCGAAGACCTTCGCGTTCACGAGAGAGCCGGTCGAATTGTTCGAGAAGTCGTTGACGACCGGATTCGCGAGCCATTCCGCCACGGCGCCGACGCGGGTGAAGAAGGGGTTACCGGAGACGATGCCCACGATGCTCCATTGGTTCAGAGCGAACCGAACCAAGGGGCCGCCCGAGTCACCACTGCCCGCGCCAGGCGTGGAGTTTTCGGCGAGAAAGTGGACATTGACCGTCTCGATGCTGCTCGAGCCGAGGGAAAAGGTAGCTTTCTGCTTGAGGCCGCTGTGAGAAGGGACGCTCAGGTCGTCGCCGTAGCCGACGAGCGTGAGTCCGCCGATGCCCGGCGAGACCACCTGACCGGACGGCTGCTCGAGAATCGGGTAACTCGTGCTCTGCGAGATATCGAAGAGCGCCACGTCGAAGTTACCTTGGCTCACCTGGCCCCCGGCGTCGCCTCCGGCAAGGATCATCGAGGGATGCGGCAAGATCGCGGTGATGGTCGTGTTGATGAGCCCGCTCGTTCCGTCGAGAGCGTTCGTCATCGTGCCGGCCGTTCGTCTGGCGCTCAAGCAGTGCGCTGCGGTGATGAAACGATGAGCCGCGATCTTCGTGGCCGTGCAGTCCCCATCGATCTTCACGACGGGCCCGAAGGGCTTGGTCTGGTCGGTGTTCTCACTCGTGAGAACGAGCGTACCGCCCGAGATCGGCTGCTCGACTTGCGCGACGCTACCGTCGGCGTCCGGCGCTTCAGCCGAGCAACCGAACGCCGTGAGTACTGCGCCCGCGCTCGCAACGAGGCGCAAGCGGGTGCGGAGGCCCATGAATGATTTCGCGTTCTTGTGCATGACGAGAGCTCTTGGCCGCCCGGTCCCGCCGGTGAGGCCACGAGCAATACGGAGAACGCCGCGCTCTGGGTCGCTCTTTTCTCGTCCGCGGAGCGAGCTCGGCCAACACGCGCACGTGAGCTTGCGCGCTACTGATGCGTGACGCGCAACGCTGACGTGACGGCCGCGGAGCCCAGATCGCCTTGCTCGGCGCGGTGGACCGCCGGTAATATGACATCGGACGCCGGGGCTCAGAGGCTTGGGCCGGGGGCGCACTCAGCGATGACACTGCTTCGAACCGACCCCGAGCTGCTCGCGGCCTTTCGTGCCGGCGAACGTCGCGCCCTCGAGACCGTCTACCGCGGCTACGTGCGCCAGCTCGACGGCCACATCCGCGCGCTTGCACGCGCCGCCGGCAGCACGGAGCTCTCCCAGGCGACCGTGGTGCAAGATCTCCTGCAGGAAGCCTTCATTCGAGCCTTTTCGACGGGAGCACGGCACGCCTATGACCAAAATCGCGATTTTTTGCCGTATCTGAAGGCGATAGCGCGAAACTGCTTCGTCGACGCGCTGCGAAAGCGCAAGAGCGAGCTGCCGGCGCCGGAAGTCTCGCTACCCGAGCCGAGTGAAAATTTCGTCTCCGAAGAGCCCTACGAGCCGGAAGTGCTGGCTGCGCTCGAGGCGTACTTGGTCGACCTGCCGGCGGCGCTCAGGGGCGTCTACCAGCAGCGTTTCGTGCTCGGCCGGTCGCAGGTGGTTGCGTGCGCCGCCCTCGGACTTTCCCGCCGCTCACTGCGCACGCAGGAGGAGCATTTGAGACGCGGGCTCCGCAAAATGCTCCTGCTCGCCGGTCTGCTCCGTCCGGAGCCCACCTTCGGTCAAGTCGGGCTACAAACCGGTCGCGGATGAAGAAGCGTTCGGGTTTCGATGCCGAGAAGGACGTGGAGCTCAATCAGCTTCTAGCGCGTGGCCGCTTGAGTGGCGGCGAGTACGACGAGGTCGAGCGGCGCGTTCTGGCGGCGGTGACCGAGAAGCCCCGGCGTGCCTATTGGCCGCTCGCCCTCCCCGCGCTGGCGTTGGCGGCCGGTCTCGCGTTTTGGATCGGCACTCGAGGCGCCGTCCCGCACAGCGCATTTACGGAAAAAGGTGGCGGGGAGCCGGTGCTTGGCGTCGTGAGCATCGGTTGCGGCAGGGGAGCATCTTTGCACTGCAAGCTCGGCGACACTCTGATGTTCTCCGTGAGCGGTAATCGGAGCAGCGTCTACCTCGTGGCCTTTGCCGAGCGGCTCGACGGACCTTCGCCTGCTCGCGTCTGGTACTTTCCCCACGAGGGCGCGACGGCTCCGCGCCTCGATGCGAACGGCGGCACGACCGTGCTTTCTGAGGGCATCCGCTTGGGTCCGCCCCACGTGACGGGCCGTTATCACGTACGAACTTGGCTTTCGGAAACGCCCGTGGGGCGCGACGCGGCGGAACGGCTCGGTGCCCATGGTGAGCAGAGCGTCACGCTCGAAATCACCGAATGAGGGCTCGGGTGGCCGGCGCGCGTCCGCGACCGGGCGCGCCCGCACCTGGCTCGTCGCGTTCGCCGTGCTCGCGTGGGGACCTCCGCTCTTCGCCGCGACGCACGTGTACGCCATCGTGATCGGTAATAACCGCGGCTTCGCTGGGACTCGCGCCGCCAGCGCCGCGCCCCAGCTGCGTTACGCCGACGACGACGCCGCGGCCTTCGCGGAGCTCCTCGCGCCGATCGCCGACTCTTCCGAGCTCCTGACGGTCATGGATCGCGATACCCAGGCGCTCTATCCGAAGCTCGCGGGCACGGCTCGGGTGCCCACGCGCGAGGCGTTGCGCGGCAGCGTCGAGCGTCTCCGCGCGCGTTTGCGGGCCGAACGACACGCCGGCGAGCGCAACGTCGTGTTCGTCTTCTTCAGTGGGCACGGCGCGCTCGACTACGACGGACAGCCCGCCCTTGCTCTCGCCGACGGCGGGCTCGATCACGCCTTCTTGTATCAAGAGATACTCGCCGAGCTCCCGGCCGACGAGATCCATCTACTGATCGACGCGTGTCACGCGGAAGCGGTAGTGAGACCGCGCGACGGCGACGCCGAATCAGTAGCCGTGTCGCTAGCGCAAGCGAACGCGTTCTTGCTGGAAAATACGCTGGCGCGTTTTCCGAACACCGGCGCCATCATGGCGGCGAGCACGGACGCGAAGGCGCACGAGTGGGACGCCGTCCGCCACGGCGTCTTCACGCACGAGCTCCTCTCCGCGTTGCGCGGAGCAGCCGACGTGAACCACGATCGGCGCCTCGAGTACAGCGAGGTGTACGCGTTCATGGCGGCGGCCAATCGCGAGGTGAGCGATCCGCGCGCTCGTCTCGCGATTGTCGCGCGCCCGCCCGACGCGAATCGGCGCGCGGCGTTGCTTGCCCTGTCGGATTTCCCTGCCGGCCGGACCGCATGGCTCACCGGCGTACCGGGCAAAAGCGGCATCGTCGAGCTCGACGACGGCCGGGGCCGGCTGGTGACGCTGCACGGCGACCGCGATTTCTCGGGCGATCTCCTGATCCCCCCCGGCACGAAGCTCTACGTGCGCGCGGGCGAAGAAGAAGCGAGCTTCAGTGCCGCGCCGGGCCAAGCAGTCCCGTTCGCGCACCTCGAATTCGCGCCTGCCACCCTACGCGCTCGCGGTCCGCTCGAGGACGCGCTGCGCGAGGGCCTCTTCGCCGGCGAATACGGTCGTCGCTATTACGACGGTGTCGTGGATCAGGCGCCGGGGTTCTTGCCCGTGGACTTCACCGCTGCGGATCGCGGTGTCACTGCCGAAAGCAGCGCCCCGTCCTCGTTATTGGGGCGCCAGGCGGCGCTCGTGCTCGGCGCCGGGCTGTCGACGGGTGTCGCCGACGTCATCGGCGTCACCCACGGCGTGAACGCCGGAATCAGACCCTTCGAACGGAGCGGGCCTGCGCTGTCCCTCGCGGCGCTCTTCGCCGAAGAAGGAGCTCTGGGCGAATGGCGAGCGCGCGCGAGCATCGGTTGGCTATGGTCCCTCGGGGCTCGCCGCGTGCGGGTGCAGGCGGGTGGCCTCCTCGGCGGCGGCATCATGAGCCAGACCGTCTCGGGCCAACGCGCGCGGACGACGGGGTTCTTCGATTTGTCGCCGGTGATCGGTCTCGGCGCGAGTCTCACCGAAACGTTCGGTCTCTGGTCGGAGCTCGAGCTTTCCGGCACGGCGTATCGCCGCGACGGCGCGCTCGCGTGGTCGGTCATGCCGTCGGCGTGGCTCGGTGCGGCGCTACGGCTCTAGCGAGACGGCGCCGAGCGCGAACGGTTTCAGCGTCTTGCTGCCGTCGGGAAAATACTGAGGTATTCCGAGTTGGCCGTCACGGTCGTCACCCCAACAATAGAGCGCCGGAGTTTCGGCGGTCTCGACGAGGGCGCAGCGACCGCCTTCGGCGAGCGCGAGGGCGCTGCCGCCGAGCTCGACGTCGCCGCCTTCGAACCGGGCGGCGAGCTCGTCCGGCGTATAAATAGTGCCGAGCGTCTGCGCGTATCCGTAGCCGAGCTCGCCGTGATCATTCTCGCCCCAGCAGCGCACGGAGCCGCTCGCGAAGCGGGCACAGACGGCGTGACTGCCCGCGATGGGGACGAGCTGGACGACACCCTCGCCGCCCCCGACCGGCACGTCACCTCCGAGCAGCGTGCGCCCCGCCGGACCCGGCAGCGTGGCCGCGGTCGCGGGGGTTTCGTCGTCGCCTATTGCGAGAGAGTGCCCGTAACCGAGCTGCCCGTCGTCGTCGGCTCCGAAGCAGCGCACGCGACCGCGAGCGAGCAGCACGCAGGTGAACGTCGAGCCGACCGCGAGCGAGAGCACGGGCTCGCCGATGGCGACGGTGCCGTCGGGCGCGTAGCGATCGGTGTCGTCGCCGTAGCCGAGTCGGCCGTGATTTCCCTCGCCCCAACAAGAAACGTCGCCGCCCTCGAGCAGCACGCAGGTGTGATCGTCCGCCGCCCGCACCTCGACGACACGGGCGCCGCCGAGCTCGATCGACGGCAATGTCTCCCCCGTTGCGAGCGCGTGCTCGGCGTTGTCTCCGCTGCCGCACTGACCGTCCCCGTTGAAACCCCAACAGACAACGTCGCCCGACGCGAGCAGCGCACACGTGTGTCCGCCCCCGGCCGCAGCGCTGATCGCCACCGCCGGACCAGGCAAGCGCACGTTTTCCGTGGTGAGCGGGTCGACGAAGCCGAACGAATTCGTATGCACCGCGCTCGGCTCGAGCCCGAGGAGCGTCGCAGTCCCGACATCGAATGCCGCGGGGTCCCCCATGCCCCAGCAACGGACGCCACCCCCGAGGAAGAGCACGCAAGAGTGAGCGTAACCCGCGGAGATCGCCACCACGTCTTCCGTGAAGTCGAGCTCGAGGTCGAGATCGGCCGGAGCTTCGTCGTCACCCACGTAAGACGTGGCGAAGGCGGTGCCGAGCTCACCCTCCACGTTCCGTCCCCAGCAGCGCACGTTGCCGTTCGCCGACACGGCGCAGGTATGACGCCCGCCCGCAGCGACGACGCCGAGGTTCGTCGTCAGGCAGGAGCCGTTGCCGTCGCACGCCGCGCCGACACCACAGGGGACACCCGCCGGCGCGTCGCTGGGCTCGCAGCCGGCGCACGCACCGTTCTCACGACATTCTCGCGCCTCCGGCGTGCGATAAGCGCGGCACGCCGTCGCCGCGGGGCAGCTGACCAACGGACAGCCGTCGTCGCTCGCTGGGAACGCGTCGCACGAACCGTTGACGCCGCAGAGCTCGCAGGTTCCGTGACACGCGCGCTCGCAGCAGATCTGCTGCCCTTTGCTCGCCGGCTCGCAGTGTTCCGAGTCGCAATCGGCCGCGACGCCGCAGCTCTGCCCTTTCGGAAGCCGGCAGCGGCCCTGGGCGACGCATTGAAAACCGGGCCGATCGACGCTGCAGCCCCGATCTTCGGCGTCGAGCACGCAACGCCCCAGCGTTGCCCGGGCGTCGCAGCGTTCGCAGTCGCGGTCGCAGCTCGCTTCGCAGCAAACGCCGTCAACGCAGTGCTCGTTCGCGCAACGAGCTGCGTCACGGCAGGCCTCGCCGTCACGGAGCAAACACTCGCCGCCCACCTCTTGGTTCTCCGCGGAGCAAACGCAAAGGCCCGCGGTCGAGCACACCCGGCCCATCGCGCGACAGTCGGCCTCGCAGCAACGGGGCGCCCCCGTGACGTCCTCGAGACACACGCTCGACGCGCACTCGCTGCCCCGCGTACAACCCCTGGTGCCCGTGGCACCGTCCGGCCCCGGCTGAGGCGAGCTTTTGCCTCCGGCACCGGCGTCGAGCGAATCGTCGCTCGCTGCGTCGCCGCTCCCGCCTTGGCCTGCGGAGTAAGTGGGGGCCGCGTGGTTTTTGCCGCCGTCGGACGTCGGTTGCCTCAATGGGTCAGCGCTCAAGCCCCTGCCGCCGCAAGCGCTCAGGTAAGCGGCGAACGCCACGACGGCAAAGCGCGCCTCGGGCACGAAACGCAGGATACGCGGGGCCACGCGCTCCGTCCATCGCTCGGCGGCTCTGCGGGAATGTCTTGAACGGGAGCTCCCCTGCGGCGTAGGACGATGCTCCGGATGCAGTAACGTGGGGCGAGGTGCGGCGGTGCGGAGCGAACGAAGGCGGCGAGCCATGCGACCTCTAGGGCGAGCGGAAGAAATTGCGTGGACACTGGGCGCGGCCCTGCTTCTTTTCGCGGGCAGCGCGCGCGCCGCGACACTGGTCGAGGGCGGCAGCATCGACGATGCAACTTGGACGGCGAGCGGTAGTCCTTATCTCCTGAACGACGACCTCGTCGTTCCGCCCGGTAAGGTGTTGATTCTCGAGGCAGGCACGTCCGTCGTCGTCGGTTCGAGCGATCTGTCCGCCACGGGAGAGGACCCCGAGCGCATCGAGCTCAGGATTCAAGGCGAGCTCTACGTGAACGGCACGCTGAGCGCTCCCGTCAGTATTTGGAACGAAAACGCGAGCGTGCGGGACGCCTGGTACGGCATCGTGGTCGAACCCGAAGCGACGCACGCGCGCTTGCAATACGCAACAATCGCCAACGGCTACGATTGTCTGGAATCGTCGGCGCCCGCGGCGAACCTCGAAGTCGTGGCGACGACGTTCGACACGTGCGACGCCGGTGCCGTGCTCGAGGGCGGAGCCGCTCGCTTCGATCGCGTGCTCGTGCACGACTCTTCGTACGGCATCTGGCTCCAAGACGCGCCGGGAGCCATCCTGACGAACGTCATTTCGCGCGGCAACGACACGGGGATTTACGTCTTGAGCTCGACCCTCGCGCTCGAAAACGTGACCCTCTCTCAAAATACCACCGGCCTCGCCGCCGCGAGCCTCAAAGGCGTGCCGACGGCGATAGCCCTCTCGAACTCCATCTTCGCGAACAACACGCCCCAATTCAAATTGGGGAGTAACGTTACCGTGTCCGTCTCGTACTCGGACGTTTGGCCCGCCGCGCCCGACAATGCTCACGTCACGCTGGGCGCCGGCACGCTTTCGGTCGACCCTGGGTTCGTCGGCGCTCCCGACGACCTCCACCTCGCGGCGACGAGCGCATGCATCGACATAGGCTCCGCGGAGACGAGCTCCGATCACGATTTCGATCGCAACGAGCGACCGCTCGACGGCAACCGCGACGGTACGCCCGCGCCCGATCTCGGCGCCTACGAGCTCTTTTTCCGAGCATTTTGCGGCGACGGCGAGCTCGACGTGGGCGAGGTGTGCGACGAGGGCGACGCGAACGGCACGCCGAATCATTGCAACGAAGATTGCGCCGGGCCGGGCGGCATAGCGGGTGCGGGCGGCACAGCGGGTGCCGGTGGCATAGCGGGTACAGGCGGCATGGCGGGCGAGGGTAGCGCGGGCGGCGTCGCCGGCGGCGGCGTGGGGAACGTACCTAACGGCGGCGCGGCGGAGCCGAGCAACGAACCGGCAGGTATGGCGGGCATCGATACGAGCATGGCGCCCGAGTCAAAAGGAGGCGCGACGACGACGGCGTCTACCGGCGGCTCGCCCGCCGCCGGCGACGGCGCAGGCGGCTCGCGACCGTCGTCGACCGGCGCCGGCGACGCGGGTCGTGGCGGCACCGGTGCGACGAGCGAGTCTGCAGCAGGTGAAGGGGGTGAGTCGTCTTCGTCACCGCGCTGCGTACCCGGCACACGCGACGTGTGCAGATGTCCGGACGGGAGCGACGGTACGCTCGTCTGCGACAGCGAGCGCATCCAGATTTGTTATTGCTCCGCCAGTCCGGCGGGCGGCGAGAGTACGCCTCCGCCCGCTGCGGCCGAGGGCTGTGGTTGTCGTATCGCCCCGGCACGGAGCGCGTTCGGCGATTGGCTCGGGCTGTTCGGCCTGGGAGCTTTGGCTAGGTTTGGTCGCAGGTCGCGCCGATCCCGTCGCCGGCATGATTCATCTGAACGCCGTCGATGAAGCTCGATATGCTCGTCGAAGTGGGAGTGCAGTAAACGGAGGCACGTCTCTGGATCCCGCCCCGCGCCACGGCAGACTCGTGTGGCCGCCGACCAAGGCTTCGGTCGTCTCTTCCGTATCGCCCGAACTACCGCTCTCGTTGCCGACACCGCTGGCGCAACCCGCTGCCGCGAGCAGGCAGCAAGCCGACGCAAAAATTTGCAAAGGGCGAACCATCGGCTGCGTAACTTGCTTGAAACGTTGCATGTTTGTAGCTCCTCTTGGCTGGCCTTCCGCCGCGGCGAACAGCGAGCTGTTCACGGCGCGCGCGGATCACCCTCGAATACGGGTCGCGCGCGCGCCGGGTCGCTCTTTTTTCCAGCTGGACGGAGAGCCTCACGCCGCACGTCGCTTGACGGGCTCCGATTCAGGGGGAACGTTTTAGCAGGATGCACCCCGAGCTCTCGCTGCCGTCCCTGTCCAGCCACGGCGACCCCACCGCAGTCGCGGGGCCGAGCAGCGTCGCCGCGATCATGAGTCTCGTCCTAGGGATTGCGGCCTGGACCGTGCTGCCTCTCGTAGGAGGCATCATGGCGATCCGTTCGGGCCACGCTGCGCGCAGAGAAGTGCGGGACCAGGGGCTCCCCGGTGCGGGGATGGCACGCGCAGGGCTGATACTCGGCTACACGAACGTGCTCGCGTGTGTCGTCTTCGGGCTCGCTCTCGCCGCGCTGCTTGCCGTCGGGTTCAGCTTTCTCCCGGATTGAGGTCCGGGACCTACGAACCGTTGTTCACCCCGCGCGGCGCGGGCGTGGCAACCCGAGCACGGCGAGCTTGCGCACGAGCGTACGGCGAGAAACGCCGAGTGATTCGGCGGCGCGGCGCTGGTTGCCCCCACATTCGAGCAACGCCTGCTCGATGCGCTCCCGTTCGGGATCCACGTTGGCGAGCGGCGGCGCCGTGCGAGGGCCGGCATGAGGCACCATGTCGACGGCAGCGCTCCCGCTCTGCAGGTCGAGGTCGAGCGCGGTGATCGAGGCCGAGCTACACAGGAGTACGGCGCGCTCGATGCAATTTCGAAGCTCACGAACGTTGCCGGGCCATGGGTGTTCGCGGAGCGCCCTGCGAGCGTCTTCCGTCAAAGTCGGAGACCCGTGTTGGTGCAATTGCTCCGCGGCGCGGGCGATGGCGGCTTCGGCCAACGGCACTATCTCCGCGGGTCGCTCGCGCAGCGGCGGCACGTTCAACACGGCGCCGCTCAGGCGGAAGAAGAGGTCGGCGCGGAAGGTGCCCGCGCGCACGTCGAGCTCGAGCGGGCGATTGGTCGCGAAAAGAAAGCGAACATCGACGCAACGGGAATGAAGTCCGCCGACGCGGATCGTCTCGCGTGTTTCGAGCAAGCGCAAGAGCTTCGCTTGGAGCGCGAGCGGAAGCTCTCCCACCTCGTCGAGGAGCACGGTGCCGCCGTCGGCAAGCTCGATCAGGCCCGGTTTCGTGCTCGACGCACCCGTGAAAGCGCCGCGTTCGTGACCGAAGAGGTCGCTTTCGAGGAGAGACTCGGAGAGTGAGGCACAGTTGACGCGCAGAAACCGCGCGTCGCGCCGAGGCGACGCGCGATGGATTGCCTCGGCGACCACTTCTTTCCCGACGCCGGTTTCACCCAGGATGAGGACGCTGATGCGCCCGCGCGCGAGGCGTTCGACCGTCGCGTAGAGCTTCCTCATCGTCGGATCGCGCACGACGAGGTTCGCATGCTGCGTTACGTGGGCCTTCTCGCCCGTGGCGTCGGCGGTCGCCGGGGCCGCCGCACGACGAACCAGGACCAGCGAACGACCGACGGAAATTGCTTGTCCGAGGGGGAGGCTCGTAGGAGTCGCCGCCGGAAGCACCGTCGAGCCGAGCCGGGTGCCGTTCGCGCTGCCCAGATCCTCGATCGAGAGTGGATTCAGCCGCAAGATGGCGTGGCGTCGTGAAACCAAGGCGTCCTCGAGACGCAGCTCGCACTCATCGCCGCGGCCGATTCGCAGGCTGCCCGAAGGCGGCAAGGAGATCACCTTGAAGCCGGTCGTTTCGAGGGCCAGAAGCTGCAGAACGCCGGAATCCCCGCCGGAGTTCGCGTCTCGTGCCGTTGCCGTCGAGAGCTCGAGCTCTGGTCCTCTCGACATGGGCGAGCCTACCGCACATGGGGGCGTCCCCTTCCCTTCCTGCATGCAGCTCAATCCATAGCGAGCGGAGGTCTTCGTTGCAAGGTCCTTGCGCTCTCGACCACGGTGCTGGCGGCGGGGCCGTCACGTTGCCGCTCGCGCACGGATGGCGGCGTTGCGCGCCCCCCGACCTCCGCGTTAGGAGCGCGTACGCGAGCGCGTAAGCGGCGCCACCTCGATGATGCACGACCGAACGCAGATCGATTTCCGCGGCACGGAACGCTTCGAGCTCGTGGCGCTGCTCGGCCGCGGCGCCACCGGCTTCGTCTACGAGGCGATCGATCACGAGCGCGGCGGGCGCGTCGCGCTCAAGGTGCTCGGCGAGCACGGGCCGCGCGCCATCAGCCATTTCAAGCGCGAATTCCGAGCCCTCCAGGCCTTGCGTCATCCGAACATCGTCGAGCTCCGAGAGTTGATTCAGGAGGGCGGACATTGGCTCTTGTCCATGCAGCTGGTCCGCGGTGTCGACATCGTCTCGCACGTATGGAGCGAAGAAGTAGGCATGTCCGCGCCGATACCGGTGGCCGGCGCCTCCGCGCAAGAGGACACGATTCGTGGCGCGGATCCATCCGACGTGGTGCGCCCTACGACCTCGCTGTCCACGGGACGGCTCTCCGTCACGCGCCTTCGCGCGACGTTCGCGCAGCTCGCGCGTGCGCTCGCGACGCTGCACGGGGCGGGCATGATCCATCGCGACGTGAAACGCTCGAACGTCCTCGTGGACGCCGACGGACGCGTCGTCCTGCTCGACTTCGGTTTGGTCGCGCAGCTCGGTGCCGAGGGCTGGGTGACGCCGGACACGTTCATGGGCACACCGCTGACGATGTCCCCGGAACAAGCGGCCCTCGAACCGATGGGCCCGGCAAGCGACTGGTATGCGTTCGGGGTGGTGCTCTACCAGGCGCTCACGGGGCAGCCTCCGTTCGAGGGCACCGCCGCGGAAATCCGGGCCCAAAAGCGGCGTGGGGCGCCCGTGCCGCCGAGCGAGCTTCGGCCCGACGTGCCTCCGGACCTCGGCAGCCTCGCGAGCGCGCTTCTCTCCGTCGAGCCTGGCAAGCGCCCCAGCGGCGAGGCGGTGCTCGCTCGCTTCTGGCCTGGGCGTTCGCACCACGTGACGCGTGCCGCCGGCCTCACGTCGAATGCCCCGGGCGTCTTCGTTGGACGTGAAGCGGAGCTCGCCGTCCTCCACGCAGAGCTTTCGCTCGCGCGTCGCGGTGCATGCGGGACCGTTCTCATCGAAGCCGAATCCGGTCTCGGCAAGACGGCTCTCGTGCGTGAGTTCCTGACGCGCGTCCATCGTGACGGCGCGCCGCTCGCGGTGTTCGAGGGCCGTTGCTTCGAGCGCGAGTCCTTGCCCTACAAGGCGCTGGACGGCGTCGTCGACGCGGTCTGCGAATACCTCTCTGGCTTGGCGGAGGTCGAACGGTCGCAGCTGATACCCGCGGACAGCGGTGATATTGCGCGCGCGTTCCCCGTCCTGCACCGGGTGTGTCCCGCGTCCAAGCCCCCGGCAGACTGGCCGCGACTCGATCCACACGCACAGCGTGCGCGCATGTTCTCGGCCCTACGCGAGCTTTTGCGGCGCATCGCGGCGGAGCGCCCGAGCGTGATCGTCCTCGACGACATGCAGTGGGCGGATCTGGACAGCATGGCCATGTTGGCAGCGCTGCTCGAGCAACCCGTCCCGGCGCTACTCTGGATCATCATTCGGCGTCCCGGCGAGGGCGCGGCGTACGCCTCGCTTCCTTGCCGCGTGACTCACGTGGCCCTCGGCGGGCTCACTCACGAAGAATCGAACGCGCTCGTGGGTGCCCTCGTCGGCGCCGACAGCGTCCCTCTTTCGCGTGAGCTCCAGGAACGGATCAGCGAGGCGCGCGGCCACCCGTTTTTCTTGGGTGAGCTTGCGAGGGGCATCGCCGGCCCCTCCGATCGAGCGTTGCCGCCGCACCTCGACGATGCGCTTTGGACTCGGGCCTGTGCGCTCGAGCCGACGGCGAGACACGTGCTCGAGCTCACCGCCGTCGCGGGCCGGCCGGTGGCACAACGCTTGGTCGCGACCGCGCTCTTGCTTGCGGAAGGGACGGCGAGCGCGATGCCGACCGTTTCTTTCGCCGAGGTGCTGGACCGAGTGGCGGAGCTCCGACACGAAAGCCTGGTGTGCACGACGGGCACGCACCCGAACGACCTGATCGGGACCTATCACGATCGCGTGCGCGAGGTCGTGCTCACCCGTTTGGGGGCGGCCCGCGCGATGCGCAGCCATCGCGCGCTCGCGCAGGCACTCGAGCACACCGGCGGGGGAGATTCCGAAGCGCTCGCGCACCACTGGCAACAAGCGGGAGACTCGGAGCGAGCCTGCAGCTTCGCGATCACCGCCGCTGACGAGGCGGCCGACGCCCTTGCGTTCGAGCGAGCGGCGCGGCTCTACGCCCTGGCCATCGAGCTTGGCAGCCTCGGGCCGGCGCGGCTCGCCGAGCTCGAGCACAAGCTCGGGGACGCCCTCGCGAACGCCGGCCGCGGCGTCGAGGCAGCAGCCGCCTACCGTTCCGCCGCGCGGCGCCGTGAGGGCCTCGCCAGCGTTGCGCTCGAGCGCGCGGCGGCCGAACAACTTCTGCGCTCGGGCCACGTCGAAGAGGGCATTACGGCCATGTCCGTCGTGCTCGAGCGCCTGGACGTCCCTGAGCCGCGCACGAGGCTCACGGCGATACTCTCACTCTTATGGCAGCGAGCACGCATTCGTCTCCGCGGCTTCGACTACGAACCACGCAGTGAGGCCGAGCTCTCGCCGCTCGAGCTCGCGCGCCTCGACGGCTCATGGACGGCGGCGACGTGTTTGACGATGTTCGACAGCGTCCGCAGCGCGGAGCTCCAATGCCGTACGACGCTCACGGCGTTGCGCGCGGGCACGCGCCTGCAGGTGCTGCGGGCGCTCACGGCCGAGGGGATGTTCCTCGCGCTCGCCGGCCAAGCGCTGCGCCCGCGCGTCGAACGCACGTTCGCTGCGGCGTCCCGGATCGCGGAAGAGCTTAGTGACGAGGTCGCCGACGGCTGGATCGCCGTGAGTCGGGGCGCAAGCTCGTTCTTTCTCGGGGATTGGCGCGAGAGCGAGGAACATTGTTCGAACGCCGTGAGGATCTTCGACGAACGGCCCGGCAAGTCCTTCGAGCTCGCGAGCGCGCGAGCGTTCCTGGTCTGGGCGGCCATGATGCACGGTCGCTTCACGGTGCTCGAGCGCGTGCCCGACTTCGTGGCGGAGGCCGAGAGCCGCGGCGATCTGTACGCAGCTACCTATCAAATGACGAGCTTCAGCAATATCGCCTGGCTGAGCCGCGATGACGTCGCGGAGGCGCGGCGCATGCTCGCCCTCGCCGAGAAGCGCTGGCCGAGCAGGCACTTCGACGTGCCGCGCTATTCGAACATGATCGCAGCGGCGCATATCGAAATTTACGACGGACGCGGCGCGGTCGCTCACGAGCGCGTTCGGCGCGACTGGGCCGCATTACGTTGGGGCGTTGCCTTTCGAGCGCAAATCACGCGCTTCGGAATGCGCTACGTTCGGGGACTCGCCGCGCTCGCGGCCTACGACGAGCTCGCTGACGTTGCGCTCTTGCGCGATGCTTCGGCGTGCGCGTCCGCCATCGCGGCCGAGGGGGTCGGCTGGAGCGCGTGCTTCGCGGCGATCCTCGCCTCCGGTGTTCGCGCGCGCCGCGGCGATTCGCCCGGAGCTCTCTCCGCCCTCGAAGAGGCCGAAGACAAGGCAACGGCGACCGACATGCGACTCCACCGCGCGGTCGTGCGCCACCGCCGCGGTGAACTGCTCGGCGGCGACGCCGGCCGCGCTCTGCGCGAAGAGGCGCTCGGCACCATGCGCGCAGAGAAGATCCGGAACCCCGCACGCATGCTCGACATGATGAGTCCGCGCGTCCTCGATCGGTGACGAGCGCAGGCCCCTGCGACCCGCCCACAACCGACCTGCGAAGGCAGGCTCGATACCCTCCCGAAGCCGACGGCCGCCATTCGACGATCCGGTCGTGCCGCCCGAGGAGTCGGCTGTCGATCAGGCGCTACGGCGCGTGCCGGCTGGGAGCGCGGCGCACGAACACGACGGCCATCGGGTCCTGGTAGGCGAGTTGCCACGACGGCTGCTCGCTGAGGTACGCGCTCAAAAGCGCGTGGCGTTCCCAGAGCACTGTCTTAATCTCGTAGGCGTCGAGGATGCGCGCGAACGTCGAAGGCTCGGTGCGCAGCCGAATGGTGTCGTCGAGGATGCCGTTCGCGACCAACCCTATGATGTCACGGCCGTCGATGAAGTACGGCGGCCGGCCCCGCCACGCGTAGGCGAGGTAGCCGCCCCATTGGTACGGGTTCATCACGTTCTCGGGCAGCAGGTGCGCCGTCACGAAGCTCGCCGCCGCGCTGGGAACATCGCGCAGCGGATCCTTTCGCTCCGTCAACCCGAGCGCCGCGCCGCCCAGCAGGACGGCACTCAGCCCAAAGCCGAACCCTCGCGCCGCCACGGGCGCGAGCGGCGTCCACACCACGCGATCGACGAGTGGGGCGGCGATGATGAGCACGAGAGCCAGGAGCTCAGTGACGTACCTTCGTGAGCTGCACGCAGCGCAGAGGAGGGCGACGACCAGCGTCACGTCCGAGCGCCTCATCCGCGGTGAACCGAGCGTCGCACGCGCCACGATGAGCGCAAGCGCGAGCGTCGGGGCGGCGAGCCATGACGGTGAATGCAAGTCGGGTGATTGAAACAGATCGAACTTTCCGACGACCGGCGCGAAGACGCAGCGGAGCGCGTGAATCAAATACTGATACCCGTACGGGTTCGCGAGGGCCCCGACGAGGCCCAACGCCGGAAACGCGACGAAGGGGCCGAGCGGAGGACGAGCTCCGCGCGGCTCTAGCAGCAGCGAACCCAAGAACAAGAGCGGAACGAAGGCGGCCATCAAGAAAGACAAGTGCACATTCACCCACACCGCGCTCATGCCGAGCGGCACGAGCCAGTGCACCCGCCGGCCTGCACGCAAGCGAAAGAGGAGGAGCAAGAGCACGACGAAGCCGAGATCGCCGAAGACTTGGCCGCGCGCGCTGAGATCCTCGGCGTCCGATTGGACGAAGAGCAGCGCGAGGGGAAGCAAGAGGAGGCGCGTCGCGAGGCGGCGGCTAGCGCTGAGCCACAGGAGCGTGACCGCCGAGGCCTCGACCAGCGCAGCAAGAGCCATGAGCGCGCGAAGGCCGAGCCGATCGGCGACGAGTGCGAAGAGCACCTCCGAGCCCGCGCTCACGTTGCGCCAATCGTGCCGCACGCTCGCGAACGTGAACGGATCGAGAGTCGGCAGCCGATGATGCTCGACGAGCAAGCGGCCCGTCGCGATGTACCAGAAGCCGTCGCCCAAGATCGCCATGTGATGCCAAACGAGCGCCGCGATGGCGCTCACGCCGGCGACGACGATCAGCTGCTCGACGTCGAGACGCGCTCGCGCGGGCCGTGCCCCGCTCGCAGCGTCCCCACCCCGCTCGCTCGCGACACTGCTCACGGTGGCCTCGCGGGGTCACTCTCTGCCGCATCGCGAGCTGACCCGAGCGTCGCTGCAAGGCTCCGCGCGCGTTCACGCACGGCGTCCGAGCTCGCCAGCGCGACGATCCTGGCGAGAACCCGGCGGGCCGAGTCGATGTGACCGAGGGTCACGTCGAGTCGCGCGAGTGCAAGGTACCCCTCGCCGGGGACGGCCTCGCTCCGTGCCCACCACCAGGCCCGAAAGTGCGCCTGCTACGGGTTCTCGCGCGCCATCCACCAGGCCACTGCCTGCTCTGGGCTCGCCGGCTCCGTAGCCTCCGGCCGTTGCGGTCTGGGTAGGAACCACGCGCCAAGCGCGACGACGAGCACGCCTGCGTGGAGTAGGCGCTCGTCGAGCGGCAGGACTACGGGCCTCCGGCGCGCGCAGAAGCCGAGCGTCAGAGCCGCGGCCGCACAGTAGGGCAAGAGCAGCGCGCGGAAGCAAAGCGAGAAGAGGAGCAACCCCGCGAGGGCACCGAGCGCGGTCGCTCGTGCGCGCCTTTCGAGCGACTCGCTCGCGAGCACCGCCGCGAGCAGCATTCCGCCACGCAGGACGAGCAGCGGCGTTTGCCCCGGCTCCTGCGCAAAGAACGCCCGCAGAGGGCTCGCGAAGCCGAGCGCCGCCCCGCTGCTCATGCCGACGAGTGCGCTGCCCACTAAAAGTGCGACCCGAGCCAAGCTGCCGGTGCTACTCGCCGGAGCGACCCAGCGCGCAAGCAGCGCCACAACCACCGCTGTCACGATCCCGAGCGACAGCGACGCGCGAAAGGCCGGTCGCGCCGCAGAGAGCCCCGTGACGAGCGCGAAGCCCCACGCGACAACCCCCTCCACGACCTCAGCGCGCCTTCTCACGACGATGGCTCGCTACTTTAGGCCACGGATGAGCTCATGCGCGACCTTGGAACACGCGCTGCGTCCCCGGCCACTCAAATACTCCAAGAGTTCGGCATGTTCGTCGCCCACCTCGCGTGCGCGTCGCCCAAGGGACGCACGTCGAATGCGGCGACGTGGGCGACGCTTCTCGGGCCAGTCTTGTGCGACCGCGCGAACTGTGCAAAATCTCCGTAAACTTCACGCATCTGCGCCCGTAGCTCAGCTGGAAGAGCCGTGGATTTCTAATCGGGACAGGCGCAAATCGAAAACCGAAGCCAAGTCGTGCGTTTCCGCGGCAGCTTGGCTCGATTGGTGATTCGCCGGTCGCCACTATACGGCACGCGACGGGCCTCGAAAGCAGGTTCGAGCGGGCAACGGATTGGTAACGGATGAGCGGTGGAGTTCGTCTCCACCGCCAGCACAACGATCCTTTCAGCGGCCATGACCTTCAGCCAGGATGGTGCGAAGAAAATCCCTCCGCCGTTACTCGACGGCGACCCGTTCGGGCACGGTCGAGCCCGTGGGCCAGCTTCCCGTGCCCCAACAGTAGACGTTGCCTCTCTTGAGTGCGCAGTTACGCGCCTCGCCTCCGACCGAAATTTGCGTGACCCCCGAGCTCAGCCCGAGCACCGGTGTCGGTACGTTGCGATAGGCGGTCGTTCCGTCACCGACCGACGATCAGATGTTGACTCCCCAGCAGTAAGCCGCGCCGCGCGCGATCGCGCAGGTGATTTCGGGGCCGGCCGAGATCTGATTGATTGAGTCGGCGGATATTCCTTGGCTTGCGTTCGGGTCCTTCACTGCGACTGGCGTCGCGCTGTCCTCGCTCTGTCCATCGCCGAGAGCGCCATATTTATCCGACCCCCAACAGACGGCATGCGCCACGTCGCCGGTTCCGGCTCCGCCCATTCCGGCAGCTCCGTTGGCACCGAGCAGTGCACAGGCGACGTTGCCGCCGGTCGAGACTGCGTATGCTCCGCGTGTGCCTGGGACGTCACCCGGAACAAGGTCATGTTGAGCCGTTATCTCCTGCCCCCAGCACGCGACGGTACCGTCCCGAACCGCAGGTCTGGTACTCCCCGGCCTCGATCTTCGTGACGCCGCTGCTCGCGTCGTGAACGGCCGTCGGTAACGTCCTGTCGTCATTCGAATCGTCGCCGACCTGTCCGAACTCGTTGTGGCCCCAGCAGAATGCCGTATCGCCAACGAGGGCACACGTGTGACCGCCACCGGCTGAAATGGCCGTGACGCTCGAGCCGAGCATTTCGACCTGAACCGGTACCGGGCTTTCGTCTGTCGTGCCGTTTCCGAGTTCTCCGTACTCGTTATTACCCCAACACCAGACCTCGCCGGCGACGAGCGCGCAGGTGTGAAAGTACCCGGCCGAAGTCGCGGTCGCCCCGGGCGCGAGTCCTTCGACCGGGCCGCCGACATCGCTGTTCACGCCCGAATCGTCGCCGAGCTGCCCCACGCTGTTATCGCCCCAACAACGCACGCTACCGCTGACGAGGGCACATGCATGCCAATAACCGACGCTGACCGCGTCGCCCGACCCCTCGGGTTCGGAGCCGGCGGCGCCAGCATCGCTTTGGCCTCCGTCCGTCGCGCCCCCATTCGAACTGCCGCCCGCCCCGGAGTTGCCGGCGCCGCTGTTGGAACGCCCACCCGCACCCGTTCCTGCGGCGGCGGCGCCCCCGCTCGAAACGCCGCCCGCGCTCGTTGCGACGCCACTGTCGCCCGCCGTCGGCGTGTTGCCGGCCGTCGGCGCGTTGCCTCCGTGCCCGCCGTCACCTGATCGGCCGCCCGTCCCGATGCCAACCGCGCCCGAGCCGGCACTAGGACCAGCAGCGCCAGACCCGCTCGCACCCGCTCGTAGTCCCTCCGAGCCCCCTTGCGAGTCGGTCGACCCGCACGCAACGGAACAGGTCACGATCGCTCTGAGCACGCTGAGCATAAGGCTGCGTTCAAGCATCAGGAGGCCCAAGTTACAGGGGAGCGCCTGCGCTTGCCAGCAAGCAGAAGCTGATCTGCTGGCCGAAAATAGGCCCACAGGAATCGTGAGAAAATGCCTCTCCAGCAGCGCCTGGAGACAGCATGCGCAAGAGCCGGCTCACCGAAGAGCAGATGGTCAAGATCCTCGGCGAGTCCGAACGCACCTCGGTCGCGGACGCCGCAAAGAAGTACGCCCGTCAGCGAGCAGACGCTGTACTCGTGGCGTAAGCGCGTTTTGGCGCGATGGATGCGACGACGCGAAGAAGCTGAAAGTGCTCGAGGCGGAGAACGGCGCGGCCGCATGCTCGACGCCTCCAGCATCGGTGCCCGTCGTGCGTCGCCGCCCCAAAGCTAGAGCCGCGCGAAGGAAGATTCAAACGACGGTGTCATACGTCTAGCGCCCGCCGGAGCTCGTCGTCGATCTCAGACGCCTTTACCACCTCGACGATCTGGAGACCGGCTCGGGCAACTTCCTCGCGTGTAAGTGCGCGGACGCCATTTGGCGCCAGATAAGCGAGTCGGTCAACGCTATCAATCCGCGTAGGGTCCGGGACTTCGCGCCACGCAGTCCCACACGAAGGACAGTAAAAAACGGGGGTGGAGTCAGCCGCTTGAAGAGCAAGTACCGCTCCCGCACCAGGACAAACTGGGCATTCACCGACTGAGTAGACTTCACTGGTTTTCACAGCACATCATACCCGTTTTTCGCCATCCATTCGTACAAACGTCCGGGAGCTTCCTTAAGGCTTCCCTCAAGGTAACGAGCCCTATCTATATTGAAGGGGCGTGCCGCTTCTGCAAGGTTGCCGCCCACCCGATCGGCTGTTTGCCGGTAAAACTACGCCGCCGCCTCGCGCTCAGCGGGGGAGAGGGCACCAAGCGACTCCTCACCGCGAACCACGGCCTGCACGACTTGCGCCCTAGCCCGATTTCCTACGGCTGCTTCGAGCGTCGCATAAGCAGGCGCCGCCGCCGTGCAGCCGGAAACAGCCACCTCCATGCGGATTGCAAACCGACATACAGTTCTCCCAACGCGGGGGCGACCATGATGTGCCCATGCCTTATGTCGTCCATCGCCTTGTCGACCGTAGGTCCCGCACCGCCCGGCTCTTTCGCCAGGCTCGGACTCGCGCCCGCCCCACGCGGCATCGGCGTCTCAAACTTTCGCGCTCCCTCCTCGACCGGAGTGAGCGCGAGATCAGCTCCACCTTGACCTGCTCCTGGCTTTACCGAAGCCTGTGCCCTCCGAACGCTGGACGTGCCATCTACCGTATGGCCAGGCTTAGCCGCAAACGGATCACCAAGCACAGCGCGAATCGCGATATCCACGGCGTTCGCGCCGAGACCAGCAGCGGCGTCTGCCAAGCCACCGGAACCGATCGCGTCATCCGCGATATCCGCTGGGCTGCTCAAATCTCCGAACGCGCCAGAAGGCGCCTCGTTCGGATAGCATTCTCCCAGGAGCCCGCAGATTTGTGCAACTGCAAATCCGCTCGGGTCAGTTAGATTCACAGGGTCATTTAGCACGTAGCCATACCGGTTTAGACCCTGCGACTGGAAGGGCGCCGACATGATCGGATCGGGGCTAGTGAAGCGCCCCGCAAGCGGGTCGTAGATCCGCCCGTTCATGTCGATGAGTCCGAGGTCGCGGTCGTGATCTGCACCGGTAAAGCCAACGCGGGTGAGCTCCATGCTGGATGCACTCAGATCGGCACCAAAGGGCTCAAACTGCTGCGACGCGGCATCCACCGTAGGTTCCACTTGCGGGGCTCCCGTGACCGTGCTGCGTCTGCCCGGCGTCGGCGCGCTGTCCCTAGAGCGGTGGAGTTTGTCTCCTCCGCTCTCTGGTTAGCATTGTTGGGCGTCGTCCAGCAAACCTTTCGCAAAAGCTCTGGTCGGCCGCGATCCCGTGGGACAAGAGCGGTATTACGGCGGTACGCTCCACACGTTGGCTTTGCTCCACGTGAGTGGCGCGTTTCGGCACTGGTATTGAGCGCTAGTTTCCCTTACATCCCCAGATAATTGAAACACCCGGAGAGGCGCGTGACGCCCTGCGGCAGCGCGCTGTCCGTCGCGCACTCGATGTTGAACTCTACGCGCGCGACTTTGAGCGTTGCTATCGCTCCACTCGTATCGGCCGACAAGACCTCCACGTCCGCTTCGCCGGTCGTCGCGAGGCAAAAGTAGGCATCGGCGCCAGATTCTCCTTCGACTTGGAATCCAGGATCATCACCGACGGTAACCTCGTCTCCCTGTTCGAACGACTTCTGATCGTTCGAGAGCAAAGTCACCTCCAGATTGGTGGTGCTTCCCGCGACCGAAAAGTACACGCCCGAGATCGAGCCTTGTTCGTCAACTACATCTGCCTGAGTTGCGGTGCTGCTAATCACGATGGGTGTGTCGGTGAAACCGGCAACATAGACGTTTGAAGTGCTCGGGTCGCACGTGCCCGGCACGTTCCGGTCCTTCCCGTCGTTGCCGGATGAGCACGCCGCGGCGCCCATAACGAGCACTAGAACCACCATAAATTTCGCCAACTTTTCGACCGTCATGAGGTGCCGCCTTTCCCCGATCGCTACCGCTCGTCCCGCCGTCACTCGAGGTCAACCCGCTAGCGTCCAGGCGCTTTGTCACGCGAGACTCGACCAGAGTTCGCGGGGCGCGCCACTGTGTTCCACCAGGACGTCGCTCCCTTCCCTTGCTCGGGGTCCTCGAGCGCGACGATCGACGTCACGCCGCAAATTGTCCCGCCTCCGATCACCGAGCTCTCAGGTCTTGGTTCAAAGATCCCGCGTATCACCACGTAGCCGGGCAGCGCGGGCAAGGTCTCGGCGTCAGCTTTCATCGCCTTCTCATCCGAAGTGGAAATCGTGGAGCTGCAACCGCCGAAGTGCACGGACACCGCATTCGGGTTGAGCATCATTCGGGCACTCTCCCGGTCGAGATACAGCGTCCCATCCGCTTCACCCTCGTGTACTTGGTTCAACACCAGGTACCCGACTACGCCTACGTCGGCGCCCTGATATTGGTGCGGATTCGCGATGAGCTCGATCAGGGAATGCGCCATGCGTGGCAGCTTTCTCGCCGGCACCTGCGTCGGCTGCGCGGGTTCCGCCGACCGCACAGCGGCGGATTGCGCCGCCTCCCGGCGATCGCAGCCAAGCACCGCAGTGAACACCAATGCCCAGGTCACCTGCGTCCTAAGCCACGAGCCGCTCATGGGGGCGCGTACCCCGGCAACGGTGGCAAATGCCATAGTTCGGTGCCAACCGTTTGCCCCGGCCGCAGCTCGAGGAACCGACCTGACGGCGTTCCGAGATAGCCTGTTAGGTGATAGTAAGCACTCGTATCTGCGTCTTCACCAGCACCGGTGCTGAAGATCTCGTCGTTGTACCCAGGTGACTCGGCACCGTGCGCGTGTGCCCATGCAGTCAACTTGACTCCTGAGATATGCGCATCCAGAAAGCTCTGACGGTAGGCGGGAAACCCAATCGAAGTGTGCTGAGCGCCAATCTGAGCCGGTAGCGCCGAAAATCTGCCTCCGCCTCGATCTGCTATGAAGGTGTAAATCTCCTTGTCGATTGCGATTGAGCGCAAATCATTCCGATCTAGGAACGAGTAAGCTGCGGCACGCGCCGAGCTGAAGATCGGCGCCTTTCGTAACACGGCTTGCCAATCCGCTGGTCCCCAGTTCGGGGGCTCTCCCGCCACAGGCCGATCCGCTGACGGCGACTCTTGAAACGCTTCCTCGTGAGGCACTGGTGCCGCCCCATGTACCTGGCCACTCGGGACCTCCGTAGTGGGCATCCCCGCCTGCGCGCCGCCAGGGGTGCCCATTGCGGCCTGTACGCCGGCCCCTGCAGCCAGATTGAGCGCGACCCCCCCGTACTCACGCTGATGAGCGCAGCCGCCGGGTACATGATCGTTGTTGCAACGCCGTTGACCACCGAGCCAATGTCGCTCCAGCTCATGAAGCCAGTTGGATCGGTTCTGTTGATCGGATCGTTAAACACGTAACTGTAGCGATTCAGGCCCTGACTCCAGTACGGCGCCTGCACGATCGGGTCCGCGGTCGTGAACCTCCCGCCGAGTGGGTCGTAGAGGCGGCCTCGCATGTCCACGAGCTCGACGTCGTCATCGTGCTCCTGGCCAGTGAAGCCGACGCGAGTCAGGGCAGACCGTCCGGCGTGCACGGGGGCACCGAACGGGTCGAAGTCTTGCTTGATGGGCGCGTCACTTTGATCGGTGCTGATCGTCTCGAGCGTTCCCAGCGAATCCTGGTGGAAGAAGAGCTTCTCGTCCGCTCCGTTCTTGCGCACGATTTCACCGATCGGTCGTTCACCGGCGTAAAGGCGGAAGTGTTCCTCCTCTGTTTGTCCGCTCGTGTCCGTCAGTCGTTCATACAGGTCTGTGACGAAATAAAGGAAGCTGTCTGGATCGCGTCGTACAAGCCGCGCCTCGTCCGCGGAATATTCGAACGAGGTCGTCTTCGCCCCGGGTCCGTCGCCGGTCGTGATGGACGATGGCAGATCGAACGGAGTGTAGGAGAAGGACTGCGTGCCACCCGGCACATCGGGGCCTGTCCTCGCCTGCAGGTTTCCGTTCGGGTAGTAGTGGTATTGGTTACCGTCCACGGTGTCGATGAGGTTCGGGAGGTCGGTACGAGGGGTGATCGTGCTGTTGCCGCGCGTGATCAAGTTGCCGAGGTTATCGTAACCATACCCGGTAAGCTGCGGGGAGCCACCCACGGGCTCGTCCTGGACGGTTTCCAGGCGGGCTAGGCTGTCGTACGTGTGCGTTCGGTTGATGGTGAGAGAGCCCTCGGTCTTCGTCCGGACGTGGATCTGGCCGTTGTCGTAGTGATTGTAGCCGAGGCTCTGGATCGAATTGTTGTGGAGGGTCGTCGAGATGGTCTCGAGCCAGCGCCGCGCGCTATTGTAGCCGTACGTCGTCGTCGCCCCGTTGCCAAAGGTTTCCTTCTGGACGAGGTATCCTTGGAAGGCGTCATTCAAGTGCCAGATCGCCTTGGTGCTGCCGCTTCCCACTTCATCGACGTTGGTGAGCACCCCAGAATTGTCGTACGTGTACTTTGCCGCGATGGGCGCACCGCCGCCAAGGCTCGGGTAGTCGATGCGTGAGGTTCGGCCGAGGTCGTCATAGCTGTAAACGACGCCATAATCGACACCATCCAGCGTATAATCGGTCCGCTTGGGCAAGCCTCGGTTCAGCGTTGCGAGGTCTTCGTACGTGGAAGAGATGCGTTGCCCGTCCGGGTTCGCGGACGTGCCAGGCAAGTCCAGTTCCGACACCCGGCCAATGGCGTTGACGCCCTGGTCGTAGATCCACGTCGTAAGGCCTGAGTTGTCGATAATCGACTTGATACGCCCCAAGTCGTCGTGGAGAAAGGTGCGGATCTGCTGCATGTCGTCGCGACGGGTCGTAAGCTCATCGAAGCCGTTGTAGGTGTTGGTGGTAACGCCGGTTTCGGTGTCGCTATGGGTCAGGACGTTGCCGTACGGATCGTAGGTCGTCGAAATCAGGCCCGGGCCGGTCGTCGGTTTAGCCGTCTGCAGACGATGAAATCCATCGTAGAAGTAGCTGCTGTAGCTGTTCATGACATCGACGTTGTTTCCGTCGATGGACCGGATGACGAGGCCGTCTACGTCGCTGATCGTGACGTCCTTGTGGCCGGACTCATCGATCCGCTGCATGATCTCGACTGGGAAGCCAAAACTCTCGCCGCCACCGAGCCCTGCGAGCCAGTCGTCGTACTGTGGCGCGAGGGTCACGGCACTGGCGTACTGGATCTGCTCCGAAGGCCCCCCCGCCGTCGAGCTGGCAGCGTGTTGGATGCTGGTGATTCGGTCGCGCAGATCGTAGCCATAGGCGGTGAAGGGGACGTCAGCTCCGCTCACGTGAGGTAGCGAGGACCGCGCTAGCCGACCATGCACGTCGTACGTCCGCTCTTGGACCACGCTGGCGCCGGCAAGGCCCTCCGTCGTTGTCCTCACGAGCCTGCCGTAAGCGTCTATTTCTCTGGTTTCGGTGCCCGTTCGCGAGCCTGCGGTCCCTTGCGTGTCGATCTGCACCTTCGTGCGCGGGCGAATGCGACCGATGCTCGTTTCGCCGCTCATCCCGGACGGGCTTACGGCAGAGTAGGTGTACGTGCTGGCGCCTTCTGCGTCGCTCGTTTGGCTCAAGAGTCCAAAGCCGTCGTAGCTTTCCTGGGACGCGATTCCGTTCGGGTCGACGACGCTCATCTTGCTACCCCAACGCCGGTCGTAGCGCACCTGCGTCATCTGATTGAGAGGGTTGGTGATAGTGAGCGGGTAAACATTGTCCGAATCGTACGTGATCGTCGTCGTGCGGTCGGGCTCCCCGCTCGCGACCGATTCCGTGATCTGATACGGGTTGCCGAAGCCGTCGCGGAGGTACGTCGTCGTGTGGAGCTGGTTCGTGGCTGGCGCCCCGTTGACCTGCGGAGAGCGAGTCATGGAGTGCAGGAGCCCATTGCCGTCATACTCGGGGTCCCACGTTTGGGTACTCTCGCCCGGCACAAAGAAGGACGACGCCGAGACGGTGACAAACTCCGGGTTTGAGATCAACCAGGCGTTCGCATCGGGCACGAACGTCGTCGTGGTATTGGTCTGCGTGAACGGGCAGTCGCGGAAGGACGCTTTGTCGTTGCCATAAGCATCGGAGGTGAAGCCCTCCGAGCATTGCACCAACCCGATGGCATCCTGCGGAGGCGGCTGACTGCCTACGACGAGCGGGGCAACCGGTCTATTGCCGAGCGTAGTGTTGCGCCCCTTGAGATGCGCAAAAGGAACGCCGGACGCCGACTCCGTCACCTCCCAAGTGTTGTCCACCTCGGTTACCGTGTGGAACGCCTGCGACTCGAGCGGCTGAATTACCGATCCGTTGTCGGTGACGGCCTCTTCCATGATGATGGTCTTCGGGCGACCTGCCAGCGGGTACACGTAACCGGGGTCGTTGGTCGTGCGCAAGGTTCCATCGAGCGCATAACGCGCGGGGGGCTCGTAGCTCGTCGTCGTCGAGCGAAAGCCAGAGAGCCCGCCCGTAGTCTCACTCACGGTGCTCGATTCGAAGCCGAGCCACCCGGCGCCCGCGACGTTGAAGCGAGCGTTGGTGAAGCTGTAGTTGTAGGTCCGCTCGATGACTTCCGAGCCGTCATTGTCGAGGAAGCCTACTTGCTGTGTGCCGACAATACCCGTGAGCTGCTTGAGACAGGTCTCCGGCCAGGTCGAGCCCGAGCACCGGTTGATGTAGCCGCCGTACGAGACGCGCGTGACGTTGCCGACGCCATCCACCACGCGCGTGAGGAGGGTGCTGTTGACGCCGGAGCCGAAGTAGAAGCCTTGCTCGCCGAACACGTCCGGATTGCCGTCGCCATCGAGGTCTGTGGCAGCCGTGATCCTCCCTGGGAGCAGAACGCCGTGCTCGTTCGGAGCCAGAATCGTATTCTCGTATGCCCAAGGCTCGTTGAGCACGCTGGCGTCCGGCTTGAGGACCACGTTGAGGCTTGAGCCGCCCGAACGCCAGTGCTCGAGGAAGTCGCTGCGACCGTCACCGTCGTAGTCCAAGATCGCGGCACGCTGGTAGCTATAACCCTGTCCCAGGTCCTGCGCCGGCGTTGGGCGAGGCACGGTGTGCGTGATGAACCGGTTGTGCCCACTGTTGATCCAAACGATCGTGTTCGAGCCAGAGATCGTCGAGATGTCGACGAGGCCGTCGCCGTTGAAGTCGCCTAGCGTGAGGCCGTGCCCCCTTTCAGACTGTGCGGTGTTTGTGAACGCGACTGGTTCGAACGCAAGCTGCCCACCGGTATAGCGAAGAACCAGCCAATGACCGCCCGGGTCCGCCAGGAGGAGCTCGGCGACCCCATCCCCATCCACGTCGATGATATTGTACGTGGGTCGGTCGTCGGCGCAGAAGGGAATCGGATCCGGGGCAGGCTGCTTGCCAACGGGCGGAGGTGAGGAAATCGTGCCGAGCGAGGTGAAGCCACCACCTGGGATCCGCCTGCGCACCTCGAGCGAATGGTTGCTGGTGCAGACGAGCACGTCCTCGAGCCCATCTCCATCGACGTCGTAGACCACGGGCGACGGCAGTCCCTTGGCCCCGAAATCGATCTGCGAGGGGACGCTGAGCCACGCGCCGCCCCCCGCGGGCTGCGGATTGAAGCTGCCGGTGCCCTGCGACAGCGAAAGATGTAATACGGTCGTATTCTTGTCCCCGCCGCACTGCCCGGCAATATCGTCCTTCCCATCACGATCGTAGTCGAGCAGATACAGAGGACTGCCCGTCGGGCAGGGGAGTCCGTTGGCGTCCTCGCTATTGATCGGGTTCTCCCGATCGCCCGTGCCGAAGCTCATCACGTTTTGGTAATGGACTTTGGGCTCACTGGCAAAAGCACCCCAGAATGCATTGTTGAGGATCTCGAAGGCGATACCCACCGGAATCCCGACGCCCGTGGAAAGGGTCGCGCCGATGACGATTTGTCCAGCAATGTTGGTGAGGGTAGACGCCGCTTGCAGTCCCGGGTCGCCTGTCACGCCGTCGACTGTCACGTAGGTGTGTAGGAAATCCTTCCGGCCGTCGCCGTTGACATCCAGGATGGTAGCGGTGCTGGCGTCGAAGAAACCCTTCGCCGACGTGAAGCCCGACTCCTGAAGATACTCGAACGTCGTGGGGTTCTTGCACTGAGTGTCGTCGCTTCCGTCGCCGGCGCACTCCTGGATCGAGTCCATCTGGCTCACGTACTGATCGAGGTAGTGCAGCACGTAGGACTTCACCGGCTTGCTATCAATAAGCGTAGCGATGGTCTTGAGTCGCTGGCCCTCCAACGACAGCGCACCTCCTTGCTGGAAGCGCATGCTTCAATCGTTGCGGAATTCGTAGTTGAAAAGCACGACACGGTTGCCGGCGTCGCTACCGTGACCCGTGTACGCGATGCCGCTCGGGTGGATCAGGTTCGGAAGAAGGTCGTCGTCGAGGAACGCGTAAGAAGACGCGAAATTGGCGTAGTTGACGATAATCGTGTTGCCAACGCGGTCCTCCACCTTGTTGAGCAGCCAGGAGTAGCGAATGCCCGTCCGCCCCATGCCGAGCGAATCCTCCGTGCGACCAAAGGTGAGGATCCGTCCGTCGCGCGTCCTCACCTCGAACCAGTCGGGACCCTGCAGGGGGCGCTGTACGCGTTGGACATTCGCGAACGGGTCGAGCTGCAAACCGTCCCCGTCGTCCTTGTGTGAGATCACCTTGGAGAAGGTGTCGGGAAGCGTGCGGTATTCGGTCCCTTCATCTCCGTAGACGCCGACCGTCCCCGTGCTCGCGCTCGGGACCGCGGTGAGCCGCTGGCCGTCGAGGCAGAACTTGTCGTCCGTATTGTTTCTGATCGGCGCGGCATAGCCGTCGAGCGCCTGCGTGCGCGGGCAGCGAGTGATCTTGGAGAGACCCTCGAGGGTCCAGCCGACACCTTGATCGCTGTAACGATTGGCGCCGGTGTAGTGGAGGCTCAGCTTGGGCTCAAGGCCGGCACGACCTGGCGGCACCTCGATCGGAATGTCGTACGCGACCGTACCTTGCGGCGAGACGCTGAAGCCGCCATGGACCGCACCCACCGGTGTAGTCGGAGCTTCCGGAAGCGGGGACAGCGAATGGGTGCCACCACCCGGCGTCGGGACTGTCGGCAGCGGATCGCTCGAGGGCGCCACGCACTGCCCGCCAGCGTCGCAGAAGGTACCGCCGTTGCAGCTACCGCAGCTTGCGCCGCAACCCGAAAGGGTCGGGACCGCACGAGCGACCATCGCATTTCGGCGTGCAAGCCGGACAAGCGTCACCGCAGGGAGCGCCCGGGCTCCCGCAGCGCGGGGGTACCAACGGCTTCATGACGCAAATCTCGGTCGACCTGCAGAAGCGCTTGCCGTCCGCACCGAGCAAGCACGAGTAGCCAGAAGGGCACTCGATATCGTCGATGCATTGACCGCCGCCGGGCGCGCCGGCAGTGCCGCCTGTTCCGCCTCCTGCAGTGCCACCCGTTCCGCCTCCTGCAGTGCCACCCGTTCCGCCTCCCGCTGTGCCACCGGCGCCGCTACTGCCACCGGCGCCGCCGGGTGGGCAGACGCCTGGGCAAAGGCCCGCGCACCCATCACTCGGGTTGTCGCACGTGGCGTGCGAGCAATCGGGAGTGCAGATACACGATTCACCGCAAACGGACGTGGGGGTGCCGCAAAGCGCGGGATCGTTCGACGGACAGGCGACGCCTCCTGGAATGCACACGTCACGCGACGGAGCGTTGAAGAGCACGCCAAGCCCGCGCCGGCACACGTCCCCCTCCGGGCACGTGCTCGCCGGGTTGTCGGTATCGCAGGTGGATACGCACGCGCAGTCCGACCCACAGGGGCTGTCGGGGCTCCCGCACTCGGTCGAATCCACACCGTCGGCACATTGGGTCGGCCAGCACACGTTTTGCGAGCGCGAAGCACCGAAGCAGCCGCCGTTGTGCGGGGTGCACGTGAGGCCCATGCCGCAATCCGCCGCCGTATTGCAACCGTCGGTGCCCGGGTGCGTGCACGGCGCGCACGAACCGCCGCAATCCTTGCCCGTCTCATCCCCATCCTTCGCGCCGTTGCTGCAATGCGAGGGCAGGCATTCCGGCGCGTGGGGATTGAGCGCGCAATGATTCTGGCAATTTCCCCCGGTGCAGTCGAGACCGGGACCGCACTGGCTCGCGCTCGTGCAACCGCACGTGGGCCCGCCGCATTCGCCCTGACCGCAGCAAAGGTCGGTAGCGCAATCGTTGGAGCCATTGCACGCCCCGCCCGGGTCGCATTGGCAGAGCCCGTCGCACGCCGCCCCCGGCAAGCACACGTCACTTGGCGCAAACGGACGATGATGGAAGTCTGTGTGCGCGCCGACGTTCACACTCCGCGCGTAAATCGCCCCAAAGTGCCCAGCGCTCACGCTGCCAAGCGTCACGTCGCCATGGGGGGCGACGAGGATCGCGTTGAACGACGTATCCATCGGGATGGGCCCGGTGCCGGCGATACCGATGAGAATGTTGTTCTTCGTCGGATCGCGGGGCGAGATGGCTCCGCGGAACGTGAAACCACCACTCGCGTAGATTTGAACGGGCCCTTGGGTGTTATCCACGCTGAGCGTAGAGCTCGGTTCGAGGTCGAACAGGCCGTCGAAAGTGTATCGGCCGGAGCCAGCGAGCGTGAGCACCGCGTTACGTTGCACGGTGCTGGTGCCGTATGCGCCGGGGGTGATGGTGCGCACCTGTGATACGTCGAGGTTGACGGGGCCGCCGTTCGTCGCCGGGAATTGCACGATCCACGACTGATGCTGAATTGGCGTGAGCGTGCCGTTGACCGTCTCGGTGCCGGTGACGTGAACGTTGTTCTGCGTGTTGACGGTGCCTTCCGTCGTGAGGTTCCCGTGCACGTACGCGCCGTCGCGGAGTACGACGACGTTCGCTTCGGACCAGAGGTTCAGCGTCTCAGCGGACACGCCGAGGTTCGTTTCGGTCGAGGTCTTGACGCTTGAGATTGACGAGAAGCCGCTCGGTGACGCGAGGATGCGGACGTAGTCGCTCAGCACGAGCGGCCCGCCACTCGTTCCGAGCGCGATGCTGGTGCGCGGGACGTGCACCGGTAGATCGATGTAAAACTCAATGCCGGTGCCGCCGCTCGTTCCACCTGCGCCGCCAGCTCCGGCACCCCCTGCGCCTGCTCCACCGGCACCTGCTCCGCCGGCACCTCCGCTCCGGCCTCCAGCTCCCGCGCCTCCCGAGCCGGACATTCCGCTCGTACCGGCATCGCTGGCGCCGCCACCACCCGATTTGCCCCCAGTTCCGGCGCCAACACCGCTCGCGCCGCCGCCACCAGATTTGCCACCGGCTCCGGCACCGCCGGACCCACCGGCCCCCGAGTTGGCACCTGTGCCTCCCCCACTCGCACCGCCTGCCCCGGCTTTGCCTCCCGCGCCGGCTCCGCTTCCAGCTTTCCCTGCCGCGCCGCCGCTGCCTGCGGCTCCACTGCTCCCCGCGCTTCCGCCGATGCCCCCGGTTCCGCCACTTCCGCTCGCTTGCCCAAAGGAGAGCTTGTCGACCAAGACCGGCACGGTCCCGGTGTTCGACAAGTTGAGCTCCACCTTAACCGTACAGCCATTCGTGGTGGAGAGGGCGGTCGCGACGTTCTGCGGGAGCGACGGAAATGTGTAGTGATTGAAGGAACCGGTCGGTCCGTGCAGTTGCACGTTGCCGAGGTACTGATTGTTGATGGTGGTACCGCACGTGAAGTAGAGGCCCGCTTGCCCGTAGTAGGTGCCCTGCGGCTGGTAGCCACTCTGGAACATCACGTCGACGGACGGTGCCGCGCTGAGCGTGCCGAGCGCCGTGAGCCCAGCACTGATGGCGCTCGGGTTCTGGTTGCCGCCGAGCGCGATGGAGTGCGACCCCTCACTGTGGGTCGTGCTGGAGCTCGCCGTACCGACGACCGGCCGCCAATCCGAGCCCGCTGCCCCCGAGATCGTGCCCTCGAACCCGAGGATCCGATCGTTCGAGGTTAAAGCTTCTTCAACTTTCCCCAGGTTTTCCGAGACTCGATCGCCGCTGCAGGCGGCGAACAACGCGAGCCAAGGGACCAACGCCAGACGCGCACTTCGGACGTTCATGACCGCTCCATTCGGTCAGCGGGCGAGCCAGTTGCGCGGCTAAGAGAGCCATGACCCCCACCACGGAAGCCCCGTCCCCCCAGACGTGCGGACTACCCGGATGGCTGCTCCATCGTTACGATCCGCGTCCATAGCGTACCCCTCGCGCATTTGGAAGAGTCCTCACGTAGTCGTTTCTCAAGGGCTCGGTCGATGGGGGCATCACCCCGCGGGATGTAACGCCATGACGACGCCACCGTGGTTTCCACTTCCGGCTCCGGTGACCATGCTGCGTCTGCCCCGGGGTGGCGGCAAACCAAGTGTGGAGACCGCGGGCATCGCGCGGGAGCGAAGCGGCCTGCGCGTTGCCCCTTAGAGCGGCGGAGTTTGCCTCCGCCTGTCATGCCCTCGCTCGTGCACACGGGGCTCGACGCGTCGGCAATCTCGCGCGGATTCGCTGCTCGTCGTCGCGCCACGCGATCGCTCGCACGTTCGTGAAAGCGCAGAAAGCCGGCATCCAAGGCAACGGACGGGCAACGCCCATTCCGCCCGCCTTGTGTACCCCCCCGAAACGTGCCACATCTCCCGCAACTTCACGGACTTAGCGCCCGTAGCTCAGCTGGAAGAGCCGTGGATTTCTAATCCACTGGTCAGGGGTTCGAATCCCTTCGGGCGCGCTACGGACGGCGGCAAAGGCTGGCTCTCTGAGGGCCATGCCAGCGCTGCCGCCGTTGCCGAAGCTCGGCCGAAAGGTGCGGCGACCTATGCGTCGCAACGACCTCGAGGCGATTGTCGCGGCGGCATCGTTGTCGGTGCGGGTGGTGTTCGAGCTGGCAGCGCTCCGGGGCTTCGCCCCTGTGAGGTGCGCGGCCTGCGGTGGTCCGATGTCGACTTGAAGGTCGGGACCATCACCGTTCGACGAGGCATCATCGCAGGCGACGCGAACGACCTGGGGAGCGCCATCGAGAGGATCGACGGCGAGGGCCTTGGGATTCCTCAACCGGAACCGGCGGATCGGTCGTGACGGTGACGAGCACAAGTTCCTCGTCGGTGAAGCGGTACCAGAGCCAGAGGTTCCGCCCGCCGACGCGGCGCACCCAAGCGCGGCCGAAGGGTTGACCCTTCGCCTCGTAGTCTGTGGGGCCTGGTAGCGAGTCCGCCGCTGCCAAGGCGCGCGTCGTGCGTCCAACAGACTCGGCGCGCTGCGTGCCGTGTTTGAGGGTCGGTCCGGCCGTGCGCGCGTACCAGGTGCTTACTCGCACTCGGCGCGCCACGACTCGTCGTCCGCCCCTTCGAGCCAGCGCACGAAAGCTTCCGAGGCCTCCGGGGACAGAAGCTCGCCGCGCTCGACAGACTCGAGAGCCTCCCTGACGTTGGTTTCGTCGTCGGGATGGGGCTTCCAGAGCTTGCCGGCGTTCTGGCTCGCTTCGGGGTCCACAGGTGAAGCCTAGCCTGAGTGATGCGGCTGGGCCAAGTCACGTTGCCCGTGGCAATGGCGTGGAAACGGCGGATTTGAGACACCGCCGACCGTCGCGCTGCTCGCTGAAAACCGGAGTCGTTCCTATCTTGTCCGGGAAGCCACGCCTCGCGTGCTCGGGGCGTTCGGCGACGAAGCTTCCGTGGGTCACGGAGCATCGAGCAGGATTCTGACGCGGTGGCCGTCGTAGCTGCCGTAGCGGCAGCCGAGCAGGACCCCGCCCTCGGGAAGCGCGCGCAACGCCACGAAGACGGAGAGAGCGAAATGCACCGAGACATGGCTCTCGAGTACGCCGGTCCCGACGTCGATACGCTCGAGAGTGCAGCCCTGATCGCATACAGGCTCGTCGAAGTCCATGTACTCGTCGGGACCGAGAAGCGCGTGAAGCTTGCCCTGGGCATCGACATCCATCGCACCAAAGTAGTTGTTGCCGGAGAGCACGCCGACATCGCCGTCGCGCGTCAAGCCGAACTTCGGGTTCGGGCAATCATCGGGATTGAGGCAGAGCACGAGGCCCTGATCCGTGACGAGCTGCGTCGCCGGATTGCCGTTGAAGGCGTAGACCGGACTGATGCTGAAGTCCCCGTGATATTGCGAAGCGGTGGTCGCTACGCCCATGGCCTTCCCGGAATCGTCGAGCGAGAGCAAATAGAAGTCCTTGGGATCGACGCCGACATTGAGCGTTACGAACTCGTCGCGGCCCGGCACCTTGCGCATGGGACCGCGATGCGAAACAGTGTCGTCGACGCGCGCGAGCCGCGAGCCGCTTGAGAGATCGTACGTGTCATAGTAGCGATCCAAATCATCGGCGAAGACGCTGCAAATCCAGCGATTGCCGACCAATACGGACGTGTCGCACGGCGAACTCAAGACACCATGCCCCACTTCCCTGAGCCGCGTGTCATAAGCGACGAACTCGGTAGTATCGCTCACGACGAGGGTCGTACCGTCGAACGCGGCCGTCGCGATCTGGCTGTTCCACAGCCGCTCGGCGATGTGCCGTGCTTGCTTGTCGACGACCTCGATGCGGTCCTCGGTAACGATGATGACCCAGTCACCGGCCAAGAAGGCGTCGATCAGCATGCTCACACCGTTCGAGAGCTCGACGATCCGCCCGACCTCGTCCGCCTGTACGTCACACGCCTGACCGGCTTGCAACGATGGCTCGCCCGCGAAGCCGAGCTCACCAGCAGCGCCGCTCTCGCCCGCGGCGCCACCCAAGTTCGCACTGCCGCCTAAACCCGACCTGCCGCCCGAGCTCGAGGTACCCGCAGAGCTCGCGCGACCACCGGAGCTCGACCCCCCCGCGCCAGGCGAGCTGCCACCCACGCCGCCGCTCCCGCCCCGACCATCGGCCCCGCCGCCGGTCGTGCCAGCAACCCCCGAGCCGCCGGCGCCTCCCGCGGTCGCTACCCCGACCGCTGCGCCTGCTCCCTGCATGCCTTCTCCAGCGCCGTCCCCGCGCCCTCCGCTCTGCAGGCTCGAAGCGCCCGAAACACCTGCACTCCCAGCGGGTGATCGCACACCCGCTGATCCCGCCGCGTTTGCCGCCCCGGCCGGAGTTCCGTCGGTGCCCGCGCAGCTTCCCACCAACGCGGCGACGAGCGCCCCGCCCACAAGCCTTCTCATGCTCGACATGCGGGAACGAAGCCTGCTCTGCAAATGGAGCGGCTGTCTAGAGCGACGTCTCTGACGAAGTTCGCCGCGTGCTGCAGCTTGCCACGGATCGCCAATGAACCCGCCTTGGTTGCGGCATGCTCGCACCGCTCCCAAACTTCTCGCCGTGGTGTGGCGCGAGGGAAGCCGTTCGACGCGCGGTGCCGCTTTCTCGGCGACCGTCGCCGTGCTGGTCGCGTGCGGACAATCGAAAGCACGCGGGGCACGGCACCGGCTTCGCCGGAGACGCGCGCGATGGCTCGGCGGGCTTGGCCGGCGCGGCCGGTATGGTAACCGAGCGGCGGCGCGGGGGGTCGGGAACGCTGGCGAAGGTGGCGGCTCGCCAACGTGAAGGGGCGCTCCGCACGGGTTTTCTTACTGACGCCGACGCAATACGGTGCTTCGAGTGCCGCAGCGACCGTTCCGCTCATCGGTAGTTATCTGGTGGCTTGGGAGGATCGTGTGTATTTCCGGAGCCCGCGCTTGCCCACCGGAGGACTCGGGCGGCCCGCCCGGATACGAACAGCTGTTGGCAACGCTATCGGACCCGGAGAGCGAGGAATACCCGGACGCGAAGCGCTGGGTAGGCCGCCGTTTCGATCCCGCCCGCTTCGATCTACCCAGCGTGAACAAGAAGCTCGTGGCGATCGCCAAGCGTTTCGCCCCACGCCCCAGACGCTGACGTCCCACGACTTCTCGCGGGTCCTCCTACCGCGTGGTGTCGACGACGGCTCGGTCGAGATCATCGCTGAGATTGCGACCGCGATTGTACCCGCGACGTTGGATCAGCTCGAGCGCATCGCGCGCTCGTCCGACATCGTGCAGAGAAGCATCGCGGAGGAGCGCCCGCAGATCGTCCCAATCCTGGGGCCGGTTCCGATCGTCCCGCGCGAGGACCTTCAGCGCGATCAGGTGAGCGCGAGTCGCTACGCGCACGGTAAGATCCGACACGGCAAGGCCGCCCACCAGGGCCGCGCCCGAGCTCGTCTCCTCGAGCGCCGTGACGATGCGCTCAAGCGCCCGCTGAAGCGGGTTCAGCGACGAGGCCACCGCGCTGGGCGTCCTTGGCCGTCACCAAACTCCGCGCCCGGGCGACGCCGATACCACTCGGCGACGTGCTGCTCGATTTCCTCACCCGATATCTCCGGCGACTCACGGCGCAGTCGCTGGCGGAGCATCCTCTCCGCAACGCCGATCGCGCCGATTGAGGAAGCGTACGGGAACCCGGCTCCGCCACCCTGACGTGCTTCATGGGCGCTCACGCATCGCGCCCGCCGCTCAGTTCGGCGCGCAGACCAGCGTGCTGCCCGGTTCGACTTCGAACGCGGCCCCGAAGAACGACCCGGTGTAGGTGAGGCCGGAGCCGCTGCCGAAGTTCACGGTGGCGTTCGGCGCGATCAGCGTGCCGTTGAAGACGCTCGTGAGGTTCAACGTCGTTGATCCCGCGAAACCGAGGGTGATCGACTGCGCGGCGCTCCCGCTGCCGCGGAACGGCGACGAGAGCGCGAGGGTGTTCCGCACGAAGATGCGCGTGGTGGGTGCCACACGCACCGTCGTGTTGGCGTTGATGGTGAGGCTCTGGAAGAAGTAGTCGCCGGCGAGCAGCGTCAAGGTGCCGCCGTTGACCGTGCCGCTCGTGTAGGAGCCGGGGCCAAACGTCTGGCTGCCGCTGTTGACGGTGAACGTTCCCTTCGTCGGTGCCGGGAACGCGGGCAATACGGGCAGCGCCGGCAGCTGCACCGCTGCGTTCTCCGTTCTGGTTCCGGTGACGGTCGCGTCGGTGTCCACGTTGGCCTTGCCGCCGGTCACGATGTTGCCGTTCACCGTGGAGCCGTGTTGCACGGTGACCGCCGATTGGCTGACGATGCCTCCGGTCGTGCATTTCTGCCCGACGCGTGTCGTCCCGCTCCCCGCGTTGAGGATCGCGGCAAATCCGCCGCCGCTCGCGGTGAGCTGCGCCCGATCATCGACGAGGAAGCTGCGGCTGGTTTCGATCGCGGGCGCGACGACGACGGCTTGATTGGCCGTGACCGTGTTGCTGCCGTCCGAGGCGGTCCAGCTCACGACGTAGGTGCCAATCCCCAGCGTCGCCTGGCCGTTGACCACCGGAAGCGGCGGATTGAGGGCCACGCCATTCTTCGAGATGACTTGCCCCGACGGGACGAGCGAGGCCACGCAGCCGTCCGTCGCCGTCGCTTGACCGACGGACACCGCGAGCGTGTCGCCGCAAGAGACAAGCGTCTTGTTCACACGCCAGGGTTCGCGACCGCCATCATGAACACGCCGGGGTCGCCGTTTTCACCGGCGGCAACGAAGATTCGATCGCCGTTCGTCGTAGCCGGCACGTAGAGAACCGTCCGCAGGTGGCCCGGACGGCGCGTCGCGAGGTCGCCCGTGACGTCAGTCCACTTCCCACCCCCGTTGATCGTCTGAAAGACCTTGTCAGCCCTCGTGGCCCAGGCGGTTTGCTCGCTCAGCGACGACATCGCCACGCCGACGCCTCCCCGCCGATGGCATCGGGCGTCGCCACCAGCGGCTGGCCGGCGGCAAAGCGATTCGAAACACCGTCGGGCGCGGCCACCCAGAGCGCTTCGTGATCGTTCGGATGGCCGTACGCGAAGTAGTTTGGATTACCGCCCGGCCCCCCGATGCGAGTACAACGCGAGGGACGCCCTCACCCGTTCCGAGGGTCCTGCTTCAAGCCAGAAGCGCTCCCGAAGTCGCGAAGCATGCCGCTGAGACGAGCGTGCGGTCGGGGCTCCGGCTCGAGTCGAAGCGAGCCAAGGCCGACGCTCCTGCGCAAGCCGAAGCTCCCGCACCGAAGCGCTGCTACGGGAGCACGTTGCTGATGGCCTCATAGAACACATCGCCGATCACGGTGTACCCGTTGGTGCTCGGGTGAAGCCCGTCGCTCGAGATGTAGTCAGCCTTGTAGTTCGTGTCTTTCACGAACGCGGCGTGAGCGTCGACGAAGAGGACGTGCTTGCCGGCTTGGGCGCGGGTCTTCACCAGGTCGGGAATGGTCGCGTTATAGGCTTGGACCGTCGTGTCGTCGCAGCAGGGTGGAATCGACGAAACGACGAGCAGCGCATTCGGTACGTCGGCGATGATCTCGTCCAATAGGCTAGCGAGCCTCGTTGGCGCGTTGCCAAGATCGATGTTTTGCAGGATATCGTTCGTGCCAATCATCAAGAGCACGATGTTCGGCTTGTAGGTCGAGCACGATTGATCCGTGATGGCGCCGGCGATCCCGCCCTTGCTGGAAGGATTGGCGATCGTGTAGCCGCCATTCCCTTCGTTCCCCTTGGGGAATGGCTGCCCGGCGACCGTCGTCGGGCCGTTCGGCGCCGCATCTCCGATGCCGAGGGTGCCGCCCACGAACGTGATGTTCTGTTTCGCGTTCACCGCCTTCGTGAAGAGCTCGATCCGGTAGCCGCCTTCGGGTGTCGTGCAGCAACCTTCAGTGATCGAATCTCCGAGCGGCAAGATGACGCACGCAGTTCCCCCGGTGCACGGCGCGAAACCGTTGGTCCCAGCGTTCCCGCCCGTGTCGGCTCGCCCCGCTTGTCCCGAACCTCCCGTTGCCGGTGCGCCACCGTTTGCCTGACCTCCAGCTCCGCTTCGGCCGCCGGCTGCGGCGCCTCCATTGCCGCCTGCCGGTCCCACACCACCGGCGCCGCTGCCGCCGGCAGAATGGGCTCCGCCGGCCGCGGGACTTCCGCCCGTTGACGGACTCCCTCCTGACGGGCCGGCACCGCCTGTCCCCGCCGCCGGCAGGCCGCCCGTACCGGCAAAGGCGCCCGCGACCGCAGCGGAGCCGCCCGCGCCGGCTTGGCCGCCAGCGGTGACGAGACCACCAGTCCCGGGACGGCCGCCGCTCGCGGAATCCTGCCCGCCTGCCCCCGACCTGCCCCCGACCGAAGCAGCCCCCCCAGATCCCTCCGAGGGAGACGTTGCGGCCGAGTCGCTGCACCCGAGCGCCCACGCGAGCCCAAGCAGCGAAATCGACCATGAATCGCGTCGAGGACTCATTTTTCCGCCAAGGGCGCTGGTGCGAAACATCATCAACCGGGCGTCCTACGCCGCTCCGCACCGCGATGCCAGCCGCGGCCGGCGGGCCGCGTCGCACAACGGTGGAGGCGCGGACGAAGGACTTCTTCGTGAATCCGCAGTGGGTACTGCCACCGACTTCCGTCAAGGACCCGAGAATGCTGCAAAGAATGTCGTGAAGGGCCTCGTCCATCTCGGGGACGATGGGAGCAAGCGCGGCGGCCGGCGCCACCAACGTCGGGACCGAGACGCGACAAGTCGCGAGCGCGTGAGCACTTCGCTCCGAGCGCTCGACGAAAACGATCGACCGCAGGTACTGCAGCGCGAGCGCAAACGACGGGCCCGCGTTCCCCGCGCCGCCTCCCCGGCTCCTCTCTAGCTAGATTAGGGGCTGATAGTGCAGTTCGTCAGGCAGGGGCCGACGCCCTTGTTCTGGTCACCGTCGTCACACTCCTCCCCTTCGGTGCCGTCGATGATGCCGTCGCCGCAGTGCGGGACCACGGTGCAGAAGACCGTGCAGCTGTGCTGATCGGCGGCATCCGCGAACGGACCGTAGTAGGTAGTGCCGCGACGACGTGATCAGCGGCGGCGAGGGCAACGACACCATCAGCGGTGGAATCGGCAACGACCTCGTCTTCGGCGGCGGTGGGCAGGATCACGTCACCGGTGACGCGGGGAACGACGTGATCAGCGGCGGCGACGGCGACGACCAGTGTTTCGGCGGTGACAACGACGACACCCTACTCGGTGGTCAGGGGCAGGACCGATTGAGCGGTGACGCGGGCAACGACACGCTTGCCGGCGAGACGGGAGACGACAACCTCGATGGCGGCGACGGCAACGACACGCTGATCGGTGGAGGGCTGCACGACGTTTGTGTCGGCGGGGCGGGCACCGACACCTTCTTGACCTGCCAAACTCAGACGCAATGAGTCATTAGCCGCGCTTGACGCACCTCAGCCAACGGGCCAGAGTGCCTGAGTGAGCATCGGGCGGATACAGATCGGGTTGACCGCGCTTGTCATGAGCGCCTGTGGCAGAAGCGTGGAGCACGTGCCGCCGCCACCGGGGAACGACGCCGGGACCTCGGCAACCGGCGGGACCGGCGGCGCGGACGAGACCGACATGGGCGGAAGCTCGGGTGTGACGACCGGCGGCAACGGCGGCAGTGCGCCCGAGGGCGGAAACGGCGGCGGCAACAGCGCCGGCAGCGGCGCGTCCACGGCCGGGGGCGCGGGGGGCCTCGGCAGTATGGTGCTCTGTCCGGGGCCGGCCTACGTCAACGTGAAGGGCGAGCTCCCCGGCTTCGGCACGGATCTGACGTTCGGCGCGGGCTGCGCGGGTTCTCGAATCACGCCGTACCCTACGGCGGCAAGCTTCACTATCGGGCGCGGCAGCTCCGTTCACGTCGAGATCGACGCTTGCAGCGACGACGGGACGCAAGAGGTCTCACTCAGCGTCTACTTCAAAGCAGACTCGAACGGCCCAACCATGCTGACGGGCGCGACCTTCAACTTTTCGCACGTCAATGCCGACGGCACGACCAGCACGCCCCCGCTCACCGCCACCGTGAGCGTGACGGAGACCACGAAGCCGGTCATGAATTGGGTCGACACGATCGGCAACCCTCGCGTCGGCGTCGGCGCGAAGTACGAAGGCACGTTCAGCGTCGATGGATCGAGCGGAACGACTCCGGTGAACGTGAGCGGAGCCTTCTCAGTTTGCCACGTCGCGAATCTGCCCGACGACTCGGTGTGAGCCAGCCGCGGTAGGCGCCACCGAATGCTTTCGTCGTGGCACTGCGAATCGCAGCCGTCGCGAGTTGCCGGTGCGCGACATCTCCGATCTGCCCGCGCGATCCAACTGCTCGCGGGTCACGCAGCTCCGGCGACGACGCAGCTCCGCGAACCTGGGCGCGAGCGACCTGAGGAGCGCCATCAAGCGGATCGACGGCGAGGGTCCGATGGCTCCTCAAACGGAACCGGAGGATCGGTCGTGACGGTGCGTCCGACGGACCAGCACGGCGCTGCTCGCCGTGTACGGCAACGTCAAAACGAACTCCAATACCGGACCGCGGAATGGTTGCTGCTGCAAGTATTCGACCTCCGCTCGAACGGTAGAGGGTCCGTGCATTTTCGCCCCGCGCGAGACTCAACCATTACTGCTTGACCCTCTCGTTCGGAGGGCCGAGTCTCACGCGAGTGGCACCTCAGGTACCACGTGGGGATGCTCGTTTCGCCCGGTTGGGACGCCGAAGGCCCTATGCAACAAGGAAGACACGTTGACGGAACGCCCACTGTCCGCACGAGAACCTCTCGTTCGGCTCACGCTCGACCTGCCCACTGGAGACGCATGACATGAGCGACTGGCCGCAAAACCCGATTGCCACCATGGAGGTCGACAGCTTCCACGGTGGCACTGGATGCTCGATCACCGGGCACGGCACGCCCGCCCAGGTGACCGTTCTGGACGCAACGATCGATTTCCGCGTCGACATCTCCTTCCACGACCATCCCTGGTTCGACAACGGCCGCGGCTATTTCTCGGCAAGGGTCGAAAAACTGACGACCAACGGCTGGCAATCGATGGCTTTCGCCGACAAATCGCTCGGCAACGACGACGATGACGGCGACTGGTTCGATTCGCTGGTCCTGTCGGTCCAGATGACCGAGCTCGTCGAAGAGTACCGCGTCACCCTGCATTGCGAGACGCGCGACACCAGCCTCGGTACCTCCTCGAACGAGACGCTGTTTCTCCAGGCTGTCCAAGGCGAGTCCGTGCTCGGGGACTTCACCCTCGATTTTCTGCCGATCAGCATCGTTTATTGTCCGCCTGGCCAGGACATGACCGCCTCGCTCACCCAATCGGAGAGCTACGGCACCCGCTTCACCATCGGCGAAAGCTCCGGCATGGAATCGCAGAGCGGCGTCCAGGCGAAGGTCGATTTTCTCGGCATCGTCGGCGAGGGCGTCGGCTTCTCGCAGTCGCAGTCCACCACGAACCAGGCGACGAGCGGCATCCAGGTCTCCCACTTCCGCACCACCGTAGTCACCGCCGACAATCAGAAGGCGATTGGGCGGGCCTATTGGGGTCCGCTCGGCGACATCTTCGTGATCCTGGTCAATCCGTCCTTTGCCGCAAGCAAACGAGCGGACGGTACGATTCTCTATGCGCTGAAGGGCACTGAGCAGGTCCTCGCAATTCCAGCCTGGAAGCTGCTGCGGCCCGACGGCGATCCGATCGCCAGCGCCGTACCGGCCGACGTCCGGCAGCGCCTGCTAGAGCTCGATCCCTTCATCAATAACCTCGAGCTCTTCTTCCCAGACAGCGGCGCCGACATCGCCAAAGCGGCCAATCCGTTCGCCAATCCCTCCGGCAACAACCGCGCTGAGCTGATCGGACGCTGGTGGCTCGATACCGGGACCGAGCTCAACTACGCCCTCGGCGACAGCCAGCAGCTCTTCTCGAGCCAGTCGAGCGAGGTGAAGTTCTCGAGCACGGTCACGATCAACGCGAGCGTGGGCGCGAGCTACGACGGGATCGCGGCGGGCCTCAGCCTGAGCCAGAGCAACACCACCTCGGTCGGCTTCCAGGCCTCCAAAGAAACCGACGCGTCGGTTTCCTCGACCGCATCCTGCTTCCTGATGCATAACCAGAACCAGCGGGACCTCGACGGCATCGAGATCTACTACGACAAGATCTACAGTACTTTCATGTTCCGTCGCGTGTTGGCGCGGACGCGGCCCGGCGGCCCCTGCGGCGGCGTCGTGTCGGGCACGGTGATCGGCGTCGACGGCCACCCGCTGCGGCGCATGACGCTTCAGCTGCGCGACGGCAAACACCTCGTGCAGGAGACGCTCACCAACAACAAAGGCGAATACTCGTTCTTCAACCTCTGCCACGGCGACTATGTCCTCACCGCGGGGGACCGCGAGGTGCACGTGTCGGTCAAGGAGGAAGTGACGCCGTTCAATCCCGTGCGTCTGCCGATCGACAAGGTCCGGCGGGTCATCAATCTCTCCACCGCACCGGTCTGGGAAGTGATGGAAGCGCTGTCGCTCTCCTCCGACGCGGTCCGGCGCATAGGCGCAGAGCTTCCGAGGATCCGCGACGTCCGGACGCTCGCGAAGATCGCCGGCGTCTCCAGCGAGCAGGCCGCGCTCTGGACGCGGCGCAACGTCCTCAACTGGCCGGCACACGCGAAAGGCACGCCGTAGAGCCATGCAACTCAGCAGGCCCGGCAATCTAGGCGTCCCGCGCGAAACAGCGTGGGTCCCCACCGACGATCCTTCGAAGCGCCGCGGGTTCGATCCCGGTCTCTTCGCCGGCGGTCGCTGGACGCCGGCCGGGCTCAGCGCGCTCGGACACCAGTTCTCGATCAACATCGCGTCGGGGGGGCTGACGATAACGACCAGCGATCTCGGCATGCCGTATTACGCGTTGGGCCTCGGCGCATCGCGGAGCTTCGATACCCAGGAACAGCACGCGCAGCAGACCTTTCTCGCCTCGCACCCCAATGCCGATCCGCGAATCCACCTGTTCGGCAACTGGCAATCCTCTCGGGAAGCGTTGGTCAGCGAGGTCTGGAGCCGGACGCTTCCCGAACTCTTGGTAAGCGACGGCGGCGGGGATTCCTCGAACTATTACCGCGCGTATCCCGATTTCGACATGAACCAGCTAGGTGCAAGCGCGGTCGAGGACCGGCTGCGCTCCTACGGCGTCGCCGGCCGCACGCTCGCTGCGCTCGGCTGGAGCTACAACGCGTTCGACTGTGTGCTGCGGAGCCGGCAAGGCGGATTTTCGGTCCTGACCGGGGATTTTCGCGCCGAAACGATGGTTGATCCGGCGATGGTCCGGCTGTTCCGCTTCGATCCGATCAGCGGCTCGGGCGCGCGGTACTCGTCCGAGTTCGCCTATCAGCAGCTGATCGGCGCCGACGGGCAGCGCGAGGTGACGGTCGGCTGCCTTTTGGTGAGCCAGGTCGACGCACTCGGGCATCGCATCGATTTCGGCCCGCTTGAGCTGCAACCTCCCTATCGCAGCTACCGGCTGAAGGACGGCTCGGGTCGCGGCTTGCGCTTCGAGCTCGAGGACCATGTCGACTACCTGGACGGCGATCACCCCGGCGGCGTCGTCAGGACCTACGTCGTCAATCGCCTGATCGACGAGACCAAGACGGCAAACAACGTCATTGCGTATCGCTATCAGGGCGGACGCCTCGTCGAAGTCGCCTATCCCGGGCACGCCGGAGGCCCGGCCCGCGTCTGTCACTACGACTACGACGAGCAGAACCGGATTGTCGCGATCACCGATCCCGCTGGAGACCGAATCGGCATCGAGTACGTCGAAGACCTCTACGACGCGGACGACCGGCTGGTGCCACGGCTGAAGATCTCACGACTGATCGACGGCGAGGGCAACCAGGTGCGCTACGTCTACAATCACGCGGCCATGCGCGTCGACGTGACTTTCACCGGCGTCGGCGGGGATGTGCGGACGCACACGTTCGAGTACCTGTCCGACGGTTCCGACACCCGCCAACGCTACATCACGTCGCGGCAGATTAAGGTCGAGCGCGGGATATCCGGAACGCAGCTCGTCACGGCACGCTGGAACTACGGTGACGACGGGCGGTACCTGATTCAATCCGTCGAAGATGCGCTGGGCGGCACGTCACGCTATGAGTACAACGCGTTCAACCAGATCACCCGCAAGCTCGACGCAGCCGGACATGCCCGCGAGTTCACCTACGATCTCAGCCCCGCGCCCGCGCGCACGTCGCCGCATCGGTACGACCTGATCCGGACTTCGGAAGACAACATCGACGGTTCGGGCAACAGCTTCGATGTCGTCTCCGAGGCGACTTTCGGACGCTACGACGCGTCGAGCAGCAGCGACCCGGCTGATGCCGCGCAAAGCACACACCGGACGGCGACTCGCACCGATCCGCGGGGCACGCTCACCCGCTTCGACTACGACGACGCAGGCAGCTTTCTCCCGCTCGAGGCGACCGAGACCAGCGACGTGCTCGGCACCGTCGCGGTGCGCAGCTATGACAATCGCGGGCAGTGCCTGAGCGAGACCGACGGCGAAGGTTCTACGCAGACCTTCAGCTACAACGATCAAGGCCAAACGGTCGTACGCACCGACGCGAACGGGAACCGCCGCAGCTGGGTTTACGATGCCGGGACCGGCTGGATGACCGACGTCACCGACGCGCTCGGCGCAGGACCCGGCGATCCCGCGCATAGCTATCACTATGAGTGGACCGTGGCCGGCCAGATCAGCAAGGCCATCGACCCGACCGGCGCCACGATTGCGTACGCCTATGCCGCGAACAAGCGCTTGCGTTCGGTGAGCTGGCAAGACCCACCGCTACGGACCATCTCGTTTGCCTATGATGCATTGGGTGCGGTCACGGCCATTGCCGATCCGGGGGGCCATACGACCTATTTCGACATCGATGAGGCAGGGCGCGTCTTCTCGACCTATCGCGACGATCCGGCAGAGTCCGCGATCCAAACCCGCTTTGATCTCGCCGGCAGGCCGGTGGCGGTCACGGATCGCGCCGGCTCCACCCTGTTTGGCTATGACGCCGTCGGGCGCCTGGTCTCCATTCAGGAACCGGATTGGCCGGCGGATTCGCCCACTCATTCCGGCAAGCGCGTGACCATCGACTATGACCGGCTCGGCCGCCGCCTGCGCGTCGCCGACAGCGAGCTGCCGGGCGAGATCCGGTATACCTACGACGCCGCTGGCAATTTGACCGCAGCGCAGGAGCCGTTTGGCCCGCTTTTGACATCCACCTACGACGCGCGCAATCTCTTGAGCCAGATCGGCGACGGCGCGTCGATAGGACTCGAGTTCAGCCGCGACCTCGCAAGCCGGCTCACGCGCGTCACCGACGCGCCTTGGCAGGATCCTCCTGCTAATTTCGACTTCATCCGAACATCGGGTGCGCTGGTTGACAACCTTTACCGCATCGAAGGCCCGGTCGTCGCAGTGGATTTCGAGTACGACGCCAACCGGCGCTTGCTGCACACTCGTGCCCTCGCAAACGGCCACGCGGCCACCGACTACGGGTACGACTTCCGCGCCGACGGTCTGGTGAGCGCGACCACCGGCGACCACAGTGGCAGCTACGCCTACGACGGGATGAAGCGGCTCATCGAGGAGACGGACGCCGGCTGCAAGAGCGGTTACGACGCCGCGGGGAATCGCTTGTGGCGCGCGAACCATCCGCCTCCGCCTGCAGACAGAAACAGCTACGACGCCGCCAATCGATTGCTGCAAACGCCGGCCGACGACACCAGCTACAGCTACGACGCCAACGGCAACCTGGTGGGGATTTCGCCCGCGGCCGGCGCAGCAACGCGGTTCAGCTACGACGGCGCCAATCGGCTGCGAAGGGTGGAGCGGGGCGCGCTCCGCGTGGACTATCTCTACGACATCAACGGCCGACTGCTGGAGCGCGCCAGGACGGACGGCACCACGACCAAGCGGCACCGCTATCTCTATTCCAACCGCGCGCTCTTGGCCGAGCTCGACGATGCCGGGCAGCCGGCGACGGTCTACACCCGGGACGACGACGGCCGGCTGCTGCGGCGACGGAGCACGAAGGCGCTACATCCGACTCCAGCTCACCATCCGCATTCGCTGTTCTACCTGGCCGACGGCTTCAATGACATAGTGCGGCTGGTCGACGGCGGCGGCGCCACGAAGCTCTCGGTCGACTACGACGCGTGGGGCAAGCGCACCGTATCCGGGACCGCGACCGGCGAGCTCTTCGGCTATCGCGGCGGGTTCACCGATCCCGATCTTGACTTGGTCTGCTTCGGCCGGCGCTGGTATGTGCCGCATCTCGGCCGCTGGCTCTCGCAAGACCCGCTTCTCAATGACGTGCTTGCCGCCCGGCGGAGCGCGGGCCCGTGGGCGCTGGAGATCGCGAATCTCTACCTCTATGTGGGCAATAACCCGCTAAACTTCGTCGACCCGAGCGGCCTCGGCGTGGTCGACTGGCTGAAGAACCGCGCGCGCGAGGTGCTGGTCAAAGTGATGACCGGCCGAGACGTGGACGCCATTGCCCAGAAACCGAAGCCCACACCGGTGGAGCGAGCAAAGAAGGCGACCCCCGAAGTCGAGGAGGACGAAGCCACCCAGCGGCCGCCGGAGGAAGAGCCCGAACCGGGGGCGGGCGAAGGCTCCCGCTCGCCGAGCAGTGAGCGCACCTACGAGCGTCAGGCACGCGAGGCCGAGGAATCGTCTTCCCACGCGCTCGGAATCGGCGCGATCGCAGCCGGCATCGGTATCGGGATTTGGGAGGGCGTCAAGTGGGGGGGCGCGATCCTTGCAGCACCCGAGACCGGCGGCGCCAGCCTGGCCGGCGCGGCGGTACTTCCCTAGTCAACCGGCGCGTGGACGGATTCTAGCCGCCGCTTCCGCCGAGTCCGCCCATGCCAGCAGCCGCACCCGCAACGCCCGCTGCGCCGCCGTTCGCTGCGCCGGCGCTGCCGGCTGCAGCCGTGAGCATCGAAACGCCACTGTCGTCGATGCGGAAAGACATCAGGTCCGAGCCGACGATGACCGGTCCGGAGTAGGTCGTGCTGGTCGCTGCCAGCACGTCCGCCGGGGTCGGAAACGGGATGCCTTCACTCGGCAGCCCCGACAACACCACGTGCGAGTACACGGCGAGCTTCGGCTTGGCGACGGCGAACAGCTTGCCGGCGTCCTCAGGTGAGATGTGGTGCGCGAGGATCGCCTGGTACGCGGGATATTTGTCGATGAGCACCGTCGGGATCATCGCGACTTCGTGGACCAGCAAGTCCGCGCCCGTGGCAGCTTGCTCGACGTTGGTGCTGTAGCGCGTATCGCCCGAAAGCACGACCGTGTGAGCTCCGTAGGTGATCTTGAAGCCGTGTGCGGGCTTCACGAGATCTCCGTGGTCGACGTCGAAGGTCGAGACCGCGACGCCGTTCTGGCAATAAATGAGGCCCGGCTCGACGTCGTGGACCTCGAATTCGATACCCTCGATGGGATTCATTTCGTCGGCGAGACGGATTCGGCGATCTTCGGAGAAGGCCTCCCACAGGCTGGCCATCATGGCGGTGGTTCCGTCCGGTCCGTAGAGAACGAACGGAGTCTTGCGGCTGCCGAACGCCGTCTGGATCCAACCGCTCATCCACAGATCGGGAAGCCCATTGACGTGATCGGAGTGGAGATGGGTCAGGAAGTGGGCATTGATACTGCCGAGCGGGATCTGCTTTTGCCAAAGTCGAATCGGCGCTCCGCGCCCGATGTCGAACAAGAGCCGCAGCCCCGCCGCCTCGATCAGCGTGCTGGGTCCGAATCGGTCCACCGCCGGTATCGGGCTTCCCGTGCCGAGCAGAGTGACGGTGATACTGCCGTCGGCTCCCGCGCTTCCGCTGGTCTGGCCGCCGTCACAACCCGTGATGGTCGGGGCGCCGCCGCTCGCCGTAGCACCGGCAACCGCCGCGCTGCTACCTCCGTCCGACATGCAAGTCTGGCCGACGCCCGCGCCTCCGGACGCGGACCCCCTGTCCGTGGTGTTGCTGCACGCCGCTAGGCCCGCGCCGGCCATCAGCGCCAGCCGCCAAGACGCGCGCGCCACGAAGTTTCTCACCAGGCCCCGAGCAAAACCAGACGCTTGCATGGTGCGCGCATGGTGTCAGGCAACCCGACACCAGACAAGCAGCGTTGACTGAAATAGAGATGAGTTGATTTCAAGTCCTGAGCGCGACGGAGCGCGACGCACAAATGCCCATTATTCAACGACGGCAGGAGTCGGTCCCGCGTACTCGCGTCGATGCCTGGGCCGAATGGCCTAGTGCGCGCTTGTGATTTGAATTCAATTCTGCAAGGGTTCTTCGTCCAACGGCGCTTGGAACGAAGCAAAAGCTTAAGTCCTGGCGGCCGCGCTTGGATAAGTTGGCCGCGCGCCGGTCGGCGGCGGCCAGGCATGTGCGCCGAGCCCGAGTGGTGTTGCTCAGCACCGAGGCATGAGCCTCCTGCGTAGAACGGGTACGTGACGGACGGTTCAGCGAGCGAAGGCGAGCAACGCTCGGCGGAGGGGATTGTCGTCGAGACGCCGCTGACTTGCCGCGAGTTGTAGAAATGGTCATAGACGTATGCGCGTCGGCGACAACGTAACCGCGATAGCCGTCGAGGAGGCGATCGACGGCGGCCGAGTCGTGCTTTTCCGAAAACTCTACACCGGGGACCACTTGCGTCGATCGTGAATTTTGGAGCCCCACTTGGGTGAGGCCCGCAAATTCATTAGCTTTTGGCGTGGTCTGTCCCGTCGGTACTTTCCTGTTTCGATACACCCAAGCGAGCTTGGGTGTAAGAGCACGTGTTTTCCGGTGTGACGAGCACCGAATAAGCCTGTCCCAACGTAGTCGGACGAACTCCCTTCAACGGGGCCGCCGAAAGACATGGCAGCGGCAGCCCTTCAACGGGGCCGCCGCATGAACGCGGCGGAGA
>JAICTZ010000002.1 GCA_025936115.1 Polyangiaceae bacterium
ACTTCGCGCACCATCTGCGCGCCCATGTTCTCGAACTTGTTCTCGAGCTCGATTTCCTTCGCGACCGTCACGCCGTCCTTGGTGACCGTCGGCGAGCCGAAGCTCTTCTCGATGACGACGTTGCGACCGCGCGGGCCGAGCGTGACCTTCACCGCGTCCGCGAGAGCGTTGACACCGGCGAGGACGAGATTGCGAGCCTTCTCTTGATAAACGATTTCTTTGGCAGCCATATGCTTTGTGCTCCTTAAAATTTCTTTGGATTGAAGATCAGCGCTCGATCACGCCGAGGATGTCGTCCTCGCGCAGGATCAGGTGCTCCTCACCGTCGAGCTTGATCTCGGTCCCGCTGTATTTGCCGAACAGGATCCGGTCGCCCGCCTTGATGTCGAGGGGACGGAGCTTGCCGTCCTCCTGCACCTTGCCGTTGCCGACGGCGATCACTTCGCCCTCGACCGGCTTCTCCTTGGCGGAGTCCGGGATGATGATCCCGCCCTTGGTCTTCTCTTCTTCTTTGACGCGCTTGACGATCACGCGGTCCTGCAGGGGTCGAATCTTCGCGGCCATTTCAATCCTCGTATCTTGGGTTGGTGGGTTTTCGTGGACCCGACGGGCCCGACTGGACCCGCTAGAACCCCACTAAAGTCCCGAAACCATGGAACTTTACGCCTTTTGGCACTCAACACAGGCGAGTGCTAGCAGGCGCCCGGGAAGGTAGGCCGTGAACCGAACCTGTCAAGGGCGCGACCGACAGAAAGACAGAAACGAGGGGAAAGCGGCTGGCAGCAAATCGGGGTGAGTGCCAGGAAACGGTGACTACCTGGTCCTCTGCGCAGGTGTTTCGTTACATTTCGGCAACGAACAGGCCGTAGATTTGCATTGAGGTCCTTCATGCGAGCCGATCTCGATCTGTCAGCCGACGTGAGCGCGTTCTTCGCCAGCCTCGTCGGTGAAGCTGCCGAGGAGCGAAGGGTCGAAGCCACGGGCGCGACGCGAGCCTACGTGTCGGGCCTGCTGGCCGATTACGCCAAGCCGGGCGCGCTGACGCGCGATGCCCTCGAACGTCCCGTGACACTCCTTCTTGCCGAGGCGCTCGAGAGCGTCGGGCGGGAGCGCTTCGAGCGCCTGAGAGCGCTCGGGGACGGCACGCTGTACGTCTGCGGCTTCTTCGCCGAGCACCTCGAGACCCGCGGCGTGGCGCTGCGCTACGTCGAGTCCGTGGGTGCCCAAGCCTACGACGGCGCCGCCCACATGCTCCGCCAAGCGGGACTCACGAGCAGTGAGGCGAGCTCGGCCCCGGACGTCTTCGGTGAGCTCGCCGCGCACTTCGATTCTTTCGTGCGTCTGATCGAGAGCATCGCCGATCGGCTCGTCGCGCAGAGCGGCGGCGGCACGCCGAGCAACACCGTGCGGCTCTACGAACGCTGGCTCCGTACCGGCTCGGATGAAATCGCGGCCGTGCTCGGCTCGCGCGGCCTCGTGCCCCAACGAGGCGGCGGCGGAGTCCACTGAATGCCAAGACCACGACTCGGGCGCCGCACGCGGGTCGCGCTCAAGAGCATTCAGCGCCGTTTGGAAGCGTATTACGGCCTCGAACGCACGCCCGACGTGACGGAGTTCGCCGCAGCGGCGCCGACGGGCGAACGCGAGCAGCTGCTCGTGCGTGAGTCGCCGGACGCGGTCGAGCTCGCGCTGATCGTGCCGGGCGACTCGCCACGCGCGGGCGCGAACGACACGTGGCTACAGCTCGTCGAAGGCGTGAGCCACTTCGTCTACGTGGCCGAACGCGTACGCACCGAGCTGCCGACCACGCAGCTCGAGCTCGAGCTGCAAGCCGAGATCGACAAGTTCGTGCTGCTCGGTCTCGAGCCCGGCAAAGACGACGCGAGCGTGCGCCGCCTGCACGAGCACCTCTACGAGCACGGACACTTCCTCGACCCGCGCGGCAGCGAAGCCGGCGAGCGCTATCGCCTCGCCAACGATCTCGCGGCGCGCCTGAGCGCGCGCCTGCTCGGCCGCCACGCCCACGACGCGCGCGCGCTCTTGCGCCGCTTTTATCGCGCGGGACAGACGGACAAGATCGCGCTCGCCACGGCGGCCTGAAGCTCAGCGCAACAGGCGCGTGCGCGCGATGAGCTCCGGCACGCCTAGAATTTCTCCCGGCGAAAGCCCCGCGAGCAGGGCGTCGGCCGGACACTTGCCGTGCAGGACCAGCTCGGCGAGCGGCTCGAGGTAGCGGCGTTCGTCGCGACCGGCGTCGTCGGCGAACGCGCGGCGCTCGAGTCCGCCGAGCGCGATATCGACGAGCCGTTCGGCGAGCGCTGCGGCCGGCTCGGAACCGATGCGCGCTGCGAGCCCGTCCCGAACGAGCGCCGGCCGCGCCGCCTCGAGCGTCTCGAGCTCGAAACCGCGCGCGATGAGCTCGGCGTCCGCGAGCGCGCGCTCGTCGTAGAGCAAGCCCGTGAAGAGCGCGAGCACGGCGAGGGTGAGCTCGCGTGACTGCGCGTCACAGGCGCGGAGCTCGAGCGTACTTTTGAGCCGCACCTCGGGAAAGAGCGTGTTCAAGTGCACGCGCCAGTCCTCGACCGTCGCGCGTTCGCCCTCGAAGCCGTCGGCGAGAAATGCACGAAAGGTTTGGCCCGTGTTCTTGTACACGCGCTCCTCGCGCTTGAAGAGGAACATGCCGGCCTCGAGCGCCCACTCGACGTAGTCGCGGTACGAGGCGCGTTCCTTGCGCCAAAATGGCGGAATCAGGCCGGAGCGCGCGGGGTCCATGTGCAGCCAGACGTCGCCGCGCAAGCTCTTGAACGAGCTCACGCGGCGTTCGGCGAAGGGCGCGTTCGCCGTCAACGCGTGAAGCAGCGGGCTCAGTCGCAACGAGACGACGAGCTTTCTGATGGCGTCTTCTTCACTCGAAAAATCGAAGTTGGCTTGGACGGTCGCCGTGCGGCGCATCATGTCGTGCGCGGCGTGGCCCCGCGTGGGCAGGTATTCCTTCATCACGCCGTAGCGCGCCTTCGGTACCCACGGCAGCTCGGCTTGGCGCGCGAGCGGATGGAAACCGACGCTCAACCACACGAGGCCGAGCTCGGCGGACACGGGCGCGAGCTCGGCGTAGTGCGCGTCGAGCTCGCGCGCGACGGCGTGGAGCTCGACGAGCGCGCTGCCGCTGAGCTCGAGCTGCGCGCCCGGCTCGAGCGTCACGGACGCCGAGCCCCGCCGCATGGCAATGACGGGACCGTCGTGACTCTCGCGTTCTGGCAGCCAGCCGCTCGCCGCGAGCGCGCCGAAAACGCGCGTGACGCCGTGCTCGTAGTCGAGCGGCACGCCCGTGCGCTCCACCACCGCAAACTTCTCCGCCTCGGCCCCGATACGGAACTGTTCGCGCGGCTTCTCGGCGGCGCGAAACACTTCGCTGAGCTCGTCGAGGTCGCGGATCGGGCGGTGCTCGTCGCCTTGGACGGGAGCGATGATGGACACGGAAAGCCTCAGGAGTTACGGGGAGAACGCTCGGAAGCGTCGTTGACGGCGGGCTCGGAAGGTTGCGGGGGCAGCGACGGATGGAGCGAGCCGAGCGCCCGAGCAAGCGCACGCAAGTGGCTTTCAGTCGTGCCGGCACCGCCCCCGATCACGCGCGCACCGGCTGCGTCGAGGTCGAGCGCGTGATCGGCCCAGCGCTCGGGAGCGCTGTCCGTGTCCGGGAAGCCCGGTAGGGCGAGTTCGCTGGCGGCGAGCAAAATACCAACCGGAAGCCCTACGTCGGCAAGGGCCTGTCGAGTTTCAGTGAGCTCGCGCACACCGCGCGCGACGCTCGAAACCTCGAACAAGACCGCGCTCGCGCCCGCGTCGCGCAAGGCCCGAAAAAGCTCCTGATCCGAGTCGCTCGCCGGTTCACCGGTGCGCTCGACCACGGCCCAAGTCGGCAGCTCCGTGCGCGCGGCCGCGACCACGGCCCCCATCAAAGTCACGCGCGAGCCCTGGCCGCGAGCGATCAGGAGCTCACACCCCGCGGCATGGAGGCGAGCGGAGTGCTCGGCGAGCTCTTCGTGCAAACGGACGGCGGCGACGGGAGTCACCATGTCCGAGCCAAGCATGCCCGCCACTGCCACGGGTTTGGCGCTTTCCTCGGCCGCGTCGAGCGCGAGCTCGACGGCGCGTGAAGTGAGCTGCGCCGCGCGATGTTCCATCCCCACCTCGGCGAGGGCACGAGGTGTCGTGTCGCCCGTGAGGGCGGCGAGCACGTCGGCGCGGCATCCGACTTCTACCCGGTAGTGCTCGCGCACATCGTCCGGGCGTTCGCGAAGCAGCTGACCGAGCGCTCCGGGCACGTCCAAAGCGACTCCCCGCGCTCGTAGGCTCGCGTTGCTGTCGACCGCGACCACGAGCGGCCGGCCGGCTAAGAGCCGCGCCTGAACGTGACTGAAGCTCATTCCGAACGAGCCTAATGCGCCAGTTGCTGAGTGACGATAGCTTTCGGGCTTCGCACGAAGGCTCGCGCCCTGCCCGCGAAGCCGGTGCGCGGAGCTCATGAAAGGTGCGCGCCGCCGGCCGCTCAGCTAGTCTGCTGCGCCTCGGAGCCACACCATGCACGTCAACCTGCGCCCGCTTTTCGTTCTCGGCCTTCTCACTGTCGGCACGACCCATTGCTCATCGAGCTCGGACGCAGTGCAGACGGCCCCTGCCGCGGCCGGTAAGGCCACTGGCACGGGCGGCTCAGGAACGGGCGGCTCGAGCGGCGGCTCCGCGGGCGCGGCCGCGGGACATGCTGGCACAGCGGGAACCGGTGCCGGAGCTGGTGGGACCGCGGGCGCCAATACGGCGGGGACCGGCGCGGCGGGCACACCGAGCGCCGGAAATGGCGGCGCTTCAGCCGCTGGTGCGAGCGGTGCCGGTGCTCCGGCAAGCGGCGGCGCCCCCAATGCCGGTAGCGCCGCGAGCTGATTACTTCTCGTACGCCTGAGCGGCGACGAGCCCGCTACCGCCCATCACTTGCACGACGATCTTACCCGACGCCGGGATGACGCCGAACGACCAGCGATAGCAGGCGCTCTTCTTGCCGAGAACGGCCGTCGCGCCGGTGTCTTGGTCCACGGCGAGCACGGGGGACATGCCCGGGATCACTGTCATCAGCTGCAGCTGAACGTTGACCTCCGTCACGGGGGGCAGGCCGGTCGCAATCACTGTGTAGCACTTGTTCGGTTGGAGCTGGATGGGCAGGTCGAGCGTTTGCCCTTGCGAGAAGTTACCGACCAGCGCCTCACCCACGGGCTTCGCGCCCGCCTGCACGTTCTCCTTCACCAAGCCGGAGAGGATCGGCTGCACGGCGGCGGCCGCCGCCGCATCGAGACGTTGCGCCACGGGGCCTCCCGGCGGGGGCCCAGCGGTTCCCGCCGCGGCGGGTGAACCAGCGGACGCATAAGGCGCCGCTCCGCCCGCGGCCGGCGCGCCTCCGGCCGCAACACCGGGCATCGCCGCAGCACCGTTGCCCGCGGCGCCGACTTGCCCCTGAACATAGCCGCCGGCCGCCGTTTGACCGTCGTTCTTCTTACACGCCGTCCCCGCGGCGACGCTCGCCAGCGCGAGGAACACGACTGCCGATGGGTGAACGCGACGTACGGGCAAATGGCGGAACGACATGCGAGTCTCTGCTCTCCTCGGCGACCGCGGCCTGCGGCGCACGCGCGCAGGTTACACCACTCAGCACAGAGGACCTCATTTTGGACTCTCACGCCGGCCGGCCACAAGCTATGCGCACCTTCTTGAAAACGCTTTCTCGTCGCTCTGCTCTTGCCGCTCGCGCGTCGACGCTGCTCGCCCTCGCGGTCTGCCTCGGCTGCAGTTCGGGTTCCGACGAGTCAGGGAACGGCGGCGGGCAAGTCGCCATCGCGCCCCTTTCGCGCGAACCGACGAGCAGGGGCGTGACCTTCGACTCGGCGCAGCTTTCGCTCGCGCTCGTATCGCTCGAAGCGTGCGCCGCCGACACGGCAACCCTCAACGCGCGAAACTTCCCGATCGAGCTTTTGCATCAGCCGGCGCCGCACGTGATCTTCGTGAGCGCCGTCACCGACTATTGCAGCGTCGGGGTCGACCTCGCGCCTGCGGGCGCGAGCGATCTGCTCCCCGATCTGCAGGGATACACGGTTCTTTTCCGTGGCACGCGCGCCGACGGCGCCGCCTTCGAGCTCAAGAGCACGCTCAACACGAGCTTCGTGTTCGAGAGCGGCACGCTGCTCGCCGCCGACAAGCTCGTGGTCGGGGTCGACCTCGAGCAGTGGCTCTCGGACGTGGACCTCGACGCGGCGACCACGACCGACGACGTTGCGCTCGTCGACGCGGACGACAATCCCGAGCAACTCGCGGCATTCGACGCGGCCGCGCGCAGCGCATTCGCACTTTACGAAGACACGAACGGTGACGGCGCGCTCAGCGACTCGGAGCTCACGCCGGTCGCCACCGCAGCCGCAGCCACCACGGAGTGAGCCCGAGCGCGACCGCGAACACGACGCGCGCGCACCACACGTCAGCCGATGCGACGCGGGTGAAATCGACCCCGATGCGCGCGGCGCCGTAGAGCAGGAGCACGGCGATCGCCGTGAAGCCGGCACCCGGCGCTCGTCGTCCGAGCACGAGCGCAACAGCGACCAGGACGAGCGCCGCCAGGCCTTCGTACAGCTCACTGGGATGCACGGGGAGCGCTCGGAGCGCGTCCGCGGGGAGCTCGTGCGCCACGACTTGCTCGATGAAGGCGGGCGAACGGGCAGGGAACGCACCGAGCCGCGCGAGCCAACCCGGCGCAGCCGCCGGCAAGCGGCGGCCGAAATCGCAACCGTCGAGCCAACAACCGACGCGCGTGAGGACGACTCCGATAGCGAACGCGGGAGCAGCGCAATCGAACAGATGACGCCACGACGCGCGCCGGCGACGCGCTTCGAATGCGAGCGCACCCGCGCCCGTCACGAGACCGACGGTCCCCGAGAGCCCGCCGTTCCGCAGCGAGAGCGCTTCGCTGAACGACGCGAGCTCGCGCGCGTGCAGCACGACGAAGCCGGCACGCGCGCCGAGCACCCCCGCGAAAAGAGCGACGAGACATGCGCCCTGCACGGCTTCAGCCTCGATGCCTGCCCGTCGTGCGGCGCGCAGGGTGAGCACGAAACCGACACCGAAAGCGAGCGCGAGCAAGGCCCCGAAGGCCGGGACCTCCAAAATCCCGAGGGAGCCGAGCGAGATCTCGAACAATAACGGATGCATCGGGCGCCGCGCGCCAAATCGCGTAGCATGGGCGCCGTGCTGCGAAAGCTCGTCTGCGTGGGGGCGGCCTGCGTCGCGTGCTTGCCCGCGGATCCGCCTGGGTTTCAGCGCGACGCCGGACGAGCGCTCGGTCACGCCGGGGGCACGAAGACGAAGTCGAACGTAAAGCACGGTGACGCCACGGCCGTACGGACGCAGTCGGCGCCCGTCGCCGAAGACGCCGCTCACGTGCTCGACGAAGCCCTCAACGAAGACTTCAATCGCTCGGAGCTCGGTCCCGACTGGAATCCGACGTCGAGCACGTGGCACCTCGAAGAGGGCCGGCTATGCGTGAAGGGCGCGAAGAACCACCCAGCCTGGCTGAACCGCCGGCTGCCCAAAAACGCGCACATCGAATTCGACGCCACGCCCGGCTCACCCGACGGCGACATCAAGGCCGAAGCGTGGGGCGACGGCCATAGCGTCCCCGCGGGCGCCACGTACGACGACGCCACGAGCTACATTGTCATCCTCGGCGGCTGGAAGAATCGATTCAACGTCCTCGCCCGCGTGAACGAGCATGGCCAAAACCGCAAGGAGCTCCGACTCCTCCCCGGCTCGGAGGATCCACGCACGACGCCGATCGTCGAGGGGCGCTCGTATCACGTCGAGATCGAGCGCGACGACGGCCACACCGTGCGCGTCACCCTCGACGAAACGGTTCTCTTCGAGTTCGAGGACCCCGTGCCGCTCGTCGGCGCGGACCACGAGCACTTCGCGTTCAACGACTGGAATGTCCCCGTGTGCTTCGACGATCTACTCGTGACGCCGCTCCCGGATTGAGGCCACCGTGACGACCGAAGAGCTCGACATCGCGCTGGAAGAGCTCGAGGTTCGCCTCGAACGGCTGCGCGCGCTCTACGAGCAGTACTTCTTGGGCTTCGAGAAGATCGAGCCGAGCGTCGCGCGCAAAGACGTCGACCGCCGCATCTACATTCTCAGGCGCGAGAAGATCCGGAACACGGGCAAGCGGTTCAAGCTCCAGACGATCATCCAGCGCTACAACACGTTTCAGATGTATTGGCAGCGCATCTGCCGCGAGATCGAGAACGGCACCTACCGCCGGCACTTGCTCCGTGCCGAGCGGCAGCTGGCGCCCGGCGAGCAGCTCACGATTGCGTCGCGCCGTCGCTTCGGGAGGCTTGCGGCCGGCGACTCGCGGCGATCCGCGAGCTCGGCGCCGCCCGCGAGCGGGTTCCCACCGGCCGAGCCGGCGACTGCCGAGATGCGCCGTCAGTCCGAGCCGGCACCCGACAGCGGCGAGGTGATCACTCGCCGGCCGCCACCTCCCTCACCGTCACCGCCTCCCTCACCGTCACCGCCTCAATCGGCGCGCCCGCCGCGTGTCTCGAGCCGGCCTCCGACCGACAAGCTCGAGCTCGACATGGGTTTCCTCGGGTCCTGGTCGCCCCCTGCCGCCAAGGCCCCGGCCGTTGCGCCCCCGGGCCCGCCCGCCGAAAAGGCCGCGCCCCCTCCGAAACCGGGTGTCAAACCTCGGAGCTCGCCGCGCGCCGCGCCGCCCCCGACTGCACAACGAGCGGCGCCCCCGCCGAAACCTCGGGCCACCGAAGCCGCCCACGCCAGCAGCCTGAGCGACGATCGGCTGCGAGAGCTCCATCAGCGGCTCGCCAACCTCAAGAAGGAGAACCGTGAGAGCGGACAGGTCTCCTTCGAGAGCCTGTCGCGCTCGGTCCGTGAGACCGAGGCAAAGCTCCGCGCTCAGCACAAGGATCGCAAAATCGACTTCGAGGTCGTCTTGCGTGACGGCAAGGCCATCGTCAAACCAACGGTGCGCTGAGTCGCCGCGCGCCGGGTACGGTAACCGCTCCGGCCAGGAGCGAGCCGAGGACGACGAATTTTATGCCAAACGGCCGGCTGCGTAATCGCTCGTGCCCGTGGCGGCGGCTTCCGCCTCGACGAACACATCAGATTCGCAAAAGACGATGGTGCAGGAGCAGCGCCCCGTCTCACGCATGCGCGCGCAAAGCTCCGAAAATTCGCGGTCCGAGTCCACAACGTCCCCTTCGACCGGTTGCCGCGACTCGTCGTAGCGACAGTTATCGATTGCGACCCAAAGTCCCTTGTAGGCGCTAGAGCGACAGAGCTCTCGCCAGGTCATCCTGGAGATCATGGAAGCCATGCTTTTCCTTTGCGTCCGTGGCGACTCCCACTTCCGGAGAGCGTTCGGGGAGTCTCTGCCGCGGTCGCCAAGCGTGACGAGCACGGGTTTAGCGCTGGTTGGTTGAATTCGTCAAGGGAACGACAAAGAGGGCCGACTGGCCGACCCGTAGCACCTGGCCTCAGCAGCGATAACACGCAGCTTTTTGAACGGCACAGTGCGGCTGGAATTAAGTGCTGGGGGAGGCCCCTACTTGCACTTTTTGACGATGTTCTTGAGTTTCGCGGAGCTAGCGCCGATGCCGCTCGCCATCGTTTCGATCGTCCGGGCAGCGTCGCAGTTGCCACCGCTCGAGGCCGCTTGAGCCGCTGCCGGCGCGTTGTTCTTGATGTGCGACAAGCACTCCTTCTTTTTCCCGTCGTCGCTGCAGCGCTGGTAGTGCTGGATCGCCACGGCGAGGTTGCCACCCTGAGCCGCTTTCTCGCAGGCGTCACACGCGTCCGAGGCAGGGGGTGGCGGCTTGGACGTGGCCGTGGCCGTTGCGGTCGTCGCGGTATGGGGGGTCGAGGGGTTGCTCGTCGGTTTTGCGGTCGGGGTCCCCGCCGTGGCGGCCGTGGGCACCGCCGTTGCCGACGGAGGCGTGGTGGGTGAGGTGGCGAGCGGGGCGAAGGCCGTGTCGGACGCTGCAGGCGGGGGAGGCGTCGGAATGGTTAGCGTCTGAGCGGCATCCGGGCCCGACTTCGAGCCGCGCATCGCGAGCACGCCCATGGCCGCCAGCAAGGCCGCACCGGCGGCGCCAAGGCCGATCACGAGCCCCTTACCGCCGCCGCTCTTTTGCGTGACGGGCGGGGGCGGCACGTGGGCGACGACGGCCGGCGCCGTCGCGGGGACGTGCGGCGCCATCCCGAGGTTCGGCGCCGAGCCCATGGGCGCCGCCACGGTTCGCGCGGGGAAGTTCGGCGCAGGCTGATTGAAGTCGGGGGGCGCCGGCATGGCGGCCGTGTCCGTGTGCTTCGACGCGGCGCGTGCGTCGGCCGCTACCGTCATGCGCCCGCCGCTCGAGAGCTCGGAGAAGAACTCGCGCGCCGAAGACTGACGCTCTTCGCGATCTTTGGAGAGCGCTTTCAAGATCGCGTGCTTCATGTCGGGCGGGATGTCGCGCGACGGAGCGGCGACTTCGAACGGCGTTGGCTGCGCCGTCATGTGCTGCGTTGCCCACTGCCACGGAGTGTCGGCATGAAACGGCAGCGCGCCGGTGAGCATCTCGTAGGCCATGACACCGAGCGAGTAGACGTCACTGCGCGCGTCGAGCGCTTTACCGGTGAATTGCTCGGGACTCATGTAGGGCGGCGTGCCGAGCACCATGCCCTGCTGCGTGAGCTTCTGCTCTTTGTGCGCGTCGCCCGATTCGCGTCGCGCGGCGATGCCGAAATCGAGCACTTTGACGAAGTCCGTCTCGCCCGCGCGATCGGTGAGCACGATGTTGTCGGGCTTGAGATCGCGGTGGATGATGCCTTGCAGGTGCGCTTCGTCGAGCGCGCCGCAGACCTGACGCATGATCTTGTTCACGCGCTCGGGCGAGAGTGGCCCCTGCTCTGCGATCACGTCGCTCAGCGGCTTGCCGGCGACGAACTCCATCGCGATGTAGAGCGTGCCGTCCGGAGTCGCACCGAAGTCGAAGAACTTGATCGTGTTCGGGTGCTCGAGCTGCGCGACCGTGCCGCACTCGCGGTGGAAGCGCTGGAGCACGGACGGATCGCTCGAAAGGTGCGCGTGCAACGTCTTGATCGCGACCTTGCGCACGGTCGAGCCCATCTGCTGCTCGCCGACGTAGACCTTGCCCATGCCGCCTTCGCCGAGCACGCGCGTCACGCGGTAGCGCCCGCCGATGACCTGCCCGACGAGCGGGTCCGGTCCCTCCGCCGGCGTCGCCAGAATCGCCCCGCACTTCGCGCAAAACCGCGCGCCATCGACGTTCTCGTGTCCGCACGCCTCGCACTTCATCGAAGTGGCGCAAGCGTTACACGAATCGTCCCTCATTCGCTAGCTCGGGACCGCCCTTCATACACACACGCCCCGACACCAAATTTTTCCGGTCCCGAGGCCGCGTGTTACGCCCGCCAGGCATGCTGCGCGGCACTGTTCTCGCCAAAGCCGGCGCAATCGGGCTCGCGCTCGCGGCGCTCATCGGCGCGAAGCCGAAGCCGAGCCCGCCGCTCTCCAAAGCGTGGGTGCCCGACAACGGCGACGGCACTTACCGAAATCCGGTGCTCTATGCCGATTACTCGGATCCGGACGTGCTGCGCTCGGGCAACGACTTTTACCTCGTCGCGTCGAGCTTCAACGCCACACCGGGCATCCCGGTGCTGCACTCGCGCGACCTCGTGAGCTGGGAGCTCATCGGTCACGTGCTCGACGCGCAAGAGCCGCGCGCGACGTTCGACCTGCCGCGGCACGGCGGCGGCGTGTGGGCGCCGTCGCTCCGCAAACACGCGGGGCTATTTTACGTCTACTGGGCCGACGCGGACACCGGCATTTACGTCGCCACTGCGAAGGATCCCGCGGGCCCCTGGTCCAAACCCGAGCTGGTCAAAGCCGCCAAGGGCTGGATCGATCCGTGTCCGTTCTGGGACGACGACGGCAAGGCGTACCTCGTGAACGCGTTCGCCGCGAGTCGCACCGGCATCAAGAGCACGCTCGTCCTGAGTCGGCTGAGCGAAGACGGTAAGCGTGTGCTCGACGACGGCGTGCTCGTCTACGACGGCCACCAGAAGCATCCGACGATCGAAGGACCGAAGCTTTACAAGCACGGCGGCTACTACTTCATCGCGGCTCCGGCCGGCGGCGTGCCCTCGGGCTGGGAAGTCGCGCTGCGCTCGAAGAATCCGTACGGTCCCTACGAAGACAGGATCGTGCTCGCGCAAGGCACGACGGCGATCAACGGACCGCACCAAGGCGGGTGGGTCGATACCGCCAAGGGCGAGTATTGGTTTTTGCATTATCAAGATCGCGGCGTGTACGGCCGCGTCGTGCACCTCGAGCCCATGAAGTGGGTCGACGATTGGCCCGTGATCGGAGACGCGGGCGAGCCGGTCGCGACGCACAAGAAGCCGGAGATCTCAGGCAAGCCGCTGCTCGCAACGCCCGCCGAGTCGGACGAGTTCGAGGGCGCGAAGCTCGGTCTCGAGTGGCAGTGGCAAGCCAATGCGCAGCCGGGCTGGGCGCTGCCCGCGCCGAACGAAGGCTTGCTGCGCCTGACTTGCGTCGATCCGCCGCAGGACTTGCGAAATCTGTGGGACGCCCCGAACCTGCTGCTGCAGAAGTTTCCGGGCCCCGCCTTCACGGTGACGGCGAAAGTCGAGTTCAACGGCTTGAACGACGGCGAGCGCGCGGGGCTCGTCGTGTTCGGCAACGATTACGCGACGCTCGCGTTCGAGCGCCGCGGCGCCGAGGTCGTGCTGGCGCAGACGGTATGCAAGGGCGCGAGCACGGGTGCGGCCGAAAAGGAGAGCGGCGTCGTGCGCGCGCCGCCCAATACGCTGTACCTCCGCGCTCGTGTGCTCGAGGGCGGACGTACGGAATTTACGTTCAGTCGCGACAACCTCGCGTTCACGGCGCTCGGAGAGCCGTTCCAGGCGCAGCCGGGGCGCTGGGTCGGCGCGAAAATCGGCCTCTTCGCGCTGCGTGCCCGCGAGCAAGTGCGCGAAGCCGGCTACGCCGACGTCGATTGGTTTCGGGTCGAATGAGTGACGGCTAGAGGACGGCTCGGCCCTTCTGTCGCGCCTCCCGTCGCGCCCGCGCCCAAAGGGCCACCGATCGGCACGCTGCGCGCCCGGGCGTGACAGGGCGAAGCGACATCGTTTTCAAACGGCGGAAACTCTGAATTCTGGCTGAGTCAGCGAGTTTTTGGGGAGGCAGCGCCGTCCGCGTTAGAGTGCGAGCGTGGCCCTAGGCACGTCGAAACTACGCGTAGCGATCCTGTTCGGCGGGCGTTCGGCCGAGCACGAAATCTCGCTGCTCTCGGCGCGCTTCGTGCTCGAGTCGCTCGATCGCGAGCGCTACGAGCCCGTGCTCGTCGGCATCGACAAAGCGGGACGCTGGCTTCTACAGGACGGCGCGCGGCTACTCGCTCAGGCGCGCGACCCACGCCACGTCGCGCTCGACGGTTCGACACTGCCCGTGCTCTTGCCGGCGCACCCGACGGGAGCGCTCACGACGAGCGGCCCCTCGCCAGGGACGCTGCCGATCGACGTGGTATTTCCCGTGCTGCACGGCCCGCTCGGTGAGGACGGCAGCGTGCAAGGCTTGCTCGAGCTCGCGGGCGTTCCGTACGTCGGTTCGGGGGTGCTCGGCTCGGCGGTCGGGATGGACAAGGACGTGATGAAGCGCTTGCTCCTCGCGGCTGGGCTGCCCGTGTTGCCGTATCGCGCCGTCAAGCGCGGGCGGTGGGAACGCGAGCGCGCGGCCGTGCTCGGCGAGCTCGACGCGCTCGCGCTGCCGCTCTTCGTGAAGCCGGCGAATCTCGGGTCGTCGGTGGGCGTGTCCCGCGTGAAGGAACGCGCCGTGCTCGGCGCCGCCATTGCCGCGGCGTTCGAATACGACGACAAAGTCGTGGTCGAGGCCGGGCTCGAACGCCCGCGCGAAATCGAGTGCGCCGTGCTCGGCGGGGAGCCGCCGCTCGCCTCGATTCCAGGCGAAATCGTGGTCGAACACGCCGACGGCTTTTATTCTTACGCCGCCAAATACTTGGACGAGCACGGTACGACGACGAAAATTCCCGCCGCGCTCTTGGAGCCTGACAGCGCCGAAGCGCGCCGGCTCGCGCTCGCGACTTTCGACGCGCTCGAGGCCGAAGGACTCGGCCGCGTGGATCTGTTTTTCGATCGCGACGGGCGCTTCTGGGTGAACGAAATCAACACGCTGCCCGGCTTCACCTCGATCTCGATGTTTCCGAAACTGATGCAAGCGAGCGGCGTCGACGCGCGCACGCTCGTCACGCGCCTCATCGAGGATGCGCTCGAGCGGGGGAAGCGGCGCGCGGCGCGCCGGACGACGGCGGAGTAGCGCTACTTGCAGCCGCAGATGGCGAGGGCTGCGCCGTAACCGACGGCGACGGACCTTCGGCGTTCGGCCCGGCAGCGGCGCCGGTGGCTGCGGCACCCGCGTCGCCGGACGCGGTGTTCGGAGCCGCCATCGGCTGCATGGGGCCCAAACCGGCGGGCCCGGGCGGCCACACGAGCTCGGCTTGTGTGCGCAGGGCGCGATCGACGAGCCGGGCCGTTCGCGCGCGACGCGCCGCGGGCACGAGCACCGTGGTCGTGAACGAACCGCCTTGCATGCCGGGCTTTTCGCCGAGCGGACGCGGCCCTGCCTTCGGTTCGTCGGCGGCCAGCAGCGGAAAGTCGAAGCGCACGCGATCGACCAGCTCGTGACCGATCCAGAGCTCGACGGCGAAGCGACCCATGCGACGCGCCGTCACGATTGGCTTCGGGTAAAGCACGGGGCGCACGCCCGCGAGCTCGATCGCGCCGTGGTCGTAGTGAAACGTGTACTCGTATTGTTCCGTTTGCCGGAGCGGCAGCGGATCGGGTGGATCGCTCGAGAACTGCTTGGGCGCGGGCGGCACGGCTCGCGCGCTCGCTGCTGCGGACGCGCCCGCAGCCGTTTCGGGGAGCTCGGCGGGCACGGGTTCGCCGTGTCCTTCGGCGACGGGCACCGGCAGGGTGACGTGGGGCGTGTCCTGGTTCGGCGCCAAAATGGGCGGCACCTTCGAGCAAGCGAAAGCAAATAGTACGACAGCCCCGATGCGCGTTCCGGGATATGTACGCTTGAAGTCGCGGGCTGTCGTACGGCGGACGCGAAGCGGCCGGGGGGGGAGGCTCGCCGAAGGCGAGGGGGGCGCTGCCGCGCACCCGCTTGGGGGTAGGACCGCCCACGGCAAAAGCCGTGGCGCCCGCGGCAGCGGGCGAACCCGGATCGAAGATCCGGGTTGCGGTACTGGAGCGAGCGGCAGCGCGAAACGCAAAAGCACGCGCTCTCGTTAGCCTCGGGAACGCACGAGCGCAATTTCGAGGGCGTGTGACCAAGCTTCCGGGGCGCCTCGGCAGTCGCTCCACAGCGCCACGAGCTCGTCGGGCGGCGGCGCTTCGACGCGGAGCCGGTCAGGGCCGAGCTCGAGCTCGACCCAGGCCGCGTGCAAGAAGACACGTCCGAGCGCGCGCACGCTGCCGTTCGCGAGCACCACACGCTGAGCGCCACCATAGGCGCCGTCGCCGAAGAACGGAACCTTGGCGCGCGCCGCATGCACGCGCAGCTGGTGCGTGCGGCCCGTCACGGGCGAGAGCGCGAGCAGCGCGGGTTCGAGCTCGACGCGCGCGTGCTCGGGACCCGTGATGACGACGCGCCCCGCGCGCGCGACCGCCGCGTAAAGGGTCTCGGCGGGACGCTCGTCATGAGAGCCCTCGCTCGCGCGCGGGCGCCGAGCAAGCGGCGAGTTCCACGCGCCCTCGGGCGGCTCCGGCGCGCTCGCCGCCACGGCGACGTACCGGCGCAGCAACGCGCCGCGCGCGCGTAACTCCACGGCCAACCGACGCCCCGCCGCGCTCCGGGCGAACGTGACGACGCCGCTCACTCCCACGTCGAGCCGCGACACTGCGTGAAGCTCGCTGCGCGGCAGCGCGAGCTCGCGCGCCACGAGCTCGACGAGACTGCCGGCGACCCCGGCGTGGTCCGGCTCCGTCGCGACGCCGGCCGGCTTGCTCACGAAGACGAGCCCCGCGTGCTCGGCGAGCAGCGTGACGCCGCCGCTCGGCGTGCGAGCAGCGTGCACCTCCACGACCGTGCCCGGAGTAAGCCGGAGCGCTGCGTCGTCCGCGCGCCGTCCGCCCACGAACACGCGACCCTCCGCGAGGGCGTGAGCGAGGTTCGGAGCGAGCCGCGCGAGCAGCGCGCCGAGCGCTTCGTCGACGCCGGGCGGCGCGACCCAGCGGAGCCGCGGGGCGCTCACTCGGACGAGGGCTCGGGGATCTTGCCTGTCGTCCGACGTACGAGCTCGACGAGCACTGGATCGTTCGTGAGCTCGCTCCGCAACGTATGGCGGACGAACGCGAGTTGCTCCGGCGTGAGCTTGTCCGCGAGGTGCTGAGTCGCGGCCGTCACCTTGCCGTCGAGGTAAGCGTCGAGTCCGATTTCGCCGCGCTCGAGACGGCCGAGGTCGCCACTCGGCTGCGTAGGCGCCGCCGCGCCGACGTCGAATTTGCCGCCCGTTGCGCTCGGCGCCGCGGGCGCTCCCGCGGGGCCGATTGGCGGCGGTTTGCCGATGCCGTCGATGCCCATGGCGTGCTCGCGAAGACTACCTCAAATTGCCGATCGCGTTCTTCATCGTGTCGTGACGGACGCGGAGCACGTTCGAGTAGGCGCTGTAGGTGCGATTCTCCGCGCTGATCCGCTCCTGCAGGGCAATGTAATAGAGGTTTTGATCGGCGTTTTGGTTGAGCATGCCTTCGATGGCGGGGTCGCCGCTCGTAGACGTGCTCGTGCCGGACGCCGCGGAACCCGTGCCGGACGCGGTCGTCGGATAGCCTTCAGGCGTCGTCGGCATGGGCGTCACGCGCCCGGAGGCGACGAAAGCGTTGGGGCCAGTCGGACGAAACGCGGCCGCGAGGATTGAGCCGCCAGGCAAGCGCTGAACGGCGGCTTCGGCGCCGCCGATGACGGCGCCCGCGCCGGCATTCATCACGCTCTGAAAGGGCTGCACGGGCTGCGCCGTCGTGCGGAGCGCGGTCGGCGCGGTCGTGAGTACCGGCGCAGGACCGGTGGGATCGATGCGAGTGGTCATGAACATACCTCCTTCATGATCCAAGGTCGGCCGCGTCCGGACCCGGTTGCTAACGAATCGTCACGGCAACCCTAAAATCGTCCCTGCACGCTGAGCGCCCATTGGCGCCGGCCCGCCGCCGGCACGACGAAGCTCACCTTCGGCACCAGATCCTGCCGAATTAGCTCGTCTTTAGAGCTCAGCAGGCCCGCGAGCAACAAGAAGCCCGTGGCCATTTGGAACACGCCGTCCACCGCCACGAAGGTGATGTACTGCACCTCGTGCACGGCTTCGTTCACGCACGCCCGCGCTTCTTGCACGTTGGCGGTCTTGCACGTCCCGTAGTTTCGCTCCGTGATCGCGAGCCAGGGACCGATGACGGGGGCCGCGAGCCAACCCGACGCGTTGTCGAAGCCCTGAGCCGCACCGAAAATGACCGCGGTCGCATAGGACGCGGCTAACCCGACCGCTCCTCCCGTAATGACGCCCGTCGCCTGGCGCTTGACGACTTTGTAACCGGGCGGAACGGGCATGCCTTCGTAGTAGGGCAGGACGGGCGGGCGCACGTCGGTGGCCGACGCGCTCGGCATCGTCGGCGCAGGCGGGGGCACGACGACCACCGGCGGTGGTTGCGGGGGAACGGGCGCGGGACGGTGCGAAGTGCTCGCAGGGGCGGCGGCGGGGCGAGGCGCGGGACGCGGCGAAGTGCTCGCGGGCGAGGCGGCGGGGCGAGGCGCGGGCGCTGGGGGCGTGGGCTTCGGCGGGGGCGGCTTCGGTTGCGTGCGCGGCGGCGGCGTGTCGGAGGGGAAAGCGGCGGTCGATTGAGCGCGCGCCGGCAGTCCCACCAAAAAAAGCGGCAGAGCGATCCCTAGCCACCATCCCACCAGACGGCGCTCGTGCATGACGGATTAGCCTAAAGCCAAGTCACGCCCGTGCCAAGCCGGGCGCGTGCCGGCTACGACGATTTAGAGACCGAACCAGCTCGCCGGATCGACCGTGTCTTTGCCGCTGCGAACTTCGAAGTACAAGCGCGGGCCGTTGCCCGTGTCACCGACTGAGCCGATCCGCTCGCCCGCACTCACCTCGTCTCCGACAGCTACGTCGATGGTGCCGAGGTTCGCGCTCAGCGTGTAAAAATGACGGCCGTGGTCGATGATGACGGTCTTACCGTAGTCGGCGTACGAGTCGGCGAAGGCGATGCGTCCCGCGGCGACACTTCGTACGGCCGCGCCGGGAGCGGCGCGCATTTCGAGGCCCGGCCCGTCGGAGCTCGCGCGGCGTGCGGGCCGAATTTCGCTGCGACCCGCGATCGGAAACGGCAGCCTGCCCTTGAGCTCCGCAAAGCTCGAGCGCGCCCCGGGCTCGGCGGGGCCGACGGCACCGTACACGGCCGTGTGGCTGCTGCTTTCGAACGCTTGCGCGAAGGCACTCTCGCGTTCGTCGGCGGCGCGCAGCGCGGTTTCGGCGCGCGCGAGCACGCGCTGCTCGTCGTCGAGCGTCGAGCCTCGGGCTCGAACCGCGGCGAGCTCCTTGCTCACGGCGACGCGTTCGGCGGCGAGCCGCTTGGCCGTCGCGAGGTCGTTCTCGAGCGCGTGATGCAGCCGCTCGAGGCGCACGGCGTGTTCCACGAGCGCCTCGAAGCCGTCGCCGACCGGCAAGAGCCCGGCGCGTGACAGCCTGACGTAACTGCGGCCCCGCGCAAGGATGCGAGCGTCGATGCTCGTCGCGTCACGCCGGAGCTCGTCGGAGCGACGGCGTAGTGCTTCTTCGTCGCGCGTGACGCTCTGACGCACGCGTGCGACCTCGTCCGCCGACGCCGCTTGCGCATGCGCCGGCCCCGCGTCCGCGTGGAGCACGGGGGAAACGACGGCAACCGCCGCGGGTACGAGCAACCGTACGAGACGCGAGCGCGCAAACGTCATGTGGTCACGAAGCGCCGCAAGCTCCAAAACGCCGCGACCGCGCCGAGCAGCGCGCCGAGCACGACGGTGACGAGCACGAGCGGCCAAGGCAAGAACGTGGGCGCGGAGCCGAACAGCGCGACCAGGCGCTGATCGAGGTGGCTCTGGACGACGAGGTAAAGCACGCCGAGCAGCACGATCGCGAAGCTTGCGCCGAGCGCGCCCTGCGCGGCGCCCTCGATCACGAACGGCTCGCGCACGTAACCTTCGGTCGCGCCGACGAGCTTCATCACTTCGACTTCGAGCTTGCGGCGCTGTAGCGACAGCCGAATCGTCGAAGAGACGACGCTCACGACGGCAGCGAGCACGACCAGCGCCAAAATGCCGGCTGCAGCGACTCCGCCTGCGAGCAGGCTCTCGATGCGGTCGCTCCAGTTGCCGTACGTCTCGACGCCTTCGACCGCCGGTAGCACGCGCAGCTGGGCGGCGAGTTGCTCGAGCCGCTCGGGCCGCACGTCTTTCTGCACGCTCACCTCGAGCGATTCAGGGAATGCTTCGGCGGGCAGCGCGTCGATGAGCGCGTCTTTGCCGACTTCGGCGGCGTCGCGGCGCGCGTCTTCGGGCGTGACGTGGCGCACCGTCGTGACGCCTTCGGACGCTCGGAGCGCACGCTCGATGGCGGCGACTTGCTCCTTGCTCGCCCGTGGCGTGAGGTACACGGACGCTCGGCCGAGGCTCGCCCAGCGCGCGCGGGCGTGATCGACGTTGACGACCGCGAGCAGCGTCGCGCCCAAACAAAGGAACGCGACGGCGACGGAAAAAACGCCGAGCGCGTGCAGGCGCAGATCATTCTTGGCGCCGCGCACGGCGCGTTCGAATGCGCTCACGCCGCGGCTCCTCGGTTCGGCAAGGGTCCGTCGAGCGACGCGAGTTTCGCCTCTTGGTCGAGACCCTGCGGCGCGTCGAAAGCGCGGCCTTCGTCGAGCACGACCACGCGGCGCGGACGCACGTCGAGGAGCGTGCGGTCGTGAGTCGCAAACAGCACGGTGACCCCCGTCTCGTTGATGTCTTCGAGCAAGCCGAGAATGTCGAGCGCGAGCTGCGGATCGAGGTTACCGGTGGGTTCGTCGGCGAGCAAAAGCGCGGGCTCGCTCACGATGGCGCGCGCGATCGCCACGCGCTGCTGCTCGCCGCCCGAGAGGTGTCCGGCGCGCTCGTGGCCGCGGCCCGAGAGCCCCACGCGCTCGAGCACGGCGCCGACGCGCTGGCGGATGGTGCGCGCCGGCAGCCCGAGCACCTCGAGCGGCAACGCCACGTTATCGAGCACGGACCAATTTTCGACCAGGCGAAAGTCCTGAAACACGATGCCGAGGTTGCGGCGCAGGTACGGAATCGAGCTCGGCGTGAGACGCGCGATTTCCCGCCCCAAAAACAAGATGCGGCCCGCGTCGACGGATTCTTCGGCGTAGAGCAGGCGGAGCAGCGTGCTCTTACCGGCGCCGGAATTGCCCGTGATGAACACGAACTCGCCGCGAGCAATCTCGAGGCTCAAGCCGCGAAGCACGGGAGCGTCGGCACGGTAGGCTTTGTGCACACCTTCGAAAACCAACACGGGCCGCCCCGCCGCGAGCGGGTCGAAGCGGGCTCCGGCGCGAAGGGCCGGGCGAAAGGCGCGCCTGTCGCCGCCAGCATCCATGTGATGGGCTTAACAGGGAGGCTTGCCTCGGACCAAGTTTTCGGGGCGCGGCCGGTGGGATTTGCGGGGCTCTACTGCGCCCAGGGGTCCACGATCGCGGGGTCGGTCGCCACGGCCAGCGGCCCTCGCCGCCACGGATCGACGATTTCTTGGATTTCCCAAGACCAGTTGCGGTGCGCTGCGGCAAGTCGCGCAGGGCGTTCGGCGGCTGAGGCCGGTCGCGATACGGCCCAAGGATCGACGATGTCTTCGTGGCCGGCCGGTCCGAGCGGTACGACCGCTCCAGGGTTCGTGCGGAGGGCGAGCGGTGGGCCGAGCGGGACGATGGTGGGGCCGGCCTTGCGCGCGGTGCGCGTTGCGAAGGCTCGCGCCGTCTGAGCGTCGGGGTACGGCGACTTCGCCCGCTCGCCGAACGTAGCGCTAGGATGGCGCCACGGATCGACGATGAGTCCGTCCTGCGCCATCGCGAATCCCCCGAGCCCGAGCACGGCGGCAGCCAAGAGCCACGGAGCCGACGCCCATCTCAGCATGCACGTTCATCCTGAACCAGCGCCGGCTCTTTCGCAACGCCGCTCGCGCGCAGTGCACGACGGGCCAGTGCCATGACACTCCGCATCGCCTACTTCGGCCTACCTCTCGCGGCGTGTCTCCTCGCACGCGACGGACACGATGTGCGCTTCGCGGTGCTCGCGCCGGTCGACGCGCCCGGGCGGCGGCGGCTCGTCCGCACCATCGGCGCTGAACGCGTGCTCGCGGCCAAGGTGCTCGGCTCGCGCTTGAACACGCGGGTGGAAGCAGCGCTCGCGCACGAAAACCCCGATTTGATCGTGAGTTGGTTTTGGACACGCAAGCTGCCGAGCGCGTGGCTCGAACGCGCGCGCTACGGAGGCATCGGCGCGCATCCGTCGCTCTTGCCACGCCACCGCGGACCGAATCCGTACTTCTCCGCCATCGATGCGGGCGACCGCGAGACCGGCGTGACGGTGCACACACTGAGTCCCGAGTACGACGAAGGCGACATCCTGGGTACGCGCACGCTCGCGCTTGGTGAGCTCGATTCTTGGCAACTAGCGCGCGCGCTCGACCGACCATCGCTTGCACTTCTGCGTGAGGTGACGGCCGCGTACGCGAACGGCGGGCCTCCGCGCCCGGTACCCCAACGCGCCGAGCTCGTGACGTGGGCACCCGAGCCGAGCGGCGACGAGCTGCGGGTGAACTGGGGTTGGACGACCGAACGAATCTTGCGTCGCATCCGCGCCCTCTCCCCCGTCCCGGGACTCGCGCTCGACGTCGAGGGGCTCGAGCTCATCGTGACCCGGGCCGAACGAGCGGCGGATTTCCCCGCTGCACTCGAGCCGGGCGAGGCGGCCGTGCACGGCATGCCCCCGACGCTCGTGCTGCGCACCGGGGACGGAGCCGTCGCCGTTCGGCGCGCCGTGGTCGAGGGAAACGGCACTGGGTTGGACCAGTTGCTCGGCCGGGAGCGGCTGGCAGCCGCGGTCCGGGAGCACCTGTCGCATCGGGACACCGGCCGGCTGAGTTGATGTTAGACTCAGCACCCACCTCTCGCGGAGGGAATGTTCATCGATGGATGTCGTGACGTTGGCGCGAACCGCTCGGGAGAATTTGGCTCGCGGACTAGGGGCGCTGCAGAGTCCCGGGGTGCCGGAGCAGGTGCTGAAGGCAGCTGAGCCAGTGGCGCAAGCCATGAGTGCTCTGCATCGCGTCGAAACCTCGCGCGGGGGGCCCGGCAGCGACGCCGCGGGAGCGCTCGTGCAAGTGCGTCGGGCGCTCTCGGAGCTGCAAGCCGCACCCGTGCGTCACACGGCGGCTGACCAGGCGACGGAAGCCATCGCCACGGCGCTCAGTCTCGTGCATCAGCTCACGGCGGCGCTCGGACAAGGTTCGGTCGTGCCCTCGCCGCCGACGCAGCCGTCGGGCGCCTTTCAAACGGTCGGGGAGCTTCCGCCGCAAGTGGCGGTCGTCGACGCCGCGAGGCGCTCGGCCCCGCCGAATGCGAACCCTCCCCCGCAGGTCGCGCAGAACTGGGGACAGCAAACCGCGCCGGTCGGACAAGTCTGGCAAGCGCCACCGCCCGCGCCCGGTGCGCCGCCGGCGGCCGCGCCCGGTGCTCCCCCTGCGGGCGGCGTCCTTCGCTACGAAGCGGAGCTCGGCGCCCACAGCTCGACGAATTTCTACAAGGGACTCAGTGGCAACGACGTCGTCGATTCGGGCGGCATTTTCATCGCCACCTACAACATTCCCGACGTCGGCGCGCCGCTCGCCGTGAAGGTGTCGTTACCCGGCGGCTACGAGTTCGAAGCCGCCGCAGTCGTGCGCTGGACGCGAGACTCACCACAGTCGGGCCCGGACTCGTCGCCCGGCTTCGGCGCGCAGTTCACGCAGATCTCGGCCGAGGGACGCCAGCTCGTGTACCGCTACGTCCGCAATCGCGAGCCGCTCTTTTACGACGACCTCTGACCCGGCGTCCGCCGCTTTGCACGCGGCGGCTTCGCGCGGCGCGGTTGCGTCGCTTTCGTCGGCCGCACGGCGCCGTGAGCGCCGTGCGCTCGAATGGGCGCGACTCGCCGTCGTCTTCGCGACGCTCGTGCTGACGACGCCGGCGCGCGCGAGTGACCCGTGGGTGCCGTGGCTCACGGTGACGACGCCGCACTACCACGTCCATTTCCACGCCGGCATCGAGGACGTGGCCCAGCGCGTCGCGACCGTGGCGGAAGACGTTTACGAACGGCTCGCCCCCGAGCTCGGTCACCGCCCCGCCGAACGCACGGAAATCGTGCTCACGGACGGCACCGAGGAAGCCAATGGACTTGCGTATGCGCTGCCGTACCCGACCGTGAACCTCTACGTGAGCGCACCCGACGACATGTCGACGCTCGGTGATTACGACGACTGGGTCACCGAGCTCGTCACGCACGAGCTCACCCACATCCTACACATGACGAACGTCTCGGGCGTGCCGAACGTCGTCAATCACGTGATCGGCCCGACGCTCGCGCCCAATCAAGTCGAGCCGCATTGGATCCTCGAGGGGCTCGCCGTCGCCATGGAGAGCGAGCACACGAGCGGCGGGCGCCTGCGTTCGACGCAGTTCGACATGATGCTGCGAGCCGACGTGCTCGAAAACCGCGTCGCCACGCTCGACGAAATCACTCACTCGCCGCGACGCTGGCCTTCCGGCACGCTCTGGTACCTCTACGGCGCGAAATTCGTCGAGTGGATCGCGAGTATCTACGGTCCGGACGTGTACGCGGCGGTCGCCACGGACTACGGCGCGGCCATCGTTCCGTTCGGCGTCAACCGCGCGATCCGGCGCGCCACGGGCCGCACGTACGAGGAGCTCTACGCCGGCTGGATACGCGATCTGAAGCAGCGCTACGGCGCCGAGCGCGACGCCGTCGTGCGCGCGGGGCTGCGCGCAGGTGAGCGACTCACCTTCCGCGGCTGGCAAGCACTCGACCCGCGTTTCTTGCCGCCGAGCTGCCATGCGCCGGGGACGCTCGCGTACGTGCGCGCCGACGCGAACACGCTCGGCGGAATTTACACGCTAGCGCTCCCGCGCGCCGGGCACGCGCCGGAAGAGGAGCTCGTCGCGCGCGCGAGTGGACGGAGTCTCGCGTACGGACCGGATTGTTCGCTCTATTTCGACAACCAGGTGCCCTCGCGGCGCAAATACCCGTTCGGTGACCTGTTTCGACTGCCGCCCGGCGAAACGTCGCCGAGCGGCTTGGATCGCAAGCGACAACGGCTCACGCTCGGGCGCCGAACGCGCGATGTCGACGTGAGCCCCGACGGGCGGCACATGGTGTACGTGACGAACGATCGCGGCACGACCACGCTGCGCCACGCGGAGCTCACGCCGGACGGCCGCGTCACGAACGAGCGCCGCCTCGTCCCGAGCGCGCGCTTCGAGCAAGCGTACACGCCGCGTTTCTCCCCCGACGGAACGCGCGTCGCGTACACCGCGTGGACGGCCGGCGGCTATCGGGACGTGCGCGTCGTCGACGTCGCGAGCGGGCGCTTTTTCGAGCTGTGGCACGACCGCGCGCTCGATCAGCAGCCCGCTTGGTCGCACGACGGAACGACGCTGTTTTTCTCCTCGGATCGCAGCGGTATCTCGAACATTTATGCCTACGAGCTCGCCACGGGCGCGCTCTTTCAAGTGACGAACGTCGTCACGGGCGCGTACATGCCCGAGCCGTCGCCCGACGGCCGCACGCTCGTGTATGTCGGCTACAGCGCGGACGGCTTCGATCTCTTCGCCCTCCCGCTCGAACCTGCACGCTGGACGCCCGCGAACGCGCCCAGGGACGAACGGCCCTTCCCCTCCGCACTGCCGGCCCAGAGCTGGCCCGTCACGCCGTACCGCGCGCTCCCGACGCTCGCGCCACGAGCGCTCACCTTCGGCTACGGCTCCGGCACGTTCGGGGAAGCCATCACCGTCGGCACGACCGGCAGCGACGCGATCGGACGGCACGCGCTCGCCGCACGCCTCGTATTCGAGACCCGCCACGCCGACTTGCTCGGTTCGCTCGACTACGCGTACTACGCACTGCCCTTCTCGTTCAACGCGTCGCTCTTTCGTTCCGCCGCGCCGCGTACCGACTACCGCGTGACGGGAACGCCGCAGCAGGTCGTCGAACACCGCACGGGCGTCACGACGGGCGTCGATTTGCCGCTCCCGGGTGACTTCGAAGTACAGGACATTGCGCTCTCCTACACCTTGCTGGACTGGGATCACGACCAGCCGCTCGGCACGTCACTCGATCCGTTCGCGCTCGTGCCCAGCGAACCGGATCGCGGAATTTTGGCCGTGGTTCATCTCGGCTACCAACTTTCGACGGCCAGCTCGACGGGCTATGCCATCAGCCCGGAGCACGGACTCGGACTCGGCGTGGGGGCCGACTTCGCCGATCCAGCGTGGGGCAGCGAATCGACGCTGATCGCGTTCAGCGGCGCGCTCACGGGCTACCTTTCGCTTCCCTGGCTGCGCCATCACGTGCTCGCCGTGGGGCTCTCGGGCGGCACCTCCGCGGGCACGTATCCGCGGCTCGACTACTACTACACGGGCGGCTTTGCCGACACGCCGCCGCTCGACGCGCTCAGGACCGGCGTGCGGCAGACCGGCTTCGTGCTGCGCGGCTACAAACCGCTGCAATTTTCGGGCACGAACTACAACCTGCTGAACGTCGAGTATCGCTTCCCCATCGCGTACATCGACCGCGGGTTGAGCACGCTGCCCGGCTTTCTGCGCACGTTGAGCGGCGCCGCCTTCCTCGACTGGGGCGGCGCGTACAACGAGCTCGATTTACGCGACCCGTGGAAGTCGTATCACGTCGGTGTCGGCGGCGAGCTCCACGTGGATTTCTCGCTCGTCTACAACGACGACACGGAGCTCCGCATCGGGCTCGCGCGCGGGCTCGATTCGAAGGCGCCGCCCGGCGTGCAGAGCTACTTCGTGTTCGCGTCGGGCTTTTAGACGCGCCCGCGCGAACTCGCGCCCGCGCGAACTCGCGACTACGCCGCGCTCACTTTGGCGAGCTCCGAGGCTGCGAACGCCTCGAGCTTGCGGCCGTCGACGTTGAAGACCCGAATGCCCTCGGACAGCTTGTCCGTGCCCATGGCATCTTCGTTGTGGAGCCAGCGGAACGTCTTTTCATCCATGTGGATGCGCTCGACGTTCGTGGCCTTGGCCTTTTCCACGCTGAGCCGGCGCTCGAGCTCGCCGGGCGCCGCGTTCAGCTGCTCGAGCAGCTCGGGGCTGATCGTCAAGAGATCGCAGCCTGCGAGCGCGACCACCTGCTCCACTTTGCGGAAGCTCGCGCCCATGACCTGCGTCTTGTAGTCGAACTTCTTGTAATAGGTGTAGATGCGCTCGACGCTCGAAACTCCGGGATCTTCGGCGATCGGGATGTCGCTCACGCCTTTGGACTTCTTGTACCAGTCGTAGATACGACCGACGAAGGGCGAGATCAGCGTCACCTTGGCTTCGGCGCAGGCGACCGCCTGAGCGAAGCTGAAGAGCAGCGTCATGTTCGTGTGGATGCCCTCCTGCTCGAGGCGTTCGGCGGCGCGGATGCCCTCCCAGGTGGTGCCGAGCTTGATCAAGATGCGCTCGCGCGGGATGCCTGCCTTTTCGTAGAGGCCGACGAGACTGCGCGCCTTGGCGATGCTCGCCTCCGTGTCGAAGCTCAGCGTCGCGTCGACCTCGGTCGAGACGCGTCCGGGAACGATCTTCAGGATCTCGCAGCCGAAGTTCACGGCGAGCTTGTCCATGAACGCGGTCGCGCGGGCGTGCTTGTCGCCGTTCTGGCTCGCGGCGTAGCGGATGGCCTCTTCGACCAGGTGCTTGTACTTGGGCACCTGGGCGGCCTTGAGCAGCAGTGACGGATTCGTCGTCGCGTCTTGCGGCTTGTATTTGGCCAGCGCTTCGATGTCACCGCTGTCGGCGACCACGGTCGTGAACTTCTTCAAAGAGTCGAGCTGCGTCATCGCATCCTCCAAAATTTCTTGTTTCGTCATCCTGCCCCCCGTGCGCGGCCCGCGCAAGCGAGGCTCAGGGTTTTGCAGCGGCGGCAGCGGCCGGTTTCGGGGCGACCAATTTCGCGAGCCCGCGCCCGACATCCGGCTGGGTGAAAGGATCGGCCGAGGCTCGTTCGACGAGGGCGCGACCCTCCGAACCGCCGACGCGCACGAGCGCGGACGCCACGGAGAGCACCGCATCCACCAGCGCTGGATCGTCGGCTGTCGCCCGGTAAAGCGCGAAGAACGTCGACAGGTCGCGCGCCTCCGCGCTCGTGGCCAGCACCTCGAGCGCTCGCGCCGCCCGCACCACGTCGTCGATCGAATTGGCGGGATCGTTCAAGTGGCGCGCGAGCGGGGCCGACGCGCGCGCGTCGTGAAGGCCTGCGAGCGCGTCGGCGAGCGGACCGACGGGCGGCGCCTGATCGCCCGTCACGAAATCGTAATGGTGCTCGAGCGCCGCGAGCATGAACTCCGAGCCGTTCTTGCGCTTGGCGAGCAGCTTCCGCGCGCTCTCGCGCTGGGCGGGCGGAATCCGCGCGTCCTCGGCGAACTCGATCAGAATGCGCGTCACTTCGGGATCGTCGAGCTTGCCGAGCTCTTTGATCAGCAGCGCCTCGGCTGAGGCCATGTCGGGGTCGAAACGACGAAAACTCTGTTCGATCTGCTGCGCGAGCGAGCCGCGAGACGCTCCACCTTCGACGCGCAGCGACGACGCGCCGACCGCGCAAGCGACGAGCTTCTGACCGAGGTCGTCGACGGGCCCCGTACCGCCGTCGTTGGCGTAGAGGTGCACCTTGCCGGTTTCGTCGCAGAATACGAAGCCTGACGCCGCGGGTCCGCCACCGACCGCGTCCGCCGCGAGCGCGTCGGCCCACAAGAGGTGACCGTCGCTGAGCGCAAAGCCGTAAAGCGCGCGAAAGTAGGTCCCCGCGTACGAGTTGCCTGCAATCGTGATGCCCTTGTCGTCCGACGTCGGAGCGGCGAAGAGGCGGATCTTCGCGCGCGCCGTCGTGTCGACGAGCGGTAGGTCGAGACCGTTGCCGAGCCAGACGGGATTACCGGGGAGCTCGCGCGGCTTGAACGTGTAGTGCGTCGCCTGGAAGGACTCGGCGTACTTGATGTGCGGGTCGAGACGCACGAGCCCGTACTGCCCGAAATAGAGGTTACCCTGGATGTCGAGCGCGTGACTCGGGAGCTCGCGCGTGAGCAGGCGCCCAATTTCGCTGCCGGTCGTCACGTCGATCGCGGAGACGTATTGCCCGCCCCACGGCACGAACGCGACCCCCGCGCGAATCGCCGGACGTCCGAGCTCGGTGTCGGACGTCATATCGACCATGACGCGGCCCGAGCGGTCCACGACGAGCAGCCGGCTCTGGCTCAAGCGCGGCTTGCCGAGCGAGAGCACGCTGTAATGGCCGTCGTCCGCGCCGCCGCGGAGCACGAACGGCGCGACCGACACGCTCCACAGCGGCTGCCCGTTCTTGCCGTCGAGGGCGAAGGCGTGACCGTCGCTCGTCGCCATCACCACGCCGTCCGGCGCGACGCTCGGCACGGCGTCGACCACTCCCGCGCGCCGCCACACGCTACCCGACGGCAACGTCGACCCGACGAGCCCGTCGGGCGTCACGCCGACCACGACCGCGACATCGGACGGCCGCGGCGCACCGCGCAGCTTCTGCTCGACGCGCGCGATCGATTCACCCGCGTCACTCTGCCAGCCGGGCGCGAACACGTTGCCCGAAACGCCGCCTCCGCCACCGCAACCGGCAGCGAGCACTGCAGTCAAAACTCCGAGTCGCACGGCTCGCACGGCTACTTTGCCTTTCCCTTCGCCGTGGGCGAGGGCAAAACCGGCTTGTTGTCGACCGCCTGATCGAGACCGTACTTCACCTGCACGTTGCCCTTGTCGGGGTAACTCGCGCGCACGGTTTGCAGAAACTTGCGCGCTTCGTCCGTCTGGAGTTTGCGCAGGCGCTCGAGGATCTCGAGCTTGAGCTCGGCGGGCACCTCGGTTTCCGGCCGGAGCAGGATGGGCGAGAGTCCGCTTTGCACGAGGTCGAACGGCAGCCGCCCCAGAAAGTCGCTGAATTTCGCGCACTCGGCCGGCGCGCACAGCTGGCCGATCGCTTCGGCGGCCTCGGGCACGTCTTTGGCGAGCACGGCGAACAGGTCGGACACCGCGTCCTTCGCTTTCAGCGTCGCGAGACCACTCGCCGCGAGACCGCGCGACGCGCCGTCGTCGCCGTGCAGGAGCGCGCGCAGCGCGGCCGTTGCATCGGGACCGCCCGTCGTCGAGAGCGCGCGCGTGGCCGCGAGGCGGACGTCCGAGATGCGATGTCGCGCATACGGCGCGACGAGCGCGCTCGAGCTCGGCTGCGCGAGCTTGCCCGTCACGTCGAGCGCTCGCACGAGCACCGGCACGCTCGCGCCGCGGCGAAGCAGCTCACCGACGGCACTCGCCGCGGCGGCGGCGCTCGCGCCAGTGAGCTTGCCGAGGTCGTCGAGCGCCGCAAGCTTCTCGTCTTCGCTGCCCGTGTCGAGCACGCGGGAAAGGCGGTCGACCTCACCTCGATTGACGGGAGCGGGGACCTTCGTCTTTTCGGCGTGAACGGCGCTCGTACCGAACAATCCCGAGAGCGCGAGGCACACGGTCACGGCTGCGCGGCGAGTCATCGGCGTCTAGTCCGCTCTACCCTCGGGCGCATCCGCCCGCAAGCCTCGGCGCGCCGAAAACGGTAGTAGTCTCCTGCGCGAGTAGCCTTGGACTTTCCCCACATCGAACTCGAGCTGTTGGAAGATCTGACGCCCCCGGCGCCGCCAGGCTTTCTGCGTCTGATTCGCCGGCGCTACCGCGCGCACTACCCGGACGGCACGGTGAGCGCGCCGTTCGTTTACGATCTCATCGAGCGTCCCGCCCTCGACGCCGTGGTGCTCGTCGCTCACTACCTCGACGAAAGTGGCGTCCGGCGCGTGTTTTTGAGAACTTGCGTGCGACCGCCGCTCAGCACCCGCACGCCCGAGCGCAGTCCGCACCCCGAGCGGGACCCGGCGGACGCGATGCTATGGGAGCTCCCCGCCGGGCTGGTCGAGACGACCGAGCAGTCGCCGGAGGGCCTCGTCCATGCCGCCCAACGCGAGCTCGCCGAAGAGCTCGGCTTCAGCGTGCCGACGAGCGCCTTTCACGAGCTTGGCGCGAGCGTTTTCCCCGTGCCCGCCATGATTGGCGAGCGGCTGTATTTTTTCGAGGTTTCGGTCGATCCGGCGGCGCGCGGAGAGCCGCACCTCGACGGTTCGGCGCTCGAGCCGTTCGGCGCGGTCGTCGCGCTGCCGCTCTCGGAGGCGCTCGAGCTCTGCCGCCGCGGCACGCTGATGGACGGCAAGACCGAGCTCGCGCTCAGGCGGCTGGTCGAGCGCCACGGCTTCGGGAGACTCGCGTGAAGCGCGGCGCGCGACGCTCCGATGCGTCCGATCGCCCGCGTGTCGTCGTCGTCGCCAAGCGCACCGCGTACCGGCGCTTCATCGTCGACGAGCGCGATCCCCGCGCCAAAGCGCTGCTCCGCCGCCACGATCCCGCCGTCAAGAATTGGCTCGCCGCGCACCGCGAGCACATGCAAACGCTCGAGACGGTGCTCGCCGTCCTCGAGCGCGCGGGCGCGCAGGTGATGCTCGTCGAGCGCTCGCACGCGGCGTTCGACCCCTCGGATGCGGCACTCGTCGTGCCCGTGGGGGGTGACGGCACTTTGCTCGCGGCGTCGCATAGCGTCGTGAAGACGCCCGTGCTCGGCGTGAACAGCTCGCCGCAGCACAGCGTCGGCTTCTTTTGTTCGGCTCAGCGCGGCACCTTCAGCCGCATGCTGGACCAAGCGCTCGAGCAGAAGCTCGCGAGCGTCGAGCTCACGCGCATGGCGGTCGCCGTCAACGGCCGCGTGCGCAACAGGCACGTGCTCAACGAAGCCCTGTTCTGTCACGCGTCGCCCGCCGCGACCTCGCGCTACCTGCTCGAGCACGGCCGCGCGAGCGAAGAGCAGCGTTCGAGCGGCATTTGGGTCGGCCCCGCCGCGGGTTCGACGGCGGCGCAGCGTTCGGCGGGCGGCCGTGTTTTGCCGCTCGGATCGCGACTGCTCCAGCTCGTGGTGCGGGAGCCCTACACCCCGTCGGGGCGCCCGACGCGCATGGCGAAGTTGCTGATCGACGACGGCGACCACGTACGCGTCGAGAGCAAGATGGACGATGCCGCGCTCTTTTTCGACGGGCCATATCGCAACGTCCCAGTGCGGCTCGGCGACAAAGTAACGTTCTTCGCGTCGGACGAGCCGCTCGTCGTGCTGGGCCTGAAGAAGCGACGGTAGTGTCCCTGCCGAACCGGCACGTCGACGAACCGGTCGAGTTTCGAGAATGCCGTTTTCGGGGCCGGGGCCCCGAAAACAAGCGAGACGGAGCTACTCGCCGGGGGACGCCGACGCCATGGGCGCCGAGCGCGTCGTGCGATCACTCTCGCCCTTGCCGTACGCCTCGAAGAGACGTCCCCAGTGCGTAGTGCGCTGCCAGTCCTGGAACACCTGCTGGTCCTTGCGCGGCCAGCGGTAATAGTCGTGATAAAATTCGCTTCCGAACACGAACATGTTCACGAGCGGGGTGTGGAAAAAGAGCTTCTGAATACCCTTCAGCGGCCCGAACCACATGAAGTCCCCGACTTTGCTGGCGGCGTTGTCACCGACGCTGAAGCCCCAGCTCTCGTTCGAGATGTCGGCGCCGACGATCTCGATGTCACGCGGATCGCCCACGCCGAGCCCGTCTTCGTGCGCGATGTTGATGAACTCGAGACTCAACGGATCGAAGCCCATCATCTTGGCCGCCACGGCGTCGATCGCGACCTGATCTTGGCTCGCGAGCATGTAGTCCTTGATGACCGGGAACATGGTGCGCGGACCGGGGCCATTACCCGCCGTCGTGCCGTCCATCACGGCAAAGAGGCCGGTGTGGATCTCTTTTTGAATCGCGAGCAGATCGACGAGCGTCCGGTGAATCCAGCTGTGCGTGTAGTGGCGCTTGGTGTTGAGCAGGCCGCCGAACGCGTTCTTCATCGCGCCCGTCGTGGTCGTGTAGATGTGACACTTGACCGTCGGCAGGTGGATGATGTTTTTCCCGAAGAAATAGTCGGGAATGAACAAACCCTCGGGGAAGATCTTGTGAAGGACGTGGAGGCGCGCCTTCGGGCGGTACTCGATCCACTTCATGTCCTCGGGCTTGAAGTTGTAGAGGACAGGGATGTTGTAGCGCTTGAAGATCGGCAGGTAGTGGTTCAGGTCCTCACCCTTGAACGCGTTGGTGACGACGGTCTTGTTCTGAACGCAGGTGATGTCCTGAAAGCCGCTCGAGCGGAGCGCCTGGACCGTGCCCTCGATCTGCCAAGGCGTCGAGTTCGCGCCGGGGAAGGGGTAGTGCCAGGAGATGTTGTCTTTGAGGATGGTCGTCGCGCCCTTGTCGAGGGCGGCGCTCATCCCGGCGAGATCACAGAGCCGCTCGATATCCGAAAGGATGGTGGTGGGTTTGACCTTGAGGACTGCGACTTTCGACTTCGCCATGGCGGGAAAGCTACCGACGGCCTGCGACCCGAGCAAGCAGTCCGGTCGAAATTCCACGAGCTCTCCACAAAGCCTGCACGCGCTCCGACGACGGCATTCCTTCGCCAAAACACCGCCGCCGCAGCCGTACGCGCCGAACCTCTACCGCAAGACCGGAACGCGGCGGTGGAGCCCGCTTGACGGCGTCGTGACCGGCCGAGGAGAGTCTCGGCCCATGACCTTGTCGAAGTGGAGCTCGCTCGTGCCGTTCGTGGTCGGTCTTGGAGGCTGCAACCAGCAGCAGCCTGCCCTCTACGCTTCAGCCGCCGATCAGCCCGCCTTTGCGGAACGCTACCCCGCCGCCCTCGGCACGACCCTGAACGTCTACCTGACCGACGAACGGCAGGCGCAGACGCTCGCGGACGGCTTCACGAAGTACCCCGACCAGCTCGACAAGCCTTCCTGGCCGGCCGTCGAGCAAGTGGTGACGGCCGCCGATCAGGCGGGCAGAAGCGGCGATCTGGCGAACGGGATGGCGGAAGCGGAAGCGGTGCGCGGCTTCTACGCCAGCTCCAAGGACTCGATTCACCAGAAGGTCGCAGGCTCCGTCGATTACGCGGCCAAGCAAAAGCAATGCGACGCCGCCGAGCTCCCGGGCACGGCCGTGGGCGCGATGGACCGCGCCATCGATCAACAGGTGGACGAGAGCGTGCGCTCGCACAACGGCGCGACGCGGGTGATCGAGGACAACCAGGACGCACTCGGCAAACAGAACCAAGACAAGCTGCAAAAAGCGGCCGACCAGATCGCCCTTGCGAGTTACATCGTGCACGTGCGCATGCCGCAGACGAAGCGGAACCTCGACGCCGCGCTCGGCGACGCCTCGGACGTGAAGCGGACGCTCGAGCGCGACCAAGAGCACGCCAAAGCCGTGCTCGACGATCCGCATGCCTCCAAAGCCGCGAAGCTTACGGCCGACAAGCGCAGCGCGGCCGCGTCCAACGCACTCGGCGCGCTCGATGCAGAAATCCAAGACGCCAAGAAGCAGTCCGACGAGATGGAGAAGCGGACGCAAGCCGCTCAGAACGCGTACCAGCAGGCCTTCGACGCGCTCCTGAAGGACATTCGAGCGCGCGCCGACGCGCAGGCGAACGCTGCGAAAAAGTAACGCGGTCGGAGCGCGACGTACGGCGCCGTAGCGGCGGGCGACGCGACGTACGCGCCGTAGCGGCGGGCGACGCGACGTGCGGCGCCGTAGCGGCGGGCGACGCGACGTACGCGCCGTAGCGGCGGGCAACGCGACGTACGCGACGCGTTACGGAGCCGCCGCGCGTCGCGACGGCTCCATCGCGTGACGGCGCTCAGCGCCGCGAGAACGGCGTGCTGCCGGAGTAAACCTGCGCGTCGCCGAGCTCTTCGGCGATGCGGAGCAGCTGGTTGTACTTCGCGATGCGGTCGCTGCGGCTCAAGCTGCCCGTCTTGATTTGCCCGGCGTTCGTCGCCACGGCGAGGTCGGCGATGAACGCGTCCTCGGTCTCACCCGAGCGGTGCGAGATGATCGAGGTGTAACCGGCGGTCGTCGCGAGCCGGATCGTGTCGAGCGTCTCCGTCAGCGTGCCAATCTGGTTCAGCTTGATGAGGATGCTGTTCGCGTACTTGCCCTCGATGCCGCGGGCGAGGCGCGTCTTGTTCGTGACGAACAGATCGTCACCGACGAGCTGCACGCTCGAACCGAGCTTGTCGGTGATGAGCTTCCAGCCGTCCCAATCGTCCTCGGCGAAGCCGTCTTCGATGCTCACGATGGGATAGCGAGCGGCGAGCGAGGCGTAGACGTCCGCGAGCTCGACCGCCGTGTGCGGCTTCTTGTCGAAGGTGTACTTGCCGTCGCGGAAGAACTCGCTCGCGGCGCAGTCGAGCGCGATCGAGACCTGCTTCTTCGGCTCGTAGCCCGCGTCCGTGATGGCCTGCATCACGCGCTTGATCGCGTCTTCGTTCGAGGCGAGGCGAGGCGCGAAGCCGCCTTCGTCGCCGACCGACGTCGTGAGACCGTCGCGGGAGAGCTGCTTCTTCAACGTGTGAAAGATCTCGGTGCCGGCACGCAGCGCTTCGGCGAAGGTGGGGAAGCCGTGCGGCACGACCATGAACTCCTGCACTTCCAGGCCGCTGTCGGCGTGAGCGCCACCGTTGACGATGTTCATGAGCGGCGTCGGCAAAACGCGCGCCTGCGCGCCGCCGAGATAGCGCCAGAGCGGCAGGCCGACCACTTCCGCCGCGGCGCGCGCGACCGCCATCGAGATGGCGAGCACGGCGTTCGCGCCGAGCTTGCTCTTGTTCGCGCTGCCGTCGGTCTCGAGCAGGCGCTGGTCGATCGCTGCCTGGTCGAGTGCGCTCATGCCGATGACGGCGGGCCCGAGCTTGTCGTTGACGTTGGCGACGGCCTTTTGGACGCCTTTGCCCATGAAGCGAGCCTTGTCACCATCGCGAAGCTCACAGGCTTCGTGCTCGCCGGTGGAAGCGCCGCTCGGCACGGCAGCGCGGCCGAAGCCGCTCGTCGTCTGGACCTCTGCTTCGACCGTGGGGTTACCCCGGGAATCGAGGATTTCGCGCGCACTGACTTGAAGGATCTCGGGCATGCGGGGCCCGATACCATGGACGCGCGACGCTGGCGACCTCGAGTGAGCGCTCGCGTTCGAGGCTTATTCGCGGAGCAGGCTCGCCGTCGGATCCAGCAAGACGACGAGCGCTTCGTGACCCGACAGTGACGCCAATTCGTTGGCGGCGAGCAGCTTCAGCCGAAATACTCCGGCCTCATTCGTCGCCTCCACGCTCGCGCGCACGGCTTGGTGCAGGAGCGCGGGCACCGTCGAGCGCGTCGAGGCGGTCGGTAGCATGCCCGGCGCGGTCGGCGCTTCGGCGCCGATCGCGGGCGGCTCGGCCGACGGCGCACGCCCCGCGGTGTTCGCGGGAGTGACGGCCGTCATCGGTGCGGGCGAAATGACGGATGCCGGCGTGTAGACGCGCGACGACGCGGTGCCCGCGGCAGCGACGGCCGTCGGCGTGGACTGAATCGGCGAGCTCGAGCGTGCGGCGGGCGCCACGGCGGGTGCTGCCGCCGGAGCAACGGGCGCCGCAGCAGGTGCGGACGCAGCTTGAGCAACGGGCGCCGCAGCACGTGCCGACGGAGCCTGAGCCACCGAGACGACGGCGGACGGGCGAACGGCGGCCGCCGCGGCGTTTGCCGCGCCTGGCAGCGGTGGAGGGGTCGGAGCTGGACGCGACTGCGGCGCCGGCTGTGCCGCGCGAGGAGTTGTCGCGGTGGCCTCGGGCGAGGCGCGCGGCGGAAGCGGCGGCGGAGGCGGGTAATCGGCCGCGGCCGTGGCAGGCGGTGTCGTTGCAGCTGGCTCGGGCGCCGAAACGGCGGCCGACGCGGCCGGGGGGCCAGCGGCTGGAGCTGCGACCGGCGCGGCGCCTTGCGGCACCGTCGGAGCCGAATCCGTCGGGAGCGGCGAGACGCTCACGCGCGGGGTCGCTTCGTCGTCGGTCGAAGCCGACAGCGGCGCCGATCCCCCGCGCGAAGTGACCGGTGCAGGCTCGGCGGCGGGCGCGGGCTCGACGGGCGTAGGCTCCGGAGCGGGCGCGGGCGCGGGCTCGGGGCGCGGAGCGATGCTCGCGATATTGAGGTCCGCCACGGCACGTGCAAGCGCGAGCGCGCGCAGGTCGGAACCCACGTCACTTGCGGCTTCAGCGGCGCGCCGCACCCAGCGCGCGGCTTCGCGCACGTCACCTTGCGCATTGAAGATAGCCGCAGTCTCGAGCGCGCTGGTTACGTCTTCACCGTCGTCCGGCAACGGCTCGGGAACGACCAAGGGGGTAGCTTGCATGTCCAAATTCCGATGCGAGGGTCCAGTCGAAGGGTCAGAGCCTACCCTCATCGCCCTTCGCTCGGCAATTGGTGGCCTATTCGCCTCAGCACCGAGCAGCGCGTGCGCGTCAGTAAAAAAAGCACCGAGACTAGAGCGCAACACGCAGTCACCGCGCTCCCGCTCGGAACGGGAGTTCTCGATGCTATACCGCCCAGGCTCCGCCTCCGGCGGTTCGGCCGTAATGACCACGAGCAAGAGCGAACCGGCGGCAGGAGCGCCGGCGCCGCAAGAAGGCGGCGCTCCGCCCGAAACCAGCGCGCGGGACGTCCGAACTGCGCGCACGTCCGAGAGTGCCTCGCAGGAGCCGGCGAGCATCGACCCGAGGCGCAGCCGTGCACGCCACGACGAGCCGGAGAGCGCGAAGGACAACGACGACCTCGAGCCGACCGATGACGACGACGACGACGACGACGACGACCTCGAGCCGACCGATGACGATGACGACGACGACGACCTCGAGCCGACCGATGACGACGACGACGACCTCGAGCCGACCGATGACGACGATGCAGTCGAGCTGACCGACGACGACACCGAACGTCGTGAAGCCACGAACCCGCGCGTTCCGCGCCGCCCCGCGCCCAAGCCGTGGGGGCACCTCGCGCCGCCCACGTTGCGCTTCGTCGCCGCCATCCTGCTGCTCGACACGATGGTGAACCTCCGCTTTCCGCTGGAAGAACCAGCGTTTTGGTACCTGGTTCCCTCGACGGACATCGCCATCATCCTGCTCAACTTCGCGCTGATGGGCCTCTTGAACGGGGCGATCCCGCGCGGGGTTCGGTGGCTCATCGTCGCGTGGCTCTTTCTCGTGCGCCTCTTGCGCCTCGGCGACGGCATCAAAGGCCTCTACTTCGAGCAGCGCTTCAACGCGTACAGCGACCTCGGTTTGATCCCCGACGGCCTACGCTTCCTGCACTCCACACGGCCGATTTGGGAAATCGTTCTCGGCAGCGCGGTCGCGCTCGCGTTGCTCGCGGGCCTTGCATTCGCGTGCAATCGCGCGCTCCTCGAAGTCGAGGACTACCTGCGCGACCGGCGCCAATTGCTCGTCGCCGGCGGCTTGTTCGCGATCACGTACGTCTCGGTCGCCGCTACCGATCATGGCGTGAAGTTCGACGAGTTTTATTCGGACGGCCTGGCAGCGAGCGCGATGTCGCGAGTCGAGGAAGAAGTCTCGTTCGTTTGGAACGTGAAGAGTCGGCGTGCCGGTTACGGAACGCTGATCACGGAAACCGAAGCGATGCTCGACGGCCTGCCGAGCGACCTCGCGAAACTCCACGGCGCGAACGTCTACCTGATCCTCGTCGAATCCTACGGCCGGACCATGTTCGAGCTACCGGAGCACGTGCAAGCGTCGAAAGCGACGTACGACACGTTCGAAAAGGAGCTCGGTGACGCGGGCTTTACGCTGGCGAGCGGCATCGTCAACTCCACGACCTACGGCGGCCAGTCCTGGCTCGCGCACGCAACGCTCGACACCGGCATTCCCGTCCGCAGCCAGCTCGAATTCGAGATTGTCTCCGCCAGACAACCCAAATCGATCGCGACCTTTTTCCGACGCGCAGGCTATCGCACCGTGCTCGCGCAACCGAACACGATGCGCCCCATCACGGGCAAGACCTTTTACGACTTCGACGCCCAATACCTGAACAAGGACTTCGGTTACCGCGGCCCGGACTACGCCTGGGCCACGATGCCCGATCAGTACGTGCTCGACTTCCTGCGCCGGCGCGAGGTCGAGCCCGCCAAGGGCCCGCTCTTCCTTCAGTACGTTTTGGTTTCGAGTCACGCGCCGTGGTCGCGGCTGCCGCGGCCGCTCGACGACTGGAGCAAGCTCGGAGACGGCTCGATTTTCAAAGACGAGCCGGTGGAGGAATTTCCCATCGAATGGCCGCATTTCGAGCACGCCACGGCGGCGTACGGCAAATCGATCCTGTATGACCTCGACGTCATCCGGCGCTACCTCCTGGATTACGTCAAGGACGGCTCGCTCGTGATCATCCTCGGCGATCATCAGCCCGTGGCGGAAGTAAACGGCGACACGGCGGAACGCGGCGTGCCCGTGCACGTGCTCAGCCGCAACCCCGAGCTCGTGCGACCGCTGCTCGTGCGCGGCTATCGGCCGGGAGTACGCCCGAACCTCCGCAACTTCGCGCTCGGGCTCGAGACGCTGCTGCCGAACCTGCTCGTGGACTATTCGAGCGAGCGCAAGCCGAATTAGTGCGCGCTCATCCGTGCTGAGGCACCGGCGGTCCGCTCGAAAGCGAAACCTCGTGCGCTAGCGCGCCGCGTCCCGCAAGAGCTCGAGTCCCGGCACGAGCAGGCGCTGCATTTCGCGCGGCTCGAACTTGGTGAGACCACCGGAGTAGGTGCGGCCGCCGGAGAGTGACGCATTCATGTTCAGGTAGCGGGCGACCGCCTCGAGCACCGCCTCGTCGAGCGGCTCGCGCGGGTAAAGACCGTGGGCGATGTTCAGGTGCCGCGCGCCCCGCGGATTCCGGACGAAAGCCGGTGGCCGGCGCGCCATGTACGTCGCGAGCAGGGGCGCGGGCGGGTGCAAGCCCACGGACCACCACGCCTTGCGGTGCTGCGCGATGAAACCGAGATGCACGCCGCGACTGCGAGCGGCGCCCAAGAACGCTTCGACACGCCGCCGTTCGCTCGCGCTGAGCACGTCGAGATCGGCCGGCAAGTCGATCACGCGGCGCAAGCCGCCGAGCTCCGAGAGCACGGGGCCGGCCGCAAAGAGCTCTTTTGCTCGCGTGACGGCGGGGAACCGCACGCGCTCCGGGAGATTCGCCAATTCGCGCTCGACCCACGTCGCGTTGTCACCCGTGACTTGCCCGCGATGCACTGCGAAGAGCTCCCCGAGCTCGACGTGGCCCGCCGGGCGCGCCGAGGCAGGACGGGTGAGCGTCGTCCAGCGGCTGGAGTTTTCGAAGCGCGCGCGCGGCACGGCGCGTCCGCCCGTGAGGCGACCGAGCTCGCCGCTGTCGGCGACCGTCCCGAAGCGCAACGTTTGCGGGCGCTCGCCCACGCAGAAACACGCGATGACTGCCGTCGTGTCCGCGTCGACGAACGGCCGCGCGCGCGGCTCGACGAGAAACAGCGCGCTTCCACCGAGTCGCTCGAGAAACAGCGAGCGCACGAGCGCTCCGTAATTCACGTCGAGCCACTCGGCGGCCGTGACGAACGCCCCGAAATCGCCGGGGCGCGCGTGACGACTGGTCGCCAAGAAGAAGTGCGCATGCAGCCCCGCGAGCGCGCTCGCCCCGAGCCCGGCGACGCGCGCCGCCGCGACGAACCAAGCCTTGTCCCGCGGCGAAAGCGCGTGGTGCCGCACGTAGGGCGGGTTGCCGAGAAACAGCGTCCGTGCGCCGAGCTCCGCGAGCCGCATGCGCCGGAAGTCCCCGAGCACGACACGCGCGCGCGACCCCGCGCCGTGCACCGCGAGCCCGGCCCGCACGAGCAAGCACGCGAACGGATCGACATCGACCCCGACGAGCTCGGCCTGTGGAAAGGCGCGCGCCGCCGCGAGCAAGAAGCGGCCCGAGCCCACGCCCGGATCGACGACGCGCGAGGCCGGGCGCTCGGCGGCCCAAGCCGTCATGGCTTCGACCATGACGCGCGGTGTGTACACGGCCCCGCGCGCGCGCCGTTCGCTCGCCGTACGCAGCGCACACAGCGCTTCGCCGAGCGGATCGTCGCCCGCTCGGAGCCGCTCTCGCGTCTCGCGCAGGAGCGGCCGCGCTACGGGCGAAGCACGCGCGAGCAACCTCCGCTCCGGCGCGGAAAGCGTGCCGACCGTGTCCGCTCCGAGCGCGAGCGCGAGGCCGAGGAGCTCCGCTTCGCTACGCACGCGCCCTAACCCGACATGACGGGTTCCCACACCCGTGCTTCGCCGAAAATGCGCACGAGCTCGCCGTCGATGTGCCCGTCCTTCACCTCGAGCGACAGGATGTGCAGCGCTCTGTCGACGGGCACAGCGCGTTTGTACGGCCGATCGCTGGCCGTGAGGGCGTCGAAGATGTCGCTGATGCTCATGAGCTTCGATTGCAGCGGGATCTCTTCGGCGCGCAGCCGATTCGGGTAACCGGTGCCGTTCAGCCGCTCGTGGTGCGAGCCGGCGATCGTGGCCACGCGCGAGAACGTCTTGCCCCAGGGGATCTGCGAGAGGAAGCGGTAGGTGTGCGCGACATGACTGCGGATTTCGTCGAATTCCTCGGTCGTGAGCGAGCCGCGCATGACGCTGAGCGACTGCACCTCGCGCGCCGAGAGCAGCGTCGAAACCTCGCCGTTCATGCGCGTGTACGCCTGCCGGCCGAGCTCCTCGATGCGTTGAAAGTCCCCGGCGGCGAGCACCGTCGGCTCGTTCGCGTGCTCGACGACCTGCCACGCTTCCTCGAGCTCGCCGCGTCGTTCCAGGAGCTCTCGATCGAGCGCGGCGAGCTCGCTCTCGCCGGCGCCACGCACGGCGGCGCGCAGCTTCCGACCGAGCACGTCGGCCTCGAGCGTGCGCACGACGAAGTCGAAGCGCTGCCGAATGAGCTCGACGTCGTGGGGGTAGAGCTTCTTCGCCTTGACGAGCACGTGCTCGCGCACGCCGATTTTGCCGAAGTCGTGCAGGAGCGACGCGTACTCGAGCTCGCGCAGGTCCTCGCGCGTCCAGGCGACGGCGCGATAAGGGCCGCTGTCGGAGCGTTCGACGGCGCGCGCCAGGTTCAGCGTGAGATCGGCGACGCGGCGCGAATGGCCGCTCGTCGTCGGATCGCGCGCCTCGATCGCCTCGACGGACGCCCTCACGAAGCCCTCGAAAATCTTGCGAATTTCGTCGTAGAGCAGCGCGTTTTCGAGGGCGATGCCGGCTTGCGCGGCGACGGTCTTCACGAGCTCTTCGCTGCGCTCGTCGAACGGCACGACGTTCGAGCCGAAGTCCTCGCGCGAGAGGAGCTTGAGTTTCGGCTCGCGCTTCTTGTTCAAGAGCTGGAGCACGCCGATGACTTCACCCTTGCTCGAGACGAGCGGCGTCACGAGCATGCTCTGCGTGCGATAGCCGACCTTCTCGTCGAACGAGCGATCGAAGCCGAACGGCGAACCCGTGGGCATCGCGTACACGTCGTCGAGGCGCAGCGTCTTTTGCTCGAGCGCCACGTAACCGGCGATGCTGCGCGCGCTGATCGGCATCGTGAACTCGCGCGAATCGAAGGAGAGCGAATCGTTCTGGCTGAGCTTGAAGCGCAGCGTGCGGCGCGCCGGCGACGGGTCGTTGCCCTCGACGATGTACAGGCTGCCCGCGTCGGCTCCCGTCACGAAGCGCGCCTTTTCGAGGATCAAGCCGAGCAGGCGGTCGATTTCGCGCTCGGTCGTGAGCGCGCGCGCAATCTCGATCAGCTCGCCGAGCTCGTAACGGTAGCGATTCAGCCATTTGCCGCGGCTCTCGCTGCGCGCCTTCAACTCCATCAACTCGAACGCTTGATGGAGCGCTACGACGAGCTCCTCGATGCGGGGCTCCGGCGACACGAGCGCGCACACGCCGACGTTCAACGCACGCTCGAGGTCGGCGTCCTGCGGTCGACCGAGCAGCACGAGCCGCGCCAGCGTGGACGCGAGGGCCTCGCTCCAAGGCGCGAAAAGCTCGCGCGCGTGGTCCCACACCTTGGCGGGCGCGAGCAACACCACGAAGCCCTGGCGCCGCACGAGCACGAGCAGCGGGTGCGGGCGCAGCACGATGTCGCCCGGCGCGAGCGGCCGCAGCTCGAGCGCGCGCGCGACCTCTTCGAGCACGTCGAGCTCGGCTTGGGCGCGCGGGCTGAGCTCCCGGAGCCCCGCCGGCTCGCCCAGCGCCGTCACTCCGCCTCCGGCTTGCCTTCGCTGCGCGCTTCACGGCGGGCGTCGCGTTCGGCGGCCCGCTGGCGATCGCGCTCTTCGTACGCGACGACGATCTTCTGCACGAGGGGGTGGCGGACCACGTCGGCGTCCGAGAAGGCGCAAAACGCAATGCCTTCGACACCGGTGAAGAGATCGCGAGCTTCCTTCAGGCCGCTCCGCGCGCCGTGCGGCAAATCGGTCTGCGTGACGTCGCCCGTGACGACGGCTTTCGAACCGAAGCCGAGCCGCGTGAGGAACATCCGCATCTGCTCGCTGGTCGCGTTCTGCGCCTCGTCCAAAATCACGAACGAGTCATTGAGCGTGCGGCCACGCATGAAAGCGAGCGGCGCCACTTCGATCTGGCCGCGCTCGCGCAGCTGCTCGACGCGCTCGAAGTCGAGCATGTCGTGCAGCGCGTCGTAGAGCGGACGCAGATACGGGTTCACCTTCTCGGCCAGATCCCCCGGCAAAAACCCGAGCTTCTCGCCGGCCTCGACGGCGGGTCGCGCCAAAATCACACGTTTGACGCGCTTTTGCATCAGCGCCGCCGCCGCCATCGCCATCGCGAGGTACGTCTTGCCCGTGCCCGCCGGGCCGATCCCGAACGTGAGGTCGTGGTTGCGGATGGACTCGACGTACGCGCTCTGCGCGCGCGTCTTCGGCACCACCGCGCGCCGGCGTGGCGTGATCAGAATCGCTTCTTCGAGCAGATCGACGAGGTTTGCGGCTGGGTCGTCGCGCAAGCCACGCAGGGCACGCGCCACGTCGTCCTTGCCGAGCTCGTGACCGCGCCCGGCGAGTTCGGCGGCGCCGCACAGGAAGCGGTAGGCGAGGTGCACGTCGCCTTCGTCACCGGTCAGGTGAATCACGTTGCCGCGCAAGCTGATGTCGGCCCCGCTCCGCTGCGACAGCTCCGCGAGCAGCGTCGACTGGGGCCCGGACAGGGCGAGCAGCACGGCCGTGCTCTCGACTTCGAGGCTGGCTGAGGAAACGGCGTCGGCGGTAGCTCGGGTAATAGCGGACACCTCGTGGCGGGACCGTGCCCCGCAGACCTCAACGATAGTCCCGGGCGACCGTCTCCGCTACTCGCTCGGTCGTCGAAGCGGCCAGGCCGCCGGACGCCCGTTTGTTGGCCCTCGCGAGCGCGGCCCGATAACTCCCGTGTCCTATGCGGCGCTGGAGCGGCCTCATCGGGTTCGGCACGGCCCTCGGGATCGTGCTCGCGCTCGTCCCTATCGTGCGCGGGAACATCGACGTGAACGAGCCGCTGCGCAAGTTGCAGCTGCGCGGCGCCCCCGCGGCTCCTGTCGCGCCGCCGTCACTCGACGGCCTCGATCTGCTGCGACTCGACGTGCGACCCACCAAGGTCACGACGCCGCTCTCGCAGGGCCGTCAGGCCGAGCTCACCCTCGATCCCGTCGTCCAGCGCTCCATCCATGCCGAGATGGAGGGCTACCGCATCCCGCGCGCCGGCGTCGTCTTGATGGAGGTCAAGACCGGCAAACTCGTCGCCTACTCGAGCTACGTGGGCGAGGGTGAGAAGGTCGACGTCAACGTGCGCGCCGAGGCGCCCGCCGCGAGCGTCTTCAAGGTGATCACCGGGGCCGCGTTGATCGAAAAGGCGGGCCTCGGGGCCGAGACCGAGCAGTGCTACCACGGAGGCAAAAGTCGCATCTCCCCCGAGGAGCTCGAGGACAACCCGCGCCGCGACAAGTGGTGCGCGACGCTCGGCATCGCAATGGGCCGCAGCATCAACGTGGTCTTCGCGCGGCTCGCGCAGAAGCACATCACGCCTGAGGATTTGACCGCCGTGGGCGGGGCGTTCGGTTTCGGCGCGCCGATTCCGTTCGTGGTGCCGAACCAGGCGCCCGAGCTCAAAATGCCCACCGATCCCGTCGAGTTCGCGCGCGCATCGGCCGGTTTTTACCATTCGACGCTTTCGCCGCTTGCCGCCGTCGGCCTGGCACAGACGGTCGCGAACGGCGGCGTCACGCTCGAGCCGCGCATCGTCGCGTCCGTGGTCAAGGACCGTGAAGTTTTGTGGACGGACGATCGTCCGCCGCGCGCGCTCCGCCGCGCCATCAAGCCCGAGACGGCCGCCGAGCTCACACGCATGATGGTGCAGACCGTGGCCAACGGCTCCGCTTTCAAGAGTTTTCACGACGCGTCGGGGACGTCGTTTCTCGGCGAGGTGACGGTCGCCGGCAAGACGGGGACGCTCGGCGATCCCGACGGCAGCCGTCTGTACACGTGGTTCATCGGCTTCGCGCCGGTCGAGGCACCGGAAGTCGCCGTGAGCGCGCTCGTCGTGAACAATCCGAGCTGGCAGATCAAGGCGCCGCAGCTCGCGCGCGACGCCCTGCGCGCCTACTTCGCGCGCAAGGGTCGTAAGGGCGTCACTGCGCCGTAACGCGCGCGACCAAAACCCAAGCATATCCGCGGCCTCCCGCAAAGTTCGGGCATCTGTCTCGAGTTCGGGGTTAGGTTCTGGAGCTCCGAGGTCATTTGGGCAGCCAAGCGGAGGATCCCGAAGGTACCGACGTAGGCGCGCAGAGTGAAGCGCGGCCGTCGAGCCGTCGTCCGCCCTCGCTCACGGAGTTCGACCACGTCAGGAAGGAGCGCGACCTCTACCGCGGCCTCCTGCGTCTCAATCTGGAAGGTGACCCGCACGCGTTCTTGCGCGACGCGCTCGAGCTCATCGTCGGCGTGATGGGCGCGGCCCAAGGCTACCTCGAGCTCTTCGCGCCCGACGACGCCGACGTGCCGTGGCGCTACTCCTTCGGCTTCTCCGAGCGTCAAGCCGACGAAGTGCGCGAGCTCGTTTCGCGCGGCATCATCGCCGAAGCCGTCGCGTCCGAGCGCGTCGTGTTCACGCCGTCGGCGCTGCTCGACCCGCGCTTCCGCGATCGCGAGAGCGTGCGGCGCTCGCGCATCGACATCGTGCTGTGCGCGCCGATTGGACGCGATCCGCCGTGTGGTGTCGTCTACCTGCAGGGTGGTGCAGGGCTCGCCGCACCCGAGGCGAACGGCTGGCTCACGCAATTCGCCGAACACCTCGCGCCGCTGCGACAGCATTTGGTGCTCCGGAGGGAGAGCCAAGCCGGCAGCGAGCTCAATGCGCTCAGAAAGCGGCTCGGGGCGCAGACCTTTCAGGGCCGCAGCCCCGCGCTCTTCGGGCTCTTGCAGGAGATCGAACACCTCGCGCCGCTCGAGGTCGGCGTGCTGCTCACGGGTGAGACGGGCACCGGCAAGACCGAGATCGCGCGTTTGATCCACGCCAACAGCCCGCGCGCCTCGCACCCCTTCGTCGAGCTCAACTGCGCGGCGTTGCCGGACACCTTGATCGAAAACGAGCTCTTCGGTTCGATGGCGGGCGCGCATTCGACGGCGGCGCGCCGCACGGAAGGCAAAGTCGCCGCAGCCCAGGGCGGCACGCTCCTGCTCGACGAAATCGGCGACATGTCGCTGCCGGCGCAGGCCAAACTGCTGCAGCTCCTGCAGGCGAAGGAGTACTACCCGCTCGGCGCGTCGCGGCCGACCAAAGCGGACGTGCGCGTGATTGCCGCGACGCACGTCGATTTGCAAACGGCCGTGCAGGAGCGGCGCTTCCGCGAGGATCTGCGCTACCGGCTCGAGGTCATGACGGTCCGCGTGCCGTCGCTCGTCGAGCGACCCGAGGACAAGGGCCTGCTCGCGACGTACTTCTGCGAGCGCGCGAGCAAGGCGCACAAGCTAGCGCGCATCGGCTTCTCGCCGGCCGCCATCCGCGCCGTGGAGAGCGCGGAGTGGCCCGGCAACGTGCGACAGCTCGCGAACGTCGTCGAATCGGCGACCATTCGCGCCGCCTCGCAGCGCGCCGCGCAGATCGAAGTGCACCACCTGTTCCCGAAGACGAACAGCGATGCACCCGCCGCCTCGCCGACGCGCACGTTCCAGGAAGAGACGCGTCGTTTCCAAGCCGACCTCGTCAAGCGCGTGCTCGAGACCAACAGCTGGAACGTGAGCGCAGCGGCTCGCGAGCTCGATCTGACGCGTGCCCACCTCTATAACCTGATCAACGCGTTCGGCTTGAAGCGCTGACCGGCAGGCGAGGGCCCGGCGGCGACCGTCCAATGGAGTTGACGGTGTCCAGGCGATTGAGCAGAGCGAAGCACCAATTCGGCACGAAAATCGCTGGTTCGGCGCTGGAACGGCCCTTGCTCAAGGGCTATCAACGCCATGACTCAACCGGCTCTCGCCTACTCCCGTTCGGAACTGCCTCCCGTTTCCGCCGACCGTGGCGGCTACACGCCCGTGGCTTTGGCGGCCATTTGGGACAATCTCGTTTCCGGCCGCTGGTCCGTAGTGGACAGCTTCTCGGTCGGGGACCGCAGCTACCTCGCGTTCGATCTGCGCGCTCACGAAAGCGGCCGTCCCCGCCTTACGGAGCGCCAGCTCGAAATTCTCGAACGCACGCTTTCGGCCCCCTGCCAGAAGGTCGTGGCGATCGAGCTCGGGCGCACCGCGTCGACCGTGGCCTGGTCGCTCGCGCAGTCGCTCAAGGCGATGGGCTTCAGCTGCCAGGCCTCGCGTGTTCCGAGTTTTCTCGTTGCCGCAATTCATGCCCACCACGGCACGACGGATCTCGTCGACGCGCGTTTCAGGGGCTGGGGTGAGGGGTCGATGGCGTTCGGCATCGCGAGCATTCCCCGTCCGGATCTGTGCTTGGCGCCCCTCCTCACGTCGACCGAGTACGCCGTCGCGCGCTTGCTGGCCGACGGCAACAGCCGCTCGGAAATTGCAGCCCTCCGCAACGCTTCGACGCGCACGGTAGCGAACCAAGTCTCGGCCGTATTCCGTAAGCTGAGCGTCTCCGGCCGCCTCGAGCTGCTCGCACATGCCGCGCGCACGTTCCGGCGCGCGGCCTACGGCGACTGAATCACCTCCAGGTCCGGCCCGTCGAACCGCGACACGATTGTCGCGGCGACATGCGAGTTGGCGGCTGAGTTGGCTCAGTTTGCCGAGCGCCGAACCGAGCGGGCTACTCCGGGCAGCACGCCGGATTTGGCGCGTGACGCTCGCGACAGCGTCATGCGCTGCGCGCGTGGCCCATGGTTTGCACTCCTCGCCACTTTGGTTTGGGCGCGAGGTAAGGCATCCCGTGGCACACCGGCGACTTACGATCTTGGGCTTGGCGAGCATGGGCTGGGTGAGTGCCTGCTCGATGGGCACCACGACCGATGCGGCGCTCCCTGGCGGGAGCAACCCTCCGTCCGACCACGGCACGACCGGCACTGGCGGCACTTCGAGTAGCCCCGGCGTCGGCACGCCGCCTCCCGAGCAGGAGAACGAAGCGTCCTACACGGCGCCCGTCGCGAGCGGACACTGGATCTGGTCGGCGAATCCGATGAGCGGCAAGGTGGCGCTGATCGACGCGGCGACGATGCGCGTCACGACGGCGGACGCCGGGCTCGCGCCGACGTACGTTGCCGCGCTCGGCGCGAGCACGGACACCGACTCGTCGGCGATCGTGCTCAACGTCGGCGACGACACGGCGAGCGTGCTCTTCGCGTCGCACGGCGACATCAGCGTCGAAACCGTGAAGGTGCACCCGGGCGCCAACCGCATGACCGTGAGCCCGTCGGGGCGCTGGGCGCTCGTCTGGTCGGACGCGACCCTGCTTTCGAACCCCGATCCCACGGAAGGCTTGCAGGACGTGACGGTGCTCGATCTCGGCGTCACGCCGGCCGTCTCGTATCCGCTCACGGTCGGCTATCGCCCGTCGCGCGTGACGGTCGGCACGGGCGAAAAGCACGCGTATTTCGTGACGGACGCCGGCATCAGCGTCGTCGATTTGCCCGCCACCGATCCGCCGAGCGTCGCACGCGACGTCTCGGTGGCGGTGACGCCGGGTGAAGCCGCGACCGTGCGCGACGTCACCGTCACGCCCGACGGCAAAGCCGCGGTGATTCGGCACGAAGGCAGCCCCACGATCGGTGTGATCGCGCTCGACGACGGACGCGAGGTCGACCTGACGCTCGAGGGTCCCGTGACCGATCTCGACTTGACGCCCGACGGCAAGCTCGCGTTCGCAGTCGTTCGATCCGTTTCGACGAACAGCGGCGGCGGTAACACTGCCGGAACCTCCGCCAGCGGCACGGGCGGCAGCGTTGCGGGCAACGGCAACGGCGCGGGCACGGGCGGCGCGAGCGGCCGCAGCGGGGGCGGCGGGACGAGCGGCAACGGAGCGGCCCCGAGTGCGGGCGGTGTCCCGAGCACGCCCGTCGACGGCGCCGGACAAGCCGGGATGACCGAAGCGCTGGCCGGCGCCGACAACGGCGGCGAAAGCACGGGCGGCGCGGCACCCGAAGCCGGCGCATCTGGCGCTAGCGGCGCTGACACGGCCGGCGCTCCGAGCACGGGCGGCTCGAACTCCACGGGCGGCAGCGGCGGCGGCGGTCCAACGCAAGCCGCGCCGTCGTACGTTGCCGCGCTTTCGCTGCGTGACATCCTCGACGGCAAGCGCTCGTTCGACGAGGTAGCGATCGACGACAACGTCGGCAGCATCGTGCTCGCGCCGGCCGGCGACACCGCGCTGCTCTACACGAACGCGACGCCGAGCGACCACGTCGTCATCTTCGACACGAAGACGTTCGCGCCCGTACGAACCGTGGTCGTTCAGTCTCCGGTCAAGGCACTGCTCCCGTCGCCGGACGGCTTGCACGCGGTCGCCCTGCTCGCGCAGGCGAGCGGCAGCCAAAAGCCCGGCGGTTTTGCCCTGATTCCGCTCACGACGACGCTGCCGCCCAAGGTCGTCGGGACCGACGCTCCGCCGCAAGCGGTCGCGGTCGGCGCGCACCAAGCGCTCATCACGGTCGACGGCACGGATCCGGTGAAGAACGTGAAGGTGCACGCGGTCTACCTCGCCCAGCTGCCCGCGTTCGGCACGACCAAGGTCACGCTCGCGAGCCCCGTGCTTTCCGCGGGGCTCATGCCCGAGGTCAATCTAGGGTTCGTCGCGCAGTCTCATCCCGAAGGCCGCCTCACGTTCCTCGATCTGGATACGGCCGAGCCGCGCACGCTCACGGGCTTCGAACTCTCGGCAAGGGTGGTGCAAGGTGAGTAACGACACGCACGCAGTCTCTGGAACACCCGCTCAGCCGGGCAGCGCTCGCGACCGCTACGCCGCAGGCTCTTTGCTCCGAGCTCTGATCACCCTCGGCGCCTGCGCCGGGCTCGCGCTTTCGCTCGGCGCGTGCAGCGGCGGCGACGACGACAGCGCCGCACCGCTCGGCGGCAGCGACTTCAACGGCGGCACCGCCGCTGGCGGGTCTGGCGCCACCGGTAACGGGCAGAGCGCCTCCGGCGGTTCTTTTTCCGGCGGGGGCACGACGTCGATCGTGGGCACGGGCGGGACCAGCGCGATGGAAACCCCGCCGCCGCCCGAAAAGGAGCTCGAGAGCGCGTTCCAAGCGCCCGTCGCGACGGATCGTTTCGTTTGGACGGCGAATCCCTCGACTGACCGAGTCGCCCTCATCGCAGCGGACGACTTCAGCGTGCGGCTCGCGGAAGCGGGCTCTGCTCCGACGACCGTTGCTGCTTTGCCGAGCGCGCGCGACGAAGACGCCGCGCTCGTGCTGAACGCCGGCAGCGACGACGCAACGATCCTGCGCGTGGGCGCGGACGGCGAGCTCCGGTCTACCATGCTGAAAACGCACTCGGGCGCCAATGCCGTGACGGTGTCGCCGAGCGGCGCCTGGGGCATCGTCTGGAGCAACGCCGCGCTCGTCGACCCCACGCTGCTCGATCCGACGGACGGCTTGCAGGATCTCACGGTCGTACAATTCGGAGACGAGCCGGTGACGACCGTCGTGAGTGTCGGCTACCGGCCGTCGCAAGTCGCGTTCGACGCCAAGGAAGAGCACGCGTTCGTCGTGACCCAGTCGGGCATCAGCGTCATCGACCTCGGCGACTCACCGGCACCGGAGAGCCTGCTGCGCCTCAGCGACGACCCGGCGGATGACGCCGCCGCACGCGACGTGAACGTCACGCCGGACGGCCATTACGCGGTCGTGCGCGTCGACGGCCAAAAGACGCTCGGTTTCGTCGATCTCACGAACGGGGAGCGCCAGACGCTCACGCTCGCCGATTTCGTGACTGACCTCGATCTTTCCGTCGACGGCAAGCAAGCGTTCGCGGTGTCGGGCGGCGCGCTCGTGGTCGTGCCGGTGCCGCCGGGGTCGGTCGATCCGAGCACGCTGGCGCGCGCGTCGGCGCCCGGCGAAACGGGCCGCAGCGTCTCGCTCTCCCCCGACGCCTCGCTGGCGCTCCTCTACAGCAACGCAACGACCGATAACTACCTCGGCATCCTCACGGGCGGCGGCGACTGGTCCGAGTACGACGCGCGCGCCGTGGATCTCAAAGCGCCGGTGCTCGCGGTGTTCGCGTCGCCGGACGCTCAGCACGGCATCGCCTTTCAAGCGACGGCCAAGGGTAGCAGCAAGGGCGGCGCGTTCAGCATCGTCTCGGCGCAAACCGATCGCGCGCCTAAGATCGTGGGCACCGACGCCGCGCCCAACGCCCTCGCCTTCGCCCCCGACGGGCAGAGCGCGATCATCACGACGCGCGATCTGACGAAGCAACGTTACGGCACCTACTTGGTGCACCTCGCGAGCCTCGAGCAGACGTTCATTCCGCTCTCGAGCCCGCCGCTCGCGGCCGGTATGGTCCCGAGCGTCAACCGCGCGTTCGTCGCTCAAGCGCACCCGGAAGGTCGCATTACTTTCGTCAATCTCGACGATGGCTCACAGCACACGCTGACCGGCTTCGAGCTCGGAGCGAAGGTGACACAGTGATGAACAAGCATTGGCTTTGCTCGCTCTTACTCTTGGGTTGCGGCAGCCGGCCCGAAGCCTGGGACGCGCCCTTCACACCCACCGCCCCCGTCGGTCTCGACAACGCGGTGGTCGTCATGGACACGACGCTCGCGCGTGCCCTGGTGCTGACGTCACCGGGGGCGCTCGAGCTTCGCGAGGACGTACTTCCCGTCGGGCAGCACGTCGTCAAGGCGCAGGCGTCGCCTGACGGCAAGCGCCTGTTCGTGCTCTCGCGCGGCGTCTGGCCGCGCCGGAATGCGAGTGACGAGCACCCGCGCCTCACGGTGATCGAGACCGATCCGGCGCCCCGCGTCGTGAAAACGTACGAACTCGACGATCCGCTGAGCGGCCTCGTCGTAGACAGCGAGAACGAGTGGGCGGTCTTGTACGTCACGAGCGAGGACAGCCGCACGGTGACGAATCCCAACGAGATCTTCCTGCTGCATCTGAGCGAGCTCGACCGCGATCCGATTCCAGTAACGGTACAGAGCCTGGCCGGTTCGCCGCAGAGCTTCTCGTTCACGAGCACGCTCGACATGCCGAACGGCGAGGCGCGCCGGCTGCTCGTCGTCGAGATGCAGAGCGAGGTGACGCTCGTCGATCTGCTGCCTTCGCTCGGGAACGTGGAACGCACGACGAGCCAAGTCACGATTCAAATGTCGCTCAACCAGCAGGGCCAAAACGCGACGCCTGCCGAGGTCGTGTTCCACGACGCAGACGCGGCGAGCGGGCTCGACCCACAGCTCGCCGTGCGGCTCCAGGGTGACACCAACGTGATGCTCTTGCCGCTCGTGGCGCCGAGCAGCAGCTCCACGCGCCCGTTCAGCGTCGTGCCGAATCTGGTCGACGTGGGCGGACAAGCCTCGACCATTCGCTTCGTCAACACGGACGACGGCGTGCGCCTGGCCGCGCTCGTGCCCTCGAAACCGAGCGCCGGCTTGGTCGATCCGAACACGGGCAACGTCACGAGCATCACGCTCGCGAAGCCCTTCAGCGGCATCGCGCTCGTGACCGCCGAGCTCGCGACCGACGCGAGCGGCACGGACATCGCGCTGCTCTGGAGCAACACCACGCCCACGATCGGGTTGTGGGATCTCGGCAAAGCCACGACCGCAGCCACGCACGGCATCGATACGCTCCAAGTCGGCGCCAGCGTGCGTGACGTGCTCAACGTCCCGGGCGACGCCTTCCCGACCTCGAAAATCCTCGAAGGCCAGAGCGGCGATTTCTACGTGCTCGATCTCAAGGCGCGCCGGAGCTCGCCGATGGTGACGAACGGGCGCACTTATCAGCTGACGTTCGCGCCCGACGGACAGAGCCGCAGGCTCTGGGCGTTCGCGCCGAGCGAGGAAGACTTTTCGAGCGTCGAGCTCGGCACGTTGAACCCGACCGAGCTCCACGCCGACAGCCCCGTGTGGAATGTCTTCGACATAGCGCAGAGCGGCGGCGCCGGTGGCCGCACCGCCGTCGTGCTGCATCACTCGGGCGGCGCACTCGGCGCGACGGTGCTCGACGCCGTGGCGCCCGACAGCGCGAACACGCGCTTTTACAGCGGCCTTGCTTACGGAGGGCTCAGCCATGAATGATTTCGAAGCTCGTTCCCTGCTTGCACGGTCGGCTCGCTCGAGCGCGTTCGTGCTCAGCGCCGCGTTCTCGACCATCAGCGGGTACGCGCGCGCCGCACCCGCGCCCGCGACGTCCGCTCCCACCGAGGAGCCTGCGACGAACGCGAACGCCGTGTCCTCTCCCGCAACCCCGCCGAGCGTGACGGCCGTGCCGTCCCCCGCGACGGCGCCGACCGTGACAGCTCAGCCAGCCCATCCCGCCAAACACCCGCTGCCCGACGAGCCGCTGCACCCGGACGACGGCCGCATGGGCACGCATCAAGAGCACTGGCTCTTCGGCATCGGACTACGGGAGAATTTCGTCGCCCACTCGGGGTTCGATCCGTTCAGCACGAACAACGTGCTTCCGCAGTTTTCCGCCGACGCCGGTCGCGTCCTGTTCGCGAGCGGCCAGCTGTCGTTCGCGGCGCTCGCGCTCTTCGACTACGGCTCGGTGAAAGCGAGCGCGCGCGGCTTGAACACGTCACTCAGCGTTTCGCGCGTCACGGCAGCCGCCGAGGGCCGCTATCATTTTTGGCGCCGGTTCTATCTCTTCGGGCGTGTCGCACCTGGCGCGCTCTATTCCGGGGCGACCCTGTCCGACCCGATCGCCGGCGGCGATCAACATTCGAACAGCTGGACCTTCGCGACGGATTTGTCGCTCGGCGCCGCCGTCGAGTTCGCGGGTGAGGCGAGGGGCGCCTCGAATCGACCCCGCGGCTGGATCGGCTTGGACGGCGGCTACGGCTGGGCGCAAGCGTCCAAACTCGCCTTCAAGAGCTCGGGCAGCGATGCGAACACGCCTGCGCGCCTCGAACCCGTGGAGCTCGGCGAGCTCGCCGTGCGTGGCGGATTCTTCCGCATCAATGGGACAATCACGTTTTGACGGCCCTCCCCCCTACCCACGGCACCGGTGTAGGCCTCGTCGGAACTTCGGGAATTTATTCGCGCAGGGCTTCAGCCGGCGGGCAGTGTGACCGTAGCCATGGAAGGCCTGGGTGAATCGCATGCCTCGCGTCCCGGTGGACTCCTCAAAGGACCTTGCTAGACTGATGAACGTGCAGGTCGTGCTTAGAAAGCTCGGGCGCGGATCACGAGCCGTTGCTGGACGCCTCGTCAGGGCTCCCCGCCGCGGTTCGGTCGTAGTGATCGAGTTTTCGGACGGGATGCACGAATACGTGACGACACCCGTCAAGCGCGTGCTGCGACTCGCGTCGCGCGACATCTTCTACATCGAGACCGTCAACAGCCGTTACCGACTCGAGGTGCGCGATCGCGAACGCGCTCTCGAGGACGTTTCGAGCGGCTGAACCCGAACGGAGCGGGCGCCCGGCGCCGGCTCTCCCAACGTGAAGAGCGCTCGACGCGGGCGCTGGCCTTCGCCCCGAGGTCGGTGATAGCTTCCGCGCCGAATCGCCATGGGAAAGTTCGACTCACGTAATTCGCAGAAGATGTCTCGCCGCAAAGGCCAGGCAAAGAAGAAGGCACGCCTCAAGCGCCGGGCCGAAACGGCGCGCGCAGGCCGCGTGCAAAAGAAGCCCGCCGGCAAGAAGAAGGCGGCCGCTAGCGCCGCCGCTCAGAGCTGAACGGCCCGAGCGCGCGGCGGCTCCGCTCAGCGGATGACGCGCGTGGCGAATTGTACGTCCGGACGCGGCTCGGGATCGATCTTCGCAATCGGCTCTCCGAAGAGCCCGATGTCTCCCGAGTCGCGGCGTTCGCGCGTGAGCAGCCACTCACCGCCCTCGGTATTGCTCCACTCCTGGCGCACGCGCGTTGCGTGCAACGTGCCCTGATCGACGCGCGTCCACGAGAAGTCGACCATCACGGTCGCGTGTTCGGTGTCGTTCATCGTGAAGCTCGCGAGCTCCACATCGACGACGCGGATGAGCTTGCCCCACTCGCTGCGCCGGCTCAAAAATTGGTCGCGCACGGACGGCGAGGTCATGCTCGCCACGCTCGTCGAGTCACCGAAGCGGGACGTGACGTTGAGCTCGCGGGCAGCGTCGCTGGCTTTCGCCGACGGTGACTGGGAGGTGAGGCAGCCGGCCCACGTCGTGAGCGCGAGCGGCAGGACGAAGAGCAGCCTCGGCACGCGACGACCCGTAGCAAGAGCGAGCACGCGTGGAAAAGAAAGCGGCGCTGTTTGGCCCTGGCCCACGGCAGCGCGAATCAGCGGGCGTGTTTACGTTCACGCCGGACGGCGAAATACGGCCGCGACGCCGCCGCACCCCCCGCGAGCGCGGCCGCCCACGCCAAGAGCACCGTGCCGCGCTCTTCGAATCCGCTCGGCATCAGCTGACCGGACAGTCCGACCAGGGGACCCAGCATGTAGCCGACGCCGATGAGCGCCTCGAAGCCGCCGCCCGCGTCGACCGCCGCGTGGCCGACCGCCAGCGCATAGTAGAGGGAGCAAAAATAGGTGATGCCAAGGCCGGCACCGAAAAGCGCGAGCCCGACCACCACGAGCGGTAGCGTCCCCGCGAGCAACGTGAGCGCGACGCCGACGAGCAACGCCGCGCAGGCCGCAACGAGCGCGCCCCAGCGTCCGTGCCAATACGGTAAGGCCGCCATCACGCCGAGCGACGCAAAGCGGGCGACCATCCACGTGGCCGCGACGAGCGCCGCCGGAACCGGCGTGCCGAGCTCCGACAAGCGATGCGGCAAGATGGGCGAGAGCGCCGAGAGCAAGAGGTAGCTCACGGGTAAGAGCCAGCTCGAGGCGATCAAGAGGGCGGGATATTCGCGGCCGACGGCGGCTTGCGCGTGTTCGGCATGACTCGGCGCTGGATGGAGCGGCAGCCGCATCAGCGCGACGACGGCGACGACGTTCGTGACGGTACAGAGGTAGAGCGGGCCGAGCGCGCTCAGCCGCGTGAGCCACGGAAAGGCGAGCAGCGGGACCGCCGTGCCGAACGTCCAGGTGAGATTGTAGGTGCCGAGACCCCGCCGGAGCTCGTGGCCGTGCCGGCCGCCGCCGAGGTAGCTCTCCATCACCGGCCAGATGACGCCGGGGATGGCCGCGCCGAGCACCGCACAGAGCCACATGCCGAGGCGTGAGCTGACGAAACCCGGGAGCGACGCCGCCACGGCCCAAGCGACGAAACCGAGCGCGGCGAGTCGCCGCACGCCAACATGCTCGAATCTGCGACTGGCGGCGCCGGCCGAACGCGCCACGAGCGCGTAGCCGGTGCCCATGACGAGCGCGAGGGTCAGATTCTCGACGGCGGAGAAGCGGTAATGCTCGCGGGTAACGAAAAAGACGCCTGTCCAGAACACTCCGCCGCTGATCGAGCCGAGGGCGGTGACGAGCACGACCGCGAGGAGGCTTGCAGGCTCCCCGGCTGCGGCCTCCTCAGCCGGCTTGACCCATGAGCGGCCGTGGTCTCGGATAGGCACTCTCCGTACCCGGAGTCGCTTCTCATGTCCAACGACAACAAATACGTGGTCCTCGTGGCCGATGACGAGCCGAGCACCGTGGCTCTACTCGCGCGTCACTTGCGCGCGCGCGGATATACCGTGCTCGAGGCAAGTGATGGTGATCAAGCGTGGGAGCTCGCCCACGAACACTTGCCGCATCTCGTCATCCTCGACGTGATGATGCCGGGCATGAGCGGTTGGGAGGTGTGCCGTAAGATCCGCGAGGCCGTCTCGCTCGCGCATACCGGCGTCATCATGCTCACCGGTATTGGCGAAGCGCTGAACGAGATGACGTCGCCGCTCTACGGCGCCGACGCTCACGTTGACAAGCCGTTCGAGTTTGCCGAGCTCGATCGCAAAATCGAGGAGACGCTCGAGCGCCGCCAAGCCGGTGCGCTCGGGCGCGCCGACGCTGCGCCAGGCGACGAAATCCGCCTCGAAGTGGGCGGACGTCCCACGGACGACGACGACGACGACGAGCTCGAAGATGAAGACGAGCTCGACGACGACGACGATGACCTCGACGATGACGACGACGACGACGACGACGAGCTCGAAGATGAAGACGACGCGGACGCACCCGCGCCCGTCGAAGCGCCGACGCCGCGCGCGGCGAAGAAGGAACCCAAGCCGCCAAAGGCTCCGGTCGTAAGCAAGGCGAAGGCACCGAGTCCTGTCAAAGCCACGCCGGTCAAAGCGGCGCCCATCGAGAAGCCGGCCAAGGCCGCACCGAAGGTGAGCACTGCCGCTGGGAAGGCCACGCCCGCGAAGGCTGCACCCAAGCCTGCAGCGGCGAAGGCTGCGCCCGCGAAGCCCGCAGCGAAGGACAAGCCGGCCCCGGCAAAGCCCGCGGCGAAAGCCGCACCGGCGAAAGCCGCACCCGCGAAATCCGCCGCAAAAGGCAAACCGATGGCGGAGCCGAAGACGATCGCGAAAGCCAAGCCACCCGCGAAGGCCAAGCCACCCGCGAAAGCCAAGCCACCCGCGAAAGCCAAGCCACCCGCGAAGACGAAGTCCGCGCCGATGACCAAGGCGAAGCCCGTGGCCAAGACCAAAGGCAAAGCATCGGCCGCGCCCACCAAAGCGAAGCCCCCAGGCAAAGCCAAACCCCCGAGCAAGCCGGTGACGCGGGGAGCGGCCAAACCCGCGAAACCCGCTACGGGGAAGAGCAAGACGCCCGTCGTCGCACCGACCAAGGGCAAAGCTTCGCCCGCCGCGGCGACGAAGAACAAGACCGGCAAGGCAGCGCCCACCACCTCGAAACCGGCGAAAAGCGCCCCGAAGCCGACGGGCAAGCGCCCCGCTCGGACCTGAGGGTTCGCCTGTGTCGAAGGGTCCGGCGTCGCTCCGTCAAACGACGGGCGCGCCGCCGGATCCGTCGACGGGCACCGCTACGTGCTCGGACCAAAAGCTCCGCACGGAGCCGAGATCGTCGGTGCGCGTGGCGGGCGGCAGCGCGTCGAGCAAAATACGACCGTAGCCCTTCTTGTGCACGCGCTCGTCGAGCAGTGCCACGATGCCGACGTCGCGTCGCGTGCGCACGAGCCGACCGAAGCCTTGCTTGAGGGCGATGGCGGCCGCCGGCACGTGGAAATCCATGAAGGCGTTCTTGCCTTCGGACTCGAGCACCTCCGCGCGTGCCCGCACGATCGGATCCGTCGGCACGGCGAAGGGCACTTTCTCGAGCACGACGAGCCGGAGCGCGCGCCCCGGCACGTCGACGCCCTCCCAAAAGCTCGTCGTCGCGACGAGCACGGCGTCGCCCGCCGCGCGAAACGCGCCGAGCAGCGTCGCCTTGGGCGCTTCCCCTTGCAGCAGGAAGCGAAACTCCGGCGCGAGCTTGCGCAAGCGTTCGTGAAAAGCGCGCATGGAGCGCAGCGAGGTCGTGAGGACGAAGGCGCCGCCGCCGACGAGCCGCACGAGCTCCGCGACGCGCTCGGCCGCACGCTCGGCGAAATCGGGCCGCGCAGGCGGCGGTAGATCGCGCGGCGTGTAGAGCAGCGCCTGCCGCGCGAAGTCGAACGGCGACTCGACGACGAGCTCGTCGACGCGCACGCCGTCGTCGCTCAAGCCGAGCCGCGAGCGAATGTAGCCGAACGGTCCCGCGCGAGCGGGCCGCGGTGCCTCGGCGTCGTCCGGCGGCGGGGGCGGCGCGTCGGCGTCGTCGAGATGCGAAGAACGGCGACTTTCCGGCGCGTCCGCACGTACGGCGCGCGTGGCGAGCGTCGCGCTCGTGAGCACGACGGCGGGGATGGTCTCGAAGATGCGTTGCCGCAGCAAGAACGAAAGGTCGACCGGCGAGGAGCTCAGCGCGGCGCCGCGCGGGCCCACTTCGAGCCAGGTGACGCGGCCGCGTCCGCCGTCGACGATCACACCGAGCTGTTCGCGTAGGTCGCTCATGCGCCGCTCGGTCGCGTCCAGCGCGTCACCGATCGAGGCGGGGCGCGCGCGGCCCGGCGCAACGCCCGAGCGTGACGCGATCTGGTGCGCGCGCTGCGCTTCGAGCTCGAGCTGTTCGAGCGCGCCGTCGAGCTCGAGCCAGCGCACGTGGGCGGGACCGCTCCACGCGTCACGTTCGAGCGTGAGGCGTGGCTCGCCGCGCGGCACGGCGCGCGCGAGCTCGGCGAAGAAATCCCGTGTGGACCGGCGCGCACGCTCGAGCGCCCCTCCCGCGCCGCGCGCGAAGAGCGGATCGAGCGCGCCCGCGTGACGCAGCGCGCGCTCGGCGTCGTCTAGCGCGCGACCGAGCCGCGCTTCCCCCACGCGCACGCCGAAAAAAGACGTCGCGATGTCCTCGAGCTGGTGCGCTTCGTCGAAGATCACGGCGTCGTAGTCCGGCAAGACGCGGCCGGGGTGCGGCCCGCGCAGCGCGAGGTCCGCGAAGAACAAGTGATGGTTCACGATCACGAGCCGCGCGGCTTCCGCTTCGCGCCGCATGCGCGTGACGAAACAGGCGTCGAAGTGCTGGCACGGCTGCCCCACCCGCGTCTCGCTCGAGGATGCGACGGCGAGCCGCACGGGATCGTCTTCGCGCAGCGTAGAAAGCTCGCTGAGATCGCCCGTCTCCGACTCGTCCATCCACGCGCGCAGCGTGTCGAGCGTGCGCCCAATGCCGGGGCGTGCCCCTTCCTCGCTCCGCGAATACTCGTCGAAGCGCCGCCGGCACAGATAATTACCGAGGCCCTTCATCAAGGTCGCCTGCATCGGCAGACCGAGAATGCGATTGGCGAGCGGCAGGTCTTTGAAAAAGATCTGCTCCTGCAGCGCGCGCGTCGCGGTCGAGATCACGACCTTCTTGCCGCTCGCGAGCGCGGGGACGAGATAGGCGAGCGTCTTGCCCGTGCCCGTGCCCGCTTCGCAGAGCACGATGCGTTCTTCGTCTAGCGCCCGCTCCACGGCCTCCGCCATCCGCAGCTGACCGGGACGTTCTTCGTACTGGTCGAGACCGCTGGCGAGCGGACCGTTCGGCCCGAGCGCGGCCCGCGCCGAGCCGCGCGTCAGCCCTCCTCCGGCGGCACGGAACCTTCGACGTCGAGGAAACGCAAACCCACGATTTGGCCGTCGGCCTCGGCCTTCGTCCACACGACGCAGGCACGTCGAGCGCCCGCTTCGCCGACCTCCACCTCGTATTCGAGGGCGGGATCGAGCGGCTGTTCGAGCACGGCGCGGAGACCTCCGCGACTCACGTTGAGCGTCCAACCGGAAGCCTCGAGCCCGCCGTTGCGAATCACCACGCGGTCGGACGCTTCGACGCGCGCGCCACCGCTCTGCCGCCGTTGGTTGTGCGGCGTCTCCGAGCTCGGAGGACGATTGGTCGAAGACACTGAAACTTCCGAGCACGCGAGCTTATCATGGCTGCTCACGACTAGGCCGATCGCACGGCAAGCGGGCTTAGCGGGAAGTTCCGGTCGCTCCCATTTTGCGACGGGGCTTTCGCCTTGACCTCCGGGCTGCCCGACGCCTACCTTACGGTTTCGCGACTCTCGCTCCTGATGTCGAGTGTCGTTCCGCGTAACTTGATGAGGGGGTGAAGCAGATGCCCGGTCCCCCCAGTGCCCTGAAGAAGGCCCTCATTGCCGAGGGCTTCGAGATTTATCGCAACGCTCCGACCCAGGTCACCCTGGCCGACCGTGTCCGCGACAACCTGCTCATGGATAGCGGCGTCGCCGTCGTCCACGGGGAAGGACTGGGCGTGCGCGTGGTGCTCCGTGCACAGTCCTCCAATTTTCCCGGGGAGAGCGGCGAAAGCCTCTTCGCACGCGCCCGCGGCCTGAGCGCGGTGCTCGTCAGCCGCGGTTACCGTGAGATCGGAGCCGATGCGGTCCCGGTCCACGACCCGAGCGACCGGTCGCGCACGCTCGATACCTCGTACGAAGTGAGCTATTTCCTCGCCGTGGCCGAGGACGCCGCCCTCTATGCCGAGCTCAGGTTCGCGCTCGGTATCAGCAAAAACGCCGAGCGTTAATCCGGCTGTCACGGCCGAGCCTCCCGTCCCGCGAGGCTGCGTGCTATCCCCGCGGCGCCCGCATGCTCAACGCCTTTCGGTCGCAGACCGCCCTCGTCATCGTAGCCTCCGTCGTCATCGTGGTTTTCGCGGTCGAGTTTCGCACCGGCCGCGGCAGCTCCACGTCGAGCCTCAAACAGGAATGCGCCGTCGAGTACGCCGGCAACTGCTTGGACCAGAAGGACTTCTTCGCCGCGTACGGACTCGCGGCACGCGGACTCGATCCGAAGCGCGCGCGCATGATGCAAGTGAAGAAGCAGGTGCTCGAGGGGCTTGCCGAGCGCGAACTGCTCGCGGCCGAAGCCGAACGGCTCGGGCTCGCCGTCTCGGACGATCGCGTGGATCACGAGCTCACGCTCGGTCATGCGCGCGTGCCGCTGCCCGCCGAACAGGCCGAGGGGCTGTCGTTCGGGCTCGGGCTGTGCCGGCGTGACATGTCCGGGTATCGCTGCGAAGCGGGGTCGCCCATGGGCGTGCGCCAGTTGCAGGTCAGCCGTACCGAAGGTGAACCCTTCGATTACAAGGTTTACGAAAAAGAGATCCGCATCGTCGCCAATCGCGGGCCCAAGGAATTTCGTGCGGCGCAGGAGCGGGAGCTCTTGGCCGAAACATTGCGCGAGCTCGTGCGCGAGCGGGCGCGGATTTCGGAGAACGAGGCGTTCGCCATCTACGAACGCAGCCGTTCGCGCGCCGTCGTCCGCAGCGTCGTGCTGAGCCGAGATTGGTTCGCCAAATACGCCGTCGACACGAGCGACGCCGCCGTCCAAAAGTGGGCAGCGATGAACGCCACGCCCGTTGACGAGGCGTTCAAGGCCGACAAGGACAAGTTCGCGCCCGGCTGCCCGCTCGTGAGCGAAATCGCCGTGCCACTGCCGGAGAACGCGCTCGACAGCGAGAAGGCGGACGCCAAGGCGAAGCTCGACGCGCTACGCCAGCGCATCACGAAGGGCGAGCCGTTCGAGGCGGTGGCACGCGAAGCGAGCAGCGCGCCGAGCGCGGTGTTCGGCGGCCACGCCGGCTGCTTGAGCGCCACGCCGGGTGTCGAGACGGAGGCACTCGTCGAAGCCGCGAACAAGCTTGCGCCCGGCGCGTTGTCCGACGTGATCGAGACGCCGCGCGCGCTTTATCTCTTGCGCGTCGACGGCAAGCTCGACGCAGCGCAGGTCGAACACGACGCCCGCCTGCAAATCGCGCGCAATCTTTACGTGCGCTTCGCGGCCGATCAGGCGATGCGCGTCTTCGCAGGCGAGCTCGTGCGACGCACCAAAGCCGGCGAAAAGCTCGAAGACGTGACGCGCACGCTCAGCGACGAACTCGCCCGCAAGGCCGCGCCCGCCGCGAAACCGAAGGCGCCCACCAGCGCAACGACCAAAGCCGAACCGGCGATTTCGCCCGCGCTCATGGCCGCCGAGCGGCCGCGCTTCGAGGTTTCTTCGCCGTTCCCCGCCTCCGGCAACCCGCTGCCCGAGCTCGAACCCAAGGAGCCGATCGCTACGCGCGCGTTCTCGCTTCCCGGCCCCGACGCCGTCGACGAGCACCCGATCGAAACGGCAACCGGACTCGTCGTGCTGCAGCTCAAAGAGAAGATGCCCGTTTCGCGGGAGGACTTCGAAAAAGAGAAGTGGCCGCTCGTCCGCATGCTGCAGCAGGCCAAGGGAAACGAGGCGCTCACGCGCTACGTCGCCGATCTACGCAAGCGCGCGGGCAGCAAGCTCAAGGTCGACGACCGCTTCAGCCAAGAGAAGAAGGGCGAGTCGGTCGAGGATTGAACATTTCGCGCACCGTCCTGCCCGGGGGACCTCGGCTCGTGCTCGCGCCGATGCCGTCCACCCGCACCGTCGCCGTTTCCGTGCACCTGCACGTGGGCTCGCGCTACGAGTCCGCGAAGGACAACGGCATCTGTCACTTTCTCGAACACATGCTGCATCGCGGGACGGCGAGTCACCCGTCCGCGCACGCCCAGGCGCTCGCATTCGAGCGCGTCGGGGCGACGCTCGGGGCCGCGACGTACGCCGACCATGGCGTGCTGTCGGTCGTCGTGCCGCCCGAGAGCGTCACCGAGGTGATCGAGCTCTTGGCGGAGGTATGTCAGGCGCCGATTTTCGACGCCATCGACGTCGAGCGCGGCATCGTGCGCGAGGAGATCCTCGAGTCCCTCGACGCGCGCGGACGGCGCACGGCTCCGGACGACCTCCTGCGCGAGGTCGTATTTCCCGGGCATCCGCTCGGTTTTCCCATCACGGGCACGCTGAAGACGCTCGCCAGCTTCGGTCGCAAGGAGCTCTCGCGCTGTCACGAACGTCACTACACGCGCGACTTGGTCGTCACGGTTGCCGGCGCGTTCTCGGCGCCGCGCGTGCGGCGCACCGTCGCGCGGAGCTTTCGGCTGCCGCCCGGCCGCGCGCCGCGCGTGCGAGCGCCGCGTCCACTGCGCGGCCCGGCGCTCTGTCACGTGCGTGACGCCTCGAGCCAGACGGCGCTGCGCTTCGGCTTCCGCGCGCCGGGCATCAAGGACCGAGCCGAACCGGCGACGGAGCTGCTCTTGCGCGTGATCGACGACGGCACTTCGACGCGGCTCTATCACCGACTCTGCGACGAGCGGGGGCTTTGCTACGACGTGTCGGCGCTGTACGAGCCGCACGCCGACACCGGCCTCTTCGAGCTCGCGGCCGATTGTTCCTACGCGCACATGGCCGCCGTCGCCGAAGAGCTCGTGACGATGTGCACCGAGTTGAAAGACCACGGTCCGTCGGACGACGAGCTCGACAAAGCCCGCGCGCGGCTCGGCTGGCAGCTCGACGCCATGAGCGATTCGCCGGCGGAGGTCGCCGCATTTTACGGCTTCGCCGAGCTCTTCGGCCTGCCGCGCACACCCGCCGAACGGCTCGCGCAGTTCGCGAAGCTCGGCCGGAGTGCGGTACGCGCGGCGGCGCGTCGCATCTTCCGCGCCGACGGCCTCGCGCTGCTCACGGTCGGCACGCTGCGCGCGCGAGAGAACAAGACGCTCACGCGCGCCGTCGCGCGCTTGCGCTGAAACAGGGCGAGCTCGCGGCCCGGCGAACCGGGCCGTTTTCGGCCGTCAGCGTCGCTTGTTGCGCACGGCGGGCCGCTCTTCGGCGTGATCCTCGCGCACGAGCGCTTCGGCGACGCGCAAGACGCGCCGGCGCGTGGCGGGGTTCGCCGTGCGTAGGATCATGCTGATGCGATCCTCTTTGGGACGAGGTCGTGAGGGCTCGGAGAGCAGCTCCGCGACTTCGACGCCGAGCGCGCTCGCGAGCCGCACGAGCGTTTCGAGTGAAGGGTTCGAGTTCGCGGAGGAACGACCGCGCAGAACACGCTCGAGTCGCGCCACCGTTTCTACGGTCACGCCTGCGCGTGATGCGAGCTCGGCTTGAGTGAGCCCCGTCTCAAGGCGAAGCTGTCGGATATGATCGGCCAATCGCGTCGGTACGTCGGACAATTTCGGGTTTCACAGACTCCCGCCCGTTGATCGGCGCGATAGTTACGATCTTCAGTCCCGAAGTCATCAGACCTCTGCGCCTGGACTTGAACGGAGGACGTCTTGCCAGCAATCGGCCACCCGGTCGAGCTCTTTCTGAGCGGCGAAACAGCGGCAACTTCACGCGGCCGCCACCAGACGCGCGGCCGGACGAAATAGTATGAAATCACTCCACCCTTGGGGGTGGTGGAACGCGGCCTTCGGCGTTCGGCACGCGCAACGTCTCGAGCACGCCCGAAACGACGACGGCGAGCCGCTCGGCGACACGCTCGGCCGCGCGCTCGCCCGAGCTCTCCGTTTCGTAGGCCGCGACGTAACAACGACTCGTCCCGGCGCCGATCGCGAGCGCATAACCATGCACGCCGCCGGGTCGCGGCTCGACGCCCACGACGAGGCGCACGTCGAACCCGGCGGGCGCGTCGATCCTCCTCGCCTCCACGACGCCGCCCGCGTCGCCGCCGGGCAGGCTCGGTCGAACGAGCCGCGCGTCCGCTTCGCATCCCTCGGGACGCACGAGGCGCGGCGCGAGCCACACCCGGAGCGCAAGACGCGACTCGGTGGCGCGGTGCTCGAGCAAGGTGAAGCTGCCGCTCGCGGAAGCGTGCCAAGCGCTCGCCTCGGGCAGACGGACCACCGCGGGCACGCGGCTCAATTCCCGTTCGCCCCAGTCACGGTCGAACACCGGGGCCGGCTGGGCCTCGGCGGCCGGCGTCGTGGGCCGTTGGGGTGGTGTGGACCCGCACCCCCAAATCATGACGGAAAGCGCAAATCCTGGGCCAAAGGCGCATTCGAACTTCGCCGTCCGAGGCGCGGCTCGGGGGCGGTCGCGGCCGAGTTTCCCCATGGTCAGGCTGCGCGGGGGCATGTTATGAGTCGGGCAGGCGTAGGTATCACGAGCGCACTCGGGTGTGGTGCGCGGGCGTTCAGAACAGCATGCACCGAGAACGGCAGAGGCGCGGCGGCCGCGATGAGCGGCGGAGCGCAAGGCGTGGCGGACGACCCATCATCGAGCCGATCGTGTTCGCGGCGCGGCGACCGCCGCCCGGAGCGAGCCCGGCCGTCGCACCGGCGGACGACCCCGTCGAAACTCCCGCGGCTCCGGCCGCGTCGGAGGCGAGGAGCGTCGCGCCGGCGGCCGTGAGCGTTCCGGCGCGCCGTTCGGCGCGCATCGTCGCGACCGGAGCGCGCAACGCCGATAGCGCCGAGGTCGAACGCGAGCGCTTGCTCGCGCGGCTGCTCGCGAGCCAAGGGCGGGCGATGATCAGCCGCGCCGCCGACGACTGCCGGCGCGCAGGCATCGAGTTTCCGTCGAGCCAAGCCGTGCAGCTGCAGCTGCTCGAGCACGTCGACGAATCACTGGCGCGAGAAGCCCTCGCCGCGCTCGGTCACCTGCTCGCGGCCGAGCCGCCGCTCAAGCGACCGATTCTCGAGCAACGACTCAAGCGGCTCGAGGACAGCGCCGACGAAGAAGCCACGCGCGCTGCGGCCGCGGAGCTGCGGCGTTCCCTGCGAGCCTGATCGATGAGCGAGCTCACGGCGAAGAGCTTCGAGGCTCGCCTGCGTGAGCTCGTCGCTGGTTTCGGACGCGAGCGCAGCAACGAGTCGTGCGTCGAGTGCGAGCGCTGCACGGCCTGCGCTCACTCCACGTTTTGCCGCGATTCCGAGCGGCTCGTGCGCTGCCATTTCTGCGTGCGGTCCGCGCTGTGCACCGACTGCTCGCACTGCCGCGGCTCCAAAGGGCTCATCGCCTGCCAGCACTGCGTCGACTGCGAGGGCTGTTCGACGAGCTCGTACCTCGTGCGCTGCGTGTCGCTCACCGGCTCGACGTATTGTTTCGGCTGCGTGGGCTTGAGCCAACGCGACTTCCACATCCTGAACGAGCCTTACGGACGCCGCGACTACTTCGCGCTCACGAAGCGTCTCGCGCAGGAGCTCCGCATCGCTTGAACATGGCCTCGGTCGCGGCGCTCGACACCCTGTGGAAGCACACGCTCGACCACTGGGAAGACGAAGCCGCGCATCGCGCCTTCCTCGAATATTGCCGTGAGCACGATCAGCTAGCGCTAGCGGCGGTGCGGTACCGCGGCATGAAGGGCGATCACCAGCGCGGCGCCCTCGCCGAAAAGAAGCTCATGGCCATCACGGCGCTCGCGCTCGCGCGGCTCGAGAGCACGCGCTCACCCGACCGGCGCAAGCCGAGCCGCGCGGTGGGTTACGCCCTCGTCGTGTTGTTCATCGCCGCAACGATCGGCCTGTTGGCCTATCTGGGGCCGCTGCGCTGAGCCACTCCGAGGCCCGTGCAGCGCGCCCGGCGAGCCACGCTCCTCGGTGAACTGGAATGCACGACCACCTTCGGCGGTTATGCTCGGCCGACAAATCCGCGATTCTGCGCCGCAGGGCCCCATCGCGCTTCGCAACGGGCCCGACACCAGGCTATAGAGCCCGAGCGAGTAAGGTCCCCCCCAATCCTTGCGAGGAAATGCACCATGCGAACTCTGTTTATCCCTCTCGGCTCGTTGATTTTGCTCGCCGCGTGCAGCTCGGAACCGAAGCCCGTGGCACAAGCGCCCGCGCCGCCCCCCGCGTCGGCCGAGCCCGCACCGCCGCCGGAAAAAGCCGGTGACGTGCCGACTCGTTCGAACATCAACATCTCCGAAGACATCAAGAAGGCTTGCGGGCTCACGGACGCGGACGCCTACTTCGCGTTCGACTCCGCGAACGTGCGGCCGCAGGATCACGCCGTACTGCAAAAGCTCGCGGCGTGCTTTTCGACCGGACCGCTCAAGGGACGCACGATGCGTCTCGTGGGCCACGCCGACCCGCGTGGCGACGAAGAGTACAACATGGTGCTCGGCGGCCGTCGCGCGGACAACGTGAAGAATGCCATCGTGGATGCGGGCCTCTCCTCGAGCAAAATCGCGACCACGTCGCGCGGCGAGATGGACGCGACGGGTACCGATGAGGCAGGCTGGGAAAAGGATCGCCGCGTCGACGTGATGCTCGGCAGCTGAGCCCGCACAATCGCCACAGAAAACACCGATGGTTGAGCCTACTCCGAGCCCCCAACGCCCCCTCGACCCCATCGCACTCGCGTTCGGATCGTCGGGCGTGGTGCTCGGAGTGCTGCTCGTGCTCCTGTTGGCGTCCGTCGCGGTCTGGTTCATTTGGTTTTTGAAGGTCGGGCAGCTCTCGCGCCTGCGCTCGAGGAACCGCGTGTTCGAGCAAGAGGCCTCGACCGTGCATCAGGGCGTCGATCTGGTCGCGCTCGCGCGCCGCCACGCCGACTCGCCCGGCGGCCGCGTCGTGATCGAGCTCGGTCGCCGACAAGGTCAAGCGCTCACGGGAGAGTTTTTGCTCGCGGTCGCCAAGCGCGCCATCGCCTCCGAGCAGCAGCGCGCGAGCATGTTGATGCCGACGCTCTCGAGCATCGCGTCGGCTTCGCCGTTCATCGGCTTGTTCGGCACGGTGTGGGGCATCATGGATGCCTTTTTGCGCATCGGCGTGGAGAAGAGCGCGTCGCTCCCCGTCGTCGCGCCCGCGATCGGTGAGGCGCTCATCGCCACGGCCTTCGGCCTCGTTGCCGCGATTCCCGCGACGATTGGCTACAACTACATCGACAAGCGCCTCGGCGATTTTCTCGAGGAGCTCGGCGCTTCCTCGGAGGGGTGGGTCGCACTCTTGTCGGACGAAAACCGAGAACGGCCCATGCCGCTCGGACGCCCGGGCGCGTTCCCTGCGGTGCGCGGGGGCGAATAGGCCGTGGCGCTCTCGGTCGGTGGCCGCGGGCGGCGTGGATTTCGCGACATCAACGTCACGCCGCTCGTCGACGTGATGCTCGTCTTGCTCATCGTTTTCATGGTCACGGCGCCGTTGCTCACGACCGGACTGCGCATCGACTTGCCCGAAGTGAAAGCCGCGCAAACGCCCGTCAAGGACGCGCGCCTGCTCGTCTCCATCACCAAGGAGGAGAAGGTGCTCTTCGGCGAGGAAGACGTGACAGACCACATCGACCAAGCGCTCAAGGACAACGCGCGCGTGCAAAAGGAGCGCGAGCTCTACATTCGCGCCGACAAGAATGCGCGTTACGGCATCGTCGCGACGGTGGTCGCCGCGGCGCGCAACAGCGGCGTCGAAAGCCTGAATCTCCTCGTCGAGCCTGAAGTCGAGGAAGAGAAGAAATGACGCCATGACGCGCGGCGCGCCCGGAAGTGTCAGCGCGTTCACGCCGCGCGACGTGATGCTCGCGGGCGCGGGTACGGCCGTGATCGAGGCCGGCCTGTTCGCCCTCGCCGTGGCAGCGGGCGCGAGCTCGGGGCGCATCGTGCCGCACGAGGCGCCGCCGCCCATGTCGATTCCAATCTCCGTGCGGCCCGTGCTCGATGAAACGCCGGTGCTCAAGCTCGGCGGCAAGACGGTCAAGACGAAGCTCCCCGATATGTGGCGCAAGCAAGCGCCCGTGCAGCGCTTCGAAGAGAAGAGCGCGCCCTCGCCCAAAGCGCAGAAGACGCCCGAGGCGATTCCGACGACACCGCTCGCCAAGCCCGACGCCGGTCCCCCGCCGCCGCCCGACGCCGCCGTCGCCAAGCAGGTGGATCAAGTGCTCACCGATGCCGCCGCGCCCGTAACTCCCACCGTTCAGGGCGAAGGCTCACCGGACGGCGTGAAGGAGGGCACCGAGACCGACCCGCTCAAGGCCCGCGCGATCTCGCAGTACCACGCGAAAATCCTGGCTTGGTTCAACGCCCGCTTCAAATCGCCCGGCAAGGACGAAATCCCGTGCGAGGAGCTCACGAAGCTCCGCGCGTCCTTTGCCGTGAATATCGGCGGCGAGCGCGCCGTCGCAGGGTTTACGCAACGCAAGGCGAGCGGCAACGCGGTTTTCGACACGCGCGCGCAGTCGACGATGCAAGGCACGGTCGGCGCCGAGCTGCCACCTCCGCCGCCGCTTTACCCCGATATTCTCGGATCCTCGATTTCGGTCACCTTTGCGGGAAGAGACGACGAATGCAAATGACGAAGCTTATCGCTTGGGCGCTCGCTCTTTCCGGAGCGTTTGCGGCTCTGCCCGCAGCCGCGCAAACACCACCCGACGCAGCGGCACCGCAAGCTGCGCCTCCGAGCGAGGCCGCGCTCGGTGAGTTCATCGTGACGGGCCACAAGGAAGAGAAGCTCCCGCGCATCGCGATTTTGCCTTCGCTCTCCGCCGATCTCGAGGACGTGATCGTGCGCTCGGTCGTGCGGCGAGACATCGAGCTCACGGGCATGTTCGACATCATCTCGGACTCGAAGGCGCCGCCCGGCCTCTACTCCTTCGACGATCCGGTGGACGTCCCCGCCTGGCAGAACCTCGGCGCCGAAGCGATCGTGAAGGTCGCCGCGCGCCCGCAGGCGGGCACGAAGGTGCAAGTGCTCGGCCTCGCGTACTTTTTGAACGTGGGTAAAGATCCCGTCTTCCAGAAGAAGATCGTGGTCGACAAGGCCGACGTGCGCGTGACGGCCCATCGCATCACCGACGCGCTGCTCGGCGCGCTCACGGGGCGACCCGGCGGTTTCGCGAGCCAGCTCGCATTCGCGGCGCGCTGGACGAAGAACCAGCGCATCTTTCGGCTCGACGCCGACGGGCAGGGGCTCGAACCGCTGACGGACGCCGCGGAGTTCGCCGTGGCGCCGACGTGGGGCCCGAACGGCGTGCTCTTTTATGCGAGCAGCCGGGATTACGCCCCGCTCAAGCTGTTTTCGATGGCGGGCAAGACCGTCACGCCCGTGAAGCTGCCGTACACGACCTCGGTCTACGGGGTCGCGTTCAACAAGGACTACTCGAAGATGGCCGTCGCCGTGGCCGAGGACGGCAAGAGCTCGATTTACGTCGGGCTCGCTGACGGCAGCGGCATGACCAAGGCTTCCGGCAGCGAGCTCGCGACGCGCCCCGTGTTCAGCCCCACGGGCAAGCTCGCCTGGATTGGCGGCGATCCGAACCACGGCTCGCAGCGCGTGTACATCGACGGCAAGGCAGTTTCCCCTTCGGGCTTCGGCGCGTCGGGTCCTGCGTTCTGCGATACCGAGGACGGCGTGCGCCTCGTCTATTCGGTCTCGGTCGGCAACGACAACCGCGATCTGGTCATGTCCGACGACCGAGGCCACGGCATCGTGCGCCTCACCCAAGGTCAGGGCTCGAACACCTACCCCGCCTGCAGCCCCGACGGGCGCTTGCTCGCGTTTTTCTCGACACGCAAGGGACAGCCCGGGATTTACATGATGTCGCTCAAGCGCTTCACCACGCAGCTCCTCACCTCCAAATTGGGCGAGTCGCTGCACTGGGCGGCCCTGCCGCCTCCGCCCGCACAATAGACGCGGCGCTCTTTCCTTCCAAGGCGGCCGGGTCGAGGCTAGATCCCGCGCGTGTCACACGCACGCGACGGTTACGCGAATGCCGGCGTCGATTACGGCGTCATCGATCCCGGAAAACTCTTGGCGCAGCGCACCGCCGCCGAGACGGCGAGCGAGCTCGCGGCGCGCGGCGCGAGCGAGCTCGTCGAGAGTCGCGGCGAGAGCGCGTACGTCGTCGATCTCGGCGATCGCTACCTCGCGACCGTCACCGAAGCGCTCGGCACGAAGAACCTCGTGGCCGACGCCGTGGGACCCGCGCTCGGCCGGAGCTTTTACGATGCGATCGCGCACGATACCGTCGCGACGATCGTGAACGACCTCGTGACGGTCGGCGCGCGGCCGCTCTGCCTCACCGCGTATTGGGGCGCCGGCAGCTCGGAATGGTTCGCCGACGAACGGCGCATGGCCGATCTTGCGCGCGGCTGGGGCGCCGCGTGCAAGGAGGCGCGCTGCGCGTGGGGCGGCGGCGAAACGCAGGTGCTCAAAGGCATGATCGCGCCGAGCACGGTCGTACTCGGTGGTTCGGCCGTGGGCATGATCGCGAAGAAGGGTGAGCTCTTGCTCGGTTCGCGCGTCGCGGCCGGCGACCGCATCCTGATCGCGCCCGCCGTCGGCATCCACACGAACGGCCTCACGCTGGCCCGCAAGATCGCCGAGTTCTTGCCCGAGGGCTACTCGACTTCGGTCCCCGGCGACCCGCGCGGCCGCGGCTTCGGCGAGGCGCTGCTCGATCCCACGCCGCTTTACGGCCGCCTCGTCGAGGCGCTGCACGACGAAGGCGTCGAGCTCCACTACGCCGTGCACGTCACCGGCCACGGCTGGCGCAAACTCATGCGCTCGAACCTCGAGCTCTCGTACATCGTGGAAACGATGCCTGCGGTACCGCCGGTGCTCGCCCAGCTCGTCGAGGTCGCCGGGCTCGGCGCCGAAGAGGCGTACGGCACGTTCAACATGGGCGCCGGGTTCGCGCTGTTCGTCCCGGCGAGTCTCGCCGCGCGCGCCGTCGAAATCGGGCAACGGCACGGGTTCCCGCTGCTCGACGCCGGGCGCGTCGAAACGGGGCCGCGCCGCGTCGTGCTCGAACCGCTCGGCTTGATTTACGAGGGGACTACGCTCGCGATTCGCTGAGTTGAACCGAAGGAGGGCGGGTGTTCAGCCGAGCGCCGCGCCGAGCGCCATCGCGAGCTCGACCTTGCCGGTCATGCGCAACTTGCCGTCCATCAAGAGCTCGAACGGGTTCTTCGTGCCGCTCTGAATCGCCCACAGATCGTCGAGCGCGCATTCGATCTCGCAATCGGGGGCGTCGAGCTTGGGCGGTGTCGCGCCGAGCGTCAGCGTGAGCCGGTGTTCGGCACCGCCGGCGGCCTTGAGCTTCAACGCGACGGAGCCGGGCGCGTCGCGCAACATGCGCGCGCGGTCGGCGTCGACCGTGAGCACGCGCGCCGCTACGAGCTTTTGGCCGGGGGCATCGCTTGCGGCGATCCGCTCGGCTCCGCTGACGATGATGGGGCCGAAGTCTGCGGCGCTCATGCTCAAGCGCACGAGCGGCTCGGCGTCGATACCGGGCTTCACGCTCGGCGCACCTGCTTCGATCCTGAGCGACCAGGCACCCGCCGCGCCGAGGTCGAAGACGACGGCGCCTACCGACGACAGCGCGCCGAGCGACGCGCCGAGCCGCGCAAGCTCAGCGGGCACGTATTCGCCGAAGAATCGCTCGGGTGAGCGCGGGATTTCGTCCATCCTAGCCGCCCTTCATGAGCTCGCTGATGAGGTGGGTTTCGAGCGCGCCGAGCAGCCCGAACTGCACCCCGAACCCGCCGGGCTTGGCCCAACGCACGACGGCCGGCAGGCGCACGTCCTTCTTCGCTCCGGGCAGGCGACCGATCATCGTGAGCTTGGTGCCGAAGCTCGGCTGCTCTTCCGCGTCGAGGTACATGCCGCCCACGCTGATGTCCTTGGCGTGACCGGAGAAGCCTGCGCCGTCCGCCCGTTCACAGGTGAACGTCACGTCGATCGGAACCCGGGGGTGAAGGCGTTTGTCGTTCAAGCTAAACCTCGAGGGGCTCCGCGCATGCCGAAAAGCCGACTCCTTCCGACTCTTCAGCGGATCTTCCGACCTGTCAAGCAACCGCCGGATGCTGAAGCGCGGCAAGCTCTCGAAGGTTCCGCGCCGTTCGTGATCGGACTCAGCTTGGCGCTCGTGGCCGCCGCGCTCGGCGCGCCGCGTGCCACCGAACCGCTCGTGTTACCGCTGCCCGAGCCCCACCGCGCGACGCTCGCGCGAAAAGCCACGGAGGATCACGCTCGCGTCCAACACGCCCGCGAGCATGGCCTATCGTATGCCGTGCGCGCCGTCGGAGAGGCGCTCCGCCGCTACGGTGCAGCCGTCGCGGCCAAGAGCGGCGAGTCTCCGCGCTTGCTCGCGAAGTTGCGCGGCCTCATGCGCGACGCGCTCGCGCAGAAGCACACGGAGGAGCTGCTCGCACTACGTGCGGCGCAGACGGAGCTGTTCGTCGGCGCGACGCACACGTGGGAGCACAGGGGGCGCGAGGATAGCGAGCTGACGGAGCTCGGCGGGGATTTTTGCGAGCTCGCGCGCCGGAGCGGCTGGCTCGAGGACCGGCAGCTCGTACTCGGAGACGACGAGCGGGCGTTGCTCTTTCGCACGCGCTGGAACGAGCTCACGGGCGTCGCCGAGACGCCACCGTTCGCGGTGACGCTCGACGAACAGCGTGCGCGCTTCGCGCTCTTGCTTCGTCATCCGTCGGGCAAAGGCCGCGCAGAGCGCCTGAACCGACAACTCGGCTACGTCGCAGCGATCGAGAAGCTCGACCACGACTACCCTGGCGCGTTCGCACGCGGAGTCCTCTACTACCGTGCGGAGGCGTACGACGCCGCCGCCGAGGCGTTCCGCATCGCGCTCAACGCGCATCCCGACGGCCCGTGGACCTTGCGCGCCAAGAATCACTTGCTCGAAGCCCTCGCGCACGTCCCCGCCCCCGATTGATGGCAAGGATTGCGGGTCCGGGCTCAGGTACTAAGTACCCGCTCCGCCGCCGATGTCCGAGACCAGCGCACGCGCTTTGCCCGCCCTGCCCGTCGAGCTGCCGAGCGATCGGCGTCTGCTCCGGATCGCCGACGCCGCGCGCGAAGCGATCTCGACGCGTGGTGGTTATGCCGTGGTCGGCGCCGCGGGCTCGGGGCCGGCCATGCTTGCGCGCTCGCTGCTCGCCGCGGGTGCCAGCCACGTGCTTTACGTGGCTCCGTCCCACGAAGTCGCGCAGCGCGCCGTCGAAGATTTGACGGCGCTCCGCACGCTCGCGCTGCCCGGCACCGTCACGGCACAAGACGAGCCACCGCCGCTCTTTTTATCGACGAGCGAGACGAGCCCGTACGCGGACGTTCACCCGGACCGCCGTCAGGCGATGCAGCGCGCCGCCGCGCTCTTCACCCTGGCGAAGAACCTGCCGTGGCGCACCGCCGTGACCACGCCGGGCGGCTTGTTGCGCCGCGCCGCGCCGCCGGATGCGCTCTCCGGCGCGGCGCTCGAGCTCCGGACGGACGGCGAGCTCGACATCGAGGACGCCGCGCAACGCCTGACGGCAAGCGGCTACTTGCGGGCGCCCGTGGTCGAAGATCCCGGGAGCTTCGCGGTGCGCGGCGGCGTGCTCGACATCTGGCCGGCGACGTCGGCGGAGCCGCTGCGTGCCGAGTTGTACGGCGATCTCGTGCTCTCGCTCAAGCGCTTCGACCCGGACACGCAGCGCACGACGGGCGAAACCCGCACGGTGTGGCTCCCGCCCGCGCGCGAAGCGATCCTCGATCGCGCCGTCGCGGAGCGCGCACGCGCCGGACTCCGGAGCTTGTGCGACGATGCGAGCTTCCCGTCGACCAAGGCTCGCGCGCTGATCGACGATCTCGTGCTCGGCCGTTCCTTCTTCGGCAGCGACGGTTACCTGCCTGCGTTTTACGAGCTCGTGCCGCTACTCTCGTACTTGCCGCCCGGCGCGGCGGTGGTGTTCGACGACCCGGCGACGGTCGCGCGCGCGCTCGTGCAGGAGCTCGAACAGGCGCGCGCGGCGGAGGCGGCGCGCGGCTCGGCGCCGCATTTCCCGGTCGAAAAGCTGTACGCGGGACTCGACGAGCTCGAGCGCGACCTCGAAGCACGCGTGTGGGTGGGAGCGCATCGGAGCGGCATCGGCGGCGCGGGCGCGACGGACCTCGTCGGACGGCTCGAAGCCGTGAGCCCCGACGCGCCCTCGCTCGCCGAGGACGATCACGCCGAGCTCGGGCGCGCCGTGAAACTCGCGCGCACGACGCGCGGCAAGCACGCGGCGCTCGAGCCGGTCGTCGAGCGTCTCGAGCTCTGGCGAGAACAAGGCTTCGCGGTCGTATTGGTCGCGCGCACGGCGACCCAAGCCGATCGCATGTCGCTCCTGCTCAAGCATCGCGGCGTCGAGGCGGACGTGCGCGTGGCGTCGCTCGGTCGCGGCTGCCTCGCGCCGCTCGAAGCGCTCGTGCTCGTGACGGACGAGGAGATCTTCGGGCCGCGCGCGCACCGTGCGCCGGCGCGCCGCACCTCGACGCGCGCCATGCTCGAGGATTTGCGCGCGCTTTCGCCGGGCGACTTCGTCGTGCACGTCGAGCACGGCATCGGCAAATACGTCGGCCTCGAGCGGCGCGAGGTCGGCGGCGTGGGCCTCGAGCTCATCGTCGTCGAGTACGCGGGCGGCAAGCTCTTTCTCCCCGTTTATCGCCTCAATCAAATCCAGAAATATTCCGGCGGTGAAGGCGCGCCCAAGCTCGATCGTCTGGGTGGCCAGACCTTCGCCAAGACCAAGGCGAGCGTCGCGCGGCGCGTGCGGCAGATGGCCGACGAGCTACTCAAGCTCTACGCCGAGCGCGCCGCGCTCCACAAGGCGCCCGTGCCGCCGCCCGACGACGACTACGCGACCTTCGAGGCGAGCTTCCCGTTCGAGGAGACGCGCGACCAGGCCGCCGCCATCGGCGAGGTCTTGAAGGATCTCGAGAGTCCGCGCGTGATGGACCGGCTCGTGTGCGGCGACGTGGGCTTCGGTAAGACGGAAGTCGCGCTGCGCGCCGCGTTCCTGACGGCAGCGAACGGGCGCCAGGTGGCCGTCTTGTGCCCGACCACGGTGCTGGCACAGCAGCATTTCATGACGTTTTCGCAGCGTTTTGCGGATTGGCCGCTCAACGTGCGCGTGCTCAGCCGCTTCTCGAGCAAGAGCCAACAAGTCGAAACGGTGAAGGGCCTGCGCGAAGGCGGCGTCGATGTCGTCGTGGGCACGCACCGGCTCTTGTCGAAGGACGTGCACTTCAAGAACTTGGGCTTGCTCGTCGTCGACGAGGAGCAGCGCTTCGGCGTCGCGCACAAGGAGCGCATCAAACAGCTGCGCTCGACGGTCGACGTGCTCACGCTCAGCGCGACGCCGATCCCGCGCACGCTGCAGCTCGCGGTCGGCGGCTTGCGCGACATGTCGATCATCGCGACGCCGCCGGCCGATCGCCGCACGATCCGCACCATCACGAGCCAGTTCGATCCCACGCTCGTACGCGAGGCGGTCGAGCAGGAGCTCGCGCGCGGCGGCCAGGTTTTTTACGTGTATAACCGCGTCGAGGGCATTTACGAGCGCGCCGAACGGCTCGCGGCGCTCGTGCCCGGCGCCCGCATCGCGGTCGCGCACGGCAAGCTCACCGAGGACGTGCTCGAGCGCACGATGTTCGGCTTCGTGGGCGGCGACTACGACGTGCTCGTCGCGACGGCCATCATCGAGAGCGGGCTCGACATCCCGCGCGCCAACACCATCATCATCGATCGCGCCGACATGCTCGGCCTCTCGCAGCTCTATCAGCTCCGCGGTCGCGTCGGCCGCGCGCGTGAGCGCGCCTATTGCTACTTGCTCGTGCCGCCACCGAGTCAGCTCTCGGACGAAGCGCGCCAGCGGCTCGAGGCGCTCGAACGGTTCAGCGAGCTCGGCTCGGGCTTTCAGCTGGCGACGCTCGACATGGAGCTGCGCGGCGCGGGCGATTTGCTGGGCGGCGATCAGAGCGGCTTCGCGGCGACGGTGGGCTTCGAGCTCTTCTGCCGCATGCTCGAGGAAGCGACGCGCGAGCTCCGCGGCGAGACGGTGGTGCACGAAGTCGAGCCGGAGCTCTCGTTCGACGTCGAGGCGCTGCTCGCCGCCGAGTACGTCGCCGAGGTCGGCGTGCGGCTCTCGCTGTACAAACGCTTCGCGAGCGCCGCCGACGAGGCGGAGGTCGACGACCTCGCGCAGGAGCTCGAAAATCGCTTCGGCCCGCCGCCGCTCGAGGCCAAGCGTTTCGTGGAGCTGATGCGGCTCAAGTGCGAGCTCCGGCGCCTGCGCGTGCTCGGCTGCGAGGCGACGGGGAAGAGCGTGAGCTTCCTCTTGCGCGACGACACGCCGCTCGATCCAGGCAAGGTGCGCGAGCTCGTCGGGCGCAAGCGCTCGCCGTATCGACTGAGCCCCGACGGGCGGCTCACGCGCCGGCTGCTCGAAAACGAAGCGGCCGCGGACGGGCTCGTGCTCGCTGCCAAAGCGCTCGAAGAGCTCGCGACCTGCATCGGCAGCGCGAACTAGTGCCGCGTCCCGTAAGTAACGATGCATTTGAGGAGGCACTAGGCACGCGCGGAGCGCGTGGGGGGGCGCGCCGGCAAAGCCGGCGCGGGGGCGGGACGCCCCCAGAAACAAGCTAGTGCGAGCGCTGCGAAGCAGCGCTGCGTGGCGTAGCCACGTTCCCAAGAATTGCATCGCAATTTTTGGGACACAGCACTAGGCGCACGCGCCGAAGAGTCGTCGAAGGCTAACGGGGCGTGTGACGTTGCTCGAGCCGCCGTGACTCGTCGATCAAGCGCTCGAAGATGCGGCGCACCGTGTCCGGTTCGACGGGCGGCTGCGCGAGCGACGTGAGCCGCTCGAGTAAACGCCGCTCGCGCTCGGGATCGTAGACCGCGAGCCCGTGCTTGCCCTTGTACACCCCAACCTCGAGCACGAGCCTCACCCGCTCGTGAATCAGCTCGAGGAGTCGGGTATCGACGGCGTCGATGGCACGGCGCAGTTTATCGAGCTCGGTGTCGCTCACCCGCAGAGTCTAGGCCAGTTTGTGCCCTCAGCGCACGACGGTGTCGCATCCGAAAACGACCCGAGCGTCGACCACGTCGCCGGACTCGAGGCTGGTGCAGGCGTCGCCGTTCACCACGATGCGAGCGTCGCCGTCCCATGACCAGCCGTTGTCCGGGTCGGCCGGTACGAGTTGGCCGTCGAAGTAGACGTTGACCCGGTCAGGGTCGTCGGGCGGGCTCTCGAGCTCGATGGTGCAGCGAATCGCGACGCCGGTACCGATGGCATAAAGCGCCTCTTCCAGCTGCGTTTCGTCGTTGGCGGCGTAATAGGCCGTGTCACCGTCGCGCGCCGTGCCTCCCGCGACGGCGAGCCGGTCGAGGACGTCGGCGTACGCTTCCGCGCCCGGCATGCCGACCACGTACGTCGGCACGCCGTGCGCCGCCAGACGAGCAATTTCTTGCACTGTCGCGTCGGTGTCCACGCACTCGCTGGGCGCGAGCGCACCGGTATTGCTCGGGTCGCAGCAGTTGAAACCGGCGGTGCACTGCTGGCGGCCAATACTCGCCCCTTCGATGTTCAGCGTGCATTGATCGGCGCCGCAAGTGGCGTCGAAATTGCAGTTCGGCGCGCCGTCCGTCAGCAGCACCAAGTAGGTGCTGCCCTCGAGCTGCTCGAGCTCCGAGCGTACGCCCGCGACCGCGGCCGCCGTCGGCGTCGCGCCGCCGGGCGCGTAGTTGCCGAAGCTCTTCAAAAAATCGGTGAGAACCGGGTCGCGCGAACCGTCGCAGCTCGGCAAACTGCCGACCGTCGGGGGGAAGACTTCGTGTCCGGCGCCGCACGTGTCGGACAATTCCGGGAAGATGCTGGCGCCGTAACGTACACGATAGCCGATCACGCTGAGCAATTTGCCGAGCACGCGACGAGCCGTGTCGTACTTGCTCAAGGGACTGCCTTCGAGCAGGTCGCTCATGCTGCCCGAACGATCGACCAAGAAATAAAGGTTGGGCGGCGCCGCTAGCTGGTGCAGAAACGTCTCGCCGCAAAAATCGTCGCACGTCGTCGGCGGCGGCTCGATGCTGTTGATGATGTCCGAGCTCGTGGTGACGTCCGGGTGCACGAGAGTCGTGGGATCGGGACGGCCGCTGCCGGAACAACTCAGCCCGCACGCTACGAGCAAGCTCAAAACCCCGATCTGGCGCATCAGCGATGCTACGAGATTAGCGTCTTCGCGGCGGAAGCGCTCTCGCTGCGGCAATTCGAGGCAGTTCGCGTTGCTCGGCCGTCGTCACCGCAGTACGAAAAGAAGGGGTTACACCGCCGTACACCGATGACGTCCCGCCAGGTCCGAGACGCGTTCACGACGCTCGCCGCCGCGCTCGCCTGCGTGCTCCTCGTCCTAGGCCTGCACGACACGCCGCAGCAGACGCTCGAAATCGTCGCGTCGAGCCTGCCCGCGACGACGGCACCCCGCGACGCGTCGCTGCGGGTCAGCGTCACGCGTGGCGGCGCGCCGGTCGCGAATGCATCGGTGGAAGTCTATGTCGAGCACGACGGCAATGAGTACCCGGCCGGCGCGCGCGCCACGAACGACACGGGCGAGGCCGAGCTCGGCGAGCTCCCGCGCGAAAGCGTCTGGGTGCTCGTCGAGGGCGCGGGTCTCACGCGTGTCTCTCGCGCCGTGGCGCTCGTGCGTGGGCGGACAGAGCTCGCCGTGGCCCTCGAACCGGAGCACCGGCTCGGCGTGCACGTCACGGACGAGCGCGGCGCCCCGATTGCCGGCGCTACCGTGCTCGTGACGGCGAGCGAGCCGCTGCCGTTCGGCGCGCTCACGGACGCGAAGGGCGACGCCACGGTCACGCACCTGCCGGCCGAACCGTGGGAGCTCAAAGCATCGGCGCGCGGTTACGAATCGAGCGAGCGCTCGGCCGTCACGGGCCGCACTACAGTCGCGCTCCGGCGTTTGGGCTCGATCAGCGTGCTCGTCACGCACGCCGACGGCTCCCACGCCGCGCAAGCGACGGTCGCGATCGCGGGCTCGAGTCTCTGGCCCGCGCGCCGCACCCTCACCGACGCCGACGGCCGCTGCCGCATCTCGGGGCTGCTCGGCGGCGCCTACGACCTCGTCGCCACCTTCGAGCGCGAAGTGTCCGAGCCGTTCGTCGGCTACGCGCTCGAACGCGGCGCCGATGCCGACATCACGCTCGCGCTCGCGCCCGGCCGCTTCGTCACTGCGCTCGTCACGGACGGCGCCGCCGACAATCCCGCGCCCGTCGCGGACGCCGAAGTCGTGCTCGCGCCGAGCGGCGTCGGCTCGTTTCCGCTGCTCGGTCGCACCGCCGCGAACGGACGCGTCACGCTCGGGCCGATCGGGCGTGGGCCGGCGACGCTCGGCGCACGCGCGGAGGGTTTCGTCTCGAGCGCGCTCGTAGCCGTGCCGAAAGACGTCACGGAGCCCGTCAGCGTCGCGCTCTTGCGCGGTGCCACGCTACGCGGCGACGTGGTCGACGAGCGGGGCTTTCCCATCGCGGGCGCGACGATCGACGTGGTCGGGACGGACGCGTTCGGCTTGCCGGTGTCCGATTCGCCGCTCACGGCGGCCTTCCGCAACACGCACTTCGACTGGGCATTCGCGGGGCCGGCGCCGCTCGTCGCCGCGGGTGAGCTCGGCGTCGTGCCCGGTCCAGTGCCTCCGATTCCGGCGCCGGGTACGCACATCGAGGCCGGCGCCGACCTCTGGACGCTCGCTCAAGCGCCGCCACCGAGCGTGGAGCCGTGGATGTCGAATCCGTCGGGCGCGTTCACGGCGCGGCCCGTGACGCCCGGTCGCGTGCATGCGGTGGCGCGGCATCCCGACTACGTCGAAGGCACGAGCGCGAGCGTCGTGCTCGGCCCGGGCGGCGAAGCCCACGTGAAGATCGTCATGCTCACGGGCGGGACGCTCGCGGGCCGTGTCCTCGACGACCGTGGCTTCCCCGTCGAAAACGCCGAGCTCGAAATCGCGAGCGCACACGTCTCGGTGACGCGCACGGCGCTCACCACGCGTGACGGCAGCTTCGAGCTCGGGGGCATTCCGGCCGACGTGACGCTCTCCGTGCGACGGCCGGACGGCACGCGTCGAATCGCGCTGCAGCGCGACCTCAAAGTGCCGGCAGGCCAAAAAACAACGCTCGATCTCACGCTGCCCGCGCCGCGTGAAGACGTGAGCTTCCGCGTTGCGGACGCCACGGACACGCCCGTCGAGCTCGCGAGCATCGGCGTGCTTTCGGTCGATCCGGCCACGCCGCTGCGCGAAACGCTGTTCACCGACCGCGACGGCGCCGCGCAAATCACCGACGCGCGTGGCCTGCCGCTGCGGCTCGTCGTGGAGGCCCCCGGACACCCGCGCAAGATCGTCACGCTGGACAAGGCGCCCGAGCTCGTCCGCGTCACGCTCGAGCAAGGCGTGCGCGTCGAAGGCGAAATCACGGCCGTGCGCGGCCGGAGCTACGTCGCGGGTGCCCTCGTCACGCTCGTGACGAACGGCGTGCGCCGCACGTCGCGCACCGACAGCGACGGGCGCTATCGTTTCTCGGACGTGGCCGCCGGGCCCGTTCATCTGAGCGTCACGCACGGCGACTACGCGCCGGCCGAGCTCGACGCCACGATCACGGCGACCGGACGCGACGATCGCGCGTTCGAACTCGCGCCCATCGATTTGAGTGAGCCGGGCGGCGCCGAAGGCGACGTGGTGGATCACGACGGCAATCCCGTCGCAGGCGCGCGCGTCGCCGTAGGGGAGGCGCCGGCGTATTTGCCCGCCGGAGCGCTGCCCGCCAGCGTGACCCTCACCGACTCGCGGGGGCATTTCAAGCTCGACGGCATCGCCGAGGGGCACCAGACGCTCGCCGCCGTCTCGGCGCTGTCCGGGCATGGGCGCGCTGCCGTCGACATTCGCGCGGGGCGCGTCGCCGATCGCGTCCACATCGTGCTGACGCCGGGCGCACCCGACGAAGCGCTCGACGGCGGCAACGTCGCCGTGACGCTCGGCGAACGCGGAAGTGGCGCCGCGCTCGAGATCGTCGTGGTGGCAGTCGCGCCGTCGAGCGAAGCCGAACGCGCGGGCGTCACGACGGGCGACGTCGTCGTCGCCGTGGACGGCGTGCACCCGTCGACCATGGGCGAGGCGCGGCGGCGCCTCGCGGGCCGGCTCGGCACCGATGTCGTGCTCGAGCTCACGCGCGGCTCCGGCCGCGAAGTGCTGCGCGTGGCGCGCGAAGCCGTCCGCGACTAGCCGTCGCCTATTTCGGCTTCGCCGTGAGCTCGAGCACGACGGGCGCCTCGCTCTTGACCTTGCCTTTGAGCGTCGAGGACAGCGCGTCCGTGATGCTCTTCACGAGCTTGCCGGCACCGTCGCGCGGATGAATCTCGAATTTTTCGAGGTCGACGCTGAACGGCTCGAGCGTCTTGATCGCTACGGAGTCGAAGTGATCGCCCGTGAAGTGAAAGTCGAGCTCGACCTTGGCGCTCTTCGGCGCTTGGCGGCCGTGCAGCCGTAGCGTGCCGGACACCGTGGCGACGACCTTGCGGTCGGCACCGCTCAGCGCGAGCACGCTGTTCGTGGCGGGCTCGACCTTCTCGATGCGAAACTCCGCGATCCGGTTTTGCGCGACCTGCTCGGGCGTGACCACACCGTCGTGCGGCACGAGCTGCAGCCAGTCGCGCGCGTGCTCGTTTTGCAGGGGATTTTTGGTGCGCGGCTGGTAGTCGCCACTGCCGTCGGGACGCTTCTGTTGGTAGAGCGAGAGCTTGTCGAGGTCGATGCGCACGAGCCCGCTCGACTTCGCCAAATCGCCGAGATCGATCGCGAGCTCGCCGCTCGCCGAGCCGGGCGCGTCGCCGTCGATCTTTTCGAGCGGCGAGTCCATCAAGAACTTCACCGAGCTCGTGGGCGTGTCGACGCTGACGGTCACCGCGCCGGCCGTCGCCGGCTTCGGCGCCTCGAGCGACGCGCTCGAGACGGCCGCGAGGTCGGCGGGCGGCTCTTTCTTGCTGCAGCCGAGCGCCGCGGCGAAGGCGAGCGCGGCGAGCCAACGGACGTTCGATGCGTTCACGGGACGAGCGATGGTCATCGGTGTCCCTCCTTTACGCTTCGGCCCCCGAGCGGTTTCAGTTCGGCCGCCGGTCAGTGCTGATCGTCGGGATCCGCTGCCGGCTCGCTCGAGTCGCCGGAGGCGAGGAAAAAGATCCAGGGGACGACCCCCATGCCGAAAAGCAAGGTGCCGACGATCTTGGCAAGCGTGACGAGTCCGGGTTCCATGGACGGGCGCGACCATAGCCCCAGAGCCCATCCGTGGGAAGGCTGTTCCCCTGTGCAGATCCACGATGGCGGCACGCGCCCGACCGCTAAGCGGCCGCGTGCAGCGCGCGCACGCGAAAGCCCGTGCCTGCCCCGGGGTACTCCCGGCGGTTCGCGCCGGGCGAGCAAAACCCGTTGATGAACACGCGGCGCGGCGTCGTGCCGGCGTTCGCTCCGCTGCCGTGCACCGTGAATGGGCCGAACAGCACCGTGTCGCCCGCGGCAAGCTCGAGCGGCACGGCCGCTGCGCGCTCGAACGAGCCGTCCGGCAAGCGCCCGTCGCCGGTCGGAATGTGCCCGCCGAGGTGGCTCTTCGGCACCACCCAGAGCCCGCCGTTTTCCGGCGTCATGGCGTCGACCGCCGTCAGGGCCTGCACGAAGCTGCCGCGCCCGTTCACGTCACTGAAGAGCTCGGTGCCGTAACGCCGGTGGTAACTGTCTTGATGGAAGTGAAAGGCCACGCCGTCGCCGGGGTTTTTGATGTGCGCCTGGTTGATCAGCTGATCCATTTCCGTGTCGCCGAGGAGCTGCGACACCGGCACGGTGAGCTTCGGCGAGCGCCCGAAGTGACCGAGCTCGGGCTCGGCACCGCCGCACCACACGATGCGCTCGATGCGGAGCGGTGCTTGCGGTCGCCGCTCGACGACGAACAGCGAGCCCTCCACCACCGCCGGCCCGCCGAGGGCTTGGGCGCGCGCTTCGAGGCGCCGAAACGCCTGGTCGAGCGCCGCTGTCTCCTCGGCCGTGAAGGTCCCCCGCAACGCGACGTATCCCTCGGTCCAAAACTCGTTCTGCTGCGCTTCGGTAAGCACGCTGAAAGCGTAGCGCGCCCCGCGCGAACCCTCAAAAAACCTGCGGGATCCAGCCCCACCGGCGCGACGCGCCGTTAGGACTTGGAGCCGAGTCCGCGCGCGATGGTCTGAAGCTGCATGTTGGTCGTCCCCTCGTAGATTTTACCGATCTTCGCGTCGCGGTAGAGCTTCTCGACAGGGAACTCTTGCGTGAAGCCGACGCCGCCGAAGAGGTCCACGGCTTGCGAGGCCGTACGCTCGGCGACTTCGGACGCGAAGAGCTTCGCCATGGCAGCTTCGTTGACGAAATCGTGACCCGCGTCCTTGAGGCGCGCCGCGTTGTAGACGAGCAGACGCGCGGCTTCGACGTCGAGCGCGAGGCGCGCGAGCTGGAACTCGACGCCCTGAAACTCCGCGATGGTCTTGCCGAATTGTTTGCGCTGCCGCACGTAGTCGAGCGTGTGCGCGAGCGCGCCCTCGGCCAAGCCGAGCATCTGCGCGCCGATGCCGATGCGCCCCTCGTTCAGAGTGAGGATGGCGATTTTGTAGCCGCGCCCGAGCTCGCCGAGCACGTTTTCGGCGGGCACTTCGCAGTCGTCGAGCAACAGCTCGCAGGTGCTCGAAGCCCGAATGCCGAGCTTGTGCTCCTTCTTGCCGACTGCAAAGCCTGGGAAGCCGCGCTCGACGAGGAACGCGGTGATGCCTTTGTAGCCTTGACCCGGATCGGCGTTGGCGAACACCACGAAAAGCGAGCTCTCGGCGGCGTTGGTGATCCAGAGCTTTCGACCGTTCAAGACCCAGCGATCGCCGCGCCGCTCCGCGCGAGCTTTCAAGGCGAACGCGTCCGAACCCGAGCCCGCCTCGCTGAGCGCGTACGAACCGACCCATTCGCTCGCGAGCTTGCCGAGGTAACGCTCTTTTTGCGCGTCGGTGCCCCAGCGCAAGAGCGCGTTGTTGACGAGCGTGTTTTGCACGTCGACCACGACCGAGACCGACGGATCGACGCGCGCTAGCGCTTGCACCGCCAAAATCGCGCTGAAGAAGCTCGAACCGCCGCCGCCGCGCTCGCTCGGGCTTTCGATGCCCATCAAGCCGAGCTCGAACAGGCCGCGCAAGACGCCGGGGTCGAGCGTGCTCGCCGCGTCCATCGACGACACCTGGGGCGCGACGCGCTCGCGCGCGAAGGCGAGCACGGTGTCGAAAAACATTCGTTCGTCTTCGCTCAAAATCGTGAGTGGCGTCATCGGTTCACGTCTGGGTACGAGGGGCGGCATAGTAGCAACCGCGCTCTCGGCGTGCGAAACTCGAGCGCGAGATGTCCGGAAATAGCTTCGGTCAGGCATTCCGCGTCACGACCGCGGGCGAATCCCACGGTCCCGGCAACCTCGTCATCATCGACGGCTGCCCCGCGGGCATTCCGCTCGGCGTGGAGGATTTGGCCGAGGATCTCGGCCGCCGGCGCCCGGGCCAAAGCCACCTCGTCACGCAGCGCAAAGAGGCAGACGAGCCCGAAATCTTGGCCGGCGTGTTCGAAGGCAAGACGACGGGCACGAGCATTTCGATCTTGATTCGCAATCAGGATCAAAAGAGCCGCGACTACGACGACATCAAGGACAAGTATCGTCCCGGCCACGCCGACTTCACGTTCGACCAAAAATACGGGCGGCGCGACTACCGCGGTGGCGGTCGCTCGAGCGCGCGCGAAACGGTGGCGCGCGTCGCGGCCGGCGCCGTCGCGAAGAAGGTGATCGCGATGGGCTTCGGCGGACGCGTCACGGGTTACGTGAAGCAGATAGGTCACCTGATCGCGGACGTTCCCGACCCGGCCAGTATCACGCTCGAGCAGGTCGAGCGCCTGCCCGACGGCAGCCCGAACCTCGTGCGCTGCCCGGACGCGGCCTGCGTGCCGCGCATGGTCGAGCTGATCGAGAGCTTGCGCAAGGATCAGGACTCGATCGGCGGCGTCAGTGAAATCGTGGCGGTCGGCGTGCCCGCCGGGCTCGGTGAGCCCGTGTTCGACAAGCTCAAGGCCGACCTCGCCAAGGCGCTTTTCAGCCTGCCCGCCGTGCTTGGCGTCGAGTACGGCATCGGCTTCGGCTGCGCGACCCTGCGCGGCAGTGAAAACAACGACGCGTTCTTCGTCGACGCGAGCGACGCGAACAAGCGCGTCTCGACACGCACGAATCGCCACGGCGGCATGCTCGGCGGCATCTCCTCCGGCATGCCGATCGTGCTGCGCGCCGCCGTCAAACCGACGAGCAGCTTGCCGCGCGAACAAGAGACGGTCACGACGGAAGGCGAGCCGACGACGATTCGCACGCGCGGTCGACACGATCCGTGTTTGCTCCCGCGCTTCGTGCCGATGGGCGAGGCCATGGTCGCGCTCGTGCTCGCCGATCACTGGCTTCGTTCATGTGCGCAGAAGTACGCGCTCCCGCGTTAGAGTGCGCGCTCCAGCGTTGGCGTCCCACTAATCGACTTGCGCGGGCGCAAAAGTGCTCGAGCAGCATGCTAGTTTTAAACTCCCATGCTCCTGCGCTCGCGTGTTGTTTTGACACTCGCCTGGGTCGCGACAGCGTGCGCGACCGCAACTGAGATTCCCGACGAAGACACCGTGCCGGTGCAGAGCGGCAGCGGGGGCAGCGCCGGAACCACTGGCAGCGGCTCGGGGGGAGACGTATCGAGCGGCGCGACGGGCGGCGGCGGCACGGGCGGCGACACGAGCGGAACCGGTGGCAGCTCGAGCGGAACGGCGGGATTCGCCGGTAATTCGGACATGGTCCACGGGCTCGGCGGCGGCTCCGGCATGGGCAGCGGGAGTAGCGGTGGCTCGGGCGCGATGGGCGGCTCCGGTGCGAGCGGCGGCTCGGGCGTGACGGGCGGCTCCGGCGCGATGGGCAGCGGTGGCACGTCCTCGGGCGGCGGGGCAGGCAAGGGGTCCGGCGGCTCGGCGGGCATGGCGCAGGCTTCCGGCGGCTCGGGCGGCGGCGGCGCCGGTCGCGGCGGCAGCGCTGGGATGGGCGCAACGGGCGGCACGGGCGCAGGTGGCAGAATCGGCACGGGCGGCAGCGGCGCGGGCGGCAGAATCGGCACGGGCGGCAGCGTGGGCAGCGGCGGTACGAGCGCGGGCTCGGCGGGGCAAGGTACCGCCGGCAGCGGCACCAGTGGCAGCGCGGGGAGCGGCTCGAGCAGCTGCGATCCGCCCGTCCAGACGACGACCTGCACTTCCGCGAGCGACTTCTGCGCGGGCTACGCGTACATGCCCAACGACGTGTGCCTCGCGACCTGCGCCGTCGGTACGGCCGGTTGCATTCAGGGTCGCAAGATGCTCTTCAAATGCGTCGCCAATTGCACGTCGCAGACGCCGGGCACGGGCACCGACGCATCGACCTGGTCGATCATCAATCAATGTAACTAGTGCTTGTTTCTGGGGGCGTACCGCCCCCGTGCCGGCTCAGATGGCCAGAGCAGGCTTGCCTGCGGCGCGGAGCTTTCGCAGGTTCTTTTCGACCTCCAGGACGACACGGGCCGGGAGCGGCGCGTAGTCGAGAGCGCGCGTAAAGCGCTGCCCTTCGTGCACGCCCCACCAAACGAACTGCGCGAGCGCTTCAGCGCGGCGTGCGTCCGCCGTATCTCGGTAGACGAGCAAGTACGTGTAGGCGGCGAGTGGGTACGCGTCCCGGTTCGCCGCCCCTTCGAGCGTCGCTTGCAAGGTCGCGGGTAGCTCGACCGCTTCCGCAGCCGCCATCGCCGCCGACGAGGACGGCACGACGAACTCGCCCGCCCGGTTGCGGATCGCCGCCCGAGGTAGACCACCCTGCGTCGCGTAGGCGAGCTCCGTGTAGCCGATGGAACCCGGTGTGGCTAGAAGCTGCCCGGAGACGCCTTCGTTGCCTTTCGCACCGAGCCCGACCGCGAAGCGGATGTTCTTGCCGGCACCGGCGCGCTCGAGCCAGCGCGGGCTCGAGGCGGCGAGAAAGCGCGTAAAAATAGCGGTGGTGCCGCTACCGTCCGTGCGAAAGACGACGGTGATGGGAAGCTCGGGCAAGGCGACACCCGGATTCACGAGCGCGAGCGCCGGATCGTTCCAGCGCGTGATCGCGCCGAGGTAGATCGCGGCCAAGACCTCGGGCGTGAGGCGCAGCGGCGCGCCGAGCTCGCGCAGGTTGTAACTCAGGACGACGCAGCCGACCGCCGTGGGCACGTGTAGGATGGGACTCGCGGCGCCGCGTTCCTCGTCGGGTTCCGCCGGCACGTCGCTCGCCCCGAAGTCGACCGTGCCGGCGACGATCTGGCGCACGCCGCCTCCGGAGCCGATCGATTGGTAATTGATGCGGACGCTCGAGTTGACCGCGCGGTACTCGTCGATCCACTTGGTGTAAAGCGGATACGGGAAGGTCGCGCCGGCGCCGTTCAAGGCCACGGTGCCGTCGTTGGAACAAGCCACGGCCGTGCTCGAAGCGAGCCAGCTCAGAACGTGACGCCGGGTGCACGGCCGCACCCCATCGACGGCTGCCCGACTCGAGCGGCGTATGAACGTCGTTTCTGTGACGATTCGGTGACTAAAGCCGAACCCACGGGGTGCGTCCGCTATGCTGAAGCCACTCCACTCCATGCGCAAAATCTTCGAAAACCGTTGGGTTCTCGTGACTGGCGCCTCGTCAGGCCTCGGCGAAGAGCTGGCGAAACGACTGGCCCAGCACGGCGCGCACCTCGTCCTCAGCGCTCGACGCGAGGACCGGCTCGAAAACCTCGCCGCGGATCTGCGGCGCGTCAACGGCATCGACGCCCTCGTCATTCCCGCCGATCTCGCCCGTCCCGACGGCGTCGAGCGTGTCCTCGCGGCAGTGCGCGAGCGGAACGTCACGATCTCGCACCTCGTCAACAATGCCGGCTTCGGCAGCGCGGGCGCGTTCAGCGAGCTCGATCCGCAGCGAGAAAGCGCCATGGTCGAGCTCAACGTCGGTGCCGTCGTGCGACTCACGCGCGGACTTTTGGGACCGATGCTGCGCGCCGGCGACGGCGGCGTGCTCAATGTCGCGTCGACGGCCGGCTTCCAGCCCGTGCCGTTCATGGCCACCTATGCCGCCAGCAAGGCCTTCGTCGTGAGCTTCACGCTGGCGCTCGCGGCGGAGCTCGAGGGCACGGGCGTGCGCGCGATGGCGCTCTGCCCCGGCCCCGTTCAGACGGGTTTTCAAGCCGCGGCGGGCTTTCAGCGGCCGGCGTTGTCGTTCGCGGTGCTCACGCCGAACCGGACGATTCGCGGCGCGCTCGCGGCGTACGAACGCGGGGAGCATCTTTACACGCCGGGGCTCGTGAACGGCGTCCAAGCGCTCGCCGCGCGTGTGCTGCCGCACGGCCTCGTCACGTGGGCGGCCACGCGCACGATGCGCCGCCTCGGTCGCGCGCCAGCAAAGCTCAACGCGAAGGGCTGAGCTGCGAATCGCCGCGCGCAAGCGGGACGCAGCGAGGCGCGCTCGGCGCGCCGCGCGCACTCAGTGCAAGGTGTGCCAGGTGCCGTCGTGCTGAACGCGCGGCACATCGATCTCACTCGGCGCCCCCGACGGCAACGGCGTCGTGGTTTCCGCCGGTGCGCGCTGGAGCACGATGTGAATGCGCGCATTTTCTTCCAGCTTGCGCAGCCGATCCTCGCGGGCTTCGTCCTGCGCCCAACGCGCGAGCGTCGCCTTGGAGCGCGCGCGCCGCTTGCGCCAGCCCCACGCGAACAGACCCATCACGCCCGCCCACACGACCGTGCCGCTGCAGAGAATGGGCCAAAAAGTGTAACGCTTCGCGACGGCTTCGCGCCATTCGTGTTCGAGCGTCACGAGATCGACGCCGTACGCCTGGCGGGCCGCGTGGTCGAGCGTGCCCCCTTCACCGAGCTCGCCCACGAGCGCGCGAAATCGATGGCGATCCTCGCGTCGAATCAAGAAGCGCAGCACGTCGGCCGCCTCTGCGTACGCGATCGACGCCTTATTTTCGTCGCTCGGGAACGAACGCTCGACCTGAGCGAGCGGTAACAGTCGATCCGAGATGGTCGCAGTCGAGAGCGTCCACATGCGCTCGAACGAGGTTTCGCCCGAGGCCATCACGGCAAAACCCTCGTTGAACCAGCGCGGAATCGGGTGGGCGCCGACGGCGTCGGTCAGCGCGACGTGCGCGAGCTCGTGCCGGAACACTTGCACCAGATCCAGGTTTTCATTCGGAAAACGTGGCGTGAGCGTGAGCAGCACGAGCCCGAGCTCGGGGTAGGCGACGCCCGACGCGTACTCGGGGTACGGCGCGCCGCGCGGCGCGAGCGTCTCCATTTCGCCCGGCGTGCGGGCCACGTCGACGCGCACTTTGTCGAGCACGGGCCGGCCGAGCCAATCTTCGAGCTCGCGCTTGGCGTCGTCGGCGGCGGTGATGAGCGGGTCGATGCGCTCGCGCGAGCTCGGGTGGTAGGTGATGCGAATCCAGCCGCCGTCGTACGTGCTGAAGCCCGCCGCCACGGCGGGGATCTTCGCGTGCTCTTCGCCGAGACGCGGCGCGTCGGCGGGCTGCGCGTCGTGCGCCGTCGTGTCGACGGCCGGCGGCTCGACCGCGTGCGGCGAGGGGCCGCTGAGCTCGGTGTGCCCCGTGCGCTCGCGCGGCTCTGCGTCCGGTGCCTCCACCGCGCTCGCGCGGCCGCCGAAAAGCAGCAACGTGAGGAGCAGGAGCAAGCGCGAAACGACGCGAACCATGTTGCGAATCGGCCGCGGGCGCGGGCTCGGCGGTCTTCAAAATCTAAGAACAGGAACCCCCTCAGTCAACTCGCGATCTGCACGTGGCTAAAGCCAGGCCGCCGGGCCCCCGAGGACGGGCGCGCGCTCCTGGATTTTGGCCCGCACGTCCCCGCGCGCGGCGAAAACGCCGACCAGGACGAGAAGCACCCACGCCAGCACACCTGCACGCCTCGCCAGCGTCACGACGCGGGCCGAGTCGAGCACGCGATCGGCGAGCGTCGCGACGATGAGCACCCGCGCCAGGTCGAGCACGTTCGGGCCGTAAGCCTCCGACGCGCCCGCCCGCAAGACGACGAGCCCGAGGCCGAGCGCCGCGAGCGCGACGAGTACCCGGGCCGCGACGCGACGCGCCGTGCTCACCGGCGGTCCGATGAAACCGAAGAGCCGCACCGTGACCACGACGGAGCCGAGCACGAGCGCCAATGCGAGCACGCCGAACGTCGCGGCGCCGAGCGGGCGATGGTGCGTGTGAAGCTTCAGCTCTTCACCGAGCGCCATCACGGGCGCAGCCGCGAGCGCGACACCGATGAACGCCGGGCGCCATACGGCCGTGCTCCGTCGCGCCGCGCGCGCCAGCACCAGCAACGGGCCGAGCACGAGCGCCGTGTTGCCCGCGAGCGCGAGCCAAACGAAACCCGCGCTCGCGCTGCCGGTCGCCACGCGGCGTACCGCGGGCAGCGCCACGACGGCCGCGGCGAGCGCGCCCATCGCGAGTGTCGCGGCGACCTCGACCGATCGAGGTGCTCGAGCCGTGTCTTCGAGACTCACGCGCCCGCTGGGCTCATACGGGGCGAAGTTCGAGCCGCACGCGGTCGGCAGCGGGGCCGGGCACCATGCCCTGCTCGAGCAGCCAGCGTACGCCGCGCGCGAGCGTCTCGCGAGCGGGACGGTGCGTGTAGCCGAGGTCCTGCTCCGCCTTTTCGCTCGTCACCCAGACGTAAGCGTGTGAGTAGTCGCGCGCGAGGCGCCCGGTGAGCGTCGGCTGCGTGTTCGTGAACTTCGCGTAGGACTCGAGCAGCCAGGCGAAGAACGCGATCGTGAGCGGCCCCTTCGGCTCGCTCGGCTCGGCGAGACCGGTGATGTCGGCGAGCATCTGGAAGAACTGCGTGAAGGTGACGTTCTCGCCGCCCAAGATGTAACGCTCCCCCACGTCGCCGACTTCCATCGCGCGGATGTGACCGAGCGCCACGTCCTCGACGTCGACGACCGAGATCCCACCCGCCGAGACGGGAACGCTGAAGGTCGGCGACAGCTTCAGGTACTGGATCAGGCTCTGGCCGTTCGGCGTGGGTTTGTAGTCGCCGGGGCCGAAAACGGCCGTCGGCAGTACGCTGACGATCGGCATGCCGTCCGCGACGAGCTGCTGCACGAGGTGATCGGCTTCGAGCTTCGCTTGGACGTACGGCTCGGGGTTGACGAGATTGAACTCGTGCGTCTCGTCCATCGTCTCGGGGGTGGAGATGGTGCCGAGCACGGCGGCGCTGCTCGTGACCACGAGGTTCTCGATGCCGCGTTCGCGAGCCGCTCCGAGCGTCGCGCGCATGCCTTGGGTCGTGGCGTCGATCACGCGTTGGGGGTGGCGCGGCATGTACTGGAACGGCGCGGCGACGTGATAGAGCTGCGAGCAACCCGCGAGCGCCCGGTACACCGTGTGCTCCACCGTGACGTCGCCGAACGCGAGCTGGCAGAGATCCTCGGGCAGGCCCTCGAGCCCGCGCAGATCCGCTCCGGCGCGCACGAACGCCTTCACCTTTTCGCCGCGTTCGACGAGCTTGCGCACGAGCGTTCCGCCGATGAGACCAGTGGCGCCGGTCACCAAAATCCAAGGGTTTTTCATCGAGCCATGGCTCTTAGACCAGGCGGCGACGGCTGCCAAGCCGGCCGCCCGCGCCGAAAGGGCGGAACGCCGCGCGTCCCGGGACTAACATGAGCCGCTTCCCGTGACCGCCGCAGCCGAGCGCTGGATTTTGCATGCGGACATGGACGCCTTCTACGCGTCCATCGAGCAGCGCGATCACCCCGAGCTCCGCGGTAAACCGGTGATCGTCGGTGCTTCGTCGAAGCGCGGCGTCGTCGCGGCGGCTTCTTACGAGGCACGCGTCTTCGGCGTGCGTTCGGCCATGCCCGGCTTTCGCGCGCGCGAGCTCTGTCCTGACGGCGTGTTCTTGCCGTCGAACATGGCGCACTACGTCGCCGTGTCGGCGGAGGTGCACGCGGTGTTCGAGCGCTTTACACCCGAGATCGAGCCGATCGCGCTGGACGAGGCGTTCCTCGACATCACGGGCTCGCTCGCGCTCTTCGGAGCGCCGCAAAAACTCGCCGCCGAGCTGAAGCATGCCGTGCGCGAAGCGACGGCCCTCAATGTCTCGGTCGGGCTCGCGCCGAACAAGCTCGTCGCGAAGCTCGCCTGCACGCTCGGTAAGCCCGACGGCCTCAAGGTGATCGAGCCGCACGCGGTGCGCGGGTTCGTCGAGCCGCTGCCGATTCGGCGGCTTTGGGGCGTGGGCCCCGTGCTCGGCGCGAAGCTCGCTTCGCTGGGGGTCGAGACGTTCGCCGACCTATCGAGCTACGAACCGGGTGAGCTCGCGAAGGCGATCGGCGAGCGAGCAGCGGAACTTCAGCGCCTCGCGCGGGGCGAGGACACGCGGCCCGTGCTCGCGTATCGCGAACCGAAGTCCTACGGCGAGGAGAACACGTTCGAGAGCGACGTGAGCGATCGCACGCGCGTGACCGCTGCGCTCACCGAGCACGCCGAAGCCGTCGCGCGCCGCCTGCGCCACGACGACTACTCGGGACGCACCGTGACGATCAAAGCGAAGCTTGGGCGCGCGCGCGGGCGGCGGGAATCGCGCGACGCGAGCGTGGCCACGGAGCCGTATTACCCGCTCGTCACGCGCAGCCGTACCCTGCCGCAGGCGACGAGCGACGGCGCGGTCATCCGTCGAATCGCCGTCGAGCTCTGGGACGAGGCGAAGCTCGGTGAACCGGTGCGGTTGCTCGGAGTTTCCCTGTCGAACCTCGAGCGCGGCACCGGCGGCCTGCAGCTCGAGCTCTTCACGGGTCCGAAGAGCGCGCTCGGCAAGACCCTCGACGCCATCACCGAGCGCTTCGGCGAACGCGCGATCTCGCGCGCCGTCGGCCACACGGAGAAGCTCACGCCCGGGCGGACTCGGAAGCGAGGAACTTGAGGCCCATGCGACGACTTGGCAGTCGTGAACGACCAGATCTCGATCGTCGCGCACGGCGACGCCCCACGTAAGACCGGCGAGGCCGGAGGACGGTCGTTCTCCCGTGCGCCCGAGTCGCTCCGTGTTCGTACCCTCGGAAGCAGCCTGGGACACACCACGCGATTTTCGCGAATCATCAACAGCACGCCGCCGGTCTCGCCGGTTTTTCGCGTAGCGTCGTTCTACTGTTGCCGATCGAGATCTGAAGTGAGGAACTTGAGTCCCATGGCTATTGGTTCGCGCCGTTCGTAGAACACCTCGAGCGCTTCGAGCTCACCCGCGATGCGCCGCGCGAGCGACTCCCCCTCCGGAAGTTTTGCGAGCCGTTCGAGCAGGTTCCAGCGCAGCAGCCATTCGTGCGGGTAGTCGCGCTCGAGCTCGGCGTGCACCGCGAGCAGCTCCTCGAGCGCTAGTGCGCTGCGCGGCGCCCCAGCGACTCGCGCGTAAAGCTCGGTGAGGTCCCGCTCGCGCGCCGAGCGGGTGCGCGGCTTCGGGACCCGCACGTCGGGAAACGACGTTTCCCCGTGGTAGCCCGGATCGACCGCGCCGGCCTGCGCCGTCACGAACTCGCCGAGCGGCACGAGCGCGTACGTCGCAAGCTCGACCGGAGCGCGCCCGGGCAGCTCGAGCCGCGCGTCGTCGAGCTCGATGTGCAGGAGCCGTTCGTCGGCGGCGCGCAGCGCGCGGCGGAAGCGCCCCGTGACGCAGGCGCCGCTCCGGAAGCGAAATGTCGCGCGCTCGCTCGCGTCCACGTGCCGCGCGAGCGCTTCCGCACCCAGCGTCTCGAGCCGTTCACCGCTGACGAGCGGACCCGTGACGAGCCAGAGCTCGCTCGGCCGGAGCTCGGCTTGTCGCTCGTGAATGCGTCCGTCCCACGCGATCATCGTGGGTCCGCCGAGCGCGAGCCAGGCCGGCTCTTCCCGACGCGGACCGAGCTCGCGCAAGACGCCCATCGCCCACGCGCCGGAGGAGAAACGAAAACTCGCGAGCTCGGCGCTGCGCTCGGCGCGTTCGAGCGCCACGCTGCCGCCGAGCTCGACGGCGAGCCGCTTCGAGACGCGATCGAGCACGTCGTGGAGCTGCTCGAAGTCGCGCGCCACGAAGAGCTCGGGCTGCGGGCGCGTGATGTCGTAACCCACGTGAATGCAGCCGTCGTCGAGCGGGCTCTTTTTGACGCTCGGGGCGTGGCAGGAGTAGCTCTCGCCGAGCGACGACAAGAGTCCCGCGCCGTACATGCGATAATTCGAGACCTCGCCCACGAGCCCGTACTCGGCCGTCCACCAGTACAAGCGCGAAAGCCACGACGCCTCGCTGTCCTCGGGCACCCTCGAGACTGCGTCGGCGAGCTCGCGTTCGACGCGCGCCACGCTTGCAGGCGACGCGCTCGGATCTTCCTTCACCTCGCTCAGCGCGTAGCTCGCCTGAAAGACGCGATCCTCTTCGGGTACCGTGAACGCGCGTTTGCCGATCTCACCGATGCGGCGAAGATACGCAGCGTACGCCGGTTCCGGCAGGATCGGCGCGTGACCGGCGGCTTCGTGGATGATGTCGGGCGCGGGCGTGTAGACCAGGTGCTCGCGCGTGCGCATGTCCGCCGCGATCGGCAAGAGCCCGCGCGCCTGAAACTCCTGGAAAGCACGCGGCGGAATGAAGCCGTCGACGCAGACGGCGCCCCAGCCGAAGCGCGCGAGCCGCTCGTTCATCTCCGCGATGCTCGGAATGCGCTCGACCGAAATGCCGGTCTGCGACAGTCCCTCGCGGTAGGCGGGGTGCGCCGAATCGCCGAGCCGCGCGCGCATCTGCAAGAGCACGAAGCGCCAGACCGCTTGGTCCACGGCCGTGTACTCCGCGTAGTCCTGTGCCACGACGAAGCGGCGGAGGTGCGCCGGCACTCGAGTATCGACGGCGGTCACCTTCGAATACTAGCGCCAAAGCAGCGCAACGGGAGCGTGCGCGAGCGCACGGGTGGTGCCGCGAGGACGCCACGCGTGACGCGCCCCGGCGTGAATCGCGTCATGGGAACGCTGCGTGGCGAGGGCGCTTCTTGGCGACGTTGTAGGCGAGATGAGAGCGCTCTACGCTTCGGGCATGCGACTCGGGACGCTCAGGGACGGCACACGCGACGGCAAGCTCGTCGTCGTCGCTTCTTCGGGGGATCGCGCCGTTTCGGCCGCTTCCGTTGCGCCTACACTGCAGTTTGCGCTCGACACGTGGGAGCGCGCGCGACCTGGCCTCGAAGAGCTCGCAGCGCGGCTCGCGACGGACCCTGCGTTCGGCGAGCCGCTCGACGCGGCAGAGCTGCTCGCGCCGTTGCCGCGAGCGTACGAGTGGGTCGACGGCTCGGCCTACCCGAACCACGTGCGACTCGTCCGGCGCGCACGTGGCGCCGAGCCGCCCGCTGACTTGCTCACGAACCCGCTCGTCTATCAGGGCGGCTCGAGCGTGCTGCTCGCACCAACGGCGCCGCTCGTTTTGCCGGACGCGGCATGGGGCCTCGATTTCGAGGCCGAAGTGGCGGTGATTCTCGGCGACGTGAAGGAGGGCACGCGCGCGAGCGAGGCCGAAAGCGCCGTAAGGCTGGTGCTCATCGCCAACGACGTGACCTATCGCGAGCTCGTTCCGGCCGAACTGGCCAAAGGCTTCGGCTTCTTCCAAGCCAAGCCGGCCACGGCGTTTTCACCCTTTGCAGTGACACCCGACGAGCTCGGTAATGCCTGGCACGACGGCCGCGTGTTCATGCGCCTGCGCTCGACGCTGAACGGCGAGGTCTTAGGTGACGTCGAGACCGGACCCGAGATGCACTTCTCGTTCTTCGACCTCGTCGGTCACATCGCCAAGACCCGCGCGTTCGCGCCCGGTACGATCTTGGGCAGTGGCACCGTGTCGAATGCGGCGCGCGAGCGCGGCGTGTCGTGCCTGGTGGAACGGCGCGCGCTCGAGACGATTGAACGAGGTGCACCGGCGACCGCCTACCTAAAATCAGGCGATCGTCTACGGATCGAGTTGTTCGACGAAAGCGGTCGTAGCCCGTGCGGCGCGATCGAGCAGGTGGTGACGAATGCGACTCTATAGTTTTTGGCGCAGTAGCTCGGCGTGGCGCGCTCGGATTGCGCTGGCTTACAAACGGCTCCCGCACGAGCTCGTGCCGGTGCACCTCACGAACGGCCAGCAAAACCAGCCCGAATTCCGCAAGGTCAACGCGATGGGTCAAGTGCCCGTCCTCGAAGTGGAGGAGGACGGCGCGGTCTTGCGAATCACGCAGTCGATCGCGATCATCGAGTACTTGGAGGAGCGCTTTCCCGAACGGCCGCTGTTGCCGGCGGAGCGCCGCGACCGAGCGCGGGCGCGTGAGCTCGCCGAGATCGTGAACTCGGGGATGCAGCCGATGCAGAATCTGTCCTTGCAGCGCACCTTCGAGCAGGCGGGGCTCGACGTGAGCGCGTTCCGCAAGCAGGCGCTCGAGCGGGGCCTGAACGCGCTCGAGCAACTCGCCACCGAGAGCGCCGGCCGCTTTTTGGTGCGCGATGGTGTGACCTTGGCCGACATCTATCTCGTGCCGCAGATGTTTTCGGCGCGACGCTTCGACGTCGACCTCGAGCCGTTTCCCACACTGCGGCGCGTGGACGCGGAATGCTCCGCGCTCGCGGAATTCCAGTCTGCTCACCCGAACGCACAGCCGGATTTCGAACCGCAGATGTGAAGTCGCGCGGGATGGCTGACGTTAGGTACCCTCGGTAGACTGCTACCCCGATCGCCGTGTCCGTGATGCCGAAGTGGTTCCCATCGTTCAAGCGCGGCAGCGCCACGGCCGTCGCGGCGGAGCCCACCATTTCGCGCGCGCCGCTGGCGTCGGCCGCCGCGCTCGCCGGTGACGACGATGATCTCGTCGGCAAGAACCTCAACGGCACGTACGTGATCGAGTCCGTGCTCGGCGAAGGCGGCATGGGGCGCGTGTATCGCGCGCGGCACACGCGCATCCCGAGCAAGCAATTCGCCATCAAGGTGCTGCGACCCGAATTCACGCGCAACCCCGAGGTCGTGACGCGTTTTCGGCGCGAAGCGGAGGCGGCGGCGTGCATCTCGCATCCGAACGTCGTGGGCGTCTACGACGTCGATACGACACCCGAGGGTCACTCGTACCTGGTGTGCGAGTATTTGATCGGCCACGACGTGGCCGACGAGATCGCGACGCACGGCCCGCTCACGATCCCGGAGGCGGTGCACGTCGCCGTGCAGGTGTGCAAAGCGCTCGAAGCCGCGCACGCGCGCGGCGTCGTGCATCGCGATCTCAAGCCGCACAACGTGTTTTTGCTCGCCGACGAAAACGGGCAGATGCCGCCGCGGCCCGCGGTGCGCGTGCTCGATTTCGGGCTTTCGCGCTTCGTCGACGCGCCCGGCACGCAGCTCACGCAGACGGGCGTGATCATGGGAACCCCGGCGTACATGGCGCCCGAGCAAGCCGACGGCACGGGCGTCGATGCGCGCACCGACATTTACGGGCTGGGCGCGGTGCTGTTCGCGGCGCTCTGCGGCCGGCCCCCGTTCGAGGCGGAAACCCTGCAAGCGGTGGTACTCGCGGTGCTCTCGCAAGAAGCGCCGCGCGTCCGCTCGTTGAAGCCCTCGATCCCCGAGAATCTGGAGCTCGTGATTCAACGCGCCATGATGCGGCGCCGCGAGGAGCGCTATCAGTCGATGGGCGAGCTCCGGCGCGCGCTCGAGCCGTTTTTGGCTGCGGACGAGCTCGAGATCGTGGAGCTCGACGGCCCGGCGCGCGCCATGCAGCAGAGCTCGCGTTCGATGCTCGAGGCCGATCAGCGAGCGGTGAGCACGGCGCGGCCGCGCCTGCTCCTCTACGGGCTGCTCGCGCTCGCGCTGCTCGTCGCCGGGATCTCGAGCACGCTGCCGGCGCTCGAGCTCGTCACGGGCAAGCTGACCTTCACGCACTCGGAGGTCGCCCTCTTTTTGGTCGCCGTCGTGGGAACGCTCATCACGCCGACGCTGCTGCTCTTCGCGCGCATGCGGCGCAGCGTGTGGGGCACGCACTCGCGCGTGCTCGCGCTCTTGCACACGCTGCGCGGCGCGGTCGCCGCCGGCGTCTTGAGCTACGGGCTCGCCGCCATCGCCGTGCGCTTTCTGGACGACGTCGTCGGGCGCATGTTCACGCTACCGGGTCTCGCGCACGGCTCGGGACAAGCCTGGCCCGGCTGGAATCTGCTGTTTTTGATCATCGCGCTCGTGACGAGCGGCGTGACGGGGGCGCGCATCGGCATCGAGCGGACGAGCTCGGGAATACTGCGCCGCGTGACGCCCGTCCTGTCGATCGCCGGCGCGTGCGTCTGCTTGTTCATCCTGTACGCGGGATTCGTGTGGCGGAGTCACTCGCCGGAACCGATGCTACCGGCGCGCGGTAACGCGGCGCACGTCAGCGAGAAGGCGGAGACCACGCCGACGCCCACCACGAACGCCGTCCCGACGACCGCTTCCGCGACGAATGCCTCGGCCTCGCCCGCAAGCACGCCCGCCGCCGGCACTGCCATCACGGCGCCGTCAGCCGCCGGCGCGGCAGGCCCCATCGCGCACGCGCCGACCGACGAGCTCGCGCGCGCCGTCGCACTCGGCAGCGACGGGCTCCTGCCGCTAGCCGAGAAGGACCCGAAGGATCCGGCGGTACTGAAGCCGCTCGTCATCGCCTACGCGAGTCGCTCGACGAGCCTGCCCGACGCCATGGCGGTCGCGACGCGCCTGTTCGACGCCGCGCCCGAATACACGGCTGACCAGGAGCTGCGCTTCCTCGTGAAGAAGGCGGCGAGCGTGCCGGGTGACGCGTCGAAGCTCGCGTTCGACGCGATGACGGAGCACATGGGCAGCGCGGGTCCGGACTTGCTCTACGATCTGATGCTGAACGATCCGAAGACCACGAGACAGGCACAGGCGCTGCTCGCCACGCAGGCAGTCCGGCAGCGCGCGACGCCCGCGCTCGGCGTGGCCTACGATCTGCGACTCGCGAGCACCTGCGCGGCGAAGGCGCCGTTACTCGGGCGCGTGGCGGAGCTCGGCGACGACCGCAGCATCGCGCTCTTGGCGCCGCTCGCGACCGGGAGCAAAAAGGGCTGCGGTAAGCGCAAAAAAGAGCCGTGCCCCGCGCCCTGCGCCGAGCAGGCGAAGAAGTTCAACGAGGCGATTTCCCGCATCGTCGCACGCGGCGGCGCGTCGAAGCACTGAGCCGGCGCAGGGCGGCGCTCGGCGGTATACTCCAGCGCATGCCGGCGCTCGCATCGCTCGGGATCCGTCGCATCGAGGCGCTGCACTACTACGTCCACGACCTCGAGCGGAGCCGCCGCTTTTACACGGAGAAGCTCGACTTCGCCGAGATCGGCGAGAGCGGCGTCGAGCTCGTCGAAGGCGGGCACCAGCGCGCGGCCGTGTTCGAGGCGGGCGGCTGTCGCGTGATTTGTTCGTCGCCGGCCGGCGTGGGCGGCCGCGCGTACCGCTACCTGCAGAAGCATCCGGACGGCATCGGCAGCATCGTGCTCGAAGTCGACGACGCCGACCGCGCGTTCGAGCTGCTCGAGGGGCGCGGCGGCACGCCCGTGAACGAAGTGGTGACGACCGAAAACAGCGAGGGCCGCCTGAAGACGTTCCTCATCACGACCGCCTTCGGAGACACGACATTTCGTTTCATCGAGCGGCGCGGTCGCGGCCCGCTCTATCCCGGCTTCGTGCGCTTCGACGCGCCGCGCGGCGGGCGCAACGCCTTCGGCTTCACGGATTTCGACCACGTGACGGCCAATTTCGAGACCATGGCGCCCGCCGTGCTCTGGCTCGAACACGTGCTCGGTTTCGAGCGCTTTTGGCACGTCGAGTTTCACACCGACGACGTCGCGCGGCGCGTCGACGAGCACGGCTCGGGGCTGCGCTCGATCGTGATGTGGGACCCCTCGAGCGGCGTGAAGTTCGCGAACAACGAGCCGTACCGGCCGAACTTCAGAGCGTCGCAGATCAACGTGTTCCACGAGGAACATCGCGGCGACGGCGTGCAACACGTCGCGCTCGCCGTGGGCGACGTGACGGCGGCGGTGCGCGGCTTGCGCGGCCGTGGCGTCGAGTTCATGCCGGCCCCGCACGCGTACTATGCCGCGCTGCCCGAGCGCCTGCGCAAGACGGGCATCGGTAGCATCAAGGAATCGATCCCGGAGCTCGAGGAGCTCGGCGTGCTGGTCGACGGCGACGGCCCGGGCCGCTACTTGCTCCAGATATTCCTGAAGGACTCGGCGAACATGCACGGCACCAAAGACGCCGGTCCGTTCTTCTACGAGCTGATTCAGCGCTGCGGCGACCAAGGGTTCGGCGCCGGGAACTTCCGTGCGCTCTTCGAAAGCATCGAACGCGAACAGGCCTCGGGGAGCTCGATCTGATGCTCGAGCGGCGCGCGGCCGGCCGCGTCCCGCCCAAGCCGCACCTGCGCCAGCGCTCGGCGACGGGCGAGGTGATCTACGAAGAGTGCCTCACGCGCGCGGGATTCGAAGGCGCGTTTTCGATGCTGTATCACGAGCATCGGCCCCACGAAGCGAAGCCCGCCGAGCTTGGCGCCCAGTTTACGGCGAGTGTAGTCGTGCCGGCCACGACTCTGCTCCGCCGTCATTATCGTTGTGGAGAGCTCGCGGCCGGGAGCGGCGCGGCGGAAGGACGGACAGCGCTGCTCGTCAATCGTGACGTGACGGTCGGCTTTCTCAAACCGTCACGTGAAGACACGTTTTACGTCGCGAACGCCGACGGCGACGAGCTCTTCTTCGTGCTCGAAGGTGGCGGCACGTTGCGCTCGCCGTTCGGCGAGCTCGCGTTCGAGCGCGGCGATTACGTCCACGTGCCGAAAGGCGTGCTCCACCGCTTTTTGCCGGCTGCGGGCGCGGCGCAGGCTTGGCTCTGGCTCGAATTCGCCGGCGCGCTGCGGCTGCCGCGCGCCTACCGCAATGACGTGGGGCAGCTCAAGATGGACGCTCCGTACTCGCATCGCGATTTCAGGGCGCCGGTGTTCGCGGGACCGCGTGACGACGCCATCGATACACTCGCGGTCAAGCGGCGCGGAACCTGGCACGGCTACCGGCTGCGGGGCTCGCCGCTCGATGTCGTCGGCTGGGACGGCGCCGTCTACCCGTTCGTGCTTCCGATTGCGGCGTTCTCGCCACGCGTCGGGCAGGTTCATTTGCCGCCGCCCGTGCACGCGACGTTCGAAGCGCCCGGCGCGCTCGTGTGCAGCTTCGTGCCGCGACCGCTCGATTTTCATCCCGAAGCGAACCCGGTTCCGTACCCGCACTCGTCCGTGGACGTGGACGAGGTGCTTTTCTACGCGAACGCGGCGTTTTCCTCGCGGCGCGGCGTCGAAGCCGGCAGCCTCTCGCACCACCCCGCGGGCATCACGCACGGCCCGCACCCAGGCGCGTACGAAAATCCGACGCCCGAAAAATGGACGGACGAAGTCGCCGTGATGCTCGATTGCTCGGCGCCGCTCGATCCGACGCGCGCCGCGCTCGGCATCGAGGACGCCGGCTACCACGCGAGTTTCAGCGCGTAGCGCCACGACGAGCGCGGACGCTGTACGCACGCGCGCCCGAGGCGACTATGGTGCGCCCGTGCCCAAGTCGAAACGCACCGTCGATATTGCGATCATTGCCGCCGATTTCCACGCCGCGCTCACCGAGGCGATGCTCGAAGCCGCGGCCGACGAAGCTTTGCGCACCGGCGCGCGCATCGTGCACAGCGTGAGGGTGCCCGGCTGTTACGAAACGCCCCTCGTCGCCGAGCACGTGCTCGCGCGACGCGACGTCGAGGCGCTCGTCGTGCTCGGCTGCATAGAACGCGGTGAAACGCTGCACGGCGAGGTGATGGGACACGTCGTGCACCGCGCGCTCGTCGAGGCGTCGCTCCGCCACGACAAGCCGGTCGGGCTCGGCATCATCGGCCCCGGCGCCACGCCGAAGCAGGCGGAAGCGCGTAAGGACGCGAGCGCACGCGCGGCGGTCCGGGCCGTCACGCGAGCGCTCGAAGCCATCGACAGCGTGCGGCGACGTAAGAAGCGCTAGCGGAAACGGCCGCGCTGCGGCGCCTGAGCGCGACGTTTCGCCGCCTCAAGCGACGTTTCGCGCCTCGACGCGACGTTTCACATCCGCGCGCGACAATGCGGCGAGCGCTCGTGCAGCGCCGCTTCCGCCGCCGCCCGCGCGCCGGCCGGCGCGTGCTTGTCGAGCAACGGCGCGAGACGCTTTTGGAGATCCGGGGGCCCGAGGTCGCGCAAGGCGCCGAGCGCGGCGTAACCGATGCCGCGCTCCTCGGGCGACGCGAGCGGATCGGCGACTGAACGCACGTGCTTCGTGAGCGAGCCGAGCGCCGGCGCGTAGCACAGCGAGCCGAGCGCGCGGGCTGCCGACAGCCGCACGGCGGGCCACTCCTCGTCGTCGTCGAGACGATCGAGCGCCACGTCGCCGTGCGCGCGCGCGCCGCGCGTCCCGAGCGCGCCGAGCGCCGCCCGCTTGACGACCCACGAGTCATCATCGACCGCCGCGACCAGCCGCTCGTCCGTCTCGGCCGAAGGCGGCGCAAACCCAAGCGATTGCGCCGCCAGACCGCGGACGGCGGGCCAGCGGTCGTGCTCGAGCGCCGCGAGCAACGCCTGAGTGGCGGCGCCGTCAGCGGCCCCTTCCAAGCCGTGCGCCGCCTCCATGCGCACGCGTGGATCGGGGTCGGCGAGCGCGCGCAAGAGTGACGCTTGGTAGGCGCGCGCATCGTGCACCGCGTGAGCGGCCGCGGCGCGCACGTGCGGATCCGTGTCGGCGAGCATCGAGCTGTCGAGCAACGCGTGCGCCGACGGCAACGACGCCGCGAGCTCCGCCGTGGGACCCACCCGCAGGTAGCGCACGCGAAACGCCGCGTCCGGGGCTGCGACCCGCGCGAGCGCCGCGCCGGATTCGGGCATGAAATCACGCGTTCGCGCGCCGAGCGCCCGCAGGACGTCGAGCAGCGCCACTTCGGGCGTCGCGGGATCGGCGAGCACCCGTCGTACGACCGGAGCCGCCGCCGCGCGATCCGCCACGCGCCCGAGGGCGGTGCGCAACGCGGCGCGCCGCTCGACCGCGGCCGGCTCCATCAACGGGACGAAGAGCTCGACGGCTTGGGCGGGCGCGATATCGGCGAGCAAATCGGCCAGCACCGTGAGCTCGTGTCCGCGCGCCGTTCGCAAGCGCGGCGCGAGCAGCGGCGCAGCTTCGGCGCCGCACGCCGGCAGGTGATCGCGCGCGTGGATCCGGTGCGCCTCGTACGGACCCAGGAACGCTTCGACGTAAACGGGCGCTTTCGTGGCGCACGGCGCGCCGTCGATCACCTCGAGCGCAGCGCGTCGCCCGCCCTCGCTCAGGTTTGCAAAGCCTGCCGCCACGGCGGCGAACGCGGGCTCGCCGAGCGAACGCAAGACGACTTTGGCGTTTTCGGCTTTGGGTCCGCCGCCGTCGAGTGCCGCTACCAGCTCGGACACGTTCGCCGAACCGAGCGCCGTGACTGCGCTCACCTCGGCGAGGGTGACGTTCGCGTCGCTGCGCTCGTCGTACGCGCTGTCGAGCACGACCGCCATGCAGTCGTCCTTGAGCGGAGCCGGGAAACGCACGCGATAGCGCGCGCCCGGGTGCGCCCACGCGTCTTCGGGCAGGGTGATCGCGAAGAGCGACTTCGTGGTCGCGAGCCAGAGCTCTTTCGGCGCCGCGCCGTGCGCGGGCGTCGCTTGGGGCGGCCGCACGCTGAATTCGACGCCTTCAATCGCGAGCTCGGCCGGCGCGTTCATCACGACGAACTCGCCTTTGCCGGAGCCGCCACGACCTTCGGCCCACGTCGTCTCGAGGTTACCGTCCGTGACGGCGCCCGGATCGCCGACGGCGCTCGACGCGCCCACGGCGTGCAAGAACCGCGGACCGAGCGGCGTGCCCTCGGCGACGCGTTCGGCCGTCAAACGTGGCGCCGCGGCGCGTTCGCTCGCGTCGAGGCGCTGCACCTTGGCGGGCCGCAACGTGAGGTCGCGCGCGTCGATCTCGCGCGGGGCGAGGATGGTCGGACGCCCGCAAATCGCGAGCTCTTCGCGGGCTTCCCCGATGGCGACGCTGCGCGCGCCCGTGTCGTCCGGCCCGGCGACGACCACGAGCCCGCCGTGCCGCACGCCGTCCTCACCCTCGGCGAGCCCCGTGAGCCCCGCAAAGAACACGAGCGGCGCCGTGCCGGCGAGCGGCGCCGCCACGACCGCCTCGAAGCGCTTATCGGGGCGATCCCCCGGCACGCTCACCACGACGACACGACGCCCCGCTCCGATGCCCACGATCGACAACCGCGCCTTGTCGCGATTCGCTTTGAGCTCGCGAGGTAGCCCGAGCGCGACGCCACCCGCGACCCCGCACGGCGCTTGCGCGCACACCGCCGCACGGAGCTCTCCCTGCGCGTCGAATCCCACGGCAAGCGCCGCCTGCCCCCCACCCGCTTTGGCGACGGCCGGCGCCGCCGGTGCGGCCTGCGCCCCCTCACTCACGAGACCCAGCGCCAAGCCAAGCGCCCAACACCCAACGCTCCTCATCGCACCGCCTCCGGAACCTCAGCCGGATCGACCCGCAGCCGGCGCAGCACGTCGGCGAGGCGCCCGCGCGGCAACGACACGCGCGTCGGCATGCCGCCTTCGAGCTCGAAGAGCTCGATGAAATTCAAACCGCTGTCGAAGCGCGCCGCGATGCTCACGTTGTTGCGGTCGAGTACGACACTCACGGGCTCGCGTTCTTGGCCGAGCAGCAGCAGCAGGGTCTTGTCGAGGCGACCGTAGCCTTCCGTCACGTCGACGTAGGCCACGTCCGGCGGCAGGCGACGGTAAGCCTGAGCCGCGCGGCGCGTCTCGCGCTCGACGGGCAAGAGCTCGTCACCGGCGCGATCGATGGGCTCCCACAGCGCGGCGTCTTCGAGACCGCTCGCGAGGTGCCGCACGATGACGCCCATGAGCGCCTGATCGTTGGGCCGCCCCCGCAGGGCTCGATCCATGCGATCCGCGATTCGACCCGGCGTGCCGAGCCGCGTATCGATGGCGCGCGCGTCGGCGTCGGCGCCGGGGTACGGCTCGAGCCCGCCGCGCAGCCACTTGGCCGCGCTCGCCAGTCCGTCGAAGTCCGTGTGGCAGACGATGGTGTCGAGCTTGCCGACGCGTTCGACCAGCGCCGGGTCGATCATTTCCGGACAGGCGCCATGCTCCGCCTTGGTCGCGAGCACGAAGCGTCGGTCGCTCGCGTAGCGGCCGTGCTCGTCGTGATCATGGTGATCGACCCAGATCCTGAGGCGGCTCGCGAGGCCCTGAATGAACGGCAAGGTCACGCTTTCGAAGCTGCCGCTCTTGCCGCCGACTCCCGCAAAGGCGATGTCGAGCACCCCGACCTTGCCGTTGAGGGTTTCGGGTTTCGGTAATTTGCGCGGGGTGCCGAAGGCGAGCTCAACCATCAGGGGGACCGGCGCGGCGCTAGGACACGAGCCCGATCGCGCTCAATCTAGCGCGCCCGCGCACCACCGCAGCGGAGTATCGACAGGAAAGCGCCTATGACGCCGCACGACGGGCAATACTCGGCGTCAGGTGCTCGATTGCAGCTCGTCTCGTCCGGCACTAGCTTGCCGCCGCCGTGCCCACCGTCTCCGCCGACACACTGCGCCGTGCGCTCGCGCACCCGCTCGCCGCCACCGATTTTCCGACGCTCGGCAAAAAATACGAGGGCAAAGTCCGCGACAATTACACGCTCGCCGACGGCCGGCGCGTGCTCGTCACGACCGATCGCATCAGCGCGTTCGATCACGTGCTCGGCACTTTGCCGCTCAAGGGTCAGGTGTTGAACTTCGTCGCGGCCTGGTGGTTCGAAAAGACGCGGCACCTCGCGCCGAATCACGTGCTCGACGTGCCGGATCCGAACGTGCTCGTCGCGCGCGAATGCCGGCCGCTCCCGGTAGAAATGGTCGTGCGCGCGTACCTCACGGGCACGACGTCGACCAGTATTTGGGTGCACTACGAGCGCGGCGCCCGTGAGTTTTGCGGCCATGCCCTGCCCGACGGCTTGCGCAAACACGAGCGACTGCCGGAGCTCCTGCTCACGCCGAGCACCAAAGCCGCACACGGCGACCATGACGTCTCGGCGTCGCGCGCGGAAATCCTCGCGCTCACCGGCATGCCGCCCGCCGAGTTCGATCGCGCCGCCGAGCTCGCCATGACGCTGTTCCGTGAAGGCCAGCGCATCTGCGCCGAACGCGGCCTCATCCTCGTCGATACCAAGTACGAGCTCGGCAAGACGCCCGACGGTGAAATCGTAGTCATCGACGAGATCCACACGCCGGACTCCTCGCGCTTTTGGTACGTAAAGAGCTACGCCGAGCGCTTCGCCGCGGGTGAGGACCCCGAGAGCTTCGACAAGGAATACGTGCGCCGCTGGCTCGTCGAACAGGGTTTTCGCGGCGAGGGTCCGATTCCGTCGATCCCGGACGACGTGAAGATCGAGGCCGTGCTCCGCTACATCGAAGCCGTCGAGCAGATCACGGGTCAGCCGTTCGTGCCGAACCTCGAGGAGCCCCAGGCGCGACTCAGGAAAAATCTCGCGCCGCTCTTGGGCAGCTGAGCCCGGCGCTGCTCTCGAGCAAAATCCACGCTACGCTCGGGTGCATGGCGAACGAGAGCCTGTTCATCGTCGGAGCGGCGCGCACGCCGATCGGCGCGTTCCTCGGCGGCCTTTCGGCCCTGCCGGCCCCACGTCTCGGTGCCGTCGCGATTCGCGCGGCGCTCGAGCGCGCCAAAGTCGAGCCCGGACTCGTCGAAGAAGTCTTCATGGGCAACGTGCTGTCGGCCGGCATCGGCCAAGCGCCGGCGCGGCAAGCCTCGATTTATGCAGGTCTACCGAACAGCGTGCCCTGCACCACCGTCAACAAAGTCTGCGGTTCGGGCCTGCAAGCAGCCGTCCTCGCCGCGCGCGCCCTGCTCGTCGGTGACGCCGAGCTCGCGGTCGCGGGCGGTATGGAATCCATGTCGAACGCGCCGTACTACCTGCCGAACGCGCGCAGCGGCTACCGCATCGGGGACGGCAAGCTCATCGACGGCATGATGTACGACGGGCTTTGGGATCCGTACAACGAGGACCCGATGGGCAAAGCGGGCGAGCTCTGCGCGCGCGAGTACGGCTTCGGCCGTGAAGCGCAAGACGCCTTCGCCGTCGAAAGCTACCGGCGCGCCAATCACGCCATCGCCACTGGCGCCTTCAAAGCCGAAATCGCGCCAGTCTCGCTGCCGCAAAAGAAGGGGGATCCCATCGTCGTCGACACCGACGAGGAACCCGGCCGCGGCGACCCCGCAAAGCTGCCGAAGCTTCGCCCCGCGTTCGACGCCGAGGGCACCATCACGGCGGGCAACGCTTCGAGCATCGACGACGGCGCGGCGGCCGTCGTGCTCGCGACCGAAAACGCCGTGAAGCGCCACAAACTCGAGCCGCTCGCGCGCATCGTCGGCTGGGGCGTTGCCGCGCAAGCGCCCGAATGGTTCACGACCGCGCCCGCTCAGGCGATCGAACGCACGCTCGCGCGCACCAAGCTTTCCACGGGCGATATCGACCTCTGGGAAGTCAACGAAGCCTTCTCCTGCGTCACCCTCGCCTGTGCGCGCCTCGCCGGTCTCGATCTCGAGCGCGTCAATGTCCGTGGCGGCGCCGTAGCGCTCGGCCATCCGATCGGGGCTTCGGGCGCGCGCGTGCTCGTCACCCTGCTCCACGCCCTCAAAGACCTGCGCGCGCGCCGCGGCCTCGCGACACTGTGCATCGGCGGCGGTGAAGCGGTCGCCATGGTCGTGGAACGCCTTTAATCGAGCGTGGCGGCACTCGCTTCGTTCGAGCCTCGGGAACTCTCGGCACCGTGAACTCCTCCGTGTTTTCACCCGATTTCCAGACTGCTTTCGTCGCCATGCGTTATTTTTTGGGTGCGCGCGGCGAGGGCCTCGGGGCGCCGCTCGGTGACGCGCCCGCGGCCCGCGTGACGGAGGAGCGTCTCGCACAACCCGAGCGCGAGCGCCGCGCCGAAGCGCTCGCCGTCGAAATCGGTCGCGTCGTGCGCGCGCTCGAGGCGAGGAATTTCCGATGACGCTCGGCTTCGGCCGCGTCCTCCCCGCTGCTCCCGAGGACGAGCTCTCGACGGCTTCGCGCCGCGCGGCGCCACCACGCGCGCTCGGGCGCGTCGTGCCGGCCGACATGGTGCGCGCAAGTGACCAGGCGCGCGCCATCGTCGCGCGCGCGGAAGACGAAGCGAAAAAGCTGCTCGCAGCCGCCGAAAATCGCGCCGCCGCGCTCGCGGCCGACTTGACGGCGCGCGCGAAGACCGAAGCCGCGACGGCGCTCGCCGCGCGTGAATTGGCCGTCGCCGCCCGCGAAACGCACGCCCTCGAACGCGAGCGCGACCAAATCGTCGCGCTCGCGCGCTTGCTCGCCGAGCGGCTGCTCGGTGAAACCCTGCGCCTCGATCCGACGCGCGTCGTCGCCCTCGCGCGCCAAACGCTCGCTGAGGCCCGCGGCGCGCGCAAGCTCACGCTGGCCGTCCACCCCGACGACGTGCCGCACCTCGAGCGCGCCCTCGCGACCCAGTCGCTTCCACCGCCCGTCACCGTCGTCGCCGACGCGAGTCGCCGTCCCGGCAGCGTCCGGCTCGACACCGAGCTCGGCAGCCTCGACGCGGAGCTCGCGCCCCAACTCGACCGGCTAGCCCAGAAACTACGCGAGGCGCTCGAGCGTGCCTGACGCCGCGGGCCCGCCCGATTCGAACCGCGACGCCGCCCGGCTTCCGAAGCTCACCTGGCCGCGCGTTCGCCTGAACGTCCTGCTCTTCGCGCTGACCGTCTGGAGCGTCTTCGACACGGGCGCCATCGACGCGGGCACCCCGTATCGTCTACTCGCCGGCTGGAAGTTCGCGGTGCCGCTGCTCGCGATCCTGCTCGCGCACGAGTTCGGTCACTACTTCGCGTCGCGTTATCACCGCGTGCCGGCGTCGCTGCCCTACTTCATCCCGCTGCCGAGACTCGGCTTCCTCGGCACGATGGGCGCCGTGATCTCGATGCGCGACACCATCCGCTCGCGCAACGCCCTGCTCGACATCGGCGCGTCCGGTCCGCTCGCCGGGCTCGTCGTTGCCATCCCGGTGCTCTTCTGGGGCGTCGCACATTCGCCCGTCGTCGGGGCGATTCCCGGCGCCTACATGCAGGAGGGACAGAGCCTGCTCTACGTCGCCATCAAATGGCTGGTGCACGGCCCCATTCCACCGGGCCACGACGTGCAGCTTCACCCGACGGCCTGGGCGGGCTGGGCCGGACTCTTGCTGACCCTCATCAATCTGCTCCCGTACGGACAGCTCGACGGCGGGCACGTCGCCTACGCCTTGTTCGGCGAGCGTCAGAATCGGTTCGCGCCGTGGTTTCGCCGCGCGCTCTTGCCGCTCTTCGCGCTGAACCTCGTGAAGTTCGTCGTGCCGGCCCTCTCGCACCCCGATCGCTTCCACCTCGCCATCGCCGTCGGCAATTCGATTTTCTGGCTCGAGTGGTTCATCGTGCTCGGCGTGCTCGGCCGCTTTTCGGGCAAGGATCACCCGCCGTTCGAACCGGGCCCGCTGCGCGGCTGGCGGCGCGGCGTCGGCTGGCTCACGCTCGCGATCTTCGTAGCGCTCTTCATGCCCACGCCCATCGCGCAGGTGATTCCCTGAACGCCCGCAGTTACACGCGTTTTTCGCTGTATTTGCGTTTGAGCGCTTGGCACACCGTCGCCGGCGTGTAGCGGCTCACGTCTCCGCCATAACGCGCGATCTCGCGCACGAGCGAGGCCGAAATGAAGCCGTACGTCGTGCGCGTCGGTAAGAACACGGTGTCGATCTCCGGCTTCAGGTCCGCGTTCGCGTGCGCGATTTGCAGCTCGTACTCGAAGTCCGAGCCCACGCGCAGTCCGCGCACCACGACGCGCGCTCCCACGCGCTTGCCGTAATCGACCAAGAGTCCCCCGAAGCTTGCGACGGTGACATTGCTGAACGGCGCGCAAATCTCGGTGAGCAGCTCGAGCCGCTCGTCGACGCTGAACAGCGGCGAGCGCGTCGGGTTCGTGCCGACGGCGACGATCAGCTTCGGAAAAAGCCGCGCGGCGCGTTCCACCAAGTCCAGATGGCCGTAAGTCGGCGGATCGAAGCTGCCGGCGTAAATCGCGAGCTCGACCCCTTCGCTCATGGCTTCTTCGGGGCGGGTTGAGCGCCCTTGGGCGCGGCGGGTTTGCCGGCTTTGCCGCCCTTGCCCTTGGCGGGCGGCTCGTCGTCTTCCGCGTCGCCGCTCTCGGCGGCGTCACTGTCGTCCGCCGGCACGTCGACGTCCGGCACGTCGAGCGGCAGCGAAGGGCCGAGGGCTTCCGTGGGCAGGTCCTCGAGCCACATGCTGCGGCCGCCGTCGATGAGCGTCATGCGGAACGTCGCGAGCAGGCCCGAGCCGAGCAGACCGTCCACGTTGACGCCGAGGCCCTCCGCGCGCTCCTTGACGGCGCCGTCGCCCTCGAGCCCCGGTACGTGCGGCACCTCGAACGCGCCGAGCCGGAGCGACGGCAGGACGCCTTCACGCAAGGATCCCGAGTTCGGCAAGGTGTGCAGACTCGAGGCGGGCACTCCGGCTTTCGCCCAGGCGGCGCCGTCGAGCGCCACGGGGTAGGTGAGCGACGTATCGATCAGCAGCGAACAGGCCGGCGCGGAGTCGCCGCTACCGAACGCGCCGCGGACGAGCATACCGCCGCCGCGCACGTAGTTCAGGCGCACGGTCGTCGCGGCGGGCGGCGGCGGCGGTTCGAAGGAGCGCACCACGAATTGGCCGCCGGCAAAATCGATGGTCGGATGCAGATGCCGGAGCAAGTTCACCCCGAGCAGGATCTTGATCGGCGCGTTCACCTGTTTCGAAAGTGCGGAAAGATCCTTCGCGAGCACGGGCACGTCGCGCACCTCGACGCGTTCGCCGAAGCGGAGCGACACCCAGGACGGCTCGGTGCCCGCGGCCGCGTCGACGACGGCTTCGGCGGTCCCCGTGGCGATCATGCCGAGCGCGGGGTCGCCGTCGATCTCGACGGGGACGATCATCGACGCGGAGCCGGTGCGCGGCATGTCCATCACGGCAAGCAAGCCGCCGCTCATATCGAACGGCTTCCGCCCCACGCCGCGGCGCGCCAATTTCACGATCTCGACGGCCCAGCCGTCCTTCACGTCCGGGTCGCGCAAGAGCGCGTCGAGCTCGTCGGCGGCGCTCTGCACGTCGCCGCGGTACCAGAGCGCGCGCCCGCGCACACCCCGCGCGTCGGCGCTGTTGAGGCCCTTCAGCACTTCGATCGTACGGTCGTAGTCGAGCCGCGCGAGCGAAATACGACCGGCGAGTAGCCGTGTTTCAGGCTGATTCGGCGCAGCGCGTAAAGCGTTCTCGACGGCGAGCTCGGCGTCCTCGAGGTCGCCCGACTGGTAGCTCGCCGCGCCGCGGTCGTACCAGCGCTTGGCAACGGGCGGAAACTCGGCCTGGTGGGCCGCCGAGCTGCACGCGGTGGAGAGAGCGAGTGGCGCGAGGCCCAAGGCGACGCGTAGAGCGAAAAGGCACGGTTTCGTCACTTGGAATGCCGGTAGGGTGGCCTCGCTAGTAGCTCACAACCACGGCGACGCCAACGAAAGCCGGCTTCGGAGGCCTGAGAGCCCCGGAAATGCTAGTCTGATTACCCGTGCACGTGGAGACTCCGAGCATGGCCGAAGGGCGGGATGTACTGAGCCTCCCGGTCCTGCTCTTGAACCGGCATTTCGTGCCGGTGAGCGTAGCGACGGCGAGGCGGGCTTTCGTGCTGCTCTACGGGGGCGCCGCGCGCGCCCTCGATGACGACGGCGACACCTACGATTTCGACACCTGGTTTCACTTGCCGCTGCGCAAGACGGACGATCCGCTGCCGGTCATCGGCGGCGCCGTCCGCGTGCCGCGCGTCTTGCACCTGACGCGCTACGAGCGAGCACCGCGTTTCAGCGTGCGGCTCACGCGCCGGAATCTGATGATCCGCGATCAGTATCAGTGCCAGTACTGCGGCAAGCGCCCGAACCAGCGCGATTTGAACCTCGACCACGTCGTCCCGCGTTCGCGCGGCGGCCAAGACTCGTGGGAAAATCTGGTGGTCTCGTGTCGTGGCTGCAACCTGAAGAAGGGCCGCCGCACCCCGGTCGAAGCGGGCATGTTGCTGCTCCGGAATCCCCATGTCCCCAAGTGGTCGACGGCTACGCAGATCTTGCTCGTGACGCGCGAGCCCTACCGCCAGTGGGAACCGTTCCTGAAGGCCGGCTGAAGCGCGAGAACCCGGCTTCTGCGGATATCTCACTCTTTCGGCGGCTGGCGCTCGAGACGGCGCTTCGCCTACGATGCTGCGGATGACACGCTTTGCGGCTGCGTCCGTGCTCGCGCTCGTCTCTTTCACGTTCGGCTGTGGCGGCAGTTCGACGCCCGCTCAGACGGCCTCGCAACCGATACCCGCCGCGCCCGCGACTGACCCTGCGCCCACGGCAGCCAGCGCGCCGGCAGCGACGGGCAGCGACGGCTGGGAAGGCGAAGGCGAAGCCAAAGGCAACGCCGCGCCCGCTGCCGCCCCGCCGGAGAGCAAGCCGGTCGCCGCCGGCTCCAAACAGCCCGAGGAGACGCGCACGGTCGAAGTGATCACGAAGGTGATCAAGGGGCACCGCGCCGAGATCCGGCAGCAGTGTTACGAGCCCGCGCGCAAGGACCTGCCGTCGCTGCAGGGCGACATGGTGATTCACCTCGTGCTCGATCCGGCGGGCAAGGTGAAGACGGCGGAGCTGAACCTCGAGCGCTCGACGTTGAAGGCCGCCGCCGTCGTCGATTGCGCGACGAAGCTGCTCAAGAGCATCGATTTTCCGCCGTCCTCGCGCGGACTCGAAACCGTGGTCAATTATCCGTTCAACTTCATGCCGGGCGGGCCGGCGCCGCGCTGAACGCGCGCGCTCGGAAAGCACGCGCATGAGCCAAGCCGCCGCCGCGGGCCGCTCCCAGCCGTCGTACGCCGGCCCGAACGACGCCTACGCGGATCTCCTGAGCGGCACGCGCCGCCTGCAGCTCGAGCAACGTGCCGCGCGCGAAGCCTGGCTCGCCGCGCTCGAGCTCGAGGGCAAGGACGACCTCTTGTTCGAGCTCGAGGTGCTGCTCAAGGCGGCGGCGTGCTTCTCGAACCCGCGCAATCACCCAGGGCCCCCGCGCCGTTCCGCCATCGTCGCGCACGATTTCAGGCCTGCGCTGCAGATTTTCCATGACGGCCTCGAGCGTGCGATAAGCCTCGCGCGCCAGCTCCTCGGTCCGCTCGATCGCGCTTTCGTTTTTCATCGCTACCTCGGGACCGTCTTGCCCGAGGACAGCGCGCGCGCCCGCCTGCTGGCGGAAGGCGCCTCACAACAGACGCCTGCCGGCAGCCTCATCACGTTGCGCCAAGGCCTCACGGGCGTACACGAGGTCGTCGAGGGCGTGCTCCGCGTGCAGCGCGTGCCCTTTCGCCTGTTTCACGCGCTGCTCTCGACCGTGTACCGCGAGGTCGACCGCAGCACCTTTTTCAACCCGCTGAGCGCCCTCGAATTCCGGCCTGAGTTCGATCGCATCAAATCGGCGCAGGTGCTCGATCTGATCCGCAGCATGCCCGGCGTCGAGGCGCACCGGCTCGTCGCGCTCACGTTCCTCTCGCTTTTTCGCATGCTGCGCTACCTGTCGTTGCTCGATCGCATGGCGCACGAGCCGAGCCCGCGGCGGCAGCACGTCGGCAGCGCCTACCTCGTCCTCAGCGTGCTGCGCTCGGACGCGCGCGCGCTCAGCGATCACCTGCGCCAGCGCGCCGGCGGGCTCCTCGCCGAAGGCTTCGAGCGCGACGTGCTCAAAGCGCGAGCGAGCGAGCTCCGCCACCGCGCGCCCGATTTGCGCGCCGCCGGTCACCACCTGATCGGCATCAAGAGCGCGCTCGAAGGCATCGCCGGCAGTCTGCGCCTCGAGCTCCGGCGCGCGTTTCAACACGATTTGCCCGAACCACTCGCGCAGAGCGGCACCGAGTTTCGCGCGGCGCTCGCCGCGACCGTCGGCAACCTGCGCCCCGCGCTCCAAAACTCGATTCTCTTCCTCGGCAAATCGCTGGGTGTGAGTCTCGAGCAAGGCGGCGTGTTCGACGACCAAGCCGCACGCCGTGAGACGAGCGAACGGCTACGGCGCGACGTCTGGATGTTCGCGCAAATCGTCCGCGCGTTCTCGAGCAAGGCGCAGCATTCGCCCACGGAGGACGGCTGGGCGCCGCTTCACGGCTTTCAATACGTGCGCGAATTCCTCGCGTACTTCCGGGCCATGGGCTACCCGCTGCTCCGCGCCGGCGACTACCCGCGCATCGATCTATTCATGGCGGCGATGGCTCGCCTCGAAGACACCGACTTGGTCGACCCGGCGCGACTCGAGGACGCCATCGACGAATGCGTCGCGTTTCACGGCTTCCTGACGCGCCTCTTCGACGACATCTCCAAGCGCGACGAGCTCTCGGGCATCGCGTTCGATCGCCGAGCCGCCGCAGGCGTCCTGAAGCTCTATCTCGGCGACTAGCCACGTAGTCCTGTGTGCTCGCGAGGGACGAGCAGCGCGCTACGCGGCTTTCAGCTTCTTGCCGGGCACGCGGTCGAGAGTTCACTCGACCGACGTGCCCGGCGCCAAACCGACGGGGCGTGCCCGTCAGCGTGGTGGCCCAATCTGGGCTCTCTACGCTTGGTCCAGCAAACAGCGGTTCGTGACCACCGTCGCCGGAGGCGATTCACTTCGCCTTGCTCTTGCGCTTCGCGCGGCGCTTGCCCTTCTTCTTGGCAACCTTCGGAGCAGCCTTTTTCGGAGCCTTACGTGCGGTCTTGGAGCGGGTTTTCTTTGCAGCCATTTCTTGATGCCTCCCATAGGCGGGGCCGGCTCTGAACCGAGCCCCTAGGGTATGTTGCAAGACGTATAGTGCCACGTATTGGGGTTGTCAACGAAAAATCTTCAGTAAACGCGTCGGCCGTGCGGGTCCGCCTTGCTTTTGAGTATGAAACTATTGCGTAGAGAGCGTTCGTTTAGTAGCGGCCGGGTGGTCGTTTCACGACGGGATCGCTGTCCGAACGCACGCTGAAAATCCTTGGGGCGACGCGCACTTGACGCGTTGCCCCGCAGTGATCTCTAAGGGGCGTCGAGGTGGTTCTCACCTCCACGAAAAAACTGAGGACTCAGCCCCATGCTCGCCCGCCGCTACTCTCAATGGATTGCCGGAGCTCTCATGTTCGCCACAGCCGGTTGCGGCTACTCGCAGGAGGAGTGGGACGCGAAGGTCCGCGAGAACGACAGCCTCCGCGATCAGCTCACGACCGAGCGTCAGGCGCACAAGAAGTGTGAGGCCGACAACTCCGCCGCGAACCAGCAGATCGACGAGCTCAAGCGCCAGCTCACCGAGCGCGGCGTCAACCTCGAGAACATGACGGCAAGCCTCGCCGAGCAGAAGAAAGCGCTCGACGAGTACGCGCGCCGCACCGAGCAGCTCGACGCGATCCGCAAGCGCTTCGAGGTGCTGCAGCAGAAGCTGCAAGCGCTCACGCAGCTCGGTCTGCAGGTCGAAGTGCGCAACAACAAGATGCTCATTCGCCTGCCGGGCGACGTGCTCTTCGATTCCGGCTCCGACAAGCTGAAGAAGGAAGGCACGGACATCCTGCTCAAGGTGGCCGAGGTCATCCGCACCGACGCCGACCTCTCGAAGCGTCACTTTCAGGTGGCGGGGCACACCGACTCGAAGCCGCTCGCGGGCGGACCGTTCCGCGACAATTGGGGCCTCTCGGCCATGCGCGCCCGTAGCGTGACCGTGCTGCTCACGACGCCCACGGACAAAGGCGGCGGCGGTCTGCCTCCCGCGAACTGGAGCGCGTCAGGCTACGGAGACACCGATCCAGTCGCGAGCAACGAGACGGACGACGGCCGTCAAAAGAATCGCCGCGTCGAGCTCGTCGTTCAGCCCGACATGTCGGAAATGCTGAATCTCAAGAGCCTGGCGACGAAGTAGCGAACCCCGCTCGCCCCACGAAAACCGCGTGAACCGCCGCGTCGCAACGCTCGACATCGGCACGAATTCCGTGCTGCTGCTGATCGCGGAGGCGACGCCGGCGGGTCCGCGTGCGCTCCTCGAACGCGCGACGATCACGAGGCTCGGTGAGGGCGTCGATCGCACGAGGCGGCTCGCACCCGCGGCCTGCGAGCGCACGCTGAGTTGCCTCGCCGCGTACGCCGAGGACATGCGGCGCTTCGACGTGGCGGAGCGCGCCGCCGTCGGCACGAGTGCGCTGCGCGACGCCGCGGGCGGCGGCGACTTCACGCGCGATGCGGCGGCGTTGCTCGGCGTGACGCCGCTCGTGATCGACGGCACGCGCGAAGCCGCGCTCACCTTCCGCGGCGCGCTCTCGGGACTCCCCCAGCGCGGCGGCGTCACCGTGTTCGACGTGGGCGGCGGCAGCACGGAAATCGTTCAAGGCGTGCGCGACGCGGGCGCCGCGCACGTCGAGAGCGCCGTGAGTCTCGACATCGGCAGCGTGCGGCTGTTCGAACGCCACGTGCGGAGCGATCCGCCGAACGAGCTCGAGCTCGAGCGCGTTCGCGCCGACATCGACGCCGCGCTTGCGCACGCGCCGCCCTCCGCAACTGCGCGCTTGCTCGTCGGTGTTGCAGGCACGGTCACGACGCTCGCGGCGATCGCGCTCGAGCTCGACGACTACGATCCCGCGCGCGTGCACGGCTTCGTGCTCGCGCGCACGGACGTCGCACGCATCGCTCGAAAGCTCGCGGAGCTCACGCTCGAACAGCGGCGCGCCCTGCGCGGCCTCGAGCCGAAGCGCGCGGACGTCATCGTCGTCGGCGCGCTCATCGTCGAACGCGTCATGCACTTCGCTGGTAGCGAAGAGCTCGTCGTGTCCGACCGCGGAGTGCGCTGGGGCCTCGCCGAGCAACTCTTGGCGGGGGCGGCCACGGCGTCATGACGCAGGTCGACGTCGCGCCCTTGGCGGCCGCCAGGCGACTGGGACCGCTTCCAGGCTTACCGTAGCTTCAGCGCAACTCGTGCCGGCCAATTCGACGCGTCGAGCGTCGTGCGGGCGTGTTGGCCTGGCGCAGGGCGTCTCGCGCGGCAAGCGTGAGACCGCTTGAAACGCCTATAAAATCAGCCATCTTGGCTGTAGACGTGAAAAAACGGCCAGAAATCTCGGGATGAGAACAGGAGCGCCCCTGACCAAACCGAAAAAAACCGAGCAAAAAGCTGGCGCAAGCGCCTTCCCGCGGTCACATTAACCTGGCAAGGAGTTGACAGATTCGCGGTGTCTGACTAGAGTGCCGCCCCTGGCGAATTCTGGCCGAGACCCGAGCTCATGCTCCGGGCACGGCGAAACCGTCGCGTCACATCGCGGTGACCTGAAATCGCCGAGATCAGGAATGAAATCTTAGTCTCGACCGTTCATGTCCGAACCCGCGGACGGCGTCGGTGCGAGCGCTTGTAAAGCACACCCTTTCCCGGAGAGCGACAGCAAATGTCAGACGCTCGACTCAGTCACAAAGAGGAGACCCAGATGCAGTCCAGCCAGGAAGAGTTCAAGGTCGGCGATAAGGCGGTCTACCCCGCGCAAGGCGTGGCGGAGGTGATCAGCATCGATGAAAAGGACATCGCCGGTCAGCGGCAACGCTTTTACGTACTCCGCATCCTGGATACGGACCGCAAGATCATGGTGCCGGTCTCGAACGCGAACGCCGTGGGCCTGCGGCAGGTGATCAGCGAGCAAGAGATTCGCGAGATCTTCGACATTCTGCGTGAGCGCACGATCGGTTTCGATACCCAGACTTGGAATCGCCGTTATCGCGGCTTCATGGACAAGATCAAGACGGGTTCGATCTACGACGTGGCCGAGGTGCTGCGTGATCTTTATCGCCTGAAGGCGAACAAGCAGCTCTCGTTCGGTGAACGCCGCATGCTCGATACGGCGCGCTCGCTCATCGTCAAAGAGATCGCGATCGCCCGCAAGCAGACGGAAGACGCAGTGAAGACGGAGATCGAAGCGATCTTCTTCTCGAACTGAGCTCGTCTCGACGAAGCGCACGGCGCGTGTTCCCGACGGGGCACGCGCCGTTCGTGTTTTGTGACGCTTGAAAAGCCCAGCCGCCGAACTCGACCCGTTCGGTACCGAAAAGACGGTCGAGCAATCTAAGGTGCCGCGGCGGGCCGGGTCTGTTCGTTCTCGACGCCTTCGTCGCGGTGCTGAATCGGCGGCAGCGGCGGCAGCACGAGCACGACGCGCCAGTGGCCCTCTTCGCGCACGCACTTCACGTCTTCGCGCTGGGTCGGTTCGTCACCCATCGCGGTGACGATCGCCCAATCGCCGTCGATATGCGCGGCGTAGCGGCGCGGCAGGAAGCTCAGCCAGAAGCGGCTCGGCGCGAGCATGGCCTGCGGCGCGAGCTCACGCCCAGCGACGGCGCTGGCGCGTTTGGCGCGCTCCGCGAGGGAGCGCTTGGCGTCGCTCCACAAGAGCTCGTAGGCGTCGCGCGCGGCTTTGGGATCGCCGTGCACGCGCTGCATGCGCTGCACGAACTCCTCGACGACGGCGTCAGGGCCGGCGTCGACCACGTCCGCGCGGCACCCGACGAGACAGAGCGCGATCAGCCACACGCCACGTGAGAAGTGCCGGCGCTCGCAGGTCGGTACGCCGGAAGACAAGCGGTGCGGGCGCGTCACTGCTGCTCGCTCGTACCCGCTCGGGGCTGCCTTCGCAAGCGACTCCGGTGTCCCTCGCACCGAAGCGTCACTCGGCCGCGGCTCGCCGAGCGTGAGCAGGCGCGGCCGAGTCGCGCCTCAAATTTGGCCGTGTCCAACGACACCTCGGTACGATCGCCTCACGCATGGCCCTCTCGAACGCAGGCGTCCGCTTGATTTGGCCCGGTCGCCCCGAACCGCACCCGAAGAGCGTCGGCGAGCTCCGGCACCGGCGTGGCTCGGACGCGAACCTCCGGCTGATCCACGGCGACAACGCCGCCGCGCTGCGCGTGCTCGCGCAAAGTGGCGTCCGCGTGGCGCTCGCGTACCTGGATCCGCCGTTCTTCACGGGACGCGAGCACACGCTCGTCGAGCGACGCAACGGCCGCACCGACGAGAGCACGCGCGCGCACGCCTTCGACGATCGCTGGGACAGCCTCGAGGCCTATCTCGAGTCGCTCGTCGAGCGCGTGCGGCTGACGCGCGAGCTGCTCTTGCCCGAAGGCTGCCTCGTTCTTCACGTCGATCCGCGCACGAGCCACTACCTCAAAGTGCTCTGCGACGAGGTCTTCGGCGCGGCCTCGTTCGCGAGCGAGATCGTGTGGCGCTACCGGCGCTGGCCGTCGAAGACGCGCAATTTCCAGCGCGTGCACGACGTGCTCTTGCGCTACGTGCGCGACCCGGAGCGGCCGCCGCGCTTCCGGCAACTGTACGAACCGCTCGCCGCGTCCACGCTCGCCACGTGGGGTAATCGCAAGCAGCGCGCCGTCGTCGACGCGAGCGGCCGCCGCGTGCGTTCGAGCAAGACCGCCGAGGCGACGCCCGGCACGCCGCTCGGCGACGTCTGGGACATCGGCATCGTCGCGCCCGTCGCGAAGGAGCGCACGGGTTACCCCACGCAGAAACCCGAAGCGCTGCTCGAGCGCTTGATCACGAGCTGCACCGATCTAGGCGACCTCGTGCTCGACCCGTACTTCGGCAGCGGCACGACGGGCGTCGTGTGCGCGCGCCTCGGCCGGCGCCTCATCGGTGTGGATTCGAATCGGCGCGCCATCACCATCGCGCGGCGGAGGCTCGCGGCGCTCGACGCCGATCCGGTGGAAGAGCGCCTGATCGAGCCGGACGAAGCCGCGCCGGACGAGCCGGACGCCGCGCGGGCGAGCCTGTCCAGAGCTGGTTAACTCGGCCGGATCCGTGGTAGATCGCGGGGCCATGGCGCCTCAGCGAACGCTCTCCTTGCTGGTCCTCCTCGCTTGCTCCGCCGCGGGCACGGCTCTCGCGGCCGACCAGAGTCCGCCCGTGATCACGGTCGGCACGGCGACGATGTCGGCCGAGGCCGTCTCGCGCCGTCTCGCTGCGCTGCCCGCCTATCAGCTCGCCCGCTACGGCAAGACCGCGAGCGAACAGAAGAAGAACTTCGTCGAGCAGGTGCTCGTGCCGGAGATGCTCTACGGGGAAGAGGCGAAACAGCGCAAGCTCGACGAGACGCCCGCGCTACGCGATCGGCTGCGGGAGGCCCTGCGCGACGCCGTGGACCGCTCGGTGCGCGCGGACGTGCTCGCCAAGCAGCCCGTCACGACCGACGAGATCAAGCAGTATTACGACGAAAACAAGGCGCGCTTCGAGACGCCGAAGCGCATTCGGCTCTGGCGCATCCAAGTCGCCGACGAGGCGACGGCCAAGGATATTCTCTCGCAGGTGAAGGGCACCGACGGCGCCAAGAAATGGGGCGAACTCGCGCGGGAAAAGTCGCTCGACAAGGCAACGGCCCAGCGCGGCGGTGAGCTCGGTTTCGTGCGCGCCGACGGGAGCACCGACGTGCCTCGGATTCAGGTCGACCCGACGATCTTCACGGCAGCCGACAAGGTGACGGACGGTTCGCTCGTGCCGCAGCCGATCCACGAGGGCGATCGCTGGTCGGTGATCTGGCGCCGCGGCAGCGTGGAAGCCACGAAGCGCACCGTCGAAGACGAGACTCCCTCGATTCGGCAAATCCTCGAGCGCCGCCGCGTCGACAAAGCCAAGCAGGATCTGATCGCGCAGCTGCGCAAAGACCATGTCACGGACGAGCACCCCGAGCTGCTCGCGAGCATCGATCCCCAGACGTTCGGCCCGCCTCCGCGTCGCGATTTCGGCCGCGACGGCGGCGTGCGGCGCGTGCACCGCGAACTGCCGCTCGGCGGCGGTCCGCGCCCGCCGCGCCCCGGAGAAGACAATCGCTGACGCACCGACGCCCCGGCTCGCGCACAGTGCCGTACGGGGAGTCCGGCGTTACGGAGAGTCCGGCAGCACCCAGCCGAACGACTTCAGCACCGCGCGAAACGTGCGTTCCTCGTCGAGGGCACGCTGGTAGTACGTGATGAAGCGCTCGGCGTCACCCCGCGTCGCCGCCTCGCTCGCTTGCTCGTAGCTCTCGAGCACGAGTAGCAGGTGCGGGTGCGCCAGCACGACCTCCTTCGGCACGGTCATCTCCTGGGCCGCAGCGAGTCGTGCCCGTGCCAAACGGTGAACGATCACGGCGAGCTCGCGGTCCGCGACCCGGGCGCGCAGGTAGTTCGCTTCGCGCGCCCCCCCCGCGAGGAGCACGGCCGCGCGGTTCAGGTACGTGCCCGCCCATGCAAGGCCGGTCCACAGCGCAACGCCGAAGGCCGACAGCGTCGCGAGCGCTCTCCGGCGCGTGAGCTCAGGCGCCATGGCTCAGGGTTGCTCCGGGCGCGAACCACTCGGTACGGCAGGGTCGTCTTGTTTTCCGAGCGCATCGAGCGCGGCCCCGGCAGCCGCCTGCTCCGCGGCGCGCTTGGAGCGTCCCTCGCCCTCGCCGAGGCGCCGCCCGGCACCCGCCACGGAGACGCGAAAGCGTCGCTCGTGCGCCGGGCCCGTTGCCTCGAGGAGCTCGTACTGCGGCGCTGGTTGACCGAGGGCCTGGAGCCGCTCCTGGAGCTCGCTCTTGGCGTCTCGGAGGGCCGCCGGGCTCACGGTCGCGAGGCCGTAGCGAACGACGGCCGAGCTCAGACGGCGTGCGGCGTCGAGTCCGGCCTCGAGATACGCGGCCGCGATCAAGGCTTCGACCGCGTCGGCAAGCACGTTGGTGCTTTCGCGTAAACCGCCGCCCGCAGCGCCGCGCCCCACGCGCAGCACGCTCGTGAGGCCGACCTCGCGGCCCCAGGCCGCTAGGGCCTCGGCGTTGACGAGCTGGGCGCGCAGGCGCGTGAGCGCGCCTTCGTCGGCGTCGGGAAACGCCCGGTAGAGCTCTTCGCTCGCGCACAGCCCGAGCACCGCATCGCCCAGAAACTCGAGGCGCTGGTTGTGCGGCACGCCGCGGCGCTCGTTCGCGAGGCTCGGGTGCGTGAGCGCCTGCTCGAGCGCGGCGCCGTCGGGGGAGAGCGAAGCGAGGGCCGCTATTCGGCCGAGAACGTCGTCACTCGCGCTCATCGTCGCCCGTCGACGGTATCATGGGCGGATGGCGGCGCTCCTCGCGTGCCCGTTCTGCCGCACCCTGTATCGGCGCGGCGAGGGCACGCAGTGCAACGTTTGCGGTGTCACGCTCCTACCTTTCGAGCGGCTGCCGCCTTCCGCCGACGCTCTCGCTGAAGAACCGCTCGTTCCGGTGTTGCCGGAAGACGAGCAGCTACCGTGGACGTATTGGCGGCGGGGCCGGGGGCCGCTGCTCGCCTGTGCCGTGCTCGGCATCGCGTGCTTTTTCTTGCCGTGGGTGCGGATCGAGCTGCCGGAAACGGCGCTGCGGAGCGGCTTCGACCTCGCGCGAGGCCGCGCAGGTTGGCTCTGGGGCGGCGTCACGGGCTGGCTCGTGCTCCTCCCGCTCGTGCTCACGCGCCGGACCATTTACAAACTCCGCGGCATACGGCCGATCGCCGTCGCGTTCTCGGCCATGACGCTCGGTGAGGTCGCGCTGATGGCCGCGATGCCGCCGCGTGGTCGCTACGTGCCGGTCGAAATTCACTGGGCGTTCGGGTTCTACGCCTCCGCGCTCGTGAGTCTGCTCGCAGCGAGCGTCTCGGTCGTGCTCGGCGGCTCACTGCCACCGCTGCCGGACGCTCGCGCAACGGGTGCACGCTCGGAGCCGGACACCCGCACGTTGCACTAAGTGCGGGGCTCGGGGCGGCACGCGGGGACCGCGGCTCGCCAGTCGTGGACGCTCGTGGTACCCCTTCGGGCATGCAGCGGGCGCGCCGCACCCCCGAGCCTGAGGCGCCGAAGCCTCAGGGCCATGCGGCGAAAGAACGCGCGAGGAAGAGCGATCCCGACGACGGCGCGCTCGATTGGGCCGACGTTCCCGCGGCGGTTCTGTGCGCATTCTGCGGCAAGCCCGATTGCAGCGGCTGTATCGCGGTCGACGAACCGACCAACGCGTCAGGCGTCGTCGCGATCGTGCCGTGGGAGCGCGCGGGGCTCGGCTGGGTCACGCGCCTGTGGGCAACGGCGCGGCTCGCGACGCTATCGCATCGCGAGCTCTTTGCCTCACTGCCCGAAGGCAGCGCGCGATCCGCTTTCGAATTCGCGCTGCTCTCCGAGCTCGTCTCCGCGTTCGGCGTGGCGCTCGGCGTGGGCGGCGCGCTCGCGCTCGTGCCCGACTTCGTGAACACGGCGCTCCACGACGCGGTCGTGCGCCAGGTGCTGCTCCGCGTCATTGCCTGGGGCGTGCCAGGGCTCGCGGCGCTGATGATCCTGTTGCACGCGCTGCACGGGTTGCTCGTCGACCGCGCCGCCGTGGCCGCCGGTTCGAAAAAGCGCGGGCGCGGCTTACGTTTCGGGCTCTACGCCTGCGGCTGGGATCTCGTGACGTTGCCGCTCGGGCTGCTCGTCGTCGCTGTCACCGAGGGACTCTCGACGACGAAGCGCGCGGCCGGGCTCGCCGTCTCGATCCCGTCTCAAGCCACGCGCGCGTACCTCACGGGCGTCCACGCGCTCACGCCCGAGCGCGCGAAGAAAGCCGCCGGCCGCGCGAATGCTCAGACGGGCGTCGGGGCTCTCGTCCTACTCGCGCTCGTCACGGCGCTGCTCGCGCTCGTCATGCGCTGAGCGAGCAGCGGCTCAAAAAACCGCGCCGAGCTCGAACACGAAACTGAACTGCTTCTCTTCGCCGGCCAGGTATTCCTTGGCCGATTGTTGGTACTGAGCGTTTTCGGGCGGCACGAGATCCATGATCAGCTGACCGCCGACCATCACCATTTCGTAGCGATAATTCACGCCCGCGAGCAGACGGTGCCGGCGCAGGCGCACGGGATCGAACACGCTGTTGTTGTTGAAGTCGTGGGCTTGGCCGCCGCGACACACGGGGCCGCCGTCGTAGACGGACTGGCCCGCGGAGTTCGTTCTGCTCGGGTCTGCGTTCCCGGGAACGGCGCTGCCCGAGTAGTTGCACGCCTGGATCGCGTCCGTAGCAGGCGTGAGATCGATGAGCCCCGAATCCCCCCAAATAAACAAATACTGGTAACCGAGCCACGGCGTGAGCACCGACTGACCGGCGATCGGAAACGGCTTCGAGATTTGACCATCGAGCCCCATCGTCGTGAGCTGGAACTCGGACGTGCCCGTGATCGTACGCACGCCCGCCCCCACCGCCACGTCCGGGAGCACGCCGCCGACGCCGGTGCGAAAGCCTTCGAGGAGCGACATGCGCACGTCGGCCCCCCCGGAAACGATGCTGGATTGCGGCACGAAGCCGACGATCCCGGTGAGCTCCAAGCCGAAGCCGAAACCCTTGCGGAACTTGAGCGAGTAATTCTGGAGCAGCGAAGGCGGGGACTTATTAATGGTCGACGGCTGCCCGGTATTCGGATCGACCTCGCCCTGCGTGCCCGACTTCCAATAGTCTTTGTTGCCGCTGATGGTCGTGTAGTTCGCTTCGATCGAGAGATCGAAGCCGCCGTAGCCGGTCGTGCGCGCCGAGTGCATGGCCGTGGGCGCGAGCGCGAAGCCCCACTGGTTGACGAGCCGCGCGAACGCGCCGTTGTCGGGCAAACACGTGGCCGCCACGCCATCAGCGGAGACGGTACCGGGCACGTACCGCCCAGCCGATGTGCGACACCCCGCGGTTTCGGACGAAACCAAACGCTCGAGCGCCGGATCGAGCGGGTCGGCGCCTGCGACGCGCGCTCCGCCGAATACGACGAGCCCGACGGCAAGCGCGCTGGGTAAGCGGATTTTCATGTGCGCGGCTCCGGCACCGACCGGAGAAGCTACTTGCCGGCCGGGATCGTCGTCAAGCAAGCGGCTAATGCGAGAGGGCGCGCGGCGAGCTCCGCCCGGGAGTGGCTGGGTCGCTCGGCCGAGAGTCGAGTGGTACGGTGCCACCCGAGCGTCGATGCTTGAAGAGCGCTTACGCGTGACTCCACGCGAGCAGCCGTTCCACGTCGTGTTGGTCGAGCCGGAGATCCCGCCGAACACCGGCAACATCGCCAGGCTTTGCGCCGCCACTCGTTCGGCACTGCACCTCGTCGGACAGCTCGGATTTCGTATCGACGCGCACGCCGTGCGGCGCGCCGGTCTCGACTATTGGCACCTCGTCGATTTGCACACGCACACGACGCTCGACGACGCGCTCGGCTCCATCGCGCCCGCTCGAGCCGAAGCGCCGCGGCGCTGGCTCTTGAGCGCGCACGGCGCGCGGAGTTACCTCGATGTCGCGTTCGCGCCCGGCGACGTCTTCGTCTTCGGCAAAGAGAGCGTCGGCTTGCCCCCCGAGCTCCTCGCGCGCGAGCCGGAGCGAACCATCGGCATCCCGACGCTCGGTGCCGTGCGCTCGCACAATCTCGCAAACGCCGTCGCGATCGTGCTGTACGAGGCGTTGCGACAAACCGGGCAGCTGTCGGGCGCGGCGCTCAGCGCACGATGACGGAAGGCTCGGCGGCGCGGAAATCGGCGTGAACGCTGCGGCGTGCGCCGGGAGCGAGCGTCACTTCCGTGGCCACGGGCGCGCCGTACGTCTCGCTGCGAAATACGATGCGGTAATTGCCGGGCGGAACGACGAGCGAGCGCACGGGTGTCGCGTTCGTCTGGGAAAAACCTGCACCCGTCACGCTCACGACCGCTCCGGGATCCGCCGTGAGGCGCAGCGTGCCGAGCGCGGCGTGCTCGGGTGCGACGGCCGGGGGCGAGGTGTCGGGCGAGCCGCTCGGTGCGGGGCTCGGCGCCGGGCTCGGCGTGTGAGCGGCGTGCGCGCCGCGCGAAGCGGTGTTGTCGGGCGGCGCGTGCGCGTCGGGTGCGGGCCGCGCGTCGGGCGCTGGGCGGGGCGGCGTCGCTTCGGGCCCCCGCGCTGGGGAAGCGACCACGGCGAGCACCGCGGCCGTCTGCGGTGGCGCTGTCGCCGGCCCTGTAGTCGCAGCATTTGCGGGGATTTCTGCCTTGGTAGCGGCAGAAAGCGCGAGCGCAGCCGTAGCAGCTGCGCGTGGCGTGCGTGTCGCTCGTGGCTCGGACGATACGGCTCCGCCGATGAGCCGAAACCCGAACGCCGCGATGAGAACGAGGCCGACAGCGATCACGACACCGCGCGACCGCGATGCACCGCGAGCCGCAACCGGCGCCGTCGAGAGCCGGCGCGTGCCGTCGAGAACCGCGAACGGCGGCGGAATGCTGCTGAGCTTCCGCGTCCATTCGACGATCTCCTCGCGCGCCGCGAAGGTGGCCGTCGTCGGCGCTGGAGTCGCGGGCGTGACGAGCGGCGGCGTCGAGTCGCTGGAGTCGCTCGCGAGTGGAGCGGCGCGGGACGACTCCGCGGAACGGGCGCGCTCGACCCGTGCGGCGAGACGGCGCGAAACCTCGACCGTGTCGGCGGAGCGCAAAAAGTCGCGCAAACCGCGACCGAGACGCTCAGCGTCCGCGGGTCGCTCTCCGGCGTCGAAGGCGACGCTCGATCGCACGAGCTCGGCGACGGGCGCGAGCGCGGGCAACGTGTGTTCGACGGACGGCGGCCTTTCGCGCAGCGCGAGCGCGCTCTCGTGCGGCGTAGCGCGCCGAAACGGCGGCTTGCCCGTCCACGCTTCGATCAAGAGCGCGCCCACGGCGAAGACATCGGCGGGCGGTCCGAGTACGTCGCCGCGCAGCTGTTCGGGCGGCATGTGGCCGGGCGAGCCGAACACTTCTCGCCGGCCGCCGCTCGCTTCCGCCGGCGCGGCGATGCCGAAATCGATGAGTCGCACCGCGCCTTCGTCGTCGAGCAGCACGTTTCGCGGCGTGACGTCGCGATGGACGATGCCGGCACGCCGGTGCGCATAGTCGAGCGCGCGGCACACCTCCGCGCCGACGTACGCGCCTTCTTGCGCGTCCAGCGGCCCCGTGCGCGCGAGCACCTCGGAAAGCGTCACGCCCGAGCAGTGCTCCATGGCGATGTAGTAGACGCCCTGCTCGACGCCGAGCTCGTAGACGGGCACGATGTTCGGGTGGCTGAGCTCGACCGCCGTCTTCGCCTCTTCGACGAAACGGCGGACGAACGCTTCGTCGACGGCGAGCTCGGTGCGGATCTGTTTGACGACGAGGCGCTTCTCGAAGCCGACGGCACCGCGTAACGTGGCGAGAAAGACGCGCGCCATGCCCCCCGCCGCGATCTCGCGTTCGAGCACGTATTTCCCGAAAATCTGCGGGAACATCGGAGCTCGCTATCGTAGCGCGTTCTTGTGCGGCGTGCTGAGTAGCGCGGCTTGTTCGGAGCCGAGCGCGCCCGTGACGACCGTGAGCATCACCGCGCACGAGCTTTTGGCCTGCGCGATCCCCGATCGCGGGCCGACCGATCCGTCTCCGTTCCGGCTGACGCTCACGGCGCTCGGGCAGTTTCCGGCGCGCGGCTCCGACGTGGATCGTGACCTCGGACTTCACGCGGCTGGTCACGCCTTGAGCTTCGATTCCGCGACCATCGGTGTCGACGCCGTCGCGAATGACAGCGCGAGCGCGACCGAACGCGGGTTCATCGGCCATTCCGAGCACCGAATTGACGACCGCATCGACGTTTCGCTCTGGCCTGAGCAAACGGCGTGTGAGGTCGTGTCGGCAGACGGCGGCTATCCCGGCACCGGAGCGGGCCAGGCGCTCGGCTTCTCGGCGCAAAGCGGCTTCTCGCTCATCGCAGGCGAAAACGCCGACGATCGACGCGCCGGCAGCAGCCTCGCTTTCGCGACCGATACGGGCGAAGCGAGCGTCGTACCGCGCGACCACGGGACCCTGCGCGTGTCCCGCGCCTTCGCCACGGTCACGGAGTTCGGCGACCGCCTGCTCGTCGCCGGCGGGACGAATCCCGCGGCGAGCGCCGCGACGGAGGACGCGGCCGGTCCCGCGGAAGTCTTCGATCCGGCGACGGGCGGGTTCGAACCGACACTCGTCGAGCTCTGGTCACGACGCACGCACCACGCCGCGGTGACGCTCGCGACGACGGGCGAAACGCTCCTCGTCGGCGGCCTGGCACCCGATGCGGCGGGTAGTGGCCCGGGTCAGCTCATTCGCCAATTCGAGGCCGTCTCGCCGAGCACCAGGAGCTCGAGCATCAGCGGCCTCTTGGCGCTCGATCTCGGCCGCGTCGATCCGATTGCGCTCGTCCTCACGAATGGGCGGATTTTAGTGGGTGGGGGTTACGCGGCGAGCGGCAACGCGGAGGCGGCCCATGGCGCTCCTGTCGGAGAAATCGAGGGGTTTTCCTCGGACGCGACGAGCCGCGTGTTCCGGGCCGAGCTGCCCGCTCGCGCCAACCGAACGTTTGCGGCGCTACCGGGGGGCGGCGCGCTCAGCGTCGCGAGTTGTCGCAACGACCCCTCGCGCCACGATGAGTGCAGCTGTTTCACGGCGGGCGGCACGCCGTGCGAGCCGAGTAGCAACGATCAAGCGTGGCTCGACGCCTGGTGGATCAGTCCGAACGGCACGCCAACGGCCGTCACGTTCGAGCCCGACGGCGTGGTCGCGCCGTGCGCCACCGTGGACACGCCGTTGCTCGCCGCAGGCAGCGACGGCGCGCCGTGGCTCACGTTCCCGCGCGCCGACGGCACGCCCGCGTGCGTCTGGCGCTTCGAAGCTTGGCCCGCAGCGTCCGATCCGAACGACCCCGCGTCGCGGCCACGCTTCGTCATGACGACGTTCGCGCTCGACCCGAGCCCGGATGCACGCTCGGCGCTGCTCGGCTTTGGCCCGGACGCGTTCATGTGGATCGGCGCGAACGGCGGGCTCTTCGGCGCGCGTTTCGGGCAGCGCGGGCCGCTCACCCGCGATATTTCGCTGCTGTTGAGCTCGTTCGACGCTCCGTTTCGTCCGGCGCACCTCATGCCCGATCGGGACGCCACGCGCCCGACGAGCAACGCGGACGCACCGCCCGTCGCTTTCGAGCGCACAAGTAACCGACTCACGCTCACGCCCGTCGAGCCGAGCGTCACCGTCTGGGCGACTGACACGCTTTACGATGGCGTCGCTGTCTCGCTCGGTGTCGAACCCACGAGCGACGGCTCCGTACCGGCGCTGCCCGTGCTCGTCTTCCAAAGCCCGACGGGCGCGACGGGGACTTGCTCCTGGAACGCGCCGCCCACCGGCGGAGCTTCGGCAGTCATCACCGTCACGGCTTCGCGTCACGACAGGCACGCGACGCTCTCGGCGCCGAACGTCGCCGACGCGACGTGCGACGTGCCACCAGGTCCACTCGCCATCGGTATTCGCGCCGATTCCGCCGTGGTCACGCTCGCCGAGCTCGAGTTGTCTCGGCTATTTCTTGAATAATTTCCCGAAAAACTTCGGCTTTTTGTCGCTGGACGGCGACGCCGTCGAGGCGCGCCCCGACGCCTGCGTTTCGCTCCGCCGCTCCACGGGCGCGTCGCTCGACGGCTTTTTGCCGCGTTGCATCTCGAACAACCTGAGCTCGCGCTGCGCGTCCACGTGCCGTGGGTCGCGTTCGACGATCAGTCGAAAGTCCTCGAGCGCTTGGCGTTCGCGCCCGAGGCGCTTGAGCAACTGTCCGCGGTACCAGCGCACGCGCAGATTCGCCTCCTCGAGCCGCACCGCGCGATTGAGTTCCTTGAGTCCCGTTTCGAGATCCGCCCCCGCCTTGCTGGCGTCGAGCCAGGCGACGAGCGCGATGTGATCGGCTTCCTCCGGGGCGTCGGCGAGCGCGGCGCGCGCCGCTTCTTCGGCGGCGGGGAGGTTATTGCGCCGGAGCAGCACCTGCGCCTTTTGGAAGTTCGTCGCGGCACGCAGCAGCCGCTGAACCTGTTCCTGTTCCTCGTTGGCTTCGCTCGCGTGCTTGAGCGACTCGTCGTATTGTTTTCGCCGCTCGGGGTCCGACAAAGCTTGATGCGCTTCGCCGATTTTTGCGAAGATCCGCATCGCAAGATCGCGCAAGTCGGCGTGACCGCCGTCGAGCCGGTCGGGGTGCCAGCGCTTGGCGAGCTGAAAATACGCCGCGGCAATGGCTGGCCCGGACGCGTCGCTCGCGACGCCGAGGACCTCGTAATACGAGCGATCGCCCGCAGCGGCGAGCTGCTCCGCGTCGCGCCGGAACGGGTCCTCGGGCGGCGGCTCGCTCGGCGCGCTCGGCGGCAAGTCGATTTCGCTGAGGCTCGGCGAAGTTGGTCGAGGCACGGGCGGGACGAGGCTCGAGCTCGGTGACAGGCTGCGGCGTTCGGCGCCTACGGGCTGCGCTCCCGTCCCGAGGTCGAACTGCCGCAAGAGCACGAGCGTGTACACGAGCCGCTCGAGCAGCGCCGGCTCGAGCAGGTCGCGTCCGCTGAGCTCTGCGAACGTCTGCGGTTTCGCGCGCAACACGTCGACGACGGCGCGCTCGCCCGGGGCGAAATCGAAGCGCGCGAGCGGCGCGTCGATATGGAAGCGCAAGGTCGTGCCGGTCAAGCGCGCCAGCGTCTCCGCTCCGCGGCCCCGGTCGGGCGTGATGCGCATGACGTGCCAAATCAGCGGCAATGGCCCGCAGGGCTCGCGCGGCCCGCCGGCGCGCTCGAGGAAATTCTTGCCGTCGTAGTAGCCGTAGGCGGTCTCGGGATCGAGCCCGCGAATGTGCTGAAGGCGCCGCTCGACCTGCTCGCGCAGCAGCGTGTCCAGCGCCACCTCGTCGAGCACACCCGCCGCGCACAGCACCTCACCGAGCGGCTTGCCGGCGTCGGTCGCGGCCTCGACCGCTTCTTCGACGCGGTCGGCCCCGAGCACGCCGTGCTCGACGGCAAGCGCACCGAGCAGCGCCACCGGTTCGGCTGTGCGCGCCGACACGGGCGCTCCGTCACGCAGGTACACCGCGTGCTTGCGGTGGTCCTTCTCTTCGAACACGAGGCTGCCCGTCAGGCGCCGATCGAGCGCGTGAATCAAAAGGTGCCCGAGCGGCGTGGCCGCGAGCGTCCCGCTGGCCGTCGGCACCAGCTGACTCATCGGAAAACCCGTCCGTCCACAGAACGCCTCGCCAAACCCGAACCCTGGGAGCGTACCACCGTCCCCGGCTCCCATCGCAGCGGCATTTGGGCCCCCCGATCGAGCGCGGCGCCGGTCGTGGCCGCTCGGGCCCGGATTGGCTAGCCTCGCCGGATGGCGCGCGGCACCGTCCTCGTGGTCGACGACGAGCCGTCGATCCTCGGGACCCTCAAGAAAGCCCTAAGCCTCGAGGGTTATGCCACCGACGTGGCGGGCGGGATTGCAGTCGCCGAGGAGCGGCTCCAAAAAAAGGACTACGACATCATCCTGCTCGATCTGGGGCTACCCGACGGCGACGGCCTCGACTGGCTCGCCAAGCTACGCGAACGGGGCGAAACGGCCGAGGTCATCATGATGAGCGGCCACGGCACCATCGACGCTGCCGTGCGCGCGACCAAGCTCGGCGCGCTGGATTTCCTCGAAAAGCCGCTCTCGACCGATCGCCTGCTCGTCATGCTCGACAATGCCTTTCGGCTGCGTCGAGCGCAGGAGGAGACGCGCGAGCTCAAGGCGCAAGCCGGCTATTTCGACGAGCTCGTCGGCGCGAGCAGCGCGATGCTCGGCCTGCAGGAACGTGTGGCTCGCGCCGCGCGCTCGAGCGCCAGCGTGCTCGTCACGGGGGAGCGCGGCACCGGCAAGGAGCTCGTCGCGCGCGCGATTCACCGCGCCTCGCCGCGGGCGAAAGCCGCGCTCGAACGCCTCAACTGCGCAGCCGTTCCCGCCGAGCTCATCGAGAGCGAGCTCTTCGGCCACGAAGCCGGCGCGTTCACGGGCGCCACCAAACAGCGCGCGGGCAAGTTCGAGCGCGCGCACGGGGGCACGCTCTTCCTCGACGAGGTCGGCGACATGCCCCTCGCAATGCAGTCGAAGCTCCTGCGCGTCCTGCAGGAGCGCGAGCTCGAGCGCGTCGGCGGGAGCGAGACGTTCAAGATCGACGTGCGCGTCGTCGCCGCCACCAACCGTGATCTACGCGCGGCGTGCGAGCAGGGCGACTTCCGTGCGGACCTGTACGACCGCCTGAACGTCGTGCCCATCGAAATCCCGCCCCTGCGCGCGCGTCGCGACGACATTCCGCTGCTCGCCCGTCAGTTCCTCGAGCTCGCACGCACGAGCAATGCCCGCCCCGGCATGACGCTCGACGAAAGCGCCGTGCGCGCCATGACGCTGTACGCGTTTCCCGGCAACGTACGCGAGCTCAAAAATCTGGTCGAACGTCTCGTGATCCTGAACCCCGACGACTGCATCACGGGCGCCGACGTCGAGCGCGCGCTCAGCACGGAGACGCCGCACACGCACACGGCGCTCTACCAACCCGGCGTTCCTTTCCGCGTGCTTTCCGAGCAAGCCGAGCGCCGCATCCTCGAAGAAGCACTCGAGCACCACGGCGGCCAGATGGCCGCGACGGCGCGCGCACTCGGCCTCGAACGCAGCCACCTGTACAAGAAGGCGCGCGCACTCGGCCTGCGTGGCGACAAGGACGGCGATGAAGCCTAGTCACTCGTGCCAAGCTGGAATGCGATCCTGAAAGACAGCTAGCGCTGGCTCAGACGCCGCTTGGCTTCGGCGAGGCGGCTCGGCTCGGCTCGGCACAGTAGCGCGCTCTCGAGCTCGAAGCGGGCGCGCTTCTTGTTGCCCGTCTGCGCGAGCGCTTCGGCGAACGCGAAGTGCGTTTCGAAGCCCGTCATGTCGACGAGAATCGCCGAGTCGCCCACCGCGACGGCCTCCGCGTAGAGTCCGCGCGCGACGAGCCGTCGCAAGAGCTCACGGTAGGTCGCCGCGTCGTGCTCGGACAGCGCGGCGATTTGGCGCAGCAGCGCGAGCGCGCCGTCTGCGTCGCCGCGCGCGTCCGCGGCATGCAAGAGCGCGTAAAGCGGCGCCGTTTGCGTGGGATCCAGCTGGTTCGCCGCCGTGAGCGCCGCCATGCGGGTCGCTTCGTCGTGCGTCGCATCGGCTGCTTCAGCGAGCAGCATTTCGACGTCGAAGCCGTCGTGACCCTCGGCGAGCATGGCGCGGAGCTCCTTGATGGCGCCGGCCGGCTGGGCTTCGGAGAGCGCGATGCGAGCCGTGAGGAAACGCGTGTCGGGGTCGCCGGCGTCGAGCGCGCGGGCGCGGGCGAGCGCCGCACGTGCCGCGTCGATTTTTCCGGCGCGCAAGAGCGCGAGCGCGAGCGCCGTCTCGTGCGCCGCACTCTTCGGTTCGCGCGCCGCGAGCGCCGAGGCGGCGTCCACGGTGCCGCTGCGGGCGTTGGCGACGAATTTACCCTGGTAGCGCGCGAGCGCCGCGTCGAGGTTCAGGCCGAATTTACGGTCGATTTCGGCGGGCCCGACGCCGAGCGCGCCCTGCATGACCTCCGCCGTCGTCTTCCCCTGCGCCCAGAGCTCGAGCATGCGCGCGAGCGCCTTCATGCCGAACTCCTTGCCGAGCATCGCGACGAGCCGGCTCGACGCGTAGTACGCCGTGGCGACGTCACTCAGCTGCTCGGCGCGCGTGAACGCTCGGTTCAGACCTTCGACGGGCGGTAGCCGCCCGGCGCGCCTGAGCTCGAACAGCTCGGGGTCCTGTTCGCGTTGCCACTCGGGGCGCTCGAGCATCGTCTCGTACTCGGCCAGGCCTTCGGTGAACCAGCGCGGCACGCGACTCGCCGACAGTTGAATGTGAAAGACGTGCGAGAGCTCGTGCCAGAGCGTCATCCCCAGGTTGAAGCTCTCGTTTTGCGGACTCATCGACGCGAGCGTGTGCCCGAAGCAGACGCCTTGAATCGCCGTCTCCGGCAGCCCGCTCGTGCGGATCGCGAAATGCGTGCGCGAGGCGTAAAGCTCGACGCCGATCGGTACTTTGGGGGTGAACGCGTAGTGCTCGATGAACGTGCCCCAGGCGCGCTCCAGCAGCGCGGGGACGTAGCGCTCGAGCAGCGCCCGATCGTGCTTCTCGTAGCGGATCCGAAAACGCGCTCCGGGCACCGTGACGTAGTCGTTCGGAATCGTCTTTTCGAAGAGCTCGAGCGTGTTGAACACGCGCGGATCGAAGGGATCGAGCGAGAACGAGCGGCTGAGCTCGGCGACTCCCTCGGCGTCGTGCCCGGCGCGGATCAGGTTCATCCCGAGCCCGGTGTGCGCGACCGGATCATCCGGATCGAGCCGCGTCGCCTCGCGCATGAGCTCGACGATGTCGTCGTAGCGGTGCTCCCAGTCGGCGAATTCGCCGACGATCGCGTAGAAACGCGAGCGCTCGGGGTTCAACGCCAAGACGGCGCGCTTGTCGGCTTCGAAGCTTGCGCGATCGCCCGCCACGAAGCTCACGGCCGCGCGCAAGCTCAAGAGATCGAGGTCGTTCGGCCGCGCCGCAAGCCCGCTGTCGATGCGCTGCCGCGCGAGCTCGAGCTCGACGTCGCGGAGCGCGACCCCGCCGAGCACGAAGTACGCGCGTGCGAGCTTCGGGTTCACCGACAGCGCCAAGTTCGCGAGCCGTTCGGCCTCCACGAAATCGAGCGCCTGTGCCAGACGCACCTCCGCCATGGCGACGAGCGCGTCGGCGTCGTTCGGCGTGCGCTCGAGCGCGTCGGTGAGCACCTCTTCCGCGTGACCCGGATCGTGCTTTTCGAGGAAAAGCTCGGCGCGCCAGAGATAGAGCTCGGTCGAGTGCTCGCCGGCCGCTTCGGCTTCCCCGAACGCATCGTTCGCGTCATGCGGCGAGCGCAAGAGGTGAGCGGCGCGGCCCACGAGCGCCAGGGCGTGCCCGTCCTTTTCGCCCAGCTTGCCGTCGTTGTAGTCGGCGATCAGCGTGAGCAGCGGCTCGCGCGCCTCCGCGCGTCGGCCGAGCTCGAGCAAGACTTCACCGAGCATCAGCCGCGCTTCACGCGCCTCGGGATCAGCGCTGACGGCACGCAGCGTGCGCTCGGCGTCACGCAAATTGCCCGCGCGTCGCTCGGCCTCGGCCTCGAGACATGCCGCACGTAGCCCATCGGCACCGACGAGCGTCGGGCTCTTGCGCACGACCTCGATCGCCTCGGTGTAACGGCCGCGTCCGATCAGCGCCTGCGCCTGGTCGAGCCGAGACAGCGGAGGTACGGCCTCAGTTGGCGCAGACCGGGCACCGGCGCTCGGGCGAGCTGCAGCGCGGCTCCTCGACGTTGCCCCACCGCAGCCGAACGTCAGCGCAAGCGCGACCACGAGCGCCGTACGGCTTCGCATCGCCACATTCTACGCTCCCGCGTCGGCCTCGCCGGGTGACGGGCGCCAGCGCGCGAGCCGGCGGGGCCAGGAATGGCCTGCGCGTCGCCGCTGCCACGCGGACCGCAGCAGGGCGCGGGCGGCTTGAATGAGCCATTCGGGCGGCCCGGCTGGTTCCCACGTCCCCACGACTACCTGCCCGTCGAGTTCCCCTACGCTCGCTCGTCCGCGCCAATCAGCCTCGGCGGTCGCAAGACTCAGGCTGTACTCGGCTTGGGCAGCGTCCAGTGCCGCGAGGCGCACCAAGAGCCGCGCGCCATGCTCGGGGCGTTCGACGGCCTCGCGGTCGGTCCCGTCGGGGGTCAGCTGGTTCGCCATGCTCGGCCGCTTAGCACTGCACGTTGCAGCCCGAGCTACGACTGCTAGTGTGAACTGGTTGAACCAGTGGTGCGAAAGTGCCTCACGCGCCCGCGTATGACGCTTCGCGCCAATGTGACAAGTGGCTGAATTCGCTAATCCAATTTCGAGACGTCCCTTGGCACGCTCCTCGCTCGGTCAGAAGGTCGGAACCCATGCACACGCTGCTCTGGCTTCTCTGGATCCCCTTCGCGGCGACGACGGCTTGGATCATCGCCGGCCTGGCGGCCGTCGCCGCCCTGACGCGGCGGCCCCCTCAGCTGAGCGACCGCCCGCCGCCCGTGAGCGTGCTCAAGCCCCTCTGCGGCAGCGACCCGGGCCTGCGTCAAAACCTCGAGAGCTTTTTCCGCCAGGACCATCCCGACTTCGAGCTGGTCTTCGGCGTCGTCGACCCGGGCGACCCCGCCCTCGAGGTGGTGAGGGAGCTCGCGCGCGAGTTTCCGGCGGTGCGCTGCCAGATCGTTATCCACGCGGGACGCGGCGCGCTCAATCCGAAGATCGATAACTTGCTCGGCATGCTGCCGCGCGCCCAATACGACCTTGCGCTCGTGAGCGACAGCAACGTCCGCGCGCCGAGTCACTACGTGCGCGAGCTCGCGACGCTCTACGCGGCGGAGCGTCCCGGTCTCGTGACGAACCTCTTTGCAGGTGTCGGCGAAGACTCACTCGGTGCCGCGCTCGAAAATGTGCAGCTTTCGGGCTTCTGCGCGGCGGGTATCGCGCTGCCCACGCTGCTGGGCGACCCCGTTTTGGTCGGCAAATCCGCGTTGTTCTCGCGCCGTAGGCTCCAGCGCCTCGGCGGCTTGCGGCGTTTGTCCGACGTGCTCGCCGAGGACTTCGTCATGGGCAAGACCTTCTCGCAAGCGGGCGGCCTTATCATCGTCGCGCCGACCGTGCTCGAGAACGTCACGCGCACGATGACGGTGCGCGCGATGTTCGCGCGTCAGCTGCGCTGGTCGATGATGCGCTTCCGCGTGCTGCCTCTCGCCGCCCTGCTCGAACCCGTCGCAAGTCCGCTCGCGCTCCTGCCGCTCGTGTGGATGCTGCTCGGGCCTTGGGCGATCGCGTGGGCCGCGGTCATGCTCGGCCTACGCGATCTCGGCGGCTGGCTCGTGCTGCGCGGGCACGAGCGCTGGTATCTGCCGGTCCTGCTGGCACCGCTGCGCGAGCTGCTCGTGCTCACCGTCTGGTGCGTCGCTCCGCTCAAACAGCACGTTTCCTGGCGTGGCAAGCGCTTCCGGCTCGGCGCTGGGACGCTCCTCTATCTCGAGCGGCGTGGCGTCAATCGCACATCAGCCGCTTGAGCTCCACCCCGGCGCCGGTAAGCACGCGTCCTTGGATTTCGATGAGCTCGGCAATGCCGGTGAGCCCGAGGTCGACCATGCGATCGATCTCCTCGCGCGGCACCGCTTCGCCTTCGGCCGTGCCCTGAATTTCCACGATGCCACCGCGGCCCGTGGCGACGAGATTCAAGTCGACACGCGCGACGCTGTCCTCGGCGTAGCAGAGATCGAGCGCGAACTCGTCGTCGACGTGACCGACACTCACGGCCGCGATCGAATCGCGCAGCACGGGGCGCGCGAGCCGGCCCGTTTGCCGGAGTCTGTCGAGCGCGAGCGCGAGCGCGATGAAGCCCGCGGTAACGGAAGCGGTACGCGTGCCGCCGTCCGCCTCGAGCACGTCGCAGTCGATCGCGATGCTGCGCTCGCCGAGCCGCTCGAGGTCGACCGCCGCACGCAGCGCACGTCCGATGAGACGCTGGATTTCCCGCGCACGACCACCGAGCGGACGGTCGCGACCGTCGCGCGCTTCCCGGCGCTTCGGGTTCGAGCGCGGGTGCATCTGATACTCGGCCGTGATCCAGCCGCGCCCGCGTCCCGTCAAAAACTCCGGGACGGAATCGTCGATCGACGCAGTCGCCAGCACGACGGTTCCACCCGCACGGTATAGGGCCGAGCCCTCGGACAATTTGTGGAATCCGGGCACCACTTCCACCGGTCGAATGGCGCCGAGTGGTCTGCCGCCACGTTTCGAGCTCGTCATCGTGAAACGCGATCTACCACGGCGTGACGAGTGCGAAGGAGTCCGACACCCTGCCACCTTAATTCGTTGCTCGGGAGAGCGTTGGTCCCTACCGCTGGCCGTGGGCGGCGGACCACTACATGCTAGTGGTCTCGGGTCAGCTTCGAAGGGCAAGGCTTGATGCTCAGCACTGGAGACATCCTCGACGGCAAGTACCGCATCATTCGCCTGATCGGCGAAGGCGGTATGGGTGCCGTGTACGAGGGGGAGAACACGCGCATTCACCGGCGCGTCGCGATCAAAGTGCTCCACTCGGGCATCGCGGAACAGGCCGAGGCCGTCGCGCGCTTCGAACGCGAGGCGCAAGCCGCGGGCCGCATCGGCTCCGATCACATCGTGGAAGTGCTCGACCTCGGTGCGCTGGCCAACGGCGATCGCTACCTCGTGATGGAGTTTCTCGACGGCGAAGGGCTCGGCTCACGCATTAAAGCCCGCAGCCGTATCGCGCCGCCCGATTTGTATCCTATCGCGAATCAGCTGCTCGAGGGTCTCGCCGCGGCGCACGGCGCCGGCATCATTCACCGCGATTTGAAGCCGGATAACGTCTTTCTGCTCAAGAGCCGCGCCGGCCAGGCCGACTTCGTGAAGCTCCTGGACTTCGGCATTTCCAAGTTCAATCAGATGAGCGGCGACAGCGGGTTCAGCATGACTCGCACCGGCGCCGTGATGGGCACGCCGTATTACATGGCGCCCGAGCAAGCCAAGGGCTCACGCGAGATGGATCATCGCGTCGACCTCTACGCCGTGGGCGTGATCCTGTACGAGGCGCTCACGGGTCAGGTGCCGTTCAGCGCCGATACGTTCAACGAGCTCCTCTTCAAGATCGTGCTCGAAGAGCCGAAGCCGTTGTCCGTCGTCGATCCGAGTATCGACCCGGGCTTCGCCGCGATCGTGATCAAGGCGATGGCGCGCGATCCAGCGCACCGTTTCCAAAATGCTCGGGAGTTCCAGCAGGCTCTGACGCAGTGGGCTTCGGGTCAAGGCGCGGCTCTCGTGAGCCGACTGCGCGTCCCGACGAGTGGGCTCGGCGCTTCGAAAATTGCCCAGCCGTCCTCCCCGATGCTCGGCACCGGCACGCCGGGCGTGTGGTCGCAAACCGGTCCGCACCTCGAAGCAAACCTCGAGACCATCCCGAAGAAGAGCAATGCGGCTCTCTTCGGCGCGCTCGCCGTGGGCGCCCTCGTCGTGCTCGGCGGCGGCGGCTTTCTCGCGATGAGCTCGGCGCGCGATAAGCAGGCGCCCGCGCCGGCCGCAACGGTCGAAGCAACGACGACCAGTCCGGCCGCAGAACAAGCCGAGCGCGACAAGCTCGCGAAGGCAGACGCCGAGCGCGCCGAAGCCGCCAAAAAGGCGGAGGCCGAGCGCGCCGCGGCGGAGGCTGCCGCCAAGCAGGCAGCGGACGCTGCCGCCAAGCAGGCGGCCGAGACGCCGAAGGTCGTGGCGCCGAAGAGCGCGACAGCGGCGACACCCGTCGCACCGACGGCAACGCCGCACGCCGCGGCCACCCCCCGCGCCGTCACGCACGAAGCCTCACGACCCGGCTCCGGCACTTCGGGCGGCCGCAAGATCCGCACGTCGCTGTGAGCGAGACACAGGCGCCGCCGGCGCGCGGCAAATTGGCGGTTTCGGAGCAGTTTTTCAGCATCCAGGGCGAAGGCGCGAGCGCAGGCGAGCCGTGCCTTTTTCTGCGCCTCGCTCACTGCAATCTGCGCTGCCGCTGGTGCGACACCAAGTACAGCTGGGACTTCGAACACTATCGTTTCGAGGACGAGGTCCGCGTGGAGCGCACCGAAGCCGTGGCCACGCGCATCAGGGCCGAGGCGCCGAGTCGTCTCGTCGTGACGGGCGGCGAGCCGCTGATCCAGCGCGCCGAGCTCGAGGCGCTCTTCGCCTTGCTCGCGCCGGAGCTCGTGATCGAAGTGGAGACGAACGGGACGCTCGCGCCGGGCGAGGGGTTGCTCGAGCGCGTCAATCAGTGGAACGTCTCGCCCAAGCTGGCAAACAGCGGCGATCCGCCGGAAAAACGGCTGCGGCCCGAGGTGTTGGCGCTGCTCGCCCGGAGCGCGCGCGCGTACCTGAAGCTCGTGGTGGCCGATGCGGACGAGCTCGCGGAAGTCGAAGCGCTCGTCAGCGCCACTGCATGGCCGCGCGAGCGCGTCCTCGTCATGCCCCAAGCGGCGACACGTAGCGAGCTTGCCGCGCGCGGGCCGCTCGTTCGCGCCGCCGCGCTCACGCGCGGGCTCCGCTACTCGTCGCGCTTGCACGTCGAGCGCTGGGACGGCGTGCGCGGGAAATAGAAGTTTACGGCGGGATATCGCCCCAAACGACCAGGGCCGCGCGCGTGTCCGGGTCGAGCTCGGCCACGGTGCGCGGCGCGGAGCCGAGCTCCTTCGGCACTCGCGCGTCTTCGCCGAGCAGCGTCGCGAGCCAGGCCGTGCGGGCCGCGATCGTGCGCTCCTCGAACACGTCCTGCGCGCAGGCCGGATCGATGTCGAGCGCACAGAGCCGCGGCCGTGAGCCGAGCTCACCGCGCAGTAACCACGCGCCGATGCGCGTCGCGTAACGACCCGGCAACGTCGCGTGTTGCACGGGCCGTTCGACCGCCGCGCCCCCCGTCGCGCGTTCGACGAGATCGATCGTCGCGGGCCATTCGGGCGCGCCGAGATCGAGCGCGCGCGCGACCGTCGCCGCGACGTCTTCGGCCGTAACCGCTTCGGGCACGTCGCGCCCCGCCAGCGCATTGCCCGGGAATTTCACGAGCAACGGCACCGAGAGCCGCTCCTCGCTGAGCGCCCCCGCCGCGTCGAATGGCAACTCGGAGGTCGCGCCCGGCCCCGTGTCGCCCATCACGACGACGAGCGATTGGTCCCAAATGCCGGCGTGCTTGAGCGCCTGCGTCACCTTGGCGAGCCCGGCGTCTTGCTTGGCGAGCGCGAGATCGCCGAGCTCGCGCAGGCGCACCCAGTCGTCATCGCTGAGCTTCTTGCCGCCGCGGCCCGCGCGCGCCCGGAGTGCCGCCAAGATCACGGCCGCGCGTCTGGGTTCGATCGCCCCGGCGTACTCTGGAGGCTTCAGACGTTGCGCCTCTTCCCGCGTGACGTCCCACGGCGGATGGGCGCCGCGGGCGTGAATGACGAGCAAGTGCCGAGCGAGCGGCCGTTCTTCGAGCTCGCGCGTGAGCCACGCCGCACCGCGCGTGAACGGCTCCGTCGCGGCGATGTCCTTGACCGGAGAAAACGCCCCGAACGTGTCCCAGCCCGCATCGAAGCCGAACGGTGCGAACGTCGTCGGCACGCTGCTGAAAAAGGCCGCGCTCCCGTTCGCCTCCTTCACGAGGCGCGCGAGCGTGCGGAGCGAGCCGGGCAGCTTCAGCATGGGCGCTTCCACGCCGTGCGCGCGCGGCGGCAGCCCGCTCAGCAGCGTCGCCATCACGCCGGCGGGCACGGTCGTCGGCGCGCGGTAACGACTGAACGCCGCGCCGTCGCGCGCGAGGCTACCGAGCGTCCCGAGCGCGCCAGTCGGGCCCCACGGCGGCACCCGTGCCTGCTCGACGGCCGAGAGCACGACCAGCACGACCGCGCGCGCCTTTTGCACCGTGGGCGGCTGGTTTTCACGCTGAATCAGCTCGGGATCGCCGAACGCCACGCGACCGCCACGCGACGCGTCCACGGCGCGAAGCTCGAGCGCCACCGGCTCGCCCGCAAAGCGCGACAGATCGACGTCGAGCTCGGTCCACGCGCTCGATTCCCCGCCGGCGACACGCCGCGTCTCGAGCGTCACCGGCTCGCCGCTCTCGCGCCGAACGACGAGCTCGGCCGCTCCACGGCCCGTGCCCCAGAGACCGAGCCCGAGCTTCAGCGCCGTGCCCGCGATCGGTCGAACGAAGCAGCGCACCGTGGTCGGCGCGCGCAGCACGAGCGAACGGCGCGGCACGTTGCCGAGCGCGATATTCTGCACGATGTCCGACAGCGTCGGCGCCGCGTATCCTTCGTCGCCGCGCCGCTCGTCGATACCGGACACTCGCAGCCAATCGAGCTCGGCCTGCACGCCACGCGACGCGCGCGGCGCGCCCGCAAAGCGCAGGCCGAAGTGGTGCAAGCCGGGTTCGAGATCGCTCGTAAGCTCTGGAAAGTCGAAGGTTTTCGCCTCGCCCTCCGGGAGCCGCACCACGCCGAGTCGACGGCCGTCAATCGCCATTTCGACGCGCCGCGCGACGCCCGCTCGACCGCGTAGCGTCACGCGCAGGTGCTCGAGCGTGTGACCGAGCCACACGTCGTACCCGAGCGCGCGCGACGTGGCCTCGAGGTACGTGTTGCCGTCACGGATCACGACGTCGTCGGCCGTTCGTGTCGTCGGACGAAATCCCGTCCAAGGGGACAGCCCTTCCACACCGAGATCGAGCAACCGGCCGTGGTGCTCGACCTCGCAGCTCGCCGCACGCTCGATGAGCGACTCGTGCCGGCGCGGACCCGGCGCAGGATCCGCCGCCGCGGCAGCGCTCGATTCGGCGGCCGCCCTCGTCGCTTCGAGCGGCGGGGCAGCGGGCGGCGGCGGGGGCAGCGGGCCCTTCTTACAGCCGAGCTCGGCGGCGCAAACCACCACAACCAGGGCCGCGCACGCGGCAGGCGAGCGGCGCATCATTGCGACGAGGCCGGCGGTGCCGCGCTCGGCGAACCGGCAGCCTTCACGTGCGCACGACGCCCGGACACGAGCGTCAGCGTGAGCGGCCCGGCGGGCTTGTCGCCCCGAACTTCGACGTGATGCGTCCCCGCGGCCGCCGCGACGCGCCGGACTGGGCCGACGCCGACGAAGGCGTCATCGACGTAGATCGGGTCGGTACCATTCGTCTCGACTTCGATGATGCCCTGGTCGGGCGCAACTTCCATCCCCCGCGGCAGCTCCAAGTCATCCACGCTGAGCGCCGCCGTCGCCGTTGGCGTGGGGGGTTCCACGGCGGACGGTGCGGGCGCCGTCTTCTCGACGGCCGGTGCCGACTCCTTGTCCTTGTCGCCCGAAAACATCGGCACGATGAGCCAAGTCGTGACGAAGAAGGCGATCCCGCCCGCGGCGAGCGAGCGCAGCACGAGCGTGCCCGGTCCGCCTTTCTTGGGCGTTGCGTCGCTCGGGGGCGCCTTGCCGCCCGCCGACCCCGGCGCCGAGCTCGACGTTCGAGCGCTCGTGCCGTCGCGCCGCGCGTCCGCGCTGTCCGGCGCCTTCCCGCTACTCGCGCTCGGATCGGACGCGGGCGATTTCGGCGCCTTCGGCGTGTCGCGCCGCTTCGCCGCCGGGATGGCCGGCGACGTATCGGGCTCGCCGATTTCACCCGAACGCGACGTGATGGGCGGTAGCGATTCCACGGCTTGCGTCCCCGGCGACGGCGGGGCGTCCGGCGTAGCCGCAGCGCCTGACGTCGCTGCAGCGTCCGACGTAGCCGCAGCGCTCGACGTACCCACCGCGCCGGCCTCGGCCGTTTCGCCGGTGCCCTTCGGCGGCGGCGAGTCCGTGCCGTCCGCCTCGGCGACGGCTTCCCCGAGCAAACCGAGCACGCCTACGCCGAGCTCGTCGGGCTCGGAGTCGCGCGCTGCCGGGCGCGCCATGTCGACCTCTACCGCAGTCGCGCCGACGCCCTCGAGCGTCCGCGTGTCACTGCCGAAGTTCAGCACCGGCTCCGATTCGCCGTCGGCTGACGGCGTGAGCTCGGCATCGAACGGCAGGTTCGGCGCGTCGCCCTCGACGCGCAACGCAGCCGTGGCGTCTTGCTCGCCAGCCGCGGCGTCGCCGGCCGCACTGTCCGCCGCTGAAGCCGCTTCGCGAGTCACCCCGGCGAGCGGCGCCGCCAACGCGGAGAGCGCGCTGGTCGGGAGGGGTGGGGCGCTCTGTTCCTCGGCCGGTGGCCGGCTGCTCTCACCGGCAGGCACCGTGACGGCCGAGAGAATGGCCCCTCGGCGCGCGATATCCGACAGCACCACCTCGAGCATCAGCGCCGAGACAGACGCCGAGAGTACGAGCTCGCGCGGCGATTCACCCGCGAGCAGCCGGCGCGTCACCGACGCCGCGGGCTCCGGCGTGCACGCGAGGTAAGTCTGCACGAGCTCCCGATCGAGCTCGACGCGTTCGAGCCTCAAGAGCGCGTCCGCCGTGACGGACCGGAGGGCGGCTCGCGCCTTTTCGACCGGATCGCGCAGGAGCTCGAACAACGTCCCAGCAAGCTCGCTGCGACAATGCGAGCTGTCGGGCTCGACCGTGAAGCGCCCGGCGCCCGCGCCGAGCAGGCTCGCCAGCACCGGCGCGCCACGCACGAAGCTCCCGTCCGCGGCGCTGCGCGTGAGCGCCACCAGCCGTCCACGCCGAACCTGCGCCTCGAACAAAAACACCGCATCGCGCACGGACACGCGCGCGTCGCGCTCCCCGCGGCACACGAGCTCGAGCACGAGCCGCGGCGTGAGCCCGTCGAGTCGTCCGCGCACCTCGCCGCCGCTCAGAATCCGCTCTTCGACGCGCGCTCTGGCGCGCAGCACTTCGCGCACGCGCTCCACCACGGCCGACGCCGCCGCTTCCTTGCGCAAATAGCCGTCGGCTGCCACGCCGAGCTCCCGCACGCGCTGGAGCAGATCCTCTTTCCACGACAGCAAAATCACGGGCACGTCACGCAGCGCGACGTCGCGCTTCACCTCGTGACACAGCGAGAACCCGTCGAGCTTCGGCATCAACACGTCGCTCACGATGGCGTCCGGCCAATGCTCGAACGCAAGCTCGAGCGCGCGACGCCCGTCGTGCGCCTCGAGCACCTCGACGCCGACCGCGCGCAAAAGTCCCGCCATGAACCAGACGACGGCCGGGTCATCGTCGGCGACGACGATGCGGCGCCCGTTGAGCGACACGCCTTCGGCGCCGCGCGATTGGCCGCCGCTGCGCTCACCCGCGCGCCGCTCGCCGCCGACCCACGCCGCGATCGGCACCGCGCCCTCGGGGCCCGTCTGCTGAAAACGCAAGTTGCCGTTCGAGCGCAGCGTCACGAGCTCGCGCACGCGCGCGACGGCGCCCCACACGGCAGCGAGCACGTCGTGCCCCTCGCCGAGCGGCACGCGCACGTTCGGCGCGCCCGACTCGAGCGCTTCGACCAAGCCTCGCTTGAATTCGGCGGCGATCCGCTCCGCGAGGCCCGCCACGCTCAGATCACCGAGCGGCTCGCGCGCCCCGCGCGGCCGCGTCGAACGCTCGCGCAGCTCCTCGATCGTGCGCCGCAACGTGTCGGGGCCGCACGGCTTCGGAAGCACGCGCGCCACGCCGAGCTCGACGAACGCCGCCGCGGCTTCTGCCGGCGCAAAGCTGCCGACCACGACGACGGGCGTCGGCTCGATGAGCTCGTCGGCGAACAGCTTGGTCACCGCGTCGCGCGCGCCCTCGTGATCGCCGTCGACCACGATCACGTCCGGCCCCACGATGTGCGCGAGCTCGACCAGCCGCGAGGCGTCGCTCAAACGCTCGCACTCCACGGGCGGCACGCGGTCCGGCTCCGCGATCGCGTCGGCCAGCGCCTGCGAGCCGAGCAGGAGCACGCTGGTCGGCCACGCGGGCGATCCGCTGCGCATCTCCGGTGTTCGCGCCGAAATGGGCGCGCCGAGCACGAGCGAGGGGAGCACGTCGAACGCGCGCGACACCTCCTCGAACGGCGGTGGCCGGCCCGCAGCCGCGGCAGTGCGCACGCTACGCTCCGCTTCGACCAGCGCCTCGGCGACGCTCGCAAAGCCGAGCACGCGCGCCGCGGAACCGACCGCGTGCACGCGCCGGAGCAAGCTGTTCACGCGATCGGCGTCGTCCGGTACCTGCTCCGCCGCGGCGAGCGCGCCACGCAAGGTCTCGAGCCGCCGCGGCAGGCTGGCCGCAAAATCGGCCCGCGCTCCGGTGAGTCGGGCCTCGTCCTCACGCGGTTTCGGCTCCGGGGGCATCCGCCGGCCGTAGCATACCACCCGCTAATCGAGCCAGATTTCCGCCGCGACGGGCGCCCGCGGCCCGCCCAGACAAGCTGCTCAGAGCAAGAACGAGACACCGACGCTGAGCGTCGGACTACCGATTCGCAGGGTGAGCGTGACGCGGTCGGTGAAGTGATAGCGACCACCCGCCCACAGGCCCAGCCAGGCCACGTGATTGCCGCGATGGCCGTTGTCGCCGGCGCGGAAGGAGATGCCCGGCTCCGCGAACACCGACCAGTTGCGGCTCAGCCAAAAGTTCCACTGCATGGCGACGGGAATCCAAACGCCCTTGTCGACCCAGTCGAGGCCGAACGTGATTCCGATGCTGTTGTTGATGGTCTTGACGAACCCGTTGTGGAGCAGGCTCACCGTGCCGCGAAAGCCGACGCCGGGCGCGAAATCGACGTACGGATCGACGAGGAAGTGCGGCTCCGCCTCGAAGACGTAGTTCGGGTGCAGGCCCGGGTTCTTGATGATCAGCTCGTCGGCGCGCGCCGGCGCTGCCCACGCGATCGCCACGAGCGCCGCGCCGGTCGCAGCCCATTGGATTCCCGATTTCATTTCATTCGCCTCCTGCCGCACGCTCGAGCGTCGCGCGCACGAGCGCCGCGACGCGTTCCGGATCGGCATCGCCGCCGTCACCGAGAAAGGGCTCACCGTCGACGAGCGGCACGGAAGCGAGCCGGCAGCCCGCTTCCAGCATTTCGAACGGCTCGTCGTCGAGGCGCGCCACCGCGAGCAAGCCGGGCAAAACGAGCCCCCAGAGCGGCGCGAACGCGTCGATCAGCGGCACGCCGACGAGCTCGAGCGACACGCTCTCGGTGAGCCGCAGCGTAGCGAGTGGATGCGGAGTCGGCGCCGCAGGCACGTCCGTGACCACCGTCGCGTCGCTCAGCCGGCCGAGCGACGACAAGACCGTCGCCAGCGCACGCTGCGAGCCCGCGAGGCCGATACGCGGCATGCCCTCGAAGCCGGGCGGCGCCGCGCGCTGCGTGAGGGCCGCGAGCACCGTGAGCCGCTCGGCGTCGGCGAGCTCGACGCGCAAGGTCCCGCCCGCAAAACGCCGCACGGCGCCGAGCGTGAGCAGTCCCGCGAGCGCGTTCAGTACATCGAGATCCAAGGCCGGAACCTCGTCGAGCAGCTCCGCGAGCGTGTGCGGCGTCACGAGCACCTCGAGCACGCGCTGCTCGATGTCGCGCTGGTCGGGTCGGGCGAGCACTGCCGCGAGCAACGCGTCGCTGCCGAGCGCCAGCGCGTCCGAAAGCTTCTTCGTCTCGTCGAGCTGGCGCATGCCGTCCATCAAGAGCGCCTGGGACGAACGCTCGATGCGGCGGAGGGTCGGCGCCGAGCCGCCCGCGAACGCGAACGAACCCTCCGTCTCCCCGAGCAGCCGCATGAGCGCCTTCTCGCCGTCGACGCGGCGATAGACGGCGTCGAGCACGTCGCCGTCACCGAGCCTGACCTCGCCCGCACCGCTCGGCGTCGCGATCGACAGCGTTCCGCTGCGGCGATTGGCGCCCAGCAGCTGCAGGAGGTCGGCGACGCTCACCTGCTTCAAATCCCCGCGAAAATCGCCGCCAGCCGCCGCGACCGGCACCGAATTCCCGAGCGCATGCACGCGCTTGGCGATGGCCTCGGCATCCCAGCGCGGCACTTCACCCGCGCCGCGCATGCCGATGCCGTCCACGAGCACGAAGCGTGGCAGGTTCGCGAGGCTCGGCGTCGCCTGCAGCTTCGACTGAAAGTCCGCGTCGTCGACGAGCACGCTCGAGACGAGCATCACGCCGATGCGCGTCGCCGACGCGCGCTCGGCGCCGCGCTCCAAGCTGTCGGCGATGGCCACTTCGAGTCCGTGCGCGCGGAGCTTCGACGCGAGCACGCCGAGCTCGTCTACGTCCGGCTCGATCAGCAAGACGACGCGCGCCATCAGTCGCCGAACCTCGCGCCCGACACCTGCGCCAGGCGTTGAATCAAAAGGTCGGCAAGCAGCGGATCGGCCGCGTGCACGGCGCGCACCGAGTGCCCTTCGGCGCGCCCCGCGAAGGCGTAGGTGCCGTGCTCGGCGAGCAACGCACAAACCTCGATGTTTCCGCAGCCGGGCGCGGCGCTCACGTCGACGGCGTGCACCTGTTTGGCCGGCCCCCCGCGACTCGATTCGCCGCCGAGCGCTCCGCCGATGCCGACGCCAGCACGCCGCGTGAGCACGATGAGCCCCGAGCCGCCTCGCGTCGCCTCGCGCACGGCCGCGAGCACGATACCCACGACGTCCGTCGTCGGCAGCTCGACCACGCGCGGCGCTTCCACGCCCATCGGTGCGCCGGGACGACCCGGCGGCTCGGCGAGCAGCGCGTCCACGATCTGCGCGAGACCGAGCGCGCGTAGTCCGAGCCGCTCGACCACGGAGACGCGGCACACCTCGGCGCGGTGCCGCGCGGCGCGCAAGAGCCGCGACAGATCACCGCCGTCGTGCGGGTACACGGCGACGCCGACGCCCGTGTCGTACCGCCCACTGCCGGGAGCGGCGAGCAGCCGATCGAGCACACGCCGGCGGCAAGCGTGCGCGCCGAGGCCGTTGGTTTCCGGCAAAAGTAGGTAAAATTCGTTGGCGTCGACGCGCGCGAGCACATCGGTGTCGCGCACGGCGCCGAGCACCTGTTCCACGGTGCTGAGCGTCGGGTCGACGGCGTCGGGCGCGGCTTGCGCGCGCGGGTGCACGCTGATGGTCGCGAGCGCGAACCTTCGCCGATGCCGCCGTGCCATGTCGATCTCGCGCCCGGCGACGTCGACGAAGTAGGCGAAGGTGTACGCGCTCGAGCGCGGATCCTTCATGCCGCCGCGATCGGCGTCCTCGCGCGCGGCGATGAGCCCGAGCGTCGCGGCGCACTGCGAGGCGAGCGTCGCGAGCGCCGTTTCGCGCACGTCGGGGGCGAGCGCTTCGAGCAAGCCGTCGACGAGCAAGAGCCCGCCTAGCTCGCGCCGGAGCGCCATCCGCAGCACGCGCAGACCGCGCCGCTCCGCGAACGCGAGCAGCTCCAAGTCCTCGCAGAAAGCCGGGGCCTCGGCGTCGGGGTGACTCGCCGCCGCGCGCAGGAGCTCACGCGCGCCTTCGGCCGCCGGCAGGTAGACGAGCGCGCGCCGCGCACCCGAGGCCGCGAGCGCTTCGAGCAGCTTCTCGCTCGCTTCCCGGCGCGTGTCGCACTCGGCGAGCTCGGCGACACGCGCGAAGAGTCGCGACTCGGCGCGCAACACCTGCACGCGCCGCTCCACTTCACGCACGTGCTCTTGCTCGGCGCGGCGCGTGCGCAAGCCTGCGAGCGACGTGAGCACGTCGTCGCCGGTGAGCGGCATCACGAGCACGCCCGTCGCGCCGAGCGCCATCGCGGCGCTGCCGAGCTCGAGCCTGCTCTGGTGCGTCAGCGCGAAAATCGCGACGTGCGGCGCGAGCGCGCGAATGTGGTGAATGACGGCGAGCCCGGCGTTTTGGCCGAGCGCCACGTCGATGAGCGCGACGTCGGGCACTTCGGTTGAGACGCGCGCCAGGCCGTCCGCGAGCGTGTCGGTGATGGTGAGCTCGTCACCCGAGCTGGCGAGGGTACGCTCGAGCAATGCCCGCGCGGGTTCGTCGGCCACGATGCCGACCACCGTGAGCGCCGTCGCGCTCGAACTCACGCCCCCACCTGCCCCGAGAAGACCCAGCGCGCCGGGCCCCGCATCGTCGCCGCGAGACTTCCCTGCTCGACGGTCACGTAGAGGCTTCCGCCGGGCAGCCGCACTTCGACGGGCTCGCCGAAACGCGTGAGCCCCGTCGCCGCTGCGGCGACGGCCACCCCCGCCGCCCCCGTGCCGCACGCGAGCGTCCGACCTACCCCGCGCTCCCACACGAGCACTTCCATCCGGCCTTCGACGGGCGTCACGATCTCGACGTTCGCCCCCTGCGGCTGCGTCGCCGAAAATGCAGGCCCCACCACGTCGAGCTCGGCTTCGGTGAGCGGGGCGCCGAACGTCACCGCATGCGGATTGCCCATATCCACTAAAAGAAATTCGCGCTCCACGCCCTTCACGGCAAAGCGCCTCACACCGCCGAGTTGCCCGCGGCCCATTCCCTGCGTGATCTGGGCTGAAACTCCGTTGCGCTCCACGTCGGCGCTGCGCGTGCCGGCATCGGTTTCGAGCACGTAGGAGGCTCGGGTAGCTTTGTCCCGCCGCGCGAGGTGAAGCGCCACGCAGCGCAAGCCGTTGCCGCACATCTCGGGGCGCGAGCCGTCGGCGTTCAGGACGACCATGCGTGCGCGCGCGGCCGGGTCGCTCGCCGGCAGCACGAGGAGCACGCCGTCTCCACCGACGCCGAAGTGACGGTCACAAAGGGCTACAGCCCGCTCCGGGGAAATGAACCGCTCCGACGGCGCATCGACCACGAGGAAGTCGTTACCCGCCCCTTCGTATTTGACGAAACTAAGCGGTTCCATCCTGGCCAGAAAGCTCTTCTAGCCTATCATGAGGGCGTGTGGCGGGTCGTCGCGAGCCTCCTCGGAGCGGTACTCGCCCTATGGACGCATGTTGCCTGGGCTAATCCGCCCCTGGTGCATCTCGAGGTCGAGGCTTGCGACTCGCTCGATGCGACGAGTATCACGCGCATCTTCGCGGCCGATCTCGGGACGCCGCTCACGACCGAGGTGCGACCCGACATCACCGAGGTCAACATCGGCTGTGAGGGCGAGCACGTCGTCGTGCGCGTGAAGGATCCGCTCAGCCGCAAGACCGTGCGGCGCTCGTTCGACCCCAAGTCATTCGGCAACCAAGGTCAATCACGGCTCATCGCGATCGCCGCATCGGAGCTCGTGCTCGCAAGCTGGGCCGAGCTAGCCGAAAGTCCGACGCCGCGAGTCCTAGGTGAGGGAGAGCCAGTCGCAGCGGACACGGTCGAGACGGCACGCAAAGTCGTGCAAGCGCGCGCCCAAGCGGCGCCCCCTTCGATGCGCGAAGCAGCCGATAACCCGTTCGAGGGCGACGAACGGCTCAATCCGTACCGCGAGCAGCTCTCCGCTCCGGACGCCCCGCCGCCTCGCGAAGCGAAGCCGTCGCCGGTCGTCTTCCAACGCGTGATGGCCGTGCTGTCCGTGCGCTCCTTCGTGCGCGGCGACGGCACGCTGTATGGCGGAGGCGCGCGCTTCGGTCAGGATCGGTTCGGAGTCGTGAGCTGGGCAGCCGATGCGCTCGTCGAAGGCGGCACCCTGAAGGCCCAGAACGCCACGAGCACGAGCTTTGGCGGATCGCTCGCGTTCTATCTTCGCGGGGGCCCCGCCACCTTTCGGTTCGGCGGCGGCCTGCGCGCCGGGGTGCTCGCGTTTTCGGACGGACCGAGCCTCGCCGCCTGGGGCTGGCCCATGTTCGTGAGCTCGCTAACGCTGCACTGGGGGCCAGCCGTGCTGGACATCGGCGGGGAGACCGGGCTCGTGGACGTGCTGGTGCATCACAATCAAGGTCTGCGCGGCGTCTGGCTGAGTGGGCAGGCAGGACTCGGGCTCGTCCTGTGAGGACGGATGGCTGAACGCTTGAACACGTCAGACCGGCGGGAGCGGGAGCGTCATACGTTATCGGTGCGGGGAGAGCGGGCGCCGGGCTCACGCCGAAAGAGGGTGGATGGAAGCACGGCGACCTCGCTCAAAGTCCAGCGTCCGTTGCCGACACTGACCCACAACGCGCCGGTCTCCTCCGTTTTCCATGTGACTCTTCGTCTTCGTGCCGATCGCGATCTGGTCTTCCAAGATCGCCTCACTCGAGTCTGGCGCGGCGCGCTATGCTTTGGCTCGGCGGCCTGAGCCTTTCCTCATCATGAAGCCCACTAAGGCACCAAACGACACCATGCCGCGCGATCAACCCGCCGTTTCCTTGGTGCGCCTCGTGGCTCCCAGCCCCGAAGACACGCCCCTCACGCCGAGCGGGCCGGCACCGGCGGGTCTCCGCAGCGAGCCGTCGCTCGAAGCCACGCTGGATCTCGACGGCCTGTTCAGGCGCTACGCGCCGTACGTCGCCGCCATCGCACACCGGCTGCTCGGCCGCGATGAAGAAGTCGACGACACGATTCAGGAAGTGTTCGTCGCTGCGGTGCGAGGGGTGCACGCCGTGCGCGACCCCGCGGCGATCCGCGGTTGGCTCGCGCGCGTGACGGTGCGTGTCGCGCGGCAACGGCTCCGCAAGCGGCGCCTGCGCGTATTCCTCGGCCTCGACGAGCCGGTCGTTTACGACAGCGTCGTCGATCAAAGCGCGTCGGCGGAGCAGCGCACTTTGCTCGCGCGCGTCTACGGCATCCTGGATCGATTGCCGCCGAACGAGCGCATCGCCTGGTCGCTCCGCCACATCGAAGGCGAGCCGCTCGAGAACGTGGCGTCACTCGCCGGTTGCTCGCTCGCCACGGCCAAGCGCCGCATCGCCGCCGCCGCCCAAAAGATCGAGGAGGCGTTCGCCGATGTCTGAGCTAGCGCGCCGCATCGAGCAAGCAAGCGCTCACGTCGAGCCGGCGTGGAGCAGCGATCGCGAAGCGCGCCTGCGAGCCGGCGTCGGCCGTGGGCTCGAACGCGTGCGACGGCAGCGCATCGCGCTGGTCGCCGTGCTCGGCGCTTGCACGCTGCTGCTCGGCTTCTTCCTCGGCCGTCAGCCGCTCATCTCGCCGCGCATGGCGCTCGCCGACGCGCCCCAGCCGAGCCTCGTGCAGTTGCCCGACGGCTCGAGCGTCAATGCGCGTTCGAGCGATGCCCGCGTCGAGACCGTCGCGGTGAGCCCTACCGGCGTGAGCTTGCGTCTTCAGGCGGGCTCGGCGCGCTTCTCCGTAACGCCGAACGCGAATCGCCCGTTCCGCGTGATGGCGCGCGACGTGACCGTGACCGTGCTCGGCACCGTGTTCAGCGTGACGCTCGACGAGCGGGGCGTGCGCGTGGACGTAGAGCGCGGTCGCGTGCGGGTCGAGGCACCGCACGAGCGGCGCGTCCTCGCCGTCGGTGAATCGGCGAGCTTCGAGAGTGCGCCGCCCGCTGAGCCGGAAACGGCCGTGGATCCGTCGTCCGCCGTCGAAGCACACGCCGCCGACGCGCACGCCGCCGACGCGCACGCCGCCGACGCCCTGCTTTCCGGCGCCGAAGCGAACGCGCGCCCTGAACCCACGTTGCGTGCAGAACCGGTGACGCAGCCGTCATGGCGCGCGCTCGCGAAGGAGCAGAAGTACGCGGCCGCCCTCGCGCGCTTGACTGCGGAAGGTGCGAACGCCGTACGTGATACGCCCGAGGACCTATTGCTCGCAGCCGACGTCGCGCGGCTCGGCGGACGCCCTGATCGCGCCGTCGCGCCACTTCAGCGCGTGATTGCCGATCACGCGTTCGATCCACGCGCGCCGCTCGCCGCTTTCACGCTCGGACGCACGCTGCTCGAGCAGCTCGGACGTCCCCGCGACGCAGCACAGGCTTTCGCCACAGCCCGGCGACTCGATCGCGGCGGCGCGCTCACGCAGGACGCGCGCGCGCGAGAAGTCGAGAGCTGGGCAGGCGCCGGCGACGCGGAACAGGCGCACAGCCGAGCGCTCGAGTACCTGAAGCTCTATCCGTCCGGGCGCCGCCTCGCCGCTGTTCGCCGCCTCGGCGGCCTCGACTGAATAGCCCCCGCCGTGCCAGGGTTCTGCGAGCAGCATGCAGCGCCCCCTTCTCCTGAGCGGGTTCATGGCGACCGGCAAATCGACGGTTGGACGCTTGCTCGCGGGGCGCGTCGGACGGCCGTTCATCGACCTCGACGCCCGCTTGGAAGCGCGCCTCGGCACCAAGATCGCCGACTTTTTCGCGCAACGGGGTGAAGCGGCCTTTCGCGCCGAGGAGCGCAGCGAGCTCGAGCGAGTGCTCGCGGAAGCTCCCGCCGAAACCGCGCCGGTCGTCGCGCTCGGCGGAGGAGCGCTGCTGGCGCGCGACGTCCGACTCCATGCGCTCGACCGCGCTGTCGTCGTGACGCTCAGCGCGTCTCCGCAGGAGATCGCGCGCCGCGCAGGCGTGAGCAGTGGCCGTCCCTTGCTCGACGCACCCGATCCGGCACGGCGCGCACTCGAGCTTCTCGCACAGCGCACCCCCGCCTACGTGGAAGCGCACGCCATGTTGCCCACCGACGGCCGCGCGCCGCACGCCGTGGCCGACGCCGTCCTCGCGATCTGGCGCCGCAACGCGATCGCCGTTGCGGCGGGCGAGCACTCGTACGTGGTCGAGGTGGGCCGCGGACTCTTGGCGCGACTCGCCGAGCTCGGCGCGAGCGCATCGTCATTCCTGCTCGTCAGCGACCGCAACGTCGAACCCTTGCACGGCCGCGCCGCGCGCGACGCACTCGCCGCGAGCTCGAGGAGCGTCGAGCAGATCATTTTGGCCGCCGGCGAGCGCGAAAAGCATGTCGGCAGCGTCGAGCAAATTTGGCGTGCGGCCCTCCACGGCGGCGCCGATCGCCAGAGCCTCTTCGTCGGGCTCGGCGGCGGAGTCATCACGGACATGACGGGCTTCGCCGCCTCGACGTACCTGCGCGGCGTCGGCTGGCTCGGCGTGCCGACCACGCTGCTCGCGATGGTCGACGCGTCGGTCGGCGGCAAAACCGGCGTCGACCTGGAGCAAGCCAAGAACGCGGTCGGCGCGTTTTGGCAGCCCCGCGGCGTGCTCTGTGACGCCGAGCTCGAGGCCAGCGAGCCTGCCCGCGGCTACACGAGCGCCCTCGCGGAAGTCGTGAAGACGGCCATTATCGGCGATCCGGAGCTCTTCGCGTTGCTCGAAGCCTCGGCGCCTGCGGTGCGCAGACGCGACCCCGAGCTCGTGACCGAGATGGTGCGCCGCTCGGTGCGAGTCAAAGCGCGCGTCGTCGGCCTCGACGAACGAGAAGGCGGGCTGCGCGCCGTGCTGAATCTCGGACACACGGTGGGACATGCGCTCGAGTCGTACGCGGGTTTCGAGCGCTTGACCCACGGCGAGGCCGTGAGCCTCGGCCTCGTGGCGGCGCTCCGCGTCGGCGACGCGCTGGGCGAAACGCCGCGCTCGCTCGTCGAACGCGTCACCGCGCTGCTCGCCGCGCTCGGATTACCCACGGATCTCGCGCGCGAGCCCGTGCGCGAAGCGACCGAGCTCATCGCGCTCGACAAGAAGCGCGCGGGATCTCGCGTGCGTTTCGTGGTCGCGCGCGAGCTTGGCGCCGTCGATACGCTGGACATCGAGCTCGGCGAGCTTCGGACGCTCGCGCGGAATCTTCATTAAGCGAGCTCGGCCCGCGGCCGAATTCCCCTCATTTTTTGGCGGTGCGGCGCATGCCCGCTAGACTCGTACGAGCGGCGGCAGAAGAGCCGTGTTCCCGTAAACGAGGCACGATGCAGAGCTTCTCGAAGACGATGGCAGCTGGGCTCATCCTGCTCGGCGCCGGGCTTTTGGAGACGAGCTGCGTCGACAATTTGAGCTCCGTTTTCATCTACGGCGTGATGGACATCAACTCGACGCAGTGCCTGGCGCAACCGACGACCACGTCGGTCTTACTGGCCTCCGGCACGCTCGACCGCGCCTTTTCGCACGGGTATCAGGCCGCGTTTCTGGTCGGCAACCACCTCACGTCGCGCGGCAGCCGCGAAAAGCTCCGCACGGAAACGTCGCGTCTGCAAATCACGGGCGCGCACATCACGCTCTACGGCACGACCGGTTACACCACGTCGTTCGACACGCCTGCGACGGGCTTGATTAACCCCGCCACGGGGACCGATCCGGGATTGGCGGCCGTCTTCGCTCGCATCGTTCGCGAGCAGGATTTCGCGAACCTCGGCCCCGACGGCCAGATGATCGCACGCATCAAGATCCTCGGGACGACACTCGGGGGCCAGGACCTCGAGTCGGGGATCTTCGACTATCCGATATCCATCTGCACGGGCTGCCTAGTCACTTACCCGTCCTCGGCCATCGATCCGGGAGGGTCGGGCATGTGCGACCAGGCCGCCGACACGATGACCGAGACGAACATCTGCTTCTTCGGGCAAGACGGCACGTTTCCGTGCACGCTCTGCGCCTCCACCAGCGAAATCTGCAGCGACCCGATGAAGAACAAGTTCTACTACCCGGACCCGATGCCCTGACCGCGAGCGCGGATTCAGGGACCCGGCGCGGGCTCATCTAGCTCGGCAGGCTCACCCACCGAACCAATCGCCGCGTCGAGCCGCGCCAGAACCGAGCCGAGCATTTCCTTCGAGCGGCTCGCGAGCTTTTGGTTGCGCGACTTCTCTTCCTCTAGGTCGTGCGCGAGCGCGAGGGCGGCGAGGAGTAATCCTTGGGGAGTCATCGGCCGACCTGGCGGCGTGATCGCTCGGAGGCGCGCGTCGACGATCGCAGCGAGCCTTTGAAGCTCGTCCTCCCCTGCGGACGCGACGACGCGATAGGTCTGGCCCCCCACTCGAAGCTCGACCGGCTCTGAGCGCATCCGGCGCGTAACCTATCACCGGCGATTCGAGATGGAAATGGCCCGAGCCCATAAAAGTGGGCGGGCATGCGCAGCCGCCTGGGGGCATCCTGCGGAAGACTTGCGCATTAAACGCAGTGCGACCAGCTCGAGTTTGGCGGTCCTGGGAGGAAAGATCCCGATCGTCAAGGAAGCCGAGCTGCATGCGAGAACCGCGAGGCCGGCGCGTTGTGGCTCGCAGGTCGGCCCCGTCGCCGCGCTCGTGTGCGGCGATGGGAGCCCCCACCCGCGGACTTTTTGGGGTGGATGGGAGCACGGCGACCTCGCTCAAAGTCCAGCGTCCGTTCCCGATCACTGACCCACAACGCGCCCGTCTCGCCGGTCTTCACGTCGCTCTCGGCCACGCGTGCCGATCGCGATCTGGTCTTCCAAGATCGCCCAAGCCGAGCCTAGCGCAGAACACGCAGCGACACTTCGACGAGTGTCCGCTCGAGCACGGGGCGGCCCGTGCGTTCATTCGCCTCGCTGTCGAAGCGAGTGCCCAGGAGCTCCCGCCCGAAGGCCTCCGCGGTCGCCGCCACGGCCGTGATCATACTGCGCTCCAGCGCCATGACGCTGACGCCTAGTGCCCGCGCGTCCGCGACGGACCGTCTCAGCGCCGCTTCGAAGGCCGCCCCTGCTTCGCTGAGTGCTCTGCTCGTCACCTGCAGAATCAGAGCGGCATCAGCTGGCTCGGCGTCAATCCAATCGAACCATGCCCGCGCGAGAGCACGCCGACGCTCGACGGGTGTGCGCGCCGATATTTCGACACGCGTCAGCGCGCGCGCGACTCCTTGCTTGGCACGTGAAACCGCAGCGACACGAGCGTGCTCGAGATCATCGAAATACTCGTAGAAGGTATTGCGCGAAACTCTCGCCAGGTTCACGACGGCGCTGATCGTCGGCGTCGCTCCGGCAGTGAGGACCAGCGCTGTGGCCGTCAGTAGGCGATCACGCTGCTCGAGGACGCGCGCATCTCGCGATTGACGCCGATCGTAGAGCCCGCGCGGCGGGGCAGGCGCGAAGACGTGCGTCATAAAGACTCAGCAGTATCTAACTTCATTTCCGAAGCGCGCGCGAGCGCCGCATCAGCAGGGCTGTGTGGGTCCCAATTAATACATATCTGTATTCATAGCCTGCCGCCCGGGGACCTGGTCTGTCATTCGCTGGTGAATGACGGGATGAATCATGAATATCCAGAAGTATCTATCCTATCCACGGTTGGTTTTTGGTGCGGGCCATTCAGCGCCGCTACGCGAGGGGCGAGCGGCTTTGACCGGCGCGGGGGACCGTCATGTGTCGTGGCACGTGCTATCGCGAACGGGCGCGCTGCGTGACTGGCTGTAGCCCGCTCTGCTGACTTCACCTCACCCTCCCGAACATCGCCGTCCGCCTCCGGAGCTTCGCTGACAGATGCTTCCGGGCCGCTCCTCTGTAGAGCCGAGATTTTGCTAGAAGGTCCTCGTGACGGGAATTCTCGACGCGTTCCTAGACCACGAGCTGGCGGCGCTCGATTCCGGCGGATTGCTGCGGGCGCCCGACGATGGACGAGCACGTGAGGCCGCCACCGCGTCTGCTCGTGCATTGGGGCACGAATTCGTCGATGCCTCGTCGAACGATTACTTGGGCCTGGCCTCCCTCGATGTTTCACGTGAAACGGGCGTTCAGGTAAGCACCCCTGGAGCGGGCGCGTCGCGCCTCATCCATGGCACCAGAGCCGCTCACGTCCAGCTCGAGCGACAGCTCGCTGCGTGGGTCCGGCTCCCCGCTGCGCTGCTGTTCACCTCGGGATACGCCGCCAACGTCGGCGTTCTCTCGGCGCTCGGCGCGCGCGACACGGTCGTTCTCTCCGACCGCCTGAACCACGCGTCGATCATCGACGGCGGCCGGTTGGGGCGTGCAGCGGTGGAGGTCCTGCCGCATCTGGATTCTCAGGCGCTCGAAGAAGCTCTCCGCAAGACGCAGTCCGCACGCGCGCGCTGGGTCGTGACCGAGTCGTGTTTCAGCATGGACGGTGACGGCCCCGACCTTCGCACCCTGCGGCGCCTCTGCGATCGGTTCTCAGCAGGTCTGATTGTGGATGAGGCCCACGCCTTGGGCGTCTTCGGGCCGAGTGGCGCCGGGCGCTGCGTGGAGGCGGGGGTCGTGCCCGACGTACTGATTGGAACTATGGGCAAGGCCGTCGGGACTCAGGGAGCTTTCGTCGCGGGGTCGACCGCACTGCGCGAGTTCCTGTGGAATCGAGCGCGCAGTTTTGTCTTTTCGACCGCTACGTCCCCGTGCCTGGCCGCGCGAACCATGTTGCACGTGGAACGGGTCCAAGCCGCGGACGACCTGCGTGCAAGGCTGACAACCACTACCGCGCAGCTGCGCGACCGCCTGCGCTCTTTTGGCGTACGCCTCGAGCCTGGCCTGCACGCGCCCATCGTCCCGATCCATGTCGGTGACAACGCGGCGGCTCTGCGAGCTGCTTCAACGCTCGCGTCGAGCGGCATTCTCGCGCAAGCCATTCGCCCCCCCACCGTGCCCGCAGGGAGCGCACGCCTCCGGATCACTGTCAGTGCGGCATGGCCAGACGACGCCGTGGAACGGGTGTCGGCTGCCGTGGCTCACGCGCTTAGACTCGCGCCATGACGACGATACTTCCGCGAATCGTAATGATCGGCACCGGCACCGGCGTGGGCAAGACGTGGCTCGCGTGTGAGCTCGTGCACGCACTACGCGCGCGCGGACACCGGCCCCTGGGGCTAAAGCCGATTGAGAGCGGCGTTACCGAGCCGAACTCGACCGACGGCGCGCTGCTCGCGCGCGCGACTTTCGACGAGCCCGAACGCGCGCAGGCGTTGGAGCGCAGCGCCCCCTACCGCTTTCCTGATCCGATTTCCCCGCACCTGGCCGCGCGCCGGGTGGGTCGCGCCGTCAGCGTCGGTGAGGCCCTCAGATACGTCCAGGAGCAGGAGTCGCTTGGTGGGTCAGCCGGCGCCTTCGACGTCTCCGTGATCGAGACCGCTGGCGGGCTCTTCAGCCCTTTGGCTTCAGGAGCGACGAACTGGGAGCTCGCCCAAGCGCTGGACCCCGCGAAATGGCTGCTCGTCGCAGCCGACGCGCTGGGCGTACTTCACGACCTCACGGCGACGCTGCTCGCTGCCCGGGCGCGCGGTCGCGAGCCAGATGCGATCGCGCTCTGCAGAGCCCGGCCGGCCGATGCGAGCACCGGGACGAATGCCGGCGAAATTGCGTTACTCCGCATTGCCCAGCAGCCGGTCGTCTTTCCCGATGACGGTGCCGCAGGGCTCGAACGTCTACTCGCGACATTACTACCCTGACGGACGAGGCCTCTCACGCCTGCTGGGCAATGCGACCGCCTGCGAGTCGAATTCGCCGCGCGCCGAGCCGTTCGGCTTGTTCGGGCGCATGGCTCGAGACGATGACGAGGCTGCCGCGCTCCCGTTCCGCGACGAGCGCACGCTCGAGCAGCTCGGAGCTCTTGCCATCCAAGCCCGCCCACGGCTCGTCGAGGAGGAGCACGCTCGGTCCGTGAACGAGAGCGCGGGCGAGCGCGATGCGCTGGCGCTGCCCGCGGGACAGCGTGCGGACGGGTCGATCTGCGAAAGCGCGGGCATCGACCCGATCGCGGGCGCGCTCCCAGGCTTCAGGGTCCACCACCCCGTACGCGCGAGCCGCGAGCTCCACGTTCTCGCGTCCAGTGAGCTCGCGGTAGCAGAGGGACTCGTGCGACACCCAGCCGAGCTCGGGCCGAACCAGCTCGAGCTCTTCGCCGATGGGATCGTAAATCACGCGCCCGAGCGTCGGCTTGAGCACGGTCGCAAGCACCGACAAGAGCGTGCTCTTGCCCGCGCCGTTTTCGCCTTCGAGCATGAAGATCTGGCCCGCCCCAAGCTCGAGCGATACCGCCCTCAAGGCAGCGACGGCCCCGAACGTCCGGGTCACGGACTCCACCAAGATGCGCTCGATACGCGGCACTCGGCCCTCTCTACCACCGCTCTTCCGCAGGCCGAAACTCGCGCGCGGCGCGCTGGTCGTGCGCCGGGTGCAGAAGATTCAGCCTTTTTGGGGCGCTGACCGCCTCGCGGGCGGTGCTAGTATGCGTCTGGATGAGTTCCTCCGCTCTCGCTTTTGAGCCGCGGCGCGCGGAGCAGCTCGCCGAACTGCGGCTCGCGGTCGGCGGTGCGCTCGAGGGCAAGGCCGAGGTCATCGAGCTGGCGCTCGTCGCGCTCTTGTCCCGCGGTCACGTGCTGCTCGAAGACGTGCCCGGCGTCGGCAAGACGACGCTCGCTCGCGCCCTCGCGCGCGCCGTGGGCGGCGAGATGCGGCGCGTCCAGTTCACGAGCGATCTCTTACCGAGCGACGTGCTCGGCGTTTCCATTTACGACCAGCATCGCGGCGAGTTCGTGCTGCGTCCCGGACCCATCTTCACGAACGTGCTGCTCGCCGACGAGATCAATCGCGCGAGCCCGCGCACGCAGTCGGCACTGCTCGAGGCCATGAGCGACGGCCAGGTTTCGCTCGACGGCCGTACGTTGCCGCTGCCCGAACCCTTCTTCGTCGTCGCGACGCAAAACCCCCAAGATTTCGCGGGCACTTACCAACTGCCCGAATCTCAGCTCGACCGTTTCATGATGCGGCTCCGCATCGGCTACCCGCCGCCGCACGTCGAAACGCGGCTGATGCTCGACCCCGACTACGACCGCATCGAAGCGGTGCCCGTCGTGTTGGATCCGCAGTCGCTGGTCAGCATGCAGCGCGAGGTGGATCGCATTTCGACGGACGGCGCGCTCGGCGCGTACCTGCAAGCGCTCGTCACGGCGACGCGCACGAGCCCTGCGCTGTCGCTCGGCGCTTCGACGCGCGCCGGCATGAACCTGTCGCGCGCCGCGCGTGCCCGCGCGCTCTTGCACGGCCGCCACTATTGCATCGCGGACGACATCCACAGTCTCGCGGTGCCGCTACTCGCACACCGAGTGCGCCTCGCGTCGCATGCGGAGGGCTACGTGCCGTCGCGAGAAGAAGCTGAAACGGCCGTGCGGGAGGTCGTTTCGCGCGTGCCCGTACCGCTGTGACCGCGCCGCCGGGCCTGCCGGGCCGGCGCTCGAGCCCGCGCCCGCCGCGCCGCAGCGACCGCGTGCGCACGAGCGAACCGCCGAAGCTGTCCCGTTGGCTGTTGCCGCTCTGGCGCTTGTTTGCCTGGTTCAAGCCGCCGCGCAAGCTCCGCCTCACGCGCGAAGGCCGCTACTTCTTGCTGATCACGTTCTGTGTCGGCTTTGCCGCGATCAACACCGGCAACAACCTCCTCTACCTGCTGTTCGGCATGTTCCTGTCGCTCATCATCGTCTCGGGCGTGATGAGCGAGCTCAGCTTGCGAAAGCTCAGCGTGACGCGCCGTCTGCCACCGCGCGCCCAAGTCGGTCGTGCGCACCTCGTCGAAATCGAGGTCTACAACCACAAGCAGCGCATTCCGTCTTACGCGATCGAGGTCGAGGATTTGCGCGCCGCGCAGCCCGCCGACAAGCGCTGCTTTTTCCTCAAAATCAGCCCGCGATCGGCGCAAGTCGCCGCTTATCGGCGCACACCGGCGCGGCGCGGCCGCGACCGGCACGTCGGCTTTCGACTCGCCACCCGCTTCCCTTTCGGTCTGTTCGAAAAGTCGCGCGACGTCGCGGCGGACGGCGACCTCATCATCTACCCGGCCGTCGATCCGCTCGCGCTACCGCCCGACGAGCTCGGGGATCGCCTGGGCGGCGTGCTCACGCTCGGACGCGGCACCGGGGACGAAACCGCCGGCGTGCGCGTCATGCGCGACGGCGACGATCCGCGCGACATCTTTTGGCGCAAGAGCGCACAAAGCGATCAGCTCGTCGTGCGCGAGCGCGTGCGTGAGGCACGGCGCGAAGTGACGCTCGTCGTGGACTCGCGTCACCCGGGGCCGACGCCGAGCGACGAGTTTTCAGCGCGTTTCGAGCGGCGGATTCGCGAAGTCGCTTCGCGCGCCGTGGCGCACCTGAAGCGCGGCGACTCGGTCACGGTGCGCAGCACCGCCGGCGAACGCGCCGCGAGTATTCCCGCGCGCGGCGCCGATCCGCTCTTGCGCTTCCTCGCGCTGCTCGAGGCGACACCGCTCGACGACAAGACGTCCGGCGCGCCCGCGGCGCCGCCCAACGAACGCGAGGTCGCGTGAGATTCGGCGTCGTTCATCGCGTGATGACCGACACACTCGCCGTGCTCGGTCTGCTCGCGCTGCTCACGAGCGGCGAGCTCGACCGCACGGTCGCCTATCTCGTGCTCGCGGCGATGGCCGCAGCGCTCGTCTTGCCCGAACGGTTCCAGGATCGCCCCGCGTTTCGCAAAGCCGCCGTCGCCGCGCCGCTGATCTTGCTCGGTTTGCAGGTGATTCGTCTCGCCGGCGGCGAAAGCCTACTCGCTGCCTCGATCGAATTTGCGGCGGGGTTGCAGGTCCTACGGCTCGCGACCAGGCGCGGCGCCGCGCACGATCAGCAAGTCATCGTGCTCGCCTTGCTCCACCTCATCGCGGGCACGGTGCTCGGCAGCGGACTGACGTACGGCCTTTGCTTTTTGGGTTTCCTGATCGTCACACCGGGCGCGCTGGTTCTGAGCCACTTGCGGCGTGAGGTCGAAGGCAACTACCGGCAGGGCGCGCGCGACCGGACGGGCCTGCCCGTGGATGTACCGCGCATATTGCGCAGCCGGCGCGTGATCGGGCGGCAGTTTCTGGCGCTGACCTGCCTGTTGTCGGTGCCGATTTTCCTGTTTACGGCCGTCATTTTCGTGCTGTTCCCGCGCGTCGGGCTCTCGCTCCTGCTCCTCAATCACAATCGCCCCGATCGCATGGTCGGCTTTTCCGAGCACGTCGATCTGGGCGGCGTGGGCCGGCTGCGCTCCGATCCGACGATCGTCATGCGTGTCGATCCGCCGGGATTGCCAGCGGCGCCGCCACCGCGCCTGGCTCTGTACTTGCGCGGCGCGGCGTTCGATCGTTACGACGGGCGCGCGTGGTCGCGCACACACCACGAGGAGCTGCCCGCCGATCAGATCGGCTTCGACGTGAAGATCCGCCGTTTTCCCGATCCGGTGCGCGACCGCGTGATGCACATCGATTTGGAGTCGATCGATCCGCCCGTCGTGTTCCTCCCACTCGACGCCGTGGCTTTGCGCGTCTTCACCCCGAATCCTGGGCTCGACCAAGCGCGACCGGACCTGTTTCTCGGCGGGGAAGGCGTCGTTCGTTACAACTCCAGCGCGCAGCGTGGCCTGCGCTACGACGTGTCGCTCGCCGGCGTCTCCGAGCCGCCTATCCCGTCGCTCACGGCCGGCGAGCGCGCGCGATATCTCGCGTTGCCACCGCTGCCGCCACGCATCGCCGAGCTCGCTGAGACCTGGGCGGTCGGGGCTACGACTCAGCGTGAGCAGGCACACCTGATCGAAGCGCACCTTCGCACGGGCTATCGCTACGACCTCGATTCGCCGTCCGGCGCCGCCGCGAACCCGCTAGAAGACTTCCTTTTTCGCTCGAAGCGCGGTCACTGCGAATTCTATTCGACGGCAATGACGATCATGCTGCGCGAGCTCGGCGTGCCCGCGCGCAACGTGACGGGCTTCGTGGGCGGGACCTACAACCGTTTTTCGCGCTCGTACGTCGTGCGCCAGGGCGACGCACATTCGTGGGTCGAGGTGTGGCTCGACGGCGCCGGCTGGACGCGTTTCGATCCGACGCCGCCTTCGGACGCGGCACCGCGCAGCGAGCTCACCGGCGTGCTCGCCGTGATGCGCGACTTCGTCGAAGCCCTCGGGCAACGCTGGAGTCGCCACGTCGTCGGCTACGATTTGCGCCAACAACTCGGCCTCTACGACGAGCTCCGTGACGCCTACTCGCGGATGGTGCCCCGGCATGGCGTCACGGGCCGTGTGCTCGGTTCGCCGAGAAAAGCGCTGCTCGGGGCGCTTGCGCTCGTCGGCCTCGCGCTCGGTGTGCAGCGCCTCTTGAAGCGCCGACAGGCACCGAATCAAGAGCGGCAACGCAGCGACGACGAGCGCGGCGCCCACGAAGCGGCGGCACTGTATCGTTCTCTCGAGCGGCTCCTCGCCGCGCGCGGCGTGCCCCGACCGGTGAGCACACCGCCACTCACCCACGCGCGGGCGCTCGAATCGCTGGGCCATCCGCTCGGCGCCGAAACGGTGGAGCTCACCGAACGCTACTTGCGGGTGCGCTTCGGCGGTGAGGCGCTGGATCACGCCGCACGTCGCGCTTACCTCGAGCGGCTCCAGGCGCTGCGCGGGGTCCCGGTCGAGTCACGACCGCAACAGGGCGCCGCGAACGCCCCGTAACGAAGGGCCGCAACGGCAGCGCGGGCGCATCGTCACGCGTATTTGGGGCGCCCTAACGAGCGCGCGGGCGCACGTTCCCGCGTGTCTACGGCCGTCAGCGGCGCAGCGTCAGCCGACGCCGCGTCGCTTCAACACGATCGGCGTCGAGCGCAGCGCCGATGTCGGCTCCGCGCTCGCGGCGACGCCGTAGAACGCGTCCACACCGGGCCGCGCCTCGAAACCGTCGAATGCCAGGTCCGCGCGACCGCGTTCGACCCAGGCCACGATCACGGGTGTTTCGGTAGCCGGAACGTCCGGCTTGGCGAGGCCGAGCATGTCGACCGACACACCGCGCGCCAGCTGCTCGGGCGTGATGGCTCGCTGCGTGGAGGCGAGCGGGCGAGCGCGTCCTGCAGGCAGCTGCCCGCTGCCGAAGCTCGACGGCGCGTACGACTGCACGATCAGCCGGTAGTCACCGTGCGAATCGCCGAGCTCGCGCGGATCCGCCCGGACCGCAGCACGCACGCGCTGCACGCCGCCGATTCCGAGCGTCGTGGCCGCGACCAACGCCACCCACGACACACTGGCAGGGGCGGCAGCGCGCGAAAGCGATTTGCGTCGACGAGTGCTCACTGAGGGGCCTGCTCTTCCGGAATGAACGCGCGAGGAGACCGAAAGGTTTCCCGGCGTACGCAGAATTCATAAGCAGGTTTCATTCCATTCAAGAACCGGGGCCGTCCCGCCGGTCGGCCTACAGCGTGGCCGCAGCGTGATGCCCCGCAAAACCGCAGCTTTTAGCTCAGCGCGTCTTGGCGATGCTCTCTGCCCAGCGCAGGCCGAGCCCGCAGTCACCCGCGCTCCGTGTGACGCTGGCGGCACGCTGATACGGGCCAAGCGCGACACCAAGATCGCGGCCGCGCCAAACGACGGCAAATGCCCCCCGACGCTCGCGGGCCCGGCAGACGCTATGCCGCGCGACCGCCGAAGCCGCCGCCGCACTCGGGACGTTGGGCGGCGGCTTATCGGACGGCCACGTTTCGGCCTCGGCCAGCAGGGCGCCGCGCGCCGCAACCTCGAAGCCACGTCGCGCATGCGCCTCGTCGTCGTATCGCAAATGGATGCCGACCGCCCGGCGGTCACCGTCGGCGAACACGGCCACGCTGTCGCCGGCCCAGCCGCTGGCAGCTTCCGCGGCCGTCACGCGTGGCACCCACTCCTCGAACGCCAAGCGCAGCGCCTGCTCACCGAGAACGTCCGTGTAAATCGCGTGCTCGAGATCCGGCGCGGGCGCTGGCGGGCGCGCGAGTGTTTCGCCGGTTTCATGGGCGCGGTACTTGTCGGGGTGCAGGATCTGTTCGGTCGTCGTCGGTAGATCGCGCCATGCGGCGTCGACCGCGGCCCAGCCACCGGCGCGCCTCATCGCGTGCACGAACGACAGGCCGTCGACGTACGGCGCGACGATCGAGCGCTTCAAAATTCGCGGTACGGACGCGATCTCGGGCATCGCTTCCATGATGCCGAGACTGCCGGCCAGCATGCCGTCCGGGAGATCCAGGGCGCTCTGGCCGCGCGGCAAGAGCATGATGTCCATCATGCCGCTCGTGGCGTCGCCTTCTGCGAGTGACTGAACGGCCGCGAGCGCGTCACCGTGCCCGGCGTTCCACTTCATGTGCCCCGCGAGGTCGTAGTGCTGGTCCTGGAGCCCGTGAATGAGCTCGTGCCAGAGCGTCGCCTGCTGCGCTTCCATCCCGAGATCGTCGAGCAGAACGAGCTCTTTCTCCCGCGGATCGTAGAAGCCAGCGAGCTGAGTGCCGAGCAGCGTGAGCGTGCTGCCGAGGTAGTCGAGGTCCGCGCCAGCGGCACCGAGCGCGAACAAGAGCTCGCTCGATCCTTCAAGCAGCTCGGGCTGGAGGTCCTCGAGCAACTCCTTCTTCATGCGAGCGAGCAGTTCGACACGACCGATCACCTCGCTCCGAATCGGGCCGGTGGCAGGCAGCTGCCGCGCTGCCGCGACCTGTTTCAGCGTCGCATCAACCACGGCTTGAGCTGTGTCGGGGTGCTCGGGCGGCGCGACTTTCTGGCTGGAGGCACTCGGGCTCGGCGCCGCGGCTTGGTCCGTGGCAGCCGCTGCGGGCAGGGTCGCTCGGCTCGGCGCTCCGGCACACGCCGCGACGAGGGCGGCGAGCGCGCTGAGGACAGGCCCCCTGCGTCTCAAGCCGCCGCCGCCCGCAGGGCGCGGATCGCGGCGGCTCGGTCCGGCTGATCGAACACGGAGTGCCCTGCGACGAGCACGCGGGCTCCCGCTTCCACCACGGCGTGCGCGGTATCCGGCGCGATGCCGCCGTCGACCTCGAGATCGATCGATTGTTTCGCCTGATCGATGAGCTCGCGCACGCGCCTGATCTTCGGCAAAGTCGCCGGCAAAAAGGCCTGACCGCCGAAGCCCGGATTGACCGTCATCACGAGCACGAGGTCCAGGTCGGCCAAGACGTAACGTAGGTTCTCTTCGGGTGTGTGCGGATTGAGCACAGCACCGGCGCGCTTCCCGAGCTCGCGAATCGCGTGCAGCGTCCGCTGCAGGTGCGTCGTTGCTTCGACTTGCACGCTGAGCCCGTCGGCGCCCGCTTCGGCAAAAGCCGCCAGATGCCGCTCGGGCTCGACCACCATCAAATGCACGTCGATCGGCAACGTCGTCGCCTTCCGCACGGCGCGCACGATGGCGGGACCGAAGGTGATGTTCGGTACGAAACGTCCATCCATCACGTCGACGTGGATCCAGTCAGCGCCCGCCGCTTCGGCGTCGCGCACGTCTTCGGCCAGGCGTCCGAGATCGGCGCTCAAAATCGAGGGGGCAATCCGCACCACATTCACGGACCTTCGATTACCTGAGGACCGGCGCGTGCGCCAGCAGACGACACGCACGTGCTTGAGCCGCCGCTCGTACTACGCTCTACCGGAAGTGTTAAGCTTCTGGTTCCCCTCAGGCGCGTTTCGAAACCAATGATCACCCGCCCGCTCGGCAAGCAGGACTACGACCACATCGTCCAGATCATCGACCGCTGGTGGGGCGGCCCGACGACGGCTCTGGCGCACCCGATCTTCTTCTACGAGCTCGGCTCGATGGCGCGTGTCGTCGAGCACGACGGCATCCTCGTCGGCTTCTTGCTCGGCTTCGTCGCGCCGGGCCCGCCGAAGACGGGTTACGTGCACCTGGTCGGGATTCACCCCGACTACCGGCGCCGCGGCGTCGGCAAGGTGCTCTACCAGACGTTCGAGGAGGACTCGCGCGCGGCGGGTTGCACGCGGCTCAAGGCCATCACGACCGTCGGGAACGAGGGTTCCATCGCCTTCCACAAGGCGACCGGCTGGAGCGTGACGTACGTCGAAGATTACGCGGGGCCGGCGCGGCCGCGCATCGTGTTCCACAAGAACCTCTGAACGTCCTTTCGACTCCAAGAGAGCCATGCCGGACTCGGCCGAAATCGCAGCTTCCGACCTCCGGACCATCGGACTTTTCGGCGCGCTCAGCGATGAAGTGCTCGCGTTTCTCGCGGGCATGCTGACCGTGGTCAAACCGACGATCGGGGAGACCATTTTTCGCGAGGGCGACGAAGCGAATGCGATGTACGTCGTGCTCGGGGGCGAGATGGAGGTCACGAAGAAGAGCCGTGGCGCTGTCGACGCGCGCGTCGCCGTGCTCGGCCCCGGCGATTGGTTCGGCGAGATGAGCATCGTCGACATCCAGCCGCGCTCGGCCACGGTGCGCGCGCTCGCGCCGGGTCGTCTGATTCGCATCACCGCCGCCGATCTCGACGCGCTCTATCGTCACGACGTGCGTTCGTACGCGATCATCGTGCTCAATCTGGCGCGCGAGCTCAGTCGCAGGTTACGCGTCGCAGACGGCATTCTCGCCGATCTGATCGCGAACGTGATGGACAGCTACCTCGCGAAGCGCCCGGCCGCGGGCTGAGCGTTCCAGCCAGCCATACCACCGCTCGTCCCCGCGTGGCCGCTCGCGCCCGCGTGGCCGCTCCCGCCGGACATGCTCGATGCGCCCGCAGTGCCGGCGACATTCGCGCCCGCAGCGCCGCCGAGCCCGGCACTCGCGCCGGCGTTTCCGTCGCCGCCGCCGCCGGCCATGCCGCCCCAACCCTCGCGGCCACTCGCTCCGGCGCCGCTCATGAAGCTGCTGCCCGCCGAGTCACCGTCGCCGAACATCCCGCTCGAGCCGCCTTGCGCACTCGCCGCGCCCGCGGATGCGGTGGTGCCGCCCGACGACGACGTGCCGCCGCTCGTCGACGCTCCAGCGCCCGTCGAAGTCGAGCCGCCAGTGCCCGGCGGGGTGACTGAGGTGCCGCCGGTGCTCGTCGCTCCGCTGCCGCCTACTCCGGAAGGCGAGCCGCCGCCCGTGCCGTTGCCCATCGAAGGCCCCGGGAGATCGGCTTTGCCGCCGTCACCCGGCAGCTCCGGAAAGGGATTGAGAAAGCACCCCGCCGGCGAACAGGCCGCGATGATGAGCGCAAGCGTGAGCGAGCGGCGCATGGAGGGACTCTGTGCCAAGTGGAGCACATTTCGGGCCACGAGCCGAGCGTAAAATCTGCGCTGACACGCCTGCACAGCCGCCCAACCCTGGCACACGATGGCACACAGGCGACCCGGCGCGTCCTGGCTGCTACCGGTGGCGGAGCGTGCGCGCGCGGGCGAGGAGCTTCAGCGCTGGCGCGACGTCCGGCGGATCGGCCTGCAAGCCTGCACGCACGAGCTCGATCTCGCGGCCGAGCGCGGCGAGCGCGTGGGCAATTTCGGTCGCGTTGGTGCTCAGGATGTCGCCCCACATTTCGGGCGGGCCCCCGGCGACGCGCGTCGCGCCTTCGAAAGCCGGACCCGCCGTCATCTGCGCGCCGCTCTCGAGCGCGACGGCCGCGAGGGCGCTCGCCACGAGCTGCGTCGCGTGGCTCGTGAGCGCGACCGCTCGATCGTGGACAGACGCGTCGATGCGGAACGGCTCTGCCCCGAGGCGGCGCACGAGATCTTCGACGAACGTCACGGCATCGAGGTCGCTCGCTTCCGGGCAGAGCAACCAGCGACGGCCGCGAAATAGGTCGGGCCTCGCGAGCTCGATGCCGCCCGCTGGAGCGCCCGCCATCGGATGGCCTGGAACGAAGCGGCCGCGGCGCGGCGAATGGGCAGCCGCAGCGACGATCGCACGTTTGGTCGAGCCGCAGTCGGTGAGCACGCGCGCGTTCGCGAGCACCCGCGGCATGAGCGCGACGATGCGCCGAACCGGCGCGGCGAGCAGCGTGAGGTCGGCCGCCGCGACCGCCGCGTCGACGGCCGCAGCATCTCCGGCACGGATGAATTCGTCTGCGGCGCCACGCGCTGCGGGACGCTCGAGCACCTCCGAGATGTCTACCGCCGTGATCCGCGCGTTCGGCTCGATTTCGCGCAGGCCGAGCGCGAACGAGCCGCCGAGCAGGCCGAGCCCGATGACGGTGACGTTCATCCCCGTACCGCGGCGGCGGTTGCCCGGACTCGCTCGGCGAGCTCGACCGCGTCCTCCCAGGCGAGCGTCGCCGGCACACGCGCCACTTCGCCCGCTCGCCCCACCCACACGCGCAGCACGATGCCGTCAGCGCCTGCCGCGACTGCGGCGCAAGCGACCGGCGCCGAGTAGCGCGCACGTTCTGCGATGGTCGGCACGTCGACGACGATCGGCAGATGGGTGCGCTGCTTGGCGCGCGCGATCGCCGCGACCTCGAGGGTCCGCGCGCCGCTCGGGTACTCGCCGCCACACTCGAGCAGCACGACTTGGCACTCCCCGCGCTCGAGCTCGCGCTCGGCCGCGCCGATCCACGCGTTCGCGCCGGCGCTCGGCGGGCGCGCGATGAAACGCACCGGGTAACGCTGCGCCGACGGCTGCGGATGCATCGAGAGGCACGCGAGCGCGCCCACGGCTTCGGGCGTGAGGTGCGAGCGCGTGATGGCCGCGTCGAAGGGCCGCCCCGCCGCCACGGCGTACGGCAACTCCGCCGAGGGCGGCCCGGCGCTCTCATTGTCGGACGCCACGGGCCTCGAGCGTTCGTGGCGCGGCGCGGGACCAATGGGCTCGATGGCAATCCACGGCCGCTCGCCGCCGATGATGCCCCAGGGTCCCTCGACGACGCTGCCGCGCTGGCGAAAGCGGCGCGAAGCGAGCCGAAAGGGCTCCGTGACGCGCACGACCTGCGCGACACCGTCGAGCTCGCGCACGACCGCGGCGTCGTTCTCGGTGACGTCGCCGACGACACCGAGCGTCGTTCGCGTCGCGCCACTCGAACGGTGCACGTCGAACCCCGCGCTCACCAAGAACGCGATAACGCTCTCGATCGCATTCTCGGTCACCCCAGCTTCCATGACGACGATCATCGGTCCTCGAAGAGCAGCTCTCGTACCCTAAGCATGCCGTCGACAGTATTGTCGCGTTTGACACGCCCGAAAGGGGAAGATCTCGAGTTTCGGCTCGGAGGCCGCCCACGTCGAGCTTGAGAGCCCGTCTGGCTTATTGGTAGGGTACGCCCGGCCGAAAACCGGCCAGCCCCGGAGGGTACGGCTTTGCGGACGACGGAAAGACGGAACGTAACGACCATCGCGCTGATCTCGGCGCTCGGCGCGGCCTTGGCTTGTGCGCCCCAACCCCCGGCCGCGCCGCCGCCGAGCTCGCCCGCGATTAGCGCGACGTCACCCCTTGGGGTAACAGCTCCGCGCCCCGCTCCGGCCCCGGCGCCCGCCGCGCCTGCGCGAAGTGCGCTCGAGCAGACGGCGTACGGCAAGGCCGACGGAAAGGACGTTTGGTTGTTCACCCTCGCGAATGCTCATGGACTCAAAGCCAAGATTACGAACTATGGCGCGACGCTGACCGCGCTCGAGGTCCCCGACCGCAACGGCAAGCTCGCCGACATCGTGCTCGGGTTCGATGACTTGGCGGGCTACCAAGCGGGCAACGCGTTCTTCGGCGCGACGGTCGGGCGCGTCGCGAATCGCATTCGCAACGCCACGTTTTCACTCGAGGGCAAGACGTATCACCTCGCGCCGAACGACCCGCCGCATGCCTTGCACGGCGGGCCGCACGGCTTTTCCAGAGTAGTTTGGGAGGCACAGCCCAAGGACACGCCCGCCGGACCGTCCGTCGAGCTCACCTACGTCTCGAAAGACGGCGAAGAAGGCTATCCCGGGACCGTCACGGCCAAGACGACCTATACGCTTACCGACGCCGACGAGCTCAAGGTCGAGATGGTCGCGGTCACCGATCGCACGACCCTCGTGAACCTCGCCAACCATTCGTACTGGAACCTCGCCGGTAACGATGCGGGTCCCATCACCGACCATGAGCTCACGCTGTTCGCCGACTCCTACACGCCGGGCGATCCGATGGTGCCGACAGGCGTCGTCAAACCGGTGAAGGGCACGCCGTTCGACTTCACGGCGGGCAAGCCCATCGGCCGCGATCTGAAAAAGGCCGGCGGTGGGTCGATTCCGATCGGCTACGATCACAACTTCGTCATCAACGGTGACCCGAACGCGCTGCGGCCCGTCGCCAAAGTGCGCGAGCCCAAGTCGGGCCGCGTGCTGACGCTCGAGGCGAACCAGCCGGGCCTACAGTTTTACTCGGGCAATTTCTTGAACGGCTCGCTCCACGGCAAGGGTGCGACCTACGCGCAATACACGGGTTTTTGCCTCGAGACCCAGAAGTTCCCGAACGCGATCAACGTGCCGGCGTGGCGCGACCAAGTCGTCTTGAAGCCGGGTGAGACGTATCGGCACGTGATGATCCACCGTTTCAGCGTGGAGTAAGTGAAAGCGGCGCCGCTCGGCTGGGGCGTGGTCGGCACGGGCGCGATCGCGACCGATTTCGTGCGCGCGCTCGCGCACGCGAAGCAAAGTCACGCGCTCGGCGTGTGCGGTTCTTCGCCGGACAAGGCGCGCGCGTTCGCAAAGAGGCACGGCTTGCCTTTCGCGGAGTCCTCGCTCGACGCGCTCGTGCAGCGGCCGGAAATCCAGGCGATTTACATCGCGACGCCGCACCCGCTGCACGAGCCGCACGCCATCGAATGCATCGAGGCGGGCAAGCACGTGCTCTGCGAGAAGCCGCTCGCTCTCGACGCGGCAGGCGCCCAGCGCATCATCGAAGCCGCGCGGCGCCGCGGGACCTTCTTGATGGAAGGGCTCATGTATCGGTGCCATCCGCTGATGCAAGCGCTCGTCGGCGAGCTCAGAGGCGGCACCATTGGGCGCGTGAGCCACGTGCGCGCCGATTTCGGTTTTCGAGCGCAGCGCGCCGGCGAGGGGCGCTTGTTCAATCCCGCGCTCGGCGGCGGCGCCATCCTCGACGTCGGCTGTTATCCACTGTCACTCGTCAGGTTGATCGCGGGCGTCGTCGCGGGCGGCGAGCTCGCGGAACACGAGACATTTCGCGGCACCGGCTTTCGCGGCCCGACGGGCGTCGAAGAGGTGGCGAGCGCGTCACTGCGTTTCGCGTCGGGCATGACGGCCGAGGTGGCGTGCGCACTGCGTCACGAGCTCGGAACGAGAGTCGTCATTTTCGGCGAGACCGGCCGCTTGATCCTGCCGAACCCCTGGCTACCGGCCGGCGAGCGCCAAGGACGCGCGACGACGCTCGTCGTGCACCTCGAGAACCGATCGCCGCGAGGTATCGAAATTCGCGCAACAGCTCCGAGCTACGCCCTCGAAGCCGACCTCGTCGCGCGCACGCTGCCCGCTCAGGAAGCGGCGTGGCCGGCGATGAGCTGGGCGGACTCACTCGGCAACATGCGCGCGCTCGACGCTTGGCGCGCGGCCACCATGACTTCGAATTGACGAGGCGCAGCCGCGCGCGGCGGCCGCGCCGCTCCAGGCCCGCGGGCTAGCCGCGGAAGTACAAGTACGCGAAGAGAATCGCGACGATGACGAACACCGACGCGATCACATCACGCTGATCCCAGCCCGCGCGCGTGTGAGCCCGGTCCTCCGCTGACGCAGTCGCGAACGTCAGACCGCCGAGCTGGCGCTCGTCGGGCGGCGTGCCCATGTAGCTCACCACCAGCATGACGATGGCGGAGACGAGCGTGATGAGCATGCTGAAGTACTGGAAGTTGATGTTGTTGACGATCCAGAAGAACGAGCCCTTGTCGTAGGGCTTGCCCATGAGCGTCACCGGCGTGTCCACCGCCATGCGGAAGATGCCGACCAGGAAGCCGATGATCATCGCCCACAGGCACCCCTTGGCGGTGAGGCGCTTGTTGAACACCCCGAAGAAGAACACCACGAAGATAGGCGGGGCGAGGTAGCCCTGGACAGCCTGCAGGTAGTTGTAGAGGCCGTGCGCGCCCTGGACGACCGGCAACCAAAGAATCGCGATGACCACCATCACGCCCGTGGCGATGCGGCCGGTCTTCACGATCTGCTCCTGCGAGGCCTGCGGCTTCCACTTTTGGTAGATGTCGACCGTCCATAGCGTCGAGCAGGCGTTGAACACGCCAGCGAGCGAGCCCATGAGCGCCGACAGCAGACCGGCGACCACGATGCCGCGCAGACCCGACGGAAGGAGGTACTTCACCATCAAGGGGAAGGCACCCTGCGCCTCGTGGGGGATCGGCTTGCCGTCGGGGCCGACCATGCGCGCGAGCTCATGAACGATGCCGCTCTTCGCGAGCGCGAAGCAGATCATGCCCGGGATGATGAAGAGGTACGGCGGGGCGAGCTTGAGGAAGGCCGCGAAAATGCTGCCGCGACGGGCCTGCGTCTCGTTCGGGGCGCCGAGCGCGCGCTGCACGATGTACTGGTCGGTGCACCAGTACCACATGCCGATGATCGGCGCGCACACGGCCATGCCGAGCCAGGGGTACTGCTGATTGAAGTACCACGCCTGCCGCACGAGCCGCCCGCCCGCGTCCTGCTCGATGACGGGCGCCCACGTGCTCTCGACGCCAACCGGCGTCATCGGCTTCCACAGGTTCAGCATGTCGGAGCCGACGAGCTCACGCATGCGTCCCCAACCGCCGAGCTTGCTCAGGCCGTAGCCCGTGAGGAGCAGCGAGCCACCGATCAGCACGACGACCTGAACGGCGTCGTTGTAGGCGACGGCGCGCATGCCGCCGAGCGTCGTGTAGAGGCCCGTGAGGAGAATGACGCCGATCGAGCCGATCCAGAAGCTGCTGACGTAAACGCCACCGATGGTGAGGCTCACCTCGGGAAGCAGCGTCTGGAAGACGACGCCGCCCGCGAAGATGCCCACCGCGATCTTCGATACGACGAAGGTCAAAAGCGAGACGATCGAGAGCACGTAACGCGATTCGACCGAGAAGCGCCGCTCGAGGAACTCGGGCATCGTAAAGACCTGCGTGCGCATGTAAAACGGCACGAAGACCCAGCCGAGCAACAGGAGGCACCAGGCGTGCAGCTCGTAGTGCGCGAGCGCCATGCCGTCGGAGGCGCCGGAGCCGGCAAGCCCGACGATGTGCTCCGAGCCGATATTCGACGCGAAGATGGATGCGCCGATGATCCACCAGCTCAGGTTGCGACCTGCAAGGAAGTAGTCGTCGGCCGTCTTCTTGCTCTTCTTCACCACCCACGAGGCGACGCCCAAAAGGACGGTGAAGTACAGGGCGACCATGACCCAATCGAGCGAAGTCATCGTCGATTGAGCGACTTGAGCGGTTTCTCGATTCATGAGATTTGTCAGTGCAGGCGCGCCGTGGGCATTCGGCGGCGGTCCACGCCAGGCCGCCGGGCAACCCCGGGGCTCGGACGCACGTTTAGCGCGGGAGAATTGGCGCGGACTCTATTGTTCGCCCAGTGATGTTGTCAACAGCCGGAGTGGCTGCCCTTGGTGTCCTGGGGGATCGTCATTTCAATCGCGCTCGGCATCGCTTTGCATATCGCGCCCCGCCGGCCGCTCGATTTCGCGAACGGCGGCTACCTCAAGGCCAAGGGCGCTGCGCTCTCGCCGTACCCTCTCGTCATGTTCTGCGCGTCTCGCGCGCGTCATGGTGCTCCTCGATAAGAAGGCGCACTCGTGCAAGCCGAGCGGCGCGTTCGGTACAGGAGCGCTGGCCGCGGCGTAAAAAGGCCGCGGCGAACGCGCCACCCCAGAGTGCCCCGACAAACGGCGCGAATATCCGGCTTTCGGAGCGTTCCCGTGCCGAGCGGCAATTGTCAGCCCCGGGCTTTGAGGGTTAGCGTCAGGCAGGCACTACGCATCGATGACAGGCAGTACCGCGCACTTCGGGCAAGACGCCGACAAGGCCTTGCACCTGGCCGTCGACGAAGCGAACGCGAGCGGCTGCGTGCTCGGCAAGCCGGTCAAGGTCGCCACGCTCGAGGACCGCGGCGATTCGGCCGAAGCGGCGATGGGCAACGTCAAAGACTTCACGGCGAAGCTCGCCGCGCTCGAGAAATAGGGCAAACCCGGACCCTCGAGCCGAGAGCCGTTCAAGGACTCCACGATGGAACACAAGCCCCCTCTCCTCGAGATGACCGGCATCACCAAACGGTTCCCCGGTGTGATCGCGCTCCGAGGGGTGTCGCTCACCCTGCATCAAGGCGAAGTCCTGGCGCTGATGGGGGAAAACGGCGCCGGCAAGAGCACGTTGATGAAGATCCTCGGCGGCGCTCAGTCGCAGGACGAGGGCACGATCCGCATCGACGGCAAGCCCGTCGTGTTCGAGAACGTGCGGGCCGCCAAGCAGCACGGCATCGCGCTGATTCATCAAGAGCTGATGCTCGCGCCGAACCTCGACATCGCGGCCAACATCTTCCTCGGCGGTGAACGCAAGACTTTGCTCGCGCCGTTGCCGCGCGGGGAGTTCAACGAGCGCGCGCGCGCCCTGCTCGCGCGTGTCGGTCTCGAACGTCCGCCGACGACGCCGGTCTCGGAGCTCACGGCTGGACAGATGCAGATGGTCGAGATCGCCAAGGCGCTCGCCTTGGACGCTCGCATCATCATCATGGACGAGCCGACCTCGTCGCTGACGGCGGGCGAGTCGGAGCACCTCTTCGCCATCATTCGCAAACTCCGCGAGGAGGGCATCGGTATCGTTTACATCTCGCACCGCATGGAAGAGGTGCTCGAGCTCGCCGATCGCATCACCGTGATGCGCGACGGCGGCTACGTCGGTGATTTGCGGCGGGCCGAGGCGACGCACGACAAGATCGTGCAGCTGATGGTCGGCCGCGACTTGAGCGGCGCGTACTTCCCCGAGCGCCCGCGTTCGGCGACGCAGGAGCCGATGCTCGTCGTCGAGAACGTGATCGTGCCGGGGGCGGCCGCAGGCGTGTCGTTCATGGCGTACCGCGGTGAGATTCTCGGCTTCGCGGGGCTGGTCGGCTCCGGCCGCACCGAGCTGATGCAGACGCTCTTCGGGGTAACGCCGGCGCTCGGCGGCACGATGCTGCTCGAAAACCAGCCGTATTCACCGCAAAATCCGCGACAAGCCATCGCCCGCGGCGTCTACTTGGCGCCCGAGGACCGCAAGCGCCACGGCTTGGTGCTGCCGATGACCATCGCCGAGAACACGTCGCTGCCGAACATCGCGAGTTACGCGCGCTTCGGCTGGCTCGACCGAGCGACGGAAAAGCGCGTCGCCGAAGCCGAAATCGCGCGCCTGCGCACCAAGGCCTTCGGCATCGCGCAAAAAGTAGTCAACCTTTCGGGGGGCAACCAGCAGAAGGTCGTGCTCGGCAAATGGCTCGCCATGAACCCGCGCATCCTGATCCTGGATGAGCCCACGCGCGGCATCGACGTCGGCGCCAAAGCCGAAATCTATCGACACATGGCGGCGCTCGCCGCCGACGGCATCACCATCCTGATGGTGAGCTCCGATATGGAAGAGGTCCTCGGCATGAGCCATCGCGTCGCCGTGATGCACGAAAAGAGACTGCGGGGCATCTTGCCGATCGAGGGTCTCACCCAACAACGAATCGCGACACTGATGACCGGTGGTAAGGGAGCGCAGGCGGCGTGAAACGCGAAACCGGAATGGGCGTCGCGCTCCTCGCGATGTGCGTGGCGCTCTACGCCTCGAATCCCGACTTTCTCGGGGCGTCGAACTCGATCAATACGTTCCGGCAGATCTCGATGCTCGGCATCTTTGCCATCGGCACCGGCTTCGTGATCATCACGGGCGGCATCGACCTGTCGATCGGCTCGACCATCGGCCTCACGGGCGTCATCATCGCGAAGCTCTCGTCGCCGAGCTGTCTCGGGCTTTCGCTCTGGGTCGGCATCCCGGTTGCGCTCGGCATCGCGCTGGCGCTCGGCGGGATTCAAGGCTTGCTCATCACGCACCTCGGTTTGCAGCCGTTCATCGTCACCTTGGGCGGCATGTTGCTCATCCGTGGCGTGTCGCAGACGATCGCCGACGGGGGCACGTTGAGCCTCAGTGGCTCGCCGCTGCTCGATTTCGCCAACGGCGGTTACGTCCAGGTGCACGGCGCTGCGCTCTTGCCGTATCCCCTCGTGTTGTTTTTGTTCGTGATCGGGATCGCGACGTACGTGCTGCATTTCACGGTTTACGGCCGTTACGTCTACGCCATCGGCGGCAACCGCGACGCCGCCGAATACTCCGGCATCAACGTCCGCCGCGTCGAAGCGAGCACGTACCTGATCTCCGCCGGCACGGCCGGCATCGCCGGCGTTTGCTACGCGTCGTACATCGGGCAGATGTCGCAGCAGGTCGGCATCGCCTACGAGCTGTATGCGATCGCGGCGGCAGTGCTCGGCGGCTGCTCGCTCCGCGGCGGCGAGGGCACGGTGCTCGGCATCGTGATCGGCTCCGCCGTGATGCGCGTCATCGACAACGGGATCAACATGTTCCAGCTCCACTACGTGGACACGGATCAGGTGCCGCGCATCTGGCGGCTGAACCCGAACTGGACGTACATCATCATCGGCGGTGTCATCCTCGTCGCCGTGATCCTCGATCAGACCGTGCACCTCGTGCAGGCCAAGCGCCGCATTCGCGCGGCAGGAGCATTGGCGGAGGCACAAAAGGCCGCACAAACCGCCGCGGCAAACGATGCAGCGGCAAAGAGCGGCGCGAATGGCCCCAGCGCGCCGCCGCCGCCGGTCGTCACGCCGCCGCACGACCCCCCCGGCCAGCAGGGCGACCAGCCCTAACGCGCGCGTTCGGCGCGTCCTCTCGAGCTAGGACGCCACGAGCCGCGATTGTCAGCTCCGGGCTTTGAGGGTTAGCGTCCAACCATGGATTTCGGGCGACGGCGTTGGTTCTGCTTGGCGGCTCTCACCTGTGTCGCGCAGCTCGGAGCCTGCAAGAAATTGGGCGGCGACGCGGCCCCGAGCGGCAGCAGCGCCGGCGCGAGCGCCGCGACGCAGGGCGTCGTCATCGGGCACTACGCGTCGATGACGGGCAATACGGCGCACTTCGGGCAAGACACGGACAAAGCCGTGCACCTCGCCGTCGACGAAGCGAACGCGGCCGGCGGCGTGCTCGGCAAGCCCGTCAAAGTCGTCACGCTCGACGATCGCGGCGATTCGGCCGAAGCAGCGAGCGCCGTCACGCGGCTCATCGACGTCGAGCACGTGAACGCGCTCATCGGCGAAGTCGCCTCCAGCCTGTCGCTCGCGGGCGGCCGTATCGCGCAGCGCCGCGGCATTCCGATGATCTCGCCCTCCTCCACCAATCCGAAGGTGACGCAGGTCGGCGACTACATCTTCCGCGTCTGCTTCATCGACCCGTTTCAGGGCAAGGTGATGGCGACGTTCGCGCGCAATACGCTGAAGCTCGACGAGGTCGCGATCCTGCGGGACGTGAAGAACGACTACTCGATCGGCCTCGCCGACACGTTCAAGGCGTCGTTCGCGGCCCTCGGCGGCAAAATCTCGCTCGAACAGTCGTATTCCGCGGGCGACACGGACTTCAGCGCCCAAGTGACGGCGGTGAAGGGCACGAAGGCGCAGGCCATCTACGTGCCCGGCTACTACAGTGAAGTCGGCGCCATCGCGCGCACGGCCAAGCGGCTCGGCCTGAAGGTCCCATTGCTCGGCGGCGACGGCTGGGACGCGCCGGAGCTCTTCAGCATCGGCGGAGACGCCCTCGACGGCTCGTATTTCTCGAACCATTTCGCGGCCGACGGCGCGAGCCCCAAGGGCAAGCAGTTCATGGCCGCTTTCAAGACCAAGTACGGTCAGGAACCGACCGGGCTCGGCATGCTCGGCTACGACGCCGCGGCCGTGCTGCTCGACGCCGTCAAACGCGCCGGCACCACCAACCCCAAAGCCGTGCGCGATGCTCTCGCCCAGACCAAGGGGTTCGAGGGCGTGACGGGCAAAATCACGATGGACAAGGACCGCAATCCCGAGAAGAGCGCCGTCATCCTCAAGATCCAGGGCGGCAAGGCCGTCTACGAGGCGACGGTCCAGCCCTGAACGGATGAGCGCGGCGGGGGGACGCGCGAAACCGGGCAGGCCCTGCGCCGTACCACAGGTATGCGCACGTTCGTTCTCGCTCCCGTTTTCGCTCTGGCTGTCGCGTGTGAGCCGCACGCGACGACGGCGCCCGCGCCGCAAGCCTCCACTGCCGTCGTTCCTCGTACGACGGGCGCTGCACCCGCGACAAAGAGCACCGCGAAGGTCGGCACGAACCCAGGCCACGTCGGAGCCGGAACGCCGCTCACGCCCGCTCCGGGCCACGAGCTCGCCGCCTTCGCCGAAGGCTGCTTTTGGGGCTCCGAGAACACGTTTCGGCACGTGCACGGCGTGGTGGCCACGGCGGTGGGCTACACGGGCGGCCATACCGATCAGCCGACGTACGAGGACGTCTCGTCACACGGGACCGGCCACGCGGAAACCGTGCTCGTGGAGTTCGATCCCAAGGTCGTGAGCTACGCGGAGCTTTTGCACGTGTTCTGGGAGACGCACGATCCCACGACGAAGGATCGGCAGGGGCCGGACTTCGGCTCGAACTATCGCAGCGCGATCTTCACGTTTTCGCCCGAGCAAGAGCGAGCCGCGCGTGAATCGGAGCTCGACGAGCAGAAGCGCCAAACGCGGCCCATCACGACCGAGATCCGCGCGATTGGCCGATTTTACAAGGCCGAGGCGTACCACCAGCAGTACGACGAGAAGAACGGCGTGGACTCGTGTCCGCTGCCCTTGCGCAATCAAAAGACCTGAGCGGGCGCGCCGGATTCGGCACGGAAGACGCCGTTTTCTGATTGAACTAGGCTCGGGCGGCCGTCTGGGCGCCTCGTGAGCGAATTCTTCCAACAGATCATCAACGGCCTGTCCCTCGGCTCGATCTACGCCTTGATCGCGCTCGGGTACACGATGGTCTACGGCATCTTGAAGCTCATCAACTTCGCGCATGGCGAAGTGTTCATGATGGGTGCCTACAGCGGCTACTACCTCGCGAGCTGGCTCGGCGTAGAGCGTTACCAAGCGGCTGGTAGGGGGTTTCCGCTCGGGCTCGCGCTGGTCGTGCTCGTGCTCGCGATGGCGGCCTCGGCGCTGCTCGGCGTGCTGATCGAGGCGCTCGCGTATCGTCCCGTTCGCTCGGCGCCGCGGCTCACGCCGCTCATCACCGCGATCGGGGTGAGCCTCTTCTTGCAGAACGCCGCCATGCTGCTTTTTACGCCGAATCCTCGCGCGTATCCCCCGATCTTGCGCGAGCTCCGCTTCGCGGCCGGCGGCGTGATCGTGACGAACATCAAGCTTGCGATCTTCGTCGTAGCGCTCGCGCTGATGGTCGGGCTGCACCTGTTCGTCCAGCGTACGTGGACGGGACGAGCGATGCGCGCGCTCTCGATGAACATCGATGCCGCGCGGCTCATGGGCATCGACGTGAACGCGACCATCCGCGCGACGTTCGCGATCGGCTCTGCGCTCGCCGCGGCAGGCGGCATCCTGTTCGGCCTCGATCAGATCACGATCAACCCGCTCATGGGCGTGCTCACCGGACTCAAAGCCTTCGTCGCGGCCGTGCTCGGCGGCATCGGCAACATTCCGGGCGCCGTCGTCGGCGGCTTACTCATCGGCCTGGCCGAGCAGCTCACGGCCGGCTACCTGTCACCCGATTATCGCGACGCCATCACGTTCCTGATCTTGGTCGTGATCCTCGTTTTGAAGCCGGAAGGGCTACTCGGCGTCGTGCGGCAGGAGAAGGTCTAAGTAGTGGACATCGCGACGCAAAAACCGCGCTGGCTCCTGCGTCTCGTCCTGAGCGCCGGCGTGCTCGCCGCGCTCTACGCCGCGAACCTCGGCGTGCAGGCGGGCTTCATCGAATACGTGCAGCGCATCATCTTGATCGCGGGCATCAACGTCATCCTCGCGGTTGGCCTGAACCTCATCAACGGCACGACGGGACAATTCTCGATCGGCCACGCCGGATTCATGGCCGTCGGCGCGTACGCAGCGGCGTTTACGGGCGTGAAGCTCGCGCCGCACGTGACGGCGCTCCTCGGCGCAGGCACGCTCGCCGACGGCGTGACGTTCAATCTGGCGCTGCTCGTGGGCGCGCTGCTCGCCGCGGGCGCGGGCGTGCTCGTGGGGCTGCCGAGCTTGCGACTCAAAGGCGACTACCTCGCGATCGTGACGCTCGGGTTCGGCGAGATTATTCGCATCCTGTTCAACAACGCGCAGTTTCTCGGAGCCGCCACCGGTTACTTCGGCGATTCACCGGCGGGATTGCCCACGTATACGAGCTTTTTTTGGGTATTTTTTTGGGTGATCGTCATCGTGGTCGTCGTCAGGAACGTGACGTTCTCGCAGACGGGCCGCTCGCTCATCGCGATCCGGGAGGACGAAATCGCCGCCGAAGCCATGGCGATACCGACGACGCGGCTCAAGGTGCTCGCGTTCACGCTGAGCGCCGCGACGGCAGGCATCGCGGGCGGACTCTTCGCGCACATGCAGTCGGGGATTCGTCCCGAGGACTTCAAGTTCGACAAGTCGATCGACATGATCGTCATGATCATCGTCGGCGGCCTGGGCTCGATTTCGGGCGCTGCGCTCGGCGGTGTGTTCGTCGCCGTGACGCTCGAGCTGATGCGCGACTTGCAACAATACCGGCTCGTACTCTACGCGCTCTTGCTGATCGTCATCATGCTCGTGCGTCCCGAGGGGCTGCTCGGGACGCGTGAAATAAGCCTCGCGGCGCTGCGGCGCCGATTTCGCCAGCCGGAGCGCCCGTGACGCTGCTCGCTCTCGAGCACGTGGACAAGGTCTTCGGCGGCCTGCGCGCGCTGCGCGGCGTGAGCTTCGAGGTCGCGCCGAAGTCGATCTTCGGCCTGATCGGACCGAACGGCGCGGGCAAGACGACGCTCTTCAACGTCGTCACGGGCGTGTATCGGCCCGACGGCGGCCACGTTCGCTTCGACGGCGCAGAGATCGGCGGGCTGCCGCCCGCGCGCGTGGCCGGGCTCGGCGTCGCGCGCACATTTCAGAACATTCGCGTCTTTCGCTCGATGACCGTGCTCGAAAACGTCATGGTCGCCGGCCACAAGCTGCACCGCTCGGGCGTGCTGAGCGCCATCGTTCGCAACACGGCGCACGCGAACGACGAGGGCGCGCTCAGCGTCCGGGCCCGTGAATTGCTGGAGATTTTGGGTCTTCAGGGGCAAGCCGGCGACATTGCAGGCAGCTTGCCGTACGGCTCGCAGCGCCGGCTCGAGATCGCGCGCGCGTTGATGCTCGCACCGAAGGTGCTTCTGCTCGACGAACCGGCGGCGGGCATGAACAGCACCGAAGCGCGCGAGCTCGAGCGCCAAATCCGATTCTTGCGCGACGAGCTCGGCGTCACGGTGGTGCTCGTCGAGCACAACATGTCACTCGTGATGAGCGTGTGCGAACGCATTCACGTGGTCGATCACGGCGAGACGATCGCGGAAGGCACGCCCGCCGAAATCCGCGAGCACCCGCGCGTGCTCGCGGCGTACCTCGGTGAGGAGCCGTCGGCGGGCCGCACGGAGCGGGAAGCGTGAACGGGCCCGACGCGTCCGCAAGCGAGCCGGACCTCGAGGTCGCCGGGTTGCACGTGCTTTACGGCGGAATTGCCGCCGTGAAGGGCGTCTCGTTCAGCGTCGCGCGGGGCGAGATCGTCGCGCTCATCGGCGCGAACGGCGCCGGCAAGACGAGCGTGCTGAAGGCGCTCGTCGGCTTGGTGCCGGCCGCGCGCGGCAGCGTGCGCCTATTCGGACGTGACGCGACGGGCATACCGACCCACCGCCGCACGGCGCTCGGGGCGACGCTGGTGCCCGAAGGCCGCGCGATTTTCGCCGGCATGACCGTGCGTGAAAACCTCGAGCTCGGCGCGTTTCTCAAACGCGATCCCGTCACGCTCGGGCAGCGGCTCGAGCGCGTGCTCGCTTTGGTCCCGCGCCTCGGCGAGCGCCTCGCGCAGGCGGGCGGCACACTCTCCGGCGGGGAGCAGCAAATGCTGGCCATCGGACGCGCGCTGATGGGAGAACCACGCCTCTTGCTGCTCGACGAGCCGAGCCTCGGGCTCGCGCCGAAGCTCGTCGCGCAGATTTTCGGGAGCATCGTGGAAATCGCGAAGACCGGCCTGACGATCCTGCTCGTCGAACAGAACACGCGCCTCGCTCTCGAGACTGCGCATCGCGCGCACGTGCTCGTCACGGGGGAAATCGTGCTCTCGGGGCGCTGCTCGGAGCTGCGCGACGACCCGCGCATCAAAGCGGCGTACCTCGGCGAGGCGCTCTAGGACGGAACGGCCGCACGGTCGCGCGTGAGGCGCGACACGCGCGACGCTGCGCGTCAGGCGAGACGGGGCAATCGGGCGCCTTCGACACGCGCGTCGAATGTCGGTCGCGGTGCGCGCAACAGATCCGCGCGTGTGCCCGAGAGCGGTCCAGGGAGGGCCGCGGCGGGCCCGGGGCGAAGCTCTGCCCAAGGCGGTTTCATGCGCAAAATTTTCGGTACTTTGGCTCTTTTCGGCCTCGTGGCGTGCCACGAGGTGTCCGTCACCGGTCCCGTGGTGGGCGATGAACCAACCCTCGCTATTCTCGGCGCGGACGGGGTGACGTGTGGCGGCGTCGCGCTGTCGGCGACGCTCGCGATCACGGCGAATCACTGCGTCCCGGACAACGACGTTTCGTTCGTGACGGCGTCACGCATGGGCGTGCCGGATCGCACGGCGTTCGGCGTCGTCGTCGCGCGCGCGGCGGCGTCGGACCTCGCCGTCTTCGCGACGAGCGGCCTCGTCCCCGCGTCGCTCGCCGAAGGCGACGTCGATTACGAACATGCGACGACGCTGCTCACCCACGTCCCCTCGCCGTGGACCGTCGCCAAGCTGCATCCGAGGAACGCGACGCAAGGGTTCCTCCAAACCGAGCGTCTGGACAGCGGCATGTCCGGCTCCGGACTTTGGGACGACGGCGGGCGCCTGGTCGGCATCGCCGTGGGAAATGACGCAAGTTCTGGCTATTTTGCGGGCGCCGAGCGCATTCGAGCCCTCTTGGACCTTTCGCCCGTACGGGCGCCGCTCAGGCCCGTCGCGCCGAGCGCGGCGCTCTGGGGCGATCCCGCGCTCTCCGTAGACGGCCTCATCGCTTCGGCGCGCTCACGCCGCGAGCACATCGAAACCTCGCTCGACCAACTCGAGCTCCACCGCAATTGAACACGTGCGAGTTGCCCCCACGGGTGCGCCGCGATTCGGCTCGGCGGAGCTAGGCGACCGCAAGTAAGCCGAACGCCGCGACGCCCGAGCGACGAAGCTCGCGCTTGAGCTCGTTGGTTTCGGAGCGTGGCACGTTCATGACGGCGGCGAGCAGCTCGGCGGCCCACGTGTCGAGCGTCGAGTTACCGCAGCCCGACAGATCGCCCCCGGTGCCTTCGAGCACGGCGCGCCACGCTGCCGTCGTGACGGCGAATTCCGGCGTCACCTGGCCGCCCGCCGCGAGAATACGGCCTCGACCGAGCGCGTCGAGCAGCTGGCCATCAACCCCGTCGCGGGCGAGCCGCCCGAGGACGAGCAGTGAAGTGACCGCGCCGGCGGCCCGCGTCGCGCCGCGGTTCATGGCAACGCGCGCCACGGTCGCGACGAAGCGCTCGAAGGGTCCCTCGGGCAACGGTGGGGCGCTGCGGACACCCGGCAGCGCCGACTTCACGGCGGGCTGCGGCGGCGCGACGACGGGCTCGGGGCCGACGGCTTGTCGCACCGCCACGCCGCGCTCCGCCGATTGCTGCGGTGACGCCGAGGCGCGGTCGGCCTCGACGGCCCACGCCGGTCCGAGCACTTTCGGCAGCGTTCCCTCGGTCTTGCGGATCCGCAACGTCGGCAGCGGCGGCGCGCACGGCTCGGGACAGCTCCACACGATGCCGTCGTGCAATTCCGGGTTGTCGTTCGGAAACTCGGAGGCTGCGCGGCGTGAAATCACGGCATGCCGTCGTAACCCGGCCGCTCCAAACCAGCCAAATTCCGGGTGTGCCCGGCCCGCGCGCAGCCCGGCCCTTTGGCCGCGGACCGGTCGCCTACCTCGCGCTATCCTTCTGCGCGTGCAACTCCGAAGCATCGCTCCGCTTCTCGGCGCGCTCGCTGCCGCCTTCGGTTGCGCCCCAAGTGCACCGCCGCGCTGGGCTGAAGGCGGCGCGCCTCTGCTCATCCCCGCGGCGCACTGGGAGCGTGGTGACGCGGACGCCATCGATGTGAAGCCGGACGGTGACGTGCTCGAGGGAGGCCGGCTGATCCTCAAGCTCGATCGCGTCGGACGCGCCGTCGACGAAGACTACGAGCCGGTCGGATTGCTGCTGCCCGACGGGCGCGTCGCGGGCCCGGACGACTATTTCCTGGGGCAAGTGGGCGTAACGAACGCCTCACCGCCCTTTGCCGCCAATGCATGGCTCTCGGTGCTGCCGAACGGTCAGGTCATCTTTTACGACCAGGACGGCGCGCGTGCCTCGGGCGGGCAATGGGCCGGCTGTAACGGCGCCGCTCTGCGGACCTGCACGTACGTCACGCACCTCGTCGTGCTCCGAAACTACGCTCGGCGCGCCGGAAACGTCTCGGTCGGTGTAGGCGTCGGGGTCGGGGTCGGGTACTAGTCTCGATCCAGTCTTCCAAGACGGCTCAACTCGGATTTCGCATGCTCGACGCACGTTACGTTTCCGAACACCTCGACGAAGTGCGCGCGCTCCTCGCGCGACGCTCGCCGGAAGATGCCGCGCTGCTCGACAACGTCGCGGAGCTCGCCCGCAAGCGGCGAGAGCTCGTGACGACCACGGAAAAGCTGCAGTCCGAGCGCAACACCGCGAGCGACGGCATGGCCGAGCTCGCCAAGAGCGGCAATCGGGAGGCCATGCAGGCGCGGCGTGAAGCGCTGAAGAAGCTCAGCGACGAGGTGAAGCGCCGCGAGACGGAGCTCGCCGAGCTCGAGAGCGCCATCGAGGAGAAGCTCCTCAGCATCCCGAACGTGCCGCACGCGACCACGCCAGCGGGCAAGACGGACGCCGACAATCCCGTCGTGCGCGTCGTGGGCGAGCAGCCGAAGTTCGACTTCACACCGCGGCCGCACTGGGAAATCGGCGAAAGCCTCGGGATTTTGGATTTGGATCGCGCGGCGAAGCTCTCGGGCGCGCGCTTTTCCGTGCTCTGGGGTCAAGGCGCGCGGCTCGAGCGCGCGCTCGCGGCGTTCATGCTCGATTTGCACACGCGCGAGCACGGCTACACCGAGGTGTACCCGCCGTTCCTCGTGAAGGCGGAGGCGTTGCGCGGCACCGGCAGTTTACCGAAATTTGAGGCCGATCTGTTCAAGACCTTCCGCGGCGATCCGAACGATCGGGAGCCCCTCTACTTGATTCCGACCGCCGAGGTCCCGGTCACGAACCTGCACGCGGACGAAGTCATCGACGGCGACAAGCTGCCGCTCGCCTACGCGGCGTATAGCCCGTGCTTTCGTAGCGAAGCCGGGTCGTACGGTCGCGACGTGCGGGGCTTGATCCGCCAGCACCAGTTCGACAAGGTCGAGATCGTGCGCTTCTGCGCGCCAGAACAAGGCTTGAACGAGCTCGAAATCCTGACGGGCCACGCGGAGAACGTCTTGAAGCGGCTCGGCCTCGCGTACCGCGTCGTCGAGCACGTCACCGGCGACCTCACGTTTCAGTCGACGAAGTCCTACGATCTCGAGGTGTGGCTGCCGTCGCAAAACGCGTATCGCGAAATCTCGAGCTGCTCCTGGTTCGGGGACTATCAGGCGCGGCGCGCCAAGATCCGCTACCGCCCAGAGCCGAAAGGCAAGCCGCGGCTCGTCAACACGCTGAACGGCTCGGGCCTCGCGATCGGACGCACCTGGCTCGCGATTTTGGAGCAATTCCAACAAAAGGACGGCAGTGTGCTCTTGCCGGAGCCGCTGCACGCGTTCATGGGCAGCGATCGGCTTTCGCCGCGCGCCTGACGAGCTCGCGATGTCGCGCCCGTTCCTGATCGCGCTCGCGCTCGTTGCCTCGACGGGCTGCCTCGACGAGCGCCGCTGTCACGACGAGATGACGAAAGCGCAAGCTGTCGTGAGCGGCATCGACTCGCACTCGCTCGACAGCCTACACGCCGCGCTGCCTCCGCTCGAGACGGCGCTCGACGCCTGCGAAAAGGCAAAGCTCGGGGAGGAACACGGCAAGCTGCTCGAGGCAAAAAACCAAATCACGGCGCAAATCGCGCTACTCGAGCGCAAAGCCGCGCGCAAAGCGGGCCCGGGCTTGAGCGCCGCCGAGCTCGAACGCGTGCAAAAAGAAGGCGATCCGAGCTGCCCCAAGGGCCAAGCCTACAAGCATGCGGGCATGGACAAGGAAATCAAATGCACGGGCCCGCAGCTCATCGACATGCCGCTCGACGCGGTGAAGGCCTACTTCGACGCTCGCCACTACAAGCTGACCGTCACGGACGCGCCGCCGCGCGTGCGCGCCGAGTTCGGCGCCGAGCTCTTCGTGTTCACGTTCGATCAACCGTCGGCGGGGGCCAAGTGCCTCGAGCTCTATCCCGCACCGAACATCCCGTGGCGCGAAGCCGTGGGGCGCGCCACGGGCGTGCGGCTCGATAAGTTGAAGAACCCGGGGACAGTCACGGCCAAGCGCGGCGAGCTCGCGCTGCACGTGGAGGACACGGAAAACAAGCAGCTCGCGCGCATCGGCGACTGCGGCTAGCGCGCGCGCGCTGCACGCTGCGTTACGCCTTCAGACCCCGCGCGCTGCACGGGGCGTTACGCCTACGAGCGCTCGCTCAGCGCCGCCCTTTGCGTCCGCCCTTGCGCGAGCCACCACGGTTCGGCTGCTGCTGCTCGCGTTGCCCGAAGCGTGACTTGCCGCTCGGTCGTGCCCCGCGCGCGACGGGCGCGCTGCCGGGGCCGCGGCGTTCACCCACGCGGATCTGCCGCTGCTCGCGGCGCGGACCCGGCCCTTTACGCCCGCCGTCGCGTCCGCCGTCCCGCGCGCTCTCGCCCGCGCGCTCTCGCTCGGCCTCGAAGTGCTTGAGCGTGGCTTCGGGCACGACGCGGCGCGCGTAGACGGTGCGGCGCAGCACCGCGACGTCCTCGATCGTGACGAATAGGCGATCGCCGAGCGAAATCGTGTCGCCCGAGCGCGCGCCGACCAAGCTGATTTCGTCTTCGCTCGACTCGTAGCGATCGGGGCCGAGCCCTTCGAAGCGGATGAGCACGTCGACGAAGGGGGAGTCGAGCGAGACGTAGACGCCGCTGCCGACGAGCGCCGTCACCGTGCCCTCGTGCGTTTCTCCGACGCGATCGCGCATGAGCAGCGTGCGGTAGAGATCCACGACTTCACGCTCGACCTCCATCGCCGCTCGCTCGCGTGTGCTCGCGCGCGTGGCCGACTGAGCGAGCGCTTCGAGCGCCGCGGCCGAAGTGTCGGGCTTGCCGCCACGTAAGAGGCGCTTCACGGCGCGATGCACTTCGACGTCGGGGTAACGCCGAATCGGCGACGTGAAATGCACGTACGCTTCCGAGGCCAGGCCGAAATGACCGACGTTGTTCGTGTCGTAGACGGCCTGCTTCAGCGAGCGCAAGAGCAGCATTTCGAGCACGTTCTTGCGCGGATGCTTCTGAATCTTCGCGAGCCAGCGCGAGACGCCGAGCGGATCGGCCAGCGACTCGAGGTCGATCTCGACGCCGAGCTTGCGCGCGACGATTCCCAGCCGTTCGAGCTTCTGCTCGTCGGGCTTGCCGTGCACGCGGTAGACGCCCGGGCTCTTCTTCACGCCGAGGAAGCGCGCCACTGTCTCGTTCGCGAGCAGCATCAGCTCTTCGATCATCGAGTACGCGCGCTTCACGCCCGGATCCTGAGCGCGCCGCACGACGTCGGTCGGCGCCCCTGTCTTCGGATCGAGGACCACGCGGGCCTCCGGCAGATCGAGGTCGAGCGCGCCGCGCTGCATGCGGCGCCGGCGCAGCTTGCGCGCGAGCTCGTCGAGGATGCGCAAGCCCTTTTTCAGGGCTTCCGCCTGCGTGCTCGTCGGGCCCGCTTCGGTGAAGCCGAGCGTCTTGGCGACGCCGCCGTACGTGAGCATGGCGTGCGAACGCATCACGCCCTCGACGATTTCGAAATCGACGATGTTCGCGTCACGATCGAGCTCGACGATGACGCACAACGTGAGCCGTTCCTGCTCGGGCAAGAGCGAGCACAAGTCCGCGGCCAGCGCAGCGGGCAACATCGGGATCGCGCGGTCCGGCAAATAGATGGTGCAACCCCGCTGTAACGCTTCCTCGTCGAGCGCGCTGTGGGGCTGGACGTATTCGCTCACGTCCGCGATCGCGACGTAGGCGCGGTAGCCCTCGCCGTTCTTCTCGACCCAAACGGCATCGTCGTGGTCGCGCGCGTCCTCGGGATCGATGGTGGGGAGCGGAACGTCGCGTAAATCCCGGCGCTTTTCCGCGCTGGCCCGCTGCAGGCGCGCCGCCATCGCTTCGGCTTCGCGCACCGCCGCGTCGGGGTGCTGCTCTTCGATTTGTTCGCGCACGAGGATCTTGCGTACCTCGACGTTCGGATCGCCGGGCGCGCCCAGCACGTCGAGCAGCTCGCCCTCGGGGTTCTCGTCCGAATACTCCGGGTAGCGCGTGATGGTGACGACGGCGGCCGCGCCGTCTTGCGCCGACTTCGGAACGGCGCCGAGCACGACGGGACCGCGAATGCGCGAGTCGTCCGGCTCGAGCCACGCGCTCCGGCCCTTGCGCCGGAGCACGCCCGCGACACGCGGGTTGCGCCGGCTGACCACGCGTTCGATGCGTCCTTCGCTGCCGCGCGCCGAGATGTTCGTCACCGCGACGAGGACACGATCGCCGTGCATCGCGCCGCCGATGGCGTCGGGCGGCACGAAAACGTCGTTCTTGCCAGCGGACGCGACGAAGCCGAACCCCCTCGGGTTCAGGCTGAGGACGCCCTCGAAGGTGTCCCGCCCCGCGGCGCTGGATCGAGCTCGAGCCATGGCCGCGGCTTTACACCACTTCCTTGCCCGCGGGGCCGCTTCCTGATGCGCTTTTCGTCCAAGGCTGACAAAGTCGTCATTATCGGTCGACCCGTGGCCAACGTTCGCGCACTGCTCATCCTTCGCGCTGCCGTGCTCGTGGCGCTGCTCGGCAGCTCCGCCCTCACGGTCGACTATTTGAGCCCGGTTCCCACCTACTGCGGCGCGACGAGCGGCTGTGGGACCGTGCAGCAAAGCGCCTTCTCGCACCTCGGGGCTGCACGCATTCCACTCCCGGCGCTCGGCCTCGTCGGATTCACGGCGGTGCTCACGCTCTCGCTCTTGCCCGGTAGCCGCCGGCGCGCAGCGGCGCCCATTGCCCTCATCGGCGGCTTCGGCGCCGGCGCTCTGCTGCTGATTCAGTGGCTCCAGATCCACGCGTTCTGTGTGTTTTGCGTCACGGTCGACGTGGCGGCGCTCGTGGCTGCGGCCGCGGGAGCGGTCATGCTGTTCACGCAAAACTCCGAGTCCGCTCCGAGCTCGCTGAATCCCTTCGCCGAGCCGTTCAAGGACGGGGCTTGGATCGCGCTCGGCGTGCTCGCCGTGACGGCGCCGCTGCTCTGGCCGTCCCTGCGCCCGCTACCCGACGTGCCGCGCGAGATCGCGGCGTACTACGTGCCGGGCAAGATCAACGTCGTCGAGTTCGTCGATTTCCAGTGCCCGTTCTGCCGTCTCTATCACCCCGAGCTCAAGAAGGTCGCGGCGGAGTACGGCGAGCGCGTGCACCTCGTGCGGCTCGATCTGCCGCTCGCCATGCATCCGCTCGCGCGCGGCGCCGCGCGCGCCCACATCTGCGCGGTCGCGCGCGGCCGCGGTGAAGAGCTCGCGAACGCACTGATGGAGTCCGAGGATCTCACCGTTGCCGGCTTGCTCAAGACGGGCGCCGCGGTGGGTCTCGATCCGAAGGCGCTCGAGAAGTGCATGAACGCGCCCGAGACCGATCGCGCAGCCTCGAAGAGCGAGGAGCTCCTCACCCGGCTCGGCATGCTCCAGGGTCTGCCGACGACGTTCGTCGGCTCGAAGATGATCGTCGGGGCAGTGGAAGCGCCTGCGCTGCGCGAAGCATTCGACCAGGCCGCGCTCGGTGCGCATCACGGCGTGCCGGCGCCGATTTACGTCGCCGTCGTCGCGCTCGCCGCGGCGGCGAGCCTCTGGTTTGGGCGGAGCGGGCGCGGCGCGCGACGCCGAGTCGCGCCCGCCGCAGGTCAATGACGCGGCCGTTGCGAGCCTAATTCGGACACGCAATCAGGCCGTCACGACCGCACACGCAGTCGCTATCCGGGCACACACCCGGGCCCGCGAGGCAACGATTGCCGTCGACGGGCGTCACGTCGCAATCGACGGGCAGGCCACCCGCGGGACAGCCGATGCGGCCGTCGCCGCCGCAGACGCACTGACCGACGGGACACACGCCGGGACCGCCCGAGCAGTGGTTTCCGTCGACGGGCGTCGTGTTGCAGTCGACGGTCGAGCTCGGCTGCCCGCCATTGTTCGTCATGCCTGCGGTTGCCGGAGCTCCGCCGCTCGACATGCCACCGCTCGGTGCGCCGCCCATGCTCGGCATGCCGCCGCTCGGCGCGCCGCCTGCGCTCGGTTTGCCCCCGTTCGGCGCGCCGCCGCTCGCTTTGCCGCCGCTGCCGGCGCCGCCGTTCGTCGCGCGGCCCGCAGCCGCCATACCGCCCCCGCCATCGCGCGCTCCGCGACCGCCTTCGCTCGTCGTCGCACCGGTTCCGCTTCGGCCGCCCTCGCTCGTGGCCCGGCCGCCGTTGCTCGTCTGGCCGGCGCCACCGCTCGTCGTGCAGCCGACCACGAACAGCGTCGACGCCTCGCACCGGCAGCCGTTCGAGTTCTGACAGGTGCCGGGGGACGAGCAGGAGTCCCCGTTCTTCGGGTTGTCGCCGCAGTCGACGCTGGTGCCGCCGCCGCCCGTACCCATCTGCATGCCGCCCTGGAACGTGGAACGTCCCGCACCGCCCTGGGTGGAGCGGCCGGCGCTGCCGCCGCTGCCCATGAACGAATTGCCAGTGCCGCCGGTGCTGCTGCCGCCGCGGCCCGCCGTTTGCGTGCGCCTCCCCGCTGCGCCGGAGGTGCCGCCCGTGCCGCCGCCCGAAGCGTCGTCGCTGCCGCAAGCGGCGGACAGGACCAAAGAAGCACAAGCGGCAAAGGTGAGAGCAGTCAGTATGGGACGGCGCATGAGTCCTCCTAATCTTTCATAGTTACCTGAGAGCCGCTCCCGCAGGCAAGGCGCCGAGCGGCGGAGTCACACTTCGAGTGGTACACTCGACCATGGCACTCCCCGAAAGCCCCGTCCCGTTCGAGACGTTTCGGGCGCTACCCAAAACGGATCTTCACGTCCATCTGGACGGCTCGCTCCGGCTCGAGACGATTCTCGACATCGCGAAAGCCGACGGCATCGAGCTCCCCGCAAGCGACGCCGTAGGCCTGCGCGCCGCGATCGGCTGCGGCGCGCAATTCGGCTCTCTCGTCGAATACTTGCGTGGCTTCGACATCACGCTGCGCGTCATGCAAACCGAAGCAGCGCTCGAACGCATCGCCTTCGAGCTCGCCGAAGACGCGCACCGCGAGAACGTTCGCTACATGGAGGTGCGCTACGCGCCGATGCTGCACACGCGCCGCGGTTTGAAGCTCACGCGTGTGGTCGAAGCGGTGCTCGACGGCCTGCGCCGCGCGCGCGAGACCTTCGGCATCAAGGCGAACGTCATCGTTTGCGGCATCCGCAATATTTCGCCCGAGTCGTCGTACCAAATGGCCGAGCTCGCGGTCGCCTACAAAGGCGGCGGCGTGGTCGGCTTCGATCTAGCGGGCGCGGAGGCGGATTTTCCCGCCAAACACCACCGCCAGGCGTTTCAGCTCGTGCGCGACAACAACATCAATTGCACGATCCACGCGGGGGAAGCCTACGGGCCCGAATCGATCGCCCAGGCGATTCACGTCTGCGGCGCGCATCGTATCGGCCACGGTTGCCGGCTCCGCGAGCACGGCGATCTCTTGCACTACGTCATCGACCATCGCGTCCCGCTCGAATGCTGTCCGTCGAGCAACGTGCAGACCGGAGCGGTCAAGACACTCGCCTCGCACCCGCTCAAGCTTTACTTCGATCTCGGGCTGCGCGTCACGGTCAACACGGACAACCGCTTGATCACGGACACGAGCGTGTCGAAGGAACTCCATCTCGTGCATCGCGAGATGGGCGTGCCCTTCGCCGACATCAAGGCCATGATCCTCGCGGGGTTCAAGTCGAGCTTTCAGCCGTTCCACGAGAAGCAGGCGATGATCCGGCGCGTGATCGCCGAGCTCGAGCGCTACGACGACGACGGCGTGCATCAGGCTACGAGCTCCGCACCGGTGGCGGCAGCGATGGCCACGTCCGAGCGGCCGCCGCGCGTGCGCACGAGCGCGAGTTTACGACCGGACGCCGAGTAACGCGGGCGGCGCGCCTCAACGCAGGTCGAGCGGCTTCGGGCACAAGCTACGGAGCTTGCAGGCACCGCACTCCTTGCCCGAAAAGATGCGGTCGAAGCGCTGCTGCGTCGCGTCGAGCAGCACGTCGTCGTCCGTCGAAATGCCGAGCTCGAAATTGCGGCGCCCATCGTCCTTGGCGCCTAGTCCCGCGCCCGTGAAGTTCGCGCTGCCGAGGTAGAGGTAGGCGCCGTCGACGGCGACCATTTTGAGGTGCACGCGGGGGCAGTGGCGGAGCTCGAAGCGCGGTGACTTCAGCTCTTTCGTGCGCGCGAGCGAAGCACGAAAACGACGCGACGGCGGCGCGCCGTGCAAAATCCGGAGCTCGACACCTTGCCGCACGAGCTCGACGAAGCGCTCGACGATCGAGTAGTAGCGGCCCTGGGCGCGGGCGCGCGTCCCGATCGGCGCCTCGATGTGCACGTCTTTCAGGTTGGCCGTCGCAATCCACACCGACGTCCGCGCCGCCCCGATTGCCCGCACGATGATCTCTTCGTAGTGCCGCCGGTCGCTCACGAGCTCGACGGCCGCGCGGCGCGTGCTCAGCGCTTCGAGCGGAGAAACGGCGGACGCACGCGCACGCACCGGAGCAGCGTACCGGCGCGTTCAGCGTCGGGCCAAGTTGCGGCTAGCCGCTGCGTGCCGGCGTGCCCAGCCTCAAAAAACGATGCCTTCGCGCACGTCACCTTCGGTCGCGTTCTCGAGCGTTTCGATCGCCTTCTCGATGGCGGCAGACTCTTTCATGGGCAGTTTCACCTCGAAGCGCACGTAGAGGTCGCCCTGCTGGCTCTGGCGCTTCACGCCCTTGCCCTTGAGGCGTGCCACCTGGCCGCTCTGGGCGTGCTTGGGCACGGTGAGTGTCACCGAGCCTTCGGGCGTCGGCACGCGCACTTTGGCGCCGCGAAACGCTTCCCCGACCGTGATCGGCAGATCGAGGTACAGATCGAGCCCCGAACGCTCGAAATGCGGGTGCGCGGCGACACGAATCGTGAGCAGCAAGTCGCCGGGCGGACCGCCACTGTCACCCGGCGCGCCGTGACCCGCGATGCGCACGCGATCGCCGTCGCCTGCACCGGGCGGCACCCGCACTTTCACTTCGTCTCCGCCGTCCTGCACGCGCAGCCGAAGCTCGGCGCCGCGAATGGCAGAGACGAAATCGACGTGCACCTCGCTCGCCAGGTCCGAGCCCTTCATCGGCCCGCCGCGACGCACGCGCCCGCCGAACAAATCGCCGAACATGTCGCCGATGCCGCCGCTCGCGCCGCCCGGCATGCCGCCGCCGAACAAATCCTCGAGGCTTACACCGCCGCCCGGGCTGCGCACCCGGCCGCCGCGGGTAGCCGAGCGGTAGGCCCTCACGGCGTCGGCGTCGAACCCTTCGCGCAGCGCGTCCTCCCCGAACTCGTCGTAGAGCTTGCGCTTCTCCGGGTCGCTCAGGACCTGGTTGGCGTGGTTGATGGCCTTGAAGCGAGCTTCCGTCTTCTTGTTGCCGGGGTTCTTGTCGGGGTGGAGCTCGCCGGCGAGCTTGCGATACGCCTTTTTGATCTCGTACTTCGTCGCCGTGCGACTCACGCCGAGCTCTTTGTAAAGGTCCGCCATGGCTCCAAAAAGAACGTAATCAGCCGTACGCGAGTTTCAAGCGCGGGAACCACGCCGCGCGGATCGGCAGGAGACGACCGCGGAGTCGGTATGGCGGTCGGCCGGGGTCTCCGTGAAGTCGGACGTGAACTCGATATCCGCGAAGCCGTTGTAGTGGAGCAGCGCTTCGACCTCCCGCGGGAAGAGCTGGCGGTGCGTGAGCGGGATCGTCCAGGGCTTGCCGCGCTCCGGCGTGAAGCGCGTGGTCACGAGCAGGAGCTGACGGAACTGGTCGTAATCGAAGCGCTCGTCGTAGCGGACGAGCTCGTCGCTCGCGGGGTGCCTGAAGCGCGGCGCGCCGAACCAGCGCTCGGGATCGCGCGCGAGATCGTCCGGCTGCGGGATCGAGAAGTCGAACACGAAGCGACCTGTCGGTTCGAGGTGCTCGAGGACGCGCGCGAAGAAGGACTCGAAGTCCGTGCGCTCGTAGAGGTGAAGCAGGGCGTTGAAAGGCGCAATCACGAGCGGAAAGCGCCGGCCGAGGCGAACGTTGCGCATGTCGCCGTGCCTGAGCTCGACGCGGGAGCGGAGCTTCGGGGGCCCTGCCGCCAGGCGCTTTTCGAGGTCGTCGAGCATCGTGCGCGAGAGATCGATGCCGCAAACTTCGACGCCCGCGCCGGCGACGGCCAGCGCGACGCGTCCGTTACCGACGCCGTACTCGAGGACGGGACCGCGCGATTTGCGCGCGATGCGGACGTAGTACTCCACGTCGTGACGGCGCTTGCCGTACGTCTTCGTGTAGTACGCAGGGTCCGAATAGTGCGCGAGCGCGCCTGCGTCGCCGACCGTGCCGAGCTCTTCGATGGTGCCGGGAAACGGAACTTCCGGCTTGCGGGTCACGGAGTCTGCTTCGCGAGCTCTTCGATGTACTCTTGAACGACTTCGGTCGAGGGCCGGTGGTAGCGCACGCGACCGGCGGCGATCTCACGCAGGCTGATCACCGGCGCCTTGTTCTTGGCGTTCACGAGTTGCGGCGCGCCCTTCATCAAGGAACGCGTGCGCGACGCCGCGAGCACGACCAGAGCAAAGCGGTTTTCTTCCTTCTCGAGGCAGTCTTCGACGGTGACGCGTGCCATGCAGGGGGCGCAACCTAGCCATTACGATCCGCTTGCGCAAGGGAACCGGCATGATTTCTGCTCGTTTCGGCTGCCGAGGGCTGCCTGTCCGTTCAGTGCCGGAGCTTTTGCGGTACAAAGCGCTCTATGGCTCTCGCTACCGTGCAGCTCATCGACGAGCCGCTGATCGAAGCGACGCTCGAAAAGGCGCGCCATTCGCCGCGGCTCCGCGCCAACCATAACTTCCACGCGTCTCACGCCGACGGCTTCCACCGCTTCCTGAACGCGTGGGTGCGTGGCACGTACGTGGCCCCTCACCGCCACTTGTCCGTGCCGAAACCGGAGGCCTTCATGATGCTCCGCGGTGAGCTCGCGTGCTTCGTTTTCGATGATTCGGGTCGAGTGCTCGAGCGGGTCGTGCTGGGTCGCGAGGGTCGCCAGGGCATCGACCTCGCTGCAGGCGTCTGGCACACGCTGGCGCCGCTCACCGAGGAAGCAGTCTGTTTCGAGGTAAAGCCGGGTCCCTGGGATCCCGCGACCGACAAGGAATTCGCGCCCTGGGCGCCACTCGAAGGTGACCCGCGCGCCGCCGCGTACCTAGCGGGGCTCCTCGCCGACCTCGCTGTCCTGTACTGAACTTGTGTTCAGGTAAACGCGGTGCTATGGCCCGGCGGCCATGGCGCGCGCGACGAAGACGAACGGACGGGGTCGGCCGGCGTCGCTCGCCGGGGACGTGATCGAGATCACGGGCGCGCACGAGCACAATCTCTCGATCGAGCACCTCGTCTTGCCGAAGCAGAAGCTCGTCGTCTTCACGGGACCGAGCGGCTCGGGCAAATCGAGCCTGGCCTTCGACACGCTCTACGCCGAAGGCCAGCGCCGCTACGTCGAATCGCTCTCCACGTACGCGCGGCAGTTTTTGGGACGGCTCGATCGGCCCGCTGTCGAGCGCCTGCGCGGACTCTCACCCACGATCGCGATCGAACAGAAGAGCGCGTCGTCGAACCCGCGCTCGACCGTGGGTACGATCACCGAGATCCACGATTACCTGCGCGTGCTGTGGGCGCGCGCCGGGCGTCAGCACTGCGTGGAGTGCGGTAAGCCCGTGCAGGGTCGCAGCGTCGACGAGATCCTGGCCGAGGTGCTGGCGCTGCCCAAGGGGGCGAAGCTCCTCGTCTTGGCGCCGCTCGTCGCGCATCGAAAGGGCGAATTTCGCGAGCTCTTCAGCGAGCTCGGCGAACGCGGGTTCGCACGCGTGCGCGTGAACGGCAAGGTGACCCGCCTCGACGAGCTCACGCCGCTCGATAAGAAGAAGAAGCACACGCTCGAGCTCGTCGTCGATCGCATCGCCGTCGATGCCGAGTCGCGCTCGCGCATCGCCGAAGCGGTCGAGCTCGGACTCAAAGAGGGCAAGGGGGAGTTAATCGTCGACGTCGAAGGCCGGGCGCCGCTCGCCTTTTCGACGCTGCGCGCCTGTTGCGGCGTGACGTACGCCGAGCTCAGCCCGCAGAGCTTCTCGTTCAACTCGCCGCTCGGGATGTGCAGCGCGTGCAACGGCCTCGGCACGCGCATCGAGATCGACCCCGAGCTCGTCGTGCCCAATCGTGCACTTTCGATCCGCGGGGGCGCCATCGCACCCTGGGGCGCGGCCGTCGAACGCGGCGACGGCTGGACGTACCGCATGGTCGAGGCAGTCGCGAAGGCGACGGGCGTCGATCTCGACATGCCCTTCGGCAAAATCCCAAAAAAGCTGCGAGATCAGGTGCTGTTCGGCATCGAAGGCAAGAAGATCCAGATGACGTGGGGCGAGGCCGGCAGCGAGAACCACGGCAGCTGGGGCGTGCGCTTCCGCGGCGTGATCCCGACCTTGATGCGCCGCTTCCACGAGACGAACTCCGAGCGCATGCGCGACCAATATCGGAAGTTCATGCGCGAGCTCGCGTGCCAGACGTGCGGCGGCAAGCGCCTGCGGCGCGAGAGCTTGTGCGTGCGCGTCGGGGGCAAGGGCGTGGCCGACGTGATGTCGCAGTCGATCAGCGACGCGGCCGCGTGGTTTCAAGCGCTCGAGCTCGGCGGCGCTCACGCCGCGATCGCCGAGGGGCCGCTGCGCGAGGTGCGCAGTCGCTTGCAGTTCCTGCTCAACGTCGGGCTCGACTACCTCACGCTCGAGCGCTCGGGCCCCACGCTTTCCGGCGGCGAAGCGCAGCGCATTCGCCTGGCAAGCCAGCTTGGAAGCGAGCTTTCCGGCGTGATTTACGTGCTGGACGAGCCGAGCATCGGCCTGCACGCGCGCGATAATCAACGCCTGATAGCGATGCTCCAGCACCTGCGTGACCTCGGCAACTCCGTGCTCGTGGTCGAGCACGACGAAGACACGATTCGCGCCGCCGACCACCTGGTCGACTTCGGACCCGGCGCGGGACATCAGGGCGGCCGCGTCGTGTTCGCCGGGCCGCCGAGCGAGCTCCGCGCGGCCGACGGCCTCACCGCCGACTACTTGAGTGGCAAGCGGCGCATCGAAGTGCCGAGCGAGCGGCGTACGGCGAAGCGAGCGCTCGTCGTGAAGGGCGCACGCGAGCACAACTTGAAGAATCTCACGGTGACGTTCCCGCTCGGCGTGCTCGTCGCCGTCGCGGGGCCGAGCGGCGCCGGCAAGAGCTCACTCGTGAACGGCATTTTGCTGCCCGCCCTGGCGCGTCACCTCCACGACTCGAGCGAGCCCGTGGGCGCGCACGACGAAATCCGCGGAATCGAAGCGATCGACAAGGTGATCTCGATCGACCAACAGCCGATCGGGCGCACGCCCCGCAGCAATCCCGGCACGTACACGAAAGCGTTCGACGAGATTCGCTCGCTGTTCGCCGAGCTGCCCGACGCGCGGCGTCGCGGGTGGGACGCGGGACGCTTCAGCTTCAACATGGCGGGCGGGCGTTGCGAGGCGTGCGAGGGCGACGGCGTCGTGCGCGTCGAGATGCACTTTCTGAGCGACGTGTACGTGACGTGCGAAGTGTGCGGCGGCCGCCGCTACGACACGGAGACGCTCTCGGTGCGCTACCGCGGCAAGAGCATCGCCGACGTGCTCGAGACGGACATCGACGGCTGCCTGGGCCTGTTCGAAGCGCACCCGGCCCTCGCGCGCATCCTGCGCACGCTGTCGGAAGTGGGGCTCGGCTACGTCAAACTCGGCCAATCCGCGCCGACCTTGAGCGGCGGGGAGGCGCAGCGGATCAAGCTCGCGCGCGAGCTTTCGCGCCGCCAAACGGGTCGCACGCTGTACGTCCTCGACGAGCCGACGACGGGCCTACACTTCGAAGACGTGAAGCGCCTGCTCGAGGTGCTGCACCGCCTGATCGACGCGGGCAACAGCGTGATCGTCATCGAACATCACCTCGACGTGATCAAGTCGGCGGACCACGTGATCGATCTCGGACCGCAGGGCGGCGTCGCGGGCGGGCGCATCATGGCGACGGGCACGCCGGAGGAGCTCGCGCAAAATCCGAAGAGCATCACGGGCCCCTACTTGAAGACAGTGCTCGAGCGGTACCGCGCGCGAAAGGCGCCGCGCGGCTCCGCCAGCATGAAGGGCGCCGTGCGCGCTGCGAGCGGCTAAGGACGAGGAGGCGAGAGTGGCGTCGAAACGCAAGAGCACGAGCGCGGGCGCGACATCCGAGCCTGCGAGCAGCGACGAGCGGATTCGCTGCGGCTGGGCGGGCAGCGATCCGATTTACGTCGGTTATCACGACCGCGAATGGGGCGTCCCCGTGCGCGACGACCAGCGGCTCTTCGAGTTTTTGGTGCTCGAGGGTGCGCAAGCGGGCCTCTCGTGGATCACGATTTTGCGCAAGCGCGACGCGTACCGCGCGGCGTTCGACGACTTCGATCCGGAGAAGGTCGCGCGCTACGACGCGCGCCGCATCGCCAAGTTGCTCAAGAACGAGGGCATCGTGCGAAATCGCGCCAAGCTCGAATCTGCCGTCAAGAACGCACGGGCGTTCCTCGCCGTGCAGGCCGAGTTCGGGAGCTTTTCGAAGTATCAGTGGGGGTTCGTGGAGAACGAGCCCGTCGTGAATGGCTGGCCGACTCTCAAGCAAATCCCGCCGCGCACGCCGCTCTCGGACGCCCTCAGCAAAGACTTGAAGCAGCGCGGATTCAGCTTCGTCGGCTCGACGATTGTCTACGCCCACATGCAAGCCGTCGGGATGGTGAACGACCACCTCGTCAGTTGCTTTCGCTACGACCAAGTGGGTCGGCGCGCGCGTTGACCGCCCTCGCCGGCTCGAAGGGCATGACGGCCGCGAGGGCCAGCTTGGCTCGGCGGGTTACCACGTGCTAAAAATGGGCCGCGGTGGCTGGGAGCACACTTCGCCTATCGTTGTTGCTCGCCCTGGCGGGCTCGGGCTGGGTTGCGTGCTCGCTCAACCCCGGTGTCGATTTGCCGAGTGACGCCCCGCGAAGCCCCGGTTCGGGCGGTTCGGCCGCGCGTGGCAGCGGCGGAAGCTCCCACAGCACTGGTGGCACCGGCATCAGCGTCAGCACCGGCGGCACCGCACCCGTTGGCGCCGGTGGCAGCCATGCTGCTGGCGGGACGGGAGGCACGATCAGCGGCGAAACGGGCGGAACGAGCGCCGGGGGGAGCAGCGGCAAAGGGGCCGGCATTGGTGGCACGGGCGCTATGGTGACGGCTGGAACCGGCTCAGGAGCGACCGGTGGAGCTCCGGCGAGCGCCGGGCGAGGGAGCGGCGCCGGCGGCTCGGGGCAGGCTAGCGGCGGCCTTTCGGGCTCGGACGCCGCGGGCGAGGGCGGCGAGGCTGGAGCCATGGGCGAGGGCGGTGCGCCCGTCCAGAATACCGGCGGCACGGGGGGCACGATGCCTGGCGGCGGCATGAGCAGCGGCGGCGGCGGTAGGAGCAGCGGCGGCGGGCACGGCGGCGTGAGCGGCGGCAGCGGCCTGAGTGGCGGCGCGGGTGTGAGCGGCAGCGGCATGAGCGGCGGCGGCGGCATGAGCGGCGGCGGCATGAGCGGCGGCGGCATGAGCGGCGGCGGCATGAGCGGCGGCGGCATGAGCGGCCAGGCGGGCGCGTCGGGGGCGAGCGCGGCCGGCGCGAGCGGCCGGGCGACCCTCCGCTTCCGATAGACTCCGGCCCCGAAGCGCGAGCCGTAACTCGTCCGACGACCCGCACGGCGTGATAAACGTGAGGGCCGTGCGACGCCGTCTGTTCGCGCTCGCGTTCATCGCCGCTGCGCTCGCGCTCGGGTGCTCCAAGCGGAGCGCGCCCGCCCCGACCGCGAGCGGCACGCCCGCTGCGCGCTTGCGTCTTGCGATGATCCCGAAGGGGACCACGCACGAGTTTTGGAAGAGCGTGCACGCCGGCGCCGTCAAAGCCTCACGCGAGCTCGACGTCGATCTGGTGTGGAAGGGACCGCTCAAGGAAGACGACCTCAAGAGTCAGATCGATCTCGTGCAGTCCTTCACGGCGCAAAAGGTGTCGGGCATTGCGCTCGCGCCGCTCAACGACAAGGCGCTCGTCGCGTCGGTGAACGCCGCCGCAGCGACGGGAGTTCCTGTCGTGATCCTCGATTCGGCGCTTTCGGGCGGCAATATCGTGAGTTTCGTTGCGACCGACAACCGCGCCGCGGGCGGACTTGCGGGCGAGCGCGCGGCCGAGCTCTTGCCGAACGGCGGGAAAGTCGTCGTGCTTCGTTACCAAGAAGGTTCGGCCAGCACGCACGAACGCGAGCAGGGGTTCCTCGAGCGCGTGAAGGCGCACCCGGGACTCGTCGTCGTGAGCGATAACCAATACGGGGGACCGACGACGGAGAGCGCTTTCACGGCGTCGGAGAGCCTGTTGCTCGCTCAGAACGCGGCGGGCGGCGGCGTGAACCTCGTGTTTGCACCGAACGAGTCGACCACCTTCGGCATGCTGCTCGCGCTCGAGAAGTCGAAGCTCGCCGGCAAGGTCCACCTCGTCGGCTTCGATATCTCGGACAAGCTCCTGAAGGGCGTGCAAACCGGCGAGATCGACGCGCTCGTGCTCCAAAACCCCTTCAAAATGGGCGAGCTCACCGTGCACGCGCTCGTCGATCAACTGCGCGGCAAGACCGTTCCGAAGCGCACCGACACGGGGGCCCAAATCCTGGATCGCAAGAATCTCGAGCAGCCCGAGATCCAAGCGCTCGTGAAACCGGATTTGGCGAGGTGGCTCGGACAGTGAGCGCTCCGCCGCCGCGTTTCGTCGCGCGGAGTGTCGGTAAGAGCTTCGGGGGCACGCGCGTGCTCGACGACGTTTCGCTCGAGCTCGCGCCGGGCTCGGTGCACGCCGTACTGGGTGAAAACGGCGCGGGCAAGAGCACGCTGATGAAGATCATCGCGGGCGTCGAGCGACCCGACGCGGGTTCCCTCGAGCTCGAGGGCGTGGCGTACGCTCCCGCGGGACCGCTCGCGGCGCGCGCGCGCGGCGTCGTCATCGTGCATCAGGAGCTTTCGCTGTGCCCGCACCTCACCGTCGCCGATAACATCGTGCTCGGCAGCGAGCCGCGGCGTTTCGGCTGGCTCGACGACAACGCCGCCACGGAGCGCGCGCGCCGTGCGCTCGGATTGCTCGGGGCGAGCACGGCTTCGTTACGGCTCGACGCGCGCGTCGCCGAGCTCTCCGCGGCCGAGCAGCAGCTCGTCGAGATCGCGCGTGCGCTCGCACACGATACGTGCCGGCTGCTCATCCTCGACGAGCCGACGAGCAGTCTCGGGCACGCGGACGCCGAGCGCTTGTTCGCGACGCTCGGTGAGCTCTCCACGCGCGGCATCACGACGTTGTACGTGACGCACTTCTTGGACGAGGTGCGCCGCGTCGCGGACGGTTACACGGTGCTGCGAGACGGACGGCACGTCGAGAGCGGCAAGGTGCAGGACAGGACGAACGACGCGCTCGTCACGGCCATGGCCGGCGGCGCCGTGCAGCTCGAGGCGCGCAACGAACATGAAGCCGGCGAGGTCTTGCTGACGCTTCGAAACCTGAGCGGCGTCCGCTCGCCGCGCGACGTGAGTCTCGAGCTCAGGCGCGGCGAGGTGCTGGGTATCGCGGGCCTGATGGGCTCGGGCCGCACGGAGCTCTTGCGCGCCGTATTCGGCTTGGATCGCGTCAAGAGCGGGGAAATTCGCGTAGGCGCCGCCGCGGGGCCCGCCTCGCCCGCCGCGCGCCTCGCGCAAGGCGTCGGGCTCTTGAGCGAGGATCGCGCGCACGAGGGACTCGCCCTCGCTCTCAGCATCGAACAGAACCTCACGCTCTCACGACTACGTCCGCTCCTCCGCCACGGCCTTCTATCACCGAAGCGCGAGCACGCGGTGGCGGCGCGCTTCATCGAACGGCTCGGCATTCGTGCGCGCGGCCCCGAACAGCGCGTCGGCGAGCTCTCGGGCGGCAATCAGCAAAAGGTCGCCGTCGCGCGCCTCTTGCATCACGACGTCGACGTGCTCTTACTCGACGAGCCGACCCGCGGCATCGACGTGCGCAGCCGCGGCGAGATCCATCGCCTCATCAGCGAGCTGTGCGGCGCGGGCAAAACCGTGCTGATCGTCTCGAGCCATTTGGACGAGTTACTCGCGGTGTGCGACCGCATCGCCGTGATGAAAAAGGGCGTGCTCGGCGCCGCGCGACCCGCGCGCGGGCTTTCGGAACGAGCTCTTTTGGAACAGGCGGCCGGCGCTTGAAGCACCTGCTACGGCGAGCTTGGGTGGGTCCTTTGGCGGCGCTGTTGGCCGTCTACGCGCTGTTTTGTGCGCTCGCGCCCGCGACGTTCCTCGGCGCCTTGAACCTCGCAACCATGTTGCGTCAGACGGCCGTCGTGGCCGTCACGTCGCTCGGCATGACGTTCGTCATCTTGCTGGGTGGTATCGACCTGTCCGTTGGTTCGGGCGTGGCGCTGACAGGCGTCGTGGTGGCCCGCGCGCTGCAGTCCGGCGCCGGTGCGCTCAGCGCCGTCGCTATCGGCGTGCTCGTCGCGGCGCTCGCGGGCGCGCTGAACGGCGCGTTGACCGCGCACGCGAAGATCACGCCGTTCATCGTGACGCTCGGCAGCATGAGCGTGCTCCGCGGCGTCGCGAAGGGGCTCGCCGGCGAGCAGAAGATCGACGCGGAGCCGCGCGGTCTCGAGACGCTCATGACGGGCGGCGCGAACGCGCTCATGCCGAGCGGCGTCTGGCTCGCGCTCGCGCTCGCGCTGCTCGGCGCCGTGGTTCTGCACTACACGGTCTTCGGCCGGCACGTCGTCGCGATCGGCTCGAACGTGCAGACGGCGCGGCTCTGTGGCGTGCCCGTCGAGCGGGTGATTCTCGCGGTCTACGCGCTCGCGGGCGCGCTCACCGGCGTCGCGGGTGTGCTCGAATTCTCGACGCTCACCGTGGGCGATCCGACCGATTCGCTCGGCCTCGAGCTCGAGGCGATCGCCGCGGTAGTCATCGGCGGCGGCTCGCTCGCGGGCGGCCAGGGTTCGATCGCGGGCGCCATGCTCGGCGCGCTCCTCATGACCGTGATCAAGACGGGCTGCACGCACGTCGGACTCCCGAATTGGGTGCAGGAAATCCTCACGGGCGTCATCATCGTCGTCGCCGTCGGCATCGATCGCTTCCGGCGACGCTGACGCACGGCGCTCAGATTTGGCCGAGAATACGCACGCGAAAACCGAGCTCTTGGCTCAGGGCGACCATCTCGCCGAACACGTCGCCGTACGCGACGGCGACATGGTTCGACTGGTAATGCGCCATCAGCGTGTCGCGACCGACCCCGAGATCCGCCGCCATGAACGGCCACTCGCGCGTCGTGCCTTCCCACCACGCGTCACGCGTCGCGGGCGGCAGCTTCACGACCTCACCCTTGCCGACGTCCATCCAGAGCACGTCGTCGCGAATGTACGCGCGCGCCCAAGTCACGCCGCCCGGCAGGCTTTCGCCCGCAAAGGTGCCGCCCGGCGTCGGGAAGTAGAGCGCGGGCTGGCGATAGCTGTGCGCGCCGCGCAGCGTGTCGGGGTCGTGATTGAACGCGTACGCGCCGCACGACCCGGAATTCAACAAAACCCAGAGAAAACGCCCGTCGTGCTCCGCGCCCCAGCGCACGTCGTGGAACATCACCGCGGGGTGCAGCCCTTTGTCGGCGAGCAAGCGCTTGAGCATCTCCATGGGCATGACGTTGCCCTGGTCCGCTTCGGTCGCAGTGGCGATGGGCTTGCCGTTCGATTCCGGGCGGCACGCCGAGTTGAACAAACCCTCCGCTAGATCCGACGGGGGCCGCAGCGGAATCAATCCGAGCTGGTACTGCCAACCGAGACAGTCGGCGCCGTACTCGGCGAGCAGATCGAGCACCGCGAGGTAGTCGCGAAGTTGCTCGCGCGACGCGTTCTCGTCGAAGTCCGACGCCGTGCCCTCGCGCCAATGGAAGCTGAGCCCCTTGTCTTTGACGAACGCGAAGGCGTCGGCGATGCGCTTGTCGCTGATGTTTTTGCCGCGATCGATGATCCACGCCTGGTCGATCTTGTGCTCGCCGAAGGCGTAGGGCGCGAGCAGCCGCGGGCCGAAATACCCGTTGATCATGCCCATCGACGTGTCGCCGAGCATGAGGATCAGCGGGTGCCGGCGCCGGATCTCGGCCGCGACGCGGGCGGCGCGCGCGGCCGCGTCGGCGCTCACGGGCGCGTGGTAGCGGATGCCTGCTTCGGAGTGAGCGATCGCGCCCGTGCGGCACCATTGGTCGAGCTCCGCCATGAAGACGGGGTCGGAGCTCATGTCCTCGGCCGTGGTCCAGATGCGCGAGTGCCGGCGCTTGAGGCTCGTGAGGCACGCGCCCGTATTGAGCAAACCGACGAGGCCCGGCCAGCGGCCGGAGAAGTTACTCGCGAGGAGCAGCGGGTTGTCTTTGCCGACGACGCCTTCCGTCGTGTGCGGACCGTAAACCCAGTGCACGAACACGCCGACGATCGGATCGTCGATCGGGCCGAGCGCGTCGCGGGCCTCGTGCGGCTTGCTCAAGAAGCCCGGCACGCGGTAGGGCGCGCGACCGAGCTTTTTCAACGCATTTTCGATTTGCACGCTCGCTGCCTCGATGTTCGGCAGGGCAAGCTCGTTCGGCTTTTTGCGGCCGTCACCGGGCCAATACACGGCGATCTTGTTCGACATGGGTGCCTCGCTGGTTACGCTGCGTCAGTTTACCGCTTCGCCGCCGCGCTCGACGTTTTCACGCGTGAACAGGCGCGTGCCGAGCGTGATCCGGCGCGGCACTGGTTTTCCGGCGAATAGCTCGAGCGCCACGTCGATCGCCTCGGCGCCGCCCGTCGGGTAGGCGAACGTCGCGTCGAGCACGCCGTCCTTCACGTAACGCACGCCCTCTTGCGGCAGCGCGTCGATGCCGACGAACTTCATCTCGTGCTCGCGCCCGGCCGTTTTGGCCGCGAGGTACGCGCCGTGCGCCCCCGGATCGTTGTGCGCGTACACGAGATCGATCTTCTTGTTCGCGGCGAGCGCCGACTCCATCTCGCGGCGCGCGTTCGGCTCGAGCCACGCCATGTCCGCCTCGAACACCACCTTGAGCCCGGGGTGCGCGGCGAGCTCGACCCCGTCACGAAACCCGCTGTGCCGATCCTGCCCCGGCGTCGAGGTCATCAGCCCTTCGAGCTCGACGATGTTGCCTTTGTCGCCCAAGAGCTTGTGCGCGAGCTTGCCCGCTTCACGTCCGATGCGGCGATTGTCGGCGCCGATGAAGGTCGTGAACTCCTCGCCGTCGACCGCGCGATCGAGCACGATGACCGGGATCTTCTGGCGAAAGACCTCCGCGACTGGTTTCGTCAGCGGCGCGGCTTCCTTCGGCGAAATCAGCAGCAAATCGACGTGCTCGGCGAGGAGCTCTTCGACCTGCGCCCGCTGCCGCAGGGAATCGTTCTGCGCGTCCTTGAAGACGAGCTTGAGAGTCGGATGCTTTGCCGCGGCGTTCTGAATGTCGGCGTTCATCTGCACGCGCCACGGTTCGCCCAGATTGCACTGGCTCATCCCGATGACGTACGTGCGCGCGCCGTTCGCTGCGGCGTCGCTCGGCGACGTGGCGCTCGCGCCGCTCGACCGCGCGACCGCCTCCGGCGCGCTCGATTTGGCGCGGCAGCCGAGCGCGACGAACGCGACGGTGAACAGACCGAGGACGTTGACGCGCATGTGGGAATCACAGCGCCCGCGCGCGCGGGGATCAAGCCGCTTCGACCGCGCCGTCAATTGACGGACACGCACCGCGGACTTTTTGGGGGGTTGATGGGAGCACGGCGACGTCGCTCAACTCCGGCGTCCGTTGCCGCTCGCTGACCCACAACGCACGGGTGCTCGCCGGTCTTTCGCGTAGCTCTTGGTCACTCGTGCCGATCGCGATCTGGTCTTCCAAGATCGCCCAAGTCGAGGCGGCCGGCGCGGGCGTCAGCGTAACGCGACGTACGTGGCGACGATCCCCGCGACGATCACGGCGCCCACGACGAGCGGCGCGAAGCGCGCGGCGCTTGCTTCCTTGAAATTCGGCACGGCCGGCGGCGGCGGCAGCGAGGGGAACGGAGCGAGCGCGGGCGGATGCACCGACGGCGGCGGATTGGTCGCGCCGGGCGGCGGCGGCGTCATGAGCACGGCGGCTTCGGCGGCGAAGGGCGTCGAATTCAGCGGCAGGTCCGGCGCGCCGCTCGTCCAGGCTTCGACAGCGGCGACCATGCGCGCGCGGAGGGCCAGGTTTTCGGCGGCGAGGTCGTTCACCCACTCGGCGATGCGCCGCGACGATGCGCCCGGCGCCGCTTGCTCGAGCGCCACCATGAACTCGTGACAGCTCGCGAAGCGCTGTTCGGGAGCGAGCGCCAGCGCGCGCATCGCGACGGCGTCGAGCGCGGCGCTGAGCTCGGTGCGGTAACGGCTCGGCGACGGGTAATTGCCGTCGAGGATCTTCTGCATGCGCTCGGTCTCGGTGTCCGCCATGAACAGGCGACGCGTGGCGAGGAGCTCCCACAGGATGATGCCGGCCGAGAAGACGTCGGAGCGCTGCGTGAGGCGTTCGCCGCGGATCTGCTCGGGCGACATGTAGCCGGCTTTCCCTTTCACGCGCGTGGGATTCGAGTCCTCGATGTGCTCGAGGGCTTTGGCAATGCCGAAATCGAGGACGCGCGTGTGACCGTCGGCGCCCACGATCACGTTGGGCGGCGAAACGTCGCGGTGGACGAGCCCGAGCGGGCGGCCCTGCTCGTCCGTCGCCTCGTGCACGGCGTCGAGACCCTGGAGCACGCCTTGCATCACGCCGACGGCGACGTCGAGCGGGATGTGGGAGCGGCGCTCACGGGCTTGCGTGCGGCAGAGCGCGCTCAGCGACTCGCCGTGCACGTACTCGAGGACGAGGAGCACGTCGCCCTTGGACGCCACCACGTCGACCGTGGGCACGACGTTGGGATTGCGGACGCGCGCCGCGAGCCGCGCCTCCTTGAGCAGCATCTGCGTGAAGTCTTCGTTCATCACGAGCTGCGGCAGCAGGCGCTTGATCGCCACGACGCGCTGGAAGCCGCCCGCACCGTCGAGGCGCCCGAAGTGCACCGTGGCCATGCCGCCCGCCGCGAACTGCTGAAACAGCGCGTAGCGGCCGATACGTGCGATGGGCCGCGCGCCGCCGTCGCCGCCTAGGTCCTGCGGCTCTTCTTCCACGGCCGGCTCCGGCACGTTTTCGAGCCAGGTGCCGCCCGTCACCTTGGGAGGCGGGCCCCCGGCCGTACCGTCGAGGCGGATCTTGGAGCCGCAGCCACGACAGGCGAGCAAGGCCGCACGCCCGCGAACTCGTTTTTCGTAGAGCTCCTCGGGTACGGACATGCGCTTGGCGCACGTTGCGCACTCAACCGTGAACAGCATTGCGATCGACCGGGCGGAGCCTAATCTCGAGCAGTCACAAATCCAACCTGCCGAAGCGGCGCTGGAATACCGCCGCCAAAACCAGGATCACGCCCGTCAGCATCAGCCGGAGCTCGGTGCTGTAAGCGTTCAGGCTTAGCACCTTTTGAAGGTAGCCGAGCGTGAGCGCGCCGATGACCGTGAGGTGCACGCCGCCGCGGCCGCCCGACAGGCTGGTCCCACCGAGCACGACCATCGCGATCGCGTCGAGCTCGTAGCCCATCCCCGTTTCCGGGTCGCCGTGCGTTTCTTGAGCCGCTTGGCAGATGCCCGCAAGGCCCGCGAAAATGCCCGAAAGCAGGTACGCAAACAGCAGCGTCGCCCGCACGGGCACGCCGGAGAGACGCGCCGCCTCGAAATGGTCGCCGACGGCGAAGAGATAGCGTCCGATGCGCAATCGCTCGAGGATGAACCAGGTGACGAGCGCGCTCGCGAGAAAAACGAGCGTCACGACGCTCACGTTGTCGCCGAGGACGCGGCCGTCGAGCGCTTGGAACACGCGCGGGAGCGGCACGCTCTCGAAGCGCCCGTCGGGCAGGTGCACGTAAGTCGAGATCTTTTGGCCGCCGGACAGCTCCTTCGCGAGCCCGCGCGCGAACACCATCATGGCGAGCGTCACGATGAACGGCTGCAGGCGTGGCCACGCGACGAGGGCCCCGGACAGCGCGCCGAGCAGCGCGCCGAGCGCCAAGACGGCAGGGATGGCAAAAAGCCCCGGCCAGCCGTGCGCCAGCGTCAGCCACGCAAAGCTCACCGCCGAGAAGCCAAGCAGGCTGCCCACTGCGAGATCGATCCCGCCCGAAACGATCACGACGGTCATTCCGCACGCGAGAATTCCGCCGACGGCCACTTCTCGTAAGACGGCACGATGGGTCTGCCACTCGAAGAAGGCGCCCTGCGCGTTCAGCACCGCGCCGACGAGCAGCACGGCCACGAGCGGCACGAACGGGCCGAGCTTTGCCCACGTCGCGAAGCGGGTCATGAGCGTCCTCGGACGGACGGCGCCGTGGTGACGGCGCGAGTCGTGGCCTTCATGCCGTGCCCCCCATCATCAAGCTCAGCAAGCGCGCTTCATCGAGCTCGCTTGGCGCGATGGTCGCAACGTAGCGACCACGGGCGAGCACGAGGACGCGATCGGAGAGCGCCATGAGCTCGCCGAGATCGGTGCTTCGAAAGAGGATGCTCGTGCCGCCGCGCGCCACCTCGCGCAAAAGGTCGTGCACGTCGGCGCGTGCTGCGACGTCGATGCCGCGCGTCGGGTCGTCGAGCAGGAGCAGCCGCGGCCTTGCGAGCAAGCAGCGAAGGAGCGCCGTTTTCTGCTGATTCCCGCCGGAAAGCGCGCCCGCCGGCGCGTCGAGGGAGGGCGATTTCAGCTTGATGCGCGTGGACTCGGGCGCGACGGCGCGGCGTTCGTCGCCGTCGCGCAAGAGGCCCGCGGGCGACCACGCGCGGAGCGACGAGAGCGTCGCGTTGTGGAGCACGCTGAGCGCGGAGAGGACGCTGTCGCGTCGATCGCTCGCGAGCAGCGCGACACCGCGCGCGAACGCCGTACGTGCCCCGTCGGGCGCGTACGCGGCGCCGTCGAGCTCGAGCTCGGCGTGAACGCCACGGGCGTCGCCGAACAGCGCGTGGAGCAACGTGCTCGCACCCGAACCTTCGACGCCCGCGACGCCGAGCGTCTCGCCGGCACGGAGCTCGAACGCGAGCGGACCGAGAGCCTGCGGCGGAGCGGCCGTGAGGGAGCGCGCTCGCAGCCGCACCGCGCCGAATGGGGCCTTTTGCGCGACTTTCGCGGACGATGCCGCGCGTCCCACCATGGCACTCACGAGCTCGTCGCGCGTGAGCTCGCGCGCCGCACGCGTGAACACGCGCCGTCCGTCGCGCAGCACGCTGACGCGATCGGCGAGCCGGAAAATCTCGTCCAAGCGATGCGAGATGTACACGATCCCGATGCCGTCCTGCTTCAGCCGCTCGACGAGCGTCATGAGCCGCACGCTGTCCGGCTCCGCGAGCGCGCTCGTCGGCTCGTCCATCACGAGGACGCGCACCGGCGCGGCGAGCGCACGCGCGATCTCCACGAGTTGCCGCTCGGCGACGGAGAGACGCTCGACCACGACGTCCGGCTCGAGCGCGAGCGCGAGCCGGTGTAGCGCGCGGGCGGCGCGTTCACGCGACGCGCGGCGTGCACGCAGCGAAAAAGGGTGCCCGGGCTCCGCCAGGGCGAAATTGTCGGCGATACTGAGCGCCGGCACGAGGGAAAGCTCTTGATGAATCGTCGCGATGCCCTGAGCGACTGCGGCAGCCGGACTCGCGAAACGCACCGCACGACCGTCGAGTCTGAGCTCACCGGAGAAGTCGCCGAGCGCGCCCGCGATGACGCGAATCAGCGTGCTCTTGCCCGCGCCGTTTTCACCCGCGACGACGTGCACTTCGCCCGCGTGCACGTCGAGTGACACTCCGTCGAGCGCGCGCGTGCTGCCGAACGCTTTGGAAACGTCGACGAGCGCGAGCCGGGGCGCGTCGCCCGTCGCGGTCACGCGAGCGGCTCCCGAACATGCCGACGCCGCGAGGCGCAGCCCGCTGCTCGATGCGAGGCGCGCGCGCTCAAACCCAGCTCATCTGGTCGCGATCCCAGCGTTTCCATGCGTCGCCGAACCGTTGCTCGAGCTCGCGTGAGCTCTTGCGCACGCGAAATTGCGTCGCGCTCACGAGCGTGTCGAGCGGCGCGGGGAGCGCGTGCGGCGGCGTCGTGACGAGCGTTGCCGGCAGCGTGTACGTCGTCATGCCGAGCTCGTCCGGGCCCGCGTTGAGCACGGCGTAGCCGTTGCTTTCCAGATCGAGCCAGCCGAGGTGCGGGTTCGCGCGCGTGTCCCTGTCGGTGAGCAGCACGCCGACGAGCTCCGCGAGGAACGCGACTTCGGGCGGCAACGACGGATCCTCGGCGATGACTTCCCGGATCGAGGCGAGCCACGTGGCCGAGGTGATGCTGCCCGCGATGAGCTCGATCACGCGCGTATTCACGTCATTTTCGGCGTAAGGCGTGCCGGCGAAGAAGGCGTGCAAATCGCCCGTCACGACGACGAGGTTCTCGACGGCGGCGAGCTCGCTCAAGAGCGCGTTGCGTTCGTTGGGCGCGCCATCCCAGTCCTCGGCCGTGAGCAGGAGTCGCTGCCGAAACTCGGGCGGCGCGACCGTCGCACCGGAGAGATCGATGGCGCGCGGCATGAGACCGTACTCGTTGCCCCACACCTTCCAGGTACGCGTCGACGCAGCGAGCGTGCTCGTGAACCAGGCGCGCTGCTCCTCGCCCATCAAACGCTCGCTCGCGCCGTCCGTCTCCGCGCTGCGCTTTTGGGCATAGGCACGAAAAGCGCGCTCGGCGACGAGATAGCGCGAGCCTTGCGCGGAAAATTGGGCAGTTTTGAGCAACTGGTGGAAGGCGTAACCGCGCCCGTACCCGCCGTCCGTCTCGTCGAGGGGTGCCGCTTGACCCGCGGCGACGAGCGTCTGATTGATCCACGGCACGGAGAGCACTCCCGTGATCGCGTCGGGCGTGAAGCCGCTCGCGTCCGCCACGGCGAGCAGCGCCGCGCGCACCTCTGGAGCGTCCTCTCCGTCGATGTCGACCGTCGCGATCAAATCGTCCGGCACGGCACCGAGCAGCGTCTCCGCCTCGGAGTCGGTCATGAACACGGCGCCCGGAAACGCGCTCTCGGGCACGAGGTGGTCGGGCCGATAGCGGCGCAGATCGCTCAGCACGAGCTCGAGGTGTCGCCCGAACACGAAGCTCCTGTACACGCGGAAATCGTCGGGAAAAGTGCCACTTTCGTCGAGGGCGCTCGTGGGCGGCGCCGCGTAATCGACCGGCATGTACTCGAACCACGCCTGATCGGCCGCGCGTCGGCGCGCGAAGTCCTCTTCGCTCTCGCGGTCGTTCGTGTACGTGCCCGAAGCGCCGTAGCAATCGTTCGAGAACTCGTGATCGTCCGGGAGCGCAACGATCGGGAAGCGCTCGTGCACACGCTGCAAATCCGGATCGGCGCGGTACGTTCGGTAGAGGTCGCGATAGTTACCGAGCGAGCGCGCCGCGAGCACGGGCTCGGCGTTACTCCCCGGAGCGCCGAACCCCGAGCTTGCGCCGAGCACGAGCGCTTCGCCCGGCGCGCTGAACTTCACGCCGCGTTCCGGCGATGAACTCTGAAACGACGGATCGTCGATCGTCTCGTAAATGTAGTCGCCGAGGTGCACGACGAAATCGAGCTCGAGCTCCGCGAGGTGACGGTATGCGTGGAAGTATTTTCCCCCGAAATCCTGGCAGGAAACGACCGCGAACGACACGGGCGTGTCGGCTTCAGGATCGGGCGCGGTGCGCGTGCGGCCCGTGCGCGAGGTGTAGCGCTCACCGTCCTGCACCAAGGTGAAGCGGTAGTAGTACGTCGTGCTCGGCGTGAGGCCCTCGACGCGCACCTTCACGCAGCCGTCCGCCGCCGCCTGGGCGACGATCGGATACGCGCCGCCGCCCGCGAGCTCGACGAGGTCCTTCAGCGCCGCGTCCGTCGCAACGACGAGCTCGAGCGTCAGATCCGATGACGGGCGTGCCGGATCGAACACGCGCGTCCAGAGCACCACGGTCGTCGCGCGCGGGTCGCCCGACGCCACCGACTGCGGAAAGTACTCGACGCTCGGCGGTGCGCTCGCGTCGTCTCCACAGCCGGCAAGGAGCCGTGGACCCGCCAAGACCACGAGGGTGCGCAGGAACTCTCGGCGAACCAAGCGTGACATCGGTGAACAGCGTATTTCGGGTTTTTAGGGGCGACCAGCCGGTCACGGCGAAAGCCCGCGGAACGCGCCGTTCCAGCCGGCGTCGACGTAGCGCTCAGCGCGCCGCGGTGAGCCCGGCGTGGGACGCGCCGCTCAACGTGGCACGCACGCGCGCGGCGACGTCGTCGTGCGGCGACAAGCGCTCGAGCGCGAGCGCCGTCGTGAGCGCGGTGTCCCGGTCGCGCCGCGCGAGCAAGAAGAGCGCGCGCTGCCGCAAGCTCGTCACCACGACTTCCCGCGTGGCGCGTGCGCCGTCGGCGGAGTCCGTTGGCGCGCACGCGGCGAGCACGCGTTCGAAGCGCCGGCTCGTGCGTTCGACGGAAGCCGTGCGATCGGAGCGGCCCACGGGGTTCGCCTGAAAACGCAGCCAGAACGACGCGGGCAAGACGTGCTCGTTCAGCCGCTCGTCCCAGCTCGGATCGAGCTCGACGAAGAGCGGCCGCGCGTCGGCGAGCGTCGCGAGCGCGAACTCGGTGGGCTTGCCGCCGAGCGCCATGTCACGCAAAAGCGGCGCGAGTGCCCGCTCTGCCTCGAGCAAGCGGCGCCGGAGCGCGCCGCGTTCGAGCAGCGTCGCGGGGACGACGAGCGCGTCGGGGCGCTCGCCGCGCACGAGCTGAGCGGACCAAAGCCGCCAGGCGATGGCTTCGGAGCGCGCGACCAAGATGCCGTTCGGCGGCACGCCGCGTAGACCCTCGTCGGTCCAGACTTCGCTCGCGACGGAATCGCGCCGCTCGGTCGCGGCGGCCGAAGCTTCGGAGCCGACGAACACGAGCGTGAAATCGAAAACGACGAGCAGGACCGCCGCCGGTTTCGCGAACGGCAACCGAGCGCGCGTGAGCGCGAGCGCCGCGGCTTGAACGCCGAGCGCGGCGGCGATCCCGAGCGCGCCGAGCGCGAGCAGGCGCGTGGGGCCGAACGGATCCGGCAAGAGCAGCGCGACGTGGCTCGCCGGCAGCGCGAGGTCGACGAGCACGAGCGCGAAGAGCGGGAGCACGATGCGGCGCGTCTTCGCGCGCGCGACGCCGAACGCCGCGCCGAGGGTCGCGAGGCCGAAGGGCAACACGCCGATCTCGGTGAGCCAGGCCGCGTACGCCGTCACGCGCTCGGTCGAGACGTCGCGCGCCGCAAGGCTCGATTGGCCGAGCCCGAGCCCGAGGTCGAGCCACGCGTGCGGTGAGCGCGAGCGCACGACGAGCGCGAGCGCGAACAGCGCCTCGGGTAGTGCCGCGCCGAGCACCCAAGCCCCCGCCGCGCGCCCCTCCGGCAAGGAACGCCGCAGCGCGGCACGAAGGACGAGCGCCACGACGAGCGCTAGCCCCGCTGTGTGCGACTCGGCAAAGGTGAGCGAGGCGAGTACCCCACCCAAAAAACTCCCGCGCACGTCACGCACGGGCGCTGCATCGGCGACGTTGAACGCGAGGAGCGCCGCTGCCGCCGCGAGCGCTGCCCCGCCCGGCGAGGTGGCCTCGAGCTGAAACGCAGGTGAGAGCACGGCCGTGAGCGCGGCCGCCAGCGCAAGCGCCGAAGCGAGCGGCGGTCGTTCTCCCGCGCCGAGCGCGCGGCGTGCCAAATCGAACAGGAGCCTCGAAGCGACCGCTGCGGCCACGCTGCCGATCCAGGCGACGCGTTGGGCGCGCCCGCCCAGCGGGATCAGGCTCGCGGCCTGAGCCGCGACGATGCCGAGCCAGCCCTCCATGCCGAGCGGCAGGAAACCGAGGCCGGTGACGAGCGGCAAGTCACCGCGAAAGTCGCCGCTCGTCTCGGCACGCGCGATGGTCGTGACGAGCGGGATCGCAAAGGCAAGCCAGCCGCACGCGCGCTCGAAAGCACGCGGAGATTCGATGGCCGGAGGTCGCACCTTGCGATGGCTAAGACCCACCGGCGCTTTGGGCCCAGTTTTCGGCAGATATTCCGGGCTCGCTCCGGCCGGCGCCGCGGGCCGATGCTAAAAGCCTCGACCCTCCGCGTCCCCCAGCGTAAACGACGCCCGCAAAACCATGTCCCGCTTCATCGACGAGCTCAAGCGAACACATGATTGTGGAGCCCTGCGCGCCACCGACCTCGGCGCCGAGGTCGTGCTCTTCGGCTGGGTCGCGAATCGGCGCGATCACGGCTCGCTGATCTTCATCGATCTGCGCGATCGCGAGGGCATGACGCAAATCGTGTTCGATCCCGACAGCTCGGGCCCGGCGCACGACCTCGCCGAACAGTTCCGCGGCGAGTGGGTCATCGGCGTGCGCGGCCGCGTGCGCTCGCGCGGCGAGCAGTTCAGCAAGAAAGAAGGGAAAATGGTCAGCGCCGCCAACCCGGCGCTCGCCACGGGCGAGATCGAGGTCGAGGTGCTCGAGGCCACGATCTTCAACAAGGCGGAGACACCGCCCTTCGCGATCGAAGACAAGAGCGACACACGCGAAGAGGTGCGGCTCGAGCATCGCTATCTGGATCTGCGGCGCGCGCCGCTGCAGAAGGCGCTGCGCATGCGGCATCGCGCCAACCACGCCGCGCGGAGCTACCTCTCCAATCAGGGCTGCCTCGAGCTCGAAACGCCGTTTCTCGTGAAGTACACGCCGGGCGGCGCGCGTAACTTCCTCGTGCCCGCGCGCCTGCACGCGGGGAAATTCTATGCCCTGGCCGAGAGCCCGCAGCTCTTCAAGCAGCTCTTCATGGTCGCTGGCTTCGATCGGTATTTCCAGCTCGTGCGCTGCTTCCGCGACGAGGACCTGCGCCTTGATCGCCAGCCCGAGTTCACCCAGATCGACATCGAGCTCAGCTTCGTGAACCAGGACGACGTGTTCGAGCTCGTCGAGGGGCTGGTGTTCGCGATTTGGAAGGCGGCGCTCGGCATCGACTTGAAGGAGCTCTATCCCGACGGCCACTTTCCGCGCCTCAAGTTCGACACGTCGATGACCGACTACGGCAACGACAAGCCCGACGTGCGCTTCGACCTCAAACACGTGGATCTCACGGACCTCGTGGTCGAGCACAACGGCGGCGGCATTCCCTTTTTCGCCGCAATCGCCGAGAAATTCCGCAGCGGCGCCTACCGGCGCGACTTGCCCGCCGAGATCGTCAAGGCGCTCGTCGTGCCCGCCTCGGCGCAGTTTTCGCGCGCTGACGGGGACAAGCTCGAGCAGCTCGCGAAGAGCATGGGCGCCGCGGGCCTCGCGCGCGCCAAGGTCGGCCCCGACGGCACTTGGACGCAATCGCCGCTCGCCAAGAGCGTGACGCCCGAAGCTTGCCGCGCGATCAACGCTGCCACCGGCGCGAAAGACGGCGACCTGATGCTGTTCCAGTTCGGCAAGACTTCACTCGTGCACACGGTGATGGCCAATCTGCGCGTCGCCGTCGCCAAGAAACTCGGCCTCATCCCGGAAGTCGGCCACGGCAACCAGTGGAAATTCCTCTGGGTCGTCGATCCGCCGCTGTTCGAGTACGACGACGACTCGAAGCGCTGGGCGGCCGCTCACCACGCCTTCACGCGCCCGCACGACGCGCACGTCGACCTCATCGAGAAGGACCCGGGCAAGGTGCTCTGTTACCGCTACGACCTCGTGCTGAACGGCTTCGAGATCGCGGGCGGCTCGATCCGCCTGCACGACCCGGAGGTCCAGCGGCGGGTGTTCGCAGCGCTCGGGATCGGCGAGGCGGAGGCGCAGGAGAAGTTCGGATTCTTGCTGTCGGCGCTCCGTTACGGCGCGCCACCGCACGGCGGGATTGCACTCGGCATGGATCGCTTGTCGATGCTGCTCGCGGGCACCGACAGCATCCGCGACGTGATCGCGTTCCCGAAGACGCAAAAAGGCACCGATCTCATGAGCGATGCTCCGAGTCCGGTGAGCCCGTCGCAGCTCGCCGAGCTCAGGATCCGAACGATCACCGACGGCTGATCGCCCTAGCCTCGGCTCGGTCGATCTCGAAGACCAGATCGCGATCGGCACGATTGACCCAGAGCGGCGGCAAGGGACATGCCGCACGACTGGATCACAGCGCCACTCGCAGATCCCGAATTCGCGCGCGAGTGGATTCACGCTCTCCCGTCGACGAGCGGGAAAATACGCTGTATATTCCCGCTCCGTTTGAGCATGAACGACCCCGACCCCATCGACGCTCGACTGACCGGGGCCACCCAGGCGCGGCAAGGTTCGAGCGGGGGCGTCTGGCAGGTGAACACGCGGGGCCGCAAGGTCGTCGAAATGAGCCTTCCCGAGCTCGCTGCCAGCGTGAAGGCGGGCAGGCTCAGCGGCAGGACGCTCGTCTGGCACGACGGCATGCCCGCCTGGACACCGCTCGGCGAGGTGCCGGAGCTCTCGCGCATCACGCAAGACTCCGAACCTCCCACGAGCGGCGCACGTTTCATCGGCAACGAGCCGGAGTCGCTGGCGGGGGTCAAGAGCTACGTGAGCACGGGCAGCGAGCCGCCGACGGATCCGGGCACCCTCGCGATCTACGAGCGCCCCCTCGCGACCATCGAATTCCCGGACGCAATGGATGCGGCGCCCGAGTCGGCAGACGAACCGACGCCGGCGTTCGGGTCGTCACGCGAAAACGCGCGCACGACGTTGCCGGGACTCGCGCCGGAAGACCTCGTCCCGTTGCCGTCGAGTCGGCCGGGCGTGGCACCGGAGCCGCCGCAGCGCCCCGTTGGGACATTTCCGTCGCCGGTCACTTCGTCGCCGCTCGGTGCCGCGCTCTCGTCGATGGCGCGCTCGAATCCGAGCGCCACGCCGCCGCCTCCAGGGCGCTCGAAGCCGCACCACGACGTCACGAGCTACGCCGTCGCGAAGGCAACGCCGATCCCGAGCACGGAAGCGCTGAAGCAGGCGCTCTCGGCCGCGGACGAAGCGGCCACGTCGACACCGAGACCGCTCGCGCCGCCCATGACGAACGGCGCCGTGCCGAAGCCGTCTGCACCGCCCACGCTGAAGGCCGCGGTGCAGAAGCCGTCCACGCCGAACGCCGCCGTGCAAAAGCCGCTCGCGCCGGCCGGCGCCGTCAAGGAGCCGCTCGCGCCGAGCGGCGCCGCGCAAAAGCCGTTCGCCGCGACCGTCATCAGCGCGGAGCCGCCGGTACCAGTCGTACCGTCCACGCGCTCGGCAGCGAGCGTCGATGTCGCCATTTCTACGCCGAAGGCGAGCGTCACGGCGAGCGTGGTTGCGCCTGCCCGGAGCGCCACCTCCCTCATGCTGCGACCCGCGATCGAGTTTCTGCCGCCCATCATCGTCCAAGAGAAGGAAGACGACGGCGCCTCGATCATCACGCTGCCCCTCGACGCCAATTTCCACGAATCGACGCTCGTCCTCGCGGGTCGGCGCAGGCCGCGGCGCTGGGTGCCGCTCGGTGCCGCGATCGCCGCTGCGGTCGGCGCAGCTTGTCTTGCCTCCGCGCTCACGGCGCTCGTCGTGACCTCGCGCACGCCGGCGACGCGCATCGTCGAAAAGCGCGTGCTCGTTCCGGTCGCCGCTGCGCCCACGCCTGCCACCGAGGCTCAGCCCCTACCCGCGGCGAGCACCGTCGCGTCCACACCGCCCGACCGCGCGCAGCCGTCGTCGAATGCCGAGTCGCCCAGGCCGGCCGCGACGGAACGCCTCGGGAGTAAGCCGGAGACGAGCAGCGCGCCCGCGAAAGCTTGGCGCAAGGACGATCCGGGGGCGCTCGAACAGGCGGCTTCGAGCTCGCCGCGCCGCGGCCAACGCGCCGGTTTCCCGACGAATCCGGGCTTCTGAACGCCGCTAGTACTGCTTCGCCGGTCTTGAATGGCCAGATCACGATCGGCGCGGGTGGAGACGAGCTACGAAAAACCGGCGAGGCCGGTGGACGGCCGTCCGTCCGTACGCTCCAGCCGCCACGCGTTATCAGCCGTCGTCTGCCGGGGGCCCGCCAACGACTCGCGATTTTCGCGAACTCACCCGAGCGCGTCCGCCGGTCTCGCCGGTTTCTCGTGTGGCCTGTCGCCACTCACGCCGATCGAGATCTGCTCCTGCCAAAGACTGGCGAAGTAGTGTTAGGCGGCGCTCAGGCGCCCAGCGAGCCGCCCGAGTAGCCGCTCGCCGTCGTCGTCGACCGATACGAGCTCGAGACTCTCCGGCCGCGCGAAGCCTTGCCCCACGATTTTGGACGTGAGCTCCAGCAACGGGCGGAAGAAGCCGTTAACGTCCAAGAGCCCCATCGGCTTGGCGTGAAACCCGAGCTGCGCCCAGGTCCACATCTCGAAGAGCTCGTCGAGCGTGCCGAGGCCGCCCGGGAGCGCGATGAACGCGCTCGCGAGACTGGCCATCAGCGCTTTGCGCTCGTGCATGCCGCCAACGACGTGTCGTTCGCTCAGGCGCGAGTGCAGGAGCTCACGCTCGGCGAGTCCCGCGGGGATGACGCCGATCACGCGACCACCGGCGGCGAGCGCGGCGTCGGCGAGCGCGCCCATGAGACCCGTATGACCGCCCCCGTAGATGAGCGTGATGCCGCGCCCGGCGAGCAGACGACCCAATGCCTCGGCCGCGCGCATGAAGGCGGGGTCGTGACCTTTGCTCGAGCCGCAGAAAACGCAGAGACTTTCGAGCGCGCGCGAGCGCCCAGCGCCGCTCATTCTTGCCAGGCCTCGCTCACCGCGGGCCGAGCGCGCGCGACCCACGCCGCGACGCTCGGCCGCCGCCACTGAGCTTCTGCATGCAGGCGCAGCGGCGCGGGAACGGTGTCGCCGTTTGCGACCAACCGCATGAGCGCGAGCGCGAGATCGAGGTCGGCGATGGACCAGGTCGTGAAGAGTTGGGCGCGCCCGCCGAGGAGCGCTGTCGCGATGCTGACGAGCTTCTCGGCGTCGACGCGCGCGGCGTCGCTGAGCGGGGTCGAGACGTGATCGAAAAAAATACTGCTCGTGGGGCGTTCGTTGCGGAGCGCCGGGAGATCCGAGCGCAACCAGCCGAGCACTTGCCGCGCCCGTGCCCGCTCTTCCCGCGACTCGGGTAAGAGCGGAGGATGCGCGGGCGCCGGCAGGAGCTCGTCCAAGTATTCGACGATCGCCACCGACTCGCTGAGCGAGAAATCTCCTGCCGAGAGCGTGGGCACGCGCGAGGTGAGCGAGCGCGCGACGAAATCCGGCTCGCGCTGCTCGCCACGAGCGAGGTCGAGCGCTCGAAACGTGAAGGGGACGCGCTTCTCTTTGAGTGCCACGAACGCAGTCAAAACGAACGGGCTATCGAGCTTACGCTCGCCGAACAGGGTGAACGTCGGCTCCGTCATGAACCGAGCCTAGCGGTACGCGACCGGCCCGAGGAGGTCCATTCCGCTCAAGTCGAACCTACAGGGCCTTGACCGCCGTAACGCGAGGCCGGCACCATCGAGCGATTCGGGAATGAGCGCTCGCATCCTGGTCGTTGACGACAGCCCGACCATTCGCAAGGTCGTGAGTTCCATTCTCCTCGATCGCGAATACGAGCCGCTACTCGCGGAAGACGGCCAGGCAGCGCTCGATCTGCTCGTCAACGAGAAGGTCGATCTCGTGCTGCTCGACTTCGTGATGCCGAAGATGAACGGCTATCAGTTCTGCCGCGAGCTGCGCGCCAACCCGGAGCTCAAAAATCTGCCCGTCGTGCTGATGAGCGCCAAGGGCGACAAAATTCGCGGTCAGTTCGTGGAACAGACGGGGGCGATCGACGCCATCACCAAGCCCTTCGACGCGCGCGGGCTCGTCGCCGTGGTCGAAGGCGCGCTCAAGCGGCAGGAGGAAGGCCGCGCGGGCCCCGTGCCCGACGCCGCGGCCATGCCTGCCGACGACGCGAACCTGCTCGAGAGCATCCGGCCGAGCCGCACGAGCCTGAGCGACGATCCGGCGCTGCGCCGGGTGCAGGCGTCGCAAGAGTTTGCGATCGCGATTGAACGGCTCGTGTCGGCCGAGCTCAAAAAGCTGAAGAAGCTGCCGCTCGGCACCGACGATCTCGTCAAGCGCTCGATCGAGCGCGCGATCCGGCCCGATACGATGGCGGCACTTGCGACGCTCGTCCGCGCGCTGAGCTACGGCGAGAACACACGCGAGGTGCTGGCCGGCGACGTGAGCGTCATATCGATCGCCGAGATCTTGCAGCTGCTCGATCTGCAGCGCCAGACGGGCGCGCTCAGCGTCTTCACGCGTGAAGCGGAGATCACGTTGTACGTGCGCAACGGCCGCATCGATTTCGCGTCCTGGCGCGGCTTGCGCAGCGAATTCTTGTTCGGACGCTACCTGGTCGAGGACGGCGCGACGACGAAGGACCAGCTCGCGAGCGCGCTCGACTCGAAGAGTGCGGGCAAGCTCGTGGGCGAAACGCTGCTCGAGCTCGGCCACGCGACGACCGACGCGGTCGCGCGCGCGCTCGTGCGGCAAACGTCGGAGCTCGTCTACGAAGTCGTGCGCTGGAAGAACGGACGCTTTTCGTTCAGCGTCGGCGTCGATCATCCGCCGGCCGTCAAAGCCGCGCTCGCCATGGAGACGAGCTCCCTCGTGATGGAGGGTTTCAGGCGCGTCGACGAGTGGCGCTTGATCGAGGGCAGCTTCGATTTCGACGACGTGCTCTATCGCGACCAGGGCGCGATCGAGCGACTCGACAGCGAGACGAACCTCACGGGACCCGAGCGCAACGTGCTCGCCGCGATCGACAGCGAAAAGACCATCCGCGAGCTAGTCAATCAGATGCCGGGCAGCTCCTTCGAGGTCTGCAAGATCCTCTACCAGCTCTTGAACTCGCGCTTGGTGCGCCGAAAGACGACGTCATGAGTGAGCGCGCGGGTCTGCTCGTGCGCGCCGGCGGTGAGCTCGGCTTCGTGCCCGCGACGACGGCGCGCGCGATCGTGCGGCTGCCGCCGATTTCGCCGGTCGCGAGCACGCCGCTCGGCATGGCCCTCGTCAATGGGCGCGTCGTGCCGGTCGTGGCGCTCGGCAGCCCGACGAACGTACTAGTCCTGTGCGAGCTCGACGACGAACCGGTAGGCTTTTCGGGGCTCGACGTGAGCGAGGTCGGCGTGTTCGCGGCGAGCGAGCGCGGCGTCGTGGTCGGCGAGCACACGGTGCCGGAGCTCGATTTGCTCGGCGCTTGGCGTAGCCTCGAGCCCGTGCTCGAGCCGCAGTGGGGCGACCCGGCATGACGAGCGCGGCCGAGCAAGCCGCGCTCGTGGGCGCGCTCGAGCGAGCGCGGCGCGCGCTCGAAGCAGCCGAGGCGACGCTCGAGCAAGCGCGCGGCGCGGCCTCGCGCGGCGAAACGCAACTCGACGTGCTCGGCGACGCAGCGCGCGGCGCGCCGCTGCGCGGCCGCGAAGTGCGCGCGAGCCTCGGCCTATTTTACGAGGCGCTCGAGCGCGCGAAGCTCAGCGCGCTCAACGCGGGGCTCGAAGCCGCGCGGCTCGGCGATCCTGCGGGTAAGATCGTGCTCGAGCTCGCCGGCGATTTGCGCGAGCTCGTGAGCGGAGCGCTCGCCGCACTCGAGGCGCACTCCGCCCTGCTCGCCGAGGCGGAGCGCGAGCGCGAGCGCTGGCTCGAGGGCGTTTCGCAGGCGCGCGGCACGATCACGACGCTCGCGAAATTCGTCAACGCGGGCCACCAGCAGCGCCAGGAGCTCGCGGCGGCGTTTGCCGCCATCGAGCAGGGTGTCGCCCCGGTGCTCGGCGCCGATCCCAAGACCGCGCGCCTCTTGCTCGAAGTGAACGAGCAGTCCAAGGCGCTCGCTCAAAGCGTCGCGGCGCTCGCGCGCGAACCGGGCGCCCCGAGCGCGGAGCGCGTGCGTGAGGCGCTCGCACCGCTGCTCGAGGCGCTGGCCGAGGACGACGCCCGATGAAGCGCGACGCCGAGCTCGATCGCCTCCTCGCGGAAGAGATCGAGCGCCGGCTGCCCGCGTTCGTCACGCCCGGCGCTCACGTGATGGACGTGCGGGCGGCGATGCATTCGCTCAAGGGCTCGGCGGCGATGGCAGGTTACGGCGAGCTCGCGCTCGTGATCGGCCAGCTCGGCGTGCGGCTGAAGAGCGGCGACGACGACGCGCGCTCGCTCGCCGCCGCCGTCATGACGGGCGCGCTCGAACGTTTGCGTACCGGCAAGCCGCCCTTTCCGACGAGCTGGCCCGAGCCGCCGCCGCCGCTCGAGCCGAGCAACGTCGAGCCGCGTTACCTCTCCGAGTACCACTCGGCGATGCGCGACAGGCTCGGCGAAATCGACCAAGCGCTCGCGAGCACGGGAGATCCGCTGCCGATCCTCGAACAGGCGCAGCGCACGGTGCACTCGATGAAGGGCGCGTCGGCCGGCGTCGGCGACGACGTGACGGCGTGGTACTGCCACGGGCTCGAAGCGCGCCTGCGCGACGCCGCGGCCGACCCGAAGCTCGCGCGCGAGGCGCTCGTCGAGCTCTCGCGGCACCGTGTGCTGCTCGCGCTGCTGCTCGAGGATCCGGCGCGGGGCCTAGCCGGGCTGCGCGCGCTCAGCGCGACGCTCGAGCCGAACACGGGGCACGCGACGAGCGCGCCACGTTCCCCGAGCGCGTCGCTTCCGAAGAGCACGCTGCGGCCACCGAGCTTCGCGCCGTCGAGCTCGCCGCCCGCGCACCCGACCACGTTGCCGCCGCCGCCCCGACCCGTCTCGGGCTACGACGTGCCGCTTCGGGTTTCGCACACCGCCGTCGAGCACCTGATCGATCGGCTCGAGAGCCTCGACGCCGTCGGCGACGAGCTCACGGGCGCTGCGACCACGGCGACGCGCACGAGCGCGCGCCTCGCCGAGCTCAGACTCACCTTGCTCGACGCCGCACGCCGTATCGGTCCGCCGCGCCCGTGGGGGCCGCCCGCGGCCGCGCTCGCCGAGCTCGAAAGTACCGCCGAAGGGCTGCGCCGCGCGGCGGCGCGCATTCGGCTCGGCGCCGTGACGCTCCGCAGCGGCGCGAGCCTCGTGCGCGCGCGCAGCAGTGAGATGCGCGAAGGGCTCACCGCGCTTCGGCGCACCTCGATGGGCTGGGTGTTCGAGCGCGTGAGCAACGCCGTCGTTCGCTTCGCCGACGGGCAGAACAAGCTCGTGCGCGTCGAAGTCGCAGGAGGCGACGTGAGCGTCGATCGCGTCGTGGCCGAACGCTTGCTCGAGGCCGTGGTGCAGCTCGCGCGCAACGCCGTCGCGCACGGGATCCAGCCGCCAGCCGAGCGTGAGCGCGCCGGCAAACCCGCGCTCGGCACGATCTGGCTCCGCGCGAGTCGCGACGGCAACCTCTTGCGCGTCAGCGTCGAAGACGACGGGCAAGGCGCGGACGCCGCTCGCATTCGACGTATCGCGCTCGAGCGTGGCTTCGCGAGCGCCGAGCTCCTCGGACAGACGAGTCTGCCCGAGCTCATGGGACTGTTGCTGCTCCCGGGCATGACCACGCGCGAGGGGGCCGACTTGCTCGCGGGGCGCGGCATTGGACTCGATCTCGTGCAATCGGCGGTCAGGCGCTTCGGCGGCGCGGTGCGATTGCAAAACGGTGTTGCGGGCGGGCTCCTCGCGACGCTCGAGCTGCCGAGCGATCTCGGCGTGGTCAACGTGCTCTGGCTCGAAGAGCGCGGCGCGGAGTTCGCGCTGCCGGTCAGTTACGCGAGTCGGGTGCTGCTCTCCCAAGGAGCGGCGGTGCCTCGGCTCTCGTCGTGTCTCGGCGAGCGTTGGGCGGCGCCGGCCCGCTTCGTGATCGAGCTCGCGGGGAACGAGCGCGGGTCGATTCCGGTGGGGGTGGATCACGTCGGGCTGATCGAAGAGTGCAGTCTGCGGGCGCTACCGCCACGCATCGCAGCGGCGGGGCCGTTCGGCGGCGCCGTGCTGCGCGCGGACGGCGCGCTACGACTCGTCCTCGACGGGCCGCTGCTCGCGGCGCGCGCACGGGTGCTCGCCGCACGTTTCGGACCGAAGTCGAGCTCGTCGCCGAGTAGCGCGCCCGTGCGATCGTGACGCGAGTGAGCGCCTTCGTCGTGACCGAGCTCGAACCGCCCGATTTCGAGCGGGTGCGCGAGCTCGCGCGCCTCTCGGGGTCCGGTTTCGATCCCGGCGCCGAGCTCGAGCGAGCCTGGGCCAAAATCTGGGTCGCGCGGCGCGTGGCGGGCTCGACTCCGCTCGGCTTCGTCCTCGTCTGGCGCGCCGCCGACGAGCTCCACGTGATCGACGTGGCAGTGGAGCCGGAATCACGCCGGCTCGGCGTCGCCCGCTTGCTACTCCAGCGAGTGATGGCCGAGGGCAGAGCGACCGGCGCGGCCGTCGTGTTGCTCGAAGTGAGACAATCGAACGAGGCGGCGCTCGCGCTGTACGGCGCGCTCGGGTTCATTCGAACGAGCGTGCGGCGCGCCTACTATTCGGATAATGGGGAGGATGCGATCATGATGCGGCTGGACCTTGCTATAGGAGACCCGCCATGAGCACGCGCGTCCTCGCCAAGCGTCGGCTCGTCACTCTCGCGCTCCTCAGGCGCGAGAGCATCGGCGGCCTCTATCACGTCCTCACGTTCGAAGACCCGGACGGCAGCGCCGCGCAGCCGGGACAGTTCACGATGGTGCGCGGCGCCGAATGGGGTGACGCGCCGCTTTTGCCTCGTCCGATGAGCTATCTCACCGCGGGCCACGCGCCCTCGATTCTGATCAAAGTCATCGGCGAGGGCACGCTCCGCATGGGACGCGCCGAACCGGGCGAGCCGTTCACGCTGCTCGGACCGCTGGGAGAGCCATGGCGCGCGCCGACGCCCGGCAGGCGCGTCGTGCTCGTCGCGGGCGGCGTCGGCGTCGCGCCGCTCGTCTTTCTCGCGCGCGCCATCGTCGAGGCGGGAGGGCCCAAGCCCATCGCGATCTACGGCGGGCGTTCGGCGCGCGATCTGCCGCTCGACGACGACCTCGCCGAGCTCACCGAGCTCCACACGACGACCGAAGACGGCTCGCGCGGCGCTCGCGGCCGCGTCACGGACATTCTCGGCGATCTGCTCGGCCCCGATCGCGAAGTGTTCACCTGCGGCCCCGACCGCATGATGGCCAAGGTCGCCGAGCTCTGCGCCCTACGCGACGTGCCCTGCGAAGTGTCGCTCGAGACACCGATGGCCTGCGGCTACGGCGTGTGCCTCGGCTGTCCGGTGCCGACCCATGACGGCGCGTACCTCTACGCCTGCACCCAGGGACCCTGCGTCGATGCGCGGCGCGTCGACTGGTCGCGCGGCGATCACGCGCCGAAGAAGGGCGCTCACCTGCCGCGGAGCCAAACGTGACGCGTCTCGGTGTCGAAATTGGCGGCCTTTCGTTGAAGAACCCGGTGCTCACGGCGTCGGGCTGCTTCGGCTACGGGCTCGAATACGACGATTTCTACGACGTGGCCGAGCTCGGCGGCATCTGCACCAAGGGCCTGAGCCTGCACCCGCGCGCAGGTAACCCGCCCGAACGCATCTGCGAGACGCCCGCTGGCATGCTCAACGCCATCGGCCTGGCCAACGTGGGTGTCGAGGCGTTCTGCCGCGACAAGCTCCCCATCTTGCGCGAGCGCGGCGTGACCGTGGTCGCCAACATCTTCGCGAGCAGCATCGCGGACTTCGTGGCCATCACCGAGCGCCTCAATCGCGAGACTGGTGTCGCGGCCGTCGAGCTCAACGTGTCGTGCCCGAACGTGAGCGAGGGCGGCATCGAATTCGGCAAGGACGCGCGCATGTGCGGCGAAGTCACGCGCGCCGTCCGTTCGGTGACGAAGCTGCCGGTTTGGGTGAAGATGAGCCCCGAAGCGGGAAACATCGTGGCCGTCGCGCGCGCCTGCGAAGAAGCCGGCGCCGACGCCATCACCGCGATCAACACCATTCGAGGCATGTCGATCGACGTGGAGCAAAACAAGCTGCGGCTCGCCAATCGGACCGGCGGCTTCAGCGGCCCGGCATTGCGACCGATCGCGCTGCGTATCGTCTGGGAAATCGCGGGTGCCGTTTCGATTCCCGTCATCGCCATCGGTGGCGTCTCGACGACGCGCGACGCGCTCGAGTTCTTGCTCGCGGGCGCGACGGCCGTGCAGGTGGGCACCGCCAACTTCGCCGACCCCTCGGCGGCCAAGCGTGTGGTCGACGGACTACGAGCGCACTGCGAGACCAGGAACGTGACGGTCAAGTCACTCATCGGCTCCGCGCGCTGATGCCGCCGCTCCGTTCGCTCGGAGCTCTTTGCGCCGCCGCCGCGACGGTCCTGGTCTGGCTCAGCGCCTGCGACACGCACGCGAGCCCGCCGAACCCGGGCCCCGTCGAGCCGAGCCCCAACGCGAGCATTTTGCCGGCGCCGCTCGCCACGGGCCCTGACACCCAGAAAAGCGCGAGCGAAGCGGCAGCGGCCGACGCCGGGGTGGACGCGGAGACAGCCCCGCCCACGCCCGCACGCGAGGATCAGCCGCTCAGCCCCGACGTCGAGGAGCTCCACGATCTCTCGGGCGTGATCCTCCATGCCCGCTTCCGCTGGCCCGACGTCGCGCTTGCGCCGCGCCTGCCCGAAATGAACGCCGACGCGCTCGACCGCGCGCGCAGCGCGGCGACGTTCGAGCTCGATGCCGACCTTGCCGCAGCGGGCCGCCTGCGTGTCGTATTGGCGACGCCTCGCTTCGTATTGCCCGCGGGCAGCGAGCTCCGCGCGCGGACCGGCACCTACGGCCATGCGCTCGTGTGGCCGGATGGGGGCTGGTACGTGGTGGTTCAACCAGGCGCGCTGCGGAGCCTGTTGAACGAGCGCCGCGCTGACGTGGTGCCGCTCGCCCACCTAGCAGGACTCGGGCGCGGCGCCTCGCAGACGCTCGGTTTTCCTGCCGAAAGGCTGTCGTTCGTCACGGCGCTCGGCCGACTCGAGCTCGAACAAGCGCACGTGGCCGCTGCGGGCGCCGGGGGCGAGCTGCTCTGTCGCTTTCTCGTGGAGCTCGCGGGGGTTCACCCCGACACGACCGCCTGTCGCTCGGAGCTCGTCCCCGCACGCGCCGAGTACACCTGGGCCGAAGGCGGACGGCTCGTGTTCGAGGTGACCCAGCTCGAACGCTCGAGCGGGCTCGAGCTCGCCACACTCCGCGTGCCACCCGCGACGGCGAACCACCGTATCGGTGAGGTGCCGGTGCCCGATTCCGCGTTGCTCGTCGAGCGCGGCCAGCTGCATGGTTTCCGGCTCCGGCCGGCGCCGCTCAAGCCGAGCAAGGACGCGCCGCGCGAAGGGCTCGTCGTCGTCAACGGCGACGACTTGCTCCGCTACGTCTTGATCGACGGTGTTCCGGTCGCTCGACTCGAGGCGAAGAGTCCCGGCCTCGTCCTCGACCTAGTGCCAGGCAGCTACTCGGCCGCCGCACGCACGTTCCTGGCTGACGAACTGACGCCCCCGGCCGTGATCACCGCACCTGGACGCTTCACCACCATCGAGACGCCCCGGCAAGAGGGCCAAGAGCGGCGTGGCGAATGACGCTCGTCACCCTCGAGAGTCGCTTCAGGAGTCGAGCGGCGTTCCACCCCGGCTCGCGGCGTAGTCGTCCTCGGTGAGCTCGGTGTCCGCGTAACCCTGCTCCTCGAGCCGCGCATGTAAGGCCTCGTTCGCGACCTCCAGCACCTCGAGCCGGGTACTGAAGAGAAAGTACTGGTCCTCCGGGAGGGGGGGCAGGGTCGAGAGTCGGCGTTCGAGGTAAGGCCGGTCCTCTGGGGCACACCGCAACAGTGAGCGTGGACCGTCGTGCTCGCTCGAACCGTGCAAGGCGTCGTACGCGATTCCAACGGGGTTGACCCACAAGTAGGCCACCCGCGAGCACAGCTGCCAATCGTGGACGCTCGCCGACGGAACGCGCCAAAACCCCGGAATGATGGTGCGCACCACCTCCCCGAAGTAGGCGCCCGTGGCCCGCGCGACCAGTTGTGCGAGTTCCGGCCGCTCCGTCAAAGTCTCGCGGACCGTCCCCACGTAATGGTCGAGGACAGGTAAGGTTTCACCGCTGAAATCCAGCTCGAAGCCCGTCGCCCGCCGGACGTACTCGAGACAAGCGTTCACGTATTCGGGGATAGGATCGGGAGGAAGCGCGCCGGCCACGCCCCGGAGCATAGCCTGACGGGTGTTTGCGGGCTTTCATGATAGCCTCCGCTTCTCTTCCCCCCATGCGTCTCGGCATCCTGAGCGACATCCACGCCAACTACGAAGCTCTGGGAGCAGTGGTCGAGGCGTTCAAGGGAGAGAGCATCGATCGCTACTACTGTCTCGGCGATACGGTCGGGTACGGTGGTTCTCCGAACGAGTGCTCCGATCTCGTGCGCGAGCTCGTGGTGGCGACGATCCTCGGCAACCACGACGCCGCGGTCGCCGGGCGCATGGACTACTCGTACTACTACGAGGCGGCGCGTCACGCGCTCGACCTCCACGCGCAGCTCTTGTCGGAAGAGAACATGCGCTGGCTCAAGGGCCTCCCGTATCAGCTCAAGCTCGACGACATCGGCGTGCACCTCTGCCATGGCTCGCCGGTACGGCTCGAGGAGTTCGAGTACATCTTCGCGCCCGAGCAGGCACGCGAGTGTTTGCCGCTCTACGACGAGCTCGGCCATATCACGCTCATCGGGCACTCGCATTTGTGCAAAGTTTTCGCGCTCACGCCCACCAGCGTCGAAGAGCTGCCGCCCATCGATTTCGACCTCTCGGCGGACCGCAAGTACATCGTGAGCGTCGGCTCCGTCGGGCAGCCGCGCGATTACGACAACCGCGCGAGCTACACCGTCTACGACACTGACAAGAAGCGCTTCGAATTCAAGCGCATCGAATACGACATCGAGACGGCGGCGGACAAAGTGCTGCGCGCGAAGCTCGAGCGAAATTTCGCGCATCGTTTGTTCATCGGGGTCTGACGCACGCGTGGCGTGGACGGGCGGGACGACGCGTCTTCATGGCGTCGTCACGCTGCGCGCCGTACCGCGTGGCACGGCGCGTTCGCGCGCCGCACGTTACGTCACTGCTCGATCGTCCACTCGCTCGCGTCGCTGGCGTCTTGCACCGCGATACCGAGCGCGCCGAGCTCGCCGCGCAGCGCGTCGGCTCGCGCAAAGTCTTTTCCGCGCCGCGCCAGCGCGCGCTCGGTCACCTTCTGATCGATGACTTCGGCCGTGAGGCCCCGCAGCCGGAGCCGGCGCGCTCGGGTGCGCGCCGCGTACTCGGCGGGAGAGCACTGGAGCAAGCCGAGCTCGGCGCCGAGGCGGAGGATCGCGGTGAGCAGGAACTGCGCCGCAGCGCCCGCGCCGCCTGCGTACGAAGGATCCTTCTTGCGCTTGGCGGCCGAGTCGGCGACCTCGTGCGCGAGGTGCGTGAGCTCGGTGAAGGACGCGAGCGCGACGGGCGTGTTGAGATCGTCGTCGAGCGCGGCTTCCGCCGCCTGCACGGCGCGCACCGAGGCGTCGCGGTACGCGAGCAGCTCTGGGCTCAACTTGGCGGGCACCGTGAGGCCGAGGTTCACCAAGCCTTCGAGCCGCCGCACGGCGGAAAAGGCGTGATCCATGCGCCGTTCGGCTTCGTCGACGCCAGGGAACACGACGCGCCCGTCGGCGAGCTGCTCCGATTCGAATTGAATCGGCCCGCGATAGTGCGCACTCAAAAAGAAGAGCCGCAACGCTTCCGGATCGTTGCGCTCGAACACGTCACCGACCGTGACGAAGTTGCCGAGCGACTTGCTCATCTTCTCGCGGTCGACGTTGAGGAAGCCGTTGTGCACCCAGATGCGCGCGAGCGGTGCCTGCTCGGGATATGCCGCTTCGCTCTGCGCGATTTCATTTTCGTGATGGGGGAAGATCAGATCCATGCCGCCGGCGTGCACGTCGAACGGCTGTCCGAGGTAGTGCGTGCACATGGCCGAGCACTCGATGTGCCAACCGGGCCGACCGCGGCCCCACGGGCTATCCCAGCCCCATTCGTCGGCTGCGGCGCTCTTCCACAGCGCGAAATCCAAGGGATCGCGCTTGAGCGCGCTCGTCTCGACGCGCGCTCCCGCCAAGAGCTCGTCGATTTTTCGGCGCGAGAGCTTGCCGTAACCGGGAAAATTTCGCACGGCGAAGTAGACGTCTCTGAGCCCGGGGGCGACTTCGACCGCGTACGCGGCCTCGCGCTCGATCAGCGTCTGGATGATGGCGTGGATCTCCGGCAGGTGCGCGCTCACCTTCGGTTCGTGGTCGGGCACGAGACAGCCGCTCGCGCGCATTTGCGCTTGGTAGATCTCGGTCATGCGGCTCGAGAGCGCCAGCGGCTCCTCGCCGTTCTTCGCGGCGCGCTCGAGGATCTTGTCGTCGACGTCGGTGACGTTGCGGACGTAGTTCACCTTCACGCCGAGCGCGCGCAGGCGGCGCACGAGCAAGTCGGGCACGAGCGCGGAGCGAGCGTGCCCGGCGTGTGGCACGTCGTAGACGGTCGGGCCACAGCAGTAGACGCCCACTTGGCCCGGCCGCACCGGTTCTATGGTTTCGACGCGACGAGTGAGGGTGTTGTAAAGCGAGGGCAGTGCGGCCACGGGGGCTCCGGTTTTAGCTTGGATTCTGGCTCCCACGCCAGACTCGCTACTGTACGAGCTCGGGACGATCGCGCCGCCGCGCTAGCTAGAGCGCCCGCGCGCGTCGGCGCGTTCCGGCGGACGCCAGCCGCGCCAGCGATCGTGATCGTAGCGCGGCCGGCCGCTCTGGAGCGGCTTGACGAGCACGAGACCCGTCAAAAATCCGCCGACATGGGCGAAGAACGCAACGCCGCCCGTCTCGGCCTGACCGAGGCTGCCGACGCCGCTGAAGAGCTGCAAGGCGAACCACACGCCAATCACGACGTAGGCCGGCATGACGATGAAGAGGCCGGTGAAGAACATCAACGGCGGCGGCACGAGCAGCGTGATGGGCGCGCTCGGATAGAGCACGAGGTAGCCGGCGAGCACTCCGGCGATCGCGCCCGAGGCGCCGACCATGGGCAGCTGGCTCGCGGGGTTCGTGAGGACCTGAGCGGCGGCCGCGCCGATGCCCGAGAGTAGATAGAAAGCGAGGTAGCGCCCGTGGCCTATCGAGTCCTCGACGTTGTCCCCGAAGATGTAGAGGAAGAGCATGTTGCTGCCGAGGTGGCCCCAGCCGCCATGCATGAACATGCTCGTGAACACGGTGAATGCTTCGCCCGGCACGTCGTTCACGAAGCGCGTCGGCACGAGGCCGTAGCCGGGGACGAGCCACGCCTCGCCACCCTTGAGCTGGATGCGTTCCTGCAGCAGAAAAACCGCCACGTTCGCGGCGAGCAGGCAATAGTTCACCAGCGGCGTCGTTCGCGTCGGGTTCCGGTCGCCGATCGGCAGCACGGCCCGACCGTAACCCGGAACCGGCCGAGAGGCATGCTAACGTCCCGGCCGATGCTTGAGTTCCGGCGACGACGGTCGCTGCTCGGGGCCTTCGTCGGGTTCGCTGCGCTCGTCGTGCTCGGTTGCGGTGGCTCGAATTTCGACGGCCACGTGTTTCGCGAGGGGGACCTCGCGTTTCGGGTGGGCCCGATCCCGCCGGCGTGGCGGCGCATCGACGCGGACGGGGCGCTGCTCGCGTTCCGAGACGATCGCGACGAGGCCACGGTCGCGCTCAACGGCCGCTGTGGTCTCGACGGCGACGACGTCCCGCTCGAGTCGCTCACGCACCACCTGTTCCTGCATTTCACCGACGTAACCCTGCTCAAACAAGAGCGCCTCGAGCTCGCGGGACGCGCGGCGCTGCGCACCGAGCTCACGGCCGCGCTCGACGGGGTGCCCATGCATTACGTCGTCGTCGTGCTGAAGAAGAACGGCTGCGTCTACGATTTCATGCTCGTGAACGCCGAGGGCAAGCGCTCGGACGAACCTGCATTCCAGGGCTTCGTCGCCGGCTTCGAGACGCTCGGATGACGGCCTCGTCCCCGCCCGACAGCGCGCGCCCGAGCATGCGCCCCAGCGTCTGGCCGCCGCCGCCTCCGCGCGGGCTCATCGCGCGCGTCGGAGACACGGCGGTGCGCTTCCTCGAGCATTTGGGCGCCGTGAGCAAGATGCTCACGGGCAGCGTGCGCGCCGGCTTCCGGCGTCCGTTCGAGGGCAAGGCCATCCTCGTGCAATTCGAGGCGCTCGGCGTGGCCTCCGTCGGTATCGTCGTCGTCACGAGCATCTTCATCGGCATGGTGATGGCCGTGCAGTTCGCCTTCGGCCTGCGGAAGTTCGGCGGCATGGAGTACACGGGCCGCGTCGTCGCGCTGAGCTTCGCGCGCGAGCTCGCGCCGTCGCTCACTGCCATCATCGTCGGCGGCCGCATCGGCTCGGGCATGGCAGCCGAGGTCGGCGCGATGACCGTGACGGAACAGATCGACGCGGTGCGCGCGCTCGGCGCCGATCCGTTGAAGAAGCTCGTTTGGCCGCGGCTCGTGGCGGCCGTATTCGTGATGCCCGTGCTCAGCGCGTTCGCGCTCGTGCTCGGCTTCAGCGGCGCGATGATCATCACCGACATCGAATTCCACATCAGCGCGGCGTTCTTCTTGAACAGCGCTCTTTCGGTCGTCACCATGGCCGATTTCGTCGCCGGCATGGCCAAGACCCCGTTTTTCGGCGCTATCATCGCGCTCGTTGGCTGCCATTTCGGCATGAGCACGCGCGGCGGAACGGTGGGAGTCGGCAATAGCACCACTCGCTCCGTAGTCACTATCTCGATCGCGATTTTGATCGCCGATTTCTTCCTCACCAAACTCGCGATTCTGCTGTGGCCGAGCGGTTAGCATCCAAGGTGCGATAACGTCGCAAATGAGAGCGTGCCTTTTGCAGGGCGCTCGCCTTGACCGAACCCGATCTGCTTTCTAAGCTTCCCCACGCATGACGACGACGCGTGGAGCGGAAAACACGCCGCGCATCTTCAGCATCGCCGAGGCGAACGCGCTGATTCCTTCGCTCTCGGCCCTCGTCGCCGAGCAGCTGCGCGAGCAGAGCGAGATCGAGCAAGGCTTGGCCGAGCTCACGCAGCGTAGCGGCCGCGCGCCGAAGACGCTCGCGGCGAGCCCCGAGGATTCGGGGGAAGTGAATCGTTTGAAGCAGGCGTTGCGCGAGCGCGTGCGCCGCTACGAGGCCGGCTGGGACGAGGTGCAACGGCTCGGTTGCGTGGTGAAGGATCCGCGCATCGGCTTGGTCGATTTTTACGGCCGCATCGAGGGACGCACGGTCTGGCTCTGCTGGCGCTACGGGGAAGAGAGCATCGGCTACTACCACGATCTCGACGCCGGCTTTTCGGGACGGCGCGCGCTCACGCCTGCCGTGCGCCGCGCGCTCGTCAACTGAGCGTGATGGACAAGAGCGCCGCGCGCGCGGCCATCGCGGAGTTTTTACGCGCGCTCGGGCGTGACGCCGCGAGCGAGCCCGAGCTCGCCGAGACGCCGGCGCGCGTGGTCGATGCGTTCGCCGACGAGCTCTTGAGCGGCTACGCCGTCGATCGCCGCGCGCTCGTGGCCCTAGGCTCGACGCTGGCGCAAACGCCCGCGGGCATCGTGGCCCTGCGCGATCTCTCGGTCGCGACGGTGTGCCCGCACCACCTGATGCCCGGCCTCGGCCACGCGAACGTCGTGTACCGGCCGGGCACTCGCGTGCTCGGCTTGGGAGCGATCGCGCGCTTGGTCGACGCCTGCGCGCGGAGGCTCGTGCTGCAGGAGACGATCGCCGAGGACGTCGTCGCGTCGCTGCTCGAGCTCGCGGGGGCGCGCGGTGCTTACTGCGAGGTGACGCTCGTGCACGGCTGCTTGAGCGCGCGCGGCGCCTGCCAGGCGAACGCTCGCGCCACCTCGATCGTGCGCCGCGGCGAGCTTTCGGAGAGCGAGGTGCTGCTTTCGCTCGGGCGCGGAGGGTGCTCGGCGTGAGGCTCGCGGTCGTGACGGGCGCGAGCCGCGGTATCGGTCGCGCCACGGCGCTCGAGCTCGCGCATCGCGGGCTGTCGCTCGCGCTCGTGGGCCGTCCCTCGGCGGAGCAGGACGAAACGGTGGAGCTTGCGCGCCGGCGCGGCGCGCCGCAGGTGCGGGCTTTCCCCTGCGATTTGTCGGACGCTTTCGCGACTCAGGAGCTCGGAGCCGAGCTCGTGCGGCAGTTGCCCGCGCCGGAAGTCGTCGTCCACAACGCGGGCGTCGCGCCGCGTTCGACGGTCGAGGAGACGCCCACCGCGGTGTGGCAAGAGACGCTGCTCGTGAATTTGACGGCGCCGTTTCTACTCACGCGCGCTTTTTTGCCGAGCATGCGCCGCGAGGGGTGCGGTCGCATCGTGTTCGTCGGCAGCATTTCCTCGACGCTCGGCACGGCGCGCCAGTCGGCTTACGTCGCGTCCAAGTGGGGCATCGTCGGGTTCATGAAGAGCCTCGCCGAGGAGCTCCGCGATAGCGGCCTCGTCACGCTGGCCGTACTCCCGGGGTCGACGGCGACGCGCATGCTCGAGGGCAGCGGGTTCGAGGCGCGCATGAGCGCCGAGGACGTCGCGAAGACCGTCGTGCACTACGCGCTCGACGCGCCGGAGGCGCACAACGGCGCCGCGATCGAGATGTTCGGCGTCTAACGCCCCCGCAAATTCTGTGGGCCCGCCACACCCGCTTTTCTCTACCGTTGCTCCCTTCCGGGCCTGGCGGGGTTCAAGCTGCGCTGTTGGCGGACCCGCCCGCTCTTTATCATCTCCCCGGCCCCGCGCGAGTACTTTGGTGAGCGTCGGCCGTTTTGACCGGCGCGAGTCTCGTCGGAGCCGGTTTTTTTTGGCTCCGCGTTCTAGCCGGAACGTCGGCCTATAGTTTGGGGCCATGGGCGACGAGACCAAGGCGCTGGAGGAGCTCGAGCAGCGCGACCGCGCCGCGCTCTCGGGCGGCGGCACGGCGCGGATCGAACGCCAACACCAGGCGGGCAAGCTCACCGCGCGCGAGCGCATCGAACGGCTGCTCGACCCGGGCAGCTTCGTCGAGATCGGGCGCTTCGTCGCGCACCACGCGACCGACTTCGGCATGGCCGAGCAGCGTTACCCGGGCGACGGCGTCGTCACGGGTTACGGCGACGTCGACGGCCGGCGGGTCTTCGTCTTCGCGCAGGACTTCACGGTGTTCGGCGGGTCACTCGGCGCGGCTCACGCCCAAAAAATCGTCCGCATCATGGATCACGCGCTCCGCGTCGGCGCGCCCATCGTCGGCCTCAACGACTCGGGCGGCGCGCGCATTCAAGAAGGCGTCGAATCACTCGCGGGCTACGCCGACATCTTCCTTCGCAACACGCTGGCGAGCGGCGTCGTGCCGCAGCTTTCCTGCGTGATGGGGCCGTGCGCCGGCGGCGCCGTGTACTCGCCCGCCATCACGGACTTCGTCTTCATGGTGGAGAAGTCGAGCTACATGTTCATCACGGGACCGGACGTGATCCGCGCCGTCACGCACGAAGAGGTGAGCAAAGAAGATCTCGGCGGGGCCACGGCGCACGCGCGCAAAAGCGGCGTCTGCCATTTCACCGCGCCCGACGACGAGGCCTGCCTCGCGCAAGTCCGAGAGCTCCTGAGTTACTTGCCCCCCAACAACGCCGAGGATCCGCCGCGACGCGCGAGCTCCGATCCGACCGACCGCGACGCGCCCGAGCTCGACACGTTGATTCCCCACGAAAGCCAGCGCCCGTACGACATGCGCCGCGTGATCGAGGCCACGGTCGACGAGCGCGAGCTCTTCGAGGTGCACCGCTCGTTCGCCGAGAACATCATCGTCGGTTTTGCGCGCATCGGCGGGCGGCCCGTCGGCATCGTCGCGAACCAACCCGCCGTGCTCGCGGGCGTGCTCGACATCGACGCGAGCATCAAAGCAGCGCGTTTCGTGCGGTTCTGCGATTGCTTCAACCTGCCGCTCGTCGTGTGGGTCGACGTGCCCGGCTTCCTGCCCGGCGTCGATCAAGAGCACCGCGGCATCATCGCGCACGGCGCAAAGCTTCTCTACGCGTTCAGCGAGGCGACGGTGCCGAAGCTCACCGTGATCACGCGCAAGGCCTACGGCGGCGCGTACGACGTCATGAACAGCAAGCACATCCGCGCCGACGTGAACCTCGCCTTCCCCGGCGCGGAGATCGCCGTCATGGGTCCCGACGCCGCCGTCAACGTGGTCTACCGCGCCGCGATCGAAGCCGCCGCCGATCCGGAGCGCGCCCGCGCCGAGTTCGTCGCCGACTACCGCGCGCGCTTCGCGAGCCCGTACCGCGCCGCCGAGCTCGGCTTCATCGACGAAGTCATCCGCCCGCGCGACACGCGCCGCCGCCTCGCGCAGTACCTCGAGCTCCTGCGCAGCAAGCGCGATCGCAATCCGAGCCGGAAACACGGCAATATCCCGCTCTAGCCTCGACGCCGCGGTTGGGAGGGAAAGCTCACCGAGGCGCGCGCTCGCCGAGCGACGCCGACTACGGGTCCCAGTATTCGACTTCTACGCCGTGCGGCGAGCGGAAGCGCGTCATCTTGCCGTCGCGGGCGAGCACGTAGTCGGGACCGACCGGCACCTTGCCGAAACCGCCGGGCGTATCGACGATGAGCTTCGGCAGCGCGATGCCGCTCAGGCGTCCCTGGAGCTCGCCCATGAGACGAATGCCCGTGTCGAGCGGTGTGCGCAGGTGCGAAGAGCCGCGCACCGGGTCGGCTTGCAACAGGTAATACGGCCGCGCCCGCTCGCGCACGAGGCCACGAAATAGCGTCGCCAGCGTCGCTGCGTCGTCGTTGATGCCCCGCAAGAGCACGCTGTGATTCATCACGGGGAATCCCGCGTCCGCGAGGCGCCGGAGCGCGGCACGCGACGCTTCCGTGAGCTCGCGCGGGTGATTGAAGTGCGTCATGACCCAGAGCGGGTGGTGCGGGCGGAGCGCGCTCAGGAGCTCTTCCGTGATGCGCTGGGGCAAGACGACCGGCACGCGCGTCGCGAGCCGAATGGTCTCGATGCTCGGGATCCGGCGTAGGCGCGCGACCACGGCGAGGACGCGCTCGGTGCTCATCGCGAGCGGATCGCCGCCGCTCACGATCACGTCGCGCACCTCGGAGTGCGACTCGAGGTACGCGAACGCCCCCGCGAGCCGCTCCTCGGAGCGCGCGCCGCCCCCCGCGCCCACGAGCCGACTGCGCGTGCAAAACCGGCAATATACGGCGCAGCGATCGGTCACGAACAAGAGCGCCCGATCCGGATAGCGACGAATCAAATCGGGCGCGACCTCGTGCGCCTGCTCGCCGAGCGGATCGACGAGGTCGCCCGGCACCGTGCGCGCCTCGTCGGCGTGCGGCACGACTTGGCGCCGGATCGGGCACGCCGGGTCGCTCGCTTCGATCAGCCCGAGATAATACGGCGTGACGAGCAGCGGGAGACCCGCGGCTTCGGCAGCACGCGCGCCGGCGAGCTCCGCTTCGGTGAGGCAGAGGCGCGCGGCGAGCTCGTCCGTCGTGCGCACCGCATGCTGGAGCTGCCAGCGCCAATCGCTCGCATCGGCGGCGACGGTCGGCAGACTCGCGTGCGGCTCGGCGTTCACTGCGGCGGCGTGGAGCGCGGCGGCGGCGCCAGGCTCTGGAGATGCGGCATACCGGGCATGCGCGTGAGGGGTCCGCCCGGAGCAGGCGTGGGCAGCGGCGCGGGTGCGGCGCTCGGCGCGGGCATCGGCATCTTCTCGAGCGCGGCCTCGTCGACCTTCACTGGAAAACGCGCGCGCAAATCCTTCTCGAGCGCCTTTTCCTTCTCGTCGACGCGCGCTTGCACGACAGCGGTGCGGATCGCGCGCTGAGCTTCCTCGAAGCTGCGAGCCCGCGCGTCCGTCTTGCTCGTCACCTTGACCACGTAATACTTCTTGTCCGCCTCGACGACGCTCGGGTACGTCTCGCCGACGTTCGCGACCTTGAACGCCGCTTCGCGCACGGGATCGGGCACGCGGGGATTGGCGCCGCGGGGATTCCCGGGCGGCCCCACGATGCCGAGATCGCCCGCGAGCTCGGCCGGCTGACCCGGCACCGAGCGCGCGCCGCGCTGGCTCGAGAACTGATCGACGAGCGCCCCCCATTCCGTGGGGTTCGCTTTGACGGCTTTGGCGAGCACCGTCTTCGCCTGCGCGGGCGTATCGACCACGATGGCCGCCACGCGCCGGCGCTCCGGCTCCGCGAATTCGTCCTTGTGCGCGTCGTAGTACGCGTGGAGTTCGGCGTCCGGAACGTCGTTCGCCGCGGGCGCGCCCTTCCGCAAATCCTCGAGCAGCTGATCGCGCAGGATCTGCCGCACGCGTTCCTGCGTCTCTTCGCTCTTGTCGAGACCGCGGCGGCGCGCCTCTTGCGCCAAGAGCTCCACCTCGACCATTTCGTCGAGCAGGCGCTTCCTGCGGTCGGGCGACTGGTAACGCATGCGCTCGAACGAATCCATGCGCTCGAGCGTCGCGGCGTACTCGCCGAGCGTGATCGTGCGATCCCCGACCTTGGCCAGCGTCTTAGCCGCCATCTCGGGCGAGAGCGGCCTCGGCCCCGAGGACGCGCTCGCCGAAGCGGCTGCCTTAGACTCGCTCTTTTTCTTCGAGCAAGCCGCAACGGTGGGCAGCGCTAGCAGCGCGACCAGCCAAAATCCGCTCACACGGAAGCTTCGGACCCGAGCCGCCCCACGAGCGGCGCCATCTCTCGAAAGCATCGGAGGCGGGGAATACTACGGGCGTGCGCGCCCGTCGAGTCATAGGGCAGGCACCCGGATCTTGCGGGCGCGCAGGTGGAAGGGTAAGCGCGAGACGTGGAACAGAAAGCGCTCAGGCGGGTCGTGATCAAGCTCAGCGGTGAAGCGCTGAGCGGCAAACAGGGAGGATCGGGCATCGACACCTCCGTGCTCAAGGCCACGGCCGAAGAGCTCCGCGAGGTGAAAGAGACTGGCGTACAAATCGGTCTCGTCGTGGGCGGCGGGAACATCTTCCGGGGCCTGCGCGGGGCGAGCGAGGGCATGGATCGCGCCCAAAGCGACTACATGGGCATGCTCGCGACGGTCATCAACGCGCTCGCGCTGCAGGACGCGCTCGAACGCGTGGGCGTGCCGACGCGCGTCATGACCGCGATCGCGATTCAGCAGGTGGCCGAGCCGTACATCCGCCGTCGCGCCATCCGCCACCTCGAACGCGGCCATGCCGTCATCTTCGCGGCCGGTACGGGCAACCCCTTCTTCTCCACCGACACGGCGGCGGCGCTCCGCGCCATGGAAGTCCGCGCCGATTACCTGCTCAAGGCCACCAAAGTAGACGGCATCTACGATCGCGACCCCGTGCGCCACGCCGAAGCCAAAATGCTGGAACGGGTGAACTACGACCGAATGCTCGCCGATCACCTCGGGGTCATGGACGCGACCGCCGTCGCCCTCTGCCGCGACAACGGTCTCCGAATCCGCGTTTTTCGCATGACGCCCGGCAATATCCGGCGCGTCTGCCTGGGCGAGGCCCTGGGCACGACCGTGTCCGACGATATCTAGCGTCCGGCACCTTGCCGCGGGCGGCGGCGCGGCGTGGCTTCGAGTAAGCTTCGCGCCCCATGTGGCAGTCGCTCCCAGAGTTCGGAACCGGCGTCCTCTACGCCATTCTCGTGACCGCCGCCTACACGTTCGCCGTCGGGCTGGCGGCGGGACGCGGCCAACCGCGACTGCTCCGCTCGGCGCGGCTCGGCGCGTACGCGACGGCGGGACTCACGCTCTTCGCCATCGCGTTACTCGCCTACGCGTTCGTGACGCACGACTTCAGGATTCGCTACGTCGCGCACTACAGCGACCGCTCGATGCCGAAGACCTACCTCTTCACCGCGCTCTGGGGCGGTCAAGACGGCTCCCTGCTCTGGTGGCTCTTCCTGCTCTCCGGCTACACGACCGTGTGCGTCGCGTGGCTCGGCGGCCGCTATCGCCATCTCCAGCCGTACGTCATCGCCACGCTCATGGCGATCTTCGGTTTCTTCGTCGTCTTGATGCTGTTCGCGGCCAATCCCTTCGAGGCGACCATCGCCGGCGCGCGCCCCGACGGCGAGGGGCTCAATCCCCTGCTCCAAAACTACTGGATGATCATCCACCCGCCGTCGCTCTACACGGGCTTCGTCGGCTGCTCGGTCCCCTTCGCCTTCTGTGTCGCGGCTCTCGCCACGGGCCGGCTCGACAACGAATGGATCGTCGCCGTCCGCAAATGGATGCTCTTCGCGTTCATGTTCCTCTCGATCGGCAACGCGCTCGGCATGGCGTGGGCGTACGAGGAGCTCGGCTGGGGCGGCTACTGGGCGTGGGATCCGGTCGAGAACGCCGCGTGCCTGCCGTGGTTCTCCGCCGCGGCCTACGTCCACTCCACGATGATTCAGGAGCGGCGCAACATGCTCAAGGTCTGGAACGTCGTGCTCATCTGCATCACGTTCTTCTTGACCATCTTCGGCACGTTCTTGACTCGCGCAGGCATCATCTCGAGCGTCCACGCCTTTGCGCAGAGCGACATCGGCAAGTACTTCGTCGGCTTCATGGGGCTCGTGGCGGCGACGTCGGCGGCGCTCATCGTTTGGCGCCTACCGCGCCTGCGCGGCCGCGCCGAGATCGAGTCGGTCGCGAGCCGCGAGGCCATGTTCGTCATCAACAACTGGGCCCTGCTCGGCGGCGCGACGTTCATTCTGACGGCGACGCTCTTCCCGAAGCTCAGCGAGCTCTGGCACGACAAGGTCACGGTCGGGCCCCCCTTCTTCAACCGCTGGATGGCGCCGATCGGCCTCACCATCTTCGCACTCATGGGACTCGCGCCGCTCTTCGGCTGGCGCAAGACGAGCCCGGAAGCGCTCAAGAAAGCGTTCATCGCCCCCGTGGCGGCGCTCGTCGTCACGTTCGTGCTGCACGTCGCGTTCGGGCGCGCGCTCGGCTACCCGGCGTTCGTCGAGCGCGACGTGTTCTATCCCGGTGTCGTCGGTGTCGTGCTGCAGAAGATCGGCTCCGTGCTGCCTGGACTCACCGTCGCGATCGCAGGCTTCAACGTCGCCGTCGTGATCCAGGAATTTGCGCGCGGCATCGCCGCACGCCAGCGCTCCGCCGAGAAGCGCAACGAAACCGAGAGCATCCCCGTCGCGCTGCTGCGCCTCGTCGACAAGAACCGCCGTCGTTACGGCGGTTACATCGTGCATCTCGGCATCTGCGCCATGTTCATCGGCTTCACGGGCGGCGCCTGGAGCATCGACCGTGAGACCGCGATGACGCCGGGCCAAACCTACAAACTCGGCCACTACGACCTCCGCTACGACGGCTCGCGCATGTGTCCTGGCAACCCGCGCTGCAGCCCCGAGGAGCAGTCCGACTTGACCAAGCGCATGATTTTCGCGGACCTCACGCTGCTCCGAAACGGCGAAACCATCGGCCATCTCTCGCCCGCGAAATTCATCTATCACCGACAGCCCGACAGCCCGACGACGGAAGTGAGCATGCGCCGCTCACTCATGGAGGACGTGTACACCGTGCTCGGGACCGTGGACCCGCAGAGCAAGCGCGCGACCTTCCAGCTCCATCTCAATACGCTCGTGTCTTGGATTTGGATGGGGGTGCTGGTGCTCATCTCGGGCGCGATGATTTCCCTCTGGCCCGAGCTGAGCTTCCGCGAAGTCGGCGCGTGGAGTTACCTGCGCGCCTCGGCGGGTGCTTCGGCCGGCGTCGCCACGAGCGTCATGCTCGCCGTGTGGCTCGCCGTGAGCCCGACGAGCGCTTACGCCGCCGCGTCACGGCCGCGCGCACCCGCCGTCGTCGCGACCACGAGCGAGCGTCCGCTGCCCGTCGGCGCGCTGGGCGCCGCGGGCGCCGGCCTCGTCCTCGGAGCAGCCGTGGGCTTCGGGCGGCGGCGTAGCCGATGAAGGCGCGCAAGGTCTCGCACGGCGCCGTCGCAGCGGTGCTGCCGGCCGTCACGGTGGTCACGGCGGTCGTCGTCGGTCTCGCGTTCGGCGTCGAGCTCTCGTTGCTCGTCGTCGCGGGCGGCGCGCTCGCCGGCGTCATCGCGCTGCTCTGGGCTAGCGTGCAGAGCCTCACGGGCGAGTCGCCGCTCACGCTGGAGGAAGCGATGACGCTCGGGGCGCCCTCCGCGGAAGAAGAACAAAAACGCGCCGTGCTGCGCGCGCTCAAGGACCTCGAGTTCGAGCGCGGCGTCGGCAAAATCAGCGAAGAGGACTACGTCGAGCTCTCGGCGCGTTACCGCGCCGAGGCCAAGCGCCTGATGCAAATCCTCGACGCCGGCAGCGAACCCGAACGCCTGCGCGCCGAAAAGGCCTTGCGTGAGCGCATCGCCAAGACGGCAGAAGCCGAGGCGAAAGCCGCTGAACAGGCTGCCGCCGACGCCGCGGAAGCCGCTCGCGCGGCCGAAAGCGACGACGCCTCCGACGCCGAGGCGACCACGTCCGACGACGACGCACCCGCCGCCGTGTCCGAGCCCGTGAACCTGCCGCCCGGCGCCGGCGAGGAGAAAGCCTCGTGACCCTGCCCGCGCTCCGACCCTGCCTCACGCTCCTTCTCGCACTGGTCGTCTTGCTCCTCGCACCCGCCCGCGCGAACGCGCAAGACGAGGAGGAGGACCTGCCCCCTGGCCATCCAGCCGTCGGCGGCAACCCCGGCGCCGTGGGTCATCCCGAGCTCGGCGGTCATCAAACGGCGCCCGACAACACCGTCGCGGCACCCGATCTCAAGACGGGCACGATCGAAGTCAGCGTGCTCGACGCCGATGACCACCCCGTCGCCGGCCAAGACGTGCGGCTCGGTATCATGTTCAACAAGATCGCCGAAGGTGAATCGCGCAGCTCGCGCTTCGGCAAGACGGGCGCCGACGGCGTCGCACGCTTCGAAGGCCTGCAGAACAACAGCGCGTACGCCTACCGTGTCACCGTGCGCACCGGCGTGGCCGAGTTTGCCGCCACGCCCTTCAACTTGAAGGAGACGGGCGGCATGCGCGTCTCGCTGCACGTCTTCCCGGTCGTTCAGGAGCTCGGCAGCGCCCCCATCGGCATTCGCGGCTTCTTCTACATCGAGACCCGCGACGAGGTCTTTCAGGTCGAGGGCCTCTTTCGTGTGAGCAACATCGGGCATGCGGCATGGGTGCCCCGCGACGTGATGGTCGGGTTGCCCGACGGCTTCAAAGCCTTCAGCGGCGGCGAGACGATGTTCGACTCGAAGTTCGAGGCCGTCGAGGGACGCGGCGCGCGACTCGTCGGCACGTTTCCACCGGGGCAGCGCGATTTGAATTTCCGCTTTCAGGTGCCGAAAGACGCGGCATCGACCGCGGTATTTCGTTTCACGCCACCGCCGCGCGCGTACGAGATGCGCGTCATCGCCGTCGCGAGCACCAGTATGGGACTCGAAGTAGACGGCTGGGAAGCGGCGCAGACGGGCGTCGATCCGAGCGGCAACCGCGTGCTCGTGACGCGCAAGGTCGCTCAACGGGGCGACGCCGCCGTCGGTCCCTTCGTCGTGACGCTGACTGGCCTGCCCGTGCCCGGACCTGGGCGTTGGATCGCCATCGCCATCGCGCTCGCGTTCGTCGGCGCCGGCGCCGCCGCGGCAGCCGGCAAGTGGCGGCTCGTCTCGACGGAACGCGTGCAGGGCGATCGCGCGCGCGCCTGCGACCTCTTGCTCGACGAGCTCGTGGCGCTCAACCGCGCCAAGGACCGCGGTGAGATTGGCCCGCAGACCCACGAGCGAACCCAGCGCGCGCTCATGGATGCCTTGGCGCGTATCGGCATCCCCACGAGCGCGAAGACCCGTAAAGGCGCCCGCAAGCCCCAGCGCGCGTAGTCCTGACCGTCGGGTCGAGATTTGCCGGCATAACTGCGTCTTTTTCGGCCCTGGCCGGTCGTCCGAGCTCACTCATCCACAGGCTGAGGATAACCTCTGGAAATCCCTCGGGAACGATCGGGTGACTCACCGTGGACGAAACGGTGGCAACGCTTATCCACAGGCCGCGTCCCCGTTCAATCCGCCTCCGGCCGCCCGGCCGCTTGGCGAACTTAAGTTAGTAATATTCGATAGGTAAAGACTTATCCCCATTGTCCCCAAGCCCTACGGAGACGTCGGTTAATTTAATTAACTTAATCTCCTGATCGTCAGAGAACTTGGCCCGAGCGTGGAGCTTGGATCGGGACTCCAGGCCTCGACGGGGTCGGAACGCTAACGCTAGCGCCGGGCCGTTCGCCCGGTTACACGTCCGCCCGATGCACGTCATCGTCAGCAAGAAGGACCTGGTCCCCGTTCTCGAGCGCTGCCAGGGCGTCGCCGACCGCAAGAGCACGATGCCCGTGCTCGGCAACGTTTTGCTCGAAGTGGGCGGGCCGAACGAGCTCAAGCTCTCCGCGACGGATCTGATCCTCGCCGTGCGTGGCAGGGTGAACGCGCGTGTCGAGCAGGGCGGGAGCGTGGCCGTGGGCGCTCGGGATTTGATCGAGCGCGTGCGCAACATGCCCGACGGTGAAATCGGCATCGCGACGACCGCGAACGCCGCGACGACGCTCCGCGCCGTCGGCTCCGCGCGTCGCTTCACGCTGCAGGGCATCCCGGGCGAGGAGTTTCCGAGCTTGCCGCAGCCCGACAAGGACGCGAAGGCTCAGACGCTCGAGGCGAGCGTGCTCGCGACGCTCATCAGCGGCACGCACTTTTCGATTTCCAACGACGAGACGCGCCCGCACTTGAGCAGCGCGCTCTTCGAGTCGGAAGGCGAGTGGGTACGCATGGTGACGACCGACGGGCATCGGCTCTCGAAGACCGAGGTGCGCGTCGAAGGCCGCCAGACCGCGGGCAACATGCTGATTCCGCTCAAGGGCGTGAACGAGCTCAGGCGGCTGTGCGACGAAGTCGCGGGCAAGGCGGACGGCGCGGCCGAGCTCCGCATCGTGCAAGCGGGCCCGAACGCGTACTTCGAGCTACCCGGCTTCCAATTCAGCGTGAAGCTCGTCGATGCGCAGTTCCCGCCCTACCAGCAGGTCATCCCGCAGGAGTACGCGCACCGCGTGAAGGTGCCGCGCCTCGCGACGGCCGAGGCGCTCAACGCCGTCTCCGTGGCGGCGAGTGACCGCACGGGCGGCGTCAAGCTCTCGCTCTCGAAGGGCAAGCTGCGTTTCGAAAGCGAAAGCCCGGAGAGCGGCGAGGGCTTCGACGAGCTTGCGGTCGACTACGCCGGACCCGATCTGACCGTCGGGTTCAACGCGCGCTACTTCCTCGACGTGCTGCGCGCGATCGCCGACGACGAGGTCGAGCTCGGTCTCGGCGGCGAGCTCGACCCCGCGGTGATTCGCCCTGCGGCGCCGAACGCGCGGCAAAACTACGTCGCCGTGATCATGCCGATGCGCATTTGAGCGCGCCGTGAAAAGCTCGCTCTTGTTCGAGCGGCTCAGTATCCGCGGCGTGCGTAACCTCACGGCGCTCGAGCTCGAGCCTGCGTCGCGCCTGAACGTCATCGTAGGCGACAACGGGCAGGGCAAGACGAGCGTGCTCGAAGCCCTGTATCTCGTCGCGACGACGAAGAGCTTTCGCGCCGAGCGGCTGGGCACGCTGATCCAGGCGGGCACCGAGCAGGCGAGCGTGAGCGCCGTCGTGAGGGAAGGCGGGATGCGGCGCGAACAACGTACGGTGCTCGGGCCGCGCTCGCGCGTCGTGCGCCTCGACGGCAAAGCGCCGAAGAGCCTCGCCGGCTACGCGACGCGCACGCCCGTCGTCGTGTTCAGCCCAGCCGATCTCGAGCTCGTGAGTGGCGGCGCGTCGGGCCGCCGCCGCTTGCTCGATCGCGTGGCGCTCTACCTCGATCCGCCGGGCACCGATGCCCGGCTCCGCTACGAGCACGCACTGCGCTCACGCCAGCGCGTGCTCGAAGAGCGTGGCCCGGGAGCCCGGGAGCTCGATGCGTTCGAGGAAGTGATGGCGGAGGACGGCGCGCGTTTCGCGCTCGCCCGCGAGCGTGCCGCCGACGGCGTGCGCGAGCGCCTCGGCGCGACGTTCGCGCGTCTCGCCGCTCCCGAGCTCACGGTTCGAAGCAGCTACGTCGCCGGCGGTACGGTCGAGCGCGACCTCTTCCGTCAAAGGCTCGCCGCGGCGCGAGCGGCCGACACGCGGCGCGGCGCGGCGACGTTCGGGCCGCAGCGCGACGAGCTCGAGCTCGTCATCGACGGCCGTCCTGCGCGCAGCCACGCTTCCCAGGGCCAGCAGCGCCTGCTCACGCTCGCGCTCAAGCTCACCGAGCTCGACTGCATCCGCGAGGCACGCGGCGCGCACCCCGTGCTCTTGCTCGACGACGTCTCGAGTGAGCTCGACCCCGAGCGCACGCTCGCCGTGCACGAGCTCTTGATGAGCACCCAGAGCCAAGTCTTCGTGACGACGACGCGCGCCGATCTGTTCCCCGAGCGGCCGCGCGAAGGCTCCGAGCGAGCCGATTTCCGCCTGACGGCCGGTGCACTTTCCGGCGCCCTGCGCGGCGTGTAAGAAGCGCCCCGAAAATCGCGCTAAATCGCGGCTATAACCGCCGGTAATCGTTCGGGATTTGGCCCTTGCGTCGGGGTCTGCGCGTGGTTATACCGTCTGTTCTCTGTCCGCAGACTACGACGAGCGATTCAACGCGCGCGCCGGACCGAGACTTCCCCTACCGACCCGATGACTACCCAGAGTCCCGAAGTGGCCGCGCCGCCGCAGTACGACGCCAGCAACATCACCGTTTTGGAGGGCCTCGAAGCGGTGCGCAAGCGGCCCGGCATGTACATCGGCGACGTGCACGACGGCTCCGCCCTTCACCACCTCGTGTGGGAAGCCGTCGACAACGCCGTCGACGAGCACCTCGCGGGTTACTGCACTCGCATCGACATCACCGTGCACTTCGACGGCTCCATCACCGTCGAGGACGACGGTCGCGGTATCCCCGTCGGCATCATGCCCGATCGCGGCGTGAGCGCGGCCGAGGTCGTGATGACCGTGCTCCACGCCGGCGGCAAGTTCGATCACTCGAGCTACAAGGTGAGCGCGGGCTTGCACGGTGTCGGTGTGAGCGCCGTCAACGCCGTGTCCGAGTGGCTCAGGCTCGAGATCCAGCGCGAGGGGAAGGTTTGGTTTCAGGAGTTCCGGCGCGGTGTGCCGCAAGGCCGGCTGTCCGAGATCGGCGAGAGCTCACGCACGGGCACCAAGGTCACTTTCAAGCCGGATCACGAGATTTTCTCGAACACGGACTACAGCTTCGACCTGCTCGCCAACCGGGTGCGCGAGCTCGCGTTCCTGAATTCGGGGCTCGTCGTGCGCTTGAAGGACGAGCGCGGCGAGGGCCGCAGCGAGACCTGGGAATACAAGGGCGGCATCGCCGAGTTCGTCGCGCTCTTGAGCAAGACGAAGGAGCCCGTGCACGAGGACGTGATCGCGTTCACCGGCGAGTATCCCGCGGGTGAAGGCAAGCCGCCCATCGGCGTCGATCTCGCGCTGCAGTGGACGAACTCCTACGCCGATCAAATCCTTTGCTACACGAACAACGTCCACAACAAGGACGGCGGCACGCACCTCACGGGCCTACGCACCGCGCTCACGCGTACACTCAACACCTACGGCCAGCAGCACAATCTCTTCAAGGACGCCAAGAGCGGCTTGAGCGGCGACGACACGCGCGAAGGCGTCGTCTGCGTCGTGCACGTCAAAGCTCCCGACGCGAGCTTCGATTCCCAGACCAAGTCGAAGCTCGTTTCGAGCGAAGTGAAGGGCATCGTCGAGAACGCGGTCAACGAGTACGTCAGCCGCTACTTCGAAGAGCACCCCGGCACGGCGCGCAAGGTGCTCGAGAAGGCCGTGCTCGCCGCCAAAGCGCGCGAAGCGGCGCGTAAGGCGCGCGAAGTGGTGCGCAAGGGCGTGCTCGACAGCACCTCGCTCTCGGGCAAGCTCGCTGACTGCCAGAGCAAGGACCCCTCCATCAGCGAGCTTTACATCGTCGAGGGTGAGAGCGCCGGCGGCAGCGCCAAGCAGGGTCGCGACCGGCACTTCCAGGCCATCCTGCCGCTCAAGGGCAAGATCCTGAACGTCGAGCGCGCGCGGCTCGATCGCATGCTCTCCTCGCAGGAGGTCGCGACGCTCATCTCCGCGCTCGGCTGCGGCATCGACGAGAGTGGCAATTTCGAGCTCTCGAAGCTCCGCTATCACAAAGTCGTGCTGATGACCGACGCGGACGTGGACGGCAGCCACATCCGCACGCTGTTGCTCACGTTCTTTTATCGCCAGATGCGGGAAGTGATCGAGCGCGGCTATCTGTTCATCGCGCAGCCGCCCCTCTACGGCGTCCGCAAGGGCAAGCGACACTTTTATCAAAAGGATCAGGCCGCGCTCGACCGCTTCCTGATCGAAAATGGGATCGACGGTCTCACGCTTCAGTCGAGCAAGGGGCCCACGCTCTCCGGCATGGTGCTGTTCAATCTCGCCACGCGTCTGCGCGCGCTACACGACACGCTCCAGAAAATCGACGGGCGCTGCGACGCGCGCGTCGTCGCCGCGCTGTTTCGGGTCGGAGGCATGTCGCTCGCCGACTTTCGCGATCGCGCGAAGGTCGACGCCGCCGCGGAGAAGCTCAAGACCGAGCTATCGAATCGCTACCCCGATCTCACGCCGCTCACCGTCACGGTCGAGTGGGAAAAGCAGCACGGCGCAGGACGCATCGTCGTGAAATTTCGCCCCGGTGCTTCTTCACGCCCCTCGACTGTCGATTGGGAGCTCGCCGAATCGGCGGAGTACCAAGAGCTGCTCTCGATCGACGAGGACGTGCGCTCGATCGGCCCCGCGCCCTACACGGTGCGCGTCGGCGAAGAAAAACCAGATATTCTGCCCGACGCGGAGAGTCTGCAGGCCTTCATCACCGAGCGTGGTCGTAAGGGCATGCAGATCACCCGCTACAAAGGGCTGGGCGAAATGAACGCCGACCAACTTTGGGACACGACCATGAGCCCGGACGCGCGCACGCTCCTGCAGGTGCGCATCAACGACCCGGTGCGGGCAGACGAGCTCTTCAGCGTTTTGATGGGCGATCAGGTCGAGCCGCGGCGGCAGTTCATCGAAGAGAACGCGCTCAACGTACGGAATCTCGACATCTAAACAGCGAGAGTTCGACGCCGGCGACATGGCGAAGCGGCTCGCCACTTTGCAACTCTGCTGGAACTAGCGTTCGAGTCCGACTGACTTCGGAACGGTGTCTCGACCCCTCATCTACATCGGGCTGGGATGACGGCGAGGCGTCCGAGACGCGTTTTGTGAATCGTGCTTCTTGCGATGAAGCACGCATAAGACTAGTCTCGCAAACACTCGGCGGAGCGACGCTCACCGAGCCAGTTGAGGTTGGAAGGAGGGGCTGCGAGTGAGCCTTAGTCATTTTGCAGCTCGCTACGTTTGGCAGGCATTCCATGAGTAGCAGGCGAACCACGAAGAAGATCGGGCGATTGATTCGACTGGCCCGCATGAATACGGGACTCACTCAAAAGGACTTGGCGGCAAAGCTCGGCGTTCGCTCCGGGAGCTACGTCGGCATGCTCGAGTCGGGCTTGTGCAAGGGAGTCGGCATCGGTCGGCTACGGGAAATCGCGTCACATCTCGATGTCCACGGCGTCGATTGCTATCGCTGGATGGCGGCCGCGGGACATTTACCGACACCGCTATTGTCGGCGCTCATGCGTTCACCGGAACGCTGGGACGAGGTGACGGATTTACTCGGTCAGCAGCCGAGATCGTCGCAGGCTCCGCGCTCGCGCCGGCGCTTGGCTCGCTCGGCCTAGCCGCAGTCAGCAGAGCAAAAGGAAGGGCGGGAAGCGCGGCACCGAGTAGGTGGCCGCGCTCAGGGGTTCGTGTTTTCATGAGCGGGATGACGTCCCTTCGGCTCTTGGCTCGTTCGGTCGTGCTCGCGCTCGCGTTCGTCACCCCGTGGCTCGCGGCAAGTTGCGGCGGCTCGAGCAGCGACAAGCCTGCGCCGTCCTCGGCTGGCAGCGGCGGCTCGGCAGGCGCGCCGGTGAAATCCGATCCCATCACGTGTGGAAGCGAGACGTGTAAGCCGCTCTCGCTGCCCTTCCAGTCGAACGACGTCCCGCCGTGTTGCACGGCCGACGGCGCTTGCGGCCTCGATTCAACCCCGCTCACGCAGTACGGTTTCGTGTTCGCCGAGGCCTGTCAGGCGACGCACCAGCCGGGCGACGCCGACGCGAACTGCCCCCCGAGCCCAGACCTCATGATTCCGACGGACGGCGGCACCGTCATGGCCCCGGGTTTCCTCGGCTGCTGTCGCGCCGAGACGCACACCTGCGGCTACCTCATGAACAAATTCGGGGGCATCGTGCCGCTGGATCCGCCGCTCGGCTGCGTTGACTCGGCGCCCTTCCTCGACGGCGGCACTCCGAGTGCCTGCGGAGCGGGCGGCGCGAGTAACTGAAGGGTCGAGCGGGCGTCGCCAGGCGCAGCTTTCGCGGGGTGCGCGCGGACGAACCGCGAAGATTGCGCGCTTTGGCGAGGGCCGCGCGCCCTTGATCCGCTTCGAGGCCGACTTAGGTTGGCTCTCGCGCGGCAATTCGCCGCGCCCCAAGAGCCATGCGCCTCGACCGTCTCACCTCCAAAAGCCAAGAAGCACTGCGCGCCGCCGTCGATCTCGCGACCAAGCGCGGTAACCCGGAGCTGATTCCGGAGCACTTACTCGTCGCCGTCCTCGAGCAGGAAGCCGGCATCGGTCGCGCCCTCGTGGAACGCGCGGGCGCGAGCCCTGCCGAGCTCGTGCGGGAGCTCACGGCGCGCGTGGATACGTTGCCGCGCGTCTCCGGTGGCGCCGAGCCGACCTTCGGTCGGCGCACGACCCCGCTGCTCTCGAACGCCGAGAACGAAGCGAAGCGGATGAAGGACGACTACGTCTCCGTCGAGCACTTCCTGCTCGCCGCGGCGCACTCGGACAAGGACATCCAAGCCATTTTCGATCGCCACGGGCTCGCTTACGACAAGCTCGTACGCACGCTCGCCGAGATCCGCGGCAGCCAGCGCGTCACCGATCAGGAGCCGGAAGGCAAGTTCCAAGCGCTCGAGAAGTACACGCGGGACCTCACGGCGCTGGCGCAACGCGGGAAGATCGACCCGGTCATCGGCCGCGACGAAGAGATCCGGCGCGTGATGCAGGTGCTGTCGCGCAGGACCAAGAACAACCCCGTGTTGATCGGCGAGCCCGGCGTCGGCAAGACGGCCATCGCCGAGGGCATCGCGCACCGCATCGCGAGCGGCGACGTGCCGGAGTCGCTCAAGCAGAAGCGCATTCTCGCGCTCGATCTCGCGAGTCTCGTCGCGGGTGCCAAGTTCCGCGGGGAGTTCGAGGAGCGGCTCAAGGCCGTGTTGAAGGAGGTCGACGCCTCGGCCGGGCAAGTGATTCTGTTCATCGACGAGCTGCACACGCTCGTGGGCGCCGGCGCGGCCGAGGGCGCGATGGACGCCGCGAACATGCTGAAACCGGCGCTCGCGCGCGGTGAGCTCCGCGCCATCGGCGCGACCACGCTCGACGAGTACCGAAAGCACATCGAGAAGGACGCGGCGCTCGAGCGGCGCTTCCAGCCCGTGATGGTCACCGAACCGACCGTCGAAGACACGATCGCGATCCTGCGCGGCTTGAAGGAACGCTACGAGGTGCATCACGGCATCCACATCACCGACGCCGCGCTCGTCGCGGCCGGGACGCTCAGTCATCGCTACATCACCGATCGTTTCTTGCCCGACAAGGCGATCGATTTGGTCGACGAGGCGGCGAGCAAGATCAAGATGGAGATCGACAGCCTCCCCGTCGAAATCGATCAGCTCGATCGGCGGCTCACGCAGCTGCGCATGGAGGAGCAGGCGCTCAAGAAGGAGCGCGACAAGAACAGCAAGTCTCGGCTCGAAGAGTTGCTGCGCGAGATCGGTGAGCTCAACGAGAAGCGCGACGGCATGCGCGCGCAGTGGCTCAAGGAAAAAGAGGTGATCGAGACGATCCGCGAGTCCCAAGCCGGGCTCGAGGAGCTCCGCGTCGAAGAGGAGCAAATGCGGCGCCGGGGCGATCTCGGGCGAGCGTCCGAGATCCATTACGGCCGCATTCCGGAGCTCGAGCGCCGCATCGAGGCGCAACGCGCCGAGCTCGCCCGCGTGCAGGAGCACGGCTCCTACTTGCGCGAGGAAGTGACCGACGAGGACATCGCGGCCATCGTCTCCAAGTGGACGGGGATTCCAGTCGTGAAGATGCTCGAGGGCGAGATGCAGAAGCTCCTCGCCATGGAGGAGAATCTGCGCAAACGCGTCGTCGGTCAGGATCGAGCGCTTCGCGCCGTGGCAGACGCGGTGCGCCGTTCGCGCGCGGGTCTCGGTGACACGCGACGGCCGGTGGGTTCATTTCTATTTCTCGGGCCTACGGGCGTCGGCAAGACGGAGACCGCACGCGCGCTCGCCGAGTTCATGTTCGACGACGAGCGCGCCATGATTCGCGTCGATATGAGCGAATACATGGAAAAACACACCGTTTCGCGCTTGATCGGCGCCCCGCCCGGCTACGTCGGCTACGACGAGGGCGGCCAGCTCACCGAGCCCGTGCGGCGCCGCCCCTACAGCGTGATCTTGTTCGACGAGATCGAGAAGGCGCACCCGGACGTGTTCAACGCGCTGTTGCAGGTGCTCGACGACGGACGGCTGACCGACGGCCAGGGTCGCACCGTCGATTTCCGCAACACCATCATCATCCTCACGAGCAACATCGGCACCTCCGAGCTCAGCGCGCTCGAGGAGCGGCGCGATCTGACGGCGGAGGAGAAGGAGCGCACCGGTGAGCGCGTCGTCGCCGAGGCGCTACGCCAATACTTCCGTCCGGAGTTCATCAACCGGCTGGACGAAATCGTCATCTACGATCGCCTCGGCCGCGATCAGATCCGGAGCATCGTCGAAATTCAGCTCGGGGCCGTCGCCGAGCGGCTGAAGAAGCGTGATCTGGGCCTCGACGTGAGCGAAGCGGCGAAGGAGCTTTTGGCCGAGCTCGGCTGGGATCCGCAGTACGGCGCGCGCCCCCTCAAGCGCGCGATCCAAAAGCACCTCGAGGACGGCCTCGCGCGGCGCCTGCTCAGCGGCGAATTTGCGCCGGGTGACACGGTGTTCGTCGGCCGTGCCGGGTCCGAGCTCACTTTCGTCAAAGCGAGCGGGAGCCCGGACGCCCGCCGCGCGGCTTCGGCGCTCAACTGACCCTTTCGCGCGGCCGCGCGGCAGTCGACAGTTTCGGCCCCGCGCGCCCCGAGGCGGCGTGGTAGGAGCTCATGAGCACGATGTCGTACGCTGCTCTCGAACGCCATCAAAAGAGGCTCTCGCACCTCGAGCATCTCGAAGCGATCGCCGCGTGGGACGAAGCCACCATGATGTCGGAGGGCGGCGGCGACGCGCGGGGCGAAGCACTCGCTACGCTGCGCGGCATCATCCACGACGAATCCGTGAAGCCCGCGGTCGGCGAATGGGTCGCGGGCGCGGAGGCGAGCGCCGGTGAGCTCGACGCGTGGCAGGCCGCGAACCTGCGCGAGATCAAGCGCGCCTGGGTGCGTGCCACGGCGATTCCGAGCGCGCTCGTCGAGGCGTCGTCGCGCGCGGAATCGAAGAGCGAGCAGGCGTGGCGCAAGTTCCGCTCCGACAACGATTGGGCGTCGTTCGCGCCGTTACTCGCGGAGGTCTTCGCGAAGAAGCGCGAGGTCGCGCAGGCGCTCTCCGAGCGGCTCGGACTCGAGCCGTACGACGCGCTGCTCGACGGCTTCGAGCCCGGGGCGAAGAGCGCGGCCATCGCGGCGCTGTTCGCGCGCCTCGGGGAGTTCTTGCCGCCGTTCATCGCGCGCGTCGTCGAGAAGCAAAAGAGCGAGCGCGTCGTGCGTCCCGCGGGGCCGTTTCCGATCGACGAGCAGCGCCGTCTCGGCGTCGAGCTCATGCGGCGTCTCGGCTTCGATTTTCGGCGCGGCCGGCTCGACGTGAGCCACCATCCGTTTTGCGGCGGCGTGCCCGAGGACGTGCGCATCACCACCCGCTACGACGCGGCCGACTTCGCCAAGGCGATGATGGGGGTGCTGCACGAAACCGGGCACGCGAAGTACGAGCAGAATTTGCCTGCAGCTTGGCTCGGCCAGCCCGTGGGACGCGCGCGCAGCATGGGCGTGCACGAGAGCCAGAGTCTGTTCATGGAGATGCAAATCTCGCGCAGCCGCGAGTTCGCGACGTTCGTCGCGCCGCTGCTCGCAGAGGCATTCCCTGATGCGGCGCGGCGTTCGCCGGGCGCTTTCGAGGCGCGGAATCTACATGCCCTGCAGACGCGGGTGCGCCCGAGCTTCATCCGCGTTGACGCCGACGAAGTCACGTACCCGTGCCACATCATCCTGCGCTTCGAAATCGAGAGCGCGCTCGTGCGCGGCGAGCTCGACGTGAAGGACATTCCCGAGGCCTGGGACCAGCGCATGACGCGCCTGCTCGGCCTCTCGACGCGCGGCAACTTCAAGGACGGCTGCATGCAGGACGTGCACTGGCCGGCCGGGCTCGTCGGCTATTTCCCCACGTACACGCTCGGCGCGCTGCTCGCCGCGCAGCTCTTCGAGACCGCAGCGCGAGAAATCCCCGGGCTTTCGGCGGGACTTGCGCGGGGAGACCTTGCGCCGCTCGACGCGTGGCTGCGCGAAAAGATTTGGGGCCAGGCTTCGCGCCTCGAGACGGAGGCGCTCGTGCTGCACGCCACGGGACGTGCGCTCGACACGTCGGCGTTCGAGCGCCACCTGGAGCGGCGCTACCTCGCCGCGACGTGAACGACCGACGCTGAGCGCTTACGCGCCCGGCTCGCCCAAGAGCTCGCGACGGATGAGCGCGAAGCCCGCAAAGACCGCGCGCCGGCGCACCTGCTCTCGCGTTCCCGGGAAGACACGCTCGAGATGGCGGCCGCCCTCGGCGCGCGAGATCGCGAGGTGCACGAGGCCCACGGGCTTGGCCTCACTGCCGCCGTCGGGACCGGCAATGCCCGTGAAGGCGAGCCCGACGCTCGCCTTGCAGCGGGTGCGCACGCCTTCGGCCATGGCGAGCGCGACTTCGCGACTCACGGCGCCGTGCTCGGCGATGAGCCGCGCATCCACGCCGAGCAGCTCGGTTTTCACTTCGTTCTGATAGACGACGGCGCCGCCCAAAAATACGCGGCTCGCCCCCGGCACGTTCGTCACGAGCTCGGCGGCCAGTCCTCCGGTGCACGACTCCGCGATGGCGAGCGTCAGGCCTCGCTCCTGCAGCAGGGCGAGCAAGACCGCGGGCAGCGTCGTCGTGCCCTCGCCGTACACGACGCTGCCGAGGCGCGCGCGCACTTCGGCGGCCGCGGCTACGGCGCGTCGCTCGGCCTCGTCCTTGTTCGTGCCCTCGGCGAGCACCTTCACTTCGATTTCCGGCAGGCTTGCGCGATACCCGATCACGACGCCGTGCGCGGCTTCGATGCCTGCCAGTCGGTCGTTCGCTTGCGACTCCGCCATGCCGAAGGTGCGCAGGCGCACCTGATGGCGCGCGACGTGCGGCAACGGCCCGAGCAGCGGCGCGACGTGGGCCGCGAACATCCGCTCCATTTCACTCGGCACGCCGGGCAAAAAACAGGCGACGGCGCGCCCGAGCCTCACGGCGAAGCCCGGCGCCGTGCCCCACGCGTTCGGCAAAATCGTCGCGCCCCGCGGGAAATCGGCTTGTTTCGCGTTCGAATCCGTCAGTTTGCGCCCGAAGCGCTCCACGCGCGTGCGGATGGCCTCGAGTGACACCGGATCGCGTTCGAGCGGCACGCCGAGCAGCTTCGCGACGACGGCGCTCGTGAGATCGTCCGTGGTCGGACCGAGGCCGCCGGTGCACACGACGACGTCGTGCTCGGCGCCGAGGCGTGTCAGCGCCGCGGCGAGATGCGCCTCGTCGTCGCCGACGGTGTCGAGCGCCACCACGTCGAAGCCGGAGCCCGTGAGCGCGTCGGCGAGCCAGGTGGCATTGGTGTTGACGAGCTCGCCGCGCGTGAGCTCGGTTCCGGTCGAAAGGACGGCAGCTGTCATCGTGTTCCGCTCTTCGGGGGATACGCGCAGCGAAAGCCCACGTCCACTCGCGCGCTCGTCCGTTCGGCGGCGTAGCTTTTGAGCTCGCCTGCGTTCGTCGAGCGAAACGAGCCGCCGCGGGCGACGTAGCCGTCGGCTTCGTGCGTCCACTCGGCCACGTTGCCCGACAGATCGAACGCCCCGTCCGGCGTCGCGCCGTCGGGCCGCGAGCCCGCGAGATCCGGCCCCGTGCCGTCGTCGGCACACGGCCCCTGGGTCAGGCCGTAGGCGGCGCGCCGGCACACGAGTCCGGTCGAGCCCCACGCGAAGCGCCGCGCTTCACGCCCCATCGCGGCGAGCACCCACTCGGCTCCGAGCGGCAACCGGCCGCCCACGAAGCGACAAAACGTTTCGGCTTGTTCGGGCGTCACCGAGCGCACGGGTTCGCCCGGTTCGCCCGCGACGGGCGTCGGATTGCACGCGTGCGCGCTCACGCAGGCCTGGTAGCGCACGACCGTCACCTCGAACGCGTCGAGCTCGTACGGTCCGACGTAGCCGCCCGCCTGCTCGCGTGCATCATGTGCCTCCCAGTCTGGCGAGCCGAGCAGGGCTTTGCCTCCCGGGTACGCGATGCGCTTCGGCGGCGCGATGCAGCCGTCGGGCGTGAGATTCTGGGAGGCGGCGCAGGAAATCGCGCGCCCGACGCAGCGCCCGCCGCTCGCTCGTTGGCCTTCGCCGCAGCAGCGCGCCCCGGAGGCGGCCATGCCTTCGGGGCAGCGCGCGGGAGGTTGCCGGTCGCCGAGCGCGACGACCACGGTGCCGACGACGCTCACGACGGCCGCGACGATGCCGAACGCCGCCTGGACGCCTGGACGGTGTGTCACCCTGAATTGCCCTCGAGTAGCGTCGCGAGCTCGGCTTCCGTCAGGATTTTGGTGCCGAATTTCTTCGCGGCGTCGAGCTTGGCTTTGCCGACCTTCTCGCCGATGACGAGATACGTCGTGCCCTGTTTGATCTTGTCGTGCACTTCGCCGCCGCGCGCGCGGATGTCGGCGTGCACGTCTTCCCGCCGGCGCGAAAGCACGCCCGTCACGCAGAACGAGCTGCCGCTCAGCGGCCCTTCGGTGAGGACGGCGCGCGGCTGAGGGCGAGACACGCCGAGGTCGCGCAGGCGCTCGAGCAACGGGCGCTTCACCGCATCGGCCAGAAACGAGCGCACGCTCTCGACGAGCTTCGGACCGAAGCCGGCGATGGCAGACACGTGCGCCACGACCTCCGCGTCATCCCAGCCGAGCAGCGTCTCGAGCGAGCCCGCCGCTTCGGCGAGCTGGCGCGCCGCGACTTGCCCGACGTGCTCGATGCCGAGTCCCGTGAGCAGGCGATCGAGCGTTTGCTCTTTCGAGCGCACGATCGAAGCGAGCACGTTTTCAGCGCTCTTCTTGCCCATGCGTTCGAGGCTCTCGAGCGTTTCGGCGGTCAAGACGTAGAGGTCAGCCACGTCGTGCACGGCTTTTTTCGCGACGAGCTGCTCGATCAGCGCCTCGCCGAGCCGGTCGACATCCATCGCGAAGCGACGCGAAAAATGGAAGATCGCGCCCTTCACTTGTTCGGGACACTCGGGGTTCGGGCAGCGCACCGCGACCTCGCCGGGCACGCGTTCGACCGCGGTGCCGCAGCTCGGGCAATGCGTCGGCATGCTGAAGCTCCGTTCCTGACCCTGACGCGCCGCGTGCGCGACGCTGACGACCTGCGGGATGATTTCCCCGGCTTTTTCGATGGAAACTTCGTCGCCGATGCGCACGTCGAGCTGGCCGACGATCTGCTCGTTGTGCAGCGAGGCCCGCGAAACCACGGTGCCGGCGAGCTGTACCGGCTCCAAGATGGCGACGGGCGTGAGCACGCCCGTGCGCCCGACGCCGACCTCGATGTCGAGCACGCGCGTGGTCGCGCGTTCGGCGCCGAACTTGTAAGCGATCGCCCAGCGCGGAAACTTCGCCGTCGCGCCCAGGATCGCCTGCTGCGAAAACTCGTCCACCTTGATCACGGCGCCGTCCGTCTCGTACGGGAAATCGCGGCGTGCCGCGTCGAGTCCCTGCACGGCCTCCAATAACTCCTCGAGATTGCGGCAAATGCGCTCCTTCCTCGCCGTCGGCAGCCCGAGCTCGGCGAGCCGCGCGAGCGCGCCCGAGTGCGTCTTGGCGAGCGTCTCGCCCTCGACCACCTGCCAGACCACGGCGCGCAGTCCCCGGCTCGCGACCACGCGCGGATCGAGCATGCGCAGGGCCCCCGAGGCCGCGTTGCGGGGATTGGCGAACAGCGACTCACCGAGCGCCGCGCGCTCGCGATTGATGCGCTCCAGATCACGACGATAGATGACGACCTCGGCGCGCAGCGTGAGCGGCCCCGCGTGGTCGATCGTGAGCGGCAACGAGCGCATCGTGCGCAGGTTGAGCGTCACGTCTTCGCCCGTGAGCCCGTCGCCGCGCGTGGAGCCGCCCTCGAGCCGGCCGTTGCGATACAGGATCTCGATGCTCGCGCCGTCGAGCTTCGGTTCGACGCAGAAAACGGGGTCGGCGCTCGCCGGCAGGCCGTCCTTCACGCGCCGCACGAACTCGCCGAGATCGTCGGCATCGTAGGTATTGTCGAGCGAGGTCATCGGCACGACGTGCGCCACCGTTCGGAGCTCGCTGCGCGGCGCTGCCCCCACGCGCTGGGTCGGTGAATCCGGCGTGACGAGCTCGGGATGCTCGGCCTCGAGGGCGCGAAGCTCCGCATAAAGTGCGTCGTACTCGCGATCGGAGATCGTCGGATCGTCGAGTACGTGGTAGCGATGGTCGTGCGTTTTTACGGCGCGCACGAGCTCGTCATGTCTAACCTTCGGACTAACGTTCGGCACGGTCCGCCGGAGCTTACGGGATCCGAGCCGGCGGCGCCGAGCGCCCCGCGCAAAATTTCCTCGCCCACGAGCGAGCCCGCGACTAGCGTCTCGTCCTTCTTGACTCTGCCCGTGCCAAGCGTCGAGCCGAGCGCTCCGCCACCCCCTAAAACGAGTACGATCGACCGCGTTCGCGGCGTGATCCGCACGGTTCGCCCGCACCAGTGGGTCAAGAACGTGTTCGTGCTCGCGCCGATCGTGTTCGCGAAGGAGATGTTCTCGCCCTTCGTGGTCACGCGAGCGGCGTCGGCGTTCGCCGTGTTTTGCCTGCTGGCCGGGGCCGTCTACGCGATGAACGACATCGCCGACCGGGACGCCGATCGCGTGCACCCGGTCAAGCGCAAGCGGCCCATCGCGTCGGGCCTCGTGCCGCTCTCGTGGGCGTATGCGCTTTCGGCAGGGCTCGTCGTCGTTGCGCTCGCCTGGTCCTTGAGCCTCGGACTCGCTTTCGCCGCCGTCGCGCTCGTCTACTTCGGCCAAAACGTCTGGTACTCGTTCCAGCTCAAGCACGTCGCTTACCTCGACGTGAGCTGCATTGCGGCTGGTTTCGTGCTGCGCGTCATGGGCGGCGGCTACGCGACGCACATCCAAATCTCCAATTACCTCCTCGCCTGCACGGCGCTGCTCGCGCTGTTCTTGGGCTTCGGCAAGCGCCGGCACGAGCTCGCCTCCGCCGAGGTGAACGCCGCCGCCGCGCAGCGCGCCTCGCTCGAAGCCTACACGCGTCACGGGCTCGACCTCGCGCTCGTCATCACGGCGCTCGCGACCGTCGGCGCCTACGTGGCCTACACGCTCGACTCGCACACGCGCGAATTTTTCCACAGCGATCGCTTGTGGATGAGCACCGGGTTCGTCGTGCTCGCGATGCTTCGCTACCTGCACATCGTCCGCAATCGCCCGCTCGCCGAGAGCCCGACCCAGGAAATCCTGAGCGACGGCATGTTCGTCGGCATCGTGCTCGGCTGGGTCGTGCTGGTTTTTTGGCTGGTCTACAATTTGAGGCCGAGCTGAGTGGCCGAGGCCGAGGCACGTCCCGAACGGAGGTCCGGGAGTGACCCCTGGTCCGATCTCGCGCTCACGCTTCCGTTCTTCGTCATCTATCACTTGGGCGTCGTGTTCCTGCCGGTCCGCAACGCGGCCGACCTAGTGACGCTCGAGCTCGTCAAGCTCGCCGACAACGACCTCGCGAAGTACGGCGGTCTCACGCTCGCGATCGGCGTCGTGTTCGTGGCCGTGCTTGCCGTGCTCGGGCGACACCGCGAGCTCCGCTGGCAGCGCTTCGCGTGGGCGGCGAGCGAGGGCGTGCTCTATGCGGTCGCGATGCGTCTCGTGGCGGGCTACGTCGTCGGCAAGCTGCGGCTCGCGGGCGGCGACTTGGCCCCCGGCGTCGAAGCGCCCGGCGTGTTCGCGGGGCTGGTGCTCGCCGTCGGCGCGGGATTTTATGAGGAAATCGCGTTTCGCGTGATCCTGTTCGGGCTCGGCGCCAAGGTGCTGCGGCTCTTTGCGGAGCCGATTCCCGTCGTTCAAGTCCGCTTGCTGACGATCGGTTGGGCGATCTTCGTGGCCGCGGCCTTCAGCGGCTGGCACTACGTGGGCGCGCTCGGCGACCCGTTCGAGCTCAAGTCGTTCGTCTTTCGCTGGGTGTGCGGGCTCGCGTTCACGCTGATTTACGTGTTCCGCGGCTTCGGTCCCGCCGTCTGGACGCACGCCGTCTACGACATTTGGGTGCTCGTGCTCTAACGCCGACTCCCGTACGGCAGTGAGTCACGCCAAGAGCGGGGGCGGCTCCTCGGGCTTGTAGCGCGCGAGCACGAAGCGCTCGCGGTTGCCCTTCGGGCCGGCGAGCACCGAATCGACTTCGCCGAGCAGCTCGAAGCCTGCTTCCTCGATGGCGGACGCGACGCGCGCGACCGTGCGCTGTCGCACGTCTTCGTCGCGAATCACGCCTTTGCCGCGCGCGACCTCGAGCCGGCCCGCCTCGAACTGCGGCTTCACGAGCGCGAGCAGCAAGCCGCCCGGCACGAGGATCTCGCCGAACGCCGGCAACAGCGCCGCGAGTCCGATGAACGACACGTCGGCGACGATGACGTCGACCGCCGCCCCGAGCGCGTCGCGCGTCAGGTGCCGCGCGTTCGTGCGCTCGAGCACCACGACGCGCGGATCGACCCGCAGCTGCTGGGCGAGCTGACCGTGTCCCACGTCGATCGCGAAGACGCGCTGCGCGCCCCGCTGCAAGAGACAATCGGTGAAACCGCCGGTCGATGCGCCCACGTCCGCGCACACGGCGCCGTGCACGTCCACGTCGAGCGCCGCGAGCGCGCCTTCGAGCTTCTCGCCCCCGCGTGAGACGAAGCGCTCGCGTTCCTTGAGCGAAAGCGGCGCGTCGAGCGGCAAGAGCTCGCCGCTTTTCTCGACGCGTCGCTCGCCCGCCAGCACGCGACCGGCCAGGATCAAGCTCTGCGCGCGCGAGCGCGATTCGGCGAGCCCGCGCTCGACGAGCAGCAAATCCGCGCGGAGCTTCCCGCGCGTCCCGGGCGCGGCCGGCTTAGTCATGCCCGAGCCGCGGCTCCATGACGCGATGCGTTGTGACCGATTTGCCAAGAGGCGCACAGTCGGAGGAGCATGCGGGCACATTGTAGCCGGCATGTGTCGCCGGCAGCGCGTTCATTCAGTCACCTCATTCCCTAAGGTAAACCGGAGATAACGATGCGAAACCTGATTGTTGCCGCTGGACTCTTGGCTTCGCTCACCGTCGCCGCAGGCGCCTTCGCTCAGACGACCACGGCGAGCTCGGCCTCGGCCTCGGGTCAAGCCAACGTAGGCGTCTCGCTACCGGGCGCGACCACGACCACGACCACGGTCGCAGTAGCCGGCACGAGTGATCATGATCAGATGGTCGGGCGACTCGCCGTTGGATATTTCGGCATCGCGAACGTCGGGGCAGGGGCAAACATCGCGGGGGGGCCGAACGACTCTCCGTACTCGGTGACCGGTCTCGCGCCGGTCGTCGGCGTGCGTTACTGGATCAGCCCGTTACTCGGTCTCGATCTGGGTTTGGGCCTGTCGGTCATCGGCGGGTCGCTCAAGGAGCCCGATCCCGCCGCGCGCGTCGATCGCACGTCGTTCACGGGCTTCCTCATTCACGGTGGTGTGCCGCTCGCGCTCGCGTCGACCGGCTCCTTCGCCTTCGAAGTGATTCCGGAGTTGAATGTCGGCATCGGTCACGCTGCTACGGACATCCCAGGGACACCGGGGGACACTTCCTACAACGGCTTCCATTTCGACGTCGGCGCTCGCGTCGGCGCAGAAATCAGCTTTGGTTTCATGAAGCTGCCGCAGCTTTCGCTCGTGGGCAGCGTCGGCCTCCGCTTCGATTCCGACAGCGGCAAGACCAACGACACGGAAGCGCCCCCGATGGGCACGCCAGTCGGCAAGTCCTCCTCGAGCCGCTCCGAGTTCCACACGACGGTCGGTCCAAACCCCTGGGCCATCTTCACGAACCAAATCGCGGCGCTCTACTACTTCTGATAAACTGAAGGGTCTTCGGCCGGTGCCCGCTCGGGCATCGGCCGGGATCAGGAGGCACCATGCGCTTCGGCTTTCTCTCGCTCGTTTTGGCGCTCGGTTCGACCGGACTCGCGGGTTGCGGCAGCGGCGGCGGGTCGCTCGGTCCGACCAACTCGCACGCGGACGAAGGCAGCTACACGTCGGTGCCCACCATCGACGCGCTGCCTGCCTCGATTAACCCCACGACCTACACGCCGCCGCCCAGCAGCTACGACGCCCCACCCGGCCAGGCAAATGCCGGTGGAGTCGGCGCGGGCGCTACGCTCGGCTCCGTTTGCGCCGAGCTCTGCAGTGACGTTCTCGGACTGAACTGCACGGTGACGAACGGCACCTTCACGGACGATCCGAAGGCCGACCAGAACGGCGACCCGAATGGCGATCAGAACGGCGACCCGAATGCCGATCAGAACGCACCGGCGCCAGCGGCGACCACGGTCGTCAGTCCCACCGAATGCACGAACGCATGCGTGCAGGCCGAAGCGCAGGAGGCGTGTCCGAACGAGCTCGCCTCGGCGCTTTCCTGCATCCTCGCCCATGTCGTGCTCACGTGCGACCTCCTGAACGACACCTCGAGCCAGTCGTCCCTCGACCAAGATCTCGCCGCGAACTGCCAGACGCCGCTGCTCGAGTACGCGAGCTGTCTGGACGCGCAGCCGGGAGAGCCGCCGCCCGGCGACACTTGCACGCTGAACTCCTGCGGGCGCTGTACCGACCCGTGCGAGCGCTGCATCTGCCAGCACGACGGCGACGACAGCGCCTGCACGACGATGTGTCAGTAGCGCGCCAGCTCGTGAGCGTGGCGGCCTGCGGCGAGCCGTGGCCGCCGCGCGACGAGAGCTTCTGGGTCACGCGAGACGGCGTCGTCGTGCCCCCAAAATAGCGGGTTTGGGTTGTGGGGTCGCCAGGGCACACGTGGCACGACACCTGCTCCGGCGTGGGACGTGCGTCTCGATGGGGTGCTGATCGTTGCGGTGGCTGCCGTCGCCGGCCAAACGGCGGCAGTAGCGCCGCTGCCCGCGCTGTGTGCGGCCGCCGGCGTCCTCGTCCTGCTCGCTCCCGCACTCGCGCGCCGGGTCCTCGTCCTCGCCATCCTGGCGTTTGCGGGCTCCGGGTGGCGCGCCCGTGCGGCACTCGAGCGCTTCGAGGTGGAGCGCGTGCGCGTGCGCGACGCCATCGGCGCGCCGTCACGTTGCTCGGGTGAAGGCGTCGTCGTCAGCTCGCCCACGCAAAGCGGCAACGCGCAGAGCTTCGTCGCCGAGCTCGGCACCCTCGACTGTGAAGGCCAAAGCGTGCGCGGTCCCGTGCTCGCGCGCCTGCACGGCGGCGCGCCCGAGCTCGGCCGCGGCGACCACTTCGAGCTCGTCGCGCAGCTCGCTCCCGTGCAGCTCTTCCGGAACGCCGCCGCGCACGACACACTGCCCGGCGCCGCGCGGCGCGGCGTCACGCTGAGCGGCGCCGCACTCGCGCTCGACGTGACCGCGCGTGGCCACGGTGTGCGCCGCGCGATCGATCGCGTCCGCGCGCACGCACGCTCCCGCATCCTCGCGACGTTTTCGTCCGCGGCGGCAGGCATGGCACGCGCGCTCGTGCTCGGTGAAAACGATCTCGAGCCCGAGGACGACGCCGCCTTTCGCAAGAGCGGGCTCTCGCACATGCTCGCCGTGAGCGGGACGCACCTGGTCTTCGCGGTCGCCAGTGTCGTCGCCGCGCTCGCGGCGTTCTTCGTTCGTTTCGAAGCGCTCGCGCTCGCGTTCGAAGCGCGTCGCCTCGCGTGCTTTCTCGGCGCTCCGCTCGCGCTAATCTACGCGGATTTTGCGGGCGGCAGCGGGTCGGCTTGGCGCGCCGCGTGGATGCTCGCGTTCGCCTTCTTCGTGCGCGCGATGGGTCGCGCTCCGGACGGGGCGCGCGCTCTCGCTGTCTCACTGGCGATCGGCGTTGCGCGCGACGCGCTCGTGGCGTTCGACATTTCGTTCTTGCTGTCGGCCGCGGCCACGGTGGGACTCTTCACCTTCGGCCGGGTGCTCACGCGCCCTCTCGAGCGGCTACCGAAAGTAGCTCGCTACGTCGGTCATGCGGTCGCGGCGACGATCGCGGCCATGCTGCCCTGCGCGCCGCTGCTCGCCGTGCTCGCACCCGAGCTCACGATGGCCGGCGTGCTCGCCAACGTCATCGCGGCGCCGTTCGGCGAGACGATCGCGCTGCCCTTTTGCTTGACGCACGTGCTGCTCGCGCCGTTTCCTCTGCTCGAGCGCGGAGTGGCGCTCGTGGCTTCGGGCGCGCTCGTCGTCGTAAAGCACGTGGCGCGCGAGAGCGCAGCGGCAACTTGGCTCAGCGTGCCCGTGCCCGATCCGACGCCGTGGCACTTCGCGCTCTTCGCCTTCGGCGCGGCGGCGCTCGTCGTGTACGGATCGAACGGCGCCGGCACTTCGGGCCGGCCCGTGGCTGCCGGTTTCACCCGCGGTCTCGAGCTCGCGTGGCCGCGCGTCTGGCGTCGCGTCTGCGCGCTGGGGCTCGCCGTTTCCGTGCTGTTGCTCGAGCTCGGCGCCAAGCGCGGCGGGCGCAGCGCGGGGATCCTGCGCATGACGGCGCTCGACGTGGGCCAAGGTGACGCGAACCTCGTCGAATTGCCCGACGGAGCGGCGTGGCTCGTCGACGCGGGCGGCATGGTCGGCAATCCCGTGGACACGGGCGCGACCGTCGTGCTCCCCGTCTTGCGCCAAAAGCGCCGCACACGTCTCGACGTGATGGTGCTCACGCATCCGCACCCCGATCATTTCGGCGGCTTGCCCGCGGTGCTGCTTGAAATCGACGTGGGCGAGCTCTGGGACAGTGGTCAGGGGGAGGCCGAGGGCGCAGGTTCGACGTACGCGTCACTGCTGGCGCTCGCGCGGGCTCGCCACGTGCCCGTACGGCGTCCCGCCGAGCTCTGCGGGCACCCACGCCGGCACGGCGCCGCCACGATCGAGCTCTTGGCGCCGTGCCCCGGCTTCGTGCCGGGTCGCGGCGCAAACGACAACTCGCTCGTTTTGCGCGTGACGCTGGGGGAGCGTTCGGCGCTGCTCACCGGTGATGCCGAGACGCTCGAGGAGCACGATCTGGTCGCGCGCTACGGGGCGGGCCTGCGCGCCGATTATCTGAAAGTGGGTCACCACGGCAGCCGCACGTCGACGAGCGACGCGCTGCTCGCGGCCGTTGCACCGACCTGGGCGACGATGTCGTCCGGGGTGCGGAATCGTTTCGGTCACCCGCACGCGCCCACCGTCGAACGGCTGCTCGCGCACGGCGTCACGGCGTTCCGCCTCGATCGTTCGGGCAGTTTCGAGTGGACGACGGACGGCCGGAGCAGCGAGGTACGGCTCGCGATGCTGCCGCGTTGACGGACGCGCCGGTGCTCGCTAGTCGTGGATCTCATGCGGGAGTACCCGCCGCCCGAAGCCATCCGCACCCTCTACACGCCTGCCGCCATCGCGGCTCGCGTCGGTGAGCTCGCGCACGCCATCGCGAACGACTACGCCGGACGCTCGCCGATTCTCGTGGCGATTTTGAAGGGCAGCTTCGTGTTCGCGTCCGATCTCGCGCGCGCGCTGCCGCTGCCGTTGCGCATCGAATTTTTGGGCGTGCGCAGCTACGGCTCGGGCACCGTCTCGACCGGCGCCGTCCAGATCACCCAAGACCTCACGCATCCAATCGAAAATCAGGACATCCTGATCGTCGAGGACATCGTCGACACGGGCCTCACGCTCGCTTACATCTTGGGACTCATTCAAGCCCGCGGCGCGCGCAGCGTTCGTGTTTGTGCCCTCCTCGACAAGCCGTCACGCCGTCGCGTCGAAGTTCCCGTCGACTATGTCGGCTTCAGCGTGGGCGACGCCTTCGTCGTGGGCTACGGCCTCGACTGCGCCGAGCAGTACCGAAACCTGCCGGCGCTCTGCGAGCTCCTGCAAGTGCCGGACAGCCCGTAATACGCGCGTCGACGTGCCGGTTTAGCGCGTCAAGCGCGTGGCGCGCCGTCCTTCTCAGTGCTGGTGCGCTTGCCGCTGCGAGTGCCCTCGCCGAGGCGGGCGAGCTCTTGGTGGACGCGCTCACGCTCATGTTCGATGCGGTTCGGGGAGGCGCCGAGGCGGCCGAGGGTAAATTCGGTGATGGCGAGGGCTACTTCGCCTTCGCCGGAGAAGACGGCGTCGGCGCCCGCCTCGCGCAGCAGCGGTGCTTCGGCGATGTAGTGGGAACGGGCGACGACGAAGAGGTCCGGATTGAACTCGCGCGCGCGGCGGACGACCGCGTCGGCGCCGCCTTCGACGGCGGCCGTGAGGATCAAGCCGACGGCGTCGCGCAGGCCCGCTTCTTCGAGGGTTTCCGGCCGGGTGGCGTCGCCGTAAACGGCGCGGCCGCCGTTCGCGCGGAGCTCGCGCACCGTCTCGAGGTTGAGCTCGATGATGCTCGGTTCGATGCCGTTTGCTTCGAGTAGGCGCGCGAGCGTGCGCCCGATGGGGCCGAAGCCGACGAGGACGACGCGCGCGCGCTTCGAGCGGCGCTTTTGCGCCTTCGCTTCTTCGGGAACGCGTTCGGGGAGGAGCGCGTCCGCGCGCGGCGCGAGCCTGAGCAGCAGAGGATTCAGCGTGATCGAGAGGATGCTCGCGGCGGTGAGTGCGTTCGCGGCGCGAGCGGGGAGCACGTTGAGCTCGCTGCCGAGCGCAGCGAGGATGAACGAAAACTCGCCGATTTGGCCGCGGCCCGCCGCGATAGCGAGCGCGGAGCGCGCGGGTCGGCCGAGGAGTACGAGCAGGATGGCCGACACCGCGGGTTTGAGCAGCGTGATGAGCGCCAGCGTCACGGCGACGAGCAGCGGCTCGCGCCAAACGAAGCTCGGTTCGACGAGCATGCCGACCGACACGAAGAAGAGCACCGCGAACGCGTCACGCATCGGCAGCGCCTCGGATGCCGCGCGCGACGCGAAGTCCGAGCGCCCTACGACCACCCCCGCGAGAAAGGCACCGAGCGCCATCGACGCGCCGAAGAGCTCGGCTGCGCCCAGGCCGACGCCGAGCGCGACCACGAGCACGGCGAGCGTGAAAAGCTCACGCGAACGTGTCGCGACGACGCGCTCGAGCAGGCCCGGGATCAGACGTCCGCCCGCGATGAACGTGAACGCGACGAGCGCCGCGATCTTCGCGATCGCGGCGAGCGCGGCGCTCAAAAGATTGGTGCGACCGGCGCCGACGACTGCCGGCACGAGCACGAGCACGAGCACGGTGAGCAGGTCTTCCACCACGAGCCAGCCGACGGCGAGGTGGCCGCTCGACGTGTGAAGCTCGCCGCGTTCCGCGAGCGCTCGCATCAAGACGACCGTGCTCGTGATCGAGACGGCGATGCCGAAAATGACGGCCGCTACCCACGAGAGCCCGAGCGCGTGGCCGCTCACCGCGCTCGCGAGCGTCACGAGGACGAGTTGGCAGATGGCGGCCGGGATCGCGACGGACTTCACCGCGAGCAGCTGCTCGACGTGGAACTCGAGGCCGACGCCGAAGAGCAAGAGCACGACGCCGACTTCGGCGAGCTCGGAGGCCATTCCCGGATTCGCCACGAAGCCGGGCGTGTGGGGGCCGACGATGACGCCGGCTGCGAGGTAGCCGACGATCGGCGGTAAGCGCAGCCGCTGAGCGACGAGGCCGAGTAGCAGCGCGCCGCCGAGTGCCGCGGCGAGCAGAAAGACGAGATCGGGGGAGTGCATCGCGGCAGAGCGCTAAATCGAGCCTTTTCGCCGCGCGCTCTTGGCGAGCTTCTCGCCGACCTCACGCGTGAAGGTCGTGAAGCAGGCGCGACAGCGGTACTTGACCCTGCCGCCGCCGGGCTTGCGCGCGCGCGCCTGCACTTCGTGACAGCGCGGGCAGCGCAGCGTCACGAGTGCACCCTGCGCGCCGCCGGTGAAGACCGCCATGCGCCCAGTCTACCCCAGGCGTGGTCGTGTACCCCGCCGCGCGCCCCGCTCAGCCGCCGTCGCTGACCGCGCAGCCGCCCGTCGCGGCCGCGTCGCTCGCAGCGCGACAAGTCGCCTCGTCGAAGAACCAGCGGCCGTTTTCGAGCTGGATCGAGTCGCCGTCGATGCCGGAGAGCTTGTAGCTCGTGCGGCACGGCCAGTCGCGCTCGTCGGTCGGCTTGCTGGGCGGCTCTGTCGTTGCGGGCCCGAACACGGAGATTTCCTCCGCGGCTTGCCAGTAGTGAAACGCCGTGGCGGAAGCGTGCGGGCCTGCTGCGCGGCGGACCGTGCCCATGGGCGCGCCGGGCGCGAGCGGCGCGAACGTCCAGGCTTGACATTCGGGGTCGCCGGCAACGCGAAGGTACAAGGTCGCCTTCTTGCGTTCCAAGGACGCGAGCGTTTCGCCCGGCAGCGCGTCGCAGAACTCGACGAGCAGGCGATCGTTCGTGATCACTTGCTCGAAGCGCACGGCGTCGTCGCTGATCTTCCCCGCGTACTCGGCGTCGAAGCTCTCCATCTGCTCGAGCAAGCGCTTGACGGAACGCAGGCCCATGCTCGCTTCGCAGCGTTCGTCGCGCACGAAGTCGAGCGGCAGCGCGCCGAGACTCGCCGTGCCCGCACGCTGCTCGGCCGTCACGAGGGCGCGTAGCGCGCTCGCGTCGAACGAGCCGCACGCGCACGCCGGCAGCGCGCGCATGAGCTCTGCGTGCAGCGCCGGCCAGCGGGCATTCGGGCGTGCTCCCCCAGCGGCGCCGACGGCGCCCGCCAGCGCGGGGCAGCTCGAAAATTCGGCATAACCCTGCTCGACCACCCTTTTGCGCACGGCGGGATCGCGCTCCGTCAGCACGCGCGCCGCGATGTTTTGCGCGGCGGGCGGCGTAGCTGGATCGGCCGGCAAGCTTGCCGTGGAGCGCACACGCACGAGCAGGTTCAGTTTCACGCTGCGTGGAATTGCGAGTACCGCCGCGCGCAGCGTGCGAATCGTGACGTCCGGCGCCGCGGCCACGTCAACGACGCTGCTCGCGGGCAACGTCTGCGCTCGCGCCGCCCAACTGTTGCGATCGAGGGCTTCGCCGTCGAGGACGAACGTCGTCTCGGTGAGCTCCAGCAAGGGCCCTGCCGCGGGCGGCGAGCCGAGCGTCGAGATCGGCAGCTCCACGTGCAAGTCGGCGCCGAGCGAGCGGTCCGGCAGCGCTGCGACGAGTCCGAGGAGGTTCGCTTTGCGCGCCTCGCACGCTGCGGGCGTGTCGTGGGGCGGCGGCGCGAACGCGGCGTGAGTCTGACAGCCTAGAAGCAGGGGAAAAATCAGGGCCTTCAGTTGCACTTTGGACCTCAATCCGCGGGCAAGAGCTCGTGGCGCGGCGGGAGCCAGGGCGGTACCCGACGCGGACAGTTCGTGGGCGGAATAGTTCCCTCGATCTCGGCGAAATCGAGGCCTGGGCTTCGGTCGTAGCGCAGGTCGCCGAGGAGCAACTCGCCGTTGCTTTGGCGGATCCAGAACGGCAAGCGCGCCCAGCGCAAGTACGCGCGCGCGTCGCAGTCGTCGCGCCAAAGCTCGCGCAGCTCGGCGAGCGGATGACTCCACTCGGCGTCCCAGCGTACGCTCGCGGTGCTCGAGAGCGTCGGCACGGACAGATGCAAGCTGTGGCCCGTGGGTTCGAGCTCACAGCTGTCGACGGGTACGAGCTTCGGCGCAATGGAGACCGTGGCGACGAAGAGCTCGTAGCGTTCCGCGCGCCGGCCCGCCACCATGGCGCTCCAACAGAACGGATTGGACGGCGCGGGTGTGAGACTCGCGTCGTCGAGCACGATTGTTTGCGCGCTGTTCGCGGTCGCAGCTTCGTGAACACGGGCGCGCGCGACACGTGAGCCCGTAAAGAAAACGAGCGTAATTGACGCTGAAAGGGCTAGCGCGACCCATGTGCGTGCACGCCGCGGCGTCGCGTAAGTCGCCCCTGCGCACGCCGCGGCCGCGAGCGTGAGCGTGAGTGCCGTCCCCACGCCGGCAAAGCGCGTCACCCAAGCGAGCGCGACTCCCACGAGCACGATCGCGCCGAGCAACATCTTGCCTGCTCTCGATTCACTCGCGAGTGCCAGCGCCGGAATCGTCGCGACAAGGTAGAGGGGTTCGATGATGAAGATGGCGTCGCCGTAAAACCAGCCCGAATAGAGCGGCCAGAACGGGTGCACGCCGTAGTTGTTCGAAAAATCCATGGACACGTGGATCCATGGGCCGAAGAGCGAAAGGAGTAGTAGCGGCAGGCGCTCGCTCGAGACGACCGACCGGCGCCAGAGGCGCGTGAGGACGAAGAAGCTCGCGAGCCCCATCAGCATGCCGACGCCGAGCGTGTGCGTGTGTCCGCGGTGATGCAGCAAATAGCCGAGGCGACCGGGCGTGACGCCGCGATAGAGGAAGTCGAGATCCGGCAGATTGTTGGCGACGGCGCTCGCCCAGCGCGCGTGGCGCCGAAAGGCGGGGTCGGGCGTGCGGCCGCGCGGCGTGAGTGCTTCGACCGTGGCATCGGCGACCAGTAGGCCGGCGATGGCGTGCGTGACGTTATCCATCGCGTCGGCGCAGCCGCTCGAGCCGCTCTTTGATCTGTTTTTCGAGCCCCTGCTCCGTCGGCACGTAGAAGCGCGTGCCGGCGAGCTCGTCGGGCAAGTACGTCTCGCCCTCGACGTAGCTGCCCGCGAAATCGGGCGGGTAGCGATAGCCTTCACCGTAGCCTTCTTCGCGCATCAGGCCCGTCACGGCGTTGCGGAGCTTTTTGGGGACTGGCAGGGCGCCGCGGTCCTCGATGCTGGCGCGCACGGCGCTCATCGCGGCTTTTACCGCCGCGGACTTCGGACATGCGGCGAGGTAAAGGCAAGCATGCGCCAGCGGGTACGCGCCTTCGGGCATGCCAATGCGCCGAAACGCCGAGTCCGCGTCGACGGCGACCTGGAGCGCGCGCGGATCGGCGTTGCCCACGTCTTCGCTCGCGAAAATGATCAGGCGCCGCAAGAGAAATAGCGGATCGTCGCCGGCCTCGAGCATGCGGAAGAGCCAGTAGAGCGCCGCGTCGGGATCGCTGCCGCGCAGGGATTTGATGAGGGCGCTCGCGACGTTGTAGTGCTCCTCGCCGCTCTTGTCGTAGAGCAGCGTGCGGTTTTCGCCCGCGCGTTCGACGAGCGTCGTGTCGATCAGCGTTTCGCCTGCGGGCAAGAGCGCTGTGGTCACGTCGAGCAACCCGAGTGCGCGCCGGGCGTCGCCGCGCGCGGCGCGCGCGATGAGCAAGAGAGCGTCCGGAGCCGCGCTGAGCCCGCGTTCGCCGAGGCCACGCTCGCGGTCCGTCAGCGCTTGTTCGAGCACTCGCACGATGCTGGCTTCGCTCAACATTTCGAGGCGAAAGACGCGGCAGCGCGAGAGCAAAGCCGCGTTGACCGCGAACGACGGGTTCTCCGTGGTCGCCCCGATGAGCGCGATCGTGCCGCTCTCGAGGTGCGGCAAGAAGGCGTCTTGTTGGCTCTTGTTGAAGCGGTGGATCTCGTCGACGAAGAGCGTCGTGCCGCGGCCGTGATACGCGCGCCGCTCGCGCGCCTGCTCGATGATGGCGCGCAGCTCCTGCACGCCGCCGAGCACCGCCGAAAACCCGACGAACTCCGTGCGCGTCCGCCGCGCTATCACGCTCGCGAGCGTCGTCTTGCCCGATCCGGGCGGCCCCCACAAAATGATCGACGGCAGCCGATCGCTCTCGATGGTTTCGCGCAGCGGCTTGCCGCGCGCGAGCAGGTGCTCCTGGCCGACGACTTCGTCGAGCGAACGGGGGCGCATGCGCTCGGCGAGCGGCGCCGGGGGCGCGCCGAACGCGCCGCGTGCGGCAGCGTGGTCGAGCAGCGTAGGTTCCTCGGGATCGCTGCGACCGGGACCGGTGCGGCCACGAGCGCGCGCCACAATCAGCCGTCCTTCGCGGGGCGCGGCTTTCGCGCGCCGAAAATCGCCGTACCGACGCGCACGAGCGTCGCGCCGGCGGCGATGGCGTGCTCGAAGTCGGCGGTCATGCCCATGCTGAGCTCCGGCAAACGCGCTGTCCCGCCGTGCTCTTCCCGCAGCCGCGCGAGCGCGTCGAAATACGGCCGCGACGCCCGCGGATCCTCGCTGAACGGCGGCACGCACATGAGCCCGACGACGCGCACGCCTTCCGTGTGTTCAGCCAAGGCAAGCAGCGCTCCGAGCTCGCCGGGTGGCAAGCCGCTCTTCTGAGCCTCGCCGGCGATGCTCACCTCCACGAGCAGCGGCAAACGTCCGTCACCGCCGAAGGCGCGCCGCGCGGCCGGCACCTCCCGCCCGACCGCGCGGCGGCCGAGCTCGCCGAGGAGCGCGGATGAATCCACGGAGTGAACGGCGACGGCGTGCTCGACGACGTGCTTCACCTTGTTGCGCTGCAAGTGTCCGATCAGGTGAAAGCGGAGCTCGGGCAAGTCACGCAAAGCGTCCGACTTCTGCGCCAGCTCCTGCACGTAATTCTCGCCGAAATCGCGCTGTCCGAGCGCGTAAGCCGCTCGCACGAGCGACGCCGGCTGGCCCTTCGACACCGCGAGGAGCCGCACCGGACGCGCCGTGGCGGCGCCGATTCTTTCCCGAATCGCGCGCAAGCGTTCGGCGAGCGCGACGCGCTCCTCGGCAGTCACCGCGTCCGCGTCGGGCGCCACGTGCTCACCGCTCCGGCTGATTGCCGACGAGCTCACGCACCCGTACGCCGACCTCGCCGTCCACGTCGACGAGCTCGCCGCGTGCAACGACGCGACCGGCCACGCGTAAAATCACCGGCTCTGCAACGCGCCGCCCGGTCTCGATCACGTCGCCTATTCGGAGCTTGGCCCAATCGGCGGCCGTCATGCTCACGCTGCCGAGCTCGATGCGCACGATGACGGGCGCTTCGAGCGCTGCGTCCACCAGCGTCTGATTCATGTCGTCCGCGTCGGACATGGCCTTGGGGGTCGAGTCCGGCGCATCCGGCAGAAGCTCGACGGTTTCTCCCCGTAGCACGAGACGGCCGTCGGGCGGCAGCTCGACCGCGACGCCGCGCTCGGCCGCCGCGGCCGCGAGCACCCCACGCCCAGAGCCGCGCGCATCGACCCACGCCCGTTCGCCCGGCATGAAGGCAGTGCCGGGTGCGAGGCGCTCGAGCTCGTCGCGTGTCACGAGTGAGCGGGCGACGACGAGCGGCACGTCGAGGGGCAGATCGCCGAGGCGCGCCGGGTCGGGTGCTGCGGCGCCGTGAGTCGGCGCCGCAGCGAGCGCGCTGAGGGCGTATGCGGCGAAGGCGCGTCCGTCGACGCTCACTTTCGCGAGCGCGCAGAGTGCATCGTCGCGCGCGGCGAGCGGCGTCACGAGCGTGACTGGTTCACTCGTGACACGCCGAGCCACCTCGACAGCCAGTGCCGCAAACGCCCCGACGACGCTCGCCTCGAGCTCCGCACCCGGTCGCCCGAGCGCGAATGGTCGCGCCAAAATACGCTCGAGCAGCGCGGTCACGAGCGCCGGCTCCGCGCCGATCGTCACGCTGCCCCCCCCGAGGGCGAGTCCCACTTCCGTGAGCTCGCGCGGCGGCTTTCCGACGCGTAGCGTCGTGACCGAGACGTCGATGTTGGCGCCCAAGAGCGCTGCGAGGGCCCGGGCGAGCTCGTCCGGACGCACCGCGGCCGCGTGTTCCCGGAGCCTCCCGAGCTGCTTTACCGCTGCGCGCGGCACGCGCTCGAGAGCCTGCCAGGGATAGGGTCGAACGCTCACGGCCGGCATCGTAGAGCCCCAATTCATCCACAACCTGTGGATTGTCTGCTGGGCAAATGAGTGACACGCGATAAGGCCGAAATCATGCGGCTTTTTGCGCTCGAAGGTCGTGTTAGCCTTGACCCGATGCCGCGTCTGACCCCCGTTCGACTCGCGTTGGTCACGATGGCTGTGAGTCTCCCGGCCTTGGCGCAGAGCTCCGCCGGAGCCCCTACTTCTCAGGCGACAGCGGCCTCTCCCCCGGCGGCTGCCTCCGTCGTCGCCCCCGCGGCGCCCGCGTCGACGGCAGCCCCGTCAAACGCTCCGAAACCCGGGCCGAGCCCGTACTCCGCGCTCGTGCAAAAGGGCGATCGCGCCTACCTGACGCACGACTACGACGCTGCCATCGCCGCCTATCGCGAGGAAATCCAAAAGAACCCGAACGGCGCGCTCGGTCATTACCGCCTCGGGGAGGTCGAGCTCGCGAAGGGCAACTTCGAAGAGGCGGAGAAATCTTGGCAGACGGCCTTGCGCGTCGCCGGCAAGGACGAAGGGACGAAGAGCAAGCTCCTCTTGGTGCTCGCGGATCTCAAGGAACGACAAAAGGCCTACGACGAAGCCGTTGCGCGCTGGAAGACATGCGCCGATCACGCCCAAACGACGGGCACCGGTTACCCGGCAACAGCGACCGAACGTATCAAGCGCGCAGACGAGTGGAAGAAGATCTCGGCCGACGCGGCGGAAGTGAAGGCGCGCATCGAGAAGCGCGTGCAGGAAGCCGACGAGTCGATGAAGAAGAGCTCGAAGTAGCCGCTACTTGCCGATTTTGACGCGCACGCTGCCGGCGAGCGCTTCGTCGGCGCGGCGCGTGAAGTCGAGGAACGACGGGTACTCGTTCGGCTGAATGCGGCCGGCCGGCAACGTCACGTGGCGTTCGAACAGGAGCGTCTGGCCCTTCACGCTGTCTTCGACGTCGACTTTGCGTTCGCCGTCCGCGAGCTTGTTCGGCGTGACGGCCGTTTGGACGCTCGCGCCCGGCGGCAGCTCCACGCTGATTTTCACGTCCTGCGAGATCGATTCGACGATGAGCAGCGGCGTTTGCCGAACGGGCAAGGTCGCGAACTGGCTCAAGCGCGGCGTGAAGGCGGGCGGCGCGACGAGCAGCGTAGAGCCGACCATTTGCGCGAACGAGCGGGCGCGCGAGCGCGTGACGATGCGGATGGGTGCGTCGGGGTCGGCGACGCCTTCGATGTGGTACTGGACGAGCTCGACGCCGCGTAGCGCCGAACCGAGCAAGCGACCCTCGAGCGCGTCGCGGATCTGACGCTCGGGGAGTTGCGCGAGAACCGTGCGGAGGCCGGTCGCGTACTTGCCCTGAAAGGTCTGCACGAGGTCGACCGTCGCGGAGCCGTCCGGCGCGAGCGTGGCCGTGCCCTCGGTGGAGGCGCGATCGAGCGCGCCCGCCGCCGGAGATACGGTCTTTTCCATGTGATCGCCCAGGAACACGACGGCCGGCATGCCGCGGACTTCGGCGGGCACGTAGCCGAAGGGCGCGTGCTTGGAACCGAGCGTGAGCCAGAGATCGCCCTTCTCGCTGCGGACGCGCAGGAGCGGCTGCGTGTACTGCATCGAGCTCGAGAAGGGTCCGGTTGGCGGCAGCGTGAGCCGGTTCTGCACGACGGCGTAGTCGGCTTGGATCCCGAGCGAGCGGCAGAGCGCGAGGTAGCCGCGCCAGAGGTTACCGTTCTTGCTCACGACGACGCGGCGGCCGTCGGACTCCTGGCCTTCTTCCACGTTGGCCGTGATCCAATGGTAGAGCTTCTTCGCGCGTTCGGCGCGCGCCGCGGGTGGCAGCGGCGCGACGACGTGCTCGGCGATTTTGCTGACTCGTGGATCGATGGGCGTCAGATCGTCCGCCGAATCGGCGAGCGCGCGCAGCGTCGCGTCGAGCGAGACACCCCAACCGATCTGCACGCTGGGCAAAAACTCCGTAATGGGCGCCCCGAACGGCTCGACGGGCGCGGCGGGGCTCTTATCGACACGCCAGCGCCGCACGGTGAGCCCGCTGCCTTCCGTGATGGCCGGCGGCGGCACGTCGTTCTTCGTCTCGATTTGAAGGGTCTTGTCCGTCGGAGAAATCACGACGAACTCGCTGCGCGCGTACGCGATGTTCTCCTCGCGGAAGAACCAGCGCGGGCCGATGTAGTGCACGCCGTGCCGCCCGTCGCCTTCGTTGCTCTCGATGCGCTCGGTCTCGATGTAATCGCCGACCTCGAGGTGCGGCATCGTCACGGTGGGCTTGCCCTGCACGACCTCGGGCTCGAGCACGCTGCCGTCCTGCTTGAGCACCCGCAGCTTCAAGAAGCGACCGGCGCGCAGCGGCTGCTCCGCCATGTCGCCGATCGCCTCCGCCGTCTGCACGCGCACGATCTCGTGTTCGAGCAAGCGACTCGAGCCGTCGCTGTGGATCCAGAGCGCGGAGTAGTCGAGGACGCGCGCGGCGGTGCCGCTCATGTCCTGTTTTTTGTGCTCGAATTCGCGGATCACCGTCGCGGTGTCGATGCGGTACGGCTCGAGCTCGGTCGCGCCGTCGACGAGATCGAGCGCGGCTTCGAGGCGCGCGGTGGGTGCGCCGTGCTCGACGGATTCGACGACCGCTTTGATGAGCGCCGTCTTGTCACCCTGAGCGAAGCGGGCGTCGGCGAGCGCGAGGCGCGGCTCGTCCTGGCGCGGATCCTTCGCGATCGCAGCCTCGAGCTTCTTCCAAGTCTCGGCTTCGTTGCCGGCGCGCACCATCACGTCATGGATGCGTTCGGCGATGTCCTTGCGATCGGGGCGGCGTTTGCCGAGCCGCTCGAGCTCGGCAAGTGCGGCCTTGTAATCGGCGCGTTCGAGCGCGCGGCCGAGCGCGATTTCGTTGTCGGGATCGAGCTCGAGAATGCGCTTGACGAGCGCGTCGGCCTTGTCGGGTTCGCCGCGCTGATCGTGCACGATCACGGCTTGTTCGAGCGCGTCCGGATCGTCGGGGAAGCGCTGCTCGAGGCGGAGCGCCGCCGCGGCGAACTCCGCCGACCAACCGAGCTGGTGATAGAGCTCGGCGAGCTCGCTCAAAACGGCGGGTACGTCCGGAAATTGATCGACGAGCGTTGCCACGTCGCGCGCCGACTCGATGGGCCCAGTTTGCTCTGCTTCGGCGCCCGCGATCGCGAGCCGCGGCTGCCAGAGCCGCGCGTCCTTCTTGACGGCGCGTTCGCCCAGCTCGCGCGACAGATCCCGCCGCTGCGCGTCCGCGTAAACGGGATCGTCTTGCACGAAGGACGCGGCCGCCGAGAGTGACGGCCCGGTTGCGTGCTCGACGTCGGCGACGAGCGGATCGATCAGCACGGAGGCCACGTCGGATTGATCGTCGATCTCGGCGACCTGGGCGCCGAAGAAGCGCACGAGATCGTCGCCGGGATCCTTGACACCGTGCGCGTCGACCCACGCGTCGAGCACGTTGTCGGGCGTGATGCTGCGCGGCGCGCGCGCGAGGTAGGGACGTGTCGGTTCGGCGCTGCTCGGCTTGCCGTAGGGCCTGCCGTCCGGATAAAGCACGCGGATCGACGTGCTCGGCGCGCCGAGCTTCGCCACGATGCGATGCCGTCCGGCGTCGAGGCCGAGCCGCACGCCGAAGCGGAGCCACGCGCCCCATTCGCGCAAATCACGCCGTAAGACGAGGGTGTCGTCGACCCACACCGCGAACGCGCCCTGCACGGCGACCAAGAGCTCGCCCGGCTGGTCGACGTCGAAGAACGTCTCCGCGTACGCGATGCCCTCGGGCAACGGCTCGTCGGCGCTCACGGTGCAACCGTGCGTCACCGTCTTGAGCACGCGCGGCGCCTCGCCCGTTTCGGGGTCCGGCTCCCAGCGCGCGGCCCACGCCCCCGGCGCCTCGGCCGCGAACGGCCTCAGCGTGTCGCGCGGCGTGTTGCGCCCGAAGGGACCTGCGAGCCGCAGTTCCGTCATGCAGCCCTGCTGCTCGGCGACCTGCTTGTCGGCGCCGACGACCGCCGCGGCGCGCGTCTCCTCCGCCCACCACTCGGCGAGCTCGAGGCGCGCGCGCCAGCCGATTTTGCCGGGCGCGCGCAAGAGGCCCTCGACCGCCGCGTGGTTCTTCTTCCAAAAGTTCGGCGACGCATGCCGATAGCCGGCGGCGTCGTGAGCCGCGAGCCAGGCGAACAGAGGCGCGCGGGGATCGCTCGAGGCTCGCGCGGCTTCCACCACGTCGAGCAGCGACGCCGACACGCGCGAGAGTCGACCGTGCTGGCCGTCGTCGAACCCGCGCGCGAGGCTCGCAAGGAGCCCACGCCCGCCGAGTTCAGCGAGTCGCTTGCGCGCCTTCTCGGCTTCGCGCGCGTCCCCGCCCGGCGATACGAGCTCGCCGAGCAGCCAGCGCCCCACCGCCTCCGGATCCTTCTCTTTCGCCGCCGAACGGCGCAGCTCGGCGACCTTGGGCTGAGGGACGCGCTGCTCGGTCGCGCACGCGCCGAGCGCGAGCGCCGCCGTCAGAGCGAGCGCTGCGCGCATCGTCAAACTCCGTCGTTTCATGGTTCCACCACGAGCCGCGCGCTGAGCGCCCGGTCGCCGTCCTCGCAGAAGCGCTTGAAGGCGGGGTAATCCGCGGGAGCCACGCGCTCGGCGCGGAGCCCGACGCGGCTCTTGACCGTCACGCGATCGCCCTGTTTTTCCACGTCGATCGTCACCCAGCCGAAAGGCCCGTCGAGCTTCGTGTTCTCGGGCTGACTCACGATCTTCGCGCCCGGGGGCAGCTCCACGACGAAGGTGTCACGGAGCTCGGCGGGCGCGAGCAGCCGCACGTCTTGGCGGCGCTGCGAGAGCGAGGCGTACGACGGCGTGAGGCGATACGAGTTCGTGACGGCCATCGAGAGCGTACTGCTCTCGCGTCGCGCGTACGACGGCGCCGAACCTTCGAGGTGAATGTGCACGGGCTCGGTCGCGTCGTCGAGGTTGCTCGTCGTGAGTCCTTGCTGACCGGGCGCGATCACGAAGCCGGGCAGCTCGCCGCCGATGTCGTGGTTGATGCGTTCGCGCCGCACCGACTCGGCGTGGTACTGGCGCCGGAGCTCGGCCGCCGTGTAGCCCGCCGTGCGGTAGTCGAGCGAGAGCTTCGATTCGCCCGATTTGGCGATGCGGGCGTGGATCTCGCGCTCGATGAAGTTCTTGTCGGGCGGCGGGAACGGGACGTTCACGAGCTTGGCTTTGCCCTCGTTCACCTGCAAGCCGAGCGCGCCGAGGTCGAGGCGTGGCAGCTCGTCGATGCCCGTGTATTCGGCCGTTCCGTCGAGGTAGAGATCCTGCGAGGGCACGTACGCGATGGCGTGATCGAACGGGGCGAAGCTCGCGACCTTCGAGCGCAGGCCGCCCTTGAGCTGCGTGCGGAGGACCACCATCGTGGCGGGAACGCCGACTTCACGCAGCAGGGTCACGAGCACCGTCGCCTTGTCTTTGCAGTCGCCCCAGCCGCGCGTGATGGTTTGCACGCAGCGATGCGGCTTGTAGCCGTAGATGCCGAACTCGAGCGCGACGTAGCGCGTGTTCTTCGTCACCCAGTCGTAAATGGCCGCGATCTTTTCGCGCTCGCTCTTCTTCCCTTCGACGATCTTGTGCGCGAGCTTGCGCGTCTCTTCGTCGGTGTCGAACTGGTCCTTGACGAGGCCCCAGTACCAACGATCGAGGTCTTCCCAGTTTTTGTAGGTCGAGACGTGCACGAACCCGAGCACCTCGGGCCCCGGCGGCATCATGGGTTCGGGGTCGAGCTCCGGCACCTTTTCGGCGAAAAAGCGGTAAATGCGCTGGTTGCCGCTCTCGGTCACGGTTTGAGTCAGACCCTGCACGTTGCTGTCGAAGTAGAGCGTGCGCGCCTTGGGCGTGACGACGACGTACTCGGCGTTCGCCGTCGGATCGCTGCTCTGCATCTGCACCATCTCGCCGAAGTAGTCGTTGAACTCGTTCCTCGGCGTCACGTCGTCGATGCGGTAGCGGAGCTCGACCACGTCGCCGGCTTCGAGTCGCGGGAACTGCACGTAGAACGCGCGTCCCGACGTGTACATCGAGACGGACGGATCGTCCGCGGGGCCTTCGCCCCACTCGATCGCTTCGTCGACACGCCCGTCGCCGCGATACACTTTGGCGCCGCGAAGCTGCACGACCTGCGTCGAGGTCTCGTACACGAAGCCGTATTGGCGCGCCGCCGCGGCCGCCGCGTCGGTGAGCGGCTGAAACACGATCTGGCGGTACTGGCTCGAGAGCCCGTTCGGGAACATCGTCGAGACGGTGAGATCGCGCAGCGTGCGGCGATTCTGACCCTGCGGCGGAGCGTGACGCAGCGGCAGGAAGCGCTCGGGCGCCCAGGCGTACGCTTCGTCCGGGCGTGGTTTTTTCGGCTCGACGTGCTCGACGTACTCCCGCACGGCCTTGTCCTGCGGCTTGATGCGCAAAATCTCGTGCAAGAGCACGAGCTGCGCGTCGGTACGCCCGAGCTCGCCGTCGAGATCGGCGAGCGTGCGTAGCGTGCCCACGTCTTCGGGCGCGAGCTCGAGCGCGCGGTGATACGTCGCGATGGCGCGCTCGGATTCACCCAGCGCCCGGTACGCGTGCGCCGCCGTATTGAGCGCCCACAAGTCCCCCGGGTGCGATTCGACGAGCCGCTCCGCCCAGTGCTCGGCCGTCGAGCGGTCGCGTCGCACGACGGCGAGCCCCATCATCTGCCCGAGGTACGCGCTGTCGTCGAAGCGAAGCCCGCTGTAACGCGCCTCCACCTCGGTCGCCTCCGTCGCACGCCCGAGCGAGCGCAGCGTCGAGGCGTACAGGTTCAGGAGATTGACGGCGTGGGGATTGCGCGCGAGCGCGCCTTCGATGGTGGCGAGCGCCGTGCGCGGCATGCCCGCCATGGCGTAGAGCTCCACGCGGCCCTGAATCGCCGACACGTCGTCCGGATCGCGCTCGACGAGCCGGTTGAAAATCGGGAACGCCTCCTCGTACGCCGGGCTCGCTCGACGCTGAATCGCGCGCGCGAGCAGCACGTCGCGGCTCGGGCGAGCCTTGCCCTCGAGCGCCTCCGCCTTCGTGATCCAGTCGCCGCGCTGATTGTTGTCTTCGGCGAGCGCGGCGGCGAGGAGGCAACGTTTGACGGTCGGTTCCTTGTCGCTGGCGCGCACGGCGAGGTCGCGCGCGCGGTGCACGGCCGCGTCGTCGCCGTCCGTCTCGTACAGATAACGCGCGTACGCTTCGAGGCTCGCCGCGCTCGGGCTACCCTTCGTGAGCGCCTCGAACGCCTGCACGGGACCCTTGAGCGGGCCGACGTTCGTCGTTACGTCCGTCTCGGGCTCGGCCGTCTTCTCGGCCTTCTGCGAGCGCTTCTTCGCTGGCTTGCGCTGGTCCTTTGCGGCGAGCGGCTTGTCGGGCGCGGCCTTCGGCTTGGTCTTGTCGGACTTGGTGAGCTTCGTCGCCAGCTCGGCGGCGGGGGCGCTCGCGGCTACGTCGTTCGTGACGACGAGTCCGGGATCCGGCGCGCCGTGCTCGTCGGCGAGCCGCACGGAGAGCACGGGCGCGGCTTCGTCGCCGCAGATCTTGACGCTGAGGGCGTTTGTGCCGGGCTCGAGCTTGAGCGAGACGGCATAGCGATCGAAGTCGTGCCCCGAGTACACGTTCGAGTGCAGCGCTTCGCGGCCGTTCCAAAAAACTTTGAAGGCGCCGCCGCTACCGATCCAAGCGCTGACGGTGCGAGGCGTTTTGGTGCCGGAGGCGGCTTGCACGAACGTGGTCGCATACGCGCACACCTTCTGCTCCGGCCGGAGTAGCGACGCGAAGTTGATGAAGCCTTGCGGGAACTCTTGCGGTACGGCGCGCCAGCGTACGGGACGCTCTTTCCCGGACTCTGCGCGGCCCGGAACGATGGGCGCCGCGAGCTCGAGCTCGGGGCCGAACTGCGTGTCGAGGCCCGCTTTGCCTTCGTTATCGAAGGGTCCGATGACGAGGAAGCGATCAACGTAGCCGAGCGCGGTGATTTCTTCGTGGGCGGCTTTGACGTCGCCGCGACGAAAGCGGGCGAGCGCGGCGAGCACACCGGCGTACACGCGTTCGGGCGCGCCGAGATTCGTGGCGTGCGTCGCAGCGAGCAAGGTTTCTTCCACCTGCGTGGGGCTCGCGCGATCCCAGCTCGACCAAATGCGCCGGAGCGCCGCGTACGCTTCGGGGCCGCGCGCGCGGGCGAGCTCGCTTTGCCGTGCAGCTAAATCGGCGTGAAACGACGGGCTCTGCGCGAGCGCGGAGAGCGAGAGCGTCACGAGGGAGGCGAACAGAGGCAAACGGAGCTTCACGGCCGATTTTCCTGGTGGGAACGTAGCCTCGTAGCGCTTGCAGGGTCACGAGCAATGGTGAGCCCCCTTCCCGGCCGCCCGGCGGCCTGAAGACGAGTGAGCGACTGTGACCGAACCGCGGCGTCCCGCACACATGAGCGGTGGCCGGCTCGGACACTGAGGCGGTGGCGGGGTTGGGGCCCCGCCGACCAACGCAACTGCGGCCTTGTCCGCACGTGGGGGGTCAGTTAGAAGAGTTTGCTCCCCTGAGGAGCAAGCAGACGCGCGTGGATCTAGTTGTGAGGTCGGCCGGGCTGCTGGAGGCGTGATGGTCAATCCCCAGATGGTGATGTACGAAGAGGAGTTCAACCAGATCCAGACGGTCGTGGACCGTTTGGTCCGGGAAGCGAACGCCAAAGTCGTCTTCATCGTCGACAAGAACGGTCAGCTCATCGCCGCGAGCGGCGAGGTCGACAACATCGACACCACGTCCCTCGCCTCACTCACGGCGGGTAACATTGCGGCGACGGGCGGCATCGCCAAGCTTTTGCGTGAGAACGAGTTCGCGACGCAGTTCCACGAAGGCGAGAAGGCGAACATCCACATCCAGCTCGTGGGCAACCGCGTCATCCTGGTCGTGATCTTCGACTCGAAGTCGAGCCTCGGCTTGGTTCGGCTCCGCGTGCGCAAGGCGAGTGACGAGCTGAACCGGATCTTCGAGGCGCTTTTGAGTAAGGTGCAGGAACCGGGCGGAGACTCACCGTTCGCGGAGATCACCGACGAGGACATCGACAACCTCTTCAACGACTGAGCATGCAAAGGTCTGAGAAGCTGAACGCTGAGGGTGCCCGGCCATGAGCTTCATCAACTACATGGCTCGGGAGATCAACTGCAAGATCGTCTATTACGGGCCGGGGCTCTGCGGCAAAACGACGAATCTGCAGTACATCTACGAACGCACGAATCCCGAAGCGAAGGGCAAGATGATCAGCCTCGCGACGGAGACCGAGCGCACGCTGTTCTTCGACTTCTTGCCGCTGTCGCTCGGTGAGATCCGCGGCTTCAAGACGCGCTTTCACCTCTACACGGTGCCAGGCCAGGTCTTTTACGACGCGAGCCGCAAGCTCATCCTCAAGGGCGTAGACGGCGTCATCTTCGTCGCCGACTCGCAGATGGAACGCCTCGAGGCGAACCAGGAGAGCGTCGAAAACCTGCGCACGAACCTGGCCGAGCAGGGTTACTCACTCGAAAAGATCCCGTACGTCATCCAGTACAACAAGCGCGATTTGCCGAACGTCGTTCCCGTGGAGGAGCTGCGCGCGCTGATCAATCCGATGAACGTGCCGGATTTCGAGGCGAACGCGCGCTCGGGCACCGGCGTGTTCGACACGCTCAAGGCCGTGAGCAGGCTCGTGTTGAACGAGCTCCGGCGCGGCGGGTGACCGGTAAGGCGCGCGGAAGAGGGCCGCTCGAGCCCGCGGATCTCGAAGCCGTCGCGCTCAGCTACTTGAATCGCTTCGATTGCTCGGTCGCGAAGCTCCGCACGCACTTGCGGCAAACCGTACGACGTCGGGGCGGTGACCAGGCGGAGCTCGAGCAGCACATCGCCGTCTTGCTCGAGCGCTACCAGACGTCCGGCTTGCTCAACGACACGCGCTTCGCCGAAAACCTCGCGAGCCGGCTTTCTGAACGCGGCGGCTCACGCCGAGCAGTCGTTCAAAAGTTGCGGCAACGCGGCATCGAGAGCGGCGTCGCCGAAGCGAGCGTGCCGACGACCCCCGGCGCCGAGCTCGAAGCGGCGCGCGCGTACGTCCGCCGCCGCAAGCTCGGGCCGCACCGTCCGGAAGCCGAGCGGCTCGAAAATCGGCAGCGCGATCTGGCGGCGCTGGCGCGGCGCGGTTTCGACCACGAAACGGCGATACGCGCGCTCGGGTACGGTCGGAACGACGACTTCTGAGCTGCGCGTTCAGTGCCGCGGTGGGACGAAAGCAGGCCGCCCAGTCGGCCAAGCGCTGGTATTCACTCGTCGTTCGCGTGATTCACCGGCGCGAGCGAGCAAAGGCGCGCGCGGCTACTTCTGCAGGCCCTTACGGCGACCGCGGTTCTTGGCGGCAAGCTTCGCCTTGTAACGCACGGAGCGTTTGCGGTTCGTCTTGCGCGTCTTGGTACGGGTAGCGAGGTACATGGCGTTTGCTCGGGGGCGGAGCCGTAACACGAAGCCTTTCCCGTGGCCAGGAAGCCGAATGTTTGGCCCTTTCTGCGGCGGGCTGCATGGTGCGGGCATGCGCCAGCGTTGTGAGCTTTGCGACGCCCTCGGGGCCGATTCTCGCGGCCACCAGCTCATCGGCGTGGCCGTCGGCCCGCGCGACGCCCTCCTTTGCGCCGACCACGCCCTCTTTGCCCTCGATGCGGACGTGGGCTCGCTCGGCGAGCTGCGCGAACTCTTCGAATTCGTCGCCTCGCTCGAGCCGTCCCCGGGCGAAGCCCCGGCGGCGAGCCGCCCGTACACTCGGACTCGCCGAGCCGGCGTGCGAGCGTCGCGCGGCGCTGCGTGAACTAGCCTCGCGCTGACGTGGCCTCGCAAGACAACGGCTCTGCCTAGCGGCCGCGAGCGGGCGCGACGGTGGTTCGCGCTGTGCGGCGCGTGTTCGAAACCGAGCGGCCGTCGTTCGCGCCGAGCCTCTGGGTTGACGCGCGTCGCGCACCCGCTCACAAATCGTGACGGAAAGGACCGTCAGGCGCGAGACATCGGAGCGCTCGCGACCGAGACACCGTCAGCATCAGGACCCTATCGGAGGAGTGGCCGAGCGGTTTAAGGCACCGGTTTTGAAAACCGGCGTAGTCGAAAGGCTACCGTGGGTTCGAATCCCTCCTCCTCCGCCGCACGAAGTGACGCGCAGTCTCCACCCGGTGTCACGGGTGCGCGCAGCTTCGCTGCGCGGCCTTACGTTCGCGCGGGGTGGCGCGGGAAACGAAACGATTCGGGAAGGGGCGACCATGGACGGACGGCTCGAATCCCTCCTCCTCCGCCGCGCGAGGTACTGCAACGAGCGAGCAAGGATGTGAGGTACGAGGTCGTTATTCGGGTCAGCGCGCAGAAATATATGCCGAATTCAAGATAAGGAGAAGCCTTGAGCCCTAAGGCGACGGGGGTTGCGACTTTCGCCCGGTGGACGCCCACTGCCGTGCGCCCGAAGGACCTCCACGAACGGCGCCATGCGCTCGAAGATCACGACATAGCGACCTTTGCCAAAACGCGTCGGCGTGGTCGCGTCCTCACCTCGTTGGATGCGCCCGGCCGTTCCCGATGAAGTCGATGAATGCGCGGAGGGCCACGGGCGTGTGACGGCGGCTCGGGTAGTAGAGGAACGGTCCCGAGAAACGGAGCCACCAGCGCTCCAGGATCGGCTCGAGCGCGCCGCTCTCAAGATGGGGCCGTAGCCAGTCTTCGAACAGGTAGACGATGCCGCTGTCGCCGATGGCAGCGGCGACGAGGACGTCGGCGGCGTTGCCGAGGGTCGCAACCAGCGGGCCCGTTGGCTCCACCTCGATGGTCTCCCCATCACGCTCGAACTCCCAAGGGACGAGGGCACCCCCGGCGAACCGAAGGCGGAGGCACGCGTGATCAAGCAGGTTGCGGGGATGCCTCGGACGGCCATGCCGCTCGAGGTAGGCCCGCGATGCGGCGAGCGCATAGCACTGCGCACGCGGTCCAATCGGGACGGCGATCATGTCTTTCTCGAGCGTCTCCTGATAGCGAATCCCCGCATCGCAACCGGCAGCGAGGACGTCCACCAAGTGATCGTCCGCGGTGACCTCGACGCGGATGTCGGGGTAGGCAGCGAGGAACGCCGGCAAGATCTTCGGGAGGACAAGGCGCGCCGCAACGGTGGGGACATTCAAGCGCACCGTGCCAGCCGGCTGGTCGCGCGAACTCTTCACGACGTCGAGCGCCGCCTCGATCTCGTCGAGCGCGGGCCCAAGACGCTCGAGGAGTCGAGCGCCTGCCTCCGTCGGCGCGACGGTGCGGGTGGTGCGGTTGAGGAGGCGAACACCGACCGCGGCCTCCAGCCTTCGCACCGCCTCGCTGGCGCCCGATGCGCTCGCGCCGCTCGCGCGGCTCGCCTCGCGAAAGCCCCCAGCGCGAGCCACCGCGGCGAAGACACGGACATCGTCGAAGTTGAGGGTCATTATGCGAAATTTAGTACAGCCTGTGCCGATTCTAACCTCTTATCGTACGCGTGCTCGCGACCTAGATTCAGCGGCATGCAGAACCTCGCCAAAACTGGGACGTTCAAATTGGGCGATCGAACCGTTCACCGCCTTGGGTATGGAGCCATGCAGCTCGCCGGACCGGGCGTGATGGGGCCGCCGAGGGACCGCGACGCCGCGATCGCCGTCCTGCGCGAAGCCGTCGCCGGCGGGGTCGATCACATCGACACGAGCGACGCGTACGGTCCACACACCACGAACCAGATCCTCCGGGCGGCGCTCCACCCATATCCCAAGCACCTCGTCATCGTTACGAAGGTCGGCGCGGAGCGCGGACCCCAAGGCTCCTGGGACCCGGCAATGTCCCCCAGCGCGATCCGGCGCCAGATCCACGAAAACCTATCGAACCTCGGAGTCGACACGCTCGACGTCGTGAACCTGCGCGCGATGTTCGACACGATGGGTCCAGCAGAAGGATCCATCGAACCGCCGCTCAAGGCGCTCGTCGAATTGCAGCGAGAAGGCAAGGTTCGCCACATCGGTCTCAGCAACGTCACGGCCAGACAAGTGGAGGAGGGTCGCGCCATTGCGCCGATCGTCTGCGTGCAGAACCACTACAACCTCGCCCACCGCGGCGACGACGCGCTCATCGATAGCCTCGCCGCAGCGAGCATCGCCTATGTGCCGTTCTTCCCACCGGTGGTTTTACGCAGCTCCAATCGACGACGCTCTCGGGTGTAGCGAAGAGGCTCGGCGCCACGCCGATGCAGGTCGCCCTCGCGTGGCTCCTACGGCGGGCGCCCAACGTTCTTCTCATTCCCGGCACGTCGAGCGTCGAACACCTCCGCGAGAATCTCGCAGCAGCCGAGCTCGAGCTCCCGTCGGACGCGATGAAGGCGCTCGAGCAGATCTAGCGCTGTCATGTGCCGGCTTCTGGGTGCTTCATGGACTTGCGATGGGGCGCTCGTCGTCATCTTTCCCGCGATCCGCGCACAGCGAGCAAGAACGCGAGGTACGAGGTGCTATTCCGGGCGCCCCAGAAATATATGCCGAATTCAAGAATAGTAGCCTTATTCGAATGTGAGGGAACCTTGAACTGTAAGGCTACGGGGATTCACCCGAACCCTGGTTCGCGGACGGTACTCGCATCACGCGTCGTCGTCGTTCACGCGCGCCCGCAAGCACGTTCGCGGACACGTCGTGAAGGTGAGCCGAGCTCGAGCACGAACGCGAGACACCGGGCCGCGCGGATGATCGGGACGCGAGACGCTTGGAAGCGCGAGATGGTTGAAGGCGAATTGAGGCGCGAATGCGAGCTCAGGCGCGAACGCGAGACGGCGGGGAAGTGTGACGGCTGGGAAGGCCAGCTGAGGCGCGAACGCGAGCTGAGGCGCGAACGGGAGACGAGGCGCGAACGCGAGACGAGGCGCGAACGGGAGACGAGGCGCGAACGGGAGACGAGGCGCGAACGGGAGACGAGCAGCGCGTCAAGCGGTCGTGTGGTCCCCCGCCGACTCGCCGGCTGGGGGTGCTTTGGCGGCGAGGACGTTCCCGTCGAGTTGAGGTGGGGTCGCCAGGCCTATCTCGTGACGTCTGCCCGTGCGCTCGTCGGCTGTAGAATGCCGCACATGACGTCGACTCTCGCAACTCAGCTGTGCACGCGCCGCGCGCGGCCGTTTACCGTGCGCTGCTCGATCCAAGCGCCGTTGCCAAGTGGAAGGTGCCGACGGGGATGACCTGTCACGTGCATGCGTTCGCGGCGCGCGAAGGCGGCGAGTTTCGGGTGTCGCTGACGTACGTGGAGCCGACTGCGCGTAGCAAGACGAGCGCGCGGACGGATACGTATCATGGGCATTTTGCGCGGCTCGTGGTGGATGAGACGGTGTGGAGGTGCTCGAGTTCGAGACGCATGACCCGCTCTGCAGGGCGAGACGACGGTGACCTGGACGCTGCGTGAGGTGGGCGGCGGAACTGAGGTCGTCGCAGTGCACGACGGGTTGCCGCCCGGTGTCGCCGTCGCCGACAACGAGCTCGGGCACGAGCTTGCGCTCGCGAAGCTTGCCGCATGGGTCGAAGGCCGAGAGGAAGTCTGAGCTCCTTCGGCTTCAGTCGAGCGAGCATGCGGGGGCAGAGCGAGCATGGTCATTTCTCTTGTTCGACGCGCGCCGGCTTGACGTAAGGGCCGGCGTCGTTCAGAGCTGAAAGTAGCGGGCTTTTGTGTGACGAGGCTCGCGCGGAGGCGGACGCTTGAAGTGGGCATCGACGATTCTGTCGCTGGCGATCGTGCTCGGGTTCGCGGGCTTCTATCTGTTTCACTACCGAGAAACGGTGGAGGTCACGCGCGAACGCGATTTTCGACTGCTCGCGGCCGCCGGTGAGGCGGTGCGCCAATCGACGGGCGGCAGTGCGGAGCACGCCGAAGCACGTCGCGGGCAGCCGGGTTGTGCGCGCGGAGTGTGGGTGGAGATTTTTCCGAGGGCTCCGAAGCCGCCGGCGTCAGCCGCGAGCAGCAGTTCGAGCGTGCCCGCGCCGAGCGCAATGCCGTCGAACGCTCCCGCGCCGAGTACTGCCGTCCCGTCGAGTACGCCGCCGACCGCGCCCGCGCCGAGCCCGGCTGTCCCGTCGAGTACGCCGCCGAACGGTGCGCCCCCCAACCAAAAAATATCGAACGAAGCGGCGAGTAGCGGTCAAATAGCGCCGAGTCGCTTCTGCCTCGAGTTCAAGCAGATGCTCGGCTTCGTGCCGCGGGCGAGTCAGGTCTTCGATCAGACGCTCGTGGTGGCGCCCGATGACGAGGTGCTCGCGCAGCAGAGTCGGCCGGGTTTGCCGAGTCTGGCTTCGCTCCACGCGCTCCGGCAGTTCGGGCTCGACGACAAACCTAGCGACAAGCCGGTGAGGCTCAGCGAGGTGGGTTCGACGGCCAAGGTTCACTTCGGCGACGGCGAGACGTTCCGCCTGTTCTGTCAGGCGTCGGCGGTTCTCACACCGAATCAAGCGGGCGCGGCGCCGGAGACGCTGCACCTCTGTGGGCTCGCGTCCGAGAGTGCGATGCGCTCGAGCTCGCTCTGGATATCTCCGCTGCTCGTGATTCTCTCGGGTGGTTTGCTCGCACTCACGCTCTTGATCCCGCCGTTTCTCAAGCTGCGCTTGCTCGGCGTGAGGGAGCGGCTGGGCTTCGGGGACGCGTTCGCGGTGGCTGCTTGCACGGCGCTCGGCTTGATGCTGCTCACGTTGCTCTGTCTCGGGACGAGCTCGTATTTCAAGCTGATCGACTTCGCCGATGCGGAGCTCGGCGAGTTGTCGAAGCGCATCGATCGCAATTTCAACGCAGAGATCGCGAACGCTCGCGCGCAACTCGACGCTTTCGAGCGCCACCTCCCCGCGCCGCAAGGAGCCTCGAAGGTGCCGGGGATTTTCAAATTCGAGGCCGCCGGCTTGAAGTACCCCGCCGTGGAGACGCTCGCCTGGGCGGACCAAGGCGGCCAGCAGCGATTCAAGGCGTCGCCCACGTTACCGCTGGAGGATCAGCAGCTGCTCGACATCTCGACGCGCGATTACTTCCGGCGCGCCCTGCAGAAGCAGACGCCGCTCGTGGTCGACGCGGTGCGCACTTGGTCGGCGGGGACGACACGCGCCATCATCGCGCGCCACACGGACAAGCCGCCTGCGGGGCTCGACGAGCCGCCGTTCGGCGTCACCGGCGCTGCGGGGGAAGGCGTGCTCTTCGTGAGCTCGGAGCTCCGGAGCCTCACGCGACCGGTCTTGCCGCAGGGGTTCGCGTTTTGCGTCGTCAACGCCGCGGGCGACGTGCTGTTTCATTCCGAGCCGCTGCTGTCGCGCAGTCACAACCTCGTGACCGAGAGCGAGGGAAACCCCGACTTGCGGAAGCTGATCGAGGGCCGCCAAACGCGGAGCGCGGGGAACATCACGTATTTCGGCAAGGCAGAGCGCGCGTACGTGCGGTTCCTCGACGGCGATTCGAAGCTGTCGCTCGTCGTGCTCGCCGACGAGGACGGTCTGCGCGACGTGGTGTTTCGCGGAACGCTCGCGGCCGTGCGCTACTGCCTCGCGTACGTCGGGATCTGGCTCGGTTGCGTGTTCGTGTACGTGCTCGCGTGGCGCAAGACGATTCCCTGGTTTTGGCCCGATCCGAAGCTCAAGGGGACGTACGTCGGGCTCGCGTTCGCGTTCACGCTGCTCGGTGTGCTCGCCTACGTCACGATGCAAGCGTTCGAGCAGGAGTGCGTCGCTTTTTCTTTGCCGCTGCTGCTCGCGCTCGCGGGTGGCGCCGCGATTTGGCTCGGCTTGCATGCCAATCGGCGTTATCGCTGGACGGAGGCGCCGTGGCTGCAGGGGGAGGCAGTGCGGCGTGTGCGCGAGTCGAACTACTGGGTGTGTTACAGCTTCGCGGCGTTTGCGTTTTGGGTCGTGTGCGCCGTCGTACCGACCCACGCGTTCGGCCGACTCTCGATGGACCGCGCCGCCGCCGAATTGGGGCGCTCGCGCGAGCTCTCCTATGCGACGGCGCTCGCCACGAGCGCGCCGCTCGGCGAACGGCGCCGAAATCTACGCGGCGCCGGATGCTTATCGCGATAAGCTGCACCTGAGCGCGCCGGCCGAGCTCGAACGGCTCGTGCAGCACGAGCTCAGACTGCATTGGGGCGACGGTAAGACGCACCCCTGGGCCTCGCTCGCCGCGCTGCTGTTCTTTCCGCTCGCGATTCCAGGGCTGATTTTCATCGTGCGCTGGAGCGAGCGACACCTGTTGCTCTGGGGCGTGGACGCCCCTGATCGCGAGGCGTTCACGCGCGAGCTCCGCGCGCTGAATCCGAAGCTCTGGTGCGTGACGGCACGCGCGCCCCGCGCGGCGCAGGACCAGGACGGCGGTCGAGTGCTCGAGCTCTTCGAGCGTTCGCCGTCGAAGCTCGGGAGCGCGCTCGCCGCGGCGGAGGTGTGCGTCGCCGCCGGTACTCCGGTCGTGATCGTCTGCGATCGCGCGCCGGCAGCTCTCGTCGCCGAGCTCGAGGCGCTCGCTCCGCCCGAGCTGCGACTGATCGAGCGTCTGCGCGAAGTCTCACAGACGTTCCGACTGGTCTACCTCGAGCTCGAGCGTCCAAGCCACGAGGAAGCGGAGGCATTCGCCCAGCGCTTGTTCTCGGCGCCACGCCGTAACGTCGCCTGGCTCGTCCAGGAGTTGCGCGCGAGTCGCGACGTGTTCGACGCATGTGTCACGAATCTCGCGCCCGGTACGCTCGAGGGCGTCGAGCACAAGGAAGCTCAACGACGCGTGCGCGACGCGGCTTTCGGCGTTTATCACGAGCTCTGGTCGCGCTCGACCGAGCTCGAGAAGCTCACGCTGGTTCAGCTCGCCGAGGAGGGGTTCGTCAACGAGAAGCGCTTCGAGACGGTGCGCACCTTGCTCGCGCGCGGCCTGCTCACGCGGCGTCCGATGCTCGCCCTCGCGAACGATGGTTTTGCGTCGTTCGTCGAGAGGGCAGGCCTCGAAGCGGGCGCGCGGGCATGGGAGGCGCGGCCCGAAGGCTTTTCCTGGGCCGAGCTGCGCGCGCCGCTCTTCACGTTGTTCGCGTGCACCGCGACCGTGCTCTTCTACACGGAGCCGACGCTCGCCGATTCAACCATTCTCTGGGCGACGACGCTCACGGGAGTGCTGCCGAACCTCGGTCGTCTCGCCGTGGCCGCGGGCTTCGGCGCGCAGCGGCTGGCGAGCTCGGGCGACGGCGCGAGCAGAACCGCCTAGCAAACTCTCGCGCGTACGGGTTCGAGAAAGACCCGCTCGCGAGATCCGGCTCACTGGTCATTTCTTCCGCGCGCGCGGCGCACTCACGTGACTGCTCTTGACACTCGGAGCGCCGAGGAGAATCGTGGACGTTGCTGCCACGCGACCGACGGGGACTCGGCGCCAAGCAAGACGGGTGCCTCGTTCCGCGCGGTAGGATGCATGAACGTCAGCAGAGGGTCTAAAGGCTCAGCGAGTGGGTTCGGCGCGCCGAGCAGCGAGCCCGAGAGCTTCGGGGGGAAATTCACGCGCTTCCTTGCGACGTGCGCGGCGCTCGTGCTGCAGATTTTGCTTTCGTTCGGCATCCTCGTCGATCAGCTGCTGCGCGCGCTCGTCGCGTATCCGGTGGCGCTCGTGCGGGTCTGGCTGCCACGGCAGGAGCATCCGTTGCCGGAGCCGCTTCAGGGTGATTGGTTCGAGAACGCCGCGGGCAATCAATTCGCGCGACCGGTGGAGGTTCGCCGCGTGACCACGCTCGAGGAGCTCCGTGCGGTCGTTACGGCCGCCGAAGCCGCGGGCAAGCGCGTGCACGCGATCGGCTCGGGGCATTCGTTTTCCGACGTCGCCGTGGCCGACGGCGTGCTCGTGGATGTGCGCGGCATGAATCGCGTGACGAGCGTGAGCCGCGAAACGGTCGATGACGCCGTCCCGACCGCCATGCTCGTGCGCGCCGAGGCGGGCGTCACGATTCGGGCCCTCAATCGTGAGCTCCACGCCGCCGGCAAGGCGCTCGTCAACATGGGCGGCTACGACGGGCAAACGCTCGCGGGCGTCTTGTCCACGAGCACGCACGGCTCGGGCGTGACGCTCGGCCCGCTCTGCGACATGGTGCGCAGCGTCGATCTCGTGGTCGAGGGCGGCAGGGCGCTGCGTATCGAGCCCACGCGCGGCATCAGCTCGCCCGCAAAGCACGTGGCAAAGTACGGCGCCGAGCTCGCGCTCGTGCAGGACGACGCGCTCTTTTACGCCGTAGTCGTTGCGGTCGGCAGCCTCGGCATCGTGCACTCGTACGTGATCGAGGTGCGAGCCGCGTTCCTCCTGGCGGAACACCGCGAAGTACTCAGCTGGGCGCGCGTGCGTGAAAAGCTCACGCACGACGATTTTCAGCCCGAACGCGGCCCCGGCCGGCGCGAAGCCATCCGTCACTTCGAGTTTCTGATTAGCCCTTACGGCGACGGGCAGAACAACCAGTGCCTCGTCACCTACCGCTGGGAAGCGCGCGCGGGCGCGAAGACGCACGCCGGACGCTCGCGCCCATTTTTAGCGACGCTCCTCACGAGCATCCGCGAATTCGATCGGATTTACGCGCTCGCGCTGAGCGTGTGGCCGCGCCTGTCACGCGCCGTCGTGGAGCTCGAAATCAAGCAGCTCGCAGACAAACTGTACGTGGCGCAGAGCTATCAAGTGCTGTTCCTCGGGGACGCCAATTACGTCCCCGCTTACTCCTCGGAGCTCTCTTTTTCCGCCGAAGCGGACGATCCGATTCACGGTGCGCGCCAGCACGTGCGGGCCATCGACGCACTGCTCGCGCTCGCGGAAGAACAGGCGCGCCACGGCCGCTACCACAACGTGCCGATGTCAGTGCGCTTCGTCGCGGCGTCTCCGCACTTGCTCGCGCTTTCGCAAGGCAGAAAGAGCGCCATCGTCGAGATCCCGCTGCTCGCCGGCGTGCCGGGCGGCTGGGATCTCTTGCGCTTCTACGAGCGGCGCCTGTTCGAGGACTTCAGGGCGCGCGCGCACTGGGGTCAAGCAAACTTCATCGTCGGTGCCGATCGGATCCGTGAGTCGTATCCGGGCGCCTTCGATCGCTGGCTCGCTGCTCGGGCGCGGCTCTGTCCGAAGGGCACCTTCGACAACAGTTTCACGGAGCGCATGGGACTTCGAGCGCTCACGCACGGGGCGCAGCAAGGGAAGGACGCAGCATGAAGCAAGAGCAGCAACGTCACCACTTTGGCTCGAGGAGCTCGGCGCCGCGGGTCATCGCGTGCGTCGTGTGCGCCGGCGCCGCGCAATGTGCCGTCGTCGGCGACGCGCACGCGGGAAAGCTGCTCGAATCCGCGGCCGCGTCCGTGGGCCGGGGGCTCGCGCGCGGCGCCGGCCTGCCGACGCTGCCGCAAGCCGAAGCCTCGGGACACCGCCTGATCGGCGATCTCAACGACCGCATGGAGCAGCGGATCACGCAGATCGGCGGCACGCTCGACACCACGGTCACGCAGCTCGACGCGCTCAAGACCTCCGGCTTGAACCAAGCGGACGGCATCTTGCAGGCGCGCATCACGCAGATTGGCGGCGTGCTCAATACCTCGATCGGGTCGGCCGTGGGCGGGCTCGATCTCGTCGCGAAGAAGCGCATCGCGCAGCTCGAGCAGAGCGGTTCGCTCTTGATTGGGCAGCTGAACCAAGACGTGACGGGGCAGCTCGATCACGTGGACCAAATCCTACAGAGCCGCATCGGACAGCTCGACGACGTCGTGGCCCGTAGCCTCGCCGACATGGACGAGATTTTGCGCCAGCGCATCGAGCAGGTCGACGAAATCGCCGAACGCAGGCTCGGCAACGCCGACGTGATCGTGACGCGTCAGGGCGTCGCGCTCGAGAAATCGCTGCTCCAGGTCGGCAAATGGCTGGGCTTGGTGGCGTTCCTCGTTTACGCGGTGATCCGGGGCTACGGCGACTTCACGCGCTACTGGCAGGATCATGAGGAGCAGGGCAAATCCAAGCGCGAAAATCTGCTGCTCAGCATCGGCAAGGTGCTCGGCTGGACGGTCGGGCGCCTCGCCGTCGCGGGCGTTTGCGCGCTGGTCTTGAACCTCGTGATTCAAAAGATTCCGACGGGGTCCGAGGATCGGCTCGTCACGCTGACGCACCAGAACGAGACGGACTTCGAGAGCAGCCGCCAGTCGCTCGATTTTTCGCGCGTCGGATTTTACGAATCGCAGCTGCAGCTGCTCGAGACCGACGCGAAGAAGCGCGACTTTTACCGGCGCGAGGCGCGCAAATACGAGCTCGCGCGCAATGCGTTGCTCCGCGCCACGCTCACGCAGCAGGGCATTCGCGACGAGCTCAACGAAATCGCGACGTTCGAGGGCTCGGACGCCACCGACGCGGACCTGCTCGCGATCAAGGCGTACTTGGCGTACCGGCAAGCCGAGCTCAGCGACACGCGTCAAGACGAGTACGCGGCCGCAACGCTCGCCGTTCAGGCGCTCAAGGCGACGGTGCCCGTCGCGAATCCGGGCGACACGGCGCGCGCGGTGTTCAAGCCGCTCGCCGCGGGAGTCTTGCGTGCGCTGCTGCAAGATCCGGTGCCGCGCTCCGAGATGGCGACGCACTTCGCGGAATTCAGCGACGGATTGAAGCAGTTCGGCGACGCGACGTTCATCCCGCTCGCGCACGCCGCCGCCTACAACCAAGCCGTCGGCACCTTGAACGAAAAGAGCTCCTCGGGCTTCATCGATATGCTCGAGGCGCACGTGCGCAGCAAACAGGCGCGTCAGGCGCTCGGCAAAGCACGCGTCGCGCTCAAAGTCAGCGAAAACGGCATCGTCACCGCGGGTCTCGACGAGAAAGAGCTCGCGCTCGCGACGGCGCTCAACGCGCGTTTCACCGCGGCCGGCACGGTGATCGACGCCTGGAGAGCCTTCGACGACGCGCTCAAGCAGAACCCCGTGCTCGCCAATTCGAGCGCCGTTTACGGCGTCTTCTCCTTGAACGACGCTGTCTTGACGCAGGCGCTGTGGGTGCGGCTCAATCCCGCCGCCGAGGAGCTCGCCGGGCCGCTCAAAGCCATCTCACCGCCCAGCATGCGACTGGCCGTCACGCCGGTGCGCGTCGAATGGGCGCGCCGTTACGGAGCGTCACTCGGCCGCGAAGCGGGCTGGATGTTCGGCTTCGAAGAAGCGCGTCGTTACGAGCAGTTCGAAGGCGAAGTCCAAGAGCTCATCGCGGCCTACGTGGCGCTCCGCGTACCCGAAGCCGCCGCGAGCACGAAGAAGCCCGCGCCGAAGGCGCCGGCTGGAGCAGCGGGCGTGGCGGAAAACCAAGTTTCGCCCCAGCTCAGAGCGGCGCTCGCCGCAGCGACGCTCGGCCTGTACCGCGGTGCCGCTGGCGCGCGGCAAGCGTACGGCCTCGAGCTCTTGGGCCAGGGCGCGACCGAGAACGATCAGAATCTCGTCCTGGACGAGTACAACAAACGGCACTTGCTCTTGCTATGACGGGATCACCGAAATAATGGGCGCGCTGCTCGAGGCACTGCGTTACCTGGGCGCGTCGCTGCTCGCGATCGTGCGCGCGCGCCACACGCTCATTATCTTGAGCGCGATCCTGCTCCTCATGTCGTGGGGGTTTCACGGCAACGTGGACCTCCTCGGCTCGGTAATGCGCGGCTGGACCGGTCCTGGAAGTTACGGCGCGCCCGGACGCGCGGTGCTGATTCCGGGGCTACCTTGGGATCAAGAGTGGATTTCGTTCTTCGTGGGCGCGCTCTTGCTCGTCGTGATTCCGTGCCTCATCGTCACGCTGGGATTCAAGGAGCGACTGCGCGACTACGGGCTCGGCGGACCAAAGCCGGGAGAGGGGCGCTTCACGCTCGCGTCGACCGCGCTACTCGCGCTCTTCGCGTACCCGAGCATGTACGCCGCCGCGCAGACCTCGGCGAGCATGCGGGCGCTCTATCCCTTGTTCCGAAACTTCTCTTCCGTCTCGGAGTTCGCCGTCTTCGAGCTCGGTTACCTAGTCTTCTTCGTGGCGATCGAGTTCATTTTCCGAGGGTATTTGCTGCTCGGTTTGTATGGAGCCCATCAGGCGGGCGGCGTGCGCGCCGTGCGCGAGGGGCAGGATCCGCCGCTCCTCACGCACTATTCGATCGTGGTTTCGATGCTCTCGTATACCGCGTGGCACCTCGGCAAGCCGTTGCCCGAGCTTTGGAGCACGCCCGTTTGGGGCATCGTCACGGGCGCGATCGTGCTCCGCAGCGGCACGATCTGGCCCGTCGTCTTGATCCATTGGTCGATGAACGTGCTCTTCGATTACTCGAGCTGGAGCTACCCGCATGCAGGCCACTGACAGCACTCAGGCTGCGCTGATTTACCTGGACGACTACCTGGCCGCGCCCGACTTCCCGGACAATCTGCTCGCGCTCACGCAGCCGCTCGGCGCCGCGCTCGGGTTACCGCGCGTCGACGAGCTCGGGGTCGTGTGCGCCGACGTGCCGGCAGTCGTGCGCGACCTCGAGGCAAGATATCGGCAAATGGGGCCGTTTTTCATGGGTCAGGGCGCGCCTACGGAGTTCGACGATCACGGGCGAACCATTCATTACGAGACGCGCGTCGCCTTCGGCTACTACCGCGGGGTCTTGATCGAGCTCGCCGAGCCGGGCACGGGATCGGACCTGTTCCGGCGCGCCTACGACGCGTCGCGCAGCACGATTCATCACCTCGGATTTTACGCGCGGGGTGACGAGCTCGAGCGCCAGGACGCGGCCGGCGCGGTGCGCTTCGCGGAGCGCCTGCGCGAGGCGGGCTACGAGCCCGCGTGGCGCGCTCTCGTGGGTGTGCTCGGTTTCTTCGGGCGCGTCACCATTTTCGACACCGCGCGCGCGACGCGCGGCGTGGACATCGAGTTCCTCGACTTCCGTGCCTTTTCACGCAACGGCCTCAAAATCTCGCTACCAGCGTGGTTGCTCGCCTTTTCGGCTCGCCTCGAACGCTTCTTGGGGCACCCCGTGCTCAATTTGCCGTCGAGTTCCTGAGCTAGACCCCGTCGGCGCTGCCGGCGGTGCCCGAACGGGTCCTCATGGCGCGCACCAGCGCCCCGGTGTGGCGCAGCCGCCCTCGGAACGGCCCGTCGAGCGTCCTTGTGGGGCCGGTCGGGTTGGCATCGCTCTTGCGATAGTGCCGAGTGGGAGCACACACGGTGCTCCGGTGACGAAACATCGCTCGACGGCTTGAGACGACCAAGCGCGTCGCGCGTGACGTGCGCCGCTGCACCGTGTGGTTCCCGAATTTTCGGAGCTGACTCGGAACTACAGAGCGAAGAGGACATACCATGATAGCCAAAAAGAGCTCGATTTTAGCCGCAGCGCTCGGCGTCGGCCTCGCCGTGGCGGCGACGGCCAACACCGCGAGCGCACAAGCCGCGCGCGTCGATACCGTGGAATACACGGGACCCGATCGCGGGCTCTTGCACACCGGTATTTGGACCCTCGGTCTCTCTTACACGCCGGCGCTGATCGTCGGTATCGAGAGCTCGCTGCCCGCGGACCGGTACCTGTTCGCGCCCGTCGTAGGCCCGTGGCTCGACTTTGCGAAGCGCGACTGCACGACGTGCGGGAACGAAAAACTCAACAAGGCGTTGCTCGCGACCGACGGCGTGATCCAAGGCATCGGCGCGCTGGAAATCGTGGGCTCGTTCCTGTTCATCGAGCACACCAGCGTCTCGCGCGCGGCGACGGACGACGACGCCGATCGGCCGAAGACGGCGTTCCTCAAGGAACTGCGCGTCATACCGACGACCACGCGCGGCAGTTACGGCATGGCCGCGATCGGCAAGTTTTGAGCGCCGCAAGTTTTGAGCGCCGTAACGGGCGCTAAGGAGAACTCCCATGCTCACGCTACTTCTCATCCTGCTCTTGATCGCGGCCGTGTTCTCGGTCCCGGCGTGGCCGTATAGTCGCGGTTGGGGTTACTACCCGAGCGGCGGGCTCGGTCTCGTTGCGCTCGTGCTCTTGCTGCTGCTCTTCATGCACAGGTGACGCGGAGCGGCGCGGTTCGGCGAGCGCCGTCCGCGCCGCAGCTCACGTTTGCACGAAGAACGGCTGCGAAATCTTGCGAAAGACCGGCAACGCTTCGCACTGCGCGGCGTGGGACGCGAGCGCCGGAAACGCGGCGAGCTCGAAAGCGCCCGGATTCGACTCGAACAGGAAGCGCAGCGCACACGCGACGGCGATGTCGGCGTGAGAGAGCGTGTCAGTGAACCAGTACGGAGTTTTCCGCTCGCTGCGGACCGCGTCGAGCCGCGCGAGCACGCCGCCGATTTGCGCCCGGCAACGGTCCACCCAGGTGGTCGAGGTCTCCGGGTGCAGCCTGCGCTCGTAAAACAAACTGACGGCCTTGTCGGCTAGCCCGGTCGCGAGCGCCGTCACGAAGAGCCCCCGGCGGCGGAGCGGCCCCTGCCGCGGCAAGAGCGCCCGCTCGCCCGCGAGTTCATCGAGTGTGTCGAGGATGGCCGAGCTCTCGATCAGGCATTCCCCGTCATCGAGCAGCAGGGTCGGCACGCGGCGGAGCGGATTGTAAGCGGCAAGCTTGTCGGCGTCGGCCCAGGTCGACCACGGTCGATGCTCGTAGGGCATGCCGTAGAGCTCGAGCGCGATGCCCACGCGACGCACGAAGGGTGAGTCGAATTGTCCAATCAGAATCATGCGAGGCTCAGCCTCTCACCTGCATTGAAGCAAGCAGCCGATCGAGCCAGCGATCCCCGCGCTCGCGAAAGCGGGGTAAGTAGCGCGCCGTATCGCGACGGAGGCGCTCGACGCCGTCCGGACCGAGCGCGCCGCGCACGTAGTCGGCGTCGGCGGCGAGCCAGGTCTCGACGTCCGAGTCGTCGAGCTCGACGTGGAACTGCACGCCGTACTGGCGCCGGCCAAGGCGGAACATCTGGTGCGGGCAGCTGAGCGTCGACGCGAGCAGCGTGGCGCCCGGCGGCAAATCGAAAGTATCGCCATGCCAATGCAAGACCAGCTCGGCCGCGTCGAGCCCTTCGAGCGCCGGCTCTTCCCGCCCGCTCCGCACGAAATGAACCGCGCCCCAGCCGACCTCGCGCGTCGGCCGTGGCGGATCGCCCGTGAGGTTCGGGTAGACGCGGGCCCCCGCCGCCGCCGCCAGGAGCTGCGCGCCGAGGCAAATCCCGAGCGTCGGGAAATCGCGCGCGATGGCGGCGCGCAGCAGGTCGAGCTCCGGTGCCAAGAAGGGGTACCGCGCGTCGCCCACGTCGGCGACGCCCATGGATCCGCCCATCACGACGAGCAGCTCCGCGCCTTCGAGCGTCGTGGGTACGGGAGCGCCGGCGTGCAAAGCGCGCAGGTCGAGCTCGAACCCCGCCCGGCGTAGCGCCGATCCCACGCGTGCGGGCCCTTCGTGAACGGCGTGCTGTAGGACGATCGCGCGGCGCATCGGCGCAGTTTGCACGAGCGGCGCGCGCGCTTCAATCGCGCGCGTGCGTCACTTGTACGTTGCGATGCCGACGTAACGGAGCACGCGCGTGCACGCCGCCGTGCGCGTCATGCCGTTGCACGCGTGCTCGCCCTGGAACTTGGGTAAGCGGCTGCGTAGCGCCGCGAGCACCTGGTTCGTCACGTCGTGCCCGCCCCCGGCGCACGTGGAGTCGAGGCACGGCAGATCGAACAGCGCCGGCGCGTGCGCGACGGCGACGTGCTTCACGTGCACCGTCTCTGGCACCGACGCGCCCTGGCGCATCTCCTCGATTTCGAGCTTCAGACTCGCAAGATGCGGCGCTTCCGCAATCAAACGCGGCGCGCGATCTTCACGCTGCCTGCGTTCAGCGGCTGCTTGAGAGGCCTCGGTCGAGCGCGATCGAAAAGACGCCATCCTCGTTATTTCCCCGCCTGGCTTTGCACGACCAACAGCTTTTCCATCAGACGTTTCGAGTACCCGCGGAGCTCCTTGAACGCAACCCCCATGCCGGCGGGCTGCGTCTCCACGCGCACGACGACGCCCACGCCCTCGATCGTCTCCACGTCGTCGAGCACGACGGAGAACTTGAGGTTCACTTCCGTTCCGATCGGCAGCGGCGAGTCCGTGCGAACGAACGCGCCCGAGCCCGAAACGTTCGTTACGTACTCGCGCACGAAGTCGTCGAACGACGAGAATTGTTTGTTGATCGTGAGGCGCGGCGCTTGACGGCGCTCGGCCGCGGCGTCGCCTTGGTGCTTCGGCGGGTTGTCGTCGCGCGCGTTCACGGCGCTCATTTCCCGTGCAGATCGAACTGCTCGATGTGGTACTCGGTGCGCGGGTTGAACTCGATGCGGCGCATGTAGCGGCGCTCGGCTTCCTGCACGGCGGCGCGCTCCTCGCCCTGCATCACGTCGACGACCGCCGGGTGGGCGTTCACGAGCACTGAGTAGCCCGGCAGGCTGTGCCGTTCACGCCGGATCTGGCGCAGGATCTCGTACACGATCGTCGTCTTCGACTGCACCTGGCCCGTGCCGTCGCAGTAGAAGCACGTCTCGTGCATCGTGCGGCCGAGGCTCTCACGCGTGCGCTTGCGCGTCATCTCGATCAGCCCAAGCTCGCTGATGCGATTGATGGTCGTCTTGGCTTTGTCCTTGGCGAGCGCGTGCTCGAGCGAACGCCAGACCTTCTCGCGATTCTGGGCGAGATCCATGTCGATCAGGTCCAAAATCACGAGCCCGCCGATGTTGCGGAAGCGCAGCTGGTAGGCGATTTCGTCGACGGCTTCGAGGTTCGTCTTGAGCGCGGTCTCCTCGAGGTCACGGCTGCCTTTACCGACGTAGCGGCCCGTGTTCACGTCGATGGCCGTGAGCGCCTCGGCTTGATCGAGGATCAGGTAGCCGCCGCTCGGTAGCTGCACCTTGCGGCCGAGGGCACGCGAGATTTCGTCCTCGATGCCGTAGGCGTCGAAGATCGGCTCGTCGCCCGTGTACAGGTGCACGTCCTTGACGCGTGCCGGCATGAACATCTCGACGAAGCGCACGAGCCGGGAGTACTGCTCCTTGTCGTCGATGACGATGGTCTCGATCTCGTCGGTGAAGAGATCGCGCGCCGTCTTCAGCACGAGATCGAGCTCCGTGTACAGAACGGACGGCGCCTTCGCTCCGTCGCGCTTGCGCGAGACGTCCTCCCACAAATTCACCAGGTAACCGATGTCGGCCTTGAGGCTCTTCTTCGTGAGGCCTTCAGCCACGGTCCGGACGATCAGCCCGCCTTTGGGCGGCTTCAGCGCTTCGACGACCTCCCGCAGCCGCGCGCGTTCCCGCGACGAGCCGATGCGCTTGGACGTGCCGACGTGGTCGACGGTCGGCAAGTACACGACATAGCGGCCGGGCAGCGAGACATGGCTCGTCACGCGCGCGCCCTTGGTGCCGATCGGCTCCTTCGAGATCTGGACGATGACCTCGTCGCCTTCCTTCACGACCTCGGTGATGGGCACCGAGCGGCCGACGCGCGACGTCGTCGGGCGGCCGCCGTGCCGTCCGCGGTCGTTGCCGCGGCCACCCCGATTGCGATCGCCGCCGCCGTCGCGCTTGCCTTCGCGGCCGCGCGCGGCGTCTTGGCGCGGACGAGCCTCTTGGCGCGGACGAGCCTCCGCCGGGCCTTCGGCACCACGACCACGCCGTCGCCGCCTCCGTCGCGAGCCGCCGGACGACCCACCCGAGGAGCCACCGTTTTGCGCCGCCGGCGGCGCTCCCGGCGGCGACTCATGGTCGGGTTCCTCTTCCTCTTCCTCCTCTTCGAGGTCGTCGTCCTCGTCGTCTTCGTCGTCCTCGTCATCCGGGTCGGATTCGGAATCGGGACCACCCTCCGGGCCTTCACCACGCGGAGCCTGCGCATCGGGGGCGCTGCGGTCGGGATCGCTCGGCTCGTCCTCGTCTTCGCCCTGCGCGTCCTCGTCGCCTTCGGCGGCGTCCTCCTCGTCGTCGTCCGCGTCTTCGTCGAGCTCGTCGTCGTCCGCGTCTTCGTCGAGCTCGTCGTCGTCCGCGTCTTCGTCGGGGTGAAACGGCGCGGCTTCCGGCGCCGAATCGCCGCCGCTCGCCTCCGCGGCGCTCGTTGCGCCCTCCTGCTCGTCGTCGTCGTCGTCGTCGTCGTCGTCGTCGTGCTCGTGTTCGGCACCCGCGGCTTGAGTGGGCGCGCCGTGCCGCTTGCCGCCGTCACCCTTCTTCCAGCGATCCTCCGACTCGTGCTTGCGCGCGCCCGCGAGGTACGCCTCGAAGTCGTCTGGACGGATCAGATCCTCGACGTGCAGGAACGCCGCACGATCGAGCCCTACGTCGATAAAAGCCGCCTGCATGCCGGGCAGCACGCGCGTCACTCGACCGAGCACGATGTTGCCCACGGTGCCGCGCGCCGCAGCGCGCTCGATCTGCAGTTCGGCGATGATCCCGTTTTCGATGAGAGCGACTCGCGTTTCGCGAATGTCGCAGTTGATGACCAATGTATTTCGCGCCATGGCTGATAAAAATCTGGCGACGGTGGACGCGACCTCGGCTCCCCACCCGTGGGGTGCCGGCTGCGCGCCTCGTCTGTCACGGACATATCATGCAGGCCGGCCGCGGCGCCCGTACACAGTCAAAATATTCATCAAATGCGGGGAGTTAGTCTCGAAGGCCGCCACCCGCCACGCCGGGGAAACCGGCGCCGCCGCCGACCGAACCTGCTAAGCGTGCTGCCGCTTCGCCCAACCCCGGGCACCTCCGCAGAACCCCGTGAGCGAATCCCACCTCGTCCTCGATATCGAGACGGTCCTCGATGCTGAGCTGCCGATCGTACCCACGGCCGACAACGAGCGACTACCGGCGCCACCCCATCATCGAGTGGTCGTCATCGGTGCGCTCCTGCTCGATCCCAACTACGAGGTCCGAAAGATCGGCGTGGTCGGGGAGGTCAAGGACGAAGCGGGCATGCTGCGGGACTTCGCGAAGCTGCTCGAGGATCGGCGGCCGAGCCTGGTGACCTTCAACGGCCGCTCCTTCGACATGCCCGTCATCGCCACGCGCTGTTTGCGCTACGGCATTCCGCTCCGACACTATTACCGTTCACGCGACGTGCGCTATCGTTTCACCGCGGACGGCCACCTCGATTTGATGGATTACGTCGCGGACTTCGGCGCCGCGAAATCGTCGCGACTCGACGTGATCGCCAAGCTTTGCGGGATGCCCGGCAAGGTCGGCATCGACGGCAAAGACGTGGGCCCGATGGTGCATGCCGGTCGCTTACAAGAAGTGAGAAACTACTGCCTCTGCGACGTGGCGCAGACGGCGGGCGTCTTCCTGCGGGTTCAGCTCGTACGCGGTGAGCTCGAGCGTGAGGCATATTTGAGCGCCATGCGGGGCTTGATTGCGCTGATCAGAAGCGACGAGCGTCTCGCCCCCGTAGCGGCGGCACTGAACGAGCCGCGCTTGTTGCTCGAGCCGGAACTCCCAGCGCCGGCACCCGGCTGATTGAAGCGCCAGACGATCGAGCGCATGCTCGCACTCATGCGAGAGCTGCTCGAAAAGCATTGCCGAGAGCTGCCGTCCGGCACCCCTGCCTTGCCCGTGACCGCCATCGCGCGCTACCTCGCCGAGCTGCCGGGTTGGTCGCTCGCGTCCGACGGGCAGCGCATCGCCAAGAGCTACGAGTTCAAGAACTTCCACGAAACGATGGAGTTCGTGAACGCGCTCGCCTGGGTCGTGCATCGCGAGGATCACCACCCGGACCTCGAGGTCTCGTTCAAGCGCTGCCGCGTCGTTTTTTCGACCCACAGCGTCGGCGGCGTGAGCGAAAACGACGTCATTTGCGCCGCGAAGATCGAGGCGCTGCTGCGCTGAGCGACGCGCGTCGCGCTCGTGCGTGACCTAGACGAAGGTTACGCCGAAGCGGAGCCGTCGATGCGGGCTTCCACCACGGCGCCCTCGGCGAGCTCCGCGAGCGGCAGGAGGTTGCCCGCGATTTGCTTGCCGTTCACGGTGAGCGAGCGCACGCCCTTCGACTTCTTGTTCGGGTTCGTGACGCGGATCGTGATGCGCTTGCCGCGGAACACGCGTTCGAGCTCGAACCCCGGCCAGCTCGTGGGGATGCAGGGATCGATACGCAGTCCATCGAGCTCAGGACGCACGCCGAGCACGCTCTGCAGGGCGACGAAATAGCTCCACGACACCGTGCCGGTGAGCCACGGCACGCGCGACTTGCCCGCGTTCACGTTGATGCTCGCGTACGTGGTCTGGCTGTGGACGTAGGGCTCGATCTGCCGAATTTCGGCGCGTTCGTTGTACGCGGACGGCATGTACGCCCGGTAATATTCGTACGCTTGGTCGCCGTTGCCGAGCAGGCACTCGGCCATCACGGCCCAACCTTGCGGATGATTGAAGATGCCGCCGTTTTCCTTGATGCCCTTGTTGTAGACGACGCCGACCATCACGTCGCGGGAGGTCTTTTCGAAGGGAGGCGCGCTCAGCATCAAGCCGTACGGCGTCGCGAGATAGTCCTTCATCGACTTCATCGCGAGGCGCGCTTGCTCGGGCGTTGCCGCGCCGCTGATCACGGCCCACACCTGGGTGTTGATGTAGACCTTGCCCTCTTCCATCTTCTTCGTGCCGAAGACGGTGCCGTCCTTGCCCGTGGCCCAGATGAACCACTCACCGTCCCAGCACGTCTTTTGGATCGCGGTGTCGAGCGTGGTCCGGCGTTCGAGCGCCCAGCGCGCCTCGGCCGGTAGGTCGAGCCGCTCGGCGATCTCGGCGTAAACACCGAGGCCGTAGCGCACCTGGAACGCCACCATGACGCTCTCGCCCGTGTAGCCGAGCTGACAGCAGTCGTTCCAATCCGCGGCGAGGCCGGAGGGCAAACCGTTACGGCCCGTGCGCTCCAGGTTGAACTCGAGCGCGCGGCGCAGGTGCCCGAGCACGGTCGCTTCGCCGCGATCGGCGTAGGGGAGCACCTTCTTGTAGAAGTCGATTTCGCCGGTTTCGGCGACGTAGGTCGGCACGGCGTTGAACAGCCAGAGCGCGTCGTCGCTGCGGAAGTGCTCCTTGGGCGGCGTCTCTTCGTGGCCAGGGCGGTGTGAGAACGGTTTCACGAGCGGCATGGCGCCGCCGCACTCGACCTGGCCCGTGAGCATGAGCTCGAGCCGTTCGCGCATCTTGTCCTTGAGGAGCGGCGTCACGCCGAGGAAGTCCTGCACGGTGTCGCGGTAGCCGAGGCCGTCGCGTTCGCCGTTGTAGATGAGCGAAGCCGCGCGCGACCACGCGTACGTGACGAGCGCGTTGTAGGCGTTCCAGACATTGACCATCGAGTCGAACTCGTGGTCGGGCGTCTTCACCTTCACGCCGCCGAGCAGCGAGTGCCACGACTGCTTGACCGCCTGGAGCTCCTTTTCGCAGCGTTCCGGGTTCCCGAACTCGGCGATGGTCTTCTTCCCGTGCGAAGCAGGCGTACCGAGCCCGAGCAGCACGATGAGCTCGCGCGTCTCGCCAGGCGCGAGATCGAGATCCACCTGCTGCACGCCGACGACATTTTCGCCTTCGGTCTTGAAGCCCGTGAGCTTGCCGGTCTTGAGCGCTTCCGGCTCCTTGTAACTGCCGTAAAAACCCAGGAAATTGTCGCGTAGCGTCTCGATGGCCGTCACGGGCGCGCCCGTGATCTTCATCCAGTAGCGGCCCGGATCGCCGAGCTTGTCGAAGTCGAACGGCTCGTACGGGTGCGAGGCGACCGTGAGCATGTCGTCCTGCCAGTCCGCCTTGCAGGCGAAGAGCGAGTACTGGAGGTTCACGAGGTCGTTGTAGAGGTGGCCGACGCTCGTGAACTCGCAATAGGTGTAGACGGAGATCTGCCGCTTGGTCGGGGATTTATTGGTGACCTTGAGCCGCCAATATTCGAAAACCTGGCCGAGCGGGACGAAGTAGGTGGCTTCGGTCTCGATGCCCTCGTACTTCGAGGTGATGACGGTGTACGCGGTGCCGTGGCGGCAGACCGACTCGTACTTGTCGAGCGGCTTGCCGACGGGCTGCCAGCTGCCGCTCCAGTAGTCGCCGTTCGAGCGATCGCGCAGGTAGAAGTAGCGGCCGGGTTGATCGAGGGGCACGGAGTTGCCGCGGAGCCGAAGAAAGCGCTGGTTTGCCGCGCTGCGGTAGAAGCTGTAGCCGCCGGCGTGGTTCGTGATGATCGCGCCGTATTCGGTGCTGCCGAGGTAGTTCGACCAGGGCCGGGGCGTGTCGGGGCGAGTGATCACGTACTCACGCGCTTCATCGTCGAAATGCCCATACTTCATCGGCTCAAACTCCTACGCACCCGACCGGGGGATAAAGGGGGCGTATTTATCCCTGGCGCTAGCGAATTTGCAAATGCCGCCCCTAGAACGGCCGCGGACACCCTTGCGACGCGACGCGTCTACGCGCGCGGATCCGCACCGTCGAAGGAGACGCGCTCAAGGCTCCCGATAAAACCGGGGCACGCGGCGCGACACGTTGGTCATCACTTCCCAGGGGATCGTGTGCAGCTCGGCCGCCATTTCCGAGACGGAAATGGTGTCTTCCCCGAGCGGGCCCTTCTGAGTTCCGAGCACGCAGCATTCGTCGCCGAGCCGCACGCCCTCGACATCCGTCACGTCGAGCATCGTCATGTCCATGCTCACCGCGCCGGCGATGGGGGCGCGCTTGCCGCGGACCAGCAGAGCGCCCTGGTTCGACAAGGCGCGGACCAAGCCGTCCGCGTAGCCGATGGGAACCGTTGCGATGCGGGTCGGGCGGCGCGCCACCCAAGTGCCGCCGTACCCCGCCGTCGCACCGACGGGCAGCTCGCGCAGCGCGACGATCTCCGTGCGGACGCGCATGACGGGCCGGAGCTCGCGGCAGAGTCCGGCCTTGGGCTCGACGCCGAACAGCGCGATACCCGGTCGCACCAGATCGAGCCAGGCGCGCTCCGATCGCAGCACCGCTGCGCTGTTGGCCGCATGGCGTAACGCGGGCACGATGCCGAGCCGCGCAAGCACGGCCGTGGCCTCGTCGAAACGGTCGAGCTGGGCCTCGATCGACGGGGTTTCCCCGGCGTCCGCGCAGGCAAAGTGCGTCATGAGGCCTTCGAGCTTCACCTCGGGATGCCGGGTGAGCGCTTCGGCGAGACGCGGCAGCTCCGCGTGCGACATGCCGAGCCGGCTCATGCCCGTATCGATCTTGACGTGGGCGCGCATCGGCTCCGCTCCCGAGAAGCGCACCTCGTCGGCGAGCAGCTCGACTTGCCCCGGATCGTGCAACACCGGCGTGAGGTCGTGTCTGAGGAGCTCACCCCAGGCGCGGCCGTAATAGCCCCCGGTGACGAGAATGGGCAGTTTGATGCCGGCGTCGCGGAGCTCGATGCCTTCTTCGAGCAGGGCGACGCACATGCCCTGCGCACCGGCGCGTTCGAGCGTGCGCGCGACGGCTTTCGCGCCGTGTCCGTAGCCGTCCGCTTTGAGCACGGCCCATACGGGGCGCCCCCCGGCGGCACGCTGCATGACGCGCAGATTGTGGCGGAGGTTCGCGAGGTTCACCTCGGCGCGCGTCGGACGCACGGCGTCGGCCGGCACGGCGCGTTGCGGCCGCAAGACGCGGGGCAGCGGTGTCGCGAGGGCGGGGGCGATAGCGCTGAGTGCCGGGTTCCGCGAGGTCATGCAGGACTTCCTTCGGTACTGCCGCTCGGTGCGGCGCGTCAACAAATTGGGGCTAAAGCAAGCGGCGTGCGCGGCACTAGCCCGCGAACATTCCATCAGTTTCGCGCAGATCGGCTCGCTCAGCCGCGGGCTCGGACGCTACGTGTGTCCTGCGAGCCAACTCTTGCGGGTGAACGCCCACGGCCCGTCAAAGCAGCTCAGTCGAAGCAGCTTCGCATGCACTTCGAGTACGCGGACTTGCACTTTGAGCATCCACTCGTTCCCGTGGCTTCGCAGCTTTCGTCGCAGCTACGCCAGCTGGCCTGGCAGCGCTTGGTACAGCTCGAGCCGGGGGGCGCGTCGGGGTCGCCGGCCTTGCCGTCGGTGGTCTTGGCCTGGCGTTCGTTCGGCGCGCCGGCGTCGGACGTCGCGTCGGGCTCGGCATCTTGCACGGGCTTTGCTACCGGCGGAGGCGGGGCGTGCACGCTCGTGGGTTGCGGGACCACGAGATAGAACTGCCGCGGCTCCGGCGCGCGATCGGCACCGAGCGCGAGGGCGGGCGGTGACGTGTCGCCGCTCTCGAGCGCGTGCAGACGTCGCTGCGCGTACTCGATGCGATCGCGCGGTTGCCCGACGGTGTACGCCGTGATCCAGCTACGCCAGCAGGCGACGCGGTTCGGAGGCCTGACGTGAGGCTCGAGGTCGACGCGGTAGCAGTGCTCGAAACGGATCGTGCCTTCGTGCACGGTCACGAGGCTCGGACCGCAACCGGCGAGCCAGGCGAGCAAGCCCGTGAACGAGAGCTTGGACGCCGTTCCCATAGCACTCTGATCGTGCGTCCGCGTCGAGCTGGTTGCAAGCGAGGCAAACTGACGTACGGCGCGTGCTATACACGGGCCCATGTTCACGGGCCTCGTCGCCGCCGTCGGTCGCATCGCTGCGACCGAACGTCGCGCCCTTGGCACGCGTCTCCAGATCGCCGCGGCGCTCGGCGCACTCGACATCGGCGAGTCGATTTGCGTGAGCGGCGCCTGCCTGACCGTCGTCACGCGGACGGACGACGCGTTCAGCGCGGAAGTGACGCGCGAAACACTCGAGCGAACCACGCTGGGGCGACTTTCCACGGGGGATTCCGTAAATCTCGAACGCGCTGCCGCGCTCGGCGATCGGCTGGGGGGCCACCTACTCACCGGTCACGTCGACGGCATTGCGCGCGTGACGCGCGTGGAGCCCGCCGGTGACGCCCGCGACGTCGAGGTCGAGGTTCCGGCGGAGCTCGCGCGCTTCATCGCGGAGAAGGGCTCGATCGCTCTCGACGGTGTCTCGCTCACCGTCAACTGGGTGGAGGGCGTCCGCTTCGGCGTCATGCTCATCCCGCACACGCTCGCCGTGACGACGCTCGGCGCGCTGGCGAGCGGGCGGGAGCTGAACCTCGAGGTCGATCTCGTGGCGCGCTACGTCGCGCGGCTTCTCGACGCGGAGGGCGTGTCGCGCGTTCGGACGAGCGCCGTCGGGAAGCTCGGTTAATGGCCGCCGCCGCGGGTCTGACCCACGCACCGGAGCGGCTGAACGACGTGAGCGAGCGCGTCGAGCTCGCGCTCGCCGACATTCGCCGCGGAAAATTGGTGATTCTCGTCGACGACGAGGATCGCGAAAACGAGGGCGATTTGTGCATGGCGGCCGAGCTCGTCACGCCCGAGGCCATCAACTTCATGGTGCTCCAGGGCCGCGGCCTCGTCTGCCTCACGCTCACGGAGGAGCAAGTGCAGCGCCTCGATTTGCCCATGATGGGAGCTCCAGGTCGCAGCGGGCCCAAGCTCGGCACCGCCTTCACCGTCAGCATCGAGGCGAGCAGCGGCGTGACGACGGGCATCAGCGCCGCCGATCGCGCGCACACGATTCGCATCGCGTGTCACCCGAACGCGCGTCCCGATCACGTCGTCGTCCCCGGTCACGTGTTTCCGCTGCAGGCGCGGGAGGGCGGCGTGCTCGTGCGCGCCGGACAAACGGAAGGCTCGGTGGATCTCGCGCGTCTCGCCGGTCTCGCGCCGGCGGGCGTCATCTGCGAAATCATCCGCGACGACGGCACGATGGCGCGCCTGCCCGATTTGGAGGAATTCTCCGCGCGGCACGGGCTCAAAATTCTCACGATCGCCGATCTCATCGCGTACCGTCTGCGCACCGAGCGGCTCGTGCGTCTCGTGAGCGAGCGCACCATTACGCTCGATCGCACGCAGACGGCCTGGCGCGCCGTCCTCTTCGAATCGGTGCCGGAACGCCGGCAAATCGCGGCGCTCGTCAAAGGCAGCCTCGACCCCTCGGTCCCGACGCTCTGCCGCATGCATCGCGGCGCGCTCATCGCGGACGTGTTCAGCTCGTCGGCGGGACACGGCGGGCAGACGCTCGGCGACGCCATCGACGCCATCGAGCGCGAAGGGTCCGGCGTCGTCGTTTACCTGTTGCCGGAGCAAGGTGAGCGCGCGGAGCTCGCCGTGCCGGCTGCGAGCGCGCCGCCCGTCTTGCCGGCGCCCGCGCCCAAAACGCCCGAACGTCCGCACGGCGGCACACTGCGCGAGTACGGCCTCGGCGCGCAGGTGCTCGGCGCGCTCGGCGTGCACCAGATCCGGCTGCTCACGAACAACCCGCGCCGCATCGCAGCGCTTCACGGCTACGGTCTCGACCTCGTCGAGTGCGTCGCGCTCCCCGGTCAGTAGCGTCAGCTGAGGCGCGCCGTCGCCTCTTCGTTCGAGACGCGCACCTGATTGCGCCCGCCGCGCTTGGCCTCGAGCAGCGCGGCGTCGGCGCGCGCGAGCAGATCGGGGACTTCCTGGCTCTCGTCCGACGCCCAGCTCGCCCCGCCGATCGAGATCGACAGATGCATCTCGATGTCGTCGTATTCGAACAGCGAGCGCTCGATGGCTGCGCGCAGGCGCTCGCCCGCGCGGGCCACGCCGGGACGATTGGTCTCCGGCAAGATCGCGCAAAATTCTTCTCCGCCGTAGCGGCACAAGAAATCCATGGAACGGAGCTCGTTTTGCAGCGTGCTCGCGACCCAGCGCAACGCTTGGTCGCCGACCAAATGGCCGTGTTCGTCGTTCACGCGCTTGAAGTGGTCGATATCCAGCATGAGGATGCCGAGGCTCCGGCCGTAGCGGCGGCAGCGGCTGAGCTCGGCCTCGAGGTGGTGGAACATCGAACGGCGGTTGTACACGCCCGTGAGATCGTCGAACGCCGCGAGCTTGGAGAGCAGCTCTGTCTGCACCTCGAGCCGGCGCACGAGCTCGCTCGAGCGCATGAGCGCCTCCATGCGCGCGGTGAGAATCGGCATGACGATCGGTTTGGTCACGTAATCGTTCGCGCCGAGCTCGAGCCCCTCGACGATGTGTTGCGTGTCCGACAGCGCCGAGATCAAGATGATGGGCACGCGCGCCGTCTTCGGGTCGGCGCGGAGCTCACGCACGAATTCGAAGCCGCTCACTTTCGGCATGAACACGTCGAGCAGGATCAAGTCCGGCAACCCGGACTCGAGCTCGACCCGCGCCTCCTCCGCCGAAATCGCCGTCGCCACCTGGTAGCCGCGCCGCTCGAGGCGCTGCGCGTAGACCTCGAGGCTCACGCGACTGTCCTCCACCATCAAGACCCGGTAACGCTTTCTGTTACTCGCCATGCTGCCAAGGCCGATTTGGGGAAGGCCTTTAGAGAGGAGAGTTTCCTTTTGCGATCGAGTCAAGGGCTCGCGGTACGACGCTCTGCGCGTAGCGCTGATCGGGCGTGCGGCATGCTATGGCAGCGCGCATGAAATTCGAGAACGTGACGGCCCTTGCCAAAGCCAACGTCTATTTCGACGGTAAGGTCGTGTCCCACACCGTGCTCTTCCCGGACGGCAGCAAGAAGACCCTCGGTCTCATCTACGCCGGTGAATTCCACTTCGGTACCGACGCCGCCGAGCGCATGGATATCACGGCCGGGGGCTGCCGCGTGCGGCTCGACGGCACGAGCGAGTGGCGCGACTACGGCGCGGGGACGAGCTTCCGCGTGCCCGCGAAGTCCGGCTTCGACATCACGGTGAACGCGGGTATCGCCGAGTACGTCTGTTCGTTCGAGTAGCGAGGCGATCATGCACGACGCACCGGCCTTCGACGTTGCAGTCATCGGCGGCGGCGTGGTGGGCCTCGCCGTCGCGCGCGAGCTCGCCATGGCCGGGCGCGAGGTCGTCGTGCTCGAAGCCGAGAGCGCCATCGGCACCCACACGAGCTCGCGTAACTCGGAGGTGATCCACGCCGGCATCTACTACGCACGCGGTTCGCTGAAAGCGGAGCTCTGCGTGGCGGGCAAACAGCGCTTGTACGAGTACTGCGAGCGCGAAGGCGTGCCGCACGCGCGTCTCGGCAAGCTCATCGTCGCGACGCGCGACGACGAGATCCCCGCGCTCGAGCGCATCCTCGCGCAGGCACAGGCGAACGGTGTGGACGATCTACGCTGGGTCTCCGCGCGCGAAGTGCACGAGCTCGAGCCCGAGGTCGTCGCCGTGCGCGCGCTGCTTTCGCCGTCGACGGGGATCATCGACAGCCATGGCTTGATGGCGGCGTTTCGGCGCGACGCGGTGGCTCACGGCGCGCACGTCGTCACTTCGACGCCGGTCCTCGCGGGCCGCGTCGAGGCGCACGGCTTCGCGCTCGACCTCGGCGGGCTGGAGGCATCGACCGTCGGGTGCCGCGCCGTCGTGAACGCGTCCGGTCTGCGTGCTCCATCGGTCTCACGCGCCATCGCCGGGCTCGACGCGAGCGCGATCCCGGGCGAGCACTTCGCGAAAGGGCATTACTTCGTGCTCGCGGGCAAGGCGCCGTTTCACCGCCTCGTGTATCCGGTTCCCGTTCCGGGCGGCCTCGGCGTGCACGTCACGCTCGATCTCGCGGGCCAGGCGCGCTTCGGCCCCGACGTGAGCTGGATCGACGGCATCGATTACACCTTCGACGAGAGCCGCGCCGCCAGCTTCTACGCAGCGATCCGCACGTACTTCCCGGCGCTCACGGACGGCGCGCTCGTCCCCGGCTACACCGGCATTCGCCCGAAGCTCGGTCCGGCCGGCAGCGCGCACGATTTCGTGATTCAAGGCCCCGAAGTAACGGGAGCCCCGGGATTCGTCGGCCTGTACGGCATCGAATCACCGGGCCTCACGGCGTCGCTCGCCATCGCCGAGCGCGTGCGGGCGCTCATCGGCTAGGTCGCGCGACTGTCAGAGCTCTAGCCGGCCGACCCAGCTCGTCTTCGCGCCCCGAATGGCCGTGCGCGCGATATCGCGCAGCAGGCGGGCGTCGATCTTCGTCGCGCTGAGCTCGAGCCGCGGCGCGCTCTGAAACGAACCGACCAGGCTATCGTCCGAGATCCGGACGACATCGTACTTCGCGCGCGACGTGCGCACGATGCGATAGGTAACTCCCTCCACCAACACCATCCCTTTGACGGCTTGCATTCTCTTCCTTCCACTACGGACAAGTTCTTCGACGCTGGGCGTTAAGCAACAGATGTGCCGGACACCTTGCACAGCGGGTCCGCCGGGCGCCTATAGCTAACTGTTCAGGATCGCTCCTCTTATAATTATTTCCGCGTGGCGTCAAGTCGGCCGGCCGCCATGGTTGCACAATGCCCATTGACCGCTTGCACAATCTGCGCGACGCCGTTGCACAGATTGATCACTCACTCGGCCAATCGCGGGAGCTCGGCGCCGCCGTCCTCGGCGGGGGCGAGTGGTCTTCGCCTGCTCGTGCTGGGGCAGGCGCAGATGACTACGTTTCCCCTGCCATTTTTGGGTGAGGTCACGATCGGCAGCGCGGAGGGCTCGACCGTACGGCTGACCGAGGCGAGCATCGCTCCGCTCCATGCCGTCTTGACCACCGGTTCGCGCATGACCGTCCGGGACGCCGGGAGCGGCGCTTCGACTGTCGTCGGTACGCGTCGTCTTGCTCCCGGGGAGACGAGTCAGGTCTCGCCCGGGGTCGTCATGTTGTTCGGCACGGTCACGGTCGTGGTGCAGGCGACGGGAGCGAGCACGCGCCTGCGTCACGTGCGCAGCCATGACTACTTCGAGGGCCGGCTCGAAGACGAGTGCGCACGAGCCGACCACAGTCAGGGAGCGTTTGCGGTCGTGCGGCTCCGCTTCACGCGCAACCAGGCGCAAGCACTCGAGGAAGGCTTCACGCGGCACCTGCGCCCGGTCGACCTCGTCGCCATGTACGCCTCCGACGAGTACGAGCTCTTGCTCACCGACGCGACGCGCGAGCGCGCTGAAGAAATCACTGGCTGGATCTTGGAACACGTGAGGGCCAAGGGGCTCGGTGAGCTCACGCTCGGGCTCGCGACCTGGCCGAGCGACGGGCGCTCGCCGGAGGCGCTGCTCGCTGCGGCGGGCGCGGGTGTGCACGGCCGCTCCGAACAACCGAGTTCGCGCGTTTCGGCGGGCGCGCTCGAAGCGCTCCAGCCGCTCGTGGAACGCGTCGCGCAAGCGAACATCAACGTGCTGATTTTAGGCGAAACCGGCGTGGGTAAGGAGGTGCTCGCGCGCCGCATCCACGAGCTCTCGCCGCGGGCGAGCCGCCCGCTCCTCTGCGTCAACTGCGCGGCGCTCACGGAAACGCTGCTCGAGAGCGAGCTCTTCGGTCACGAGCGTGGCGCGTTCACGGGAGCCGTGCACTCCAAGCCCGGCTTGCTCGAAGTCGCCGAGGGCGGAACGGTGCTACTCGACGAGCTCGGCGAGATGCCGCTCTCGATCCAGGCCAAGCTCTTGCGCGTCGTCGAGACGCACAGCGTGACGCGCGTGGGCGGTCTCAAGGCGCGCATCATCGACGTGCGCTTCATGGCGGCGACGCATCGCGATCTGGAAGCCGAGATCGCGCGCTCGCGCTTCCGCGAGGATCTCTATTACCGCCTGAACGGCGTATCGCTCGTGGTGCCGCCGCTCCGCGAGCGTCAGGACGAGATCGCGCCGCTCGCGCAAGCGTTCGTCGCCGACTTCGCGCGGCAAGCTGCGCGGCCGGCGCCGCAGATCACGGCCGGCGCGCTCGCGGTGCTCGAGCGCTACGCCTGGCCGGGCAACGTGCGCGAGCTCCGGAACATGATGGAGCGCGCCGTGATCCTGACGCCCTCCGACGTGATCGACCTCGTGCATTTGCCGCTCGAGCGCCTCGGCCGCACGTTGCCGCTCGAGCGCGTGTCCGAATTACCGCCGCTTCCACGCGGGGCGGCGCCGCGCGCGAGCGTCGCCCCGCCGCCAACGACCGCATTCCGTGGCGGCGCGGCCCCTCTGGCCGCCAGCGTGCGTCCGACGTACCCGGCCCCCGGCGCGGCGTGGTCCGCGCGACCGGGCACGTACTCGTTCACGCCCGCCGCGAGGGATGAGTCGCAAGTGCCGCGGGGCTCCGGAATACCGAGCGCCGGCGGCCAAGGCGACGAGCGCACCCGCATCCTCGGCGCGCTCGAACGCTGCGGCGGCAATCAGACGCACGCGGCGCGACTGCTCGGGATGTCGCGTCGCACGCTGATCAATCGCATCGAGCGCTACAACTTGCCGCGCCCCCGCAAGCGCGACGAGTCGTGAACGCGCGTCACTGCTTGGGCACGATGACCGAGACCGAGTACGCCGGCATCACGTAAGTGAACGTATTCGCGGGCTGCGCCGTGAGGGCCGGCGCGGGTGCCGGCGTGGGGCCGGCTGAGGTAATCGTGTAGACGTCCGCGGTCGCGAAAGCGTGCGAGTCGTCGACGCTGAGCTTGGTCGGCAGCTCGGTTTCGCTGCGATTAATCGCGATCACGACGACACGGCTCGCGTCGGTGCTGTCGACGCTCGCGTACACGGACGCGACCTCGACGTTGCTGCTCGTGGCCGCGACGGAGGTGTCGCCGAAGCTCGCGCCGGCGCCGTCGTAGTTGCGGAACGCCTCGAACGCGCCGATCACGTAAGGATCGTCGCCGGTCTGCGATGCGAACGCTGCCATGCTCACGCCTTGTTGCGCGAAGATGCCGAGCGCGTCCGCGGCCGCGACGGCGCCGCTCACGTCCGTGCCGCCGCCGTAGCTCCAGGCGGACACGCTGAGCTTCGTGCCCGGGTAACCCGCCGCGATGCGCTGGTTGAGCCAGGGCAAGAGTCGGATCGGCTGGCCGTTGGTCACGGTGCCCGTGATCCAGCCGGGCTCGACGTAGGTCGGGTCCCAGAGCGAGCGGGTCGCTTGCATGCGTAGCGCCACGAAGTCCGGCGTCGCATCGTTGCTCGTGATGCGCGTGGGGCCGACGTAAAGTTCGGGGAACCAGTGCACGTCGAAGTAGTCGATGAGCCGGCTCCCGTACGTCGCCGACGCCTGGGCGAGGTTCGTCAGGTAGTAATCGACGAACAGGCCGTTGGCGTCGGCGTCCGGCGCGCCCTGCAGGTTCACGAAGTCGTTGTAGCCGTAGCCCACGTAGCCCGCGATTTCCGCCGTCGGCCATTGATCGCGCGTGCTCTTGGCGAACGCGACGTTCTTCTCCACGACTTCGGCGTACGTCGGGTGAGCCGGATGCGCCGCGCCGTTCGTCAGGTTCCAGACGCCTGGTTCGTTGTCGAGGCCGAACAAGAGCTTGGCGCCGTTCGTGTTGTCGCGCAGGTGAGCGACGAACTCGTCGGAGTAGACGTTCGCGTCCGTTGCGTCCGGCGGATACACGAACGCGGCGCCCTTCACCGGCTGGTTCGCGCGGAAGTGCGCCGCTAGATAGGCGTGTGCTTGATCGTTCGTGAACGCGGCACCCGTGCAGGTGGGATCGCCGACACCGCCGGGTTTGTCCGCCGCGACGTAGTCGAGGAGCGGCAGCGTGACGAGCGTCGCGGCGCCCGCCGTTTGCGCTTGTGCCACGACGTCGGACACCGCCGCGCCGGCCGTATCTCCGCCGCCGAGCTCGCCGTCGTTGACGAAGCACGCGTCGCTCGCATTGCCGCCGGCGTTCGAAGCGTTGTTTTCCCAGTCGTAGCTCGACCAGCGATTGTTACCGAGTCGGCACAACGTGAAGCGCGCCGCCGCAGGCACGGCGCAGTTGCCGTCGAGCGGTGTCACGCCGTAGATCAGGGGCGAGATCGCGCGCACGCCGCTGCTCGTGTGCACGCTGAGCGTCAGCTGCGCTCCGCTGCCGTCGCCGCTCGCACCGCTCGCACCCGTATCGCCGCTCTCGCCGCCCATTGCCGTCGTGCCGCCGACGCTCGTCGTGCCGCCCGTCTCCTGGGAACCCGCTTCACCATTGCCGGTGGTGCCGCCGGTCGCACCGCTGCCGGTTCCGCCGCGACCTGCGCGTCCGCTGCTACCGCCGCTTGCCGTCGTGCCACCTCGGCCGGCCGATCCGCCGCCGCCTTTACCAGCGTCGCTTCCACCGGTCGCACCTTCACCTGCATGACCGGCGGAGCTCCCTCCCTTGCCGCCTGCTCCAGTCTTGCCCCCGGCTCCGCTCTTGCCGCCTTTCCCGCCAGTCGCGCCGCTGCCAGGCGGCTGGTCGTCCGAAGAGCCGCACGCGACTGCCGCACCAAACGCAATCCCAAGCACCAACGTTCCCCAAGCTTTCATGTGTCGGAGCGTAGCCCGCCCTCGAGCCGGTCGCCTCTCTTTCCAAACGAATGCCTAGGCTTGTGCGAGCGCCGACCAAAACAGGCCGGTCGGCCGTGGTGTCGTCGAAAGTTCGGCCGTGCCCAGAATTTTACTACCCTGAGGGGTGACAATCCTCGTGCGCGGCCGTATGTGCTCGAACCCTGGTCCGAGAACGAGCGCCGACTGACGTTCGGTGGGTGTCCGGCGACGTTACGCTCCCGGAAGCCGCCCCGCCCCCTCTCCAGATTGTACTTTGGTCATTGAATGAGGCTCGGCCGAGTTTCTCTTCACAATGTCGTGCCCTTGAGTTACGCCTATGAGGCTGCTCGCGGGCGTTGGTCGGCCAACGAGAGGTAAGAACGATGCGCGTCAAAGGCATGGTGCAGGTTTCCGGTTCTACGTATCGCGTGGTGCGCGTCGGCTTCGGTGTGTATGACGTGGTTCGTCTGCTCGACGACGCGTCAGTGGGGCGGTTTTGCACCGTGCCGCAAACGCGCGTTGAGTCCACTTCGCTCGACAACGAACTGATGGTCGAAATCGTTCGTGCCGCGATTCAGGGCGCCAAGACGAGCTGGGTCGGCCGTCTGAGCATTGCCTAGGTTGACGGCCTAGGTAGCACGGAGCCCATCAGTGCTCGTGCAACCCCCCGCCGCCGGCGCACCGAAGCGCGGCCAAGGCACGCCGGCGTTTCACAAGCGTCGTCGTCGTCGCCGTGACAACGAGCTCGGTCAGGTCCTTTTGCGCAAGGGCTTGATCACGCCGGTTCAATTGCGACAGGCGCTCGCGGTTCAAGCCGAGGAGGGCGGGCACCTCGGAAAGATCCTGCGCCGCATGGGCGCGTGCGATTCGCGCGCGATCGCGGAGGGTTTGGTCGAGCAAGTGCGCACGGCGCGCGCGCGCGGCAGGCAGCGCGATCTCGTCCGCGCCGCGAAGGACAATCCGTCGATCGGCGGGCTGCGCATGCCGTGCCGCCCCGCGATGGTCGTGACGTTCCTCCTGCTCGGGGATTTGTTCTCGCTCAGCATCGCGGCGGGCGTGATGTGGTGGTTCGTCTCCGAGGACGTGCTGAGCCTCGCGCAACGGGTTGTGCTCGCGTCGCTCGTGCCGCTCTGCGTGATGGTGCTCGCGGTCGCGCGCCTCTACGCCGTGACGCCGCCGAGCCCGCCCGACGAGATTCGTTCGACCACGGGCGTCATCACGCTCGTGTACGTGGGCGCGTGGATGGTGTCGGTCGCGGCGCGCGTCGTGGCGGCGCGCTCGCTGTCGCACGGCGCGTGGGCGTTCTCACTGTTCATCTCCGTGCTGCTCGTGCCGCTCGTGCGCGGCATCCTGCGTTCGACCTTTTCCAAGCGGGCTTGGTGGGGACATGCCGTGGTCGTGATCGGCGCCGGGCGCGTCGGGCGTGCCGTCGTGGAGACGTTGCTTCGCCGCCCGCAGCTCGGGCTCAAGCCCGTCGCGATCCTCGACGACGATCCGGCGCGCCAGGGCTCGGTGCGCGTCGCCTGGGGCGAGGACGACATGATCGTCGAGCCCGTCGCGGAGTCGTCGGCCACGCCCGATCTCGAGCCGCCGTCTTCCGATCGCGCGGCGATGGAGCAATTCGCCGAGGTCGGCGGCGTGCCCGTCGTCGGCGGCCTCGAGCTCGCTGCGGTGCTCGCGCAGCGCCTCGGCATCCGCACGGTGGTGATCGCCATGCCCGAGATGGACTCGGCGGCCGTGCTGAACCTGATCGAGCGCTTCGGCGAGAGCTACTCGAACGTTCTCGTCATCCCCGACCTCTTCAACCTCGCGCATTTCGGCGCACCGACGCGCTATTTGGGCGGCGTCCTCGGCCTCGAGGTCCAGCGGCAGCTCATGCACCGCGGACCGCGCTTCGCGAAGCGCACGATGGACGTCGTGCTCACGCTCGTGGGCGGCCTCTGCATCCTGCCGTTGCTCGTCTTCCTCGCGCTGCTCATCAGGTTCGACTCGAAGGGCTCCCCCTTCTACCTGCAGCGGCGGCTCGGGCAAGACGGCGTGCGCTTCAGGGCGCTCAAGTTCCGCACCATGCACACCGACGCCCACGAGCGGCTCGCCGCGCTGCTCGAGAGCAACGCCGAGCTCCGCGCCGAGTACGAACAATTCCACAAGCTCAGCGAGGATCCGCGCATCACGAAAGTCGGGCGCCGGCTCCGCAAGTACAGCCTCGACGAGCTGCCGCAGCTCTGGAACGTGCTCAAGGGCGAGATGAGCCTCGTGGGTCCACGCCCTTATCTCGAGAGCGAAATCCCGGACATGCATCAAAAAGAGGCAATCGTGCTGCGGGTGCGTCCGGGGCTCACCGGCATCTGGCAGGTGACGACGCGCAACGAGTCCACGTTCGACGAGCGCGTCAACCTCGACGTCGAGTACGTGCGCAACTGGTCGCCGTGGCTCGACCTCTACATCCTCGCGCGCACCTTCTCCGTGGTGATCGAGGGCACGGGTTCGTGAGCGACGCTGCCCGCGGTGTGGGCGACGCCGGGCGTGCGGCGCTCAGCGCTTCGTGAGCGAGCCGTTCCACGAGAGGGCCACGAAGACGAGACCGGTGGCGGGCACCGTCGTTACGTCTTCGAAGAGTTGGCGCGTGACGCGCGCGCCGCCGTCGACCGTGAAACCGTGATCGAGCTCGTAGGCGACGGTCGTGCTCGCGCCCCACGAGTTCAGGCTGCCGGAGCCGGCAGCTTGGGATTTCTGCAGAGAAATGGTGGTGTCGAGCGAGACGGACGCCGTGAAGCGCCGGCGCGACCAGCCGCTGCCGAGCGTGCCGATGAAGCGCGGATCGATGACGACGCGCACCGGATCGAGCACCGGCAGATAGGCGGCCGAGCCGCGCACGAACACGGTGCCGCCCGCGTAAGGCGCGGTGTGCACGAGCTCGGCGATGCCGAGCGGATACGTCTTGTTCCGCGGCTCTTGCACCCCGAGATAGCCGACGGGCACTGGGTCCGGCGGCTCGATGCGCGTGAAGAAGAGTCCCGCGGTGGCCGTGCCGTGCGTGCGGCGAGCGAACCAGTGGATGTATTGCTCGTTACCGCCCGCGAACCAGGCGTGCTCGCCCCGCGAGCTTACCGTGTAATGGCCGTCGATGCTGCTCGAAAGGCTGTCGCGCGGCGAGAGCGTGTTCGTGAGCGTGAGGCGCACTTCCGGTCCTTGCAGGAGCGGGTAGCTGACCTGCGATTCGCGATCGAGCCCGCCCGAGACGAGGTAATCGGCGCCCGCCGTGAACGCGCTCGAATGCGTGAGCTGACGCGTCCACGACAATTCGGTGCGGCTCGTGCCGTAGAAGACGGTGCCTTTCGTGTTGGTGGACGTGGCGCCCTTCGGCGTCGTGCCGCTGGTCTGTGTGCTGCCCGGGGTGGTGCCGGTGCCCGGCTGCGTCATGATGTCGGGCGGAGTGCCGCCGGGTGCCGTCGTGCCGGGTGTCGTCGTGCCCGTGTTCGTTGGATTCGACGGGGCGGGCGACGAATAGCTCTGCAAAAAAAAGTTACGCTGAGAGACCTCGGCGCTTTCGGAGAATTGGAACGAGCTGCGTCGCGCGCCGCCGAACCAACGCACGTCGCCATAGACGGTATTGAGCACCGTCGCTCCGCCGTTCGCGCCGCGTTGTCCGGGTGCCACGATCAGGCTCGGCGAGTACGCGACCCCGACCGCGCCGTGCTTCAGCGTGACGCCCGCGCCGGCCAGCAAACGGGCTTCGACCTGTAGTTGGCTGTAGGTCCGCTCCGCTACCCAGCGCACTTCGTCGCGATTGCCCGCCGTGAGCGTGAGCACTTGCGCGAGAATAGGAGCGGCTAGGAGTGGCATGTTGCCGGAATCGAAGCTCCGTACCGGGCGGCTGACCGCCGCCGCCGCCCCGAACTGGACTCGGGTCTCGCGCCGTGCGACGAGACCGTTGCACTCATGAGTGACGCCCCGCTCGCGATTCGAGCGCCAGCGCATATCGAGCCCTGGCGCGATACGGAGTGGCAGCGATTGTGGCTGTCGCTGCAGACGCGACCCTGGCGTTCGCTCGCGATCGTGCCGGCGGGTGCCGGAGCCCCCGAAGACTTCACGTTGCGAATTGCCGTGATGTTGTCGCGCACCGGCATGTTGCACCTCGGCTCACCCGTGCAGGTAGCCGACGGCACCCGCGTGTCGCTCGTCCATCTTTCGTCGTTCATCGAGCAGGTGCGACGCTGCACGAGCGACGGCGAGCCGATCTTGGTCGCGCTCTCGGCGTTGAGCACGAGCCCCGTTTCACTCTCGCTGGCACAGTCGACCGACGCGGCGCTGCTCGCGATCGTTTTCGAGAAGATGGCCCTCTCCGACGCGCGAAGTACGGTGGCGCAGCTCGGCCCGAGTCGCTTCATCGGTTCGGCAATCTTTCATTCCACGGTCGGCGTAGCAAGCGCGACCAAGTAAATCCTTTCGAACGCGCGGGACGCTGAAGGTCGCGTCGGAACCGACGCCACGTCAGGTCACGTCGTCACGGGACCCGCGCCGTTCACGGGCTGACCGTGCCGCACGGCGTGTCCCTTGCCGATGGCGTCGACCAGCCGATCCACGAACAGATCGAGCCCGGCACGTTCCTCGACGAACTTTCGCGCGGCTTGGCCGATGCGCGCGGCCTCGGCGGGCTCTGCGAGCATCTTCGTGATCGCGTCTCGGAGCGCGCGCGGGTCGCTCGGGGGAACGTAGATGCCCGTCACGCCGTCCACGATCGTGTCCGTTTGACCGAACGTGCGCGTCGCGATCACGCATTTTCCCATCGCCATCAGCTCGAGAATCGTCGCGATGCCCGTCTGGTAGTGATTCTGCAGAATCGGCACGACCGCGAGCGCCGAACGCCGGTAGAGCTCGCGCAGCTCGAAGCGGTTGAGCTTGCCCCACTTCACGTTGTTCGGGAGCGGCCGCTCCGGCACGAGCTTGTGCTCGATCCACGGGCTTCCGGCGGCGATCTGCACCTCGACCGGCTGGTCGCGCACCGCTTCGACCAGGCAGTCGTAATCGCGCAAGAGCTGGCCCGCCGCGCAAATGAGATTCGGCTGTGTCGGCTGATCGGTCGGATAAAAGAACTTCTGATCGGCGTGGTAGTAAATGCGCTCGACCTTGCTCGCCGGCACGCCGAGCACGTCGAGCATCAGCCGCTCCTCGGACGTGGAATACGCGAGCACGCGATCGATGTGCGACGCGACGCCGAGCGGCTGGAAGAACACGCGCTTTTTGCGCGGAAACAGCGTATGGGCAATCATCGTGTGCGAGTTGTCGGCGCTCGCGGCTTTGAGTAGCAAAGCGAGCGGCAAGCCGATGTCCTCGCCCGTCGTGAGGAACGCGTCGTAGCGGTGCCGTTCGCGAAAGCCGAGCTCCGCCACGGCAGCCGACGCGCCGAGCGCGCGCGCCGTGAGCTTGACGAGCGGGCGCGTCGAGCGATCGACGTCGAGAAAGTCGAGGACGTCGGCGTCGAGACGGGCAGCGAGCTCGAACACGTCGAGCCGCGGCTCACGACCTTCGGCGATGGATTTGCGCGCGGCTTCACCGAAACGCCCCGCCGCGAGAATCAACGTCTTCATGCGATTTCACTCTTAGACGGGCGCTCTCGAGGTCGCAACTGAGCGCGTGGTCGCGCGCTGTTCACGCGGCTACCCGCCTTGCACGGAAGCGCGCTTAAGGTCTAGGGTGCGCGGTCGCGACGCCAGAGCGGTCGAGCCCAGCAATGTCTTCGGAAGCTCCCCGCAAGCAAGGCTTGGTCCTGCGTAACACGCTCGTGCTGGTCGGGGCGCAGGTGGCGGGGGTGCCGCTCTCGATCGTCGTGAGCGCGATGACTGGCCGTTACCTCGGGGCCGAGGAGTTCGGCTATGCGTCGATCGCCTGGACGCTCGCTGGATTCGGCTTTTTGCTGGTGGAATGGGGACAAGGCGGTGTCTTGCCCGCGCGCGTCGCGCGCGATCGCGGCCAGGCCGCGGAGCTGCTCGGCACCGCGCTCGGCTGGCGGCTCGGCGTCGCGCTCGTCGTGTACGGAATCCTCGCTGCGGGTTCGGCGGCGCTCGGTTACGAGCCGCGCTTTCAAGCGGCGCTCGGCCTCGTCGTGCTCCAGTCCTTCTTCGCGACGGTGAGCCTCGCGTGCCAGGACGTGATTCGTGGCTTCGAGCGGACCGACGTGACGGCGTACGCGCAAATGGGACAACAGCTCGTCGTCGCGGTGCTCGTGATTCCGACGCTGCTGTTCGGTGGCCGGCTCATCGGCATGCTGGCGGCGCAGGCCATTGCGTCGGGTGCCGTCGCGCTGTTCGTGTGGCGAGCCATTCGGCGCATCGGCGTGCGTGGGCTCGCCTTCAGTAAGCCGACGGCGCGCACGATGTTCTTCGAAGGTTACGGGTTCTTCATCTTCGGTGCCGCGATGGCACTGCAGCCGAACGTCGACGCGATCCTGCTGTCGAAACTCGCGCCGATCGAGACGGTCGGCTATCAGGCAGCGGCGCGGAAACTCATCGGCGTGCTCGTGCTGCCGGCCGCGGCGCTCACGACCGCGCTTTATCCCACCCTCTCGCGCCTTTACAGCGAGGACCTGGCCGCGTTTCGCGAGACCACGCGCAACGCTCTCCGCGGCACGGCCATCCTCGCCGTGCCGGTCGCGCTCGGTTGCGCGCTGTTTCGCGAAGTCGGCATCAGCATCTTCAGCCGCCACGCGTTCGGGCCCGCGCAGGGTAACCTTTTGATCCTCTCCGCGTTTCTCCTGCTCGTCTATCTGAGCATGCCGCTCGGCACGGCGATTTTGGCGGCCGGAAAGCAGCGGGCCTGGGCGTTCGTCCAGTTCGGTTGCGTGATCGTGAGCGTGGTGGTCGATCCGCTGCTCATCCCGGTGCTGCAAGCGCGTTACGGTAACGGGGGGCTCGGAGTGTGCGTCGCTGCCGTCATCAGCGAGGTGTTGATGGTAGGTGCAGGTATGCTGCTCGTGCCGAGCGGGGTGCTCGATCGCTCGGTCGCGCTTTCGCTGCTGCGCGCGGCGCTCGCGGGCGTGGCAATGGCCGGCGTCGCGCGGCTGCTCGGCGGCATCACGCCGTACGTCGCCGCGCCCCTCGCGGGATTGGCGTACGTCGCTGCGCTTTGGGCAGTGGGCGGGCTCAGCGGCTCGCAGCTCGCGCTCTTCCGAGCCGCGATTTCTCGGCGCAGATCGCGGGCTTGAGCGTCAAAGCGCGCGGATGACGCGCGCCGGCACGCCGGCCGCGAGCGAACGCGGCGGGACATCTCTGGAAACGACGCTGCCCGCGCCGATCACGCTGCCCGCGCCGATCGTCACGCCGCGGAGCACGATGACGCGCGCGCCGAGCCAAACGTTCTCCTCGAGCACGATGGGCGCCGACGGCGGCCGCTCGTCCCGAAGCTCCGGCTCGATCCGGTGAAAATCATTGTCCATCAGGATGCAGTAGGTGCCGATACTCGCGCGGGCGCCGATCCGGACGAGCTGGGTCGCGCCGATCGACGTGCCGTAATTGATGAAGCTGCGCTCGCCGATTTCCAGCGCGCCGCCATGCCCGACGGCAAGTTCGAGCGTCGCGACCGTCGAAACCAAGCGGACGCGTTCTCCGACGACGAGCTTGCCGGCGTTCGTCACCGACGGTCGTCCCCAGAGCCGTACCCGCTTACCGACCGTCGTCGCGTGACGGAGGTAAAAGTGCGCGCCAAGGACGGCCGCGCCGTCGCTCAAGATCGAGCCTACGTCCCGCAGACGCAAAGAGTTGCCTTAGAACAGCCGGCGCCGTCAACCCGGCTGCTCGCGAAACGTCCGAGAGCGTCCGCCGCTACTGCACTTGGCCGGGCCGTCACAACGCGCGGGCCTCGGGAGCAACGTTCACGAGACGGACGCATGCCCGGCGGTGTACGCTGTAGGGTTTGCGTGGCTCCAAACGCGCGCGACTCGCGGGCCCGGCCCTCCCCCGAACTGAGCTCTAAACACTCACGAAGTGAGCGTTGCCATCGTGAGGGGACTGGCCTATCACCAAATACTCGTGGGAGGGTCCCGCGTCCGGAAAACCCATGATCAAGATCCACCCCCAAGCCGAGGTCCATCCCGAAGCTCAAATCGGCGACGGGACGATGATTTGGCGTAATGCCCAGGTCCGCGAGCGCGCGCGGCTCGGCAAAAAGTGCATCGTCGGTCAGGGCTCGTACATCGAGTACGACGTCGTGATTGGCGACAACGTCAAGATTCAGAACAATTCGTCGCTCTACAACGGGCTCACGCTCGAAGACGGCGTGTTCATCGGGCCGCACGTCGTGTTCACGAACGACAAGCTGCCGCGCGCCGTCAACCCCGACGGCTCGCTCAAGGGCGCGGACGATTGGACCGTCGGCAAGACGCTCGTGAAGCGCGGCGCGGCGCTCGGCGCCTGCACGGTCGTCGTCACGGGCGTCACGATCGGCGAATGGGTCATGGTGGGCTCGGGTTCGGTCGTCACTCGCGACGTGCCCGCGCATGCCCTCGTCGTCGGCAACCCCGCCCGTGTCATCGGCTGGGTCAGCGCGACCGGCGTGCGCTGCAAGAGTCAGGAAGAAGCAATCGCCCTCACGCGTACGGAACAAGGCCGGAGCTGAGGGGCTCTCTCGCTACTGAAAGGCGTAAAATGCTCGGAATCGCGGTAATTGGTTACGGCTACTGGGGTCCGAACCTGGTGCGAAATTTCATGCAGGCCGAGGGCGCTCGCGTCGTTGCGGTCGTCGATCAGGCGCCCAAGCGCCGCGCGCAGGTGGAGTCGCTCTACCCGACGGTGAAGACGTACGCCGACGCGAAGGAGATGCTCGCCGATCCCAACGTGGACGCGGTCATCGTCGCGACGCCCGTCTCCTCGCACTTCGACCTCGCGATGGCGGCGCTCCAGGCCGGCAAGCACGTGCTCGTCGAAAAGCCCATCACGACGACCTCCGAGCAGGCGATGAAGCTCATCGAGGAAGCGGAGAAGCGCAAGCTCACGCTGATGGTCGATCACACGTTTTGCTACACGAGCACTGTCGGCAAGATCAAAGAGCTCGTCAGCCAGGGCAGCCTGGGGCAGCTCTTCTATTACGACTCGGTGCGCGTGAATCTCGGCTTGTTCCAGCACGACGTGAACGTGCTCTGGGACCTCGCGGTGCACGACCTCTCGATCATGGACTTCGTGCTCGGCCGCACGCCGAAGATGATCGCGGCGACCGGCGTGGCGAGCGTGCCTGGACAGCCCGAAAGCCTCGCGTATCTCACGTGTTTCTTCGGCGACAACCTGCTCGCTCACTTCCACGTGAACTGGCTCTCGCCAGTGAAGATCAGAAAGACGCTGATCGGCGGCTCTCACAAGATGATCGAGTGGGACGACATGGAGCTCAGCGAAAAGCTCCGCATCTACGACAAGGGCATCACCGTGAGCAGCGGCGCCGAGAGCGTCTATCAGCTCAAGGTCGGCTACCGCGCCGGCGACATGTGGGCGCCGCACCTGCCGAACGTCGAGGCCCTCGCCGTCGAAGCGCGTCATTTCGTCGAGTGCGCCGCGGCTGGCAAGCGTCCCACGACCGACGGCCACGCCGGCCTGCGCGTCGTTCGCATTCTAGAAGCCGCGTCCAAGTCCATGGCTCAGCACGGCGCGCCGATCGAGATCGGCTGAGCTTTTTCCCAAAGAGGAGTTTTGAAAGTGGTCCCCTTCGTCGACTTGAAAGCTCAGTACCATTCGATCAAACCCGAGATCGACGCAGCCGTGATTCAGGTGTTCGAGAGCACGCAGTTCGTGCTCGGCAGCGCCGTCGCCGGTTTCGAAAAGGCCTTCGCCCCCTACTGCAAGGCCGAATACGCAGTCGGCATGAACAGCGGCACGAGCGCGATTCAGCTCGCGATCCTCGCCGCCGGCATCGGTCGCGGTGACGAGGTCATCACGACGCCGTTCACGTTCGTCGCGACGGTGTCGGCCATCGACTTTACGAACGCGAAGCCCGTGTTCGTCGATATCGATCCCGAGACGCTCACGATCGATCCCGCCAAGATCGAAGCAGCGATCACGCCGCGCACCAAGGCGATCATCCCGGTGCACCTCCACGGCCGCCCCGCGGACATGGATCCGATCATGGAGATCGCCAAGCGCCGCAACCTGCTCGTGATCGAGGATGCCGCGCAGGCTCACGGCGCCGAGTACAAGGGTCGTCGCATCGGCAGCATCGGCGACATGGGCTGCTTCAGCTTTTACCCGGGCAAAAACCTCGGGGCCTACGGCGAAGGCGGCGCCGTCACGACGAGCAACCCCGACTTCAACAAGCGCCTGCGCATGTTCCGCGATTGGGGTAGCGAAAAGAAGTACTACCACGACCTCAAGGGCGGCAATTTCCGTCTCGAGGGCGTGCAGGGCGCCGTGCTCGGCGTGAAGATGAAGTACATCGAGGGCTGGACGGAGGCGCGCCGCACGCACGCCGCGCGTTACAACGCCGCGCTCGCCGGCACGCCGTACCGCCCGCTCAACGTGCCCTCGCACCTGCGTCACGTTTTTCACGTGTACGCCGTTCGCCACCCCAAGCGTGACGCGCTCCAGGCCTACCTCACCGAGAAGGGCATTCAGACCGGCATCCATTATCCGGTGCCCGTGCACCTGCAGAAGAGCTTCGCCGAGCTCGGTCACAAGGTCGGTGATTTTCCGCATTCGGAGCGCGCGGCGGCCGAAACGCTATCGCTGCCGATGTACCCGGAGCTCACGCCGGCGCAGGTCGACGAAGTGATCGGCGCGCTCAAAGACTGGTCGGGCAAGTAAGGTCGATTCGAGGAGCAGCATGACGGAACCTTTGCGCGTTTTGGTCACCGGGGGAGCGGGCCTCATCGGCTCGCACATCGTCGATTTGCTGATGACGGAGCGCGAGCGCGGGAAGGTCGGCGAGATCCTCGTGCTCGACAACTTCGTGCGCGGGCGGCGAGCGAACCTCGCCGCCGCAATGGCGCGCGGCCCCGTGACCATCATCGAGGGCGACATTCGCGATCGCGACACGTGCAAGCGCGCGATGGAGGGAGTCGACTGGCTCTTCCATCAAGCGGCCATCCGCATCACGCAGTGCGCGGAAGAGCCGCGGCTCGCGCTCGAGGTGATGGTGGACGGCACGTTCAACGTGCTGGAAGCCGCCGTTCAAGCGAAGGTGAAGCGCACCGTCGCCGCGTCGTCGGCCTCGGTGCTCGGCCTGGCGGAGGAGTTCCCGACCACCGAGAAGCACCACCCGTACAACAACCGCACGCTCTACGGCGCCGGCAAGGTGTTCAACGAAGGGCTCTTGCGCTCCTTCAACGACATGTACGGCATGGACTACGTCGCGCTCCGCTACTTCAACGTGTACGGCGCGCGCATGGACATTCACGGCGCCTACACGGAGGTGCTCATTCGCTGGATGGATCGCATCCTCGAGGGCAAGCCGCCGCTCATCTTCGGCACGGGTAAAGACACGATGGACTTCGTGTACGTCGAGGACATCGCGCGCGCGAACATGCTCGCGATGCAGTCGTCCGCGACGGACGAGGTCTTCAACGTCGCGAGCGGCACCGAGACCAGCCTGAACGATCTCGCGAACGCGCTGCTTCGCGTGATGGGCTCGGACTTGAAGCCGGAATACGGCCCGGCGCGCAAGGTAAACCCCGTCTCGCGTCGGCTCGCGAGCACCAAAGCCGCGAAGGAGCGCATCGGCTTCGAAGCCACGATCGGCATCGAAGAAGGTCTGCGCCGGCTCGTCGCGTGGTGGCGGCAAGAGAAAGAGAACGACAAGAAGAAGGGGACGGCCGCGTGAGCGATCTGCCGATGATCCCCATCGCCAAACCCGTCACGGGCGAGGCGGAAGCCGAGGCCGCCAAGCGTCCGATCCTGTCGGGCTGGCTCACGCAGGGTCCCGAGGTGCTCGCGTTCGAGCAAGAGTTCGCGACGCTCGTCGGCGCCAAGCACGCCGCGGCGGTGTCGAACTGCACGACGGCGCTCCATTTGGCGCTCCTCGCCGTCGGCGTCGTGCCGGGGGACGAGGTGATCACGGTGAGCCACTCGTACATCGCGACGGCAAACTCGATTCGCTACTGCGGCGCCGAGCCCGTGTTCATCGACGTCGACGCCTCGAGCAACATGGATCCGGCGCTGATCGAGCCCGCCGCCACCTCTAAAACACGCGCGATCCTCACGGTGCACCAGGTCGGCATGCCCTGCGACATGCCGGCCATCCTCGCCGTCGCCAAGAAGCTCGGCTTGCCCGTGGTCGAGGACGCGGCCTGCGCGAGCGGCAGCGCCTACGTGCGCAACGGCGTGACAGAGCCCGTCGGGCGTCCCCACGGCGACGTCGCGACCTTCTCGTTCCACCCGCGGAAGGTCATCACGACCGGCGACGGCGGGATGCTCACGACCAACAACGCGAAGTACGACGAGCAGTTCCGCCTCTTGCGCCAGCACGGCATGAGCGTGAGCGATCGCACGCGCCACAGCTCGCGCGAGGTCGTGTTCGAGGATCACTCCGTGCTCGGCTACAACTACCGCATGACGGACGTGCAAGCCGCCGTCGGTCGCGAGCAGTTGAAGCGCCTGCCTGGTATCGTCGAGACGCGCCGGCGCTTGGCCGCGCGCTACCGCGAGCTCCTCGCCGACGTTCCGGGGCTCGGCTTGCCCGTCGAACCGCCGTGGGCCCGCTCGAATTACCAGAGCTTCTGGATCGAGCTGCCCGACGGCAAGGATCAGCGCGCGGTGATGCAGGCGCTGCTCGATCGCGGGGTTTCGAGCCGGCGCGGGATTATGTGCGCGCACCGGGAAGTGCCCTACAAGGGACTCGAGCGCGCCCCGCTGCCGTGGTCCGAGCGGGCGCAGGATCGGCGCATCATCCTGCCGCTCTTCCCGCAGATGACGGACGCCGAGCAGCTGCGCGTGGCCGAGGCAGTGCGGATTGCGTGCGGATCGAAGGCATGACCGATAACGGATCGACCCCGGTCCTCTCGGTCACGGTGCTCAACTACAACTACGGGCACTTTCTCGCGAACTGCTTGGACTCGATCCTCGGACAATCGTTCAAGGATTTCGAGCTCATCCTGATCAACGACAAGTCGACGGACGACTCGCTCAAAGTGATCGAGCCGTACCTCGCCGACTCGCGCGTGCGGCTCGTCGATCATCAGGAAAACATGGGTTTCGTGCGCTCGCTCGTGCAAGGCGGCGAGCTCTCGCGCGGCCGTTACATCTCCGTGATCTCGGCCGACGATTGGGCGGCGTCGCCCGAGGCGTTCGCGAAGCAAATCGCCGTGCTCGAGAGCGACCCCGAGATCGCGTTCGCGTTCGGCGCCTACGGTCACTACACGAGCGAGAAGGACCGCACGAGCTACGTCTGGCGCAGCGGGCGCGGCAACTACGTCCGCGACGGCAAGGAGCTCTTCCAGGAGCTGGTGACCGCGCCCTACGTGCTCCACTCGGGCACGATCATCCGCAAGACCGCGTACGACGCCGTCGGTGGCTACGATCAATCGCTCAAGTACGCCGTCGATACCCGGATGTGGCTCGCGCTCTGTCACGTGGGCAAAGGCGCCTACATCGACGAGGAGCTCTACGGCTATCGCCGTCACCCGACGAGCATGTCGAAGACGAGCACCTCGATCGAACGCACCATCCGCGAGGTGCTCAAGGTGATCGAGCAGTCGTTCGAGCCGTTTTCGGCCGCCGAACGGCGCGAGCTCGAGCCGCTCCACCGGCGCGCCGTCAAGCGCGCGCTCATCGCCTACGCCGCGGACGAGGTTTTCCGCGGCAGCTACCGCGAGGGCTTCAAGGGCCTGCGCGTCGCCGCGAGCATCAAGCCCGTCGAGACGCTCGTGCAGCGCGCGACCGCAGTCGTGCTGCTGCGTGCTGCGCTCGGCGATCATGCCTTTCAGCTGATGCGCGGTTTGCTCGGCCGTACTTCGTCGAGCGCCGTCCTCGGGTGACGATGCAAGCCGTCCTGAAACGAGCGGCGCGCGCGACGGTCGATCGCGTGGGCGACGAGCTCCTGCGTCCGCCGCGCGGCGGCTTCGGCTACTTCAAGAATCACGGCCCGCGCACGGAGCGCGCCGTCGCGCTCACGTTCGACGACGGCCCGAGCCGTCCCGCGACCGAAGAGCTGCTCGCGCGGCTGAAGGAGCTCGCCGTGCCGGCGACGTTCTTTTGCGTCGGCTTGAACGTCGAGAAGAACCCGGATCTCGTGGCACGCGCGCACGAAGCGGGCCACGTGATCGCGAGTCACTCGATGGATCACCGGCGCGCGTGTGCGCTCTCGCCGTTCGGGGAGGCTCACATCGCGGACTCCGAGCGGGCGATCGAGCGCATCATCGGCAAGCGTCCTGCTCTGTATCGACCCCCGTGGGGTTGGCTCACGCCGTGGGAGGGCAAACGGCTCACCCGTCGGGGTTACACCGTCGTCGGTTGGGACGTGTTCACGCTCGACTGGCAGACGCCGCCGCCGCCGTTCACGGAAATTGCAGCGAGCGCGCGGCGGGAAGTGCAGCCCGGATCGATCGTGCTCTTCCACGATGGACGCACGTTTCAGGATCGCTGGGAGGCGCCTGCGACGATCGAGGCGGTTACTTCTTTGATTCCAGCGCTCCGAAACGATGGATATCGTTTCGTCACAGTCGCGGAACTATTGAGAGTGCCGGCCTATCGAGCGTAGGCGTCGACGGCGACTCGGTCGCACGTTATTCTGATTCGATGCGCTCTTCTTTCTTGGGCAAGCTGTTGCCTGCCGGCATGGTGTTCCTTGCCGCAGGCTGTGGGTCGAACGAAGCGGCGAGTTCGTCGCCGAGTCACGTGGCTGCGGGCAGCGGCGGGAGCGCGGGCATGGACGCGGTCGGTGTGGGGGGCACCACGGTGGCGGGCGCCGGGAGCGGCGGAGTGGCGGGCCGGGCCGGGCGCGGGGCGGGCGGCAGAGCCGGCGGCGGCGCAGCGGGGAAGGCGGGCGCGGCCACGGCCGGAGACACGAACGTCGGCGAGGCGGGCGCGGCCGGTGGCGGGGCCGGTGGCCGCAGCGGCTCCGGCGGCGGCCCCATCGTGGCGGGCAAGATCGCGGGCTTCGGCGTCAACGGCCAGCCGCGCAATTGGGGCAGCGACGGGACCACCGTGAAGGCAGCGCTCGACCTGCTCGTGAACGACCTCGGCGCGAACCTGTTCCGCGTCGAGATCGACCGCGGTGAGTCGGATTGGGAAGCCAAGAACGACGACGCCGACCCGATGAACTTCGCCTGGGACGTCTACGACCCAATCTTCGAGAGCAAGGACTTCACCGATCTCTGGGACTACATCCGCTACCTGAACTCGCTCGGCGTGACGGACATCGAGCTCGCCGCGCACGGGCTCTTGCCGGACTGGATGGGCGGCGGCTCGCTCTCATCGGACAAAGCCGACGAGTTCGTGGAGACGATGCTCGCCGTCCTGCTCTACGCGCGCAATCGCGCGCCGGAGCCGCGCCCGGAGTTCAGTTTGTTCAGTCCCTGGAACGAGACGAATTACGGGCCGCCCGAGGGCTTCAGCCTCCAGCCGCGCGACGGCGTGCCGCTCTTGCGCAAACTCGTCGATCGCATGAGTCAGTTCCCCGAGCTCGACGACATTCGAATCGTCACGCCCGAAACGGCGGGCGAGGACGACTCGGTGACTTGGCGCGGCGCGCTGCTCGGCGACGCCGTCGTGAGCAAGCGCTTGCAGGCGATCGGGTTTCATCGCTACTCCGGTCATCAGACGGGTCACGACTGGCACGGCGTGACCCCGCCGCAGTGGATGACCGAATTCAACGATGTGGCCGGCTTCTGTTACACGACGAGCTGGGACGACGGCATGCAGCTCGCCGGCAACCTGTTCGCGGCGCTCGAGTCCGGCGCGGAAGCCGCGATGGTGTGGAGCGACTACGACGCGCCGCACGCGCACCAGAGTGACGAATGGCAAACGTTCGGCTTGCTCGCCGGCAGCTATCAGGGCTCGAGCGATCTCTGCACGAAGTTCATGAAACCACCGAGCGCTTCCGAGCTCGACGCGATCACCTACGCGCCCAAGCCGACCTACTACGCCGCCCAGCACTTCTTCGCGTACGTAGAGCGCGGCGCCGACGTGGTGCCCGTCAGCGACGACCAGAACCAGCTGCGCATGCTCGGCTTCCGCAATCCCGACGGCACGCTCGCGATCGTCGGACAAAACGAGGGCTTCGACGGCACCTGGACCGTCCACGTCGACGGCGACGATCCCGGCAGCATGAGCATGTGGATCTCCAAGGAAAATAGCTACGACAAGGCCGCGAGCAGCGTCACGTTCAAGAGCGGCAGCGCGAGCGTGACCGTGCCGGGTTACTCGATGTTCTCGCTACTCTCGAAGTAGCGGACTTCGCCGACTGCTCTCGACGTCCACGGCGCCGGGCGCGGCTCGATCGCGCCGTCCCGCTCAAACGCTCGCCGCGAGCTCTCGCGCCAGGGCGAGCGCTTCGCCGGGCGTGTCGACCCAATGCACGCGCGTGAGGCGGTGCGTGAAGGCGTCGAACACGGCGCGATTTTTGCCGAACTTGTCGGGCAAGAGCACGACGTGTTGGCCGCGCAGCGCCGCGTGGATGTGCGGGTGCATGCGATCGGTCACGAGCACTTTGCCGCGATCGAGCACGCGGTTGCCGAAGCTCAGCACTTCGCGCGACGCCAGACGGTAGAGGCGCGCCATCGAGGGCGCGACGAAGCGTCGATACGGGAGGGCCGGGACGCTGCCGCGCGCGCGAGAGAAGACGCCGCTCGCGCGCAAGGCGTAATACGCGCGCGGGATTTGGCGCAGGTGCGGCCAATCGAAGACGAAGACGTTTTCGGGCGGGCGGTTGCCGACACCCTCGATGTCGTCGCGCGCGAGCCAGATCACGTCGAACTCGGGGGGCCTGCGCCGCGGCTGAGGTCCGAGCCGTAGCGCCATGTCCGGGATCGTGACGATGTCGATGTGCTCGGGGAAGACGCCGCGCGCTTCGCGTTCGCTGCGTGGGTCGCGCGCCATCAACGTCACGTTCCGGTGCGCACCGAAGAGCTCCCCCGCGCCCTCGCCGTCGGCGGAGTCGACGAACAGCATCGTCGCGGGCAGCGAGATCAGGCGATTGTCGGGCAGCGCCGACGCGACGAGCTGCTTGATTTCGGCGTGGCGCGGCCAGAGGCGCGACACCGTGACGCCGCCGAGAAAGAGCACGCTGCCGCGGCCCACGGCGCGGCGGAGCGTCTCGACATCGAAGTTGTTCCCGTGCGCGACGTACGTGAGCGGGACGCCGCGCCGGCGCAGATAATCCGTCGTGGCGACCCACATCATGTGATTGCCGACGTTGCCGTCGTACGGAAACTGCAGCAGCGCCGCGGGCTCACCCGCCGGGATGTACTCGTCGAGGCGCCGATCGATGGTTTCCCGGAACTCGCGAAAAGCTTTCGCATCCTCGGCTGGCAGGAGCGTCCAATCGGCGGCTGATTCTTCGCGCGGCATCACCCGGGGGCGAAGCTATCACGACGTGCGCGCTGACTCGAGCAGGCGCGCCGCGCGCCCTTGCCGCTCACCGGAACGCACGGTAGCGTCCCGAGCGCCCGAGCATGAAGAAGCTCATCCTGTTTTCGTCGATTCTCGCGTGCATCGTGATCCCGGCCAACGCCGCGGCCATGGCCAACGCAAAGAACGGCTTCGACACGGTGATTCGCAGGGTGATCGTCTTCAACCTGTTTTACGCGATCGCCGTCGTTTACATTTACCCGCACGTCTGAGCAGAGATGCCGGGCGCCGTGGGCACGAACGTGCGACCCGCCGTCATTCTGGCGGTCGTACTGACATGCGGCGCGATCGCGAGCGACTCGGCGATCGTCGGCTGGCTCGTGGCGCCGTTCGTGATCGCGGCGCTGTTCTACGTGATGAACAAAGTGCCGTTGCGGACGTCGCTGCTCACGCTCACGTTCTTCGCGCTCACGCTCGAGAACCCGACGGACATTCCGGCGGCCGGTCGCTGGCAATCGCCGCTCTTCATCCTCGGGTCGCTGATGCTGATGCACCTGAACAACACGACGGGCCTCGGGTTCCTCGTGTTTTCCGGCATGGACGTGATCCTCGTCACGCTCTTTTACATCGCCTACAAGCGGCGGAAGCGGGGCATGAGCATCGATCGCGTCGGCTGGGTCCCGGTGCCCGAGGCATACCGCAAGCTCGCGTTCGTCTCGATGGCGGGCACGGCCTGGGTCTGGTTCATCGGCATGCTGCGCGGCGGCATCTTCGCGATGTCGCTCTGGCAGATTAACCAGGTCATCTACATTCCCTTATTTTTCCTGCTGTTTGCGCAAGGCCTCCGCGGCCCACAGGACCATCGCGCGCTCGCCAAGGTCCTGCTAGCCGCCGCGTCCGTGCGTGGCGTCGCCGCGACGTTCATCATGAACACGGTCAAGTCGGAGACCGGCGGTCAGCTGCAGTACGCGACCAGCCATCACGACTCGATGCTGTTCGCGATGGGTGCCGTGCTGGTGCTGAGCCTGCTCGTGCACGGCGGAAATATCAAACGTAAGACGCTGCTCTTCTGTCTGGCCCTGATCTTCTCCGGCGTCGTCTATAACCTACGTCGTATGGCCTGGGTGCAGATCGCGCTCGCGCTGACCGTGCTCTATTTCGTCATGCCGACGACACCGGTGAAAAAGCGGATCCGGAAGACGATGCTCTATTTGAGTCCGCTGATCGCGGCGTACGTCGCGGTGGGTTGGAACTCGAACGCCGGCATTTTCGGTCCCGTGCACTCGATTCGCGCCGCCGTGCAGCCGGCGACCGATCCGTCCGCCATGACGCGTGAGATCGAAAACTACGATCTGATCTACACGCTCGCGCAGCATCCGTTCGTCGGTTACGGGTACGGTAACCGCTACTTCCAGATCATCCCGCTCCCGCCCATGCCGCACCCCATGGAGCCGTACATGCCGCACAATAGCTTCCTCGGGCTCTGGTGCTTCGCGGGCTATCCGGGCTTTACGGCCATGTGCTTGCTCTGGGTCGGCGGCGTTTATTGCGGGATTCGGGCGTATCGTTTCGCCAAGGATCCGGAGGATCGGACGGCCGCCGTGATGACGTTCGCCGCGGTGCTCATCTATTTGATTCAATGTTGGGGCGATCTCGGGCTCGGGTCGTGGGCCGGTGTCTTCTTGGTGGCGCCGTCGCTCGCGATCGCGGGCAAGCTCGCGGTCGCAACGGGAGCGTGGCCGCTCGCGCGTCCGAGCGCGAAGCCACAGCCCATCGCCGCGAGTGCGTTACGCTGAAGCAACGGAGCGACTGGCGTCGATGGCGGCGCAGCCGTCGTGATATAGGCGAATACGCTTGTCCAAAGGTGTGGGTCATATCCCGTCGCTCGACGGCCTGCGCGCGGTGAGCTTTCTCATCGTCTTCGGGTCGCACACGGGTGTCTTCAAGTGGATCCCCGGCGGCTTCGGCGTGACGGTGTTCTTCTTTCTGTCGGGGTTCTTGATCACGACGCTGCTGCGGAGGGAGGCGACGCGGAGCGGCCACATCTCGCTCAAGAACTTCTACATGCGGCGCGTGCTCCGCATTTGGCCGCCCTTTTATCTCGTGCTCGTGGTGGCGGCCGCGCTCTGCCTCGCGGGCATCGTGCCCGGCAAGCTCGAAGGGCCGGCCGTCGCGGCACAGGCGCTGCACTTCGCGAATTATTGGGCATTTTTACGCGGCTACGGCGGCTTTCCACCCGGGACGGGCGTCTATTGGTCGCTCGCCGTGGAGGAGCATTTTTACCTGCTCTTTCCCTTCGTCTACCTGACGTTCGTGCGCGCCAAGTTGCCGGCCGCGCGCCAGGCGACGATTCTCTACGCGCTCTGCGCGCTGGTGCTCGTGTGGCGCTGCGTCGTCACGTTCGTGTTCCACGGTTCGGCCGAGCGCGTCTTCGTCGCGACGGACACGCGCTTCGATTCCATTCTGTTCGGCTGCGCTCTTGCCGTGGTCGGCAATCCCGTGCTCGATCCGCCCACGGCGACGGACCGCCTTTGGAAGTACGTGTTCCTCCCGCTCGGCGTCGCCGCGATTTTCTGCGGCTTGCTCGCGCCGGTCGATTGGATGAAGCAAACGCTGCGCTACACGCTGCAAGGCGTGGGGCTGATTCCCCTCTTCGTTTGCGCCGTGCGCTTCCCCGCTTGGTGGCCATTTCGACCGCTGAACTGGCGTGTCACGGCCTACCTCGGCGGGCTCTCGTACATCCTCTACCTCGTGCACCAGGTCGTGCTCTACGCGCTCGAACACGCGATGGCGCGCCGCTTCCCGGAGCTCGTGATCGCGGCCGTGACGCTCGCGATCTCGTGCTTCGTCGCCTGGCTCGTGCACGTCTCGATCGAAAAGCCGCTCGCCCGCGTGCGGCGACGCTACTCGTGACCTCGCGCCACGGCGCGAGCGCCCGACGCCGTGAAGTCCCGCGTCAATCGGCGCTCAGGATCAAGTCGACGTTGGCGACGGCCGGCGGGTAGCCGCCGCCGCCCACGCCCGATGAGTCGAACGCGATCGTGTTCGTGCCGTCCACGAGCTCGGCGATGTCGATGTCGACGGTTTGATTCAGCGCGCCCTGAAGCGTCGTCTGGCAGCTCGCGGTCTTCATTTCCGTCTGTTCCCCGGCCGTCAGCGGGCGGTCGTGCGCCGTGCCGCCGTTCACGCTGTACTTGAGGTGGTAGTTCGCGAACGTGCCGTTCGGGTACCAACTGCTGAAGGCGAGCTTGGCGTGGGTCATGCCCTTGGTGCTGACGCCGTCGATCTTCACCGTGCTCGGCAGCACGTAGCCGATCGAGACGCCGCCGCTCGACGTAGCCTTGAGCAAGTCGGGCGCCGAGTATTCGTTCGCGTCGATCGAGGGACCGTCGAAGCCGACGTTGTCCCAGCTCGCGTTCCAGCTGTAGAGAATGCCACCGTCACGCTTCCAATCCGGCGGAGTGCTGTACTTGACCGTGGCGTGATTGTGGGTGCTGACGCTCACGTAGCCGCGCGTGAAGCCGGCCTTGAAGGGACCCGACCACACCTGGCGGAAGTTCGGGAAGGTGGCGCCGTCGGGCGACGCGTCGGAGGCCGAAATCGCGAGGTTCGAGTCGGAGATCTGGATTTCGATGTGGTTGAGCTCGCCCTCAGCGGGCTTGAGGCAGCCGCGGGTGCCGCTCGGTTTGACGAGGGTTTCGACGTGGTTCGTGTACTGCAGCACTTTGACGGCGATGCCGGTGCCTTCGGACAGATCGCAGGGCTCGAATTCGAACGCGACGCCGTTTGCCGCATAGGGGCCGCGCTCGGAGCAGTCGAAGACGTTCGGTGTCGGCGTCGGGTCTTGGCTGAGCTCGAGCGACGTCCAGCCGAGCAGCGTGCTTTCGACGTACATCTCGGCGTCGGCCGCGATCTTGCCGGTGCGTCCTGCGAAGTCGAACGGCTTGCGGATACGGTACGTGTTGATGCCGTAGTTCTGCGCGGCGACGGCCGCGAGCAGGTGATGAGACTGAATGGTCGAGGTGGGATCGCAAATCAACGCGTCTTGATCGGCGAGCACCGTGGCCGAAAGTCCGCCGCGACAATTCGAAACCGGCGCGGTGTTGAGCTCGAAGGCGTGATCCGGCGCCGTCGGGAGCTCCGGCTCCATACGAGCGCCGGACCACTTGCTCGCGTCGAGCTCCCCGGCGCGCGTGACCTTCGCTGGCGCCGCCTCGAAGTCGTCGCAGAAGGCGGGACTCGTGAGGCCGCAATCGGCGCCGGGCACGTAGCCGTCGATGGGGGGCGGCGCGCCGCCGGAGCCGCCAGTCGCACTGGAGCCGCCTTTGGCGCCTGCGCCGCCCGTGCCGCCGGCGGCGGTCGCGCCGCCGCTCCCGCCGCTCGACGCGCTGGCACTGCCGCCGCCGGAGCCGCTCGAGCCGCCCGCCGCCGCGCCGGACGCGCCCGAGCCGCCGCTACCACCCGTCGTCGACGTGCCGCCCGAGCCGCTGGCGCCGCTCTTGCCCGCTGCGCCTGCCGCGTGGCGCCGATGCGCTTCGTCGTCGTTGATCTTGAGCGAGCCGCTCGCCGAGACGGTGCAGCCGCTCGCGAGCAGCCCAGCTGCCGTCCCGAGGCCGAGCAGGCAGCCGAGCGTCGTCGAGCGTGAGCGCGTGCTCATGGCTACTGCGCTCCCGAGCCGATGCTGCTCGCCGCGGCGCAGGGTAGGCGCGACTCGTCCCACATCGGCGCGGCGACGCCGCTCTTGAAGCCCAGGTTGTCGAAATGCCGGCGCGCGATGATCTTCTGATACGTCTCGTGATACGAGAACACGGTGTCGACACCGGAGTGATAAAGCACGTCGCCGAACGTCACCGTCACGTCGCCGCTCGGCACACCCTTGCTCGGCAATTCCGCGCAACCGTAGGGCTCGTTGTCGAGGAACAGGTACGCGCGTTTGGTCGAGATGTACGCGTCGAAGTGCGTCGAACGATCGACCCCCGTGTGCTCGCCGACTTCGGCGTTCGGCATGAGCCCGCTGAGCTGCCCGCCCGAGCTTTCGACACGGTAAAGATCGTAGGACGGACACTGATTGTTCACGTCCCAGTTGCGGTGATCGCACACCTGGAATTGATACGTGTACGGCCAGTTCGCCGTGCCGTCGTCGTGGAACGTCTGCACGATCACGGCGTTCCCCTTCGAGAGGTTCCACTGCACGGGCGCCGCCTGATCCGAGATGATCATCTGCGGATAGCGGCGGCCCGTCGTGAACGCGTCCACCTCCATCGTGACGTGGAGGTAGGAATCGGAGCTGATCTTACCCTTGGTATTCGGCGTGAATCTGAACTTGCCGCCCGTGTCGGCCGCGACGTCGGCGTACATCACCCAGAGCTCGCCGAGCATGGCGCCGAGCGCGTAGCGGGGCGTTTCGACCGAGTCGAAGCTCAGATCGCCGAAGTCCGAGGCTTGGCGGAACTCCTGGAAGCACGAGCCGTTGACGATGTCACCGCACGCTGTGTCCCACTTGTATGTCGAGAAATCGGGCGTGTTTTCGTCCGCGCCGAAGCCCAAGTACCAATCCATGTCCGGCTTCGGGCCGGGACTAATCTTCACGAAGCTCCGCGCGATGGGCCGCGGAGCGTTCGCAGGCTCACCTTGGCCGTTGATGAATACTTCGCCCGTCTTCGATGCGGCTTGCGCGTCGGCGAGCGTGATCCACGGCTCGTAATCGATCTTGGAGCTGCTCGTGAACTTCGGAGCCGCCACGGGCGCGATGGCGCCGCCGTAGGGGCAATTCACGTCGAGCGCTTCGACCACCAGCGTCGTCGGGCCCGTGATGCCCGACCAGTGGAGATCGAATTGCGGCAGTGCGTCACCTTGGTAACGCGCCCGCTCGAAGCGCGGCTCGCCCGCCGCGAGCTCGTCGTGATCTTCGCCGCAGTTGTTCTCGTAGAAGACGCGCATCAACGGTTCGGTGTCTCCCGGCGTGGCGGCGTCGAGCACGCTGAACGCGATCTCGCCCGCGCCACGCTTGTCCGCTTCGGCCCCGTCCGAGTAGTAGAGGCGCGAACCGTCCGAGAGCGCGAGCGTGTGGACGGCGTGCGTGCCCGCCGTGCCGTCCGCGGGCACGTAGAACGCGATGCCGTCGTCGCGCCATTTCTTGGTGAGTAAATCGCTGCGTTGCGCCTCGGTGACGTACTTCTTGACGCGCGACTGGCCCCAGCGGCGGTCGTAGCAATTGTTGTCGGCCTGCGCGGCCGGATCGCCCATGGCGTAGATCGCCACGCGGCCGTCGCCCGGCGTGACGTACACGTGACCGAGCGTCGCGTCGGCGAGCGTGCGCTTGTAACCCTGCACGGTTTGGTTATCGACCTGCGTGATCACCCACGAGTCGCTCGCGCCCGTGCCGTCGACGGACGGAGCGGGCGATTGACGATTGCCAGCACAGCGATAGATTGCGTTCTTGACCGTGACGTGTCCGTCACTCCCCGGCGTGACATCCGCGTCGGCTGGTAACACGTAGACCCGGTAGTCCTTCGCGCCTTCGACGGGCTCGACGGAGATCGCGACGCTGTCGCCCGTCGCAGAGGCCGTGACGTTCGGGAGCCGTGGCAACGCGGGCAGCTTCGTGTTGACGCTCGTGTCTGGTTCGCCCGGAACTACGGGCAAACCCCCGGGTCCGCTGCCGGACGTGCCGGTTCCGGAGCCGCCGGTTGCACCCGCGCCAGTACCGCCCGTTGCGCCGGTACCGCCCGTTGCGCTCGTCGCGCCAGTGCCGCCGGTGCTCGTGGTACCCCCGCTCGCTGCCGTGCCGCCCGTGCCCCCGCTCGCCCCCGTGCCGCCCGTGCTGCTGCTGGCGCCCCCTCTGCCGCCACGGTGACGGATATCCCCCTGGTTGCCCTTCGCGTCGGCATCGCCCGACTTAGAGCAAGCGGCTCCGAGCAAGCAGGCGACGAGTGCGCCGTATCCTCCCGACCTACTCCACATATTAGACCTCATTTTAGCCACTACTCCCGTGGTTTCTGTCAGTCAAGGCGGACGCCCGCGGCGGCGCGGTCTCTCCGGATCGGTTTCTTCGATTCGTTTCGCTCGAAACGTTCGCGCTCCGACATGGTCTTTTCCGGTGAAGCGACCAGCACGCGCCGTTACATTCTCAGTACGCCACTCGCACCTACATCTTCGTCACTGACAAGCTTCGAACGTGTCCCGTGCGCGAGTGGATAAGTGCACGCGGCGTGCCGCAGTGCGATTTCGTACATTTGTGGTGTGACGCTAACGAAACTGCGTCCGGTATTCTGGAAAGCTCCGGTATTTTGACGACGCCGTTTGCGCCTCAGTGCTTCATTTCTGCAGCACTGCGCGGGCTTATTTCGATGGCGTGGCAATCTCGGGCGCGCGCAGCGGGGGGAGCGGATCCGTCCGGCGCGTCCGGACATGCGTCGAGCCTTCGAATTCGAGTTCGCGCAGCACGCGCGCGGGCACGCCCCCGACAATCGTGTTCGCCGGCACGTCGCGCGTCACGACCGCACCTGCGGCGACGACCGCGCCGTCCCCGATCGTCACCCCGGGGAGTACGATGACTTTCGAGCCGAGCCACGCACCCGAGCCGATCGTGATGGGTCCTGCCTGCGGCTCACCGCAACGTTGTTTGCCGGAGGCGATCTCGTGGTCGACCGTGAGCAACGTCACGTCGTGCCCGATGTACGTGCGATCGCCGATCGCGACGCGCGCGCCGACGTCGACGTGGAGCGGCCCAGTGATCACGACGTCTTCACCGATCGAGAGCAACTCTGCGCTGTCACCCGGTCCCGTGATGCGCAAAGGGCCCATCAGGAGCGAACGCTCACCGAGCCTCAGACCCAGCGTGCGCAGCGCGCGGCTGCGCGTGCGGTTGAAACAGAACTGCGGCAACGCGCTCGACACGGCGTGCGTCGCCCAGCGCCCCGCCCGAAACGGCTCGAGCTCCTCGCGAGCCACGTTCAAGGCTCGCTGCAAGAACGACGACGAGCGCCCCCGCGATGCCGAAGCGAAAGTCATCCGCGTTCGGATATATCACCATCGTGCTCTCCGTCGAGGCGCAGCCCGGCCACGTGAGCGCGTTCGTCCGGAAGCTTCGCTTGCGGGCGCGCGCCTGCGCCGCGTAAAGTTCTTGCGCCATGATCCCCCGAATAGGGTTTGCGTTGGAACAGGCGCTCGGACACGTGGCGTACGGCCAGGGTCTCAAACAAGCGCTCGCGCGGCGCAGCGATCTCGAGTGCGAGTGGCTCGAAGTGCCGTTCGGACGCGATGGTTTCGGGCGCGTACCCGCCGTGGGCGCGAATTGGACATTGCGCGGCAGCCTGCGCGCGCAGCGCCTCGTCGCGCGCGCGCACCAGGCGCGGCCGCTCCGCGCGCTGTTCATCCACACGCAGACCATCGGTTTGTTTTCGGCGGGTCACATGCGCCGTATCCCGACGTTGCTCTCGCTCGACGCAACGCCGAAGAACTACGACGAGCTCGCGCATTTTTACGGCGATCGCGTGCACCCGGATTGGGTCGAACGCGCGAAGCTCAAGCTGCACTCCGCCGTCATGCGCAACGCGCAGCGCCTCACGGCCTGGTCGCAATGGGCGAAGGACTCGCTCGTGCGCCACTACGGCGTGCCGGCGGATCGCATCACCGTCATCCATCCCGGCACCGTGCTCTCGAACTATCCGGCGCCGTCCGAGCGCACGCCGCGCCGCGACGGTCCGTTACGCGTGCTGTTCGTCGGCGGCGATTTCGAACGCAAAGGCGGCGACCTCTTGCTCGACGCCGTTCGCGGCCCGCTGCGCGATCAGATCGAGCTCCACCTCGTGACTTCGGCGCCGGTCGCCGAGGGTCCGGGTGTGCACGTTTATCGCGGGCTCAAGCCGCACTCCAAAGAGCTTTTGCAGCGCTACGCGGAGGCGGACCTCTTCGCGCTGCCGACGCGCGGGGATTGTCTCGCCGTCGTGCTCGGCGAGGCGATGGCGTCGGGGCTGCCGATCATCACGACGCGCGTCGGCGCGCACGCCGAGGCCGTCGAGGACGAAGCCAGCGGCTTTCTCATGCAGCCCGACGACCGCGCCGTGCTCGTCGATCGCCTGGGGCGGCTCGCACGCGATCGCGAGCTCGGCTTGAGGCTCGGTCGCCGCTCGCGGGAGATCGGCGAGGAGCGTTTCGACATGCAGAAGAACGCCGACCGCATCGCGCGCATGCTGCTCGAGCTCGCCGGCGCGCCGGGCTGAGCGCGAGGTACGGCGGTCGCCCCGGCGCGCTCCCCTCGCGACGGCGCCGAACGGCCTCCGCTCAGCCGAACACTTGCGCGGCGCGCACGGGACCGAGCTCTTTGGCCGACGCTTCCCAATAGATCAGGTTCGCGAGAATACTGCACGCGTGCCGCGCCAAACGGCGGTCCGGCAGGAGCTCGGAGGCTTCGAGTAGCGTTCGGATCGAGCGGCACGCGGCCGCGTGACGGCGCGGATGGCCGATGCAGCTCTTGACGACGCCGCGCGTGAGCGCGTGCAGGTGGCGCCAGTTGTCGCTCAGCACTTCGATTTCGTTGTGTGCGCCCATACGCTCGAAGATTTTCACGTCGAGCCGGCCGTAGCTCTGCTGCGCGCGCGACCACGAATCGAGCGAGCGTTCGGCGTGGTGGTGACCGAGCGCGCGCGGGTTGAAGCGGAATTTCACGCCGAGCTTCTTCAAGCGCAGGCCGAGCTCCACGTCCTCGGCGCGCAAAAATTCGGTGTCGAAGCCGCCCGCGGCGAGCAGGTTCTCGCGCCGCACGGACGCGTTGCCCGTCCAGAATTGTCGAAACGTGGCCTCGTACTCGCCGCGCGCCATGGCGTCGTACTGCACCTCGAGCTTGGCTTGCTCCCACGCGACCCAGGGCTGCGCATAATGCGGCAGGGAAGCGAGCGGCCCGATCACGGCAAGCTTCGGATCGTCGTGCGAGCGGACGTGCTCGGAAACGAGGTGCGGTGCCGGCACGACGTCGTCGTCGAGAAAGAGCACGAGCTCTCCGCGCGCGTTTTCGATGCCGACGTTGCGGGCCCGCGCGGGTCCCGCGTTTGCCTGCCGCACGTGCCGGAGCTCGAAACGAAAGCGCTGCTGCTCGAGAAAGCTCGCCGTGTCGTCGGTCGAGCCGTCGTCCACCACCACGACCTCGAACGTGCTCGGATCGGCGTCTTGAACGTCGAGCGCCCTGAGCACGCGCTCGAGGCGCTCGCGTCGGTTGTAAGTCGGCGTGACGACGCTGACTGCGCGGGATTGCGTCACGAGCGAGGCGGTTACCATTCGGCGCGGGCGCCTTCAAGCTCGAGCGATACCTTCCCCCGCGCGGCGTCGTTCATTGTATCTTGTTACCAATGAGCGGCGCGGCTCCCGAGCCCGGCCCGAAGACGCCGATCCACCTGCAGCACGTGGACGGACTCCGCGCGCTTGCGGCGCTCGTCGTCTACCTGAATCACGCCTACGCGCAGACGTGGAACCCGGACGCCGGCCAGTTTCCTCGCGGCGCGCTCTCGTTTTTCACGTCGACGCTCGTGGCGGGTCACCTGTCGGTCGCGATATTCATCGCAATTTCCGGCTTCTGCCTCGGCTTACCCATCGTGCGCTCGGGCGGCGCGCTCTCGGGCGGCGTGAAGGGGTTCTTGCTGCGCCGAGCTCGCCGGATCCTGCCGCCGTACTACGGCGCCGTGGCGCTCTGCCTCGCGCTCATCGCGACCGTCATCGGTAAACCGACGGGCACGCTCTGGGACGTACCGATTCAGGTGCGTTTGACTTCGGTCATCGCGCACTTGCTGCTCGTGCAGGACTTCTTCGGGACGAGCTCGATCAACTACGTGTTCTGGTCGATCGCGGTCGAGTGGCAGATCTATCTCGTGTTTCCGCTGCTCGTCGCCTGTTGGCGCAAGCTCGGCCCGGGGCGCACGACCGTGCTCATGCTCGTGCTCGGCTACGGCGTGCGGCTCGCGTTTGCCGGGACCCGCATCACGCGTGCGAATCCGCACTTTCTCGGCCTGTTCACGCTCGGCATGCTGGCAGCGCACATCGCGTGTTCGCCGCAGGCGGACGCCGCGAAGCGTGATCGCGTGCCGTGGGGCGCCGTCGTTTTCGTGTGTGCGGCGCTCGTGACGGTGGTGTCGTACCTGTGGGGCTGGCGGGTCGCGACCGATCGCTTCTATTTGTTGGATCTACCGACGGGCGTCGCGGCCGCGTGCTTGCTCGTGATGTCCACTGCCTACCGCTCGGGCCTCGTCGCCAAGCTGCTGAACTGGAAGCCGCTCGTCGCCGTGGGCGTCTTCTCCTACAGCCTGTACCTCGTGCACGCGCCGATCCTGCAGCTCTTGTGGCAGTTCTTGCTGCATCCAGCGGGGGTGAGCGACGAAGTGATGTTCGCGTTTCTCTCGACACTAGGGCTCGGCGTCGTGCTCACGGCGGCCTACCTCTTCCACCGCGTGCTCGAGCGCCCGTTCATGCGCGCCGTAAAACCCGCACCGGCGCCCGTCGTGCAACCCGCCGGCACCGTTTGATCACCAAAGTCCTTCGCGCCCTCAGGGTGGCGCGAGCAACTCGGCGTTCGGCCCCGGCCCCGCCAGCGCCTCGAGAAACGCCACCAGATCGGCGCGATCGCGGTCCGTGAGCCCGAGCGGCTTGATTTCGTTAGTGCCTGGATACCCCGCGAGATCGCCGCCCCGATCGAAAAACGCGACGACGGAGGCCAGATCGCGGAGCTGCCCGGTGTGCATGAAGGAGGGGCGGAGCGAGGCGCAGCGGAGCTTCGGGGTGCGGAAGCCGCCTTCGAATTCGGGGGCGTCGTCCGTCGGGATGCGACCGTCGTCGCCGTCGCTGAACGCGCCCTGCACGTTGAGCGCGTCGGCTCGCAAGAGCGGCATGGCCGTGGCCGCGCCGTGGTCGTTCAGATCGAGGAACACGGTCGCGACGGTCCCCGGCTTGAGCCCGACGTTGTGGAACTTCTCGTCCGAGAAGTAGGGCCCGCCGTGACAATCCGTGCAGTGGCCCGTGCCGACGAAGAGGGCGGCGCCGCGCTGCTCGCTCTTGGTGAGCGCGCTCGCATCGCCGTGGACCCATTGGTCGAACCGGCTCGGCCCGCACGTGAGGAGCCGCTCGTACGCGCCGAGCGCCTTGCCCACGTTCACGATCACTTGCGTGACGGCGCGTTGGTCCTCGGGCTTCATGCCGTCGTATTCGGCGCCGTCACCGGGCGCGCCCCGCATCGGCTGCGGACACGCGTTCGTGGCGTCGAGCTTCTGGCAGCCGGTGAGCTCGGCGTCGAGCGCCGGAAAGCGCGACGTGTCGTCGAGCGGCGGCATGCTGCCGAACAGCTCTTCGTATCCGGCGCGGTGCTCCGCGAAGACCTGCCGCGCGGCGAACAGGCGCGAGCCGTTCATTTCCACCGGCGACTCGATCACGCCGAAGATCTGGTTGTACATGGCGTCGCGCCGGCCGTCCCACATGAGGAGCTTGCTCTGCCCTACGTCGAGCAGCGAGGGCGCGCGACGCTTGCCCCAGCCCGCCGCGAGCGAGGTCTGCTGCTGGATCGTGCGCGTGTCGATGAAGCCGCTTGCCGGCAAATGGCAGCCGGCGCAGGCGACCTTGCCGCTCTCGCCCTTTTGACCGAGCGCGTTGACGCTGCCGTCGTTGTCGCCGTCGAGGAGCTTGCCGGAAAACGAGGCGTCGAAAAAAAGTGTTTGGCCGAACGCCGCGGCCTTCGGGTCGTCCGCGAGCCGATTGCTGATGTCGGGAGGCGGCGCCGGTAACGTCGCGGGTGACAGCGCGGCGAGCGCGGCGCGCGCTTCGGCGCTGAACACCGCGTCGGGGTCGTTCGGATCGCTCGGCTCCTTAGCCGCCGGCGTGCTCTGTTCGTTGGCGCAGGCCGTGAGCAGGACGGCGAGGAGCAGCGCGCCGGGCAACCTGTGCCGGAGCTTTGCGCGCCGTCCTGGAATCGAGACCATCCTCCGTCCCAAGCGTGTGGGCCGGCGTGCAACCGGTCAAGTCGGTCGCGCGACTTCCGTCATGATCTCGAGCAGCTGGCGCGCCGTTTCTTCGGCGTCGAAACGCTCACTGACGAGCTTTCTGCCGCGCGCTCCGAACGCGCGGCGGCGCTCCGCGTCCGTGAGTAATTCTTCGAGACTTTCGCGCAATGCACGGCCGTCGTTCACCGGCATCAAATAGCCGCTCTGCCCGTGCTCGACGATTTCGGCGATGCCGCCCACGTCGGAAACGACGACGGGCAGCCCCGTCGCCATGGCCTCCATCGACGCGATCGAGAAGCAATCGCCGCGCGTCGGCAGCACGAACACGCTCGCCTCGCCATAGAGCTCGCGCAATTGGGGGCTTTCGGGCGTGAGTCCCCGGTGCACGCGCACGCCGTCCTCCTCGGCGATGGGATCGCGCGTCACGAGCTCGAGCGTCGCGCGGCCGCGCAGGTGAGCTCGAAAGACGTCGAGCAGCAGGTCCCCGCCTTTGCGCTCGAAATGACCGCCGACGAACAGGAGTTTCGGCAGCTCGTCCGTCACGGCCCGCTCGAGCGGCTGCCAGCGCGCGAGATCCACGCCGGGCGGCACGACGCGCGTGCGCTCTTCCGGCACGCCGTAGTCACGCACGAACGAACGCTTGGCCCAACTCGACCAGCCGACGCAACACGCCGCGCTCCGAAACGTCCGCTCCACCATGTGTGTCTTGAAGCGCCGCACGACGGCCGAGCGGTCGACCGAGTGCGCATACTGCTCGGCTTGCGCGTCGAGCAGCGCCGGCGTCACGTCCGTCCAGAGCACGCTCGGGGTGGCGCGCAGCGCGCGCTGCTGGAGGACGGCGGGGTTGTGCGTGAGGAAAAATAGCGCAGCGAAGCGTTCGGCCCGTAGGGCCGCCCGCGCCTGCAAAAAGCCGCGCAGCGTGCCGCGCGGCCGCTCGGGGAGCGGCAGGCGTTCGAGCATGCCGCCGGCCTCGACGTACGTCACGTCCGTCCAGGCGACGTTGCCCTGCGCGCGCACGTAGCGCTCCATCGCCCCTGCAGCGCTACCGATGCCGACCTGGCGCTCGGTGAGAAAACAAAAGCGAGGTGACACGTTACTCGCGCGCTTGCGGTGTCACTGATCGTGCGGCGGTAGCCGGAGCTCGGCGAGCACGGGGATCGGAATCGCCGCCACCTGCCAGCGCTCGACGATGATGCCGGTCTTGAGCTCGAGCAAGATCGGGATCAACAAGGCGAGCAGCAGCCCACCGATGATCCCGCCTGCGGCGACGAGCGGCACCTTGGGTTTGGTCGGCTTGAGCGGCGTGACGGCGGGCGACGAGATCTTGTAGCGATACGAGAACGCTGCCTGCGCCTCGTCGAGCGTGATGCGCGCCGTGCGGATCTCGTTGCGCAGCTCGCTGTACTTGTACATGGCCGTCGAGAGCTGCGCGCCGATGACGGGGTCGATCTCGCCCTTGTCGTCGAGGAGCTTCAAAATCTCCGACGGCAGCGCTTCTGCGGCACCGTTCGAGGCCGAACCACCGCTCCCACCACTCGCGACGCGTCCTCCGCCCCCTCCGCCTTCTGCGCGCGCGCTCGCCGAGCTCGCCTTGACGCGCGGTTCGAGCGCCGAAACCTCGGTCTTGAGAGACGTCTCTTCGCCGGTCTCCTGCGATAGCAGAGCCACGCGTTGCTCGGCCGCGCGCACCTCCGGGTGCTCGGGCGTGAGCTTGAGCTCGAGGTCGACCAGGTGGGACTTTGCGTCGGCCAGACTCTGACTCCGGCGGGCCTGTAACTCCGAGAGCTTCCGTTTCTTAGTTTCGAGCGCTTCCTTGAGCCCTGGCAGATCCTCGTCGGCGCGCTCGGCGGCCGTCGTCGCGCGCGTGCTCAGCTGGCGGATGGCCATGCTCGTGGGGCTCGCCGCCGTCGCATTCGACGCGGCCGCGGCCTCCCCGACTTGCTTGGCCGCCTTCGTCGCGGCCGCGATCTTCTCGTCCTTCATGCGCTTGAGCTCTTGCGCGATGCTGTCGATCTCGGCGCGCAGGCGCGTCGAGTGCCCGTCGAGGATCGACATTTTCTCCTCGATCACACTGATTTCAGCCGTGTGACGCGCCTGCAGGAACGTATCCTTCGCAGCTTCGACGATGCGCTTCGCCGTTTCGGCGTGCGACCAATCCGCGCCGATCGTGAGCGAGTTGTTCTCGGTCTTCGCCCAGAGGTGCGACTCGAGCATGTTGACGAGCGCGTCCTTGACGGCCTTCGGGTCGGGCTTGCCCCGCACCTTTTCCATCAGTTTGTCTTTGAACGCCATGAGCGGCGGACGGAAACGCTCCCAGTCGGTCACGAGGTCGAGCTGCTCGACGATGGCGACGAGATTATCGTGCCGGGTGATGAGATCCGACGCGGACTCGAGGGGATTCGTCTTCTCGTCGGGGTCGAGAACTTGGCTTCGCTGCACGATAAGGCGAAGCTCGCACTGGTAGGTCCTCGGCCAAAGGGCCAAGGCGCCCAGCGTGAGCGCCGTCATACCGATGAAGATGAGCACCGCCATGAGCCGACGGCTTCGGATGGCTCGCCGTCCGAAAGCCAGGTAGCTCTTCAACAGCTCGAGCTGGTTCGCCTGGGCACCGCCGCCCTGACCCTCTGCTTCCTCTAAGTTCTCCATGCTCGCCCTGCCACGCGATCCCGCGCTTTTACGGGAAGAGAACCGTAACACCTTGCCGCGCGCCCGGCCAACGGAGTCGCCGTGAGGAGACGACGGCTCACCCTACGCGCGCTCCTTGGCCTGCTCGCGGTGTCGTTCGCAGGGGGCGCCGGATTTGCGCTCGTCACGCGCAAGGCGCGGCAGCGCGCGGTACCGAGCGCAGCGCTGCAGACGAGCGCGGTACCCGCGCGAGCGCGGCGTGCGCCTTACGTCGTGGCGGAGACCATCCTCGACGGCAAGCTCGGCAGCGGGTGGGAGGATTGGGGCTGGGGCGCTCACGATCTCGGCGGCAAGGGTCCGCCGAGCGTCGTGTTCGCGAGCTACGGCGGGATCATGTTTCATCACGCCGATCTCAACGGGTACTACGGAGCGCTCGTTTTCCGCGTCAAAGCGAGCGAAGCCTTCGGCGACTTCCTCGAGGTCGCGCTCAAGTACCAACAGGTGGACGAAAAGACGCTCCCGCGCGTCGCCGTCGAGCCGAGCATGTGGGTCGACGTGGGCGGTGGCTGGAAAGAAGCGCTCGTGCCCTGGAGCCTCTTGAACCCGACGAACTCGGCCGTGGATCGCGTCGTGATTCGCGCGAGCAAAGCCGTGCCCGACCAAAAGGTATTGCTCGACAAAGTCGTGCTCACCAAGCCCGACGCGAGCGGCATCGCCGCACCACCCCTGCGCGCGACCGAGCTCGTCGTCGACTGCGGCAAGCCGGGCCAGCGCATCAACCCGCTGATTTACGGCATCGCCCGCGCGACGGACGGCGCGGGCGAAACCGCGCACCGCATCGGCGGCAACCCGATGACACGCCTGAACTGGGAGCTTGGCACCTGGAACAGCGCGAGCGACTGGTACTTCGAGAACACGCCCGGCGATGGCCCGGACGGCGTGTGGCACTGGCTCGAAGACGGCGTGAAGAGCGGGGCGCAAATGGCCATGGTCGTCCCGACGATCGGCTGGGTCGCCAAAGACGGCACCTCCGTCGGATTTCCCGAGTCGAAGTTCCCGAAGCAGCGCGGTCACGACCCGAACAAGCCCGAAGCGGGGGACGGCTACGACGCGGCCGGCAAACCCATTCGCCCGGGCCCGCCGACGCAAACGAGCATCGCCGCACCGCCCGAGCTCATCAAACGGTGGCTCGAGAAGCTCAAGGCCCTCGACGCCGCGCGCGGCTCGCGCAGCGTGCACATGTATATCCTCGACAACGAGCCGAGCCTCTGGAACACGACGCACCGGGACGTGCACCCCGAGCCCCTGACGTACGACGAGCTCCTCGACCGCACGGTTCGTTACGGGAAGGTGATTCGCGAGGTCGATCCGGACGCGGTGATCGCGGGTCCCGCGGAATGGGGCTGGCCCGCGTTCTTCATGTCGGCGAAAGACATCCAGGCGGGCTGGCTCTTGAAGCCCGATCGGCGCGCGCACTCCGACGAGCCGATGCTCGCTTGGTACCTCGAGCAGCTCGCCGCGTACGAGAAGAAGACGGGCAAGCGGCTGCTCAACGTGCTCGACGTGCACTACTACCCGCAGGCCGCCGACGTGTACGGCCAAAACGCCAAGACCGATGCCAAGACCTCGGCGTTGCGCCTGCGTTCGACGCGTTCACTCTGGGATCCGGGCTACACCGACGAGTCGTGGATCAACGACTCCGTGCGGCTGATCCCGCGGCTCAAGGACTGGGTGTCCATCTATTACCCGGGCACTGGCATCAGTCTCGGCGAGTGGAGCTTCGGCGCCGACACGCACGTGAGCGGAGGACTCGCGATCGCTGAAGCGCTCGGCCGCTTCGGCGAGCAGGGCCTGACGTCGGCATTTTATTGGGAGAAGCTCGCGAAGGGCACGCCGGGTTACTGGGCGTTTCGTGCGTATCGGAACTTCGACGGACAGGGCGGGCGATTCTTGGATTGGTCGCTGGCCAAGCGGGAAACGCCGGACGTGTCGCTCTTCGCGTCGCGCGACGACGCCGGGTCGCACTTCGTGCTCGTGCTCGTCAACCGCGACGCGACCTTCGCGGCGGACGCGCACATCGACCTGTCGAGTTGCGGCGCGCCACTCAAGCAGCGTGCGTTCGTGTACACGGGCGGCGCGACGGGCCTGACCCCGGCGACGTCAGGCGCCGCGACGGGGACGAGCGTCACGCAGTCGGTGCCGCCGTACGGCATCGCCGTCCTCGACGTGACGCTCACGCCGCGGCCGCACTGAGCGTGCGATTCACGAGGGCGCCGCGCTGCGTCGCGCACACGACCCCTGCGCGAGTCACGACGGCGCGGTTTCGCGCGCCGCGGGTGTGAGATACGTCGAGAGCCGCCGGCGCAGCCGCGCGCACGGTTTCTCGATGTATCGGAAAATCAGCGTCCCCAAGCCGACGAGAATCGCCACGGCCACGGTACTCCGCACCGGCGTTGGCCAGTGCGTCCAGCGCTCGAGACACCACAAGAGCGAGGTGTGCATCAAGTACATCGAGTACGAGAGCCCCCCGACGTAGCGCGCGAAACGACCGTTCAACCAACGGAACGGCAAGCGCTCCGGGTAGCGAATCGCCACGACGAAACAGGGCAAGAGCCCGAAGCTCTGGAGCGAATAGCGCAGCGTTTGATCGAAGCGCGGCTCGCGCACGGCGAGGCTCACGAGCACTGCAAGGACGCCCAGCGGCAACCACGCGAAGAGCAGCTTCTTGTCGTCGATCGCGTCGCGGTCGAGCACGGGGTTCTTCCAAATCGCGAGGATGCATCCCGCCACGATGGAATCGACGCGCGTATCGGACGCCACGTAGCAACGGTCGTGGTCGGCGTGCAGCAGATAAATCAGCACGTAACGCCACGCGAGCACGATGCCGCAGCCAGCCAGCAAGACCGCGCTCTGCCGCTCGCGCGTCCAATTCCGGCGGCACATCGCGCGATAGACCAGCGGAAAAAACAGATAAAAATGCTCTTCGACCGCGAGCGACCAATACACCCAGGTGCCGGGCGCCATGCCCCACCACCAGCCGTGCCGCACGATCCAGTAGTTGGTGAGGTGGAGCATCTGCCACGTGCAGGCCGACGCCCAAAGCGTGCCGCCCGTGAGCCCGAACGCCGTGAGCGCCATCGCGACGAAGAGCACCAGGTAGAACGGCGGAAAGATGCGGAGCACGCGGCGCAGGTAGAACTGGCGCAGGCTCACGCTGCCCGTGCCCTCGTACTCCATGCGGAGCAGGGTCGTGATGAGGTAGCCGCTCAGAAAGAAGAACAGGCTGAGTCCGAAGTAGCCCGGCACGAACTTGCCGAGCCCCGCGTGACCGAGGAAGACGACGAAAAACGAGACGGCGCGGATACCGTCGAGGGACGGAATGTGAAACGCCTGGCCCGCCTGGCGTGCGCGCGCGGGGCCCTTCGCGCTAGACGACGTGTCCACGACGAAAGGCCGCTATTCGACGACGATGATATCGCCGCTGCGAAGCAGGAAACCGGCCGCGCCGTTTTCGTTGTTGATGATGGCTCGGTAGGTGAAGCGGATCCGGTGAAAGCTCGGGTATTGGCGCAGGACGAAGATGCGCTTGGTGTCGGCGAAGTCGCTCAGGCCGCCCGAGCGCGCGATGGCGTCGAGCAGGCGCGGCGGCGAGTCGAGCTGGATCACGCCCGTGTTCTTGAGCTCGCCGATCGTCGTGACGGAGACGGGCTGTGACGTCTCGACGTTGACGGTCACGACCGGGTTCACGATGAAGCGCTTGATCTTTTCTTGCAGCTCGAGCGAGAGCGCCGAGGGGTGCTTGCCGGCGGCCATGACCTCGCCGACGAACGGCAGCGCGACGCGGCCGTCGCTACGCACGTGGAAGACGCTGCTCACCTCGCCTTGTCCGTAGACTTTGACGCTGATGGAGTCGCCCACGCCGATCACGTACTCCGGCGACTCGCTGCCCCACTCGCTGCGCGGCAGCTCGGTGTACCAAACGTAGCGGCCGGGGCTGCCGCAACCGAGCAGCGCGAGCGAAGCAACGAGCGCTAGCGCCACCGCGAGCACGCGGCGACGGCGAAACTGTCCGAAAGACACGGGCGCGATACTAGACTCGATTTTTGGGTGGTTGGAAGGGAAGATACATGTGGCGGCGCTCTCGGCTCGGGCGCTCCGGGACTTCGATGGCGATCTGGTTGCGACGACTCACCTGGTTTCTGGCGGTCGCCTATCCCGTATTTCTCGTAGCGACGTGGGTCGTCTTCCGTGAGCTCGGGGAGCGCTGGTGGCTGAGCGCGGTCGCGTTGTTTCTGCCGCGGCTTGGGTTCGTGCTGCCGATCTTGGTGCTCGCGCCGGCGCTTTTTTGGCTGCACGCGCGGCGCTGGCTTTGGACGCAAGCGCTCGCGCTGCTGCTCGTGCTCGTGCCGCTCATGGGCTTCACGTTCCCGGTGCTGCCGCACGCCGTCACCGGACCGAGCGTGCGCGTGCTGAGCTTCAACGTGAATTCGGAGCTGAGCGGAGCCGAGGCCGTGGCCAGCGAGATCGCGCGCCATTCGCCCGACATCGTCGTGCTGCAGGAGAGCGCGCCCTGGTCCGGCATCGCGACGGCCATGCGCAAACGCTTCGCGACGGTCGTCGAATCGACACAGTTTCTGCTCGCGACGCGCCTCAAGCTCGTGTCGTCGACGGACCCGCCGCGGCTCTCGTATTACGGCGAGGCGCGCTCGCCGCGTTTCATGAAGTACGTCGTCGAAACGCCGCTCGGTGCGCTCACGCTTTTCAGCGTGCACCCGCTCTCACCGCGCGAAAGCTTTTGGCACCTCCGCGGTCAGGGCCTCAAACACGGAATCCGCTCGGGGCGGCTCTTCGCGGGCGACGCGGCGAAGGACATCGAAATCAACGCTGGGCTCCGCATGCTCCAGGTCCGCACGTTCGCTGCCGCCGCGGCGAAGGAAAGCGGCCCCACGGTCATTCTCGGTGACACCAACCAACCCGATCTCGCGGCGACGTACCAAGACGAGCTCGGCCACTACGGCGACGCCTTCCGCCAGGCGAGCTGGGGTTTCGGTTACACCTACCCGTCGCGTCACCCGTGGATGCGGATCGACCGTATTTTACCGGGATCGGGCCTGCGGGCGACCTCGTTCGAGGTCGGGTGCAACGGGGTTTCCGATCACCGCTGCGTCGTCGCCGATCTCGCCCTGGCGCACTGACCGCTTCACACGCCGACGATCGTCGAGAAGCGCTTGTCGGGAAAGAGCTCGACCGAATGCGCGATCGAGGGCGAGCCGCTCGCGGGCGCGACGAGCACGATGCCGTCGATGACGTTCGCGAGCGCGCGGCACTCGACTTGCTCCTTCGTGTCGGGGCCGTCGATCACGATGAAGTCGTAGTACGCGCGCAGGCTTTGAATGCTCGCTTCGAATTGCACCGAAAGGATATGACCCGGCGAACGCATGATGCCCTCGGCGAGCACGTCGAGCGTCGGCGTGCACTCGACGACCGTCCAAGCGTCCGGTTTCGGCGTCGATTTCCCGCGCAGCTGCTGAGAGAATCCCATCGACATCGGCATCTCGATGCGCATCAACTGATGCACGCTCGGCCACTGAAAATCACCCTCGAGCAGGAGCACGCGCGGATGATTGGGCTCGGCGAGCGCGAGCGCCAGCTCCGCGGCGACACGCGATTTGTGAACGCGGGATTCCCCGACGGCCGACACGCCCACGACGAAGCACCCTTCGACGGCGAGCGGAAAGATTTGATCCGAGAGCGGGCGGCGGGTGCGAAAATCGAGCGAGGGATCCGCGGCCCAGCCCGCACGCGCGGGATGCTTGGTGACGCGCGTCTGGCGTGGTGCATCGGTGCGCTGGCGCGGTAGCGGCGTATCGCGGCCGTGCTCCGGCGCCCCGGCCTCCTGGTAATAGGGCGGCGTGTCGATGGGCCCACGCGTCGGCGCTTCGGGGCGCTGACTGACGTAGCTGTAGCTCGTGCCGGTCGGCGAACCGGGCACGGGCGTGGAGGTCGCGTGGTTGCGTTCCGGCGGGGGGCGGCTGCTCCGCACGACGGGCTGAATCGGTGACCCGAGCATCTGGGTCGTGCGACGGGCGGCGTTCATCGAGCGACGATGCGCTCGGCTCGGGCCCGTCCAGCTGTCGTCGGGAGAGTGGGCCGGCGCGGACTGCTGGTGGCCGGCTCCCGCGTCGTCGCCCTCGCTTCCCGACAGCATGAGCTCGCCGGTGTGCGTCATTGGCTCGGCTGCGGGCGCCCTCTGCGCGTCTGGCGTCTTTGGCGCGTCGAGCGTCTTCGGCGCGTCCGGCGGAGGGGGACGCAACGTCGAACGAGCGACGGCGGGCTCGCGCGTGCTCGGCGTGTGCGCGAAGGGCTCCGCGCCCGCCGCGCCGGACTTGGCTGCTCCCGCCTTCGCGGCGCCGGGCGCGCCGCTCGTCGCCTTCGCGGGAACTTTCGAAGTAGCGACTGCGGGAGGCGCGCCGGAACCGCTCGCCATGAGCGTCGCGTCGAGGGCGCGCGCATCGAGCGGCGACATGCCGAGCAGCGTGCCCTTGGGAACAGGGATGTCAGCGGGTCCGCGCCCGAGCTCGCCAGAATAAGCGGGCGTCGGTCGCGGCGGCGCCGCCGGGGCTTCCGGAATGGGCGTCATGCGCGCGAGGCCCACGGTGGTGGCGGGAATGGGAGAAGGCGTGGGACCTCCGGGCGCAGGCTCCGCAGGCGGCTGCGCGTCTTCGGCAGCTCGGGAGGGCTTCTTCGAGGCCGCGCGAGTGTCGGCTCCTGCGGCACCAGCGGGAGGCTTGCTCGAGGTCGTGCGCATCGTGCCTCCCAAGACCTGCGTCGCGGTGATGGCGACGATCGGTCGCGGAGGATCGCTCTTCTGTTGTGGCGGGGGTTGGTCCGCGAGCAGGGTGGGTCCGTCAACGCGCGGCGCGTCACTCGGCGGCCGCGACGGCATTTTTGCCCGTGACGCCTCGGGCCCCAGCAACGGCGGCTTGCTGCCGGGTCGCGTCGGTTCACCTCCGGGCTCCACGGCCACGCCGAGGAACGGAGGTTCACTGCCAGGTCGCGGCGGCTCGCTGCCGGATCGGTACAGCGGCGGGTCGCTGCCCGCGCGAGGCGGCTCGCTGCCTGTCCGGGGCCAATCGCCGCCCAACGGCGCCGTCTCCGGCAGCGTCTCCGCCCGGCGACTGCCGAGCAGCTGCAGGAGCAGCACGCCGAGCGCGGCGAGCAGCGCGGTGACACCGCCATACAGCGCAATCTTGCGGCGATCGGGCTCAATCGGTGCCGACGGCAACGCCGCTTCGCGCAGCATTACCGTGAAGGCCGGCGGCGGCGCGGTCGTCTCCGTCACGACGGGGTTCGCGACGGCTTCCAGCAGGCGCTTCCACTCGCGATCCACTTCTGGAGCGATCTTGGGCAACGACGCCGGCTTCTTTTCGGCGCGCGGGCGCGAGCGCAGCTTTTGGTCGATCTCGGCGACCCGCCGCCGCAAGCGCATGGCTTCGGGGCTCGTGGCGGGCGAGTCGCCGAAGGGATTGTCGGAGCCCGGCGCGCCCTCGGACATGCGCGCAAGCTTGGCCTGCAGTTGATCGCGTTCGGCGCGCAAGGCGGCGCTGTCCGTTTCGGGCGCGTCCTGGGGCGCGACTGGCACGACCGACGGCCCAGGCGGCGTGAGCTCGGGATGGGCCGCGATGAACGCCGCGAGCTCGGAGGCGCTCTTGGCGCGCGCGGCCTCTCGCGTGGCGTGTTGATCCGGGGCGCCTGGCGAGAGCGAGCGCACCGCGCGCGCGGCAGCGTGGCGCGCCAGCAGGTCCGCGACGCTCTCGGCGGCCACGGGCGTCGCCGCGCGAAAGGAGAAGTCGAATGTCTCCGGGGTGGAACGCTTGACTTCGAGATCGGCTTCGACGCGCGGCTTGGCCGCGGCGGCCGAGTCGAGTCCGAGCTCCCGCGCCGTCTGTTCGAGCGTCTCCGCGTCGACAGCGGCTGAACGGAGCTGCAGCGTCGGGTCGGGTGAGCTCGGCAGCGCCAGCGGTCCGTTTCCCGTCGGCTTGAGCACGATCTCGGCCGTGGTTCGAAACGTCGCGGGCGTGAGGAAGGCGTAAGCGACGAAGGCGCCGAAGACGAGCAGCGCGACCACGACGGCAGGCGCGCTCGACGGCGCACGGCGCGGCGGGGCTGCCGCGGGTGGCTCACTCGGCGACGGCACGGGGGGGTTCATCATTCACTACTCGGCTGCTTCACGATCGTCTGCTCGAAAGCCACGTGCGCGCCACGAGCGCGGGGAAGAGCACCGCGTGTTCCGCGTAGCGGCGGCCGAGCCGTCGGGGCTCGCTCAGCGCGCGGTGGACCCACTCGAGCTTCGCTTTACGCATCCACACCGGCGCGCGTCGGGTGGCACCTGCCATGAAGTCGATCGTGCCGCCGAGGCAGAGCGCCACCTTCGCGCGGATCTCGTGGCGGAAGCGGTGCGTCCAGAGCTCCTGCTTGGGCGCGCCGAGCCCCACGACCAGGATGTCCGGCTGCGCCGCGGCGACGAGCGCCAAGATGCGCGCGTTTTCGGCTTCGTCGCGCTCGAAGCCGAGCGGGGGGCTGTAAGTGCCGACCACGCGCACGTTGGGCCAGCGCGCGTGGATCTCGCGCGCGGCCTTCTCCCCGACGCCGGGCGCTGCGCCGAGCAAGAACACGGTGCGCGGCTGGTCGGCGCGCGCGGCGTCGAAGAGCCCCGGCAACAGATCGCTGCCGGCGACGCGCTCGGGCAAGGGCGTACCGAACAGGCGCGACGAGGCCACGAGCGGCCAGCCGTCGGCGATGACGAGGGACGCGCCGGCGTACGCCTCACGGAACGCCGGGTTCTCTTGGAACACCATCGTGTGCTGGACGTTCGGCGTGACGACGTAGCGGAGCTTGTCGTGCGGCGCCGACGCCCAGCCGTGCACGAGCGCGTGCGCCTCGTGTTCGCGCACCGCGTGAATGCGCATGCCGAAAATCTCGACCGTCTCGTACTCGGGACCGTGCATCACGAACGCTCCGTTCGTTCCCATTCCGCGTGCGGGCCGCCCCGCACGAAGCTGCCGTAAAGCGGCAATTTCCACAGCACGTAGCGCGGGATCTTCGCGAGGTCGCGCAGCGGCAGCACCGTTTTACCGTGGCTCAGCCAGGCAGCGCCGAGGCCGAGAGCGAGGACCGCGTTGGTGCTCAGCGTGATCGCCAGGGGCAGGCCCGACCCGCCGACCACGAGCAGCACGATCGAGCCGGCCGTCATGGCCCCTTGCAGCATCACGAACAGCGCGAGCGGCGGCACGGCCGCGTCGAGCGCGAGCGCGATGAGCCCCGCGTCCCGGCGGAGCAGTCCTTGCCGTAACAGGCGCGGCGCCGTGCCGAGCAAAATCGCGAGCTGGCCGTGCTCCCAACGCCGGCGTTGCTTCAGACTCGCGGCTTCGCCCGCCGGGAGCTCACTGCTCACGAGCACGTCGCGGCAGAGCAGCGGCGGGAGGCCCTGGAGCGCGAGCTCGTGACCCAGCATCAAATCCTCCACCAAATGGCCCTCGGTCGCGGGTGCGTCGCGAAACACCGCCCATGGAAATGCCATCCCCGTACCCGTGAGCTGGCACGGCATGCCGAGCCGAGCGAGCCCCGCCGGACGCACGAGGTTGCGCACGAGGAAGGCGAAGGCAGACACGCCGGACATCCCGCCGCGCGCCGGGGCATGCATCAAGTACACGGCTTGCACGGGGCGACCGGTCTCGAGCGCGCGCGCGCCGAGCTCACGGAGCGTGCCTTGCTCGACGCGACAATCGGCGTCCATCACGATGACGGCGTCGGGTGGATCCTCGGCGAGCACCTTGGCGCCGAAGCTCAGCGCGTGACCTTTGCCGCGCCGCTCGGCATCGCGGCGCTCGACGACTTCGGCGCCGGCGGCGCGGGCGAGCTCGGCGGTCCGATCGCTGCAATTGTCGGCCACGACCAGCAAGCGATCGCCCGCGGAGAGCTCGGCGCAGAGCGCTCTGACGGTCGCTGCGATCCCGAGTTCCTCGTCGTGCGCGGGCATCAACACGGCCAGCCTGAACGGGCGCGGCTCACGCTGCGGCTCGGCTGGGGCCGGCAAGAGCGCGCTCAGCGACTCCACGCACAGGACCGAGGCGGGCACGAAGAGCGCCGCAGAGACAAGAGTCGCAACCGTACTCGGAACACCCAACACGACTCCCTCTCCTAGCCTCGACGTGAGCGGTCTTGGAAGAAAAGATCACGATCGCCACCAGAGGCCACGAAGCCACGCGAGAGCCGGCGAGGCCGGTGCATTGCTGTCGTCAGGTCGGCCGAGCCGCGTTTTCGCTGCGGCGAAGGGAAGCTAGTTTCGAGATGATTTTCGTTGTCGCGCACGCGAACGATCCTGCCCAAAGTCGTGCGTCAGTATCCCGCCGAAGCGGCCCAAGCGCCGGCCTCGCCGGAATTCACGTTGGCGATTGGCGACCCGCGCCGATCGAGATCGAGCCTTCCAAGACCCGTCAACTCGACCCTAGCATCATCGCTACCGGTCTCCCATTAGCGAAAACCTTGGGTAACGCCTCAGGCTTCGGGCCGGAACGTGTTCACCGCCGCGACGATACGGTCGAGCTCCGCCTCGTTCAAGCCAGAGTGAACGGGCAGACTCAAGACCTCTCGGCAGGCACGCAACGTTTCCGGCAGTTCCAGCCGCTGGCCGCCGAGACGGCCACGAAACGCGGGCTCGGCGTGGATCGGCCGCGGGTAGTAGACCCGAGTGTCGATGCCGCGCGCGTCGAGATGAGCCATTAGGGAGTCACGCTGCCCGGCGGGTAGCCGCACCGTGTATTGATGGAACACGGGGTCGCGTCCCGGAATGTCCAGGGGTGGGGCGACGAACTTGAGCCGAGCACTCAAGTACCGCGCGTGCAGACGGCGCTCGGCCGTCCAGGCGGGCAGGCGCGCGAGCTGAACGCGTCCGATCGCGGCGGCGAGCTCATTCATGCGGAAATTGCCGCCGATGAGCGAGTGGGCCGAGTCGCCTTCGCGGCCGTGATTGCGGCAGAGCCGCAGCCGCCGGCAAAGCTCGGCGTCGGAGGTGAGCACGATGCCACCCTCGAGAGTGGTCATGTTCTTCGTCGCGTAGAAGCTGAAGGCCGACGTGCCGAAGCTGCCGACGGAGCGGCCGCGGAAGGTAGCGCCGTGCGCCTGCGCCGCGTCCTCGAGCAGAACGAGCCCGCGCCGCTCCGCGAGCTCCGAGAACGCCGCCATGTCGGCGGGCATGCCGAAGAGGTGTACGGGCATCACGGCCTTGGTGCGCTCCGTCACCGCGGCTTCCGCAGCTTCCGGAGACAAGCAAAAGCTCGCCGCGTCGATGTCGGCGAAGACCGGTGAGGCGCCTGCGAGCACGACCGCCGCCGCCGTCGCGAAGAAGCTGAACGAGGGCACGATGACCTCGTCCCCGGGGCCGATGCCGTGCGCGAGCAGCGCGACGAGCAGCGCCGTCGCGCCGCTGCTCGTCGCGACACCGTACCGCGCGCCATGAAACTCCGCGAACTCCCGCTCGAATGCGGCGACGCGCGGCCCTTTGGCGAACTCGTGCCCGTCGAGCACCGCGAGCACGGCCGCGCGCTCCTCGACGCCGAGCGTCGGGTTGGCGATCGTGACGCGCGCTCCGTCCGCGGCCTGCGCACGGGTCGAATTTTGCCGAGGGGAGTCCAAGCCGGCCACGTTCTCGCACGCTCGCCCGAGCGATGCACGCAAGGCTAGAGTAAGCTCCGAACACGATGAAAGGCATCGTGCTCGCCGGCGGCCACGGCAAACTACATTGAGGTGAGCGGCAGTGGAAGTCGTGGAGTTGCCGCTCGCCGGTCTCAAATTGATTCGGCCCCGCGTGTTCAAGGACGCGCGTGGCCACTTCCTCGAGACCTATTCGGAGCCCCGTTATCGCGCGGCCGGCATCGATTGCACGTTCGTGCAAGACAACTTCTCGCGCTCGTTCGCGCGGACGCTGCGCGGCCTTCACTACCAAGTCCGGCCCGGCCAAGCCAAGCTCGTGCGCGTCACGTTCGGGTGCACGTTCCACGTCGCCGTCGATCTCCGCCCCAACTCATCCACGTTCGGGCGCTCGCATGGCGTCGAGCTCGACGCGAGCGAGGCGAACGAGCTCTTCGTCCCGCTCGGCTTCGCGCACGGCTTCTGCGCGCTCACCTCCGTCGCGGACGTGGTGTACAAGGTGTCGGCGCTCTACGACCCCACGACCGAGCGCGCGATCCGCTGGGACGATCCCGAGCTCGCGATCACATGGCCCATCACCGAGCCGCTGCTGTCGGAGCGTGATCGCGACGCAGAGAGCTTCGCCGCGTTCCGAGCACGGGTGCACATACCGTGAGGGACGGCTCGAACGCCGTGCGCGAGCCGAGGGCGCTTGCGACGAAATGGGTCGCGGGCGCGCTCAAGGCGGCGGCGAGCGCCGCTCGTCGCGCTTCTCACGCTCGGCCTGCGCGAGATCCGCGTCGACCATGAGCCGCACGAGGCCCTGGAACGTCGTGCGCGGCTTCCAGCCGAGCTCCGTCTGGGCGCGCCGCGGATCGCCAATCAGGAGGTCCACTTCGCTCGGGCGGAGGTGCCGCTCGTCGAGCTTCACGTACTTCTTCCAGTCGAGCTCGAGATAGGCGAACGTTTCGTCCAAGAACTCGCGCACGCTGTGGGTCTCGCCCGTGGCGATGACGTAGTCGTCGGGGCGCTCCGTCTGGAGCATGAGCCACATCGCCTCGACGTAGTCTTTGGCATAACCCCAGTCGCGCTTCGCGTCGAGGTTGCCGAGCGCGAGCGACGACTGCATGCCGAGCTTGATGCGCGTCGCGGCCCGCGTGATTTTGCGCGTCACGAAGCTCTCCCCGCGGCGCGGGGATTCGTGGTTGAAGAGGATGCCGTTCACGGCGTGCATGCCGTATGCCTCGCGGTAATTGAGCGTCGTGTAAAACGCGAAAGCCTTGGCCGCGGCGTAAGGGCTACGCGGATGGAACGGGGTCTTTTCGCTCTGCGGCACCTCGTGCACCTTGCCGTAGAGCTCCGAGCTCGACGCCTGATAAAAGCGCGTCTTCGTGAGGCCCTCGGCGCGCAGCACCTCGAGCAGCCGCAGGCAGCCGAGGCCGGTGCACTCGGCCGTGTACTCCGGCATGTCGAAGCTCACGCGCACGTGGCTCTGAGCGGCGAGGTTGTAAACCTCGTCGGGCTGCACCCGGCGGATCGTTTCGAGCAGGCTCGAGACGTCGTTCAGGTCGCCGTAGTGGAGCGCGAAGTTTTCGCCACGCGGCAGGTGATCGATGCGCCAGGTGTTGAACGTCGAGGAACGCCGGACGAGGCCGTGCACGCCATAGCCCTTGCCGAGCAGAAACTCCGCCAAGTAAGAGCCGTCTTGTCCCGTGATGCCCGTGATGAGTGCTTTCGGCATGTGCGTATGGTCCCGCCGGCGCTCGCTCGGGCCGGCTCGGGGGCGGGACTATGCCCCAAATTCAGAGCATTGCCACGCCGCGCCGGCGCTTGCCGACCGGAAAAGCACGGTCGATGGCCGCGATTTCCACGCTGGAGAGCGAGAGCGACAGGGCGCCTGCATTTTCCTCGACGTGGCGCGCATCGGAGGATTTGGGGATGGCGAATAGGCCCGGCCGGCGCGTCAAGAAGGCGAGCGCCAGGGCGTGCGGCGTGACTCCCTTCTTCTCGGCGAGCGCGTTGAGCTCGGCACGCCCCGATGCCGGCGGGAAGGCACCGCGTCCAAACGGCGTGTAACCGACCACGGCGATCCCGTGCTTCTCGCAAAAGGGCACGACCTCGTGCTCGATGCTGCGTTCCCCCAGGTGATAAAGCACTTGATTGCAGGCGATGCGCCCCGGTCCCGCGAGGGCGAGCGCCTGCTCGAGCTCCGGCACGTCGAAGTTGCTCACGCCGAAGCTCTGGATTTTGCCCTGCTGCACGAGCTCCTCGAACGCGGCGATCGTGTCGGCGAGCGGGTGCGAGCCTGACCAATGCAGCAAATAGCAATCCAGACGATCGGTGCCGAGTCGCTTGAGACTCGCTTCGCAAGCCTTGAGCGTGCCTCGACGGGACGCGTTGGTCGGCAGCACCTTGCTCACGAGAAACACCTCGTCGCGCCGGCCGGCGATGGCTTGTCGCACGAGCTCCTCGGCGCGGCCGGAGCCGTAGAGCTCGGCCGTGTCGACGTGCGTCATGCCGAGGTCGAGGCCACGGCGGAGCGCGCGCACGGCGCTCGTCTCGTCGTCGTTTTCCATTTGCCAGGTGCCGAGCCCGACGTTCGGCACGTCCACTCCCGTAGGTCCAAAGCCTTTGCGCGTCATGCGGACGAAGGGTAGCGCGTGGCCGAGCGCTGAGCCTTGTGGTACCCGCTAGCGCTCATGGGTGCCCGCACCACCGCTCGCGAAGCCGCGCTGCAGATGCTGTTCGCGATCGAAGCGAGCGAAGCCGACGTCGACCAGGCCATTCGCGACTTTTGGCGCGAGCTGCCGGGGGAAGCCGAGGGCCGGCCCTACGCCGACGAAGCGGTGCGCGGTGTGCGCGAGCGCGTCGCCGACCTCGACGCGCGCATCACCCAGGCGAGCAAGAATTGGCGGCTCGAGCGCATGACGCGCGTGGATCGCAACGTGCTGCGGCTCGGCGCGTGGGAGCTCCTCGCGCGTCCCGACGTCCCGCGCGCCGTGGCGATCGACGAAGCGGTCGAGCTCGCCAAGCGCTACGGGACCGAAGAGAGCGGTTCCTTCGTCAACGGCGTGCTCGATCGCATCGCGGACGACTGTGGTCGCGCCGACGAGCCGGCCGCGGCGGCGGGTCAGAGCGAGTAGAGAAGGAGTCGCGCCATCGACCTGCGCTTCATCCCGCCGAGCCTCAGACGGCTCGATCTCTCCGGCACGGAGGTGCTCCTCGCCGCGCTGTTGCCAGGCGAGCGCCCGCCGCGCGGCGTCGCCGGGATCTGCGACTTTCGCTGGGGCGGGCGCTTGTCGCGGCTCGTTCAGTCGGGCTTTGCCACGGGCGCGCTCGGCGAGGTACTCCTGCTTTCGGGCCGTCCGAAGCTGCCGTTCGACAAGGTGATTCTGTTCGGCGTCGGCCGGCGCGAGGACTTTTCCGAGCTCGTCTTTCGCGTCGTGATCGAGCGCATGCTCACGACGCTCGAGGGTCTGCGCGCGCGCACGGCCGTCGTCGAGCTTCCGGGCCGTCACTTCGGCGGCATCGCGCCCGAGCGCGCGGCCGACATCTTGCTCGAAATCGCCGGCGCGCGACCCGAGCACGACGTGTGGACGCTCGTCGAACCGAGTGACGCGCAGCGCACCATCACGCAACAGACCATTCTCGAGCGCCGGCGCGTGCGGCAGCTTTGACGGCCGGCGCGCTGCTCGCCGGCGTATTTCCGCCGGACATCGCCGTCGCCTGGTCGCGCGTGAGCGACGCACCCCCGGCGTTGTTTCCCGAAGAGGCCGCGCTCCTCGCCAACGCGGTCGAAAAGCGCCGCCGAGAATTCGCGCACGGCCGCGCCTGCGCGCGCCGCGCTCTCGCGACGCACGGCTCCGCCGCCGTGCCGCTCCTCGTCGGTCCCATGCGCGAGCCGCTGTGGCCGCACGGTTTCGTCGGCAGCATCACGCACGATCGCGAGCTCTGCGTCGCCGTCGCGGCTCGCGGCGACAACTACGCCGGCGTGGGCGTCGACATCGAACCCGACGAGCCACTCACGCCGTCCGTCGCCGCTCGCATTTGGTCCCCCGCCGAGGCGAGCAAGGCGCTCGCGCTCGGCATCGTGCCCGACGCAAGCGCCGCCAAGCTCGTCTTTGCTGCCAAAGAAGCCGTCTACAAGTGCCAGTTTCCGGTCACGCGCACGTACATCGGCTTTCACGGCGTCAGCGTCGCGCTGGCAGCGGGCAGCTTCACGGCGGCGCTGACCGCTCCCGTGCCGCCGTTGCCGGCGGGCTTTTGCTTCACGGGCGCGTGGCGGCGCGCGCAGGGCGAACTCTTTGCCGCCGTGTGGCTCGCTAAGAGCTAGCGTACGAGACGTTTCTTCGCCGGTGCGACTGCGTCCGAGACGGTGACCGTCGCTTCTTTGGGCGCGGGCGGCGTGTATTGGTAGCCGGGACGGCCGAGCGGGTCCTTGAAGATGCGGAGCCCGCCGAGGATGATCCTGCCGTTCGTGTAGCGGTCGTATTCGACGACGAGACCCGGGTAGTAGTCGCGCGCGACCGTGAACGCGCCGTTCGGTTCGGGCACGGGCTCGATGCGCTCCGGCGGGCCGAGGTATTGCTGGATGGCGGCCGGGGTCATGCCGAGCCGGAGATCGGGTGGAATGGCGCCGTTGAAGAAGCCGAACTCGATCGGCTCGCCGCGGAAATCGACGCCCGCGGGCCGCCCGGCGCGCTGGACGTGGATCCACTCCGTGTAGCCGCCTTGAAGATGGAAATCGACGCCGCGGCTCACGTACCGGCAGAGCTCTTCGGTCAGCACCTCGCACCGTTTGTCCATCAGGCGCTCGATGGTGCCGACCGTCGCGCCGAGTTGAATCGCGCCGACGCCCTGGCCCGGCACCACGGCGAGCATCGGGCCGGACGGCTGGGCCCATTTGCGGCGACGTGCGGCTTCCTTCGCATCCTTCGCCTCGGTGAGGGCTTTGGCGTTTTTATCGAGCTCGGCCTTCGCGGCGTCGGCGATGTCCTCGATGCCCGGCGTCTTGCGGCCGCACCCGCTAAAGCAGGCCGCGACCAAAACCAAGGCGATGAACGGTCGTGAGCGCATTTGACCTCCGAGACGCGCCGGGTCATCTAGCACACGCAGCGCTCGTGCTCGATCTTGATCGTCGCCGCTTCCTCTTCGTCACCGGTAAAGGTGGCGTCGGAAAGTCGACCGTCTGCGCCGCGCTGGCAACCGCGTTGGCGACCGACGGTAAGCGCGTGCTCGTCGCGACGACGAGCGCGAAGGAACGCATCTCCGAGCTACTCGGCACGGCGCCGCTAGACGCGCAAATCCGCGAGCTTTTGCCCAACCTCTACGGCGTGGCCCTACAGGCTCAGGTGGCGCTGCGCGAGTACGGCCAGCTCAAGCTCAAAAGCCGCATCCTCGTCGATGCACTCTTCGACAACCGCTACGTGCAGGGATTCTTCGCCGGGGCGCCGGGGCTCAAGGAGTGGGCGCTGCTCGGCAAGGCTTGGTACCACTCGATCGAAGAAGTTTCGGGCCGGCCACGTTTCGACGTGGTGCTGTTCGATGCCCCGGCGACGGGACACGGCCTCGACATGCTGCGCGTGCCCAAGGTCATCGTGGAGCTTGCGCCGCCGGGCGTGCTGCGCGCCGACGCGGAACGCGCCTGGACCATGTTTCGCGATGCACGGCAGTCGGGCGTCGTCGTCGTCACGCTGCCCGAAGAGCTGCCCGTGAACGAAACCGAGGAGCTCTCGCGCTCGCTCGCCGAGGAGCTCCGGCTGCCCGTCGCCGCGCTCGTCGTCAATTGCATGCGCACCGAACTGTTCGACCCGTCCTCACGCGCGCTCTTGACCCCGCTCGCGCGCGACTTGCCGCTGGCGCCGGAACCGGGCTCCGAGGCGCTCGCAGCCGGTATCCGTCGCGCCGTGCGCGAGCAAATCCAAACCAACTGCCGGGACCGCCTGCGCGTCCTCGGTCACGCCGAGCTCGAGTTACCGCTCCTGCCCGGCGGCGCATCGGCGAGCGACACCGTTCGCCTCCTCGCGCAACGCTTCGCCGCGTCGTGGCGCGCGGCGTGACGCGTCTCTGCCGCGACGCGCGCTGATGGCTGGCACGATGGTCCCCGCGATCCTCGCCGAAAATCTCGGCAAGACGTACACGCGCCGCAAGCGCAAGTCGGGCTTTTGGCCGGGTCTGCGCGCGTATTTCTCGACCGAGTCCGAGCGCTTCGCGGCGGTGACGGATCTCTCGTTTCGCGTCGAGCGCGGCGAGAGCGTCGGGCTGATCGGCGAAAACGGCGCCGGTAAGTCCACCACGGTGAAGATGCTCACGGGCATCCTCGTGCCGAGCGAGGGACGCATCGAGACGCTCGGCGTCGTGCCCTGGCGCGAGCGGCGGCGACTCGCGCAGAACATGGGCGTCGTGTTCGGGCAGAAGCCGCAGATCCTCTGGGACATTCCCGCGCGCGAGAGCTTTCGCTTGCTCAAGGTGATGTACGCGATCCCGGACGACGTGTTTCGCTTCACCTACGACGAAGCCGTCGAGCGGCTCGAGCTCGCGGAGTTCATCGACACGCCGGTGCGGCTTCTGTCGCTCGGCCAGCGCATGCGTTGCGATTTGGCGGCGTCGCTCCTGCACGCGCCGGCCGTCGCCTTCCTCGACGAACCGACGATCGGCCTCGACGTGCTCGTCAAGGAACGCGTGCGCGAGCATTTGATCGAGATGCGGCGCCGTTTCGGCACCACGATCGTGCTCACGACGCACGATTTGAAGGACATCAGCGCCACTTGCGAGCGCCTGCTCGTCTTGGATCGGGGCCGGCTGCTCTACGACGGCAGCCGTCAGGGTTTCGAGGAGCGCTTCGCCCATGGCCGCACGCTGCTGGTCGACCTCGGCAGCGAAGCCGATGCCGCGACGCGCGGCGCGCTCGAACGCGACCTCGCCGACGACGACGTGACGTTCACTTGGGACACGCCGCACCGCTTGCGCGTCGAGTGCGCGCGTTCGGCGAGCGCTCCCAAGGTCACGGCGAGCGTGCTCGAGCATCTGCACGTGGCCGACCTCGCCGTGCAGGGCGCCGAGCTCGACGCCATCGTCACGCGCCTCTATCGCACGGCGAAGGCTCCGGCGTGACCACGCTCGCTGCTCCGACGCTGCGCCAAGTCATCGGCGGCTTTTGCGTGCTCGCGCAAAAGACCGCGCAGACCAAGCTCACCTACCGGCTCGCGACGCTGATCACGCTGCTCGCGAGCGGTTTCGCCTACTGCGTCTTTTTGCTCGTGTGGAACGAGGTGTATCGCCAAAACCCGCACGCGGGGCCGCTCTCACGCGAACAGATGCTCGGCTATCTCGTGATCGCGTTCCTCGTGAACGCGCTCTTGATCTTGAACGTCGAGAGTCGCTTCTTGCAGCGCGTGCGCATGGGTCTCGTCGCGGTGGACCTCGTGCGGCCGCTCGGCTTCGTGTTCGTTCAGCTGGCGCAAGCCACCGGCGACTTGCTCGTCAACGCGATCTACGCCGTGCCGATCTACGTCGTGGGACTCGCGTTCGCAGGTTCGGCGCTCTACCCCGCGTCGTGGCTCGCGGCCGTGCTCGGCGGCGTGAGCGTCGCGCTCGCGTTCCTGATCGGCTTCGGCGTGAGCTATCTCATCGTGCAGGCGTCGTTCGTGCTGCAGTCGGGCTACGGCGTGCTCTTCGCGCGCGCGGCGTTGCACCAGGTGTTCTCGGGGCTTTCGGCGCCGCTCGTCATGTTCCCGGCGCCGCTCCGGCGCGTCGCGGTGTGGCTCCCGTTCCGGCACGAAATCGAGACGCCCGTGCGCCTCTGGCTCGGGCAAGCGACGCTCGCTGAAGCGCCGCGCTTGCTCCTCGAGCAAGCGGCGTGGGGTATGGGGCTCGTGCTCACGGGCGAGCTCGTCTTTCGCGCCGTCATGCACCGGCACCAAATCCAGGGCGGCTAATCTCGGATGCACGCCCTGCGCTTCTACGTGACGCTCTACCGCACGGCGCTGAAATCCGTCGCCGAGTATCGCGTCGACTTCGCCGTCGGCATCGTGACGGCGATCTCGATGCAGCTCGCCGCGCTCGCCTTCTACTGGGTGATCTTCGCGCGCACGCCCGCGCTCGGTGGCTGGTCGCCGGGCCAGGTGCTCTTGCTGTTCGGCTTCACCGCGATGGTGCTCGGACTCTCCGAAGCGACGCTCAACGGCATCTGGTGGCTGCCCTATTACATCCTCGACGGGCAGCTCGATCGGCTGCTCACCTTTCCCGTCGATAGTCTCGCGTTCGTGCTGCTTTCGCGCCCGGAGCTCCACTCGTTCGGTAACTTCGCGGCCGGCGCGCTCAGCGTGGCCGTGGCTTGGCACCTCCTGTCACCGCCTTGGTACGCGCTCTTGTTCTTGCCGCTCTGGATCGGTGCGGGCGCGGTGATTTACACGGGTGTCTTGGTGCTCGTGGGCGCGTTGACCTTTCGCATCGTCGGACCCTGGGTGACGCACCTTTTCACGGTGCATCAGCTGTTCAACACCTCGCGCTATCCGATTTCCATCTACCCGCGCTGGCTCCGCGTGCTCGTGCTGTATCTCTTGCCCTTCGGTGCCGCGATCTTCGTGCCCGCCGACTACCTGCGGGGTCACGGTTCGCTGTGGCAAGCCGTGCTCGTGCCGCCGCTTGCGGCTCTCGCCGTCGCGTTCGCCGCCAAGACGGCGTGGGACGCCGCGCTGCGCGGCTATCAGAGCACGGGGAGCTGAGCGCGAGGCCCGGCGTTGCTGTAGTTCGCGAGCACGCGCGCGACACGCCCGCTCGGCGAAAGCTCGAGCACCTCCGCCGTCATCGTCCCGCGCTGATTCACGTAATAGAGCACGACGCTCGAAACGCCCCAGAGCACATCGACGAGCTCGAAGTGGAGCTCCGGATACGCCGCGAGCGCGAGCGCGAAGTACGCGCGTAACGCCGCCTTGCCGCGCACGACGCCCGCCGTGTCGGCGTAACGTTCGGCGGCGTACGGCGACGTGAGCGTCACGTCCTCTTCGTAGTGCTCGAGGATGCGCTCGAGATCGTGCGAGTTCCACGCTGCGGTCATTTCGCGCGCGAGCTTCAGAGCGAACGCTTCGTTGAGCATCGTCGCCATTTTTAGTACTGCCATGAAGTTTTGGAGCTCCTGGCTAAATTTGGCTGCACTGATTACTTGGGACCGAAGTTGGTCCGGCTGGCGACCGCGCTCGTCTCGGGCGAGAAGGAAACAGCAATGCGCCGGCCTCGCCGGTGCTTTCGTGGCTGCTGGCGACTCGGGGCGATCGTGATCTGCTCGTGCCAAAGACTTCGCAGTAGTGCTAGCGCGCGCCCACGAGCAGCCCGGCGGCCGCGGGATCGATGAACCAACTGCCTCGGCGTGCGAGCTGTGAGGGGGTCGCCTGCGGGTCCCAGGAGCCTTCGAGCGCGCGGGCCACGGCGTCGGCTTTGCCGGCCCCGACCGCCAACATGAGGAGCGCGCCGGCCGTCTCGAGGGCCGGAGGGGTCAGGGTGAGGCGCTCGGGCGGAGGTTTTGGGCCGACGACCGGAATGTAACGGCGCTCTCGCTCGTTCAGGGCCGGTGACCCTGGGAATAATGAGGCTGTATGCCCATCCTCGCCGATTCCGAGGATAATGAGGTCGAGCCGGGCGGGCAGCAACGCTTCATAGGCGCGGGCTGCGGCGTCCCGGTCGAGGAGCTCGGCACTGGGGCGATGGATTTGCGAAGGCGAGAGTGCGACTCGATCGAAGAGCGACTCCTTCGCCATTCGATAATTGCTGTCCGGGTGATCGGGCGCGACGCAACGTTCGTCGCCGAAGTAGACGTGAACGAGCGGCCAAGGAACGTCCGTGCGCGCCGCGAGCGCTTCATGAACGCGTCGCGGTGTCGTACCTCCTGCAAGGGCGAGGCAGGCACGTTCCTCAACTTCAGTCACTTTGCGCAACGTCTCGGCGATTTTTTCCGCCGCACGCAGAGCGAGCTCGTCCGTTGCAATCACGTTCACGTCCGGAACGACCATCCTGCCTCCTCGGGTGCGCCCGGCGGCCCGGGGCGCTATGGTGCGGTTTCCTAGCATGGCGGCTGAAGCCCGGGGCGCTATGGTGCGGTTTCCTAGCATGGCGGCTGAAGCCCTGGAGCCGAACCGGATTCTCGCCGGACGCTACCGACTCGAGGTCCGGCTCGGGCAGGGCGGCATGGGCTCCATCTGGCGCGCCGAGCACCTGGTTTTACAGGCTCCCGTCGCCGTCAAGCTGATCGATCGCGACGCCGTGCCCGACGAGGACACGCTCTCGCGTTTCATGCGCGAGGCAAAGGCCGCGGCGTCGCTGCGCAGTCCGCACGTCGTCCAGATCATCGACTACGGCGTCGAGGGGCCGGTGCCGTTCATGGTGATGGAGCTGCTCGAAGGGGAAACCCTGGCGCAGCGGCTCAAGCGTGTGCGGCGACTGTCGCGGCAAGACACGGCGCGCGTGCTCACGCACGTCGGTCGCGCCGTGGGCCGCGCGCACGAGGCCGGCATCGTGCATCGCGATCTGAAACCGGAGAACGTCTTCCTCGTGAAGAACGAGGACGACGAGATCGCCAAGGTGCTCGACTTCGGCGTCGCCAAGATCGATCACGCGCTGCTCGGATCCGAGGGCACACGCACGCGCACCGGTTCGATCCTCGGCACGCCGTACTACATGAGCCCCGAGCAGGCGCAGGGCAACAAGGCCGTGGATAGCCGCTCGGATTTGTGGTCGCTCGGCGTGATCGCGTTCGAGTGCCTCACGGGTCAGCGGCCGTTTTACAGCGACGGTTTGGGCGATCTCGTGCTCACGATCTGCGTGCGCGACATGCCCGTGCCGTCCGACGTGGCGCCCGTGCCGCTCGGTTTCGATGCCTGGTTCGCCAAGGCCTGCGCCCGGGATCCCGAGCAGCGCTTTCAGTCGGCGCGCGAGCTCACCGACGCCCTCCGTGAAGCGCTCGGCCTCGACCCGAAGGACGCCGGTACCTTCGACCCGCCCGAGATCATGGTGGGTAGCAACCGCAAGCCGCCGAGCGTTCCGCCCCCGACCCCTGAAGCGCAGACCATCGTGCGCGAGCCGCCGGTCGAGTCGTCGCGCCGCTCGCGGCCGCGCGCCGAAGGTGACGCGCCGACGCTCGCGGCCGTGCCGAGTGAGCAGACGATCATGGAGTCCGGCATGCCGGCACCGACCGAAGCGCTCTTCGGCACGACGCAGCACGACGTGTTGCCGGAGCCCAAGAACGGCACGGCGCTCGTCATGATCGTCGCCGTCGTGGCGCTCGGCGCGGGCCTTGCGGGCGGCCTGATGGTCTTGCGCCGTCCTGCGCACAGCGGCGGCCTCGACACCGCGACCTTGCCGGCTCCCGCGGCGCCGCCCGTCTCCGCGAGCGCCGAAGAAGAAGAAGTCGAAAAACCCGCGAAGAAGGCGAAGAAACACGACGCTGCCGAAGGCGCGAGCGCGCAGACGGAGCCGAGCGTTCAGCGCGCCCCGACGCCCGCCGCGTCCGTCACTGCCACGGCGAGCGCGGCTAGCGCCGACTCCGCCGCGCCCGACGCAGCGCCGCGCGTCGAGCACAAGCCGAGCACCGAGCCGGCGTTGCTACCGACACCGTCCGCTACGGCCTCGGCGCCGGAGCTCGAGGCCCCCTGGGAAAAACCGGCGTGGGCGCAGCCCGACAACGAGATCAAAGTGCATCGCGGTCCGGATCAAGAAGACGACAAGATCGTGATCCCGCCCGACCAATGAAGGAGCTACCGCCGGCGTTCCGCAACATTCCGAGCGGGGGCGAGCTCGTCGAAGCGCTCGACGAAGCCTTCAGCCGTCACCGCGGTTGGATCCAGGCGACGGGCTTCGTCGAAGAAGTCGAGCTGAAGCTCGGCAGTGAAGGCGCCGACGTGCGGCGGAGCTTTCGCGGCCGCTTCGCGCTCGCGAGCCTCGGTGGGCCGCTCGGCGGGCCGTACGGCGTGACGCTCGCGCGCGCGGCGGGAGATCGCGTCGAAGTGCTCGCGGGTGTGCTCGTGCGCGCGCGCTCGGGCGGCGTGCAAGCGCTGTGTGTTTCGTCGGGTGACGCCCCGTCGCGCGTCGCGGAGCTCTCCGCCGCGGACGAGGCGCTCGGCGTGACGGCGGCGCTCGCCGGTGCCCTGCCTCGCGCCGCGCCCGCAGGGGCGCCCGGTTTTGCGCGGCGGCCGCTCGTGTCCGCGTTCGCGTCCAAGGTCGGCGTCACGGAAGCCGCACCCGACGACGAAGCCGACGCACCGCGCCCCGAGCGCGGCGATCTGGTCGAACATTTCGCGTTCGGGATCTGTGAAGTGCTCTCGGTGACGGGCGACCGGCTCGTGCTCCGCGACCTGCGCAGCTCGGGGCGCACCCGTGAGATCGCGAGTGAGCGCTTGAGCGTCAGCGGGCCCGTCGAGCACGACGGCAAGCGTCTCTTTCGCCTCACTCGGCGCTGAGCGGCGCTGCCGGCTTGCTCCGGCTCGAACGGCTCTGGTACACGAACTGACGGGATGAGCCCTGCTACCGAACCCCCGCGCGTCGTGATCGAGGAGATAACACCGGCGGTCGACGGCGGGCGTTACCCGGTGAAGCTCACCGTCGGCGGCACCCTCGACGTGGGCGCGAACGTGTTCCGCGACGGGCACGACCTCGTCGCAGCCCGCGTCATCTTCCTCGCGCCGGGTGAGCCGCAGTGGCGTTCGGCGCCGCTCACCTACAAATTCGAGCCCGATCGCTGGTACGGGAGCTTTCGCGTCGAGCAAGCCGGCCGCTGGCATTACGGCGTTGAAGCTTGGCCCGATCATTTCGGCACCTGGCGCTCCGAGCTGCAGAAGCGCGTGCAGGCCGGCCAAGACGTGCGGAGCGAGCTGCTCGTCGGCGCGCTCTTACTCGAACGCTACGCCACGCTCCTCCGCGGCGACGTCGCTCGCCACGTGCGCGAGCTCGCGAAGACGATGGCGGACGACGACGCGCCGCTCGACGCGCGCCTGCGCGCCGCCCTCGACGAGAACCTGCTCGCAGAAGTGTACGGCCCGCTCGAACCCGCCGATCTCACGCGCTCGCCGCTGTTCGAGCTCGTCGTGGATCGCCCCGAAGCAAGCTTCGCGGCTTGGTACGAGCTCTTCCCGCGTTCCCAGAGCACCAAGCCGGGTGTCCACGGCACCTTTCTCGACACGGCGCGCCGCCTGCCGGAAATCGCCGCGCTCGGCTTCGACGTGATTTACCTGCCGCCGATCCATCCTATCGGCGAGACGCACCGCAAAGGCCGCAACAACGCGCCCGTGGCCGAGCCCGGGGACGTCGGCAGTCCGTGGGGCATCGGGTCGAGCGCGGGCGGCCACACGGCGGTGCACCCCGACCTCGGCACGCTCGCCGACTTCGAGCACTTGGTCGCGAGCGCGCGTGACCTCGGACTCGAGATCGCGCTCGACTATGCCCTGCAGTGCTCACCCGATCATCCTTGGGTGAAAGAGCACCCGGAATGGTTTTTCGTGCGACCGGACGGCAGCATCCGCTACGCCGAAAATCCGCCCAAGAAATACGAAGACATCTACCCCTTGAACTTCTGGTGCAAGGACCGCGAGGCGATGTGGAACGCCTGCCGCGACGTGCTCTTGTTTTGGGCCGAGCGCGGCGTTCGCACGTTCCGCGTCGACAACCCGCACACGAAACCCTTCGCTTTTTGGGAGTGGGTGCTGCGTGAGGTGCACACGCGTTACCCCGACGTGGTGTTTTTGAGCGAGTCCTTCACGCGCCCGAACCGCATGAAGGCGCTCGCCAAGCTCGGCTTCAACCAGAGCTACACGTACTTCACCTGGAAGAACACGGCCTGGGAGCTCCGCGACTATTTCCGCGAGCTCACTACGCCGCCCATGACGCTCTATTACCGGCCGAACTGCTTCACCAACACGCCGGACATCCTGCACGAATACCTGCAGCACGGCGGGCGGCCCGCCTTCCGCGTGCGGCTCGTGCTCGCCGCCACGCTCGCGCCGCTCTACGGCATCTACAGCGGCTTCGAGCTCTGCGAAGGCACGCCCGTGCGCCCCGGCAGCGAAGAATACATCGACAGCGAGAAGTATCAGCTCGTGACGCGCGATTACAACGGGCCGGGTAACATCAAGCAGGACGTCGCGCGGCTCAACCGCATCCGGCGCGAGAATGCGGCGCTTCAGACGCTGCCGAACCTCGAGTTCGTTCAGAGCGATTTCGACGGCATCCTCGCGTATCGCCGCTACGCGCCGGGTAACGAGCTGCTCGTCGTCGTGAACCTCGATCCGCACCTGATGCACGAGACGGTCATCGACGTGCCGCTCGATCGCATGGGGATTTCCGAACAAGAGCCGTACGAGGTGTTCGATCTCTTGAGCGGTGGGCGCTACACGTGGCGCGGGCGCCGCAACTACGTGAAGCTCGATCCGAGCGAGCGCGTGGCGCACGTGTTTCGCATCACGCGCCGCGGCTAGGCTCGACTGCTCAAGTCGAGGCTGGAGCGGAACGATGACGGAGCACGACGATCGCCGTGATATGTCGGCGCTCGACGTGCGCTCTTTGCACGACGCGACGCTCGCGTCCGTCGCGTGCCGGCTCGTCGCGATGGCGGCTACGTCACTTGCGCTCGTCGTCGCGTGCAACAAACGCCCGCCGCCGTCACCCACGAGAGCCGCGAGCCAAGCGTCTCCCGCCGCTTCTGCGCCCAAACTCGGCCCTCTCGGCACACCGACCGGCTTCGAGCTCACGGCGAGCGCCACCGGAGCGACGCTCGTCTTCGCTCCGCTCGAACGCGCCGACGGCTCCTTACGCAAAATCGAGCTCGACGCGAACGGCGCGTTCGCGAGCGGCGCGAGCACGGCGCTCGAGCCCGGCGCGCTCCACGGCGAAGCGACGGATCTCACGGCAGTGTGGGTCGGTCAGCGACTCGCGCTCGCGTGGGTCGAGCGTGAGGGAGCCAAGGCGCGCGTGCGGGCAGCCTGGTCCGGCGCGTCGACGGCGCCGTTCGAGCTCGGTCCCGCGTGGAGCGGCCCGCGCACGGCGCGCGGCAACATCGCGCTCGCAGCGCGCGGCGACCGCGCCCTGGTCTTCGCGCGTGGCAACGAGGCGGCGTGCATCGACGCCAATCGACACGGCTGCTTCGGCTTCGATTTTCACGAGCTTTCGCCCGATCGCGCGGAAATCAGCGGCCTACCCATGACCGTCCCCGTGCCGTGCGCCGACAACTCGGTGGAGCTCGTCGTCGCCGGCTCACGCTTTCACTACGGCGTCTGCACCTACACGGGCGAACGCCCCGTCACGACCATGTTCACGATCGAACGCGACCCCGACTACGCGCGCGCCGACCCGCTGCTCGAGGGCTGCAAGCCGGCCGGCACCTTCGTCTGGCAGCGCGCGGCCTGGCTCGTCGCCGAATGCGAGGGTGGCCGGCGCGCCGTGCGGCTCGGCGCACGCGACGCCGCCGCCGAGTACCTCGATTTGCGCGCGCTCAAGCTCACGTGCAAGAGCGGCCTGGCGACTCTCCACGCCGCGAGTCTCGATTTGGCGCTCGACGAGCCGCGCTCCGGGCTGACTCCGCTGCTACCACTCGACCTCGCCCCGCCCGGGGCGCGGGCGGTGTGGGCCGGGCGCGCGCTCCTCGTCGCGACGAGCTTCGCCGACCGGCTCCGGCTCGCTCGGTATGCCTGCGCCGGCGATAACCTCGCTACGCAGACGCTCGACGTGCGCTGAACGCCGCGCGACCTGACGGGAGCACCCGCAGCCGAGCGGCCGCCGAGCCGAACGCCCGTTTCCGTGCACTCAGTCTAGGATTCACGACGGTAGCCACGATTTTTCGATCGGTTTCAGGTACGCCGCCCATGAGGTCAATGTGCTCACGACCACGGCCCTGCCGACTGGACCGGGCGGGCTCCGCACGCCGGACCCGCTGAGCCGCATGGCCGACGACGATGTTTTTCCAAAGGGTCGCGCGCGCGAGGCGCGATTTCGCCAGGTCGTCGACCGACACTTCGAATTCGTGTGGCGGAGCGTGCGGCGCCTCGGGGTCCCGCCTGCCGACGCCGACGATGCCGCGCAGGAAGTGTTCCTCGTCACGGCAAGGAACCTGGACAACATCCCGCTCGACCGCGAACGCGCGTTTCTCTTCGGCACCGCGCTACGCGTCGCCTCGACCCGGCGCCGCAGCGCTCGCCGCCGGCCGGAGGAGCTCGACGCCGTAAGCGACGACCGTGCCGGCGCCGCCCTCGATCCCGAAGAGCTCGCCGAGCTTTCGCGCGCGCGTCCGCTCTTGCAGGAGATCCTCGACGGGATGAGCGACGAGCTGCGCGCCGTGTTCGTCTTGGCCGAAGTGGAGGAGCTCTCCGTGCGCGAGATCGCCGAGCTCCTCGACGTGCCGCAGGGAACGGTGAGCTCGCGTCTGCGGACCGCGCGCGAGAAATTCCACTCCGGCATCAAACGCCTGCAAGCCCGCGCGGCCTTCGCGTGGAGGAAGCGATGAGCGACGATCCCCGGGACGACGCCCCGGACGACGCCGGGCCCGAGCCGTCCGACGCGGAGCAGGCGGAGCTCGCGCGGTTGCTCTTGAGGTCGGCGAAGCTCGACGCGCCGTCCGACGCCGCCAAAGAGCGCATCCTCGCGCGCGGCCTCGACGCACTCGGAGAACGTCCGCAGCGCCGCCTGCGTCGAAGGGTTACTGCCGCCGCGGTCGTGCTCGCGGCCGCCGCGGGCGTCGCCGTCACCGTGCACCGAGCCGGCCCAAACCCTGCCGAAGTCGCCGCCGAACGGGTGAGCGCGACCGCGAGCACTCTGGCGAGCCCGGCGCTGCCTCCGTCCTCCGCGCCGGCGCCGCAGCCGTGCGTCGAGCTCGTGATCGCCAAGGGGGACGCGCCGCTGATCGAGGATTTCGAGCAGGACGATTCGTGGGTGCTCGCCGCCGACGGCCGTAAGGGGAGTTGGATCACGTACGACGACGGCACGGGCAAGCAGGTGCCGCCGAGCCGCTCGGCGCTATTTCCGAGTCGCATTCCCGGCGGACGGGCGACCAGCAAACGCGCCCTCCACGTTTCGGGCAGTCACTTCAGTCAGTGGGGTGTCACGTTCGGCACCGAGCTCGCCGATGCGGCGTGTTACGACGCGTCCGCTTACGCGGGCATCCAGTTCTGGGCCAAGGGACCAGGCGAGCTCCGCGTGGGCTTGCAGATGATCGACGTGCAGGACGTGAAGTACGGCGGCCTCTGCCAGACCGACTGCTACGACACGCATCGCAAGATCGTCGAGCTGTCGCCGACGTTCCGGAAGTACGTCGTCCGTTGGGAGGAGTTGCGGCAGCTCTACGCCGCGCGCGTTCCCGTCGCGTTCGATCCCCGTCGCGTACGCTTTCTCGAGTTCGGGATCGCGCCCGAGAGCACGCCGTTCGACGTGTGGATCGACGACGTCGCGTTCGTTCGGCGCTGAACAGGGCTTCCCTGCGGGTGCGGGACGGGTGTTACTATCGCGCGCTTCATGCGGACGCGACCCGGCGTGCCCCAACCACTCGGTGCCACCTGGGACGGCCAGGGGGTCAACTTCGCCCTCTTCTCCCAGCACGCGACGGCCGTCGAGCTCTGCCTATTCGAGTCGCAGAGCTCGACCACGGAATCGATCCGCATCCCCATCAAGGAGCGCACGAACCGCGTCTGGCACGTGTACTTGCCCGACGCGATGCCGGGTCAGCTCTACGGCTACCGCGTGCACGGCCCGTTCATGCCGAGTGAGGGGCACCGCTTCAACCCGAACAAGCTCTTGATCGATCCGTACGCCAGGGCCATCGCGGGCGAGATCCGCTGCCCAGACGAGACGTTCGGTTATCCCATCGGCTCGCCGGACGATCTCGTGATGAGCACGGACGACAGCGCCGCCGTCGCGGCGAAGTCGGTCGTCGTCGAACAGGCGTTCAGCTGGGGCGACGATCGCGCGCCGCGCGTGCCCTGGAGCCGCAGCATCATCTACGAGTGCCACGTGGGCGGGCTCACGCGCACGCACCCCGACGTGCCGGGGCACTTGCGCGGCACGTACCTCGGGATCGCTTCCGACGCGATGATCGATCACCTGCGCTCGCTGTCGGTCACCGCGGTCGAGCTCTTGCCCGTGCACCACGCCGTCTCCGAGCGCCGCCTGCTCGAAGCCGGCATGCGTAACTACTGGGGCTACAACACGGTCGGCTTCTTCGCGCCGGATCCGCACTTTGCGACCGGCTGTCTCGGCCAACAAGTCACCGAATTCAAGACGATGGTGAAGACCCTGCATCGGGCGGGTCTCGAGGTGCTGCTCGACGTGGTTTACAACCACACGGGCGAAGGCAACCAATTCGGTCCCACGCTGAGCCTGCGCGGCATCGACAACCAATCGTACTATCGGCTCGACTCGCACGATCGCCGCTACTACGTCGATTACACGGGCTGCGGTAACAGCCTGAACACGGTGCATCCCCGCACGCTGCAGCTCGTGCTCGACAGCCTGCGCTACTGGGTCGAAGAGATGCACGTCGACGGTTTCCGCTTCGACCTCGCGACCACACTCGCGCGCGATCCGTACGAGTTCGACGCCTTCTCCCGCTTCTTCGCGATGGTGCAGCAGGATCCGACGCTGTCGCGCATGAAGCTCATCGCCGAGCCTTGGGATCTCGGACCGGGCGGCTATCGTTTGGGCGGATTTCCGCCGGGTTGGGCCGAGTGGAACGCGCGTTATCGCGACTGCGTGCGCCGCTTTTGGCGCGGCGACGAAGGCCAGGTGCCCGAGCTCGCTTCGCGTCTGTCGGGCTCGAGCGACATCTTCCACGGCGGCGGCGATCGGGGCCCGTTCGCGAGCATCAACTTCGTGACGTGCCACGACGGCTTCACGCTCGAGGATCTCGTCTCCTACGACCACAAACACAACGACGCGAACGGGGAAGAAAACCGCGACGGCACCAACGAGAACTTCAGTCGCAACTGGGGAGTCGAGGGCGAGACGACGTCGGCGCCCGTCTTGCGAATGCGCGAACGCATGCGCAAAAACTTCCTCGCCACACTAGCCTTCTCGCAGGGCGTTCCCATGCTCTCGCACGGCGACGAGGTCGCGCGCACGCAGCGCGGCAACAACAACGCTTACTGCCAGGACAATCCGATCGCCTGGCTCGACTGGGACATCGGCCCTGCGGAAGAAGAGCTGCTCGCTTTTACGCGTGAAGTTTTCGCCATCACTCGCAAAAATCCCGTATTTCGCCGGCGCCGCTTTTTCAGCGGCGGTCCGATCGGCGACGGTCACCAAAAGGACGTCTCGTGGGTGCGTCCGAGTGGGGGCGAGATGACGATGGAGGACTGGAGCGACCCCAAGACTCAGTCGCTCGGCATGCTGATCCATGGTGAGGCATCCGACGACGTGGACGAGCGCGGGCGCCCCAATCGGGGCCTTACGCTACTCCTGCTCTTGAACGCGAGTACGAAGGCGGTGCACTACGCCTTACCGAAGCTCGAGGAACGCGGGCATTGGCACGAAGCCGCCAATACCGCCCAGTCGGCCGGACGCGCGCCGCGGCGTGTGCCCAGAACCGGCGTCAACGTCGCTCCGCATTCGCTCGTGCTGTTGTGGTACGAGGTGGGCTGATGGATCCGGCCGATCTCGTGCACCCAGGGGACCTGCGGGCCTTTGCCAGCGGAAAACGGCACACGCCGCACGCGTTACTCGGCGCGCACCGGGCTGAGCTTTATGGCACGCACGGCGTCATCGTGCGCGGGTATCACGCCGACGCCGTCGGCTGCGAGCTCTTGCGTGAAGGTGCGGAGCCGATCGGCATGCTGCCCGTCGGTGACGGTATGTTCGCCGTCTTCCTCGCAGGCGCGGACCTGCCGCTCGCGTACCGGCTGCGCTTCCATTTCGAAGGCGGCGCCACGTGGGAACGCGACGATCCGTATCGCTTTTTGCCGACGCTCGGTGAGCTCGATCAGTATCTCATCGGTGAGGGCACGCACCGGCGCTTGTGGCAGGTGCTCGGTTCGCACGTGCGCACGATGGACGGCACGCGTGGCACGGCGTTCGCCGTGTGGGCGCCGAACGCCGCGAGCGTCAGCCTCGTCGGCGACTTCAATCGCTGGGACGGCCGCGTGTACCCGATGCGTTCGCTCGGCACGACGGGCGTGTGGGAGCTGTTCGTGCCGGGAGTCGGCGCAGGCGCCCTCTACAAGTACGAAATCCGCACGCGAGAAGGCGAGCTCCGCCTCAAAGCCGACCCGCTCGGCCGCGAGATGGAACTACCGCCCGCGACGGCGACCCGCGTCACCGAGTCGAGCTACCAGTGGTTCGACGAAACCTGGATGCACGCGCGCGCCGGCAAGGACCAGACCCGCGAGCCCATCTCGATCTACGAGCTGCACGTCGGCTCCTGGGCGCGCATTCCCGAAGAGGACAATCGCTGGCTCACGTACCGCGAGCTCGCGCCGCGCCTCGTCGCGCACGTCAAAGCGCTCGGCTTCACGCACGTCGAGCTCATGCCCGTCGCCGAACACGCCTTTTACCCCTCGTGGGGTTACCAAGTGACAGGCTACTTCGCGCCGACTGGCCGCTACGGCACGCCCGACGACTTCCGCTTCTTCGTCGACTACTGCCATCAACAGGGTATCGGCGTGATCGTCGATTGGGTGCCCGCACACTTTCCGAAGGACGACTTTTCGCTGCGTCGCTTCGACGGCACTCCGCTCTACGAGCACGAAGACCCGCGCCGCGGCGAGCACCCCGACTGGGGCACGCTCATCTTCAACTTCGGCCGCACGGAGGTTCGGAACTTCCTGGTCGCGAACGCTCTCTACTGGATTCACGAGTTTCACATCGACGGGCTGCGCGTCGATGCCGTCGCCTCGATGCTGTACCTCGATTACAGCCGTCGTGAGGGCGAGTGGATGCCGAACCCGTACGGCGGGCGCGAGAACGTCGAAGCCATCGACTTCTTGCGCGCGTTCAACGCCGCCGTGCACGAGGAGGCGCCGGGCGCTTTCACGATCGCGGAGGAGTCGACGGCGTGGGGCGGCGTGTCGAAGCCGCCCTCGGAAGGCGGGCTCGGCTTCACCTTCAAGTGGAACATGGGCTGGATGCACGACACCTTGAACTTTTTCTCGAAGGAGGCGGTGCACCGCAAGTTCCACGTCGATCAGCTCACGTTCTCGATGCTCTACGAGTACACCGAGCGCTTCATCAACTCGATTTCCCACGACGAGGTGGTGCACGGCAAAGGCGCGCTCGTCGAGAAGATGCCCGGAGACTTCTGGCAGAAGCTCGCCAATCTGCGGCTGCTCTTCGCCTACCAATACACGCGTCCCGGCAAGCAGCTCATGTTCATGGGCACGGAATTCGCCCAGCATCACGAGTGGAACGTCGACGCCAGCATCGATTGGCACATCGCCGATCACCCGCAGCGGCGCGAGCTCCAGCTCTTCATCGCCGAGCTCTCGCGCTACTACATGCAGACGCCGGCGCTCTGGCGCTCCGATCCGGACACGTTCGGCTTCGAGTGGATCGACTGCTCCGACCGGGACAACAGCGTCCTCTCCTACATGCGCCGCGACGTCGACAAATTCGTCGTCGTCGTCTTGAACTTCACGCCCGTGCCGCGCGAGGGCTACCGCATCGGCGTGCCGCGCAGCGGGCGCTACCTCGAGCGCCTCTCGACCGATGACCAGCGCTTCGGCGGTAGCGACTTCCGCACCTTCGCGGTCGTCGACGCCGACCCGGTCCCGACGCACGGCCGCGAGTGGTCGCTCTCGCTCAACCTGCCGCCCCTCGGTGCGCTCATTCTCGAACTCGCAGGCTGAGCGCCGGGACGCCCACGGCGGGGTAGCGTGCGGCGGCTGCGCGGCAGGCCGTACGGTGGCGGTCGGTCACTCAACGGTAGTGTCCTAAGTTGCTGCGGCGACACGGGCGGATCTGCTGGCGCCGAGCCCAGGGACGGGCCGGACGGCCAATCGCGCCAGCGTCGAGCACGCCCGAGTTCCATCCATTCTTGAGCTATGGAGTCTAAGCCCATGGAATCATTTTGTAATATGTCCATGAGCTTTTGAGCGTAAGTCCACGACTTTCCATCAGAGATCGGGTGTGCTAAGCATTCGTTCAGTGCCTACAACGATCGAGCTCCCCCGCTGCCGCTTTTGTGGCCGCCGATGGAAGCCGCGGCAGGGGGTGCCAGCGTCGGATTCGTACTGCCCCCGATGTCGGTCGGAACGCCGCGTGCTTGCGGCAGAGCGCCTTGGCCTTCGGCCGC
>JAICTZ010000073.1 GCA_025936115.1 Polyangiaceae bacterium
AAGTGCGCGACGACGAAGTACGTGTCGTGGAGGTGCACGTCGACGCTCATCACGGCGAGGAAGACGCCCGTGAGCCCGCCGATCGTGAACACCCACAAGAACGCGAGGGCGTACAGCATCGGCGTGTCGAGGTGGATGCGCCCCTTGTACATGGTCGTGATCCAGTTGAAGACCTTGATGGCCGTCGGGATCGCGATCAGGAAGGTGATGGCGCTGAAGATCGAGCCGGCGAGCAGCGACTGCCCGGCCACGAACATGTGGTGGCCCCACACGAGGAAGCCGAGGAACGCGATCGCGAGGCTCGAAACGGCGATGAACTTGTAGCCGAAAATCCGCTTGCGCGAGAACGTCGGGATCACGTCGCCGATCACGCCGAAGGCGGGGACGATCATGATGTAGACGGCCGGGTGCGAGTAAAACCAGAAGAAGTGCTGGAACAGCACGGGGTCGCCGCCGAGCGCCGGATCGAAGATGCCGATGTGCAAGGTGCGCTCGACCATCATCATGAGCAGCGTGATGCCGATGACGGGCGTCGCGAGCACCTGGATCAGCGCCGTCGAATACAGCGACCAGACGAAGAGCGGCAGCCGGAACCAACCCATGCCCGGCGGGCGCAGCTTGTGGATCGTGACGATGAAGTTGAGGCCCGTGAAGATCGAGCTGAACCCGAGGATGAACGCGCCCATCGCCGCGGGGATCACGTTCGTCTGCGTCGTCGTGCTGTACGGCGCGTAGAAGGTCCAGCCCGTGTCCGCCGCGCTCGTGACGAGCGAGGTGAGCATGCAGATCGCGCCGATGACCCAGAGGTAGTAGCTCGCGAGGTTCAGCCGCGGGAACGCGACGTCTTTGGCGCCGAGCTGGAGCGGGAGCACGATGTTGCCGAGCGCCGCGGGAATACCGGGGATGATCACGAGGAACACCATCACGGCGCCGTGCATGGTGAACATCTGGTTGTACGTGTCGTGCTCGATGATCGTCTTGCCCGGCGTGAGCAGCTCGGTGCGGAGGATCAGCGCGAACGTGCCGCCCAGGGCGAAGGCGGCGAGCACGGACGCGAGGTACATCACGCCGATGCGCTTGTGATCGAGCGTGAGCGCCCAGGACAAGAAGCCCTTGTCGTGGGTGAGGTAATTGTCGCTGTCCGCCTTGGCGGGCGGCACGAGGGCGTCGGCAGGGATACTGGGGGATGCCATCTAACGGCTCCTTCGGACTACTTGAGACTCTTGATGTACTCGATGATTCCGCTCAACTGGCGATCGCTGAGCTTGCCCTGGTAGGTCGGCATCGAGGGGGGATAGGTGTCGACGATCTTGGCTTGCGGATCCATGATCGACTCGCGGATGTAATTTTCGTCCACGGCGGCGCTTGCGCCGCCAGCGAAGTGCTCCGTGCGGCCGAACATGCCCTTCCAGGTGGGGCCGATGAGGCGCGAGCCGTCCGTCGTGTGACACGTCGAGCAGCCCTGCTTTTGGTAGAGCAGCTTGCCGAGCTCGGGCAGCGGGATGTCCTCGAGCTTCTTCTTCTGCTCGGCGAGCCATTTCTCGTAGTCGCCGGGCGGATGCACGATGACGTGGCTCAGCATGTCCGAGTGCGACGTGCCGCAGTACTCGGCGCAGAAGATGGGGTAATCACCGGGCTTGGTCGCCTGGAACCAGAGGTCGGTGTAGCGACCCGGCACGGCGTCCATCTTCACGCGGAAGTTCGGCAGGTAGAGGCTGTGGAGCACGTCCACCGAGTGGATCAGGACGCGCACCGGGCGGTTCACCGGGACGTGCAGCGCGTCCTCGGTGCCGTGCGGATAGTCGAACAGCCACTTCCATTTTTGGCCCGTCGCCTGGATCTCGAGCGCGCCGCGCGGGGGCGTGCGCAGGCTCACGAAGCCCTGGAAGCCCCACACGAACAGCGCGACCACGAGGAACATCGGGATGACCGACCAGGTGATCTCGAGCGTCGTGTTGTGCTCGGAGCTCGGCTCCGCGATTTCGTTCGCGGCGCGCGACGTCGCCCGGTAGCGCCGGATGAAGTAAAAAATCGCCGCGAAAATGCCGACGGCGAAGATCGTCGAGCCCCACACCATGAACATGTAGAGCCAGTCGGTGTCGTGCGCGGTCATCGACACGTCGGCCGGCATCCAGAAGCTCTCGGATTCCGGGAACTTCGGCAGGTTTTGCTGCACGGGCTGGAGCAAGAGGAGCGGGGAGAGCATGGTCATGACGTGCTTTCGGCGTTCCGGCGCCGCTTCTTCGAGTCGGTTCGCCAGAGAAGAGTCAAAAAGATTCCGAGCAGCACCACGCTGATGGCGCCGCCGACGCGCATCACGTTCGCTGCCGTGGGTGCGTACCGCCCCTCGGTTGCGTCGTAGTGGAAACAATAGAGCACGAGGCGATCGAAGGGGTTGCCGATCTTGCCTTGTGCGGCCTCGAGCAAAGCGAGCTTGAGCTTCGAGGGGGGGTACTCGATGCCGTAGAGGTAACGGACGATGTGGCCGTCCGGGCTCGTCACAGCCATCGCGGAGGGGTGCGCGTACTCTTTGCGCGCCTCGTTGTAGGCGTAACCGAAGCCGAGCGCGTCGGCGTAGGCGTGCACGCTCGCTTCGCTGCCCGTGAGGAAGTGCCAGCCCTCGATCGCTTCGGGACGGCCGAGCTCCTTCAGGTAGCGCGTCTGCGTCTTCAGCGCCTTTGCTGGCGTTTCCTCGTGATCGATGCTGACCGTCACGATGCGAAAGTCGTGACCCGGCGTGTAGCCGAGCTGCTTCAAGCCCTGCACGAGGCCGTTCAGCATCAAGCTGCAGAGCATCGGGCAATTCGAATAGTTGAACGTCAGGATGACCGGGTGCGTCCCGTCGAAGTACTGCCCGATGGTCGCAGGGTGGCCGTGCTCGTCCGTGAACGGGATCGCAGGCGGCACCTTCTTGCCGAGCTGCTCCGTCACCTCCACGTTCTCGACGCGCTTCGGCGGAGCCTCCGTCGGATCGAGGCGATCGGACGCAGATCCGTCGTGCGCCGCAGCAGGTGCCGCGAAGAGCAGGCCCGTGAGGCACACGGCCCGGAGGAGCGCGCGAATATCAGCCATCCGTGGGTTTGGGGGCGGGTGTCGCGGGCGCGTTCGGCTTGACGGCGGCGACGGTGCCGCCGGGGGCTGCCGCAGGTTCGGTCTGTCCGAGCGGGGCGGCGGGAGCACCGTCGCTGCCGGCCGGCGCCGGCGCCGGCGCTGCGCTCGCGGGAGCGGGCGGCGTCGCGGTCGAGGGATCACGCCGAAGCTCGGTCAAGACCTTGAGCTTGGCGCGCTCGATCGGGATCGCAACGAGCCCTTTGCCCTTGTCCGTCCAGGTCGGGTTGGCGCTGATCTTTTCCGTCTGTTGGTGGCGGAGATCGCGGTACGGCTGCTGAGCGAGCGTCTGGCGCTCATCGACGGTGCCCTGAACCGAGTGGCGCACGAGCGCCGTGACGGCGAGCGCGATGCTGAGCGTCGCGAACAAGCCGACGAGGAGGATCGTCCCGAGGGCGCCCGTATTGACCTTGTCGTTTTCGGTGGCCATCAGATGTTCTCGAAAGCGAGCGACTGCTCGAGTCGCGGATCCTTGGTGGGGATCAGGTTCTTCTTGCCGGCTTCACGCGCGGCACCGGCGACGAGCGCGCTCAAGAGGCCCAACAGCGCGAGCACGTCCATGGCGCGCAGGTTCGGCTCCACGTCAACCGCGGGCAAAACGAGCCAGAACATGTCGACGTAGACCATCGCGAGCATCCAGAAGCACCAGAAGCCGAGCAGGGTCTTGTTGCGTTTGATGTACCGCGAAAGAAGCCCAAAGAACGGGATCACGAAGTGACCGAAAACAAGCGTCCATGAAACGGTGCCCCAGCCGCCCGCGAAGCGCTGCTTGAACCACGCCGTCTCTTCGGGAAGGTTCGCGTACCAAATCAGCATGAACTGCGAAAATCCGATGTAGGCCCAGAAGATCACGAAGGCGAAGAGCATCTTGCCGAGGTCGTGATAATGCTCCGTGGTGACCGATTTGGCCAACCGGCCGCGTCCCTGCAGCCACATGAGGGCCAAGATGAGCGTGATGTGGACGCCCAGCACGCAGCTCGCGAAGAAATAGACGCCGAACATGGTGCTGAACCAGCGCGGATCGACGGCCATGAACAGGTCGATGGAGCAGAACGTGATGGCCAAGCCGAACACAATCATGGCCGGCCCCGACACGCGCGTCATCGAGGGAGCAATCTCGCTGCCGCCGGTCTCGTCCTGACGGCGCGAGTGGTTCAGGTAGTAGCGCGCAAGGATCGACCAGAAGCCGAAATAGAAGACCATCCGCACGAGGAAGAAGGTCGGGTTCAGGTAACCGGATTTGTGCGCGAGGATTTCGTCGCCGGCGACCTTCGCCTTGTCGGCCCATTCGTAAACGACGGGATTGCCGAGCACCACCGGCACGATGATCGGCAGCGCCAGGACGGCGAGGAGCGGCATATTGGCCGCGAACACCTCACCGACGCGGCGAACGACGACGCTCCAGCGCGCATTCACGAGGTTCTGCAGGCAGACCCAGAACACGCTGCCCGCGGTGATGGCGAGCGCGACGCCGAACGCCGCGAGATAGCCGTGTGACCAGCGCCGGAAGCCGTCGCCGTCCGAGGCGCCGAGCGCCACCGAGACGCCGAGGCAGATGACGGCCACGCCCGCCGCCTTTGCGAACAGCGCGCTGGATTCGGAGCCGAGCTGAATGCTGTCGGAGAAGCCGGCGACGTTCACGCGCGCGGCCGAGTCCTCCGGCGCGCTGCTCTTCCTCGGCGCGGCGGCGGGCTTCTCCGAGCTCGGGGTCTTCGCGTTCGAGCTCGTCTTTTTGGGACCTTTTTTCGCGGTTGCCATGTCGTTTTACAGGCCGGTGCGTTCGGCGGGCTCGAGATCGGCGATCTTTCCCGCGTGGCCGCGCTCGAGGGCGCGAAGGTAAAGAATGATGGCCCAGCGATCGCTCGCCGGGATCTGCGGGCCGTACGCCGGCATATTGCGGACGCCGTTCGTGATGGTGTTGAAGATCTCGCCGACGGGCATGTTGCGGATGCGCTCGTCCGTCAGGTTCGAGGGCGGCGTCCAGGTGCCCTGCGCGAGCTCGTCGGCGCGCTTGGCGACCATGCCGTTACCCTCTCCGCCGAAGCCGTGACAGGGCGTGCAGTAAATACCGAAGCGCTGCTGCCCCCGCAACATGGCGGCCTCGTCGACGCGGAAAGTCGGGGGGAACGTGCGCACCCAAGCGCCGTGGTCCTGGCCGCGCCAGAAATGGTCGTCCTCGCGGAGCTCGCCCACGGCGACGGTTTCCGGATCGGGGAGGCGCGTCGAGCGACCGTCGGAAAACACTGGGTTTTCGCGCTGAGCCTTGTACTTCGGCTGCGAGTCCATGTCCTGAATGATGTGGACGCGCGTCGAGCGGCTCTTCGTGTAGCGGGCCTTGGCCGCGAGTGCGAAGGGCACGGCCGACATGACCGTCACGATCACGAGGCTGTAGATGATGCCGGTCGGCAGCTTGTCCGAGGTCTTGCGATCCTCGGGCACGCCCTCGACCGCGATGGGATGCGTCGCGTCGATGAGGGCGCGCGTGTCGGTCTCGTCGAACTTGGGGTCCGCGGCCTCGATCAAGAGGAAGAAGCGGTCGTCGGTCGCGCGCGCGAAGCGCCGCACGTGGTCGAGCGGGTGCGACGGGAACGGCAGGTTGTTGAGGACCAGCATCGCGATGAAGGTCGTGACCCCGCCGAAGAGCACCGTGAGCTCGAACATGATCGGCACGTTCGCCGGGATGCTCCAGAGCGGTTTGCCGCTGACGAGCCACGGGTAGTCGTACGCGTTCGTCCACCATTGCAGGAGGATCGCGGTCGCGAGACCCGTGAGGCCGGCGCCGAGCACGATCCAGGGCAGGATCGTCATCTTGATGCCCATCGCCTTGTCGATGCCGTGGACCGGAAAGGGCGAGAAGGTGTCCCAGCGCGAAAAACCGGCGTCCCGGACCTTCTTCGAGGCGCGCAGGAGCTCCGCCGGTGTCCTGTATTCGGCGAGCAGGCCGTGGAGCGGCGGAGGGCCGCTGTCTGAGGCTTGGGGCTCGTGTGAATCGCTCATACTGCTCTGAACCTGATCATGGGGGTACGCGAGAGCTCGCTTTCGCCTCGCTCAAATTCCGACTGGTGCTTGCCCCGCATGCTCGACGTGGTGGTCGGGCTCGTGGGCGTGCGCCGAGGGATGAAAAGCCTTTACTTCGGCCATCGCCACCATCGGCAGGTAGCGACAGAAGAGCAGGAACAGCGTGAAAAACAGACCGAAGCTGCCGCCCAGGGTCATGAAGTCGATCTTGGTCGGGATGAAGTAACCCCAGCTCGACGGCAAGAAGTCGCGGGTGAGCGACGTGCAAATGATCACGAAGCGCTCGAACCACATGCCGACGTTGATGAACATGCCGATGATCAGCGTCGCGACGGGGTTCGTGCGCACGGCCTTGAACCAGTGCAGCTGCGGGAACAGGACGTTGCACGCGATCATCGTCCAGTAGGACCAGGCGTACTGGCCGAACGCGCGGTTCACGAAGGTGAACGCCTCGTACTTGTTGCCCGAGTACCAGGCGACGAAAAACTCCATCATGTACGAGTAGCCAACGAGCAAGCTCGTCGCGATCAGCACCTTGTTCATCACCTCGAGGTGCTTGATCTGGATGATGCGCTTCAGGCCGAAGAACTGCCGCGCCGGCACGGCGAGCATCACGACCATGCCGAAGCCGCCGAAGATGGCGCCCGCGACGAAGTAAGGCGGGAAGATCGTCGTGTGCCAGCCGGGCAGCTGCGACGTTGCGAAGTCGAACGAAACCACCGAGTGGACGCTCAGCACGAGGGGCGTCGCGAGCGCCGCGAGGATCAGATACGCGCGCTCGTAGCGGTGCCACTGGCGCGAAGAGCCGCGCCAACCCATCGCCACGACGCCGTAGCAGAGCCTGCGCCAGAACGTGGTCGCGCGGTCCCGAAACGTCGCAAAGTCCGGGATCATGCCCATGTACCAGAACACGATCGAGATCGTCGCGTACGTGCTCACGGCGAAGATGTCCCACTCGAGCGGGCTCCTGAACTGCGGCCACATGTCCATCTGGTTCGGGATGGGAAGCATGTAGTACGGCAGCCAGGGACGGCCGATGTGGATCCCGGGGAACACGCCGGCGCACATGACGGCGAAGATCGTCATCGCTTCCGCGAAGCGATTGATCGCGGTGCGCCACGTCTGCCGGAACAGGAAGAGGATCGCGCTGATGAGTGTCCCGGCGTGACCGATGCCGATCCAGAACACGAAGTTTACGATGGGGAACGCCCAAGCGGCGGGCATCGTCGTGCCCCAGACACCGATGCCGTTCCACACCACCCAGCCGATGCTTCCGAGAAAGATCGACAAAATCGCGAGCGCGCACGCGAAGGCGATGTACCAAGCGCGCGGCGGTCGCTCGACCTCGGCGATGCGCGAGACGTTGTCGGTGATGCGCGCAAAGGCGCTGTCGCCAGCCGGTGCGTTGACGAAGGGGTTCACGTCGCTGATGGCGGCCATCTCAGCCGAGCTCCGGGTTCGGGTTACGCACGCGGCCGAGGTAGCGGACGCGGGGTCGGTTGTTCATCTCGCCGAGCAACTCGTACGCACGCGGCAAGTTGTGAAGCGCGGCCACGCGCGACGACTGGTCGTTCAAATCGCCGAAGACGATGGCGTCGGCGGGGCAGGTGTCCTGACAAGCCGTGCGGATCGTGCCGTCCGGGATGCCCTGCTTCGCGTTCTTCGCCTTGATCTTGGCGTTCTGGATGCGCTGCACGCAGAACGTGCATTTCTCCATCACGCCGCGCGAGCGCACGGTCACGTCGGGGTTGTAGACCATCGACTTGACCTTCATCTTGGGGTCGTCGGTCGGCGTGTACGGCGTGATGCCGATCGTGTCCAAGTTGTAGTTGAAGAAATTGAAGCGCCGCACCTTGTACGGGCAGTTGTTCGAGCAGTAGCGCGTACCGATGCAGCGGTTGTAGACCATCTCGTTCAGCCCTTCGTGGCTGTGCATGGTCGCGCCGACGGGACACACCTGCTCGCAGGGAGCGTTCTCGCACTGCTGGCACGGGATCGGTTGGAAGGTGACCTTGGCGTTTTCGGGCTCGCCTTGGTAGTAACGATCGACGCGCAGCCACAGCATCTCGCGGCCGATCGCGACGTTCTTCTTGCCCACTACCGGAATGTTGTTCTCGGCCTGGCACGCGGTGACGCAGGCGGAGCAGCCGACGCACTTGTTGAGATCGATGGCCATGCCCCAGCGGTGACCCTCGTACGAGACGGGAGGAACCCAGAGGCTGAGTAGGGGCGGGTGCGGGTCTTCGCGCGAGTCGACGAAGCGCGGATCCTTCTTGTACTCGGCGAGCGTCGCTTCACGCACGAGCTCGGAAGTGCGCTCTTCCTGGCCGTCGTGGCCGATCTTGTCGATGTTGTAAAAGTCGTTGGTCGTCGAGAGGCGCGGCAGATCGGTGTCGGAGCGGGCGATGCTGCCGCCGCCTGCGATGTGGTAGCCGCCCGAGCTGCGGAGCGCGTAGACGTTGACGCCGACGGAATCCACTTCGCTCTTGGTGTCGCCGCCGACCTGGCCGGCCGCCTTGCGCCCGTAGCCGAGCGTCAGGTGAATCGAGCCTTCGGGCTTTCCCGGGACCCACAGGGCCGGCAGCGTGACGCTCTTGCCGCCGACGGTCACCGTGCAGGCTTCACCATCGGCGACGCCGAGCTCTTCGCCCGTCGCGGGCGCGATGAGCGCCGCGTTGTCCCAGGTGAGCTTCGTGAACGGATCGGGCAGCTCCTGCAGCCAGCCGAGGTTGGCGAAGCGGCCGTCGTAGACCTTCGGACACGGTCCGTACGTCACCTCGAGCTGGCCGTTGCCGAGCTTCTTGCCGCCGAGCTCACGCTCGCTGAACGCGAACGGCTTCATGGGCGCGAGCGTCGGAAGCACCGGGACGTACGCGGAGTTCGCGACGACACCGTCGTGGACGGCGCGCCGGAACGCGCGCTCGTCTTGGATCGTGGCGCGGTGCGTCTGCTTGACGAGGTCGAGCGCCTTGTCCGGCACGCCGACGAGCAGCGCGACGAGCTCGATGCTCGAGCGCCCGCCGTAAATCGGCGCGATGAGCGGCTGCTGGATCGTGATCGTGCCGTCGAACGCGCGCACGTCGCCCCAGCTCTCGAGGTAGTGCGCGGCGTTCAGGTGCCAACTCGAGCGCTGCGACGTTTCGTCGTCGTACAGGCTCAGGTGGATGCTCGTCTTGGCGCGCGCGATGGCGTCGCCGAACGCGATGTCCCCTGGCGCGGTGTACGCGGGGTTTCCGCCCAGCATGACGAGCGTATCGACGCGGTCGCGCATGAGCTCGTCGGTGAGCTGCTTCAGGCCCGCGAGGTCCGAGCCGGCGCCGGCTTCCGGATCGTCGACGAAGCGAATGGTCTTGCCGACGTTACCGAGCATCGCGTTGACGCGGTGAACGGCTGCATGCACCTCGGCCGGTTGCGCGGGTCCAGCGACGACCAGGCTGCGGCCCACGTTGGCGACGAGGTCCTTCACGACCGCGTCGACGAACTTCGCGACGTGCGCCTCGGCCAGGATCTCGGCCTTGGGCAACGGCTGCGCGGGCCCGACGGAGGGGTCGGGCTTCGCGATGTCGCTGATCTTCGCGTCGAGCGCGGCCGCGATCGCCTTGATGTGCTCGGCGCGCACACCGATGCGATGGTCGGCGAGGCCGCCCACGAGCGAGTAGTGCGGCTCGATGGCGTAGATGCGGCTCATGTCGCCGTCGGGCTCGCGGTTCTTCGCGACGCCGCGCGCGTGTGCGAGATGCCCGGGGAACTCCGACGCGAAAATGTCCGCGTCGAGCGTGAGGATCACGCGCGCCCGCGTCGTATCGAGCAGCGTGCGGTATGCCTTGCCGAACGCGAGCACGGAGCCCGCGCGCGTGCCGTCCGATGCTGCCGGTTCGTACGTCACCCAGCGCGCCTGCGGATAAACCTGCAGGAAGCGCTGCTTCAGCGCCGCGAGCGTCGGTGAGCTCGAGCGTTCGGCGAGCACGCGCAGGCCCGAGCCGGCGCTGCCCCTGAGTTTGCCGAAGTGGTCATTGGCGAAGGCCGTGAACGCGTCCCAGCTCGAGGCCGCCGCCGCGCCGCCGCCGCGCTTCCACGGTTTGTCGCTGCGGTCGGGATCGTAGACGCCGAGCACGCTCGCCTGGTGATAGGCGTTGGCGGCGCCACGGCTTTCGGGGTGGAGCGGGTTGCCGTCGATCTTGATCGGGCGCCCGTCGTAGCTCGTGGCGCGGAGGCCCACGGCGACGCCGTCGAGCTCCATTGCCGTCGCGAACTGCTTGGTCGTGCCGGGGATGGTCTCCTCGGGGCGGCGCGACAGCGGCAAAATCTTGTCCTCGTGCCAGCAGCCGACGCCCGCCAGGCCGAGCGACGCACCCATGAGCTGCATGAAACGGCGGCGTTCCGGGTCGCTCGCCTTGCCGTCGGGCGGCGGCGCCGCGAACTCGCGCTCGAGCAGGCTGCGAAATTCCGGGCGATTCTGAAGCTCCGCAAAGCTGCGCCAGAACCGCGGGCGGCCGCTACCGTGGGTCGGCGCGGGCGCGGGCGCTTCGGCTTGGGCCCCGAGCGTCGGCAGGGTCCTCTTCTTCAGCGATGACATGTCGAGCAATCCGTCGGGGGGTTAATGTTGTTCTTTGCGCGCAGCATCTTGCCGTATTCGAGCGGGTCGGTGCCTTCCGGCGGGGTCCAGGCCATGTTCGTGACCTCCTCCGGCGGGCGCAGGTTCTTTTCAGGCGCGCGATGGCAGTTGAGGCACCAGCCCATGCTGAGCGGCTCGTGCTGGTAAACCTCTTCCATCTGATCGACGCGCCCGTGGCAGCTGACGCAGCCGATGCCGCGGGTCACGTGCGCGCTATGGTTGAAGTAAACGTAGTCGGGGAGGTCGTGGACTTTGATCCATTCGACGGGGTTCCCGCTCTCGAGGCTCGCCCGGATCGGCGCGAGCTTTTCGCTCTTCGTCCAGACGCGGGCATGACAATTCATGCAGGTGGCCGTCGGCGGGATCGCGGCGTGCGCGGCTTGCTCGACGGTGTTGTGACAGTAGCGGCAGTCGAGGCCGAGCTGCCCGGCGTGCAGCGCATGGCTGTACGGGACGGGCTGCTGCGGCATGTACCCCACATCCGTCGTCTTCGGCGAAGCGCCGTACCAGATGAGGAAGGTGAGGTAGACGGGGGCACCTCCGAGGAGCATGCCCGCGAGCGCTCTTGTCTTGTTCGCCCAGCGCGGGAATACGAAGAGATTCATCGAAGTCCGAGGCAAATCGGGGAGCTTGTGCTGCCTACCGACCGGGGATCCGGGCGGCCTCGGCGCTCCACGGCTTGCTTCAGCTCGTTCAGCGCCGAAATGGCTGATTCCAGACGCGCGCCCTTATGCGCCGACCGCCCCAAAATGTAAATGACATCGACGGAAACGAGGCTAACTTATCGAAATTAGTTAGGTTTCATCGAAACGTCGCGTCGGCGCCGACCCCCCTTCTCCTGGAAACCCCTGGGGGTGGGGCGGCAATGCCCCAGCGCCAGGCAAGCGGGGGCCCACCTCATCCCGAAAATCGGGTCACAAAAAACGACGCGCCCGGTTTTCACCGAGCGCGTCAGAGGGTCCGTTCCGCGCGGGCCGCGGAGCGCGATCAGAACTCGCGCATCTGCTTTCTGATCTTGCTGATCGCCTGCTCCTGCAGCTGGCGAATGCGCTCGCGCGACAAGTTGTACTTGTCGCCGATTTCTTTCAGCGTGAGCTCGTCCTCGTTGTCGAGGCCGAAGCGCCAGCGAATGATGCGCGATTCGATCGGCGTGAGCGTTCCGAGCAGCCGCTGCACCTCTTCCGCCCATTTCTGGTTGGCGAGGTTGTCGTACGGCGAAAGCATGTTCTCCTCGACCAAGAAGTCGATGAAGCGGCGGCCGTCCTCGTCGCCGACGGGCCGGTCGAGCGAAAACGGCGTGTCGGCGTAGAGGTCCTTCACCTTGTCGAGCTTGTCGCGAGGAACGCCCGTTTCTTTCTCGAGCTCCTCGACCGACGGCTCGCGCCCGGTGCGCGCGATGATCGTCTGCGTCGCCCGCGACACGCGGTTGTAGGTATCGAGCATGTGCACGGGGATGCGCACCGCGCGACCCTTGTCGGCGAGCGCCCGGCTGATCGCGTGACGGATCCACCAGGACGCGTACGTCGAGAAGCGGTAGCCGCGCGTGTGGTCGAAGCGCTCGACCGCCTTCATCAGGCCGATATTGCCCTCTTGGATCAGATCGATGAGCGGAAGACGGCCGCGGTTGTAGCGGCGCGCGATGCTCACGACGAGCCGGAGGTTCGCCTTGACGAAGCGGTTCTTCGCGCGGCGCTGCTGGCGATCCGTTTCGCGCACGCGCGCGAGGTAGCGCCGGTACGCCGGTGTGTCGGGCGACGTCTCCGGTACGACCAGCTCTTCCGAGCCCTCGATCGTCTCACAGCGCGAGATGCGCTCGGCGTTCGCCATCCAGATACGATCGGAGTCGGGCAGGCGTACGTCGCGGCCGAGCGACGCCGTAAAATCGTTCCACTGCCGCGTCTGCTCGGCGTTGAGCTTCGAGCGCTGCTTCTTGTAGAGCTTGGCGAGCTTCCTGAGCTCGACGAGCTGCGAGAGCTCGGGGCGCTCCTCGGGCGGCAGCGTCTGAACGTCCTTTTCGACTTGGTCGAACATGACCTCCGCGGTCGGGACGTAGGCGAGTAGGGCGGACCAATGTTGGATCTCCGCCTGCTCGACGGCCTGGGCGGCCGAGAGCTCCTCGTCGGGGCCCATGACCTGGTGCGTGGCCATGTCGCGGAAGTAGCGGGACAGCATGGAGTCCGTCGCCGCGTCGGATTCCGGAACGAACGTCTCGCCGGCTTCGCCGAAAACCTCGGCGCTGCTTTCGGGCGGATCGGACGGGCGCACCGAGGAGGCGGCGCGGACGCGCGTGTCCTCACCCTCGTCCGTGTATTCGGGCGGCTCGTTCGTGGAGGGCCGGTTCGTCGGCACCTGGCTCGACGCTGGGGCGCTGGCCGGCGGCCGGTCCTTGGTCTTTTGAGTCGCGGATTGCTGACGAAGGTTCATATCTGACTCCGTTGCGAAACCCTGTTGCAAAATTCGCGCCTTCTTAGGTTTGTCAACCCCGGCGCTTCCCGTGTCTCGCGGACGGGCGGCCGCAGCGCGGCCGGGGGCCTGCTGCGATGAGCGCTGAGAGGGGTCTGGTTGCGCGAGGCGGGTCGTCATGGCAAAAGATCCGGTCCCCTTTATCTACGCACGAAAGCGGGATTTAGCTTCAGTGGGGGAAGTCCGCGAGATTGTGGCAGGGAGGGGTGGAAGGGGCCGAACAAGGCACACGTTGCCGTAGGGGTAAAACAGAAAACGTCTCATGGACATTCCCGGTTAAGCGGCCGGCGCATCTTCCAAGTACCCTGGAGGGCTCGCAGCCTGTCAACGCACGCATCAGGGACCGCAAGGATTGCGGAGCTACCGGCACAGCGTGTGCCGACCGGCTGACTTACCTGTCGCAGGCTGAGTCTTGGGGCGTCGTCGCGTGAGACCATCGAGACTTCCATTTCATTGGGCCGGCTGCCGCGAAAATAGGCCGGCTGGCGCGAAAAAATTCGCCGTCAGAACTGCGTCAGGAAACGCGGGTCGTTCTCGAAAAGCAGACGGATATCCGGGATCCCGTACCTGAGCATCGCAACGCGATCGACGCCGAGACCGAAGGCGAAACCTCGGTAACGTTCGGCGTCGATGCCGCAGTGGCGAAACACCTCGGGGTGAATCATTCCGCAGCCGAGCACCTCGAGCCATCCGCTCGCCTTGCACACGCGGCAGGAGGCGCGCGAGCCGTCATCGGGGCTGCAGAAGACGCAAGTTACGTCCATCTCGGCGCCCGGCTCGACGAACGGAAAGTAGCTTGGCCGAAAACGTACGGAACATTCGGGCCCGTACAGGCGGCGCGCAAATTCTCCGAGCACACCCTTGAGCTCCGCGAAGTTCGTGCGCTCGTCGACGAGGAAGCCCTCGATCTGATGGAACATCGGCGAGTGCGTGACGTCGTCGTCGCGGCGGTAGACGGGCCCGCCGCTCACGACGGCGAGCGGCGGTTCGCGCGTGCTCATCTCGCGCACCTGAACCGTGCTCGTGTGGGTGCGTAACAGGGCGCGCACGCCCGCCGTCGCGCCCTTCACGTCCACCCAAAAGCTATCCTGCATGTCCGTCGCCGGATGATCCGGGGGGAAGCCGAGGCGCTCGAAGTTGTTGCGCTCGAGGTCGACCTCGGGGCCCCAAGCGACACTGAAGCCGAGCGAACGGAAGATGTCCAAGATCTCCCATTTGACGCGCGTCACGGGGTGAAGGTGCCCGCGCGGCGCCGTGACGCGGCCGGGCAACGTGAGATCGAACGGAGGCGCCTCGAGCTCGGCTCGGCGCGCGGCGTCAGCGAGCTGGTGGAGGCGCGCCTCGAAGGCGGCCTCGACTTCGGCCTTGGCGGCGTTGACGCGCTCGCCCATGAGCTTGCGCTGCTCGGGCGGCGCCTGGCCGAGCGAGCGCAGCTGGGCGGTAAGCTCACCCTTCTTGCCGAGGATCTCGGCCTTGAGCGCGCGGAGCTCGTGCTCGGTCGTCGCGCCCTCGAAGCGGCTCCGGGCACGCTCGATGACGGGCGTAAGCTCGAGCGTTTCGCTCTCGGAGCCGGACACGGACCGCGTCCGTGCTCAGCCGGCCGAGCTGGCTAGCCCCACGAGCTTCGTGAAGGCTGCGGCGTCGTTCAGGGCCATTTCGGCGAGCGTCTTGCGATCGAGCTCGATGCCGGCCTTGCCGAGCGAGGCCATGAGCTTCGAGTAAGTCGTGCCGTTCAGGCGGCAGGCGGCGTTGATGCGGGTGATCCAGAGGCTCCGGAAGTCGCGCTTCCGGAGCTTGCGGCCGACGTAGGCGTACTGCCACGCCTTCCAAAGGACGCGCATCGCCTGGCGGTAACGGTTCTTGCGCCCACCGAAGAAACCTTCGGTCTGGGCGAGCACGCGCTTGTGACGGCGGCGGGGGGACGGACCTCGTTTAACGCGGGACATAGCGATGGACCTCTGCGGATCAGCCGTAAGGGAGCAGGATCTTCACGCGCTTCTCCATCGCGGAAGATACGATGTCGTTGTCGCGCAGGCGGCGCCGGCGCTTGCGGTTCTTGCCGATCATGTTGTGCTGCGCGCTCCCCTTCGGCCTGCGGACTTTGCCCGATCCGGTCACTTTGAAGCGCTTGGCAGCAGCGCGATTCGTCTTCATCTTCGGCATGGGAAGCTCCAAAAACCCGGTCGAGCGCCCGGGGAGCGCGGACTTATGACGGAAGGGCCGCTCCTCGTCAAGGGACGAGCGATTCCCGGACCCCGGAAACGGGCTTTCCGCCGATGCGGTACCCGAGCGGGGCGCCGGCGGAGGGGAGGTCAGCCTGAGCTCGGCGCTTAGCTCGCTAATAAGGAGAGCGGGGACTGCCAGAAAGCCTTCCGGGTCAACGGCCCCGACGTGCTAAGCGGCACCCTGCCATGCCTCGCCGTGACGACCTCAAAAAGATTCTCCTCATCGGTTCCGGACCGATCGTGATCGGTCAGGCATGCGAGTTCGACTACTCGGGCACGCAGGGGGCCAAGGCGCTCACGAGCCTTGGCTACGACGTGGTGCTCGTGAACTCGAACCCGGCGACGATCATGACCGACCCGGAGCTCGTCCGGCGAACCTACATCGAGCCGCTCACGCGCGCCTCACTGTCGGCCATCATCGAACGCGAGCGTCCCGACGCCCTCTTGCCGACCCTCGGAGGGCAGACGGCGCTGAACCTCGCGCTGGATTTGCACGAGTCCGGCGTGCTTTCGCGCTTCGGCGTGAAGCTCATCGGCGCGCAGGTGGACGCGATCCGCAAGGCGGAAGATCGCCTGCTCTTCAAGGAAGCGATGAAAAATTGCGGGCTCGAGTGCCCGCGCTCCGGCTACGCGACCACCGTCGAAGAGGGGCGCAAGGTCGCCGAGTTCACGGGTTACCCGCTAATTTTGCGGCCGAGCTTCACGCTCGGCGGCGGCGGTAGCGCCGTAGTCGATGGCCCCGAGGAGCTCGAAGCGAAGCTCTCGTGGGCGCTGCTGCAATCGCCGACGCACCAGGTGCTCGTCGAAGAGAGCGTCATCGGCTGGAAGGAATACGAGCTCGAGGTCATCCGCGATCGCAAGGACAACTTCATCGTCATCTGCGCGATCGAGAACATCGATCCGATGGGCGTGCACACGGGCGACTCGATCACGGTCGCACCGGCGATGACGCTCACCGATCGCGAGTACCAGCGGCTGCGCGACGCGTCGCGCGCCGTCATGCACGAGATCGGCGTCGAGACCGGCGGCTCGAACGTGCAGTTCGCCGTCGATCCCAAGACTGGCCGCGTGCTCGTGATCGAGATGAATCCGCGCGTCTCGCGTTCGAGCGCGCTCGCGTCGAAGGCCACGGGCTACCCCATCGCCAAGATCGCGGCCAAGCTCGCCGTGGGCTTCACACTCGACGAGCTCACGAACGACATCACGGGGACGAGCGCCGCGTTCGAGCCGGTGATCGACTACGTCGTCGTGAAGTGGCCGCGCTTCGCGTTCGAGAAGTTCC